>CAVSPQ010000005.1:0-460702 GCA_963730045.1 uncultured Actinomycetota bacterium | reverse complement strand
GGCGCTGGGTTCCCCCGCCCGGGCGGGGAGACCGTGACCTCGTCACGGAGACAACCGTCACGACGTCACAGACTCGCCGACACGGTCCGGCGTCCTCGGCGGCTAAGGTCGCCCCATGGCGAAGGCTCCCGCCGCGACGGTGGTCGCGGGTGACCGTGAGGTGCGGATCTCGTCACCGGACCGGGTGATCTACGAGGCGACCGAGCACACCGGCGAGGTCACCAAGCTGAGGGTGGCGCAGTACGTCGCGTCGGTGGCGGACGGGTTGATGCGGGCCCTGCGCGACCGGCCGACCGCGCTCGAGCGGTGGACCTCCGGCGTACGCCCGGGGATGAAGCTGGCGACCGGCCCGAACGACCGGGACGCCGACGCGTTCTACCAGAAGCGGGTCCCGAGGGGCGCTCCCGACTACCTCGAGTCCGTCGGCATCACCTTCCCGTCGGGGCGCACCGCCGAGGAGATCTGTCCGACCGAGATCGCAGTGCCGGTGTGGTGCGCCCACATGGGGACGCTGACCTTCCACCCCTGGCCCGTACGCCGCGCCGACGTCGACCGTCCCGACGAGCTGCGGATCGACCTCGACCCGCAGCCGGGCACCACCTTCGGCGACGCGGTCCGCGTGGCGGGCGTGGCCCGCGAGCTCCTCGCCGAGCTCGGCATCACCGGCTACGTGAAGACCAGCGGCAACCGCGGCGTGCACGTCTACGTCCGGATCCGCCCCGACTGGGACTTCACCGACGTCCGGCACGCGGCCATCGGCTTCGGGCGTGAGCTCGAGCGACGTGACGACCAGGTGACGACCGCGTGGTGGAAGGAGGAGCGGGGGGAGCGGATCTTCGTCGACTTCAACCAGAACTGCCGCGACCGCACCATCGCCTCGGCGTACTCCCTGCGCCCGCTGGAGGGCGCGCCGGTCTCGACTCCGCTGGCGTGGGACGACCTGGCCGCGCTGAGCGACCCGCGGCGGCTCAACCTCTTCACCGTGCCGGAGCGGCTGGCCGACGGTGACCCGTGGCAGGCGATCGACGACGTCGCCCACGACCTGACGCCGCTGCTGGACCTGTGGCGCGACCAGGGCGAGGTCGAGCTGAACTATCCGCCTGACCACCCGAAGATGCCGGGCGAGCCGCCGCGGGTGCAGCCGAGCCGGAAGGTCGCCGAGCACTGGGACGAGGACGGCAACCGGGTGGAAGGACCCTGAGAAGGCCCCGACAAAGAGCTGACCCGCCTGGCTGAGCCAGGCGGGTCCACTCCTCGTAACCAGGCCCTCTCGGGTGGGCCCGGTCGGCGCCTCGTACCCCCCGGTGCGAAGTGCCATCGATCTTCAGTTGCGGTGACGTCGACCCCCCCGGATCTAGGTCACCATCGGTGTCCGGAACCCCCCGGTTCGAATCACCCGCCAGCGACGGAGAAGCTGACATGTGAACCGTAGGCCAGGGCCGCCGCCGCCACACCCACGGACACCCCACAAGTGGGTAACAGAACCTCAGAATCCCGTGACGCCCTCGCCGCCACCGGCCTGCTCGTCGAAGGTCTCGTGCTCGAGCAGGTGCAGCACCGGGACGCCGATCCGGCGGCGGGCCCGGGAGGTCCAGTCGACGTGGAAGAACTCCTGCACGACATGGGGCCGGGTCAGGATGATGACCTCGCGGCCGTCGACCGCGCTGACGGAGGTCGCCAGGGCATCGACCGGTGGGGCGGAGACCACCTCCCCCTCGGCTCGGGCGCCGGCCTCGCGCAGCACCTGCAGCGTCGTGTCGAGATCGGCCTGCGAGCGGTCACGGCAGTCGCGGCGCACGGCGTCGAGGTCGACGTCGCTCATCGTCATGGCGGGCGACGACATGACCTCGCCGGCCGAGAGCGAGCCCAGCGCGGACTCGATCCGGGCGGCAGCGTCCTCGAGCGGCACCAGCACGTGGTAGTGGACCGGGTCCTCGATGTCCTCGTGGAGGGACCGGACCTGGCGGGCGTCGGACGGGCTGAGTGCCCGCTCGACCAGCAGCACGACGTCGTAGCTCATGACGAACCTCCTGACAGGATTTTACCCAGGTCGTAGCCGGCTGGCTCCTCCAGCTGACCGTAGTCGCAGGACGCCGGCTCCCGGTCCTCGCGCCACCGCTTGAAGTGCGCCGTGTGGCGGAACCGGCGGCCCTCCATGTGGTCGTACTTGACCTCGAGCACGCGCTCGGGACGCAGC
The DNA here is from genome assembly GCA_963730045.1 of uncultured Actinomycetota bacterium. Lineage (GTDB taxonomy): Bacteria > Actinomycetota > Actinomycetes > Actinomycetales > Microbacteriaceae > JBDSKH01. Next base: position 458,505 of record CAVSPQ010000005.1, on the reverse strand, counting down.
GGGACGAAGGAGAGGTCCTTGCCCTGGCTCCAGCGGCTCTGGGTGCCGGGGACCCGCCCGGGGTTGGCGACCAGGAACTCCTGCCAACGACCCCACGGGTGGTCCTCGATGGCGCACACGAGCGGCTGCAGCTCGTCCCAGAGCACGGCGCGGCGGGCGGCGGTGAAGCTGGCGCTGACGCCGACGTGCTGGAGCTCGCCGGAGTCGTCGTGCAGCCCGAGCAGCATGCTGCCGAGCAGCGGACGCTCCGGCGTCGAGGTCTTGTGCTCGCGCAGCCCGGCCAGCACCACGTCGGCGGTCCGCTCGTGCTTGATCTTCAGCATGGTGCGCGCGTGGGGGGAGTACACCGCGTCGACCGGCTTGGCCATCACGCCGTCGAGCCCGGCGCCCTCGAACCGCTCGAACCACGACTGCGCCTCGGCGGGGTCGGTGGTGGTACGGGTCAGGTGGCAGGGACCGTCCTGGTCGGCCAGTCCGGCCAGCGCCTCCTCCAGCGCCGCACGACGCTCGGCGAAGGGGCGTTCGACGTACGACTGGTCGCCGAGGGCGAGCAGGTCGAAGGCCACGAAGCCGGCCGGGGTCTCGCGGGCCAGCCTGTCGATGCGCGAGGCCGCCGGGTGGATGCGCTCCTGCAGCACCTCGAACTGCAGCCGGGCTCCGTCGTCGCCGCTCTGGGCGACGAAGAGCTCGCCGTCGACGACGCAGCGCTCCGGAAGTTGCTGCTTCACTGCCGCGACGACCTCGGGGAAGTAGCGCGTGAGCGGCTTGGTGTTGCGGCTGGCGAGCTCGACCTCGTCGCCGTCGCGGAACACCAGGCACCGGAAGCCGTCCCACTTCGGCTCGAAGCTGTGGCCGCCGTCCTGCGGCACGCCCTTCACCGCCTTGGCGAGCATCGGCTGCACGGGCGGCATCACGGGCAGGTCCATGGCGTCGAGGTTAGGGCACGTCCCGGCCCTGCCGACGCGGGAAAGGTCTCTCATCCGGGACACGCCCTGGTCGTCGACCGGGGTCGGGCGGTACTGATCGACCTCAGCCTGACCGCGCGGCCGGGGGAGGGGCGGCGCGGGCGGGTACCCCCGCCACCACTCGCCCGAGCAGGCCGCGGCACACGGCGTGTCGCCCGCGAGCGATGTCTGGGTGCACGGCGCGACCCGGCTCGAGGCCACCGGGGACTTCCCGAACCGGTCCGAGGTCGTGGGGGGCTCGGGGTCCGGGTGACCCACCCGCGCGTGCCGGATCCGGTGATGGCGACCGGATCCGGCTGTCGGGGTCGGGTGGTCCGCCGGGTCGTGGGGGTGGTGCCGGGGGGCGGGCCCTAATCTGGGGGCCTATCCCCGGTTGGTCTGCCGGTAGGGCCCGCCTGACTTTGAATCAGGACTAGCGACGTAGGTTCGACTCCTACCCGGGGAGCTGGTGGTCACCGATCGGGTCACGGCACCACCCACTACGTGAGGATCGGGCTGCGGTAGACACTCCTCGGGCACCCGGTTCGACTCCACATCGGCGACCAGACAGACTGCAGTACATGGACGACCTGACCGTGATCGTGCTGGCCGCCGGTGGCGGGACCCGCATGAAGTCCAAGACCATGAAGGTGCTCCACGAGGTCGGTGGCCGCAGCATCGTCGGCCACGTCGATCGCGGCCGTGCAGCAGATGTCCCCGGCGCAGGTCGTCGCGGTGGTCGGCCACCAGCGCGAGCAGGTCGGGCCCCACATCGCCTCGCTCCTGCCCGACGTCGTCGCTCGCGGTGCAGAGTCCCAGCAGTCGGCACCGGGCACGCCGTGCGGGTCGGCGTCGAGGCCGCCGATCTGCGCGGCGGCACGGTCCTGGTGACGACGGTGACACGCCCCTGCTGCGGGGTGAGTGCCTGCGGCGTTCGTGGCCGAGCACGAGGCAGCGCAGCGCGCGGTGAGCATCCTGTCGGGATCGTCCCGGACCCCCACGGGTACGGCCGGATCCTGCGTGAACCACGAGGGTGACGTCGTCGCGATCGTCGAGGAGAAGGACGCGACCGTCCCAGCAGCGCGCGATCGGGGAGATCAACTCCGGGATCCTCGCGTTCGACGCCGATTTCCTGGTCGGGGCGCTTCCGCGGATCGGCAACGACAACGCCAAGAACGAGTACTACCTGACCGACGCCGTCCGGCTGGCGCAGGTCGACGGGCTGGCGGTCGGCGCCTTCCCGATCGACGACGTCAGCGAGACCGAGGGTGCGAACGACCGGGCCCAGCTCGCCGCGCTCGGCAGGCTGCTCAACGGCCGGATCGTCACCCGGTGGATGAAGTGACGGCGTCACCGTGATGGACCCGGCCACGACCTGGATCGACGCCGACGTCGTGCTCGCGCCCGACGTCACCATCCTGCCCGGCACCCAGCTGCATCGGTGCCACCCCGTCGACGGAGGACGCCGTGGTCGGTCCCGACACGCACGCTGAAGGACTGCGAGGTCGGCGACGGCGCCCGGGTGGTGCGCACGCAGGCAGAGCTCGCCGTCGTCGGACCCGGTGCCAACGTCGGCCCGTTCGCCTACCTGCGTCCGGGCACGACGCTCGGCGACGGAGGGCAAGATCGGCGCGCTTCGTCGAGATCAAGAACGCGACCATCGGTGCCCGGCGCCAAGGTGCCGCACCTGTCCTACGTCGGCGACGCGTCGATCGGTGACGGGCACCAACATCGGTGCCGGCACGATCTTCGCCAACTACGACGGGGTCAACAAGCACAAGCACCGCGGTCGGGGAGGCGCCAGGACTCGGCGCCAACAACACCTTCGTCGCCCCGGTGAGCATCGGCGACGGGGCGATGACCGGCGGCGGCACCGTCGTACGCCGCGACGTGCCGCCGGGTGCGCTCGCGGTGAGCGGCGGCCCCCAGCGCAACCTCGAGGGCCACGCGGAACGACGTGCTGCGGCGCGGCGGCGCGGCCGAGGAGACGCCCGATGAACGTCAGGCGGACCCCGGTGTTGGGTCGGCAGGCCCTTCTGGGCCAGAATCCTGACCGCACCCGTCCGGCGATCCAGGAGCCCCCTCACGTGACCGGAATGAAGCGCACCACCGAGAAGAACCTGATGGTCTTCAGCGGCCGGGCCCACCCCGACCTGTCCGAGGAGGTCGGCGACGCTCCTCGGCAGCGGGCTGGTGCCGACGCTGGCCTACGAGTTCGCGAACTCCGAGATCTACGTGCGCTACGAGGAGTCGGTGCGCGGCTGCGACGCGTTCGTCATCCAGTGCCACACCACGCCGATCAACGAGTGGATCATGGAGCACCTGATCATGGTCGACGCGCTGAAGCGCGCCTCGGCCAAGCGGATCACGGTCGTGCTGCCGTTCTACGGCTATGCCCGCCAGGACAAGAAGCACCGCGGCCGCGAGCCGATCTCGGCCCGCCTCGTCGCCGACCTCTTCAAGACCGCCGGCGCCGACCGGCTGATCGCCGTCGACCTGCACGCCGACCAGATCCAGGGCTTCTTCGACGGCCCCGTCGACCACCTCATGGCGCTGCCGATCCTGGCCGACTACGTCAAGGAGAAGTACGGCGACCAGCCGCTCGCCGTGGTCTCGCCCGACGCCGGCCGGATCAAGGTCGCGGAACGCTGGTCGGCCCGGCTCGGCGGCGTGCCGCTGGCGTTCATCCACAAGACCCGGCGTACGGACCGGCCCAACGAGACCGTCGCGAACCGGGTCGTCGGCCAGGTCGAGGGCCGGATGTGCGTGCTGGTCGACGACATGATCGACACCGGCGGCACGATCGTGCAGGCCGCGGAGGCGCTGATGAACGACGGCGCCGCCGGCGTCATCATCGCTGCCACCCACGCGCTGCTCTCCGGCCCCGCCGTCGAGCGGCTCAAGGACTGCAGCGCCACCGAGGTCGTCATCACCAACACCCTCCCGGTGCCCGAGGACCGGCAGTTCGACAAGCTCACCACGCTGTCGATCGCGCCGCTGCTCTCCCGCGCCATCCGCGAGGTGTTCGAGGATGGCTCCGTCACCTCCATGTTCGACGGCCACGCCTGACCAGGCCCGCCCTGCGGGCGCCTCGCGGCGTTGTCCTCGCTCGACGTGCGCTGCGCCCTGAAGCACGCCGTCGCTCGTCCGCCTTGCGAGGCGCTCCGCAGGACGAGCCTGGCGCACGCTGAACCGTCCGGTGGTGGAGATGGTTCCGACAAGCTCAACCCACGACCTCGAAACCCCCGGACCCCCTCAGGCGGCGAGCAAGCCGGAGCTCAACCCCGAGCGAGCCGGAGCTCAACCCACCCGGGGGCGGCCTAGCAGGAGATCGTCGTAGCGGTCCTCCCAGGCCCGGCGGAGCACGGTGGGGACGTCGCCCTCGAGGGCGACGGCGACCGTGGCGACCTGGTCGTCGGTGAGGGGGATGGTCGGGAAGGCCCGGCCGAGCATGTCCTCGAAGGACGGGCCGCGGCTGCGGGCGAGGACCAGTCCGTCCTCGAGGTAGCGCGGCAGGTGGTCACCGACGAGGTCGGCGTGCTCGGGGTGCCAGAAGCCGGCGGCGGTGGCCTCGAACTCGCGGTTGGACAGGGGGGGTCGGCCACGAGCCGCTCCCACGCGGCTGCCTTCGCCTCGGGGGTCGGGATCGCGGCGAGCGCGGTGGCGGCGCCGAGCACGCCCTGGATGGTGCCGTCGGCGGCCCGCTCCTCGCCGATCGCCGTCGCGTCGAGCTCGCCGAGCGAGGCGAGCCGGGCCACCGCCAGCCAGCGCAGGTGCTGGTCGACCGCGACGCCGGTGTGGGTACGCCGGTCCAGCAGCCACCGCTGCAGCAGCATCGTGTCCGGGGTGGTGGACGCGAGCCGGCGGGTCAGCGTCACGGCGATGTCGTCGTCGGGCGAGGAGGCGAGACCGGTCTCGCAGGCGGCCGCGACCTGGGCCAGCGCGTCCGGGACGACGGCGGCGGGCAGGTGGCGGACGACGAGGGAGCCGAGCGTCCAGCCCAGCACCCCGTCGAGCACCGCGGCGTCCGACTCGCGCGGCGCGTGCCGGGTCACCAGCCCGAGGAAGTCGGTCGCGGGCAGCTCGCCGCAGCGGACCAGGTCCATGCCGGTCGTCCACACGACGGCCCGGGTGTCGTGGTCGGCCAGCACGGCGAGGTCGGCCGCGAGGAGTGCCCAGCTGGCCGGGTCGAGCCGGAGCCGGGCGAAGGTCTCCCCGCCGCTGTTGGGCACCACCGCGGCCGCGGCGGGCAGCCGGACCGGCTCGTCGGCCAGGTCGACGAGCTCGCGGGAGGTCGCGACCAGCTCCGCGTCGTACGTCGTGACCGCGAAGCGGTGGGGGCGGCTGCCCTCCCGGGTGAGCACCACGTCGGCGCCCTCGCGGGTGACCCGGACGGTGTCGAAGCCGGTGGTGCGCAGCCACGCCTCGACCCAGCCGCGCACGTCGCGGTCGGTGGCGCTGTCGAGGGCGTCGACGAAGTCGGCGAGGGTGGCGTTGCCGAAGCGGTGCCGGTCGAAGTAGGTGCGGACGCCGGCGAGGAACGCGTCGTCGCCGAGCCAGGTGACGAGCTGGCGGACGACGGAGTTGCCCTTGGCGTAGGAGATCGAGTCGAAGTTGTTGGTCGCCTCGTCGACGTCGGCGACCTCCTCGGCCAGCGGCGCGACCGGGTGGGTCGAGCGGCGCTCGTCCGCGGCGTACCCCCCGACCTTGCGGCTGATCGAGAAGTCGACGAACGCGCCGGTGAAGCCGGCGGCCTCGCCCGCGACGCGGAACCCCATGTAGTCGGCGAAGGACTCCTGCAGCCAGGTGTCCTCCCACCAGGTCATCGTCGTGAGGTTGCCGAACCACTGGTGGGCCATCTCGTGGGCGATGACGATGCCGCGGCGCCGGCGCTCGTTGCGGGTGGGGACGCCGGACGGGAGGATCTCGTCGCGGTAGGTGACGCAACCGGGGTTCTCCAGGGCACCCCAGTTGAGTCCGGGGACGAAGACCTGGTCGTAGGAGCCGAAGGCGAAGGGCTCGCGGAACAGCGCGAGGTAGTGGTCGAAGCAGGCCTCGGTGACCTCGCGCAGCTCGGCGGCGTCACGGTCGAGCTGGGCGGCGAGCGACGCCCGGGCGTGCCAGCCGAACGGGATGCCGTCGTGCTCCCACGTGACCGAGTGCCACGGCCCGGCGCAGACGGTGAACATCGGCAGCGGGATCGGCGGGGTGGCGCCGAAGGTCCAGGTGCCGCCCTCCCCGGCGTTGGTGGCGCGGCCGTTGGCGACGACCCGCCAGCCGTCCGGCACGATGACGGAGACCGTCACCGGCGCCTTGAGGTCGTTCTGGTCGAAGCAGGGGAAGACCTTCTGCGCCACGTCCATCCCGACGTACGCCGAGACGTAGACCTCGCCGTCGGCCGGGTCGGTGAAGGTGTGCATCCCGTCGCCGTCGGTGACGTAGGGGATCCGCGCCTCGACGGTGACCTCGTTGTGCGCAGCGAGGTCGGTCAGCTCGAGCCGCCGCCCGTCGTACGTCGTGGCCGGGAGGCCGTCGAGCAGCACCTCCTGGCCGTCGGTGAGCTCGAGGAACGTGCTCGCCCCCGGAGCGCTGCACGCGAAGCGCACGGTGGCGCGGCACAGGTAGGCGTCGCGGGCCGTGAGGTCGAAAGCGAGGTCGTAGGAGACGTCGGAGACGAGGGCCGCGCGGTCACGGGCCTCGAGCAGGGTGAGCGCCATGGTCGGCACCCTAGGTGGTGCGCGAGCCCGGCAGGGAGCGGGGTGAGAGCTCCTTGAAATCGGTCGGACCCGGGCGAATGCGGCGTTGGTGGGACAGACCGGGGCGGGCGGGTGACAGTGCTCGGGCCGCGGGACGGGGGCGCGGCAGTTCGGGTCGACGTGGGCTGGCCCGACCCCCTGGCTGCGGGACCACCTGAATTCGCGCGGCCCTGCCGCCATCCCGTACCATCGGCGGGTTGCCTCGGCGAGGGACACCTGCCCAGCAGGGAGTCCGTGATCGACAGGGCCGGCCCCCACGCCGCGCTGTCGCGCGGCGTTCGTCGTCTCCGGGGCCGGACGACTTCTGCACTCGCAGGACCGCAACGCAACGCAACGTACGAGGAGGGCCCACCATGGCCGAGAAGATCAACGCCGAGAAGCGCACCGAGTTCGGCAAGGGCGCCGCCCGCCGGATCCGCCGCGAGGACAAGATCCCTGCCGTCGTCTACGGCCACGGCGACGAGCCGACGCACGTGACCCTGCCGGGCCACGAGACCATGATGGCGCTCAAGCACGGCGGCGCCAACGCCCTGCTCGACCTGCAGGTCGACGGCACCAGCCAGCTCGCGCTGACCAAGCAGGTCCAGGTCGACCCGATCCGCCGCGTCATCGAGCACGTCGACTTCGTCGCCGTGAAGCGCGGCGAGAAGGTCACCGTCGACGTGCCGGTCCACCTGGTCGGCGAGGCCGGCCCCGACACCCTCGTCGTCACCGACAACACCGTGGTGTCGATCGAGGCCGAGGCCACCCACATCCCCGAGTTCTTCGAGATGTCGATCGCGGGCGCCGAGGCCGGCACCCTCTTCCACGCCTCCGACCTCGACCTGCCCGCGGGCAGCACACTGCTCTCCGACCCCGAGCTGCTCATCGTCAACGTGAGCCAGCAGATGTCGGAGGAGGCCCTCGAGGCCGAGCTGGAGGAGGCCGAGGCCGAGGCCGGCATCGAGCACGAGGAGTCCGACGAGGACGCCGCCGAGGCTGCGGCCTCGAGGTCGACCACGCCGAGGGCGACTCCCAGGAGTGACGTCCCGCGACCTGCTGCGGCAGGCGCGGCACCGAGCACCACGACCGGGCCGGGACACGTCAGCCATGACCACCAGCGACACCCAGGGCAGCTCCGAGGTGTGGCTCGTGGTCGGGCTGGGGAATCCCGGCCCGTCGTACGCCCACCACCGGCACAACGTGGGCTACCTCGTCACCGACGAGCTCGCCTCGCGGCTGAGCTCGACGTTCCGGGCCCACAAGTCCGGGCGGGCCGACGTGGTCGAGGGCCGGCTCGGCGCCCCGGGAGCAGGTGGCGCGCGCGTCGTGCTGGCCCGGCCGCGCTGCTACATGAACGAGACCGGTGGTCCGGTCAAGGCGCTCGCCAGCTTCTACAAGGTGCCGCCGGGACGCGTGATCGCGATCCACGACGAGCTCGACATCCCCTTCGGCACGCTGCGGGTCAAGCTCGGCGGCGGCGACAACGGCCACAACGGGCTGCGCTCGATGCGCTCCTCGTTCGGGACCGGTGACTTCTACCGGGTCCGCGCCGGCATCGGTCGTCCCCCCGGTCGGCAGGACGTGTCCGACTTCGTGCTGTCGGGCTACGGCACGGTGGAGCGCAAGGAGCTGCCGTTCCAGGTGGATCGGGCCGCGGACGCCGTGGAGTCGCTGGTGGTCGACGGTCTCGAACGGACCCAGCAGACGTTCAACGGTTGATCCGCCACTAGGGTGGTCGGTGTGACTGACGCGAGCACTCCGGACCTGACCGACGACCACGTCTTCGCCGCCTGGGCCGCCGAGCAGGCGGGTGCACGGCTGCTCGAGGTGCGCAGCCAGGGGCTCCAGGGCCGCGAGCTGAAGGACGCCGGCGACGCCGCCGCCCAGGAGGTGCTCGCCGGGCTGCTCGGCCTCCACCGCCCCGACGACCACGTGCTGTCGGAGGAGGCCCGCGACGACCAGAGCAGGGTCGACGCCGACCGGGTGTGGATCATCGACCCGCTCGACGGGACCCGGGAGTTCTCCGAGCCCCCGCGCGACGACTGGGCCGTCCACGTCGCGCTCTGGGAGCGCAGCGCCGGCGGCGACGGCCTGACCGCCGGGGCGGTCGCCCAGCCCTCCCTGGCCGAGACCTTCAGCACCGGCGTCGCCCGCGACGCCGTGCCGCCGCGTACCTCCGACCGGGTCCGGATCGCGGTCTCCCGCACCCGACCCCCGGCCTTCGTGCAGGCCCTGGCCGAGGAGATCGACGCCGAGCTGGTGCCGATGGGCTCGGCCGGCGTGAAGGTGATGAGCGTGGTGCGCGACGTCGCCGACGCCTACGTGCACGCCGGTGGGCAGTACCAGTGGGACAACGCGGCCCCGGTGGTCGTGGCCCGCGCGGCCGGCCTCCACTGCTCGCGGGTCGACGGGACGCCGCTGGTCTACAACGAGGCCGACACGTCGCTGCCCGACCTGCTGGTGTGCCGGCCCGAGCTGGCCGAGCAGATCCTCGACTTCGTACGCCGCCACGGCACCGACTGACTCTGGTCGGCGGACGGACCGTGGGCAGCACCGGTAGCACCGGTCCGCTCCGCCACCTGCTGCTGGACGCCGACGACGTCCTGCAACAGGGCACGTCGTCGTTGCGCGCGGAGCTCGAGAGCTCGCTGGGCGAGGGGACGATGGAGTGGCTGCGCAACCCGCCGCCGCTGTCGCCGAGGAGGACACCGCGCGAGCGCTCTCAACCCTCGGTATCGGCTTCACGGTCTGGCACGACGTGCGCACCGACGCCACCGGTCCGAGCGCGGGTCTGGTACGAGGACGCGACGACCGGGGCAAGCTCGACCACGTCGTGCTCGGCCCGACCGGCCTGTGGGCGATGCTGAGCGAGGACTGGGGCGAACCGGTGAAGACGAAGCGCGGCGAGCTCATCGGACCGGGGCTCGCACCGGGGGAGCGCCCCGTGCACGAGCTGTCGGTGCGCGCGCGGGCATTCGCGCGGGCAGCGCGGGTCAAGTTCTCGGCGCTCGTGGTGGTGATTCCCGACGACGCGTCACCCGAGGGTCTCATCGACCTCGGCTCGGTCCGTGGGGCTCCGGCGATTCTCGTGCAGCGTCCGCGACTCGTGAATCTCGTTCGCGAAGGCATTCCGGGTGTGTCAACGGGCGGGACCGACCTGTTCGAGATCCGAACCCGCGTCGCGAGTGCCGTGAGTTTCATCTAGCCGACCACCTGCGTTTCGCGGCGTGACCGGCTGCCGGTGCTCCGTGCCAGGCCACCCCTCCTGGCCACCGATCGCACGCCTCAGGGCCGAACTGCGTGGAGGGTGCCTCAATCGGTCGTCGTTCCGGATCTTCCGATTCGGGTGGCACCACCCAGTATTCGCCGCCCGACCGCTGAACTCTCCACCCGTTGTTGTGGGTGAGCCGATGGTGGTGGAGGCACAGCAGAATGCCGTCGGCGATGTCGGTCTTTCCGTGATCGAGCAACCATTCATCGATGTGGTGGGCCTCGGTCCACGATGGAGGTCGGTTGCAACCAGGGAAGCGGCACCCCCCGTCTCGCGCCGCCATCCCGATTCGCTGTCGCGGAGTGAACAGGCGCTGTGCGCGTCCGACGTTGACGGCCTGGCCGTCGTCGTCGAACAGGGTCGCCACGACTCCGGCGTCACAGATGTGCCGCTGCGCCGTCGCCAGAGACACGGCGTCGACCTGACCCGCCAGGTTCGCGATTCCGTTCGCTTCGTGAAGGTCGCGTTCGGCGACCAGAACCTGGACCGACGGCCGTCGACCGCCGAAAAGGGTGCCCGATTCGGCGAACGTGGCGATACGGATCATGTCGACGAGCGCATCCACCGTCATCTGCGGGATGCTCCTCTCGTCACGGAGGAGCTCGTCGGCGCGGGCGGCCGCATCGGGATCGACGAAGCGCGGCCCACCGCGGCGCGGTGACGTGATCGTGTCGACCGCGCCGCAGACGATCGCCGCGGATTCCGGATCGAGCAGACCCGAGATTCTGGTCATTCCATCCTGCTGAGGAATCAGATGCAGGTACCGACGATCTCGACGCAGCCGCTCCCGATCGCCGACACCCTCGGCGTCGAGCACATCTCGCGCTTCACGCGCCTTCGCGCTGAGTTGGTCGAGTGTGAGCTCGCTCGCGTGGACGATCAGGTCACCGGCAGCATCGCGAAGACGGGAGGGTTCGATCCGCTCACTCAGGCAGCCGAGCGCGTTGCGGATGGCCTCAGCCGCCTCGATCGTGATCAGTCCGCGCGTCAGGCCATCTGCGATCGCGCTCTGCCACGTCGCCCCAGACCCGCCGTCACCTTCGGTTGGCAGCATCGCGCCGATACGCACGAGCGTCTGCGCGTCTCGGCTCGATGTGCCCGAGAGCCGCTGAATCAAGACCTCAGGCGACCGCGCCCCCTTGCGCTGAGCCAGGCCCGCACCACCGAGTTCGTGGTGCGAGCGTCGCGCGATCTCTGCCGCGACCACGGCGGCGCAGACCTCGGCACGCTGGCGGATCTGAGCCACCATTCGCTGCGTGGCAACCAGTTCGTCATCGTCGAGCTCGCCGACAGAAGGCACGATCAGGTCGACCGCGAGGTCGGTGATCGTGCCCCAATCGGCGGGAATGGTCATGTGACGATTCTCGCGATGGTCGAACATACGTTCGACGCAGCCGCTCAAAAGTGTGGAGAGTCCGCCGGCCGGCACTCCGTGAGGGAGTAGACGGAGCCCCGTCGACGTTGCATACCAGCATGACCGCCGACATCCCCGCCGACATCCCCGCCGACTCCCTCCCCCTGCTCGTGCAGCCCAACTTCGGCATGCTCGGCACGATCCTCCCCAACGACACCCCGCAGGTGAACCCGATGTGGTTCGAGTACGACCCCGAGACCCACACCGTGCGGTTCACGCACACGACCTACCGCCAGAAGTACCGCAACCTGCAGCGCAATCCCGCGATGAGCCTGGCGATCTTCCACCCCGACGACCCCGAGTCGTACCTCGAGGTGCGCGGATCCCTGATCGACACGATCCCGGATCCCACGGGCGCCTTCTACGTGCACCTGCAGAACCGCTACGGCAACCCCAGCGACCGGCCGCCGCTTGACAAGGCGGACCGCGTCATCCTGGTCATGAGCATCACGAAGGCGATCGCGAAGGCGTAGGGGGGCGCGCTCAGCGGCTCGAGTTCTCGGTGCGGCCCCGCACGATGCCGACGAAGGTGTCGATCCGTGGATGCGATGCCGACGCCAGCCAGGCGAGTCCGATTCCCGAGTCGGGGGCGTCCGAGACCGGGCGGGCCACGACATCCCGGCGCGAGTGGGATCGGGCCACCGACGCCGGCATCAACGCCACGCCGGTGCCGGTCGCGACCAGCTCGACGGCTGCAGCATCCTGACCCGGCAGCACGTTCTCACCTGCCAGATCAGCCATGGTCAGAGTCTCGAAGGCCGCGACGACGGATTCCTTCGCCGCCACCACGACCGGCTGCTCACGATAGAGCGGGATGACGTGCAGGTCGTCGGTGGCGGCGACGTCGCGGAGCAACCCCATGTGGGCCGAGCCGTCCAGCACCGACGCGAGCGCAGCATCCGACTCGGCGGGAACCAGTGACAACCGCTCGCGCCGCATCCGCTCGTTCCAGATGCGGCCCCACTTGCCCGGCGTGACGCCCGGTACGAAGGTCACGACGAAGGGCTCGGGCACCGACCCAGGCTAGCGGCGTCGCTGACCGTGTTATCGGCGCGGGTCCTCGTTTCTACCTACCTGTAGGGGTACACTCAGGGCCAAGCCGGACTCACCATCCGGCGGGGGATCAGGGGGATTCGCGATGTGGAGGAACGCCATCCACAGGCTGTTCGGGCCGGCGACGGCCACGTTCCTCATGTCGCGCGCCTGGCGCCGGGGCGAGATGCCGTACCCCGACGATCCGCCGGTCGCGCACGGTGCCGGACCCGATCCGGACCGCATCCTGCTGCTCGGCGGCGCGCTGGTGCGTGGTATCGGTGTCCGTTCCTACGAACTCGGCATTCCCGGCCATCTCGCTCGCAAGCTGGCCGCCCGCACGGGGCACGGCGCCGACGTCGAGGCGCACGGCATCCCGATGCTGACCACGCGTCGGGCGATCGAGGAGCTGCGGGCCGAGCACCTCCAGCGCTTCGACGCGATCGTGCTGATGATCGGCACCAGCGCGGTGCTGACGCTGCGTCCGATGAGGCTCTGGCGCCAGGACCTGCGCGAGGTGTGCGACGCGCTCGCCGAACTGGTGCCGAACGGACCGCCGGTCGTGATCGCCGCGGTGCCGCCGGTCGCGCCTGCGTTCGACGTTCCGGCGCCGGTGCGCAAACTCCTCGCGCGCCTGATCAGGCGCGTGAACGTCGAGACCCGTCAGGCGTGCGCCGTCGCGAACACCGGGCGGGCGTGGATGACCTTCGTCGATTTCGACGGTGCGGAACCGCCTCCCAAGGTCGGTTCGCGCGCCTCCGACGCGTACGAGCAGTGGGCGTCCGCGCTGGTGACACCGATCGCGTGGGCGATCTCGTCGGCCGCGCCCGAGCTGCACGTGCACACCGTGCCGATCGACGAGGCGGAGCGGCAGCGGGCGCTGGACGACCTCGGCGTCATCGGGTCCGACCCCGACGCGATCGTCGACCGCATCGTGGAGATGGCGCGCGACATGCTGGGTGTGCCCGCGGCATCCCTCACGATCATCGATCACGACCGCCAGTGGATGATGTCGGCGAGCGGCATTCCGGCCGAGGACATCCCGCGCAGCGAGGCGATCTGCAACACCACGATCCAGACGCCCGGTGTCTTCCTGGTCGAGGACACGACCGCGATCCCCGAGTTTCAGAACGCGAGCTGGGTTGCCGGCGATGAGCGCATCCGCTCATACGCCGGCTATCCGGTCGAGGCGCCCGGCGGTCAGCGCGTCGGCGCCCTCTGCGTCATGGACCGGTCGCCACGTCATTTCACCCCGGACGACGTGGCGACCTTGAGGAATCTGGCGCTTCGCGCGCAGCAGGAGCTGTGGATGGCGAGGGCCGGCTGAGGCGGGTCGCTTCGGCCGCGCGGGTGCGGCGCTGCGATCAGGAAGCGTGGGTCGCGACCCACTGGGCCGGACCGTCACCGGTCGGTTCGCGGTCGAGGCGAGGCTCGACGTATTGCGCGGGACCGCCCGATGCTGTGGGCTCCGCGAATTCTGGGAGGTCGAGCGGCTCGCCGGCGACGTCCAGGTCTGCTCGATGGCGCGGGTCTGACACGGGGTCTCCTCGGCACGGGGCGCGGGTGGAGGGGTTCTCTGAGTCCAGGGAACAGTGATTCGGAGTCAGGTCTCAAGCGGTTGCCTGTACACCCGGATTGATGTACTGCGGCGCTGACGTCCCTGCCTGGAAACCAGGTGTGAGCAACCTGAACAACGCCTCTTGCAACCCGAATCGGCGGGAGCATGGATCCAGATCCACGAGATCACGAGAAGAGGGAGAACACGAAATGGCTAGAGCAGTGAAGCATCCCGTTGCCGCCCAGGACGCGAACGGCGATGTCGTCGTGTCCGACGGCGACGTCGACACCCGCGACGAGATCCGGGCAGCAGAGCGCGCAGAGTTCGGGGGCATGAAGTTCGGCTCCGCCTTCTTCGGATGGCTCACCGCCGCCGGCCTGGGCGTGCTGCTCACGGCACTCGTTGCCGCCATCCTGACCGCCATCGGCCTCAGCGCAGAGGACGTCGGCGACGGAGTCGCGCGCGTCATCGACCTCGGCATCGCCGGCGCGATCGCTGTGGCGGTCGTGGTGTTCATCGCCTACTTCGCCGGCGGATATGTGGCGGGCCGGATGGCGCGCTTCAGCGGCGCGCTCCAGGGCTTCGCGGTGTGGCTGTGGGCGATCATCATCGCGGTGATCGGAGCGGCGCTGGCGTACTTCTTCGGTGACCGCTTCGACATCCTGGGCAATCTGGACGCCTTCCCGCGCATCCCGAACAGCGTCGACGAGCTGACGGTGCCCGGCATCGTCACCGCGGTGGTGCTGGCCCTGATCCCGCTGCTCGCCGCCGTGCTCGGTGGCCTGGCCGGGATGCGGTACCACCGTCGCGTGGACCGTGCCGGCTTGGACGACACGGTCGTCGTCGTCGAGGACTAGTGTCCGACCCGACGCGTCTGCGTGATCAGCCCGCTCTGACCCAGTCGAGCGGGCTGATCTGGCTCGTCGTCGGCGGCATCTTCACGGCGATCGCGCTCGGCGTGCTCATCGCGCTGGTGCAGCTGCCGCCGCCGGGCGTCGCGCTCATCGCGGCAATCGTCGTCGCGGCCCTGTACGCCGGGATGTGGCTGGTGCGTTTCGTGACCGGCCCCGGTCGTCGACGACTGGGCTTGATGGCTGCCGGAATGCTCTCGATCGCGGCGGTCGCGCTCGCGGCGACCTTGATCGTGGCAGGCAGCGCAACGTGACATCAACAGAAACGGAACCCGACTCATGCCCATGAAACTCAACAAGCAAGCCGTGACGCACGCCCGCAAGCTGATCAAGGCGGGCAAGGTGGTGCACGACGAGCTCGGCGACTGGAGCGGGCACCAGCTCGAGCGCCGCGGCCGAGACCGCGTGGGTGAAGTCCAACGGCTGGAACCGACTACGTGAAATGGCATCTCGGAGTCGACACCGACAAACCCGCCGAGACCAAGGGCCGCTTCGGCTTCCCGTTCAGCGACTTCCGCAACGTGCACCGGTCCGGCGTCATCGCCGCCGAGGCTCGCGCCGCTCAGAACGACCACCCCGACATCGCGAAGGCGGCGAAGGGCCTGCTCGACCTGATCGACAAGCGTGCCGACAAGGCCGCGAAGCGGGCGGCGAAGCAGAAGAAGGCGGGCAAGAAGAAGCCGCGAAGAAGAAGAAGCCCTCGAAGAAGAAGCCCGCGAAGAAGGCGTACGAAGAAGAAGTAGCCGCCGGTCGAGTAGCCGCCCAGCCGCGTGTCGAGGCCGCCCCGGTACCCTGAACTGTGACCGACGCCACCCGCCCCGACAACCGCCAGCAGCCCAAGCCGCGCGCGGCGCAGATGCTGAAGCCCGAGACGGCGGCGAAGAAGCTCGCGATCTACCTGCCGGCGACGCCTGAGGGCTTCCGTGCCAACCCGCTGACTCGGGATGACTTGGTCGCCCTGCAGTCCGACCCGCCCGAGTGGCTGGTCACCCTCCGACGCGAGGGACCGCACCCGCGTGCCGAGACCGCTCGCAAGCTCGGCGTCTCGAACTCCGGTCTCGCGCGCGGGGGAGTCTCGGACTCGCTGACGACCGCCGAGATCAAGGCGCTCCTCGAGCAGATGCCGGCGTGGCTCGTGGAGGAGCGGGCGAAGCTGGCGGCGTCGCGGCGTTCCTAGCGGGTGGTCCCAGCTACGCGCGGCTGACTGTCGCCGACGAGTGCGTCACGCGTCTCGACGGGTCGCACACTCGAGCCGCCCGCGAGGCGTCAGAGCGGTCTCCATCGTCGAACGTCGACAGATGCCGAGCTCGGAAGTCGCGCCCAGTCTTCGTACCGGCGTCGCGCATCGGCGGTGCCGAGATGCCGCGCATCGGGCGATCACCACGTGCTCGCTGAAAACGGTGCCTTGAGGAGACTGAAGAGTTGACCGCCGCGCGGCCAGCCTCAACTTCTATCACTGTGCCGCTGGTGCCGCATGAAAGGCGTCGGCATCGATAGCTCTCTTTGAGACTGCGGCCATTGAGTCCATAGAGCACGGGCAAGCTTGAGTCTGGTCAACATGGGCGCTCGCCTATTGTCAAGCGATCAAGAGCCCAAGGTGGACGAGTCCAGCCCGTTCGACCGCCAATGCCGAAGTTGGAATTGCGACTCATGCTCGTGTCCGAGACTGCATCTCGATCGCTGAAGGTCGTCGAACACCGCGACTGCGCTCTGAGTCGTCGTCAGGGTCCTGCGGCGATCGAGCCGACGTCTGCCTCGGATCACTGAGCCTTCCATCGCCTGTCGAATGCGAACCGCCCTGACGGACCCTCGGCATACGCTGGACCGGTGAGCACGACCGACTTCCGCACCGAGCCCGTCGACCCGTCCACCGCCGAGCGACTTCGCGCAGCAGGACTCCGCATGGACCTCCTCGACATGTCGAAGACCGACGTCGTCGACGCCTGGACCGAGTCGGCCACCCGCGGCTTCCACGGCGGCAAGCTCACCCCCGAACGCCTCGCCGAGTACCGCGAAGCAAACGCCGCCCGACGCAACACCGGAGTCTGGGACGACGCCAGCCCGAGCCTCGAACCCGTCGGCACCAGCAACTCCTGGATCAGCCGCCTCGCCGTCCCCGGAAACCGCACCCTCGACGCCTGGGCGATCAGCACCGTGACCGTCGCATCCACGCACCACAAGCGCGGCATCGCCCGCGCCCTGCTCGAGGCCGAGCTCGCCGCCGCCGCGAAGCACGTTCCGATGGCGATGCTCACCGTGAGCGAGTCGAGCCTCTACCAGCGCTACGGATTCGCGCCCGCCGCCTTCGCCGCCGACTACGAGTTCGACACCCGCCGCGTCACCTGGTCGGGCCCCACCCCCGACGGACGCATCGAGTACATCACCATCGAGCAGTTCGCCGAGCACCTCGCCGAGATGCACCCGCGCCTGCTGCCGACGAGCCCCGGCCAGATCGACATCTGGCCGCTGCGCGTCTCCCAGATCGCCGGCACCAGCGCCGCCGACGAGGACCGCGCCAAGAAGCTGCGCGCGATCCGATACCTGGATGCCGGCGGCGCCACCCGCGGAATCGCCCTCTACAAGCTGAGCGGCGGCGACGACGACTTCGTCGCGCACCAGCTCGACGTCGAGTACCTCGTCGCCGAGACCCCGGACGCCGACGCCGCCCTCTGGCGCTACCTCCTCGAGGTGCCGCTCGTCGCCAAGGTGAAGGCCGTGCACCGCCGCCTCGAGGAACCCGTCCACTGGATGATCACCGACTGGCGCGCCGCGACCGTCAAGGTCTGGGAGCACCAGTACCTCCGCATCCTCGACGTGCCGGCGGTCTTCGAGGCGCGCGGCTACACGACCGACGGCCGCATCGAGTTCGAGGTCGACGACCCGTACGGCTACGCCGCGGGTCGCTTCGAGCTGACGATTCAGGATGGCGTGGGCCGCGTCGCGAAGCTCGCCAAGCCGAGCGGCGCCCCGGCTCTCACTCTCGGAGTCCCCGAACTCTCCGCGATCTACCTCGGAGGAGTGAAGGCCACGACTCTCGTCGCTGCGGGTCGGATACGTGAATCCGCACCGGGTGCTGCTGCTCTCGCCGACGCGTTGCTTCGGAGCGAGACCACCCCGTTCCTCAGCATTTGGTATTGACAGGGGGCGGACTCGGTGGCTACTTAATTGGCCCCGACACCTTCGGCGATCTAATCCAATGCGTACCTAGCTCGGATAGAAGCCGAATGGAGCGACGCGGCGACCAATATCGACACTTTGTCGTCCTTCTCTGAGAGCATGGCGGTGCGAGGAAGAGACCGTACCGAACATTCGAAGGAATCGTCCTTCAGCTTTGTCGATCTCTTCGCGGGCCTTGGCGGGTTTCACGTTGCCCTCGAGAAGATTGGCGGACGCGCCGTCTTTGCAGCGGAGTGGGAGCCGGGCCTCAGGATCTCTACGAGCGCAACTTTGGACTTCGGCCGCACGGTGACATTACGACTGTCGAGCCCACTCGAATTCCTGATCATGACGTGCTGACAGCTGGATTTCCGTGCCAGCCGTTCTCGAAAGGCGGGCGAGCAACTCGGATTCGAGCACACTGAGCAGGGGCAACTGTTCTTTTCGAGTCGAACTCTGCGCGAAAAACGACCGTCATTCTTCATCCTCGAGAACGTTCCCAATCTCCTCAAACACAGGGGCGGCCGGAGCTCTACACGCGAATCTTGGCTGATCTCGAAGCAATCGGGTACTCGGTTGACTATCGGCGATTCTCACCGCACGAGTTTGGAATACCGCAGATCCGCGACCGTGTTTACATCGTCGGTTCTCTCTCGGGGCTCGAGCGGTTCGATTGGCCAGAACCCACAGGAACTCCGACCTCGGTTCTCGACGTTCTGGACGAAAACCCGGTTGGTGCACGCGAACTCCCGGTCGATGTCCTCCGCGGTCTTGAGGCGTGGGACCAGTTCCTGCGGAGCAGTCCGGCTTCGGTCTCTCTGCCGTCATTTCCCATCTGGTCGATGGAGTTCGGAGCCACATATCCCTACGAGGATGAAACGCCATTCGGATTGTCGTCCGAACTGGGTAGCAAGGCCCTCAAGGCTACCTAGGAAGCTTTGGTCGCCGCTTCGGGCATGTCCGTTGACGCAAATGAGGACCTTACCAAGCCACGCGAGGCGTCCTGATCTCAAGTTCCCCAAGTGGAAGGTCGATTTTATTCGGCAGAATCGTGAGTTCTTTGAGGCGAATCGATCATGGATCGAGCCCTGCTCCCAAGCGTCCAAGGGTTCACTTCCAGTTTCCAGAAGTTCGAATGGAACGCTAAGGGCGAATCACGCTCAATTTGGAACTTCGTGATTCAGCTCGGGCCTCTGGTGTTCGAGTTAACGTCCAACCACCGCCCCTTCCCTGGTCGCGATGACGGACACCCAAGTCCCAATCATCGGCTGGGAGAAGCGATACATGACTCCGCGCGAGTGCTCGCGGCTGCAGAGCCTAGGGGCCATCGAACTTCCAACGCGGCGCGGAGCGGCCTACAAAGCATTGGGCAATGCTGTGAATGCAACCGTCGTTCAATGGATTGCAGAATCGCTTCTTGCGGTCAGCCCCCAGCCGATGCAACTCGCAAGCTAATGGCACAGGTTCGAAAGAAGGATCTGACGGTCCGGATTTCTCCTGGGGTTTCCATGCTCGGGGTTTTGCGAAACCTCAACTACAAGCCATGGTTCGCGCTCGCTGAGGGTGTCGATAACTCCCTCCAGAGCATACTCCAGAACGTCAAAGCGTTGAAGCGTATTGGCGGCAGGAGCTACTCGCTGCGAGTGACCCCCAATATTGACACCTCCGACGAGGGAAGATGACCTGATCACCGACAACGCCGCTGGCATCTTGGTTGAGGATTTTCCTCGCGCGTTCGGGCAGCCGAAGTCCCCCGGTCGGACCGGCCTGTCGGAATTCGGCATGGGGAGAAGAGTGCTTCGTCTTGGACCGCGAAGGACTGGAAAGTGCGCCAAGGAGCTGCCATTCGGCCTAGTTCGGATTTATCCAGAGGCGATGAACTGGCTTCGCGGCGTCAGGGGCGAGCTGTTCATGGCAGCTCGGCTGGCGAAGCTTGGGCCGGCGTGGACGGTGCTCCATTCGGTGCCCGTCGGAGATCGCGGCACCGATATTGATCATCTGGCCATCGGCCCTCCGGGAGTGTTCCCGATCAACACGAAGCGGCTTATCGACCGAGACGTGCGGGTAGACGGAGATCGCTTTCGAAGCGATGGCTGGAAGACCGAATATCCCCGCAAGTCGGCGGCCGAGGGCAAACGTGTGATCCGGGTCATGAACAGAGCTGAGCTCACCGCGCCTGTTCTGCCGATCATCGCGATAAGCGGTGCGCGCAGCGTGAAGACGAAACGCGCTCCACATTGGAATGGCATCAATATCGGAGTCGTCAAGTCGAAGGCGTCGTCAAGGGCCTCACGCGACGGACGCCGGTTCTCTCGGAGGACGAGGTACGACGAGTTGTGGGAGCCCTCAGTGACTCGACCGTCTGGAGCCGAATTGCACCGAGTATCGGCGAGGACCTAGAACTTGTCCGCGCCTACCGCAGGATCGATCGGGGCGTGGGGCGCGTCGGGGTCCTCTGGGTCTTGCTGCTCGGGATCGTCACGATCCCTGCGGCTTGGTGGTCGAGCAGTATGTTTGCTGCGGTACTCGCGAGGCTCTTCGAGTGAGTCAGCACCCGCCAACGCATCCACCGACTGCTGATCCGCCGGGGTGCCCGACGCGTTCCCCGGCCCGACGCTCCACGTGAGCGCGCCGCCGTTCCAGGCTCCGGTCACGGTGCTCGAGAGCGAGTCGTAGTAGAGGTCGCCGACACCCAGGCGCGAGAAGCATCCGCCCCAGCGCGAGACGACCGGGCCGATGTAGTCGACCTGAGCCGGGGCGGGGGCGGGAGCTGGCGCCGCCGGCGGGGGAGCCGGCGCCACGAGCAGCAGGTGCGACGCTCGCCGACGGGGTCGGAGTCGGGGTCTGCGTGACCGCCGCGCGGGGCGCCGGGGTCTCCACCTCATCCTGGGTCGGGGCTGCAGCATCCGGAGAGCAGAACGGTCGACACGAGCACAGGAGGGGAAGCGACGATCTTCACCCGAAAACGCTACTGGATCCGTACCCCGATCGCCGGTCACGCCACGGTCCCCCGAAAGGCCCACACAACCTCCGGATACGCTCCATATCCCCTAAACGTCCCCCAAACGGGGGTTAGCGTCGAAACACCGTGCCGACTGAAAAGCGGTCGGCCGCGATACGTGAAAAGGGGAACACACACGTGATCGAAACACGGCATCGCCGAGTGATCTCGGCAGCCGCCATCGCGACAGGAGCGATCCTCGCTGTCGGACTGGCAACACCTGCCTTCGCTGTGACCGGGGTCTCCACCTCGGCCGAGCAGAGCGTGGGCGGAAACAAGGATCCTGGTTCTGAGAAGCTGCGCAAGGCGGTGACGGCCAAGAACATCCAGAAGCACCTGGCCGAGTTCCAGGAGATCGCCGACGAGAACGGAGGCAACCGCGCAGCGGGCACTCCCGGTCACGTCGCGAGCGCCGAGTACGTCGAGGCGAAGCTGAAGAAGGCCGGGTACACGACCACGCGCCAGGCGTTCAGCTACGACAAGACGAACCTCGACGAGTCGAACTTCGCGCAGGTCGCACCCGACCCCGACGGAGTACATGCTGCTCGACCAGTTCTATCCGATGGACTACTCCGGTGAGGGCGACGTCAGCGCTGCCGCGACCACGGTCGACGTGAACCTCGCGGGCGACCGCGCCATCACCAGCGGGTGCGAGGCGGAGGACTTCGCGGGCTTCACGGCCGGCAACATCGCGCTCATGCAGCGCGGAACGCTGCTCGTTCGCGCGTCAAGGCCGCGAACGCGGAGGCCGCCGGAGCATCCGGTGTCGTCATCTTCAACCAGGGCAACGACGTCCCGGGTGACGACCGCTTCGGTGTGCTGCTCGGAACGCTCGGTGCGTTCGGCATCGTCAACATCCCGGTCGTCGGCACCAGCTACGAGATCGGTGAGGCGCTCGTCAACGCCGCGCCGACCTCGAGCTGCGCATCAACGTGCAGACCACCACGGTCACGGTCGACACGTTCAACGTGCTCGCGTCCACCAAGAAGGGTGACCCGACGAAGCAGGTCGTCGTCGGCGGACACCTCGACTCGGTGGCCGAGGGCCCCGGGATCAACGACAACGGATCCGGCACCGCCGCGATCCTCGAGCTCGCGATCCAGCTGGCCAAGACCAAGTCGGTGCCGAAGAACCAGATCACGTTCGCGTTCTGGAGCGGCGAGGAGGACAACCTCCAGGGCTCGAACTACTACGTGTCCCAGCTGACGGATGAGCAGGCGGCCAACATCGCCCTGAACCTCAACTTCGACATGATCGGTTCGCCCAACGCGGTCAACTTCGTCTACGACGGTGACGGTGACGCATTCGGCACGGACGGCCCTGAGGGTTCTGCCGAGATCGAGCACGTCTTCAACGACTACTTCGCCTCGCAGGACATCCCGTTCGCGCCGACCGCGTTCGACGGCCGTTCGGACTACTTCGGATTCATCAACGCCGGCATCCCGGCTGGTGGACTCTTCACCGGAGCAGAGGGAATCAAGACCGCCGAGCAGGCCGCCATCTTCGGCGGAACCGCCGGCGCGGCGTACGACCCGTGCTACCACCGGCGTGCGACACCACGGCGAACATCTCGAAGGACGACCCTCGAGGTGAACGCCGACGCGATGGCTCACGCCGTCTGGACGCTCAGCGAGGCCAAGCGCAAGCCGGGCGGTGGCCACGGTCACCACGGCGGCGGCCACGGCTGGGGCGACAAGGACGGCTGGGGCAACTCCGGATGGGGTGACCGCGACGGTCACGGTGGACACGGCAACGGTCACTGGGGCGACAAGTAACACGCTCTGACTGACCTGCATCACAGGGACGGGGCCTCGCCATCGCGGCGGGGCCCCGTTCGTGTGCCGTAACGTGGACCTGACGAGGGGAATCCATTGGCCGAGTGCATCCACGGTTTCGAAGACGGACTGTGTGACATCTGCTTCCCCCGTCGCGACCCCAAAGAGGTGATCGCCCGCGACGCGCACGCGTGTCCCGGGCGCGCGCGTGCGGCACGCGGGGGGACGCGCGGCAGGGTACGCGTCGTCGCGCCGACGCGTGACGCTGGCCGAGCAGCGGATCTTCCACGTGACCCACGAGCAGAACCTGGCGGCGATCCTCGCCGACGGGGCCCTGCGAGCCGCGCGTCGGTCCCGGTCGTCGACGTGAGTTCGGCAGCGACCCGCGAGATCCGCGGCGACCATCGAGGTGCGCGACGGCGCGACGGTCGCCGACTACGTGCCGTTCTACCTCTCACCCGACGCCGCACGCTGGGACGAGCTGCGCAGCGGCGCCGTCGGCATCCACTGGTCGGATGCCGCGCGGGCGACCAAGCCGCTCGACTACGTGATGCTGGTGACGCACGGCCGGCGAGCTGGGTCCGGATGTGGTGGTCACCGACCGCGACGCCGCCGACCTCTCGACGCGGTTCGGCATCGGCACCGACGGGGGAGCGCCCCTCATCCGCCGCCTCCGCAGCGAGGATCCCGAGTTCGTCGAGCCCGAGATCCTGGCGCCGGACTCCGTGCCGTTCGAGGCGATCACCCTCATCGGCGTGCCGAACGACCGCGTGCGCGACCGCGTGAAGCGCCTGCTCAAGGACGCCGGCGGTCACGCGCCGAAGGTCTCCGTCTTCCCGCCCTGGTTCCAGCCGAGCGAGTAGCGCCGTGCGGTACCTGTCCGACTCGTCGCGGCGCGCGCTGAAGGCGCTCTCGCACGCGCGGACGCCGCTCGAGCGGGTCGCTGCCGTGCGCGGCGCCGTCGCCGCGCTCGACGCCGACGAGGCGACACTCGCCGCCGTGCGCGAGGCTCTGGATGCCGGGGCCGGCTGGCCCGTCGATCGCCGCGGCCGCGGGCGTGGGCGTCGCGGCCGCGAAGTGGCGCTGGCAGGGTACCGATGCCGAGATCGCGGCGCGGCACGAGGCCGGCCGCAAGCGTGCAGCGCGTCCCAGCTCGCGTCCGGTCGACCTGCCGGGCCTCTCGGTCGTCGGAGGCCGCCGCCGCACTCGGCGTCACGGCTCAGGCCATCTACCTGCGCGTCTCACGCGGCCAGCTGCGCGCGGAGACCGTCACCCTCGACGACGGCCGCAGCTACAAGCGCGTCTTCCCCGACGAGCCCGTCGAGGGCGACGGCAAGACCCTCTAGCTCCTCGGGTTTTGTAGCACGGCGTGCTACAGAACCCGAACGCCTGGACATCTCACACCGCACCGGTGTCAGGAGCCGGCAGACTCGCACGGGTCGCGACCCGCATGGCTACCCTGACCGGCTGTGCTGGCGAGGCGCTAGCTCGGGTCGGGGTCGACGTTCGACGGGGTCAGCTCGTCGTCGAAGCCGGAGGAGTCGTCGAGCCCGGCCGGCGAGCCGCTGACGAACGGGCTCGGCTCGTCGGGCGTAGGAGGCATCGGCTCCGGCGACGTGGGGTCGGCCGGTACCTCGGGCGTCGAGGGCGCGCCCGGGCTGGCGGGTGCGCCGGGGTTTGCCGGAGGCTCGGGGGTGGCCAGCGGGTTGTCGATACTCATCACGTCACCGGTCCTGTCTCCGACTCGGTCGGGGGTGCATTCTCGGGCAGCCAGTCGGCCGAGGGAGCGCCGTCCTTGATCTTGCCATCCTTGGAGTTCAGCTCGCCGTTGTCGGCGTCGACCTCGGGAGGCTGCTCCATGCTGCTGGCATCTGCCGCATTGTCATTGCTCATGACCCCATGACACGCGCTCGGCGCCAGAATGGCAAGGAATCCCGGTCGTCTCTGCTCTCAGGCGACCGCCTCGGCAGCCCGTTCACAGCTTCGCGAGCCCGCCGATCGGCTCGCCCATCCAGGTCTCGGCGAGCCAGCCGTCCGCGGGGGAGCCGGTCAGAACCACGACGCCGGTGTTGTCGAGGTGGCGGTGTGCGGTGTAGTCCGCGCTGAGGTTCGCCGCACGCGACCCCGACCAGACCCGGATCGCGGCACCGTGCGAGACGATGGCGACCGTGGCATCCGGATGCTGCGCCGCCACCGCCTCGATCGCCGCGTCGAAGCGCGCGAAGAACTCCGATCCGTCGATCGGCGCCCGGCATGCGCACGTCGAGATCGCCGGCCGCCCACCCGAAGACGGTCCGCACGTAGACCATGACGGACGGCATGTCGCGGCGGTCCTCGAGGTCGCCGGCCTCGATCTCCTCGAGACCCTCGAGCACCTGCGGATCGAGACCCAGGGAGGCGGCGAGCGGCGCGGCCGTCTCGGCGGTTCGCGTGAGCGGCGACACGTAGATCGCGGCGATCTGCTCGCCGGCCACGGCATCCGCCAGCACGATCGCCAGTGCGGCCGCCTGCTTGCGCCCGAGCCGCGTCAGACCGGGTCCGGGGCGCGCCGTCGCCAGCAGGCCGCGCACGTTCGCGGGCGTCTGGCCGTGCCGGATCAGCAGAAGTCGCATCGGAGTCAGCCTACGAGCGCCGACCGACGCTGACCGGCTACGTCTCTTCGTTCTCCACGTCGTCGTCGTCGAGCGCCTCGTCGGCGTCGGTCTGCTCGAAGTCGCCGAGGGCGCCGAGGCGTTCGCCGCTCGTGAAGGCGGGGCCGACGAGCTCCTCGCCGCTCAGGTCGATGTCGTTCTCGAGGGACTGGCGGGCGCGGATCGCGTCGGCCACCTCGTCCCGGTCACCCTGTCGGTCGTTCATGATGTGCCTGCCTTCTTCGAGGTGGATGGCGCGGTCTTACGCGGCGGCGTGGCCTTCTTCACCGGCGGCGGCCTTCGGCGCGCGGCTGCCGGCTTCGCGGCCGGCGCCGGCGGCGCCTGTGCCGCGAGGGCTGCGGCCTCCGTCGCAGGCCCAGCGGCTCGACGTCGGCGCGGTGTGCGCCGGCGCGATCGCGCTCGCGCTGATCGAAAGCCTCGTCGGCGCGGCGCTGCGTGTCGTCCGGTCATGCCGTTACGCTACGCGAACCCGTGCGAGCATGGCAAAGCAGGCGCACAGGAGTCGCGCAGGGAGTCGGAAGCGGGCGAAAACCGCTCAGCGGTTGGCGAGAGCCCAGCTGAACTGGCCCTGCTCGTTGTCGAAGCTGACCCAGACGTGCACCGTGTTGCCGTCCGGAGTGACGGCGTCGCAGGTGAAGACGGTGCCGGCGGCGACCGTCTCGAGGATCGGCGGGCAGGTGACGCTGGTCGCGGCACCGGTGCCGACGAGGTCGGAGCGCACCGCCTGCTGCACCTCGAGTGCCTTCGTGACGACGGCGGCGCTGCCGGTCGCGACGCCGGCCAGCGGGATGCCGACGGCGATCACGCAAGAAGCACGAGGAAGGCGATGAGCGGCGAGCTGCCGGGAGCCCGGCGGCGACGGTTCACCAGGTAGAGCAGCGGGCCGACGACGGGAAGCGCGAGAGCCCACAGCGGGCTGGCGATCTTGTGACCGCGGGTCGCGAGGGCGCGGCTGTCGCCGACCGCCCACAGGAAGCCGAGCACGTAGAGCACGACGGCGACGGCCGCGACGAGCGGGGTCGGCGTGACGTAGAAGAAGACGTAGCCGGCGACGACGCGTGAGCAGCGAGGGCGATGGCCGGCGTGATGCCGAGCAGCCACGACGAGACGGTGCCGGTGCGATGCGGCGCTTGTGCGGCGCCGACCGATGCGGCGATGGTGCCGGTGCGCGGGTGGCCCGACTGGCGTGTCGCCGGTCGCGGCGCTCATGATGATGTCGTTCTCGGCGGTCGTGATGCCGTGCTGACGCTCCATGGCGCGGGCTTCGACGGCTCGAGAGCGCTCCGGCGGCGGCGGCCTGCTGGTCGGCGGGCTTCGGCCTCGACGTGGTCGGTCCAGGTGATGCCGTTCCACCAGCGGACGTTGGCGGGGTTGGCGGGATCCTGGTACCACCCGGCGGGAACCACGCGGGTCGCTTGTTCGGTCGTCACACGCTGCTCCTCTCGGGTCGGATCTGAGTGTTGACAGCCTAGAACTCGGGTCCGGGGGAGTATGCCCCCAGTAGGGGTATGTCGCATATCGGGGGTAGAACGGGTCGGTTCTAGCTCGTCATCGAGTAGATGCCCCAGTTGTCGACGCGCCATTCGATCCAGCCGTTGGCGCGCTGGAGGCTCACGAGCACCTGGAAGAACTCCTGGTTCTCGTTCGTCGCCGAGCACTGGAAGCTCTGGCCCATCAGCAGCGGAGGCGTGTCGGGGCAGTTGACGTCGAGGTCGGCGCCCAGGATCGCAGCGTCGTTGCGCACCGACTGCTGCGCCTCGACCGAGAAGTATCCCGGGTTCAGCTGGATGACGAGGCCGGGTGCGGCCAGTGCGGCACCGATCGAGACGGCGCCGAGCGTGAGCAACGTGATGAGCGGACCGAAGCCCTGGCCCGACACGCGGACCGTCTTGGTGAGACGGGCGATGAGGTAGACGGGCGCGCCGAGGATGCTCCACAGCCAGTGGGCGGGGCGGTCCATGCCGCGGCTGACGCAGGATGCGGTAGTCCAGGATCGCGAGCACGATGCCGACGATGTGCGGCACGCCGTACAGGATCGCGAGCGCGAGGATCGTGGGCTTGATCGCGGATCCGGACAGCAGCATCAGCAGGCCGACCATCAGCGTGTAGACCGGGATCAGCGTCATCACCCAGGCGGGGCCCGTGGTGGTGTCGATGTCGTCCTCGGCGATCGGCGGTCGTGACGCGACCGGCGTAGCCGGAGTACATCGGCTCGGGACCGTGGTCGGGAACGAAGCTGGTGGCGGACTCGCTGACGTGAGCGAACGCCGAGCGCGGGGTGCTGGTGGCGCCGAGCGGCGTCACCGAGCAGGTCGTCGTAGCGGACGCCGAGGTCGTAGGCGCCGCTGGTCGGGCGCGTCGTCGAGGATGTGGGTCTCGGCGAACGGGACGCCGGGCGACGGCTCCTCGGGGATGACCTCGGCCGGGGCGGGGGCCTCGAGCGAGAGCAGCGGGTCGGCGAAGGCCGGGTCGTCGAGCGGTCTCGGCGCGCACGCCGTCGTCGTCGGTCTCGAGGCGCTCGCGCTCGCGGCGCTCGCGACGGGTCAGCGCGTCGTCGAGGTCGTCGTCGAGGTCGTACAGGTTGTCGGTGCGAGCTCGTCGTCGTCGGCGTAGGCCAGAAGCGGCGAGCGTGACCGTGACGGTCTCGGAGACCATCGGCTGGCGCGCGTCGGAGGTGTGCTCGGTCCACGCGTGGTTGTCCCACCAGCGCAGCTGCGGGAGGCCGAGCGGATCGGGATACCAGCCGGCGGGTACGCGCACGTCTTCGTCAGCCAAGGCGCACGCTCCTATCCGGGTCGGTCGGTGCTCGTCGATCGGATGCCAGTTCACCGATCCCTCGAAATGGTATGGGAAGGCGGTCTCTCAGGATAACCCGTGCGCCATACCCCATACCAGGGGGTAGTGCAGCAGGGTGACTGGCGGGTGACAGACTCGACGGGTGCTGACCGACTCCTTCCCGGACTGGCGGCACGCCGTGGGATCCGGATGCCTTCGTCGGCGCGTTCGACGACTGGGCGCGGGAGGGCGGCATCCGCCTCTATCCGGCCCAGGAGGAGGCCGTGCTCGAGCTGGTGCTCGGCCGGCACCTGGTGCTCAGCA
Organism: uncultured Actinomycetota bacterium; assembly: GCA_963730045.1. Lineage (GTDB taxonomy): Bacteria > Actinomycetota > Actinomycetes > Actinomycetales > Microbacteriaceae > JBDSKH01. The sequence goes on along the minus strand of CAVSPQ010000005.1, from coordinate 429,955 downwards.
CGCCGACCGGCACCGGCAAGTCGCTCGTCGCCGTCGCGGCACACGCCGCCGCGCTCGCCCAGGGGCAGCGCAGCTGGTACACCGCCCCGATCAAGGCCCTGGTCAGCGAGAAGTTCTTCGCGCTCGTCGACACCTTCGGCGCCGCGAACGTCGGCATGGTGACCGGGCGACTCGAGCGTCAACCCCGACGCGCCGATCATCTGCTGCACGGCCGAGATCCTCGCCAACCTGTCGCTGCGCGAAGGGCGCGACACGCAGGCCGACGTCGTCGTCATGGACGAGTTCCACTTCTACGCCGACCCCGATCGCGGCTGGGCGTGGCAGGTGCCGCTCCTGCTGCTGCCCCGCGCGCAGTTCGTGCTCATGTCGGCGACCCTCGGCGACCTGACCGACCTCGCCGCCGACCTCGAGCGCCGCACCGGGCGCGAGGTGGCGCAGGTGACCGGCGTCGAGCGTCCCGTACCCCTCCACTACCGGTACGTCATGACGCCCGTGCACGAGACCGTCGAGGAGCTGCTCACCGACGGCCTCGCCCCCGTCTACATCGTGCACTTCTCGCAGGCCGCGGCCGTCGAGCGCGCGCAGGCGCTGTCGAGCGCGAAGGTCGCCACCCGCGAGCAACGGGATGCCATCGGCGAGGCGATCGGAGGGTTCCGGTTCTCGGCGGGGTTCGGTGCGACCCTCAACCGCCTGGTGCGCGCCGGAATCGGCGTCCACCACGCCGGCATGCTGCCGAAGTACCGTCGCCTCGTCGAGACGCTCGCCCAGCGCGGGCTGCTGCGGGTCATCTGCGGCACCGACACCCTCGGTGTCGGCATCAACGTGCCGATCCGCACCGTGCTGCTCACGGCGCTCACCAAGTACGACGGCGTCCGGATGCGGCAGCTGAGCGCCCGCGAGTTCCACCAGGTCGCCGGGCGCGCCGGTCGCGCCGGGCACGACATCGCCGGAGACGTCGTCGCCGAGGCGCCGGAGCACGAGATCGAGAACGCCCGCGGAGCCGCGAAGGCCGGCATCGACCCGAAGGCCAAGCGCAAGCTCGTCAAGAAGAAGGCGCCAGAGGGCTTCGTGAACTGGGGCGAGGGCAGCTTCGAGCGCCTGATCGCCGCCCAGCCCGAGACGCTGACCAGCTCGATGCAGCTCACGGCCGCGATGCTGATCAACCTGATCGGGCGCGACGGGCGCCGACGTGCCGGCGAGCGAGCCGGGCAGCGCGTTCACGATCGTGCGCGACCTGGTGTTCGACAACCACGAGGGCCGGCCGCGGCAGCGCGAGCTGGCCCGGCGCGCCATCGGCATCTATCGCACCCTGCGCGACGCCGGGGTGGTCGAGCAGCAGGGCGGTGGATTCGACGGCAGCGCCCGCATCCGGCTCACCGTCGAGCTGCAGCCGAACTTCGCGCTCAACCAGCCGCTCTCGCCGTTCGCGCTCGCCGCGTTCGAGCTGCTTGGACCCCGACGGAGCCCACCTATGCGCTCGACATGATCAGCATCCTGGAGTCCACCCTCGACGACCCGCGTCAGGTGCTCAGCCAGCAGCAGTTCACGGCGCGCGGCGAGGCGGTCAGCGCCATGAAGGCCGACGGCATCGAGTACGACGAGCGCATGGAGCTGCTCGAGAGCGTCACCTGGCCGAAGCCGCTCGACGAGCTGCTCGAGCAGGCGTTCGAGACGTTCGCGTCGAGTCAGCCGTGGGTGCGCGACTTCGAGCTCTCGCCGAAGAGCGTCGTGCGCGACCTCTACGAGCGGGCGATGACGTTCGGCGAGTTCGTCGCGTTCTACCAGCTCGGCCGCAGCGAGGGTCTCGTGCTGCGCTACCTCTCCGACGCGTACCGCGCGGCGCGGCAGACGATCCCGGATGACGCCAAGACCGACGAGCTGCGGGACCTCATCGAGTGGCTGGGCGAGCTGGTGCGGCAGGTCGACTCGCTCGCTCCTCGACGAGTGGGAGGCGCTGACCAACCCTGTGCTCGATCCCGGAGGCGCCGACCAATTTCCCCGATGGACTCCGGCCTCCGGCGCCGACCAGCGTCGTCACGAACAAGCGCGCGTTCACTGGTGCTGGTGCGCAACGAGCTGTGGCGGCGGGTGCAGCTCGCGGCGCTGCAGCGCGATGACGAGCTGGTGGCCCTGGATCCCGACGCCGGCTGGTCGGAGGCGCTCGACGCGTACTTCGACGAGCACGACGCGATCGGCACCGGACCCGACGCGCGCAGCAGCGCCAGGATCATCATCGACGAGGAGCCCGACGTCTGGAAGGTGCGTCAGATCATCGACGACCCCGCCGGCGACCACGACTGGGGCATCCGGGCCGAGGTGGACCTGTCGGCGTCAGCGGACGAAGGTGTCGCTGTCCTGCGGGTGCTGGGGCTGGATCGCCTGTAGGTCGGAGGCGGAGCGCTCAGAAGCAGGAGCGGCGGCTTCCAGCGCGCGCCGCCGAGCCCGGTGCCGCGGAGGCGTGCGTCGCTGCAGGACCGCCACCGCATCCGGAGCGTCGGACGGCTCGCGGTGCGCTGCGAAGAGTCGCTCGAGGGCGACCGCGTCGAGTTCGTCGCTCATACGTCCTCCAGGTCGTCGAAAGCCACGGTGCCGGCGGGTACGACGACGCGCATCGGCTCGAACTCGGCGTCGTGGTGTCGGATGCTGGATCGCGCCGATGAACCAGCTGATCGCCGGCAGCACGCTCGCCAGCAGGGCGAGCGTCCCGATGATCGCGAAGATCGTCGCCACTCCCGGCATCGCCGAGTCGAGGCACGGACCGGACACGCCGATGCACCCGTTGGCGTTCGCGATGGAGACGTCGACGATGGCGAAACTGATGGCTGCCAGGACCACCGCGCTGAGCGCGAAGATCCCGAGAGCCCGGCGTGAAAACACTGTCGGGTTCCCCGTTGCTGAGAGAGAGTCCGCGGCTCGGACTCGTGCAGTCAGGCTATGAACGACGGGGTCGCCCTCGTAATTCCCCATTCCGGTGGCGCCCCCATTGGGGCCATGATGCAGACATGGTTCCTGAGATCAATTGGCTGGCCGTTGTGCTAGCGGCAGTGTCGAGCATGGTCGTCGGTTTCATCTGGTACGCGAAGCCGGTCTTCGGCGCGCGCTGGATGCGGCTGAGCGGCATCACGGAAGAGGACACGAAGGGTGCCGCCCTTCCTCTCATCATCACCTTCGTCGTGAGCTTCCTCACCGCCGCGGTGCTGGCCGGCTCCGGCGGCGCTCGCCCAGCACTTCTACGAGGGCAACTTCCTGCTGAACGCCGTGCTGACCGCCGTCATCCTGTGGATCGGCTTCACCGCCGTCCCGCATGCTCACGCACGATCTGTTCGACCGGCGGCCCTCGTCGCTGACCGTGCTGAACCTCGCGCACGAGCTCGTGACCGTCGTCGTGATGGGGCTGATCATCGGCGCGTTCGGGTTTCCCGGCTAGTGTCCCGGAGGCGAGCAAGCTGAGTCCCGGATAGGGAGTTCATCTAGAAGTTGTGTGGGGTTCACCGGCGTGTGAGACTCGTCGCGCAGTGGACCTCACCCTGCTGGTCGTGCTCGTCATCGCACTGGCCCTGATCTTCGATTTCACCAACGGCTTTCATGACACGGCCAACGCGATGGCGACACCCATCGCGACCGGTGCGCTCAAGCCCAGGACGGCGGTGGCGATCGCCGCCGTGCTCAACCTGGTCGGCGCGTTCCTCAGCACCGAGGTCGCCAAGACCATCTCGGGCGGGCTGATCCGCGAGGGCGACGGCGGCCTGCAGATCACGCCGTCGATGATCCTCGCCGGGCTCATCGGCGCCATCGTCTGGAACCTGGTCACCTGGCTGTTCGGCCTGCCGTCCTCGTCGAGTCACGCGCTGTTCGGCGGACTGATCGGCGCGGCCGTCGTCGGCGCCTGGAGCTTCGGCCCCATCGACGGCGGCGTCTTCATGTCGAAGATCCTCATCCCGGCGCTCCTCGCCCCGCTGCTGGCCGGCACGGTCGCCTACCTCGCCACCAAGATCGCGTACGGCATCACCAAGAAGCGCCAACGCGACCGCTTCAAGATCGGGCAGGTCTTCACCAGCTCGCTCGTCTCGCTCGCGCACGGCACCAACGACGCGCAGAAGACGATGGGCGTCATCACCCTCACCCTGATCGCCGCCGGGCATGCAGGATGTCGGCACGGGACCGCAGTTCTGGGTCATCGTCGCCTGTGCGATCGCGATCGCGGCCGGCACCTACTCCGGCGGCTGGCGCATCATCAAGACGCTCGGCAAGGACATCACCGACGGCATCGAGCCCCCGCAGGGCTTCGCGGCCGAGGCGTCGACGACCGCGACGATCCTCGCCTCCACCCACCTCGGCTTCGCGCTCTCGACGACGCAGGTCGCATCCGGATCGGTCATCGGCACCGGCATCGGCCGCAAGGGCGCATCCGTGCGCTGGAAGACCGCGGGCCGCATCGGCCTCGGCTGGCTCATCACGATCCCGGCCGCCGGGCTCGTCGGCGGCAGTCGCTGCGTTCATCGCCAAGGTCTGGGAGTACGGCGTCATCCTGGATGTGGTGCTCGCCGCCGCCGCGATCCTCACGATCTTCCTGCTGTCGCGTCGCAAGCGCGTCGACCACCGCAACTTCCACCAGCCGCAGCCGGCGCGTTCGTGCGCCCGAAGAAGAAGCGCAAGAAGAGGGCCAAGAAATGACGATCGACTGGATGGCGTTCGTCACCGTCGTCGTCACGACGCTCGTCTCGGCCTCGCCTGCTGGTCACCCTGTTCTCGCTGGCGCTGCGGCTCGGCGACGGCGAGGCACGCTGGCGCCGGTTCGCGGCGGTCGTCCTGCTACGCGTGCTGCGTGTTCGTTGTCGCTTTCGGAATTTTCCTGATTGTTCCTGCGCTGCACACGCCCCTCGGCCTATAGGCGCTCAGTGCGGGTCGGTACGCTGGGGGCACCACAGTCAAAGGAGACTCGGATGCCACAAGCACCCACCGAGCGCACCAAGGTCGCATCGCGCGCCGCATCCGGTACCGACATGCGATGACCGAGCAGCTCATCCACGGCGACGACAACGTCGCAACCAACGGCCCCGAGTACGCGCCAGAGCAGCTGTCCGGTGGCGGCCCGACCCGCACCGAGAGCGACTCGCTCGGATCGATGGAGATCCCCGAGAACGTCTACTGGGGCATCCACACCGCGCGGGCCCTCATCAACTTCCCGATCACGCGCCGCGCGATCAGCAACTACCCCGACCTCGTCCGCGCTCTCGCCCGGGTCAAGCAGGCGTCGGCGCGCGCCAACAAGGAGATCGGCGTGCTCGAGCCCGCCAAGGCCGACATCATCGACGCCGTCTGCGAGCGGATCGTCGACGGCGAGCTGCACGAGCAGTTCGTGGTCGGCGTCATCCAGGGCGGCGCCGGCACCAGCACCAACATGAACACCAACGAGGTCATCGCGAACGCCGGCCTCGAGGCGATGGGCCTGCCGTTCGGCGACTACTCGGCGCTGCATCCGATCGACGACGTCAACCGCAGCCAGTCGACCAACGACGTCTACCCGACCGCGATCAAGCTCGCGATGGTGTTCGGCGTGATCCGCCTGCTCGAGGAGCACGCCCTGCTCACCGAGAGCTTCGCGGCGAAGGGCCGCGAGTTCGCGCACGTCCTGAAGGTCGGGCGCACGCAGCTGCAGGATGCCGTGCCGATGACCCTCGGACAGGAGTTCACCGGCTTCGCGCACACGCTGCAAGAGGACTACGACCGCCTCACCGAGGTCATCAAGTGGCTCAACGAGATCAACATGGGCGCCACGGCGATCGGCACCGGCATCACGGCCGACCCGCGCTACGCCGAGGCGGTGCGCCTGCAGCTCGAGCAGCTCACCGGCATCCCGCAGGAGACCGCGCCCGACCTCATCGAGGCCACCGCCGACGCCGGCATCTTCATGACCCTGTCCGGCACGCTGAAGCGCGCGGCCGTCAAGCTCTCGAAGATCTGCAACGACCTGCGGCTGCTGTCGTCCGGCCCGCAGGCCGGCATCGGCGAGCTCTTCCTGCCCGCCCGTCAGGCCGGCTCGAGCATCATGCCGGGCAAGGTGAACCCGGTCATCCCCGAGGTCGTGAACCAGGTCGCGTTCAGCGTGATCGGAGCGGATGCGACGGTCACCGCCGCCGCGGAGGCCGGCCAGCTGCAGCTGAACGCCTTCGAGCCGGTGATCGCGCACAGCATCCTGCAGTCGATCGCCTGGATGACGAACGCCTGCCACACCCTGCGCGTCAACTGCATCGACGGCATCGAGGCGAACACCGAGCGCCTCACCATGCAGGTCGAGTCGAGCGTCGGCGTCGTCACGGCCCTGACGCCGTACATCGGCTACGCCGCGTCGGCCACGCTCGCGCACACCGCGCTCACCACGAACGCGTCGATCGCCGAACTGGTGGTCGATGCCGGCCTCATGACCGAGGAGGAGGTCGCGCGGGTGCTGTCGCCCGAGCGCCTCAGCGGCGTGGTGCCGGCGAGCGGCGTGATCGACCTGTCGCAGCTCGTGAAGAAGGACGAGGGCGACCTGACATGACGCTGTCGGCTGCCGAACGCCTGGCATGAACCTGATCGCGGGTGTCGCTGCGCTGCTGCTCGCTCGGCAGCGTGACGGTGACGCCCGCGGTCCGGAACGCCCGCGCGCAGCCTGGGTGCCGGGGGAGCACGGCGGCACCCTCGATCCACCTCTCGGTCGAGAACTGGGGTGAGGACGTCGACCTCTCGACGCCGGGCGTCGCGGCCTGGGCGCACCTCGGCGCGAACGGACCGACCACCCACGTCACGGTGCGGATCGAGCCCGGTGAGAGCGGGCTGCACGGCTTCTACGGTCGGCTGACGGCTCCCGACGCGTTCGGCGGCCCCAAGGTGTACTTACTGCGGCGACGAGTGGCATCGCATCGAGTCGTTCGTCATCTGCGGGTTCGACGTCCCGATGACGCGGGGGCTCAACCACCTCGAGTTCGATCTGCAGTCGGCGAGCTTCGACGGCATCCAGACCCAGGTGGGCATCGTGATCGGGGCGTCGCTCGAGATGGTGCCGGTGCTCGAGGCGCGCCAGGGGGACGGCAGCTGGCGCACCGTGCCGAGCGGGGGCGAGATCGAGCTGCCGGGGACGCAGACCAGCGCGCTGCGCTACCGGATCATGAACACCGGCGACATCCCGTTCCGGGCTCCCGGCCTCTGCCAGAACGGCGGCACCGTGTGGCCGTACCAGCAGCTGCTCTGCACGCTGCGCACGCCGCGACCGGTGTACGCGCTCGCCGGGGACTACCGGGTGCCGATCCGGCTCGAGGATCCGGTCGGCGGGTGGCGCGTCGTTCCTGCTCGAGGGCAGCGTCGTCGTGCCGGGCGTCCCCTTCCCGCGGACGCAGCACCCATGACGGCACGTCATGCCGCGGAGCCGAGCCAGCGCGATCCGGGTCAGGCATCTCGCGCCTCGCGCCCGCGATCGGGGTCTCGCTGTCGGCGTTCCTGCTCTTCGGGTTGCGGCTCACGCATCATCGGGCTGGCGGTGCTCGCGGTGAGCCTGCTCGCCGCCATCCTGATCGACCGCGCAGCTCGGCACTCGACCTGTCGCTCATCGGCCTCGGCATCGCGATCGTCAGCACCACCTCGGTCGAGGCCGACGTCGCGTGGCCGAGCTTCGTGCGCATCGGCACCGTGCTCGGGCTCGCGGTGCTCGCGCCGTTCCTGATCGACCGGTTCGTGTTGCGGCGGCGGGTCATCAGGTTCCCGTGGCGCAGCCACGAGAAGAAGACGCGGCTCGAGATCGCGTACGTGTTCCTGGTGCCGCTGCTCGGGTACCTGCTGCTGCCGTTCTACTTCATCCGGTCGGGGGCGTACGAGAACTGGCCGCACATCACCGACCTGAGCGAGCTGCTGCGGTTCTTCGTCGGCGTCAACGCCGTCGGCACCTTCGACGAGCTGTTCTTCATCTGCACGTGCCTGGTGCTGTTCCGGCGGCACTTCCCGTTCTGGCTGGCGAACCTGCTGCAGATGGTGATCTTCGTGTCGTTCCTGTGGGAGCTCGGCTACCGCGCCTGGGGGCCGCTGTTCACGATCCCGTTCGCGCTGCTGCAGGGCTACCTGTTCGCGAAGACGCGCTCGCTCGGGTACGTGCTCGCGGTGCACCTGCTGTTCGATGCGCTGGTGTTCCTGGCGATCGTGCACGCGCACAACCGCGACTGGATCCCGATCTTCGTCTATTAAGGGGAACCGGCGCGACTAGGTAGCCGGAGCGGGGCGCTCCCGGATCGGCATCACGGCGCCGTCGCAGAACTCGGCGAGGTCGGAGAGCAGGAACGCGACCGCGGCCGCGACGGCCAGCGGCTCAGAATCCGGATGTGGTGACACGGTGTTCGACCGGATGCTGCTCTCCGCACGCTCGGCGGGTCCGATTCGCACGACCGACGCCCCGTCGAGGACATGTGCCGCGAGGGTGGTCAGCCCGTCGTGTCCCGCCTCGTGGTCGGCGATCCCGTGGACGCCGGCGGACTGCTCGCCGATCCAGTCGGACGACGCGGCCCAATCGGCGCCCGACGACACATCGAGCGATTTGTAGTGCAGCTCGCCCGGGAGGCCGGTCCCGGCGTCGACGAGCGCGGCCGGCAGCGAGACCGAGGCGTCTGTCCCGAGCACCCGCGCGCCCGACGCGAGGAGGGTCAACGTGGTCGCCACGCCGAGCCCACTACCCGCGCCGATCACGACGATGGTGTGCTCTGCGAGTCCGGGCAGGGGGGTCGGGTCGATCATGCGCGCTCACTCATGCGCCCACTCTGCCGCGGAACGGACCGGGCGTCGAGGGCTAGGGCTCCTCGAGCACCACGTCCTTCGGGTCCTTGTCGGGGCGCCAGCCCTTCCAGGCGGGGGCGCGCAGTCGGCCCTCGCTGGTGGCCTCGGCGAACTCGACCTCGCCCACCAGGGTCGGGGTGACCCAGCGGGCATCGCGGGCGTCCTCGCGCGGGACGTCGCCGAACGGGCTGGACTGCCGCGACATCCGGTCGAGCCGTGGCGCGCAGCTTCGTGAGCTCGGCGTCGCTGAACCCGGTGCCGACCCGGCCGACGTAGCGCAGCGTGTCGCCGTCGGGGATGCCGAGCAGCAGCGACCCGATCGTGTCGGCGCGGCGCCCTTGCCCGGGGCGCCAGCCGCCGATCACGACCTCCTGCGTGCTGGTGTGCTTCAGCTTGATCCAGTCGCGGGAGCGCTTGCCCTCGCGGTACGGGCTGTCGCGGCGCTTCGCCATCACGCCCTCGAGGCCCAGCCGCTTGCTCGTCGCGAGGGCCTTCTTCAGGTCGCTGCCGGCATCCCCGGGCACCTTGATCGGGCCGGTCTCGCGCACCGCGGCCTCGACGCGCGTCGCGCCGCTCGTCGTAGGGCAGCTTCGTGATCGACTTCGCCGTCGAGGGTCAGCGCGTCGAACACGAAGAACTCGACCTTCTGCTTCTTGCGGGCCGCCTCGACATCGCCGTGCTTGGTCAGCCCTGAGCGCTGCTGCAGGCGCTCGAAGCTCGGGCGTCCCTTGTCGTCGAGCGCGACGATCTCGCCGTCGAGCTGGGCGTCGCCGTCGACGGCGTCGACGCAGCGCGGCGAGCTCCGGGATAGGTGGCCGTCATGTCGAGGCCGTTGCGCGAGCGGAAGCTCACGACCGTCGCCGATCCCGTGATCGTGGCGATCGCGCGGTAGCCGTCCCACTTCATCTCGTAGGCCCAGTCGTCACCGCCGGTGAACGCGTCGATGTCGCCGAGCGTGGCGAGCATCGGGTGCACGGTCTGCGCGCCGCCGGTGCGCGTGCCGACGACGGTCTTGCCCGGCTTGCGCAGCGGCTTGCTCGCCGGCGCCGGTCGTCTTGGCGCCCGGTCCCGAGCTCCAGACGCCCTTGCGCTGGTCCTTCATGAGGTGCATCAGCCACTGGTCGGAGGTGTCGCTCGTCGCCGCTCGGCTGCCCGTGTGGATCAGCGCGACCCGCTTCGCGTCGAGCTTGCCGCCGTGCAGGATGACGATCACCTCGTCGTCGCTGAACTTCTCCTCCTCGTACGTGCCGGCGTCCCAGATGGTCACCGTGCCGGCGCCGTACTCGCCCGTCGGGATGGTGCCCTCGAACCCGCCGTACTCGAGCGGGTGATCCTCGGTGTGCACGGCCAGGTGGTTCTGACCCGGATCGGTCGGCACGTTCTTGGGGACCGCCCAGCTGACCAGCACCCCGTCCTTCTCGAGGCGGAAGTCGAAGTGCACGCGGCCCGGGGTGTGGTGCTCCTGGATGACGAAGCTGTCGCCCTTCGACCCCGTGGCCTTCTTGCCGCCCATCGGCTCGGGGGTCTTGGAGGCATCCCGCATCGAGCGGTAGACGCCGAGCGTCTCGTCGATGTGCCCGGCGGATAAGTCGGCGAGCGGGTCGGGCTTCTTGAGGCGCTGCAGCACCTCGTCGAACTCGAGGTGCGCGCAGGTCGGGGGAGGCGAGCTCGCGCCAGGTGCGCGGCACCGCCACGGTCGGTCGCGTCCGGCCGCGCAGCGAGTACGGCACGATCGTCGTCTTCGAGCCGCTGTTCTGGCTCCAGTCGACGCAGCACCTTGCCGCCGCGCAGCGCCTTCTTCATGTCGCTGACGACCAGGTCGGGGTGATCGGCCTCGAGCGACGCGGGCCAGCTCGTGCGCGACGGCCGAGATCTCGTCGCTGGTCTGCGGCCCGTCGAGGGCGGCATACAGGTGGATGCCCTTGCTTCCGCTCGTCACCGGCATCGGATCAAGCCCCATGCCTTTCAGGATCTCGCGCACCAGCTTCGCGACCTCGACGCACTCCGGCAGGCCGGCGCCCTCGCCGGGGTCGAGGTCGAGCACCATGCGGTCGGGGTTCTTGCGCGCCCCGTTGCGCCCGAACCGCCACTGCGGCACGTGCAGCTCGAGCGCCGCCATCTGCGCGAGCCAGACCAGCGTCGGCAGGTCGTTGATCAGCGGGTAGGTCTTCGGGCCGTCGCTGTGCTCGATCTCGCGGGCCTTGATCCAGTTCGGCGCGTGCGAGGGCAGCTGCTTCTCGAAGAACATCTGGCCCGGCTGTTCAGAGGTACCGACGCCGTTCGGCCAGCGCTTGCGGGTCGCGGCGCGATCGCGCGCGTGCGGGATCAGGTACTCGGCGACGCGCGAGTAGTAGTCGAGCACCTCGGCCTTCGTGGTGCCGGTCTCGGGATAGAGCACCTTGTCGAGGTTGGTGAGCTTCAGCCGATGGCCGCCCACCTCGACGAGTGTCTCGGTGCCTGCCATGTGCTCACGCTATCCAGCGGCAAGCGACAGGGGGTATACACCGTCCACATTCGGGGGGAAAATGGCAGCTATGCGCTCCATCTGGAAGGGCTCGCTCAGCTTCGGGCTCGTCAACGTGCCGATCAAGCTGTACTCCGCGACCGAAGATCACGACGTGCCGCTGCACCAGGTGCACGACAAGGACGGCGGCCGCATCCGGTACAAGCGGGTCTGCGAGATCGACGGCGAGGTCGTCGAGTACGAGAACATCGCGAAGGCGTACGTCGACGGCGACCAGACGGTCATCCTCACCGACGAGGACTTCAAGGCGCTGCCGGCCGAGCGCAGCAAGGACATCGACGTCGTCGAGTTCGTGCCGAGCGACCAGGTCGACCCGATCATGTTCGACAAGAGCTACTACCTGGCGCCCGACTCGAAGTCGACGAAGGCGTACGTGCTGCTGATGAAGACGCTCGAAGACAGCGACCGCACCGCGATCGTGCAGTTCGCGCTGCGGCAGCGCACCCGCCTCGCGGCGCTGCGGGTGCGGGATGGCGTGCTCACCATGCAGACGCTGCTGTGGGACGACGAGGTGCGCGAGGCGCGATTCCCCGAGCTCGACGAGCTGCCGAGCCTCACGCGCCGCCGAGCTGAAGATGTCGCGGCAGCTGGTCGACAGCTTCGCCAGCGACTTCTCGCCCGAGAAGTTCACCGACGACTACCAGGAGCAGCTGCGCACCCTCGTCGAGGCGAAGCTCGAGCAGGGCGACGCCCTCGACACCGAGGCGACGTTCGGTCGCGAGACCGAGGGCGGCGGCGAGGTCCTGGATCTCATGGAGGCCCTGCGACGCTCGGTCGAGGACAAGCGCGGCGGCACGAAGGCGGCGCCCGCCAAGAAGGAGGCGGGGAGCAAGTCCGCTGCCAAGAAGCCGGCAGCGAAGCCCGCCGCCAAGAAGAAGACCGCTTAGTGGTTCCGTAGGGCGCAGTCGTCGAGTCGCGGCTCGAGATCGCGCCGCCTTCTCTTGCCGACCGCGTCGCGGAGCTCCTCGACGCTCCGGGTCCTTGATCGAGTTGTACCGATTGCCGGGCATCGTCGACCCCTTTCGTCCCTTCCTGTCCTACTCCGCGCCGCGGCCGACAGCGGCGACTTCAGGGTTCGGCCAGGCAGTTCTCAGACGGGATTCGGCCGGTCAGAGCGTGCATACTGGCCATACACCGGCGACGCGACCGGGGTTGGGCAGGAGAGTCCGATGGGCAAGATCATCTACGGCACGCATGCGGCAGGAGATCGACATCGACGACCGCGCGATGGCTCACCTCCAGGCGGTCGTCGCGACGAAGCTGCGCCGCGGGGAGGGGTTCTTCCTCAACTGGAATGACGACCCGTCGGTCGGCGACGGCCACAGTGCCGCCTGGATCGGCCCCAACATCCCGATGTTCTTCAAGTACTACGGCAGCAAGCAGATCGAGCTGAGCCGCCAGTGGCTCGAGGTCGATGACGCAGGGCGCGAACAGCAACGGCGGGCTGCACCTGGGCGACGAACCGACGCTCACGCGCCGGTCGCCGGCCTAGCTCTCGTCCTCTTCGTCGACGCTGCTCCCGGATGCGGCGGGCGGCCGCGACGTCCTGGTCGCGCTGGCGTGCCAGCATCCGGTTGCGCGAGCTGTCGCGCAGCGGCAGGCGCACGATCTCCTCGGCGGGCTCGCCGCGCGCGAGCTGACGCAGCCGCACGAACTCCGCGTCGAGCTCGGCGCCGGCGACCAGCGCCGCGTTCGTCAGGTAGCCCCAGAGCAGCGCGATGACGATGCCGCCGAGCGACCCGTAGAGCGCGTCGTAGTGCCCGGCGATCGAGGATGTAGAGCGCGAACCCGAGCGTCGCGACCACCCAGATCGCGATCGCGGCGAGCGATCCGACGCTCGCCCAGCGCACGCGCGTGTGCCGCACGTTCGGGGTGAAGTAGTAGAGCACGCGACGAACAGCACCAGCGAGCACCAGCAGCAGCGGCCACTTGCCCCAGTTCCAGGCGGTGGTGACGACGGGAGCGAAGCCCGCGCCGCCCGAAGATGTCGTCGGCCGCCGCCGGGGTGACGAGCAGGATCGCGACGATGCCGGTCTGGATGACGATCAGCCCGACCGCGACCAGCAGCATCCGGCCGCGGAAGGTCCAGAACTGGCGGCCCTCCTCGACCTCGTAGACGGTGTTCATCGCGCGGCCGAACGCGGTCGCGTAGCCGGAGACCGTCCAGAGCAGCAGCACGATGCCGGCGATCAGGGCCAGGCCGGGGTTGTCGAGGCTCAGCAGCTCGCGGAGGCCGCGCTCGATGTCGAGCGCCGCGTCGTCGGGCAGCACGGTGGCGGCGATCGCCGCGAGATCGGCCGCGGCGCGATCGCGATCGTCGAAGAACGCGAACGACGACACCAGCACGAGCAGCGCGGGCAGAGTCGCCAGCGCCGTGAAGAACGTGAGCGCGGCGGCGGCGTCGATGCCGCGGTGCCGGATGAACCCGTGCCACGCGCGCAGCGACCGCCGCGCGATAGCTGCCGCGCGGCAGAGACGCCGGCGCCGGGTCGGATGCCGAGCTCACGCCCGACGCCGCCGCGGTCATCGACGGGCAGGGCGAGCCAGGCCAGCGCGGTCAGCACCAGGGTCACGGCGCCCGGCGATGATCCCGGCCTGGAGCCCGACGACGACGTCGAAGATGAGCACCGACGTCCCGATCAGGGTCACCGCGACGCTGGCGAGGGCACCCATCAGCAGGCGGTTGGTCGGTCGTGCACGATCTGCGGGCTTCGCCCCCTGCCGGAACAGCGCGCGGTGCAGGCTCACCGGTGCGAGCGCCAGGATGGTGGCGAGCGCCGCGAACGCGACCAGCACCAGGTAGATGGTGCGCTGGCTCGTCGTCGAGTTCGGTGAAGCGCTGCTGGAACGGGATCGTCAGCAGGAACCCGGTGAGGATCTGCGTGCCGGTCTGCGTGACGCGCAGCTCCTGCAGCAGCTCGTTCCAGTTGCGGTCGAGGCGCTCGCGCCTCGGTCTCGTCGCGCCCGTCGGCCGGGTCGGCGTCCCGGTTCGCGTCACGGGGAGTTGCGCACGTGCCATTCCACGATGCTAGGCGAGCCACCTGTTCCGCGCAGGGCACCACTACCCTGGGCTGGTGTTCGACCACGAGACCGAGTACCACGGTGAACCCGCCGACGAGGCCGAGCGCCTCGATCGCCTGCTGGGCGACATCGACTGGACCGTGCCCGCGCCCGGCTCCGTCGCATCCACGGTTCGCGGCCCCGAGCGGCGACCTGGCCGTCGTCTCGCTCGGCGACCCGCGCGCATCCCCGGGTGCTGCTCGCGCCCGGCGTCTCGGGCTCGAAGGAGGACTTCGTGCTCGTCGCGCCCGTGCTCGCTGCCGCCGGCTACTACGTGCAGAGCTACGACCTGGCCGGCCAGTACGAGTCGGCGGCCGCCGGTCCGTCCGATGGCACGAGGTACGACTACGCGCTTGTTCCGGGATGACATGGTCGCGCTGCTGGAGGCACGGCGGGCCCGCGCACCTGCTCGGCTACTCCTTCGCGGGCACGGTGGCACAGCTGGTGACCGTCGAGCGGCCCGATCTGGTGCGCAGCCTCGCGCTGCTGGCGGCGCCGCCGGAGCCGGGCAACGGCTTCCGCGGGGTGCGCGGACTCGGGCCGTTCACCTGGATGGTGGGCGGCAGGGTCGGCGCGGCGCTCATGACCTGGGGCATCGTGACGAACAAGAACCACGTGCCGCCGAAGCGTCTCGAGTTCGTGCGGATGCGCTTCGACCACACGAGCCGCCGCAGCATGGAGCACATCATCATGCTGATGAAGCACGCCCCCGATCTGCGTGACCGGGTGCGGGCCGTGCCGATTCCCGAAGCTCGTCGCGGTCGGCGAGCACGACCTGTGGCCGCCGGCGCTGCACAGCCGAGTTCGCCGAGCGCATCGGCGCGACGCTCGCCGTCTACAAGACCGGGCACAGCCCGTGCGAGACGACGCCGAACGCGCTGGCCCGCGACCTGCTGACGCTCTACGCTCAGGCGACCTGAGCCGCGTCCCCGGCGGATCCGCGCTCGTCCAGCCACTCGCGGCGCGCGGCCCGCCGACGCCATGGCGCATCCTCTGGCCAGTGATTGCGCAGGGTCGGGATCACCCACGACAGCCGCCGGGTCAGCCCCTCCCAGGTGTCGAACGGCCGTGCCGAGATCTCGACCATCAGGTCGGGGTCGTACTCGACGCGTCATCCACGGCTTCACGTGCAGGCTCAGGTCGAGATCGTCGTGGATGCCGGTCTCGCGGTGCACCTCGCCGCCGAGCTCGGCCCAGACCTCGCGTCGCATCGCGAAGTTCGACCCGAACACCGGCGGATGCCCGAGGTACGGCGTCACCGCCCAGTACATGCCGCCGATGTACCACGCGCGCCCGAGCCGGCGGGCGACCGCGTTGCCGCCGTAGAACTCGCGCGCCGCCGGTCAGCAGATCGAGACCCGGATCGCGGTCGAAGCTGCGCTCGATGCGCGCCAGCCAGCCCGGAGGGCAGACGGTGTCGGCGTCGATGCGGGCGATGATCGAGTTGCGGGCGACGTCGTAGCCGGTCGCACTCGCGTACGGGATGCCGCGGCGCGGTTCCGCGACGACCCGCGCCCCGGCCCGCTCGGCGATCATCGCGGAGGCATCGGAGCTGCCGTTGTCGACCACCACGATCTCGTCGGGCTGGCCGCGTCTGCGCCGCCAGCGACTCGAGTGCGGTGGTCAGCATCGCGGCGTCGTTGCGCACGGGGATGACAACGCTGATGCTCGGCACGCAGGGCAGCCTAGGCCGGTGCCGCCCCTCTCGCCACAGGACGTGCCGCTAGGGTCGCGCCCGCCAGAGGTGGATGGTCGCGTAGCTGCGCCACGGAGCCCAGCGCGGCGCCGCGGCGCGCGAGACCCGGCTCGTCGGCGGGCAGGCCGAGGGCAGCGGCGGATCTGCCGCACCACCAGGTCGGTGGTGATCAGCACGTCGGGGTTGCCGAGCACGCGCATGGCCAGGTAGTCGGCCGTCCACGGTCCGATCCCGGGCAGCGCCAGCAGCCGCTCGCGCAGCTCGGCGGCCGGAGTCTCGACATCGAGTCGCAGCTCGCCGCTCGCGACCGCATCCGCCGCCCGCAGGATGGTGGCGATGCGAGTCGCCGGACCGCGCAGCACCTCGGCGCCGCGCTCGGCGATCGTCGCGGCGGTCGGGAACCGCGTTCCCTCGCCGAGATCCGCGACGAGCCTGCCGAGCACCGTCTGCGCCGCCGCGACCGAGATCTGCTGGCCGACGAGGGTGCGGAACAGCGCCTCCTCGCCGTCGACGTGACCGGCGATGCGGATGCCGGGGACTGCTCGCGACGAGCGGCGCGAGCACGGGATCGCGCGGAGAGCGCGGTGTCGATGGCGACCGAGTCGGCGTCCAGATCGAACATGCGTCGCACGCGGGCGACGAGAGCCGGAACATCGGAGAGAGCCGTCAGGCGCGCGGTGACGAGGACACCCGGTGCGCTCCAGGTCGGGGGAGACCGACGATCTCGGCCCGGCCGCCGGGCAGCATCAGACGGCGCTGATAGCGGGAGCCGTCGCCCTCCTCGATCCCCGCGACGGCGTGGTCGGCGAAGAAGCGGAAGAGCCCGGATGCATCGAATGGCGCGCGGGCCGGGAGCCGCAGGTGTGAGCTCGCCGGCCTCGAGCATCCTGAACCGGTCCGTCGGCCCCGCGACCCCGCGCCGGGCGATCGCGCGCAGCTCGGACGGCGTCGCCCGGTACACGGCAGCCACCGTGTCGTTGAACTGACGCAGGCTGCCGAAACCGGCGGCGTACGCGATGTCGGAGATCGGGAGGTCCGTCGCGGCGAGCAGCGACCGAGCGGTCTGGGCACGGTTCGCGCGGGCGAGGGCGAGGGGCCCGGCGCCGAGTTCGGTCTGCAGCACGCGCGACACGTGCCGAGGGGTGTACCCGAGCCGCCGGGCGAGGCCGTCGACGCCCTCGCGCTCGACGACGCCGTCCTGCACGAGCCGCATGGCGCGCGAGGCGAGGTCGTCGTGCAGGTTCCAGTCGGGCGAGCCGGGCACGGCGTCGGGCTGGCAGCGCTTGCACGCCCGCAGACCGGCGTCGTGGGCGGCCGCCGCGGTGCGGAAGAAGCGAACGTTGCCGCGCTTCGGCGTGATGCGCCGGGCAGCTGGGGCGGCAGTAGATGCCGGTGGTCGTGACACCCGCGATGAACTGGCCGTCGAATCGCGAATCGCGCGACGACAGCGCCGTGTACCGCTGATCGAACAGGGCCTGGGTATCGGATGACAACTCCACACCCCAACCCTCGCACCCTCGACCGACATCGATCAGCGGATTTCGGACACGGCAAACGCTTGCCGGGAGCGCGCAGGCGGCTAGCCTCGACACCATGACGACGGAGGTCCCGGCGGGCGTCGCTGCCGACGAGAACGGGATCCGCGTCGCCCTCCGCGAGCAGCTCGGCGACGCCGTGATCACCGACCCGCGACGCGTTGCAGGCCCTGCGCGCGGACAAGTCCGGCCAGCTCTCCGCCGGGCCGCCCCTCGCGGTCGTCGAGGCGCGCACGATCGACGACGTGCAGCGCACGCTGCGCTTCGCGACCGAGCACCGCATCCCGGTCGTTCCGCGCGGGGCGGGCACGGGTGTCGCCGGTGCGGCGATCGCGGGGCCGGGCGAGCTGGTGCTCTCCACGCTGCAGATGAACCGCCATCCTCGAGGTCTCGGTCGACGACGAGCTCGCGGTCGTCGAGCCGGGCGTCATCAACGCCGACCTGAACACCGCGCTCAGGCCGCGCGGACTCTGGTACGCGCCCGATCCCGCCAGCAGGGCGATCTCGACCATCGGCGGCAACATCGCGACGAACGCCGGCGGCCTGCTGTGCGTCAAGTACGGGGTGACGCGCGAGGCGGTGCTCGGCCTCAAGGTCGTGCTCGCCGACGGCCGGCTGCTGAGCCTCGGTCATCGCACCGTCAAGGGCGTGACCGGCTACGACCTGACCGCGCTCATGGTCGGCTCCGAGGGCACCCTCGGTGTCATCGTCGAGGCGACGCTGCGGCTGCGGCAACTGCCGACCGGGCCGGTCGCGACCCTGAGCGCCTCGTTCGCGAGCGTCGAGCAGGCGGCGCGCGCGGCAGCCGTCATCGTCTCGTCCGGCATCCGGCCCGCGATCATGGAGCTGCTCGACGCCACCGCCCTCGAGGGCATCGGCGCCTACCTCGACCTCGACCTCGGCGGGCGCGGCGCCCAGCTGATCGTGCAGACCGACGGCTCCGGTGCCGAGCGCGAAGCGACGGACGCCGCCGCGCGTGATCCGCTCACTCGGCGGCGAGGTGGAGGTCACCCTCGATCGCCGACGAGGGCGAGCGGCTGTTCGCCATCCGGCGCCAGTTCCACCCGGCGATGGAGAAGCGCGGAACCGTGCTGATCGAAGACGTCGCCGTGCCGCGCAGCGCCCTCCCGGCCATGTTCGAGTGCATCGAGCGGATCGAGAAGAAGTACGGCATCTCGATCCCCACCGTCGCGCACGCCGGCGACGGCAACCTGCACCCCAACTTCGTGTTCGACGCCCCGTACGACGCCGACGGCCACGTCGAGGTGCCCGATCACGTCTGGGCCGCGGCCGACGAGCTGTTCCTCGACTGCCTGCGCCTCGGCGGCACGCTCACCGGCGAGCACGGCGTCGGCCTGCTCAAGCGGCGGTGGCTGCGGGATGAACTGGGCGACGACTCGTACGACCTGCAGCGCAGGCTGAAGGCGGTCTTCGATCCCGACGGGATCCTCAACCCGGGCAAGGTCTTCACACCCTGAACGCTCCCTGAATTGCGGGAATAGCCGCCGTATCCCGGCCGTTTCATTCAGTGAATGAACACCACCGAGATGGCAAACAGCGTGCAGAACCCGATCCAGCGACCGCCTGTGCCGCGCCCCGGCACCGGTCGCCTCCGCCTGCGCCCCACCCAGCGAGGTCGCGGCTTCCTCGTCGGGATCGTCGATGCGGCGGGGCCCGACACGAACGGCTTCGCGCCGCGCGATCGGGTCGCCTGGCGGGACGTGCCGCTCGTCGACAGGCAGAGTCGGCAGCGAGCCGCCGGTCAAGGCCGAGCTGGGCGAACTGCTCCTGCTCGACCAGGACGACGTGCTCGGCGTGCCCTCCTGGGTCACCGACGACCAGGTCGTCAGCTACCTCGGCGCCGGCCTGATCGCCCGTGCCCTGGTGCGCGAAGCGCACGACATGACGACCGGTCGCACCCGCCCGTTCGGGCGCGGCGACGAGATCCGCGTGGTCTCCACCGACTCCCTCGTGCAGGAGATGACGGCCGCGTGGGCCAAGTCCCTCGGCGCCCGCGTCGTCGACCAGGGCGGTGCGTTCGCCATCCATGACGAGCCGCAGGCCCGCCGCAGCATCCTGGGCAGCCACGGCAAGCTCGCGCAGGCGGCGGTCGAGGTGTTCCAGGCGATCCGTGCCGGCGTCTTCGATGGCGTGCAGGGCATCATGCGCAACGACGTCCGGACGGCCGCGTAAGAGTCCCGGCTCAGCCCTAGGCTGCTCGCATGGGATTCCTGCCGTTGCCGGGCGACGACGAGTTCAGTCCGGAAGCGGCTGCCGCCGCGGCCGCGTTCCAGGCCGAGCACCCCGGGCCGATCTCGAACCTCGATCGCACCCTGCTCGGCGTCGGCGCCGGTTTTCGAGGCCTACCTCGGCTGGTTCGACGGTTCGGGATGAGGTGGTGCCCTACCTGGGGGAGCGCGCCGTCGACCTGTTCGCCTTGTCGATCAGCCGCGCCTACGGGGCGCCCTACCCTGTCGCCTTCTTCGCGCACGCAGCTGACGGCCTCCGGCGACGATCCGGAAGCGCCGCACGTCACCGAGGCGGAGGCACTGCTTCTGGAGTGGGGCGCCGCGATCGGGTCCGCGCTCGCCGGTCCCTGCCGAGTTGGCATCGCGCGTCGAGGAGACCTTCCAGCCCAAGCTCCGCCTTGCGCTCACCGCGTTCGCCGGGCTCATGGTCGCGGTCTGCGTCTTCACGGTCGTCGGGCAGGTTCCCGCAGAAGGCTAGCCTGGGCGAGTGATCGATCTCGAAGCCCTCCTGACGATCGCCCTGTTCGTCGGCTCGGTCGTGCTCGGACTCCAGATCTTCGATGCGATCATCTCCGTCGTCGACGCCCGCAGCGTGCGGGCCCGAGGCGATTCGAGCGGGACGACCCCGAGAAGCTCACCCGCACCCGTCTGCGCGAGCTCATCTGGACCCTCGCCGTCACGGCCGCCCTGGCCGTGATCGTGGCGTTCGGGGTGGACAGCGCGGCCCGGCTCGTGTGGGTCGACGAGCGCCCGCTCGTCGGTGCGATCGTCCTCCTGGCGTGCGGAGCCGTCGCCTTCCTCATCGGGCTCGTGGCCGTTGTCGCCGTGGTGCGACGCGAGCGCCCGACCTATGCGCGGATCCGCCGGGACCTGCGCGACCGCTCCTCGTTCACCCTCGACGCCGAGGAACTCGCCGACTTCGAGGACCGGTTCGCCCGTGCCGACCGCGTCCGTGACCGCCGGTCGCAGGCATCGACCCTGCTCCGCTCCATCGGGGTGCTCGTCGTCGTCGTGCTCTCGGGCCTCGTGGTGTGGGCCGGGATCTCGGCCGGCGACCCGCACCCTGATCGTCGGATTCGGCGTCATGGCGCTGCTGAGCATCGCCGCGTTCGTCGTCACGGTGCGTGCCGGAGCCGTCCGGCTGACCGCTCTCGACGCGGTACTCGACGTGCAGCGCGCGGAAGTCGTCGCCCTGCTGGAGCGTGCACGTATTCCGCAGCGCGGCAGCGTGCCCGGCCTGCGCGATCGGGTCACGCGAGCGCTCAAAATCCTGCGCGAACAGCAGAAGTAGTCGGGCCGGGTTCGCGCCGTCCGAGGGTGCACGCGAGACCGGCTCGTGTCCCGCTAGGGTGTGAGCCATGGCCAGCACGTCCGACGATTCCAACGACGCCAAGAAGCCCGCGTCGAAGCCCGCAACCCGCAAGCCCGTCACCTCGCGACCCGCTGCGAAGACGCCCCCGAGCCTCAAGCCGGGTGCCGCCGCCGCGAATGCGAAGCCGGTCGGCAAGCAGGCGCAGGCGGAGGCCCGCGTCGCCGAGGAGGCCGCGAAGAACGGCCGCGGCGAAGCCCCGCGAGCGCGCCCCATCGCACCGTCGGCGTCCCCCGCCGCGACCGTCGCGCCTGCCGGGGCAGACACCCCGCGCGCCGTGCACGTCACGCACACGCCCGAGACGGCTCCCAAGCCCGTCGCCACGGCCACCGCGCAGCCGGCTCAGCCGGTCTTCGCTCAGCCCATCAAGAAGCGTCCGGGTCCGATCGCCCTCGTCGTCGTCGGCCTGCTGCTCGCCACCTTCGCGATCCTGCTGATCATCGCCTACTTCATGCTCGCCCTCGGCCCGACGCCTGACGTTCATCGGTGGCGCTGCTGGCCCTCATCCCGCTGGCCATCGTGCTGCTCGGCATCCGCTGGATCGACCGCTGGGAACCCGAACCGCGCAGCGGCCTGATCTTCGCGTTCCTGTGGGGCGCGGGCGTGTCGGTGCTGCTGGCCCTGATCGTCGACTTCGGCGTCTCCGAGCAGATCGCCGCCGGTGGCGGAGCCACCAACGGCACGATCTTCGCCCAGACCGTCTTCCAGGCGCCCATCGTCGAGGAGTTCGGCAAGGGCCTCGGCGTGCTGCTCATCTTCATCGTCGGACGCCGCTTCTTCGACGGTCCCGTCGACGGCATCGTCTACGCGGCGACCGTCGCGAGCGGATTCGCGTTCACCGAGAACATCCAGTACTTCGGGCTGCAGGTCGCCGAGGCCGGCGGACTCGACGGCACGGTCGGCGAGATCTTCATCGTCCGCGGACTCCTCTCGCCGTTCGCCCACGTGATGTTCACCGCGGCCACCGGATCTCTTCATCGGCCTGGCGGCGCGCAAGGGCAGCATCCTGCTCTCGATCGGGGCGTTCCTGGTCGGGCTGATCCCCGCGATCCTGCTGCACATGTTCTGGAACGGTGCACTGTTCTTCGTCGAGCAACTTCTACAGCTACTACTTCGTGGTGCAGGTGCCGTTGTTCGCTCTGGCGGTGCTGGGGTGTTCCTGCTGCGACGCCGTGAGGCGAAGATGACCCAGACCCACCTGGCGGAGTACGCGGCCGCCGGCTGGCTGAACAACGACGAGGTGACGTCGCTCGGCACGCCGGCCGGACGTCGTCAGGCCCGCAGCTGGGCGCGTCAGCACGGTCTCGGCAAGATCATGAACGAGTACATCCGTGACGCGACCCACCTCGCCTTCACGCGCAACCGCATCGTCACCGGACGCGACCGCATCGGTTCGCAGAAGGACGAGCAGGTGCTGCTCTACCAGGTCTCCGAGTCGCGTCGCGCGCTGGCTGCCTCGACACCCAAGCAGGCGGCCGTGGCGGTCCAGCGCGAGAAGGTCACCTCGCCCACCCCGCCGGCGACGTAGCAGGAGCGCGCCCCACACAGACTCATCGCCCAGTGGCGGGTCATTGACTCCGACGCTTCTGGGCGATGAGTTGATCTGCTGACAGCGTGCACCCGTGGGGCGTGGGAGTCAATAGCCAGGGTTCGACCAGCACTCGAGGGAAGGGGTAGATGAGGGTGTGCGACCGGGCCGTACGCTCGGTGTGTGCAACGACACAGAAGCCGCGCGGTGCGATTCTCGGAATTCGGGGGACCCGAGGTGCTGCAGGTCGCCCAGGTGCCGATCCCCGAGCCGGGGGCGGGCGAGGTGCGGGTGCGCATGGCCTTCGCCGGACTCAATCCGGTGGACTACAAGATCCGGCGCGGCGGTCCGCAGTACTCGACGGTGCTGCCGAGCGACCTGGGGCGTGAGCTCTCGGGGGTGGTCGAGGCGACCGGGCCCGAGGTGCGAGCACCTCGCCGCCGGCGATCGCGTGTTCGGCTCCATCCCGTCCGGTGCACTCGCCGACCACGTCGTGGCATCGGCGCCCTACTTCGCCTTCGTCCCCGATCGAGCTTGCCGATGGACGTCGCCGGCGGCCTCGCCCTCGCCGGCCAGACCGCGTGGGACGCGATCGCATCGCAGGGATTGAAAGCGGGCGACACGATCCTGGTGAGCGCGTGCGCGGGCGGCGTGGGCGGCATCCTGTCGCAGCTCGCGGTGCACGCGGGTGTGCGCGTGATCGGAAGCGCCTCGCCCGGCAATCACGCCTGGCTTCGGTCGCGCGGCATCGAGCCGGTCGAGTACGGACCGGGCATGGTGGATGCGGTGCGGGCTCTGCTGGTCGACGGGGCGCCGCCGACTGCGGCCTTCGATCTGCACGGCGCCGAGTCGCTTGGGCAGTTCCTGGAGATCGGGGTGCCACCCGAGCGCATCAACACGAACGCGATGGGTATCGCCGACCTTCCGCCGGGTGTGCGTCGGGTCGGGCGGGGATCCACCGATCTCGCGACCCTGGCCACCCTGGCGGCGCTCGTCGTCGACGGCGCCGTCGAGGTGCCGATCGCGGGACGGTACCCGCTCGAGCGTGTCGCGGATGCCTACGCCTTCCTCGAGGCGGGGCACCTGCGCGGCAAAGTGGTCGTCAGCGGTCTCGACGACGAGAGCCCGCTCCCTACCCCGTAGTGCAGCTGCCCGGCGACAAGGCGGTCGCGAGGGTCGGGGCGGCGTCCACGACCGGGCCGAGTTCGGCGTTCGTCATCGCGTATCCGAGGTCTTCGTCGGTGGCGCTGCGGGCGAAGACCACGCCCGCGATGTCGCCGTCGGTGGTCAGCAGCGGACCGCCCGAGTTGCCGGGGTTGATGTCCGCGGCGAGCGAGTAGACCTCGCGCGGTGAGGTGTCCTGCCCGTAGATGTCGGCGATCTGCTCGGTCGAGATCGCGAGCACCTCGGCCGGGCTCGTCGTGAACGGACCGCCGAACGGGTAGCCGTCGACGACGGCCTCGTCGCCGACGCCGAGGGTGAAGGCCAGATCGAGCGGGGGAGCCGACAGCCCGACCACGGCGATGACGGCGAGGTCGTCTTCCGGGTCGAAGTAGACGACGCGGCCGTCGAGCGCCTGGCCGTTCGGGGCCTCGACGACCGGCTCGGGGACGCCGGCGACGACGTGGGCGTTGGTGACGATCCGGTCGGTCGCGACCACGAACCCGCTGCCGGACTGGTTCTGACCGCAGGCGTAGGCGTTGCCGCTGATCCTGACGACCGATTGCGCGGCGGCCGCGAGGGCGTCGGTGCCGGTGTCGACGTCGGGGACTCCGGGTGAGGTCGAGATGCCGCCGAGGGCCTCCCCGATGCTCGGAAGTCCCTCTTCGAGCACGATGGATCGCAGGCGGGCCAGGGCGGCATCCACCGGGGCCGGGGTGATGCGTCTCGATCCCCTTGAGCACCCAGGAGTCCGAGATCGCCGTCGAGAGGAACGGGATGCCGAGCGCGCCGACGCTGCCGGCGATGAGTGCGGTGACGAGCGCCGACGCGATGAGGTTGGTCGAGGGCGCCGAAGACGCGATCCGGTCCGCTGAGAGCGGTGGTGGCGACCTTGCCGCGGATGGCGCGGCCGATCGCCGCTCCGGCGGCGTGCCCGCCGAAGAGCAGGGCGACGGCGACGGCGACGGTGATGACGGTGCGCCAGAACGGCTCGGGGACGATGCCGGCGATGAACGGGATCGCGAAGAACGCGACGACGCCGCCGGCGATGATGCCGGCGATGGTGCTGACGCTGCGGGCGAAGCCGTTGCGCCAGCCTTCGCCGAGGTACACCAGGAACAGCAGGATGAGCAACACGTCGAGCAGTCGCGCGGCGAGCATGGTGGGATCGGCCTCCGCAGCCAATCGTACGGTCTCGACTCGGACGCGTTGCTTGGGAAAGGCGGGCAGGCGCGCCTATGCAGCGCGCGACCAGCGCGGACGACCGACCGGTCTCCATTGCTGATCGGGGTCGATCCATCTCGGGCTCAGCAACTGGGGCAAGCCCTCGACCATCCGCATGCGGTACTCCCCGCCATGGAGGAGATGATGGTGGAACGCACACAGGAGCACGCCGTTGTCGACATCGGTCGGGCCGTCGTGCTGCCATGGCACCACGTGATGCGCGTGGCACCAGGACGGCGGAGCCTTGCACCCGGGCCAGACGCAGCCACCGTCGCGGACAGCGAGCGCCTTGCGCTGCGCGGCCGTGAAATAGCGCTCGCGCCGCCCCATCCAGAGTGGCTGGCCGTTGTCGGCGACGCCGATGAGGGTGACGCCCGAATCGCAGCTGATCTCAGACGCGAGGGCGACAGAGATCGGCTCGCGCACATCGTCGAGCCACGCCGGGCCGATGCCAGTGGCCAGATCGCTTGCTCGAACCACGACCGTCACGGTCGCCGTGCTGTGCAGTGGACCTGCCGTCGCTGAGTCGGCACGGATCGCCGCGGTCAGGAGGCCGGCGAGAACGTCGTAGTTGCGGTGCTCGCGACTGCGGGGGTCGTCCACGCCCTCGAGGTCGTCCGCCGAGTCGACGCCGTCGGGAAGGTCACAAGCCGCCAGGAACCGCGGACGCCGTGACGGAGCAGTTCGCTCGCCGATCGCAGCGCGCAGGGTCGCGGCGAAGACCGGCTCGGCCAGCCCCGAGAACGGAGTGAGTCCGTCGTGGGTCTCTCGTCCGATGACGAAACGTCTCTGCTGCCGGATCTTCTCGATCCTCGGCTCCAACCCGTCCTGATCGAGCGCGACTCGCCAGGCCGCCGCCTGGTCGGCGACCAGGTCAGCGCTCGCCGAGAGGGCGTAGGACAGGAGATTCTCTTCTGCGACCGCGAGTTCTGCCGGAGACGCCACACGTGACGCGTCGGCGAGGTTCTTGGCGATCGCGAGCGCCGAGTCGATGCCGATCTGACCGAGTTCGACGGCCGCCGACACCTGCGGGAAAGGCGCGGGCAACGGCGACCCGTCGAGTGCCGATCTGGCCCGCAACTCGCGGCCGACCCGGATGCGGCGCGCGGCCTCTGCCTGGGACGTCAGCACCAGGCGTTCGAGAAAGTAGACCGGTCGAGAACAACTGTGGCGGTAGGCGAGCCCCTCGGTTGCGAGGCTGCGTCGCGAGCGGTCGTCGATCTCTCCAGCACCCGCTACCCGTGACGCGTCGATCAGGCGACCGAGGGTCTCGATGTCGACGACGAATTCGCAGACCTCGTCGTCGCTCATGCCGGCGAGCGGCGTGCGCGCGAGCTCGGCGAGCGCGTCACGCGCGGTCGCCATGAGTTCGGCTCGGTTGGTCATGACGACAGTCTGACCGACGCTACCGACAAATAGCATGGCCTGATCAGAAATGGTTTACACCAGGCTGGATCGACCGCTTGGGAGGAGGGGAGGGTCGTCCCCGCGATGCCGCGGTGGCGCAGATCGACAGCTCAGGCGGAGGATTTCTTGGCGGATTTCGCGGCGGCCCGCACCGCATCCTGCTCCAGCTCCTGGGCGGGTGTCGGGGCCGTGCCGCCGTCATCCGCCGGGTGCCACCACTCGCCGGCCCCGTCATCCGGATACCCGGCCTGCAACTCGTCGGTGAGGCGCTGCAGTTCGCTCTGGAGCCGTCCCGAGATCGTGCGCGGCTCGTCATCCGGCGCCACGGCGATCGGCACCCCGACCGAGACGTGCACCGGCACCCCGAACCGATCGCGGAATCGCGACTTCACGTGCTTCGCCAGCAGCCGCTGCCCGCCCCACACCGCGATCGGGATCAACGGCACGCCGGCCTTCTGCGCCAGCCGCACCGCTCCGGTCTTGAGCGGCCGCACCTGGAACGCCCTGCTCACGGTCCCCTCGGGGAAGACGCCGATCAGCTCGCCGCGTTTGAGCGCAGCGATGGCCTCGTCGAATGCCCCGGTGCCCGCGGCACGATCGACCGGGATGTGCTTCATGCCGCGCATCAGGGCACCGAGCGGCCACCCCTTGAACGCGGCCTTCTTCGCCATGAACCGGATGTGGCGGCGATTGTGCAGGTAGGTGATCCATTCGACGATGGCGAACTCCAGATACCCGAAGTGCGTGATCGCGAGCACGGCGCCACCGGTGTCGGGAAGGTTCTCGGCACCCTGCACCTGGCGCCGCACGCGCATGAGCCCGAACATGGCGCGGCCGGCGGCGATGGCGCCGATGTACACGGGCTCGAGGGCCATCAGCCCACTATGTCAGGCGTTCTTGCGGGTTGCGTCGGGAAGAATGGACGGATGTTCCGCCATCACCCGATCCTCACGGTGGTGACGTTCGTCTACCTCGGCGTCGTCGGATGGATCACGCTCGGCCCCCAGCCCTTCGATGAGGGTGCGGACAGCCTGGTGTGGCGACTTCTCGCCATCCTCGGCCGATTCCCGATGACCGACTGGATCACCTACTCCACCCTGGAGTTCTGGTCGAACGTCGCGATGTTCGTGCCGGTCGGCCTGTTCTTCCTGCTGCTGCTCGGTCGCCGTCGGTGGTGGCTGGCGATCATCCTCGGGGTGCTCCTGACCTGCGGGATCGAGTTCGTCCAGCAATTCCTGCCCGACCGCGTGAGCGACCCGCGCGACATCCTGGCCAATTCGGTGGGGGCGTTCGTCGGCGTCGTGGCGGCGCTCGTCGTCACCTGGCCGGCTGCCGTGCGGAGGGCGCGCGAGCGCCGACTTCAGGCGCGCACCGCGTAGCCACGGGTCTCGCGTTGGCATGATGCCGCGGTCTGCGGGTGGTGTCAGGCTGGGGGCATGACCCCACGCCACACCCTGATGGCGTTGCTGGTCGTGGTGATCTGGGGCCTGAACTTCCTGGCGATCGACTTCGGGCTCGAGGGCGTGCCGCCGTTGCTATTCCTGGCGATGCGGTTCACCGTGGTGGTGATCCCGGCCATCTTCTTCCTCAAGCCGCCCGAGATCGGCTGGCGCAACATCCTGCTCATCGGCGGGTTCCTCAGCCTCGGTCAGTTCGCACTGCTCTACATCGCCCTCGCGCTCGGGATGCCGCCCGGCCTCGCGTCGCTGCTGCACCAATCGCAGGTGGTGCTGACCGTGATCGTGTCGGTCATCGTGCTGCGCGAGCGTCCGTCGCGACGGCAGCTGATCGGCATCATCGTCGGGATGACGGGGCTGGCCATCGTGGTGATCGGGCACGGGCAGGCGGCACCGTGGCTGCCCGTCGTGATCCTGCTGCTCGGATCGCTGTCGTGGGCGATCGGCAACGTGCTGTCGCGCAAGGCGAAGGCGGCCTCGAGCCTGTCGCTGGTCGTGTGGTCGGGGCTGGTCGTGCCGATCCCCGCGTTCCTGCTCTCGCTCGTGTTCGACACGCCCGCCGGTCGTGTTCGATGCCCTCGCGCACCTGTCGTGGACCGCCATCCTGAGCACGCTCTACACCGCGGTGGGCGCGTCGCTCATCGGCTACGGCATCTGGAACCACCTGCTGGCGCGGTACCCGACGTCGGCGGTGGTGCCGTTCACGCTGCTGGTGCCGGTGGTCGGGATCATCGCAGCGTGGATCGCCGTCAACGAACAGCCGACGCTGACGCGAGGTGATCGGGGGAGCGGTGATGCTGATCGGGCTCGCGATCGCGGTGATCGTGTGGCGACGGCGGGAGCCGGTGCTGCCCTAGTTCGCCTGGCGCTCGCGGAACGCGATCATGTTCATCCGGTTGCCGCAGCGCACGCTGCAGAAGCGCTTGGATCCGTTGCGCGACAGGTCGACGAAGAGCCCCTCGCAGTCGTCGGCTTCGCAGACTCGCAGGCGCCGCTGCTCTCCCGAGCGGACGACGTCGATCAGCGCCATCGCGATCTCGACGCCGGATGCGCTCGGCGAGCGGCGCGTCGGGCGCGGTGGCGTGCAGATGCCAGTCGAGTCCGTCGTGCCGGGCCAGGTAGGGGAGCGCGTGGGCGTCGGCCAGCATCTCGTTGATGATCGGCGACGGCGTCGTCGGTCTCGAGCCGTCCAGAGGCGGGGGAGCAGGTCGCGGGTCGCGCGCACCTCGTCGACCTCGCGCTGATCGTGATCGCGCCGGCCCGACCACGGCCACTGGTCGAGGAACGCGTCGAGTTGCTCGACGGTCGTCAGCTCGTCGTCGCCGCTTCGGGATGCCGTGGGCATCGTGTCGGCGAGTGCGGTCATGAACTCCAGGTTCGTCTCGGTGTCAGGGGCAAAATGCAATTTGACTCCTTACTCCCGGTTCTGGAAGTGTCAGGGGTAACAGTCACGATAGACCATGACACCCGGAGCCATCATGAAGCGCACGCTCGACCTCTCTCGGTCTGACGATCGCCGTGCTCGCGGCCCTGACCTTCGGGATGTCGGGCGCGTTCATCAAGCCGCTGCTCGAGGCGGGCTGGAGCCCGGCCGCCGCCGTGACGGTTCGTGCCCTCATCGGCGGGATCGTGCTGGCCCCGGTCGCGATCGTCGCCCTGCGCGGCAACTGGGCAGCGCTCTGGAAGGCTCGCGGGCGCGTCGCGGCGATGGGATTCATCGGCGTCGCCGGCACGCAGCTGGTGTACTTCGCGGCGCTCCAGCGCATCCCGGTCGGCACCGCGATCCTCGTCGAGTACATGGCACCCGTGCTGCTGGTGCTGTTCGTCTGGGCGACGTCGCGCCGCATCCCGAAGGCTGTCGTGCTCATCGGCTCGGTCGTCTCGATCGCCGGCCTCGTGCTGGTGGTCTCGCCCGGCGTCGACGGAGCTCTCGACCTCCTCGGACTGATCTTCGCCGGCCTGGCCGCAGTCGGGTGCGCGATCTACTACGTGATCGCCGCGAAGCCGAGCGAAGGGCTGCCGCCGGTGGGGCTGGCGGCAGCCGGGCTGCTCCTGGGTGGTGTCGCCCTCGGCGCCGTCGGCCTGACCGGCCTCGTGCCGTGGTCGATGACCTTCGGCCAGGTGAACATGCTCGGCACGACGGTGGTCTGGTGGATCCCGTTGCTGATCGTGGGCGTGTTCGCGACGGCTTTCGCGTACGCGGCTTCGATCACCGCGGCCGAGATGCTCGGCTCACGCCTGTCGTCGTTCGCCGGCCTGCTCGAGGTCGTCGCCGGCGCGCTCTACGCCTGGATCCTGCTCGGTGAGGCGCTCACGTGGTTGCAGATCCTCGGGGGAGTGCTGATCCTCGTCGGGATCGGGTTCGTGCGGAGCGAGAAGCAGGTCGTAGAGCCTGCAGTGCCCGTCGCTGGAGCCGGCGACCGAAGCCGCTCGCACCTAACTCCCTCTGCTAACATCACAAGGTTGCCGTCTAACGGCCGCGGAGAAAGAGAGCCACTCCATCAGGGAGCCGGCGCCGCGCAACGAGCAGAGAGGGGATCCCATCTATGGCACTGGAACAAGACGTCAAGAAGGCGATCATCGACGAGTACGCTACCCATCCCGGTGACACCGGTTCCCCTGAGGTGCAGGTCGCAATGCTGACCCGCCGCATCAAGGACCTCACCGAGCACCTGAAGGAGCACAAGCACGACCACCACTCACGTCGTGGTCTGCTGCTCCTGGTTGGACAGCGTCGCCGCCTGCTGGGTTACCTGCAGGACATCGACATCGAGCGTTACCGCTCGCTGATCGAGCGTCTCGGACTCCGTCGCTAGCCTGCCGCAGCACCTGTGCGCTAGCACGCGGAGCGTCGCTGACAACGCGAACTCTTGCAGACGGGCCGTCATCCTTCGGGGTGGCGGCCCTTCTCGTAAGCTCAGCCGACCGGCAGCGACCAGTTGACCCGCTTATTGAGCCAATGGAAGTAGGGCAGTGCCCGGTCCGGATGCGCGTGAGCCATCTGAGTCTGCGCCGCCGTGAGATCGGTAGCGAGAAACCCCGATTCGCGGATCCACGTGAGCACCTTCAGTGAATTGTCGAGGACCTCATTCCACTTCTCGTCCTCCCCGGTGAAAGTGCTGTCGACGACCAGGATTCGACTCGGCTCCTTTCGGCGTTCTATCCAATCTGCGACTGCGTCGCGATTGCGGCGAAGCACGTCGAAGTCGATCTCGGGCTCGATCCGGTGATTCGTGACAGCATGCTTCAGCAGTTCATCCGATTCGTTGAACCAGACGTGCCGAGACGTCGCCCGGAAGCGCGCCCTCCGACAGGAAGAGCTCCTGGGGCTCCGCGTTGGGAGGGCCATTGTGGCTCCACACGCGGCGCGCAGGCGGCCGGCTCAAGAACTGCTGATGCGCCATCATGCGCTGATACGCACGTGTCTGCCCCTTATCGAGCCCGAAGGTCGTCCATCGCCATGTCACGGGTCGTCGACTGCCCGTAGCCGATGGCGAATGCCACAAGGCTGGCAGCCTCGTTGACCCAAGAACTCACGGTCAGCGACGCGAAATTCAGGCTGGTGAACCCCGGGTGAGGCTTGCGGATGGTGGGGCTCAGCGGAGAGCCGATGCGCCCGATGGCCCAGCGACTCACGTCCTTCTCGTTCTCTGGGTCTGGCCACCGCGGATATCGCGTGGAGGGGACCGCGTAGGTGCGCCCTGATCGCCTCTTTCATTATCGGATCCCGCCAGACCTGACGCCCGTTGGTCGGTTGTAGGTCGACCCGGCGGATGTCGATTCGATCGGCGACGTGCATGCGGCAGTCGAGTGGCCCCTCGATGGCGGGCCAGACCGCGACAGCCCAGTTCTTGCTCGCCAGGGCCGCGGTAGCGATCACCGCGGCGCCGGAGTCGCGGCCGAATTGCGCCGCCCTGTCCTGAGCGCGGCGATATTTGAGCTCGAGCTTTTGCAGCCGGAAGGCCAGATCGACCACCGTGACCGTGTCGGGCTCATCCTCGAGCAGCCCCATGCGACGAAGTACGAACAGGGGGTCGTACTCGCTCTCGCCCATCGCAAGTTCCTCGCTGATGCGCTTGACCTCGTCGAGGGACGGCCTCGTCCCCTTGCGCCAGTTGGTGACCTTCTGCTCGCTCACGCCGACCAGGTCGGCCAGTTTCGAAGCGCTGAGCCCCCTCTTCTTCATGAACTCGATGCAGTGTGGCGGTGAATGCTTCCCAGCCGGGGTCATGAGTCGGCCATGTCGGCGTAGGCAGTGCACGCACCGAGCCCCGCATCCAGCGCCGCCATGTACTCGGTCGCCGTCGCGGTGTCGGGGAAGACCCGCGCCCATTGCTCCACACTCGCGCCGTTCTCGCCGCCGCCGGCGACGATGGGCGATGGGGTCGGCGCGGACGCTCCACAGCATCAGGGGCGTCGACGATCGATTCGTCGCGCGTACTGGTACCAGCCGCTCGGGGTGCTGGCTGCCGCCAGTCTCCTCGTGGTCATCCTTGACCGCGACACCGGCGACTGGATGTACTCGCCGAGCAACATCCCGGGCGGACAGCATCGTCGAGCTCGTCCTCATCGACGGGACCGTGCTCGAGCTCGCATTCACGCATCCGGGCTTCATCTCACGGATATTGTCGATGAACTTCCGCGACCTGAAGTTCTATCGGCTGATGCGTCGACGCCGAGGCTGCCGGTCGCTCAGTGATGCCGTAGAACGCGAAGTCATCGTTGCTGCTGTGTCGACTTGGTCTTCGCCACCGTCCTGGGGTACTAGATCAAGTACGCGGGCGATCGCCTGCGGGCTACCTGGAAGCCTGCGTGCCCTGGCTCGCGGGCCTCATCACGATCAAGATCGTGCGTGTCGCTCGGTGCCTACGGTGCAGCTCCATCGGATCGGCTCGGGCGGCCGACCTGCTGAACGGTGTGAATGCCGGTCTCCGCCTCGACCGCTCTCTCAGTTGAGCCGTGGCTGTTCTCGAAGCGGATCGAGCGAGAGCGCCTCGAACTGACGGATCACCTCGCAACGCTGAGCCGAGCGAACACCTGCCCTTCCGGACTGAGTCCGTGTCAGGTGACGGCCGCGGCGTGGAGCCTCATCGCCTTCGCCCTGCTCTGGCCTTCGGCAATCCCCCCGACGCCGCCGACATCCTGCTCAACTGACCGCCGGCTGAGAACAGACTCAACGGCGACGAGAGCCGCCAGCGCCTCGTCGGCCGAGGCGAACGGACCGCGCATGCCGCGGTCGGTGCGCCGCGCCTCGGTGAGGCGGAAGGCGGACGAGGTGACGACCGCGACCCCCTCGCCGCGCCGAGAAGGGCGAGTCGCCCTCGACGGCCTTCGGCGGGCGGTCGTAGTCGAGCAGGTACACGTCGACCGCGTCCGGCCGCACCGGGCTGAGGACGGTCATGAGCGGATCTGACCGTAGCCGTCGCGGTAGACCGAGACGAGGGTGCGGGCGACGATGGCGATAACTGCCGGGATGAGAACGATGAGTGTGATCATGGGTCTACTCTGGCGCTGACTGGTACCCACGGTAAGCTCCAATCCCATGGCGGAATCGGATACCAATTTGCAGGGTGCCGGGCTGCTCATCGAGCTCGATCGGGCATCCAGCACCCCCGCGCATGTGCAGCTCGAGGGCGCGCTGCGCGACGCGATCCGCAGCGGCCGGCTGCTCGGTGACGCGGTGCTGCCGGCCACCCGGCGCCTCGCCGACGAGCTCGGACTGTCGCGCGGTGTCGTCGTCGAGGCGTACCAGCAGCTCACCTCCGAGGGCTATCTGATCGCGCAGACCGGCGGCTACACCCGCGTGGCGCGCGGGCTGGCGACGTGCCGACGCCGGCGCGTGCCGCGGTCCCCGTCGAGGAGCAGCGCCGTCCCGACGGCCGTCCCGCCGTCGACTTCCGCTACGGCCGCCCGGACGTGTCGCAGTTCCCGCGCGCGGCATGGCTGCGCACGCTGCGCACCGTGCATCACCGAGGCCCCGAACGACCGCCTCAGCTACCTCGACGGACGAGGCGCCCCCGAGCTGCGCATCGCGCTCGCCGAGTACCTCAACCGGGTGCGCGGCACCTGGGCCGCACCCGACGAACGTCGTCGCGTGCAGCGGGTTCGCGCAGGCGACGTCGCTGCTGTTCCCGGTGCTGGTCGCGCGCGGGATCCGGCGGCTGGCCGTCGAGGACCCGGGCGACCCCGACGCGCGCGCGGCGGCCAGGCGCGCCGGGCTCGAGGTCATCGGCATCCCGGTCACCGATGCCGGGATCGACGTCGACGCGCTCGCCGCATCCAGGCCGAGGCGGTGCTCGTCACCCCTGCACATCAGTTCCCGACCGGGGGCGTGATGTCGCCGCAACGCCGCGCCGAGCTGCTCGACTGGGCTCGTGACCGCAACGCGCTCATCATCGAGGACGACTACGACGCCGAGCACCGCTACGACCACTCGCCGGTCGGCGCGCTGCACGGGCTCGCACCCGACCACGTGGTCTACGCCGGCACGACGAGCAAGACGCTGGCGCCCGGCCTGCGTCTCGGCTGGATGATCGCACCCGGCGAGCTCGCCGAGCGCTCGCGCGCAGCGCAAGGTCGCAGGTCGACCGCGGCTCGCCGGTCATCGAGCAGCTCGCGTTCGCCGAGTTCCTGACGCGCGGCGAGTTCGACCGCCACCTGCGCAAGATGCGCCCTCTGTACAGGCGCCGGCGCGACCTGATGCTGTCCGAGCTGCGCGAGCATCTGCCAGAACTCGACCCGATCGGCGTCGCCGCGGGACTGCACGTCTTCTGCTGGCTGCCGCCCGGCATCCCTGAGGCACGTGTCGTCGAACTCGCCGCCGCCGACGGGCTCATCGTCTTCGGCGCGCAGGCGTATCACGTCGCCGGCAGCGGGCCTGGACGGCCTCATCATCGGCTACGGCAAGCTCGACGAGGACGGGATCCGCGACGGCGTCCGGATACTGCGCTCCGCGATCCAGAAGGCCACACTGTAGGCATGTCCACGACCTCCGGTTCCCGTGGCGCCGACGACCCCGACGAGGCGCCCGACAGGAATCCGCTCGCACGCATCCGCCGTCGTCTGGGACGCATCCGCCCCGACCTCGTCTCCGGCTCGTATCGCACGTGGATCGCCGTGGCCGGCATCATCACCGTCGGCCTCGCCGCCGTCATCCTGATCCCGACCCTCACCGACGCGGTCGCCGCCGAGGGGGAGGGCGCGATCGCGCAGTTCATCGCCCCCTCCCGGTTCCGCCTCGCGGTGCATCGTCGGCGTCGCGGTGCTGGCCGGCATCTCGGTGGTCTGGATCCTGCTGCGCGACCGCATCCTGCATCCGCCGCAGACTCGGGATGTCGTGCTGCGCGAGGTGCTGCTGGTCGCGATCGCGCTGTTCCCGGCATTCGCCCTCGTCGCCGACGGGGCCCTCGCTGCTGGCCGTCATCGCCCTGCTGCCCGCCGTCCTCCTGCTCGTGCTGGCGCATCTGCCGCCGATTCGCGCCGCGCACTCGGGCCCCGCGTGGCTCGGCGTCGTCGGCACCGATCACCTGGCTGACGCTGCTGTTCCACCAGGACACCGAACGCGGCGGCGCGCTCGGACTCGTGGCTCTGGGTGTCGCTGTTCGGGATCGCGGCGGCGTTCGCGGCGTTCGGCTCGTACTACGGCGTCGCCCGCGCGGCGGAGTCCCGCAGCTCGAAGCTGCGCTTCCTGTACCGCGCGGACCTGCATCCGCTGCTCGTGCTCGGCATCCTGATCGCCTGCGCGCCATCGTCGTGGCGCGCCTCACGGTCGCGCGCGAGCTCTTCCCGCCGCCCGACCCCGACCTGTGGTCGCCGTTCGGCAAGAGCCCGCTGTCGTGGGCGATCGCGGCCATCGTCGCCGCGCTGATCGTCGTGGTCGTCGGTGCGTGCATCGCGTCGCCCGCTCACCCGGTTCGGCGAGCGACGCGTGGTCGCGGCGCTCGCGGTGCTCGGCAACCTGCACCTCGTGGTCTCGGTCGCGGTGATCGTCGTGGGCATGGTGATCGCGATCGGCGACCGGCGTGATCTCGCTGCCGGAGAGCTGGTTGCAGTACGTGCCGCTGCTCAAGGTGGCTCGGCGTCGTGCTGCTCGGCCATCCTCGTGCTGCTTCCGGTGTTCCGCGGCACCGCGGCCCGCTGGATCGGGCTGATCACCGCGCTGTTCCTGATCCCGCAGACGCTCGCCGGCGCTCTCGCGAAGGTCGGGCGTCACGGAGCTCGGCCCGCTCGACGGCTTCCCCGCGACGCCGGTGCAGGTGCTGCTGATCCTGCTCGCCGCGGCGTTCGGGCTCGCCGTCTGGAACCTGCGTGCGACCGTCCGCGGAGGTCAACCCGAGCCTGGTGACCCGGCTCGCGGTCGTGCCGCTCGATCGCCGTCCACGCCGGATGGCTGCTGCCGGCGGCCTGGTCGGGTCTCCGGCCGCGTGGTGATCGTCGTCGGTGTGCTCATCGCCCTGTTCTGGCTGATGCCGCCGATCGCTGCCGATCGCGCCCGGCACACCTACGACGTCGTCGGAGCCTCCGCCGGCGCAGCTGCTGACGCTCGTGGTGTTCGTGCTCGCGATCCCGAGCCTCTTCCAGGACGGCGCGCTCATCGTGCTCGGCCTGCTGTGGCTCGCGATCCCGATCATCGCGGCCCTCACGATCGACACGAGAGCTCCCGGATCTAGCCCGGGATGCGGATGCCGAGGCGCGCCCGGACGCGCCCGCAGCACAGTAAAGTTCACTCACACCCGCGATCGCGGTGCCTGACGGAGGACACATGAACAAGCCCAGCCTCGGCGAGCGATTCAGCTACTGGTTCGACAACTGGATGGCGAAGGGCACGCTCGCCCTGATGGCCCTGCTGGGCATCGCCACGGTCGTTCTGGTGCTGGTCGTCGTTCGCGCTGGTCAGCTGTTCACGGTGTTCGGGCAGTACCCCAACAACGATCCGAGGACGGACCCGCTCGACATGCTCTGGGGCAACCTGATGCGCACGCTCGACCCGGGCACCATGGGCGGCGACACCGGGCTGGGCGTTCCGCATCTTCATGCTGATCATCACCATCGGCGGCCTCATCATCGTCGCCAGCCTGATCGGCATCATCTCCGGAGCCTTCGACAGCAAGGTCGAAGAGCTGCGCAAGGGCCGCTCGCGCGTCCTCGAGCACGATCACACCGTCATCCTGGGCTGGAGCTCGAAGGTCTTCCCGATCATCAACGAGCTGTGCGTCGCGAACGAGTCGCGGCACAAGAGCGCCATCGTCGTGCTGGCCGACCGCGACAAGGTCGAGATGGAAGACGACATCAAAGCGCAGGTGCCGCGCAGCACCAAGGGCGGGCGGGGCAGCACGAAGATCATCGTCCGTTCCGGCGACCCGATGAACCTCGCCGAGCTCGAGGTCACGAACCTGAACGACGCCCGCAGCATCATCGTGCTGGCCCCGGAGGACGACGACGATCCGGACTCCGCCGTGATCAAGACCACCCTCGCGGTCACCAACAACCCGAAGCGCAAGGACGGCGAGTAC
The DNA here is from genome assembly GCA_963730045.1 of uncultured Actinomycetota bacterium. Taxonomy (GTDB): domain Bacteria; phylum Actinomycetota; class Actinomycetes; order Actinomycetales; family Microbacteriaceae; genus JBDSKH01. The sequence goes on along the minus strand of CAVSPQ010000005.1, from coordinate 392,437 downwards.
CACATCGTCGGCGAGCTGCAGGATCCGACCAACCTCGAGGCGGCCCGCCTGGTCGGCCACGACGAGGCTCACTGGGTGCTCGCGAACGACCTGATCAGCCGCATCATGGTGCAGACCTGCCGGCAGAGCGGCCTGAGCGTCGTGTACTCCGAGCTGCTCGACTTCGACGGAGCCGAGATCTACTTCAGCGAGCAGCCCTCGCTGGTCGGTCAGACCTTCTTCGACGCGCAGCTCGCGTTCGCCGACTCGATGGTGATCGGCATCGTGCAGGGCGGCAAACCCCAGCTCAACCCGGCATCCGACACGGTCATCGCGGCCGGCGACAGCCTGATCGTGATCGCCGAGGACGACGACGCGATCAATCTCGCCACGCCCGGCACCGCGGACGGCTCCGTGGTGAGCAGCACCACCCCGCCCGATGAGCGCCCCGAGACGACGCTCGTGCTGGGCTACAACGACAGCCTGAACCTCATGCTGACGGAGCTCGACGAGTACTCGACCCCCCGGTCACGCGTGACGATCGTCGCCGATCACGATCAGCCCGACGTCCCCGTCTTCGAGAACCTCGACCTCAGCTGGGATCGGAGCGATGCCACCAGCCGGGCGGCGCTCGACGCGCTCGACGCGCACACGTTCGATCACATCCTGGTGCTGGCATCGAGCAGCCTCGAAGCACAGCGCGCCGACGCCAAGACGCTCATCACGTTGCTGCACCTGCGCGACATCGCCGAGGCGCACGGTGTCGACCTGAACGTCGTGAGCGAGATGCTCGACGACCGCAACCGCGAACTCGCCGAGGTCACCCAGGCCGACGACTTCATCGTCAGCGACAAGCTGATCAGCCTGATGCTGTCGCAGGTCAGCGAGAACAAGCAGCTCACCGAGGTCTTCGATCAGCTCTTCAACAGCAGCGGCGCCGAGATCTATCTCCGCCCCGCCGAGCAGTACGTGAAGCCGGGGCAGAGCGCCGACTTCTACTCGGTGATCGAGGCGGCCCGTCGCAAAGGCGAGACCGCGATCGGTCACCGCTTCGAGGAGCATGCCCGCAGCTCGGAGCACTTCTACGGGGTGAGCGTGAACCCGCTGAAGACCGAATCGCGCGTCTACGCGGCCGGCGACAAGATCATCGTGCTCGCGGAGGGCTGAGTACCCGCATGGGGTTCTTCGCGAAGCGAGGCACCGACGAGAGCCTCCCGCGGGGTGATCGCGGCTCCGGGTCGTTCGACGACTACGACTACAACCTGACCGCGAAGAACAAGCGCATCACGATCACGCTCGCCGACAGTGATCCGTACCAGGACGAGTTGCGCACCATCGTCGAGTCGGGCGAGCTCGAGGCAGAGACGGCGATGTCCCCCCGCACCATCGAGCAGGAGCGGGTGGATGCCGGGATGCCGGTGCGGCTCTTCACCGGCAGGCGCGTCAGCGGGGTGGTCGGCAGCGTGCCGCGCGGGCTGGAGTCGGTGATCGACGAGACCCTGCGACGTCTCGACGACAAGGGCGACAAGCCCCGCATCCCGGCGAAGATCGTCGGCAAGCCCGGTGCCCTGCGCGTGCAGCTGCTGATGGGTGCGCTGCGGTAGCGACCCTGCGCCTAGAACGCGAAGCCGCCGAGGTGGGGCACCACCGCGATCGCCAGCCAGACCAGCACGACGCCGCCGAGCAGAAGTCCGGCGAGCCCGCATCCCTTGCCGATGCGCCCGTTGCGCACCAGCGCGATCAGGCCGACCCCGATGGCGAGAAGAGCGGCCGGGATGCCGCCGTAGATCGCCAGGCTGCCGAAGGTCACCACGAGGTTGCCCCACGCCAGGTTCGCCTCCACCGTCGTGGTGTCGGCCAGCCCCACCTGCGCCGCCAGGAACAGGCCGAGCGGGATCGTCGAGAGGATGCCGAGCGTGAGGCTGGCGACACCGGCGGCCGTGCGGGGCGGGGATGCGGCGGGTGCGGCCGGCGTCACGCTCACGCGGTCGGCCCCGGGTCGCGATGCCGCTCGGTCACTAGGACGGCAGCAGGTTCGTGATGCTGTCACCCGTCTGCGCGATCGCGAGCGCGATCGAGCCGTGCGTGATCAGCACCAGGATCGAGAAGATGATCGCGAACACGCCGGCAACCCGTCCGCGGCCCTTGATGGCGGCGATCAGGCCGAAGAGGAGCGCGAGGACCGCGAGGATCATTCCGCCGAAGAACGCGAACACCGCGATGGCGGCGAACGCGCCCAGCGCCGCGAGGATCGGGCCGAACTCGAAGGTGCTCATGTCGAAGCCGTTGACGGCGGTGGCCAGGGTGACGACGCCGAAGATGATCACCACGATGTCGCCGAGGACCGCCAGGATGGCGAGCACCAGGGCGAAACCGCCGAGCGCGCCGCTCTTCTTCTTCGGCGGGACGACCTCGACCTCGGTCGCGGTCGCGGCCGGAACGGCCGGGGGCTCAGCTGCAGCGGGAGGAGGGGTCACGTCCGTCATGGCACGACTGTAGCGACTCGCCGAACCCGAAGGCTACCGGGCTACCGCTACTCCGCTGCTGCGGTCTCGCGGTCGATCGACTCCTGGGCCTGCGCGATCTCGGTGCGCACGGCATCCATGTCGAGGGCGCGCACCTGGCCGATGAGGTCATCGAGGGCGGGACGCGGGAGGGCGCCGGCCTGGGCGAACACGCCGATTCCGTCGCGGAAGATCATCAGGGTGGGGATCGACTGGATGTTCATGGCCGCCGAGAGCTTCTGGTGGGCGTCAGTGTCGACCTTGCCGAAGACGATGTCGTCGTTCTCCTCAGAGGCTGCTCCATAGACCGGGGCGAACGCGCGGCAGGGTCCGCACCACTCCGCCCAGAAGTCCACGAAGACGATTCCGCCCTCGAGGATCGTCGGCTCGAAGGTCTGCTCGTTCAGTTCGACGGTCGCCATGGTTCCAGCCTAAGCGGGCTCGGGGCGGCGCGCTGGCTGCTGCGTTTCCGGTCGCAGCCCGATGCCCCCCGCGTACCTGGTTATCTGTAGGGGTGGACAGCCCCTACCGCGAGCGACCGGTTCCGCCCGAGCTCCAGCCCGCGGTGACCAGGATGTGGTGGCTGAGCATGCCGTCGCCCGAGCGTTTCGAGCGCATCGTGCCGATCCCGGCGGTCCACCTCATCGTGAACCTGGGGGAGCCGTACCGCGTGGTCGCCCGTGGCCGCGCCCCGGTCGGCACGGTCTTCACGGGTCCCTTCGTCTCCGGCGTGCAGCTGGATTACCTGCTGAACGAGAATCCGCCGCACATCCACCACCTGGGCGCCGAACTCGCGCCGTGGGCGTTGCCCGCATTCGGGATCGACCCGGTGCGGGTCGCGCAGCGGGTCATCGCGGCCGAGGAACTGTTTCCCGGCGTGGGGGAGGTGACGACGCTCGAGGGGCTCGAAGAGTACCTGCGCTCGCGGCTCGCACCTCGCTGGCGAGCGGACCACCGCATCCTGACCGCCGTCGCGTCGATGCTCGACCACCCGGAGCGCTCGATGAGCTCGCTCGCGGCCGGCGCGGGCCTCACGCCGAAGGGGTTCATCGCGCTCTTCCGGCGGCACTGCGGCGTGACACCGAAACGCTTCGCGGAGGTGTGCCGGCACCACGGGTTCCTGCAGCGGCTGCCGCTCGAGGGTCCGCTGCCGAGCTGGACCGAGCTGCTCGCGCAGGCGGCGTACTACGACCAGCCGGCGTTCATCCGCGAGTTCCGGCGGTTCACCGGGATGACGCCGACCGCGTTCCTGGACCATCGCCGCAAGTACGGTGCCGCGTACCCGTCCTTCCTTCCGGTGGATGGGACGGCAGGTTAGTTTTCACCAATCCGGCGCGCTCTCGCCCCCGCCAGACTGCGCGCATGGAACTCGCACTCAACCCGATCGCCGTCGCGGCCGCCGCCGCATCCACCTTCGTCCTGGGAGGGCTCTGGTATTCGCTTCTGTTCGCCAAGCCGTGGCAGCGCGCCGCCGGCGTCACCGACGAGCAGCTGAAGTCGGGGGCACCACGGATCTTCATCGGCTCGGCGCTGATCGCGATCGTGATGGCGCTCAGCCTGGCCGCGTTCATCGGAAGCGCGGGAATCGCGTTCGGGCTGTTCGCCGGGCTCGCGTCAGGCCTCACGTTCGTCGCGGCCGCGTTCGGCATCAATTACCTGTTCGAGCGCAAGTCCGCAAAACTGTGGGCGATCAACGCCGGCTACAACGTGGTCGCGTTCACACTGATGGGTCTGATCATCGGGGCCCTTCAGGCCGCGTGACCTCGCCCGCCTAGTCGTCGAGGACGAAGGTCACCTCCATGGTGACCTGCCATCCCGTGACCTTGCCGTCGGAGAGTTCGACCTTCTGAGCCTTGATCCAGGCGCCCTCGATATTGCGGAGCGACTTGTTCGCGCGGGCCAGACCGGCCTCGATCGCGTCGTCGAAGCCCTTGTTGGATCGCGCCGTGATCGTCGAGACCTTTGCCACTGAAGCCATGAGTTCCTCCTTGAACCGCTCCTGCGTTGATTCCGTTCGCCCCATCCAACTCCTGGTTCGTGCGAACTTCCAGTGCCCGCCAAACCGGGAACCGATCGGCCACGCCTGCGCAGGTGGACAATGGGGCCATGCGTCGCGCCCTGCTGCTCGGCGCCGCGGTCCTGGTGGTCGTGGCGGGCATCCTGCTGGCCGTCGTGCTGCCGACCGTCCCATCCGGAGCCGTCGGCGAGCCGCACATCACGCGACTCTTCATCCCGGCCATCAAGACCGCATGCATCGAACGGGCCGGGCTGCGCGGGGCCGATCTCGGCTACGTGTTCACTGACGAGGGGGCGTTGCATTCGCTCGATCCAGGTGACGGGAGTGTCACCGGACTCCCGGTCGAGAAGCTCACCGTGCTCAACGAGTGCCTGGCGCGGTATCCGATCGATTCGATCGACGAGGTTCCCCGTGACGCCTACAGCCGCAATCTCCTCTACGACTACATCTCGGGTGTGCTCAAGGGGTGTCTCGAGTCGCACGGAGTGAGAGATCTGCCCGCCATCCCCTCGCGCGCGGACTTCGTGGTGCGCCTCTACGCCTGGGATGCGTATCGGGTCACGGCGCCCGGCATGGGCCTCGACGAATTGCTCGACCTCTCCGCGGCGTGCCCTTCCGAGCCGGAGTACCTGCAGGGCTGATACCATGTGCGAGGCCGTCAACCGGCGGCCGAACCCGGAGCAGGCCGGCTCGAAGCTGGTCACCGGTGGTGACGTACCGTCTCGAACGGTGCATTTCTACTGTTGGCCAGGACTGTGTTCACATGGACACCGTGCCAGGCGCCCGAGCACTCTCGAGTGCGCCGAGGTCTTCCTGCCCGCTCCCTGCTCCGATGTAGATCGTCGCTCCGTATGGGCGACAGACAAAGGAGAGACACCTCGTGGAGGGTCCCGAAATCAAGTTCGCCGAGACCGTGCTGGATAACGGCAAGTTCGGCAAGCGCACCGTCCGGTTCGAAACCGGCCGGCTCGCGCAGCAGGCCCAGGGCGCGGTCGCCGCGTACCTGGACGAAGACACCATGCTTCTGAGCGCCACCAGCGCCGGCAAGCACCCGCGTGACGGGTTCGACTTCTTCCCCCTGACGGTGGACGTCGAAGAGCGTTCATACGCGGCAGGCAAGATCCCCGGCTCATTCTTCCGTCGCGAGGGTCGCCCCTCCACGGAGGCCATCCTGGTCTGCCGCCTCATCGACCGGCCGCTGCGCCCGACCTTCGTCGAGGGTCTGCGCAACGAGGTCCAGATCGTCATCACGGTGCTGAGCATCGCGCCGGGTGAGTTCTACGACGCGCTCGCGATCAACGCCGCTTCGGCGTCGACCCAGATCTCCGGCCTGCCGTTCTACGGTCCGGTCGGCGGCATCCGGCTCGCCCTGATCGGCGACCAGTGGGTCGCGTTCCCGAAGGTCGAGCAGCTCGCCGAGGCCGTGTTCGACCTCACCGTCGCCGGCCGCCTCGTCACCGACAAGGACGGCAAGGAAGACGTCGCGATCATGATGGTCGAGGCCGAGGCGACCGAGGGTGCCTGGGAGCTCATCCGCTCCGGTGCCACGAAGCCCGACGAGACCGTCGTCGCGCAGGGCCTCGAGGCGGCGAAGCCGTTCCTCAAGCAGCTCATCGACGCCCAGTCGGAGCTCGCCGCGCAGTCCGCGAAGGCCGTGCAGGAATTCCCGCTGTTCCCGCCGTACAACGACGCCGCCTACAACGCGGTGTCCGAGCTCGCCTACGACGAGCTCAAGGGCGTGTACCAGATCGCCGACAAGGTCGAGCGTCAGACGGCCGACGACGAGCTCAAGGAGCGCGTCAAGCTGGCCATCAACGCGAAGGTCGAAGCCGGCGAGCTGGATGGCGACGTGCCTCCCATGGTCAGCGCGGCGTACAAGTCGGTCAGCAAGAAGATCATGCGCGCCCGTGTCCTCACCGAGGGCATCCGCATCGACGGACGTGGCCTGAGCGACATCCGTGCGCTCGACGCCGAGGTGCAGGTCATCCCGCGCGTTCACGGCTCGGCGATCTTCCAGCGCGGCGAAACCCAGATCCTGGGTGTCACCACGCTGAACATGCTCAAGATGGAGCAGCAGATCGATTCGTTGGCTCCCGCCACGAAGAAGCGCTACATGCACCACTACAACTTCCCGCCGTACTCGACGGGTGAGACGGGACGCGTCGGTTCGCCGAAGCGTCGCGAGATCGGGCACGGCTTCCTTGCCGAGCGCGCGCTCGTTCCTGTGCTCCCGCCGCGCGAGGAGTTCCCGTACGCGATCCGTCAGGTGTCCGAGGCGCTGAGCTCCAACGGCTCGACGTCGATGGGCTCGGTCTGCGCATCCACCCTGTCGCTGCTCAACGCCGGTGTGCCGCTGCGCGCGCCGGTCGCCGGCATCGCGATGGGCCTCATTTCGGACGAGGTCGACGGCGAGACGCGTTACGCGGCCCTCACCGACATCCTCGGCGCGGAGGACGCCCTCGGCGACATGGACTTCAAGGTCGCCGGCACCAGCGACTTCGTCACCGCGATCCAGCTCGACACCAAGCTCGCCGGCCTGCCCTCCAGTGTTCTGGATGGCGCGCTCAAGCAGGCGAAAGAGGCTCGCACCGCGATCCTCGCCGTCCTGAACCAGGCGATCGACGGACCTGATGAGATGGCCCCGACCGCGCCGCGCGTGATCAGCGTCACCATCCCGACCGACAAGATCGGCGAGCTGATCGGCCCGAAGGGCAAGACGATCAACGCGATCCAGGACGAGACCGGCGCCGACATCTCGATCGAGGAGGACGGCACCGTGTACATCGGCGCTGTCGACGGTCCCTCGGCCGAGGCGGCCCGCGCCCAGGTGCTCGCGATCGGCAACCCGATCAACCCCGAGGTGGGCGAGCGGTTCCTCGGAACCGTCGTCAAGCTCGCGACGTTCGGCGCGTTCGTGTCGCTCATGCCCGGCAAGGACGGACTGCTGCACGTCAGCGAGGTCCGCAAGCTCGCCGGTGGTAAGCGCGTGGAGAACGTCGAGGACGTGCTCTCGGTCGGCCAGAAGATCATGGTCGAGATCACCAAGATGGACGACCGCGGCAAGCTGTCGCTCGCCCCGGTGGTCGACGACGCCGAGGCCGCTGACACCGATTCGTCGGTCGCCGCGTCCGACGGCCCCACGGCTCCGGCCGAGGGTCGAGCTGGTCGAGTAAGCGACTGCAGTCTCAGGATGCCGTCCTCGCCTGTGCCTCTCAGAGGCCGGTGAGGGCGGCATCCGTCGTCTATGCCGTCAGGCCGACGATCGGCCAGAGGGTGACCAATGCGAGCAGCGTGACCACCGCGGCCACGATGGTGAGCGGCCGGCGTCGGCCGGGCCCGTCGGTCGCGAACTCCAGGATCAACAGGATCAGCAGAAGCACCGTCAGCGCCGCGACGAGCAGGACGAGGCCGTGCAGGGGGAACGTCACCAGCGAGACGAGCAGGACGATCGCCAGAACGAGCACGGCGATCGTCAGGGGGCGACGGTCCGTGCGAAGGCGGAGCCCGGCGTCGATTCCGGCCAGCGCCGCTGCGGCACCGACGAGGAGGTAGTAGAAGACGGCGAGAAGAGACATCCTCCGACCCTACGCGTCAGTAGTAGATGACCCGTCAGTAGTAGATGACCGGGGGAGCTGGAGCTGGCCACCGTCAGCGTCGCGAGCAGGCCGATCAGCAGCACGAGGAGCATCACCCCGGCGATGATGAGCAGCACCATTCCGCGGCGCCGGACCAGCGTGAACGCCACCACGAAGAACGCCGCGAGCAGGGCGAGCAGGATGCCGGCGGTGACGAGTGCCGGTCCCGAACCGTCGGTGCCGCACGGCTGGGGTCCGGGCAGGATGCCGGGGCCGTAGTAGTCGCCGGCACACGCGTCGATGTTGGGAGCGAGTGCCCACATGGCGCCGATGCCGACGAAGGTGGCCACGGTGGTGAGGGTCAGCGCGAGCCAGCGCGGCATCCCGGATGCGGCGTCGGTGCGGGTGAATTCGGTACCTGCGGTCATGGATTGCCTCCTACCTACTGAGACGCCGTGCTCGGGCGGAACGTTGGGATGCTCATCCGACACCGTACGCCGCGTCGCCGGAATGAGGCACAGGAGCCGATGGTTGAATACCTTCGTGACCGACACCACGACCGACGCTCAGGCGACCGACGCTCCGACTCCCGATCAGCAGTGGCAGACCTACCACGAGCGTCGCGAGCTCGCCGTCGTTCAGCCGCTCGGCAGCCTCGCGCTGGTGAACACGCAGGTGATCGACTCCGAGCAGACGATCTGGGGTGTTCCGGGTCGCTGGGCGCCGTTGCCGGCGGGGGAGTCGGGACTGACGGTGACCGCGGAGGCCGCCGACGGCATCCATGTCGACGGCGACCTTGTCGACGGCGAGGCGATCGTGCGCGGCAAGGATCACGCCACCCCGTCCGAGATCGTCTTCAGCCCGACCGTGCGCGGATTCGTCATCGCTCAGGAGGGCGGCAGCTACGCGCTGCGCGTGTGCGACGCCGAGTCGGAGGGCATCCAGAACTTCGGCGGCATCGACGCCTTCCCGTACGACCCGGACTGGGTGATCACCGCGGCCTGGAGCGAGAACCCCGAGGGCACCACGATGGGCTTCGAGCACCTCAAGGACGACGGGCACACCCGCGAAGAGGTCATCCCCGGCAGCATCAGGTTCACCCACGACGGCGCCGACTACGACCTCGCCGCGTTCAAGTCGGGCCGGGCGCTGCAGCTCGTCTTCGCCGACGCGACGAACGGCGAGAGCACCTACAGCGTCGGCCGGTTCCTCTACCTCGCCCCCAACCCCGACGGCACGATCACGCTCGACTTCAACCGGGCCGTGATCCCGCCCTGCGCCTTCAGCTACGCGTTCAACTGCCCGCTCCCGCCGAAGCAGAATCGCTTCCCGTTCGCGGTCGAGGCGGGGGAGAAGAACGCGCTGGCGGCCGACGGTTCGCTGCTGCACTAGCAGGCTCAGGATGTCGCAGGACTTCACGCTGCACCCTCCGTCCGAAGACGACTGGGTCTCGATCCGCGAGCTCCGTCTGCGCGCGGTCACCGACACTCCGATCGCGTTCCTCGAGACCCGCGAGCAGGCGCTCGCGATCGATGAAGAGGGCTGGCGCGAGCGAGCGCGGCGTACCGGTCGCAACGATGGGTGAAGACAGCACCCAGGTCGTCGCAATCGCCCCGGACGGCCGCTGGATCGGCAGCATGGTCTGCTTCGTGTCCGAGGGCTCGCCGGGCTAGCGTCGAGCCTCGTCCGGGCCCTAGGCGCCGGGCGAACCTCGTCGGTGTCTTCGTCGACCCGGACTGGCGAGGCGACGCGGGAGTGACCGACGCGCTGCTCGCCGACATCGCATCGTGGGTGACCGAAGAGAAGGGGCTCCGCGAGCTCTACCTGCACGTGAGCCGACCAGAACCCGCGCGCGATCCGCTCGTACGTGAAGCGCGGATTCGCCGCGACCGGTGTGGTCGACGGCGTACCGGAGCACCCCGGCGACCGTGAGATCGAGATGGTCGCGACCCTGCCCCTGCTTCTCCCTGCGGACATCGCCTGATAAGTGAACCGACACAGCGCGCGCCTTCGCTGAGAGCCGGTGTAAAGCGAATACAGTGCGTGGAAGATGAAAGAGCCGACGCGCCCCTACGACTCACCGCGCCGCCGCGAAGCGGCCGAGGCGACGCGCGTCGCGATCGCCGAGGCGGCCCGGTCGCTCTTCGCCGAGCGCGGCTGGGCGGCCACCACGGTGCGCGACATCGCCCGCCTCGCACAGATCTCCGAGCCCACGATCTACAACGCGTTCGGCGGCAAGGAGGGCCTCGCGATCGCTCTCGCTCGACGAGCTCGAGGCCGACGCCGACGTCGTGCAGGCGCGCGAGGAGATCCTGACGGCCGCTGGGCATCCACCGGCACAACTCGCCGCACTCGTCGGATTCGACCGGAGGCTCTTCGAGCGCGGCGGCGACATCATGATCATGGTCCGCGAGGCCGGCCGCACCGTCCCCGAGCTCGCCGACATCTACACCGAGAGCCGCCACCGCGGTCGCGGAGCCCAGCACGTCATCTTCGGCGCCTGGCCCGACGGGACATTGCGCCCGGACATCGACCTCGACACGGCGTGCGACATCTACGCGAGCGTGTCGAGTGTCGACGCCTACCGCACCCTCGGAGAGGAGCGCGGCTGGTCGGGTGACCGCATCCAGGAATGGTGGACGTCGACGCTCATCACGCTCCTGCTCGCCGACTCGATGGACTGACCGCGCGCCCGACTCGCCTGTCGCGGGGAGGACGGATACTGGGGTGGTGTTCATCGCCCTCCGCACCGTCGCCGACGGGGTCGTCGCGACCGAGCTCGATGAGACCGCTCAGCGTCCGCGGATGAGCGTCGTCCGACCCGCCGACCTCCCGGCCTGGGTCGCCGAGCGCGAGGGCGAACGACCGCGCTGGGTCTGGAACGACACCGCGCGCTGGTATCCGCCGCTGCTCGCGGCCGGCACCCGCGTCGACCGCGCCCTCGACCTGCGACTCTGCCGCCGCATCCTGCGCGCGTCGACCTCGACGGCTGACACCGCCCTGGCGACACGCGCCTCTGGACGACTGGGACGCCCCGGCGCCGACCTCGGCCGGCGCCGTCGAACGCGCTCTTCGATCTCGAGCCGGCGTCGGCCGAAGCCGACCCGGTCGCTGGAGCTGCGGCGCCAGCGCGTCGCCGTCGAGGCCGCCACCGTTCCCGGCAAGCTGAACCTGCTGCTCGCCGCCGAGAGCGTCGGGGCGCTGGCCGCCGTCGAGATGCAGTTCGCCGGCCTGCCGTGGCGGCGCGAGTTGCACGAGCAGATCCTGACCGACGTGCTCGGGCCGCGTCCGGCCGCCGGTCGCCCGGCGCGCATGGAGGCCGTGCTCGCCCAGATGCGCGACGCCCTCGACGACCCGACCCTGAATCCCGATTCGCCGGTCGAGCTGCTGAAGGGGCTGCAGCGCGCCGGCCTGCAGGTGACGAGCACCCGCTCGTGGGAGCTCAAGGAGATCGAGCACCCCGTCATCGAGCCGCTGCTGGAGTACAAGAAGCTCGCCCGCCTGCTGACCGCCAACGGCTGGAACTGGCTCGACCAGTGGGTGCACGACGGGCGCTTCCGCCCGACCTACGTTCCCGGCGGCGTCGTCACCGGGCGCTGGGCGTCGGACGGCGGCGGCGCGCTGCAGCTGCCGAAGCAGGTGCGCGGCGCGGTCGTCGCCGACGAGGGCTGGACGTTCGTCGTCGCCGACGCCGCCCAGCTCGAGCCGCGGGTGCTCGCCGCCATGTCGGGCGACGCGGCGATGGCACGGGCCGGGCGCGCGACCGACATGTACGAGGGCATGGTCGAGGCGGGCGCCGTCGAGACGCGCCCGCAGGCGAAGTACGGGATGCTGGGCGCCATCTACGGCGGCACGACCGGCGAGAGCGGGCGCATGCGACCCAAGATCGAGCGCGCGTTTCCCGCCGCGATGGCGTTCGTCGAGGCCGCGGCGCGTGCGGGCGAGCAGGGCGAGGTCGTCAGCACCTGGCTCGGACGCAGCTCGCCGCGCGGCGCCGGCGCCGCCTACAACGAGACGGCGACGGATGCCGAGGCGCGCCGTGCGCGCAACGAGGCCGCCGCCTGGGGCCGGTTCACCCGCAACTTCGTGGTGCAGGGCACGGCCGCGGAATGGGCGCTGTGCTGGATCGGCGCGCTGCGGCGCCGGCTCTGGGAGCTCGAACCGGCCGACAGCACCCGCTCGCTCACCGAGCGCCCGCACCTGGTGTTCTTCCTGCACGACGAGCTGATCGTGCACACCCCGGTCGCGCTCGCGCCGCAGGTCGCCGAGGCGCTGCGCGGCGCGGCGGCCGACGCCGGGCGACTGCTGTTCGGCGGCGCACCCGTCGAGTTCGCGCTCTCGGTGTCGGTCGTGGACCGCTACGCCGACGCGTCCTGACCGTGCTGACACGCCCGTAACTACAATCTTGTGATTCCGAGGGTTCATCGGGCATAATGGCGCTCGAAGCACCACAGCATCCGTTCCACAGGTCGATGGGGAAGTCGCACCTACGAATGGAGAGAAAAGTGGATGCTGCAGTGACGACCCGTGCGATGGCACGCGGTGTGATCTACGTTCACTCCGCCCCGCGCGCGCTCTGCCCGCACGTCGAGTGGGCCGTCGGTCGCGCCCTCGGGCGTGCCGTCAACTTCGACTGGCGCGACCAGCCGGTGCTGTCCGGCGCCCAGCGCACCGAGTTCTACTGGGAGGGCGAGCGCGGCACGGGGGCCGCGCTCGCCTCCGCCCTCCGCGGCTGGGAGCACCTGCGCTACGAGGTCACCGAGGACGCCGGTCTCGGCACCGACGGCGGCCGCTGGATGCACACCCCCGAGCTCGGCATCTTCTTCGCCCAGACCGACACGGTCGGCAACGTCGTCATCCCCGAGGACCGCATCCGGTTCGCCATGGAGTCGGCCGGGTCGGACGCGTTCGAGCTGCTGCGCGAGCTGCGCCTCGACCCTCGGTCAGGCCTGGGACGACGAGCTCGAGCCGTTCCGGCGCGCGAGCGAGGACAGCCCGGTCATCTGGCTGCACCAGGTGGGGTAGGCCATGGTCAAGGTCATCCGCAAGACGGTGTTCACGATCCTCGGCCGGCGGCCGGTCGTCGACGACGCCGCGGCACCGCCGCGATCCGCGCGATGCGCACGCACCCGTGGTTCGAGCTGCGCGAGCAGCGCACGCTCGAGCTCGGGCAGTACCGCTAGCGGTCGACGGTTGGGCGTGCCCGTCAGACCGAGCGGATCGCGACGACGGCGTTGTGGCCGCCGAACCCGAACGAGTTCGTGATCGCCAGCTGCGCGCTCGTCGCCGAGCTTCTGCGTCGAGGTGCCGACGCTCAGCGGGATCTCGGGGTCGAGGTTCGCGATGTTGATCGTCGGGGGAGCGACGCGGTCCTGGACCGCCAGGATCGCGAAGATCGCCTCGAGCGCACCGGTGCCGCCCAGCAGGTGGCCGTGGGCCGCCTTCGTGGCCGACAGCGGGATCCCGTGCACCCGGTCGCCGAACACGGCCAGCAGCGCCTTGTACTCGGCGATGTCGCCGACCGGCGTGCTGGTGGCGTGCGCGTTGATGTGGGTGACGTCGTCGACGGTGGCGCCGGCCTGCTCGAGCGCGGCGAACACGGCGCGGGCGGCGCCGCGGCCCTCGGGGTCGGGAGCGGTGATGTGGTACGAGTCGCTCGTGACGCCGGCGCCGGCGATCTCGGCGTAGATCTTCGCGCCGCGCGCCTTCGCGTGCTCCTCGGTCTCCATGACGATCGTCGCGGCGCCCTCGCCCATGACGAAGCCGTCGCGGTCGACGTCGTAGGGCCGGGATGCGGTGGCCGGGTCGTCGTTGCGCCTCGACAGCGCCTGCATCGACGAGAACGACGCGAGCGTGATCGGGTGCACGCAGGACTCGGCGCCGCCGGCCAGGATGACGTCGGCGAGTCCCAGCTGCAGGTGCTCGTAGGCGTTGGCGATCGATTCGGTGCTCGACGCGCACGCCGAGACGACGGTGCGGGCGAACGCGCGGGCGTCGAGCGACATGCTGACGGCGGCGGATGCCGCGTTCGGCATGAGCATCGGCACCGTCATCGGCAGCACGCGGCGCGGGCCCTTCTCGCGGAGGGTGTCCCAGGCGTCGAGCAGGGTCCAGAGTCCGCCGATGCCGGTGGCGTAGTCGACGCCGAGCCGGACCGGGTCGATCTCGGGGGCGCCCGGCATCCGCCCACGCCTCGCGGGCCGAGATGAGGGCGAACTGCGCCGACGGGTCGAGGCGCTTGATCTCCTGGCGCTCGAGCACCTCCTCGGGGCGCACCTTGCGCCTCGGCGGCGATCTTGCACCGGCAGCTCGTACTTCTCGACCCAGTCGTGCGTGAGCCGGTGCGTGCCGGACTCGCCGGCGAGCAGCGCGGTCCAGCTGTCGGGAGCCGTGCCGCCGAGGGGCGACGAGGCACCGATCCCGGTGACGACGATCTTCTTGGTCATTCGACTTACTCCCGGTGCTTAACAGAGAGCGGGCGGGGGCTCTGCCGGTCGGCAGACGGCCCCCGCCCGGACGATGCTAGCCCTGCGCGTTGACGATGTAGGTGACGGCGTCGCCGACGGTCATGAGGTTCTTGACCTCTTCGTCGGGGATCTTCACGTCGAACTTCTCTTCGGCGTTGACCACGATGGTCATCATCGAGATCGAGTCGATGTCGAGGTCGTCGGTGAACGACTTGCCCAGCTCCACCGTGTCGGTGGCGATGCCGGTCTCGTCGTTGATCAGTTCAGCCAGACCGGCGAGAACCTCATCCTGGGTGAGTGCCATTTTCATTTCTCCTTGCGTGGGGCGATGTGCCTTGTGAGGCGTAGAGCCGTCGGGGTGTCGATTGACCGTGGTCAATCCTAGGGGAGCCGTACCACCTGGGCCCCGTAGACCAGGCCGGCGCCGAAGCCGATCTGCAGGGCGAGACCGCCGCTGAGCTCGGGGTGCTCCTGCAGCAGCCGGTGGGTGGCGAGCGGGATCGAGGCGGCCGACGTGTTGCCGGTCGTCTCGATGTCGCGGCCGATCTGCACGTGCTCCGGCAGCTTCAGCTGCTTCGCGAGCTCGTCGATGATGCGCATGTTCGCCTGGTGGGGGACGAACGCGGCGAGGTCGTCGGCGGTGATGCCCGCGGCATCCAGCGCCTGCTTGGCGACCTTGGCCATCTCCCAGACGGCCCAGCGGAACACGGTCTGGCCGTCCTGCCGCATCGTCGGCCACGGCTTCTCCTTGTCGAGGTACTCCTCGAAGGTCGCGTTCATGCCGACGGCGTCCCACTTCGAGCCGTCGGAGCCCCAGACGCTCGGCGAGATGCCCGGCTCGTCGGCCGGGCCGACGACGGCGGCGCCGGCGCCGTCGCCGAGCAGGAACGAGATCGAGCGGTCTTCGGGGTGCACGTACTGCGACAGCTTCTCGGCGCCGACCACGAGCACGTACTCGGCGGCGCCGCTGCGCACCAGGGCGTCGGCCTGCGCGATCGCGTAGGTGTAGCCGGCGCAGGCGGCGCCGATGTCGTAGGCGGGAGCGGGGGCGGCGCCGATGCGCTCGGTGAGCAGCGACGACATCGACGGGGTGACCGCCACGTTGCTGATCGTCGAGACGAGCACGGCGCCGATCTGGCTCGGCGTCGATGCCGGAGTTCTTGATCGCCTCGAGCGAGGCGGTCTCGGCGAGGTCGATGGCATCCACGCCCTTGCTCGCGCGCTTGCGCGTGATGATGCCGGTGCGCTGGCGGATCCACTCGTCGCTGGAGTCGATCGCCTCGACCAGCTCGGAGTTGGGCACGACGAGATCGCCGCGCGCGGCGCCGAAGCCGAGGATGCGCGTGTACTTCGCGCCGGTGGACTGCTTGAGGGTGGTCACGCGGCGGCTCCGTCGTTGTCGATGAGGGCGTGGGCGGCCGCGAGGTCGTCGGGGGTCTTGACGGCGACGGTCGGCAGCGCCCTTGAGGCCGCGCTTCGCGAGTCCGACCAGCGCGCCGGCGGGTGCGAGCTCGATGAGGCCGGTGATGCCGGCCTTCTCGAACGACTGCATCGTGAGGTCCCAGCGCACCGGGATGGCCACCTGGCCGACGATCAGGTCGAGGAAGAGGCGGCCGTCGGTGACCGTGTCGCCGGACTTGTTGGTCCAGATCGGCGAGCGTCGGGTCGTGCGGGCTCGAGTCCCGCGGCCTCGGCGCGCAGGGTGTCGACGGCGGGCTCCATGAAGCGGGTGTGGAACGCACCGGCGACCTGCAGCGGGATGACGCGCGCACCCGGCGGGCGGCGCCTCCTGCAGCGCGGCGAGGGCGGGCGAGCTCGCCGGCGACGACGATCTGGCCGCCGCCGTTGAAGTTCGCGGGTTCGAGGCCCGAGCTCGGCGAGCTTCTCGAGCAGCTCGGCCTCGTCGCCGCCGACCACCGCGCTCATGCCGGTCTGCACCTTCGATGCGGCCTCGGCCATCGCGGCGCCGCGCTGGGTGACGAGCTTCATCGCGTCGCCCTCGCTCAGGATGCCGGCGGCGGCCGCCGCGGCGAGCTCACCGACCGAGTGGCCGGCCACGCCGGCGAGCTTCTCCCGTCGCCCGCCGTCGACGACGGCGGCGAAGCTCAGCAGCGAGGCCGCGACGATCAGCGGCTGGGCGACCGCGGTATCCCGGATCGTGTCGGCGTCGCTGACGGTGCCGTGCGTGCGCAGATCGACGCCGGATGCGTCGGCGAGAGCGCCGAGATGCTCGGCGAACCGGGGTTCGGCGAGCCAGGGGTCGAGGAATCCGGGGGTTTGCGAGCCCTGTCCGGGCGCGACGACGACGACAGTCACGGGTTCCATCCTGCCCTGCCGTGCGGCGTGGCGTCGAACGTGGCCCACGAGATACTTCGGCGAATCGTTGGGGGATTCCCACAAGACGCGCCGTTCGTTATAGCTGAATAACGTTATGGACGAGTAACGAAAATCCGCCGTCAGCGCGGCCGCGTCGTCCGGTCGCCGCTGCCGCCGTCGCTGACCGACTCGACGGGATTCCTGCTGTCCTGGGTCGCCGCGACGCGCGACGCGAGCGGTTCAACGCCGCGCTGGCCGAGGTCGGCCTCACCGCGCATCAGCTCGGCGTGATGACCCTGCTGACCGACGGTCCGCAGGTGCAGGCGCGGCTGAGCGAGCAGCTCGAGGTGTTCCAGCCCGTGATGGTCACGCTCGTCAACGAGCTCGAGGCCGCCGGTCTCGTGCGCCGCGCGCCGCATCCGGATGATCGTCGTGCCGTCGACGTGCACCTCGAGCCTGCGGGTGCCGAGCGCCTCGCTCAGGCGGGTGCGGCCCTGGCCGCCGTCACCGAAGAGATCTTCGGCGCGCCTCAGCGCCGCGCGATCGCGACACGCTGCACCGCATCCTGCTGCACATGACCCACGAGCTCGACCCCCGACTGGAGAACTGACCCGTGCCTCGCGCCCTCCGCATCCTGATCCCCGCGTTGCTGATCGTCGGCTGGCTCGCCGCCGGTGCCGTCGGCGGCCCGTACTTCGGGCGCATCTCGGAGGTCTCGTCGACCGACCAGGCGAGCTTCCTTCCGGCGTCGGCGGAAGCGACCGAGGTGTCGGAGCTGATCCCCGAGTTCAGCGGCTCGGACGACATCCCCGCGATCGTCGTGCTCACCCGCGACGGCGGCCTGCGCGACAGCGACCGCGACCTGGGCCGCGGATGAGCTGGGCGGCGTGCTCGCCGGGATCGACGGCGTCGGCGAGGCGAGTCCGGCGATCGAGTCGGACGACGGCGAGGCGCTCGAGGTCTTCGTGCCGATCAGCGGCGAGGTCGACGAGACGGTCATCGAACTGCGCGACGTGCTCGCCGACGAGGTGCCCGCCGGGCTCGCGCCCGTGGACGACCGGACCCGCGGGATTCACCGCCGACCTGGTCGGTGCCTTCGCCGGGATCGACGGCCTGCTGCTGCTGGTCGCGCTCGGCGCGGTCTTCGTGATCCTGCTGATCGTCTACCGATCGCCGCTGCTGCCGATCCTGGTGCTCGGTACCGCCGTGTTCTCGCTGTGCCTGGCGATCCTCGCCGTCTGGTGGCTCGCGAAGGCCGAGATCGTGCAGATCAACGGGCAGGTGCAGGGGATCCTGTTCATCCTGGTGATCGGCGCCGCGACCGACTACGCGCTGCTGTACGTGTCGCGGTACCGCGAGGCCCTGCGCGACTCGGAGCGGCGCTGGGACGCCACCTGGACCGCGCTGCGCGGGTCGGTCGAGCCGATCGTCGCCTCGGGCGGCACGGTCATCGTGGGGCTGCTCTGCCTGCTGCTCAGCGACCTCAACTCCAACAAGGCGCTCGGGCCCGTCGCCGCGATCGGGATCGCCTGCGCGCTCCTCGGGCGCCCTGACCCTGCTGCCGGCGCTGTTGCTGGCCGTCGGGCGCACCGCGTACTGGCCGCTGCGTCCGAAGTTCGGCTCCGCGCACCCGCAGCTGGTGGGCGACGAGGCACGGGGTCTCTGGCCGCGAGTCGGGCGGCTCATCGCGCGCCACGCGCGGCCGGTCTGGATCATCTCGACGATCGTGCTGCTCGCGGCCGGTGTCGGCGTCGCTGCAGCTGCGCGCCGACGGTGTCGCCCAGAGCGAGCTGGTGCTCGGGGCCAGCCCGCCCGCGACGGGCAGGAGGTGCTCGGTGAGCACTTCCCCGGCGGTTCGGGCAGCCCGGCGGTGATCGTCGGCGACGAGGACCTGCTGACCGAGCTCGCCGACGCCGCCGCGGCCCTCCCCGGCGTCGACGGCGTCGTCGCGCTCTCCGACAACTCGCCGACCGGCACGATGCCCGTGGGCACCGATGCCCCGGCGTTCCCGTTCCCGACCACCGTGGCGCTCGAGCCGACCGTCATCGACGGCAGGGTGATGCTGCAGGCGACCCTGACCGACGCGGCCGACTCGGCCGACGCCGAGCAGACGGTGCGCGACCTCCGCGACGCGGTGCACGCGGTCGACGCGGATGCGATCGTCGGCGGCGTGACGGCGACCGCCGTCGACACCGACGACACCTCGATCCGCGACCGCACCGTGATCATCCCCGTCGTGCTGGTCGTGATCCTGCTGATCCTGATGCTGCTGTTGCGCTCGATCCTCGCTCCCGTGCTGCTGGTCGCGTCCGTGGTCGTGTCGTTCGCCGCCGCGCTCGGCGTCTCGGCGCTGGTGTTCGAGAACGTGCTGCATTTCCCCGGCGCGGATCCGTCGGTGCCGCTCTTCGCGTTCGTCTTCCTCGTCGCGCTCGGGATCGACTACAACATCTTCCTGATGACGCGGGTGCGCGAGGAGTCGCTGACGCACGGCACGCGGCCGGGCATCCTGCGCGGGCTGGCCGTGACCGGAGGCGTGATCACGAGTGCCGGGATCGTCCTGGCCGCCACCTTCGCGGCGCTGGGCGTCATCCCGGTGCTGTTCCTGGCCCAGATCGCCTTCATCGTCGCGTTCGGTGTCCTGCTCGACACGATCGTGGTGCGGTCGCTGCTGGTCCCAGCCCTCGCGTACGACATCGGGGCGGCCATCTGGTGGCCGTCGAAGAAGCTCTGGGCTACGGCTTCCGATCGGTCTCGGCGATCGAGCCGACGATGAGCGCCGACTGCAGGATCAGCGCCTCGCGCGCACCCGTCGCATCCCAGCCGATGACCTCGCTGATGCGCTTCAGGCGGTAGCGCACCGTGTTCGGGTGCACGAACAGCTCGCGAGCGGTCGCCTCGAGCGAGCGGCCGTTGTCGAGGTAGCACCACAGGGTGTTCAGCAGCTCGCTGGAGTGGTTCTGCAGCGGCTTGTAGATGCGGTTCACGAGGGTCGAGCGCGCCAGCCGGAGTCGCCGGCCAGAGCCCGTTCCGGCAGCAGGTCGTCGGCGAGGGTCGGGCGGGGAGCGTTGCGCCACGCCTTCGCCACGGCGAACCCGGCGAGGGCGGCCCGCGCGCTGCGCGCCGCATCCACGAGCGAGGGCACCTCGTGGCCGAGCACGAGGTGTCCCGGCCCGAATCCGGGCTCCAGCTGCGCCGCGATCTCGAGGAACGTCATCGGCTCCCGCTTCTCGGCGTCCTCGGGCGGGATCCACGCGCCCGATGACCAGCACCAGCCGGCTGCCCTGCACCCCGATCAGCACGTCCGCGTCGAGGTGGCGCGCGGTGCGGCGCAGCATGTCGACGTCGAGCATGCGCGGGCGCCGTGCCGACCAGCACGCTCACCTCGCCGTGCCCGTTCCAGCCGAGAGCGGCGATGCGGCTCGGCAGCTCGCTGTCGTACTCGCCGGTCAGGATGCTGTCCACGACGAGCGCTTCGAGGCGCGCGTCCCACAGGCCGCGGGCTTCCGCGGCGCGGGCGTACACGTCGGCTGCGGCGAACGCGATCTCGCGCGAGTAGAGCAGGATCGCCTCGCGCAGCGACTCGTCGTCGTCCTTGACGCGCTCCTCGACGACCTCGACCGTGACCCGGATCAGCTGCAGCGTCTGCTGCAGGCTCACCGATCGCAGCAGCTCGCGCGGAGCGGCGCCGAACACGTCGGCGGCGATCCACGGGATCGACTTCGGGTCGTCGAACCACGAGATGAACGCCGTGATGCCGTTCTGCGCGACCAGGCCGACGGCGCTGCGCCGGCCCGGCGGCATGTCGCGGTACCAGGGGAGCGTGTCGTCGAGCCGCTTCAGCGTCGCCGTCGACAGCTCGCCGGTCAGCGTGCGCAGCCAGGCGAGCGTCTGAGCCTTCGTGCGTGCGGGCATCGGAGCGGTCGGGCCCGGCTCTAGGACTCGCCGCCGGCGGAGCCGGTCGTGCCGGCGGTCACGTCGAGCAGGCGGTACTTCTCGATCGCCTGGGCGATCGCACCCGGGTCGACCTCTCCGCGGCGCGCCAGCGACTGCAGCGTGCGCACCACGATCGACGGGCCGTCGATCTTGAAGAACCGGCGGGCCGCGGCGCGGGTGTCGCTGAACCCGAATCCGTCGGCACCGAGCGTCACGAAGTCGCCGGGCACGTACGGGCGCACCTGGTCCTGCACCGCGTGCATGTAGTCCGAGACGGCGACGAACGGTCCCTCCGCTCCCGAGAGCTTCGACCACAGGTACGGGCACCTGCGGCGGCTCGGTCGGGTGCAGGAAGTTGTGCTCGTCGGCGGCGAGACCGTCGCGACGGAGCTCGTTCCACGAGGTGACGCTCCACACGTCGGCGGCGATGTTCCAGTCCTGTGCGAGCAGCTGCTGCGCTTCGAGCGCCCACGGCACCGCGACGCCGGACGCCATCAGCTGCGCCTTCGGTCCCAGGTTCTGCGCCGCGCTGAGCTTGTAGATGCCGCGCAGCAGGCCATCCACGTCGAGACCCTCGGGCTCGGCCGGCTGGATGATCGGCTCGTTGTAGACGGTGATGTAGTACATGACGTTCGGGTCGGGGTGCGTGGGTGCCGTCGTGCCCACGCCGTACATGCGCTCGATGCCGGCGCGCACGATGTGGCCGATCTCGTAGCCGTACGCCGGGTCGTAGGAGACGACGGCCGGGTTCGTCGAGGCGAGCAGGTGCGAGTGGCCGTCCGCGTGCTGCAGGCCCTCGCCGGTCAGCGTGGTGCGTCCCGCGGTCGCGCCGATGATGAAGCCGCGCGCCATCTGGTCGCCGGCGGCCCACATCGCGTCGCCGGTGCGCTGGAACCCGAACATCGAATAGAACACGTAGAACGGGATGAGCGGCTGGCCGTTCGTCGCGTACTGGGTGCCCGCGGCGGTGAGCGCCGAGAACGCGCCAGCCTCGTTGATGCCGACGTGCAGGATCTGGCCCTGCGGGCTCTCCTTGTAGGCGAGCAGCAGCTCGCGGTCGACGGAGGTGTAGTGCTGGCCGTTCGGGTTGTAGATCTTCGCCGTCGGGAAGTAGGCGTCCATTCCGAAGGTGCGCGCCTCATCCGGGATGATCGGCACGATGCGCTTGCCGAAGTCGGGAGCCTTCAGCAGGTCCTTGAGCAGGCGGGCGAAGGCCATGGTGGTGGCGATCTCCTGCTTGCCGGAGCCCTTCTTGACGACCTCGTACGCCGACTCGTCCGGCAGCGCGATCTGCGTGAACTTCGACCGGCGCTCCGGCAGGTAGCCGCCGAGCGCGCGACGTCGCTCCTGCAGGTACTGGATCGCCTCGTCGTCGGGGCCGGGGTGGTAGAACGGCGGCTCGTACGGGTTCTCTTCCAGCTGCGCGTCGGTGAACGGGATGCGCATCTCGTCGCGGAACTGCTTGAGGTTGTCGAGCGTGAGCTTCTTCATCTGGTGGGTCGCGTTGCGGCCCTCGAAGCTCGGTCCGAGGCCGTAGCCCTTGACGGTCTTCGCCAGGATGACGGTCGGCTGGCCCGTGTGCTCGGTCGCGGCCTTGAACGCGGCGTAGACCTTGCGGTAGTCGTGGCCGCCGCGCTTGAGGTTCCAGAGCTGGTCGTCGCTGTAGCCCTCGATGAGCTTCGCGACCTCGGGGTCGCGGCCGAAGAAGTTCTCGCGCACGTAGGCGCCCGACTCGGCCTTGTAGGTCTGGTAGTCGCCGTCGGGCGTGACGTTCATGAGGTTGACGAGGGCGCCGGTGTCGCGGGCGAGCAGCTCGTCCCATTCGCGGCCCCAGATGACCTTGATGACGTTCCAGCCGGCGCCGCGGAAGAAGCTCTCCAGCTCCTGGATGATCTTGCCGTTGCCGCGGACCGGTCCGTCGAGTCGCTGCAGGTTGCAGTTGATGACGAAGGTCAGGTTGTCGAGGTTCTCGTTCGCGGCCCACTGCAGTGCGCCACGGCTCTCGACCTCATCCATCTCGCCGTCGCCGAGGAACGCCCAGACCTGCTGATCGTTCGCATCGTGGATGCCGCGGTTGCTCAGGTAGCGGTTCGACTGCGCCTGGTAGATGGCGTTGATCGGGCCGAGCCCCATCGACACGGTCGGGAACTGCCAGAACTCGGGCATGAGACGCGGGTGCGGGTAGGAGCTGAGGCCGTTGGGCGCCTGCGACTTCTCTTGGCGGAAGCCCTTGAGCTGGTCTTCGGTGAGCCGGCCCTCGAGGTAGGCGCGGGCGTACATGCCGGGGGAGGCGTGGCCCTGGTAGAAGATCTGGTCGCCGCCGCCGGGGGCGTCCTGGCCGCGGAAGAACCAGTTGTGGCCGACCTCGTAGAGCGCGGCCGACGAGGCGTAGGTCGAGATGTGGCCGCCGACGCCGACGCCGGGGCGCTGGGCGCGGTGCACGGTGATGGCGGCGTTCCAGCGGATCCACGCGCGGTAGCGGCGCTCGAGCTCTTCGTTGCCGGGGAAGTCGGGCTCGTTCTCGGGCGCGATCGTGTTGATGTAGTCCGTGGTCGGGACCATCGGGCACGCCGAGGTGCAGCTCCTTCGAGCGCTTGAGCAGGCTGAGCATGACGTCGCGCCCGCGGCCGCGGCCCTTCTCGCCGACGAGGGCGTCGAGCGACTCCTGCCATTCGGCGGTCTCGTCCGGGTCCTGATCGGTGTGGCTGACCGAGTAGGGGTCCTGGTCGTTCACCGTCACCGTTGACCTCTTTCTGGGTTCGTGGCCCGTTTGCGCCATTCGAGTCTAGTTCGCGGCGGCTGTGCACGTTCGCACAGTGGCGGTCCTGCAGAACCGGGCGAGCAGGCGTAATATCAGCCGTTGCACTTCCGAAAGGACCTGCCCGCATGGCACTGGAGAACGACACCCAGGCTCCCGACTTCGATCTCGCCAACCAGTTCGGCGAGCACGTGCGGCTGAGCGACTTCCGGGGGGTCAAGCCCGTGGCGCTGGTCTTCTTCCCGCTCGCCTTCTCGAGCACCTGCACCGGCGAGCTGTGCGCGCTGCGCGACAACCTCAACCTCTTCAAGGAGCACGGCGTCGAGCTGATCGGCATCTCCGTCGACTCGAAGGCGACCCTGCGGGCGTGGGCGACGCAGGAGGGCTACGACTTCACGCTGCTGGCCGACTTCTGGCCGCACGGCTCGGTCGCCAAGGAGTACGGCGTCTTCCTCGAGGAGAAGGGCTACGCGAACCGCGCGACCTTCGTCATCGACGTCAAGGGCGTCATCCGGGCCTCGTTCATCACCGCCCCCGGCGAGGCGCGCTCCATCGAGGAGTACCGCGCGGCGCTCGACGCAGGTGCTTCCGGTCGCCAGTCGCTGATCGCGCCGTGTTGGAGCCGGTTCAGCCGAGAAGGCTGACCGCCCGCGCGATCACCAGCGCGAGGATCACGAAGCCCGCGAACGCCTCGAACAGCCATCAGCAGCTTGGCGCGATGGCTGAGCGGCATCGCGTCGGTCGGGCTGAACGCCATCGAGTCCGACGCCGAGAAGTACAGGTAGTCGATATAGCCGGGCATCCAGTCGCGACTCCTCCGACGACCGGCCGCGGACCTCGTCGATCGCGTCGTGGTCCTCATCCTGCGGGAAGCGGAAGTCGGCGAGCTTGACCTCCTGGCGCGGTTGGAGGCGTCGAGCGACCGGTCCTCCGCGATCCATCTCCCAGTAGACGAGCGCGAAGGCGATGACGTTCGTCACCCAGACCTGCACGGCCGCCAGCAGCAGGCCCGGCCCGTCGGAGCGCTGGGTGACGAGGAGGAACACCAACTGCGCGAGGGCGATCTGGTTCGCGATCAGCAGCACGATGGCGGTCCCACCGCCGAGCCACCGCGACCACGTCGTCTCGCGCTTGAGGTGGTGCGGATTCAAGAACAGCAGCGGGATGAACATGACCGCGCACGAGTCCGACGACCAGGTACCGGAGGGTGGGCGTGAAGCTCGACGGCAGCAGCGCGTAGAGCACCAGAGCGACCAGGATGGCGACGGCAGCGGGCCAGCGGTGCTCGGCGTCCTCGCGCGGCTTCGCCCTCGACCTCGCCTTGCGGGCACCACTCATGGCCCGAGCCTATGCCTCTACGGAAGGGTGCCCGTGGCGGCCGAGGTCGCCGTCGCACCGGACGAGGTCTCGATGTTCAGCTCGGCGTAGAGCAGCGTGCCGGAGTCGAGCGGGCGGTAGTCGAACGTGAGCACATCGGGATCGGCCGAGAGCGTCACGTCGGACGACAGGAAGTACGCCAGCGACCCGTCGCCCGAGATGCGGATCTTCAGCGGCGCGAAGGTGCTGCCCGCCTCCGGTGCGATCTCGGCGTAGGCGCCGGAGTCATCCTGGCCGTAGAAGGTCTCGGAGAGGATCGTGCCGGTGCTCGGCGCGTAGCTCATCTGCAGGAACGCCTGCGAGCCGCTGCCGGCTCCGGCCGCGAAGTAGGCGATCGGGACGCCGATCGTCGCGACGTCGGACTCCTGGTTGACGTCGTACGAGCTGTAGAACGACGTCTCGTTCGAGCCGTCGCCGATCCAGAGCTGGTAGGTGTCGAAGAAGCCCGTGGCGAAGCCGTCGGCGTCGATGTTGGCGCCCTCGTCACCGACGAGGGTGACGGTGCCGTCCGACTCGACGTAGCCGTAGGAGATGTAGACGTCGGTGATCTGGTTGAGGTCGCTGACGACCTGCTGGCCGATGACGAAACCGCCGTTGGCGAACTGCGAGAGGGCCTGCGGTGAGGCGAACTCCGGCGTCCCGCCGCTGGCCTGGCCCTCGGCGTAGTACGCCTTCAGGAACTCGGTCCAGGTGGCGGCCGCCCCGACGCCGTCGTAGTCGCTGTTGTAGACGCCCTGCTGCGGCGGGAAGTAGATCGCCATGCCGCTGGCTCCACGCGTGGCCTGACCGTCGACCTTGTTGATGATCGCGGCGTCGATCGCCTCGACCACCGCGTCTGCCTCGGTCGCGACGCTCGCGGCGCCATCGCCGATCTGGCCGGCCAGCAGCCCGAGGTCGGTCATGTAGAAGTTGTAGTCGGGGGTGGCGCCGAAACCGAGGGTCTGGGCGAGGCTGCGCCCGACGGTCGGATCCGGTGTCGGCGATGCTGCCGCTGAGAGCCGCTGCGAATGCGTCCACCGCGGTGTCGACCGCGGCCATCTTGGTCAGGTCGGTCGCCGACAGGGTGACCTGCGCCTCGCCCTCCGACGTCGACTGCTCGTCGTACGCGGTGATGATCGACGAGGTCAGGTCGTCGACGCTGCCGCCGCGGGCCGCCGTCTCGAGGGCCGTGTAGTCCCAGCCGTAGCCGGGCTCGAGCTCCTGGGATGCCAGCATGCGATCGGCGACATCCTGCAGAGTCGATGCGGTCTCGTAGGTCGCCATCAGGCAGGCGTCGAAGCCGATCAGGTCGAGCTTGTCGAGACCGCCGCCATCCAGTCCGTCGGCGATGCCCTGGTGCAGCTCCTCCAGCGTCAGCTGGTCGTTGTCGGCGGAGCCGTCGGCGCCGACGCCCGGCCACGAGCTGCCGTGGTCGTTGATGATGAGGGCGTAGTGCGCGGCCGGGTAGGCCTTGATGGTGCGGGCCACGAACTCCGCGAGCACCGCAGGGTCGCCGGTGTTGACATCGCCCTCGTCGGACAGCACCTCGCTGCCGCCCGCGCGATTCACCTCGATGACCTTCGCGCCGCTCCAGTTCGGGATGCCGATCACGTCGTCCTCGGAGTACTCGGCCGACCGGTCGACGTACGAGATCAGGCTGAATCCGGGGCGCGAGCCGACGGCCTCCTGCTCCGCCATGTCCTCCATCTGGAAGTACTCGAGGTTGGTGTCCGCGATCATGAACGTCATCACGGTCCAGCTGTCGTCGGCCGATGTGCCGGGTACGACGCCTCCGCCTCCACCGCATGCGGTGAGGGTTCCGACGGCGACGACCGCGGCAGCGATCGCCCCGGCGATGCGTGCGATCGGGGAACGGGTGGCGGACATCCATGCCTCTTTCGTTGCCGTGTGCTGAGGGAGTTCGGCTCAGAATAGCGTTTCTCGATACCATCGTGGCGTGACGCGGGTTAGCATCCGTCCGGGCTCTTAGCTCAGTTGGTTAGAGCGCCACGTTTACACCGTGGATGCCGGGGGTTCGAGTCCCTCAGGGCCCACGTGCAGTGGTCGGGTGTCGTCGCGCTGGTGCTCGCGTCGCTGCTGTGGGGCACCACCGGCACGACGGCGACCTTCCTTCCCGACGACGTGAGCCCGCTCGCGATCGGCGCCTCGACGATGGGGATCGGCGGCGTGCTGCTGTTCCTGGCTACCGCGCGCGGCGCCGTCGCCGTGCTGCGCGATCGCACGGCCCGCCGCTGGGTCGCACTCGGAGCGATCGGCGTCTTCGTGTATCCGCTCGCCTTCTACGCCGGCATGGACCTGGCGGGCGTCGCGGTCGGCAACGTCGTGGCTCTGGGCTCCGGGCCGGTGTTCGCTGCACTGCTCGAGTGGCTGTGGGAACGCCGTCCGCTCTCGGCTCGCTGGGCGGTGTCGACGAGTCTCGCGGTGCTGGGCATCGTGCTGCTCGGCGTCGGCAAGCAGGTGGATGCTGGGGCCGGCCCGCTCGACACGGTCGCCGGTGTCGGACTCGGCCTTCTTGCCGGCCTCGCCTACGCGCTGTACACCTACGCGTCGTCGCGGGCGATCCGCGGCGGACAGCCCAGCCAGGGGCGTCATGGGCGCCATGTTCGGACTCGGCGCCGTGCTGCTGCTGCCGGTGCTGCTGCTCACCGGTGCGCCGCTCCTGCAGTCGGGCAACACCATCGGGATCGCCGCCTACCTCGCGATCGGACCGATGTTCATCGCGTACCTGTTGTTCGGGATCGGTCTGCGCAGCATCCGGAGCTCGGCGGCGACCACGATCACCCTGCTCGAACCGGTGGTCGCGACGGTGCTCGCCGTCGTCGTCGTCGGGGAGCGCCTGGCTCCCGTCGGATGGGTCGGATTGGGCCTTGTGCTCGCCGGATTGACGGTTCTCGTTACGGCCCGGCGCGGGCCGAAAATGGCCGAACGACTCTAGAATCCGGAGCATGACCGACGTGCCCCCGAATGGCCGACCGGACGGCGATGACGCCTCCGGTGCCGCGGCCGGCCCGCCGGCCTATCCGCCGCCTCCGGCCGGACCGCCTCCGGCGTTCGACGACGACGCCCTCGCGGCCGCTCTCGAGGCGGACATCGCGCCGTACACGCAGCCGATCCCGGTGATCCCCGTCGCTGCAGCGCCTCCGCCACCCGCGCCGTACGTCGAGCCGCAGCCCGAGTACGAGCCGCCGGACGTGCCGGAGTACGTCGCCCCACCCGCGCCGCCCGCACCCGACTACGTGGTGCCGCCCGCTCCGCCGACTCCCGCGTACGAGTCGCCGGCCGCGCCCGGCTCAGCCGTACGATCTGCCCGTCGAACCGGGAGCCGAGGCCTCCGGCCCGTCGACCCTGGATGCCATCGGCCGCCTCGAAGAAGAGCTGCGGCGACGTGAGCAGGGGCTTCCGCCCCTCGGCGACGAGACCGCAGGAGCGCCGCCGGTCTCTGCTCCGCCGGCCAGCAGCGAGCCGGCCGACGGCCCCCAGACCTGGGAGCCCGCCCTCGATCACCCCGCGCCCGGTCACGTGTTCCCGAGCCCCTACCAGCCGTTCACGGACCCGGTCGCGGTGACGCCACCGGCGGCCGACGTCCCGGCGAGCGACGTCCCGGCTGATCCGTTCCCTCGGGTCGACTCGTACCCGCCCGGTCCGCTGCCCGGGGCGGATTCCCTGCCGCCCGCCGAACCGGTCCCGCCGCCGCTCCGTCGCCGCCCGTCGATCCCGTCCCGCCGCCGGACCCGTTCCCGCCCGCCGCAGAAGGGTCCGGAGACTGGCAGTCGGCACCGCCCCCGAGCTTCGATCCGCCGCCTCTCGTCGAGCCTCCGGTGTTCGGAGAGACTCCGGCCGTGCCTCCGGCGGCGGCCGCCACCGACCGTGGACGCGGTCTACGTCGAACCCACCGTCCTGCCACCCGTGCAGCGCGAGGTGACCCTGGAGGACGTGCAGGGGCTCCCGCCGCCCGTCGGGATCCAGGCGGCGGCCATCCCCCCGTACGATCCGAACGCGCCGATCGCGCCGCCGGATCCGTTCGCCGTTCCGCCGGTGTCGCCCGCCGAGTTCGGTGGACCCTACGCGACGCCCGGTCGACGCTCCCGGCGGCCCGCCGCCGTCGCTGGACGAGAACGACGACGCCGTCGATGCGGTCGACCGCATCTTCGGTGCCGACGCACTGCCCGTGACGGCGCCGAGCAACGACGACCTGTTCGCGCCGCCGTCGCAGCCGATCGCGACCCAGCGTCTCCGCGAGGGCGACCCGGCCCTGGTCGGCGAGAAGCCGCAGAACCATCCGGTCTTCGTCGTCGAATCGGCGGGCGTCGAGCCGACCGCACTCGATCTGCGCGCCGGGCGCTCGGGCCGGCTGTTCTGGCTGTGGTTCGCCGCGAATTCGTCGGTCCTCAGCGTGGCGATCGGCGCCGTTCTGTTCACCGTCGGGCATGAGCCTGCGACAGGCGATCGTGGCGACGCTGGCCGGTGTCGCGCTCTCGTTCCTGCCGCTCGGCCTCGGCACGCTCGCCGGAAAGTGGAGCGGTCAGCCGACGATGGTCGTCTCCCGGGCGACGTTCGGTCACGTCGGCAACCTGCTTCCGGCGATCGTCGCCCTGCTCGTCCGCGTGTTCTGGGGAGCCGTGCTGCTCTGGCTGCTCAGCGTTTCGGCGGCACGCCTGATCGTCTTCGCGGGTCTCGACGCCGGCATGGGCGAGGCCGTCTGGACCTACGTCATCCTGGGCATCGGGTTCGTCCTCGCCACGGTGATCGCGATCTTCGGCTACGGGTTCGTCGCCCTCCTGCAGCTGATCACCAGCATCCTGAGCGGCCTGCTGATCGCCGGCGTCATCGTCATGACGTACCCGCGCCTCAACATCGACGTGGCGCTCGCGACGGGCGACGGGCCGTGGGTCCTGGTGCTCGGTGGAGCCGTCATCGTCTTCAGCTTCGTCGGGCTCGCCTGGGTGCAGGCCAGCTCCGACATCGCGCGGTATCAGCGTCCCGCCAGCTCGGGGGCCGCATCCATGCTCTGGGCGACGGTCGGCGCCACGCTGCCGCCGTTCATCCTGATCGCCTGGGGTGCGATGCTGGCTGCCTCCGACCCGGTGCTCGCCACCGGTCTCGCGTCGTCGCCGCTGACCACCATCGCCGCGGCTGCTGCCGCTCTGGTACCCGGCTCCGCTGCTCGCGGCCGCCGGGCTCGGCCTGATCTCCGGCATCGTCCTGACCGTCTACTCGGGCGGCTTCGCGTTGCAGGCGCTGGGGCTGCGGATGCCGCGCTTCGCCGCGCTCGATCATCGCCTCGGTGCTGGTGGGCGGCATCGCCGCGGCACTGGTCTTCCTCGCGGCGGATGCCGAACGGCATCGTGCGCGACCTCGCGACCACTCTCGCCGTGCCGGTGGCGGCGTGGGCCGGCATCTTCGCGGCCGAGATGATGATCCGCACGCGCCAGTTCGACAGCGCGGGCCTGCTCGCGCCCGGCGGCGTGTACCCGCAGGTGCGGGTCGTGAATTTCCTGGCCTTCCTGCTCCTCACCGGGGTCGGTCTCGGCCTCAGCTCGGCGACCTTCCCCGGCCTGACCTGGCAGGGTTTCCTCTGGCCGTTGATCGGCGTCGCCCCCGACGGGCCGCTCGCGACCAGCGACGTCGGCGTGCTCGTCGCGCTGGTCCTCGGCATCATCGTGCCGCTCGCGACCGCCATCCCGGCCATCCGGCGCCAGGAGATGGATTCGCTCAAAGCCACCCCGACCGGATCGATCCCGCGTGTCACGGGATCCGTCCCGCGCCAGACCGGCTCGGTGCCGGTGAGCGCCCCGGGAGCAGGTACCGGCTCCAGCCCGAGCCTCGACTTCCCCCCTCCTAGACTGGGGCCGTGACCTCGACCCTCGCCGACGCCAATGCCGCCATCGCGGCGCTCTGGCCGCTCGACGAGGCCGAGGACTGGGACGCGCCGGGTCTGCTGTCGGGAGATCCGGCGGCGACCGTCGACCGCATCCACCTGGCCGTGGATGCCGTGCTCGACACCGTCGACGAGGCCGTCGAGTCCGGCGCCCAACTGCTCGTCGTCCACCATCCCCTGCTGCTGCGCGGCGTCACGAGCGTCGCCGAGGACCGCTACAAGGGCGCGCTGATCGCGCGTCTCATCCGCGCCGGTTGCGCGCTGGTGGCGGCTCACACCAACGCCGACATCGTCGCCCGCGGCACGTCCGCGGTGCTGGCCGAGAGGCTCGGGCTGAGCGAGACCCGTCCGATCGTCCCGGCGACGGACCCGGCTCTCGGGCTCGGCCGGGTCGGGCGGCTCGCCGCGCCGCTCACGCTCGGAGCCTTCGCCCGGACGCTCGCCGACCTGCTGCCGGCCACGGCATCCGGGGTCAGGGTCGCGGGGGAGTTCGATCGCCCGATCGAGACGGTCGCGCTGTGTGCCGGCGCGGGCGACTCGCTGCTCTCGCATCCCGAGGTCGTTGACGCCGACGTGTACGTCACGAGCGACCTGCGACACCACCCGGCATCGGAGGCGGCGGAGAACGGCCGGGTGGCCGGCGGGCCGGCGCTCATCGACGTGTCGCACTGGGCGAGCGAGTGGCTCTGGCTCGAGGTCGCCGCCGAACAGCTACGCGCGGCACTGCCCGGAGTCGAGGTCACCGTCAGCGAACTGCGCACCGACCCGTGGGATTTCGCGATTCTGCAATGACAGAGTCGCCGCCGACCGATCGCATCAGAAGAATGGAAACTCGATGGCCCTGAAGGCCGACCCCTCCGACCAAGCGCTGCTGCTCGAGCTGCAGGCGCTCGACACGAAGCTGCAGCAGCTGGGACACCGCGCTGCGACCCTGCCGGAGCTCGTGACCCTGACCACCCTCGCCGCCGAGCGCGAGTCCCTGCAGCGCACGGTCGTCGAGCAGGCCGGCGCGTCCGAGGACGCTCAGGCGGAACTGAAGCGCACCGAATCGGATGTCGCGGTGGTCGAGGCGCGGATCGCCCGAGACAGCGAACGGCTGCAGTCGAGCGCGTCCGTCAAGGATGTCGCGGCCCTGGAGCAGGAACTCGCAGCCCTGGCGAAGCGCAAGAACGATCTCGAAGACATCGAGCTGGCGGTGATGGAGACCGCCGAGGAGCGCGACGGCGCGCTGGCGACGAGTCGCGCGGCCCTCGACGACCTCGACGGGCGCATCGCCGAGGTCGACGGCGGCGCGGGATGCGGCGACGGCCGGCCTGAACGGCGAGCGGGAGCAGGCGGCCACGGAGCGCGCCGCGATCGCCGGCAGGGTGCCGGACGACCTGCTCGCGCTGTACGAGAAGCAGCGTGCCCGGTACGGCGTCGGAGCCTCGCTGCTGCAGGGCGGCGTCTCGCTCGCCAGCGGCGTCGGGCTCAATTCGTCCGACATGAGCACGATCCGTGCCGCCGCTCCGGACGACGTGCTGCTCTGCCCGGATTCGAACGCGATCCTGGTGCGCACCGGGGAGTCCGGCCTGTGAGCGCGGGCCCGTCCCGCGAACTGATCGTCGAGGCCGACGGCGGCTCCCGCGGCAACCCCGGTGTCGCGGCCGGCGGCTCGCTCGTCATCGACTCGGCGACCGGAGAGGTGCTCGCCGAGATGGGCGTCTACTGCGGGATCGCCACCAACAACGTGGCCGAGTACAACGGCATGATCGCGGGCATCAGGCGGGCGATCGCGATCGATCCGCACGCCGTGCTCCACGTGCGCCTCGACTCGAAGCTGGTCGTCGAGCAGATGTCCGGCCGCTGGAAGATCAAGCACCCCGGCATGGCGGAGCTCGCGGCTCAGGCCCGCGAGATCCTCACCGGGACGCCGGTCTCGTTCGAGTGGATCCCGCGCGCCGAGAACTCGCGTGCCGACGCGCCTCGCCAACGAGTCCATGGACAAGAAGCTGTCTTTCGAGCGGTAGCGGTACCCTGAGGGTTGCAAACGGGCCGGCTAGACGGTCGCGTCACTCGCCTTCGGGGGAGTGCCGAGGAACGTCCGGGCTCCATAGAGCAGGGCGGTGGGTAACACCCACCCGGGGAAACCCGCGAGAAAGTGCAACAGAGAGCAGACCGCCTCCGTCCTCCGGGACGGCGGTAAGGGTGAAACGGTGGTGTAAGAGACCACCAGGGGCCCGAGTGATCGGGCTCGCTGGGTAAACCTCGCCCGGAGCAAGGTCAGACAGACACCAATGAGGCGGCTCGTCTCGGTGTCGGGTAGACCGCTGGAGGGCTGCGGCAACGTAGTCCCGAGATAGATGGCCGTCACGACCTCGGTCGTACAGAACCCGGCGTATCGGCCGGCCCGTTTGCGCCTGTCCTGTCAGCGGTCGTCTTTCGACAGGTTCAATTTCTCGCCGGCCGGAACCTCCAACGTCGTCGCGCCGAACAGGTTGTCCGTGGGGTTGAGATATCGGAGGTCGTCCTGGCTGATGCTCAACCGTTTGGCGATCAGAGCGAGGCGATCGCCCTCGACCGTCGTGTAGGAACGGGGCGCGCCGTCGGGGCCGAGCTCCACGGTCCCCTGCGCATGGTCGGTCGGCCCGGAGTCCCCGACGACGAGGTCGGGACGGAGGTCAGGGATGTCCCAGGTCAGATTCGCGTAGCCGACGTACTCGAGCGGGCAGCCGGCCGACGATTCTTCGGGGAGGGTGGTCAGGGAGATCGCGGCGATGAAGCTCGGATCGTCGAGCGGGAGCTCCAGCTCGATGTCGGATCCGGCGGGCGTTCCGAACCCCATGCGCCACTCCTCGGTGAAGCAGCGCTGCTCGGGCGACAGCGGCTCTCCGCTCGCGCTGAGCTCCGCGGTCGCGATGGATGACGAGAACCCGGCGATGGAGAGAACGAACGTCGCGTCCGCCGCGGCTGTGATCGTCACGTCGCCGGTCACCCGGCCCACCGCATCCGTGAACGTCCCGGTCGCGACGACCTGGCCCTCCGGCAGCTGGACCGTCTCCGTGGACGGAACCTCGGCCTCTGATGTGGGCCGAGGTTCAGGGGAGGGGGCTGTGCAACCCACCAGCAGGAGCGCCGTCATCCCGGCCGTGAACGACGCCCCCATCACGCGAATCCGCATGGAGCGACTGTAACCGAGAATACGTCGGATGCGGTGGCGGGCCGCACGCGAAAGCGCGCCGACCCCGAAGGGCCGACGCGCTCTCGTGAAGGTTGTTCAGGCGAGCTTGATTGCGGCTGCCTGCGGGCCCTTCTGGCCCTGGGTGACCTCGAACTCGACGCGCTGTCCTTCTTCAAGGCTGCGGTATCCCGAGGCTTCGATGGCCGAGTAGTGGGCGAACAGATCCTGCGATCCGTCGTCGGGGGTGATGAAGCCGAAACCCTTTTCGGCGTTGAACCACTTCACGGTTCCAGTGGGCATTCTTTGCTGCTTTCTGTATTGCTCTGCTCCGTCGTTCGGAGCGGATCGTCGTGTGTCTTGATCCGCTCTTTCCGATCCGGCGAATCCTCCGGCGGAGGATATCGACGTCACTTCACTTGCGCAACACAACAACTGTGGGCAACCGTAGTGCACCGAAGCGGTCTGGGCACCGCTGTGTCAACAAATTTCACCTAACCGAAATACTTCGATTTCGGCGCGTTGGAGTCGACTCACAGGGACTGAAGCCTCCGCAACGGTACAGTGAGGCATCTGGAGCGCCATTGCTCATCGCCGGCTGAGAAGTCGCCAATCGACTTCGAGGCAGCATGTCACTCACCGCTACCCTGGGCCCGATCCGTTCGACGACGCCTCGCGTCGCTGGAGCCCTCAACCCGATCAGCACCTTCTCCTCCCTGCTCGGCAGACGTCAAGGGCGCCGGCCTGCTGGCTCGTACGCGCATCTTCTACATCAGCGTCTTCACGACCCTCGTTCTCGCCCTCGGCGGCGCGATCACCGGATTCCTGCTGTTCGGGCGACTCCTGGTTCCAGCTGATCATCGCCGGAGTTCTCGGCATCATCTTCACGCAGTTCGCCTTCCTCGGTCACGAGGCGTCGCACCGCCAGGTCTTCGAATCGGGCAAGGCCAACGACCGCGTCGGCCGTGTTCTGTCCTCTGGCCTCGTGGGCATCAGCTACTCGTGGTGGATGAACAAGCACTCCCGCCACCACGCGAACCCGAACACGGTCGGCAAGGACCCCGACATCGAGGTCGACACGATCTCGTTCCTCGAAGAGGATGCCGCGGACGCCCGAGGTTTCCGCGCCTGGATCACGCGCCATCAGGGCGTGCTGTTCATCCCGCTCCTCGCCTTCGAGGGCTTCAACCTGCACGTGAAGTCGTTCGGCCACATCTTCGGACGCGGCAAGGTCGACGGCCGTGCTCTCGAGATCACGCTGATCGGGCTCCGCATCGGGCTCGTTCTCGCCGCTGTCTTCCTCGTGCTCCCGGTCGGCATGGCGTTCGCCTTCATCGGCGTGCAGATGGTCGTGTTCGGCATCTACATGGGCACCTCGTTCGCCCCGAACCACATCGGCATGGACATCATCCCGTCCGGCACGAAGATGGACTTCCTGAACAAGCAGGTGCGCACCGGCCGCAACATCCGCGGCGGTCGCTGGATGACGTTCTTCATGGGCGGGCTCAACCACCAGGTCGAGCACCACCTGTTCCCGAGCATGGCGCGCCCGCATCTGTGGAAGGCGCGGCGGATGGTTCGCGAGGTCTGCCGTCGCGAGAACATTCCCTA
Source organism: uncultured Actinomycetota bacterium (assembly GCA_963730045.1). Lineage (GTDB taxonomy): Bacteria > Actinomycetota > Actinomycetes > Actinomycetales > Microbacteriaceae > JBDSKH01. Next base: position 356,865 of record CAVSPQ010000005.1, on the reverse strand, counting down.
CACCGAGACCACACTGGCTCAGGCGTGGGTCGCCGTCATCGCGTACATGAACCGCGTCGGCCTGTACGCCGGCGCTTCGTTCGACTGCCCGGTCGCAGCGGACTACCGCCGCCCATAGCGTCGCGTCCAGGTCGCCCGCGCACCTCATCCGGCGCAATACGCTGTCTGCATGCCTGACGCCGTATCCGATTCCGCTCGCTGGACCTCCGCTCGCGCCGTCGCGGCCGAGCTCGCCGAGACCGGCGTCGATCCGCTCGACGTGCAGGCCGCCCAGGCCGCGCGCGCGACCCTCGTGCGGCGATTCCTGCTCGACCTGCTGCTGATCGTCGCGATCGTCGGGATCCTGGGGCCGCTCGTGCTGATGGTCATGCGGATGCTCGCCGGCGGCGACCCGATCGACGGCCGCGAGGTCTGGATCGCCAGCGCGGCACTGCTGCTCCTGCTCGGGATCGTCGCGGCGCGGTCGATCCTTCCCGCTCGTGCGCAGGCCTACGAACGCGCCTGGTCGGCCTTCGTCGAGCGGGTGTGGCCGGGCACCGGCAAGGGGGACGAGCTCGGCACCGCGCGGGCCGCCTTCGTGCGTCAGGCCGCGTCAGGTGGCGACGGCGCCTTCCCGGCGTCAGCTCCCGGTCGTCGCAAAGCTTGACGGGTCCGCGGCGAGCGCAGCTGCGCCGAGGATGCCGGCGTTGTTGCGATGGACCGCCGGCACGATCGGGGTGGTCAGCTTCAACAGCGGCAGGAACTCCTGATCGCTCTTGGACACCCCGCCGCCGACGATGAACAGGGCCGGCGAGAACAGGAACTCGAGCTTCGCGTAGAAGGTCTGCAGGCGCTTCGCCCAGTCCACCCAGCTGAGCCCCTTGCGCTCCTTGGCCGCGTACGACATCCGGGTCTCGACGTCTTTGCCGTCGAGCTCCATGTGGCCGAGCTCGGTGTTCGGGATCAGGATGCCGTTGTAGAGGAAGGCGGTTCCGATGCCGGTTCCGAGGGTGGTGAGGATCACGAGCCCCTGCTTGCCCTTCGCGGCGCCGTAGCGCGCCTCGGCGATGCCCGCCGCATCCGCGTCGTTCACGAAGTGGATGTCGCGCTTCAGCGCTTTCTCGAAGAGCTTCTCGGCCTCGAGGCCGATCCACCTCTTGGAGACGTTCGCCGCCGACATGGTGCGCCCGCCGAGCACGACCGCCGGGAAGCAGACGCCGACCGGGGCCGTGGTCGCGATCTCGCCGAATCCATCGGCCATCTCGACGACGGCGGCGACGATGTCGTCCGGCTCGCCGCCGGGAGGGGTCGCGCACCTTGACGCGCTCGCTGACCAGCTCGCCGGTGTCGACATCGACGACGGCGCCCTTGATGCCGGTTCCGCCGATGTCGATGCCGATCGCCAGAGTCGTCATGCCCCCATCCTTCCCTACCGGGCGCGGGCTGCGGGCTATGGCAGGGTGAGCAACTCGGCTCCGCGCTCGGTCACGACGAGGGTGTGCTCGAACTGAGCCGTGAGTGACTTGTCGCGCGTGGTGACGGTCCAGCCGTCGGCCCATTCATCCCAGGCGGAGGTGCCGGGGTGCTCGGGGGTTCCGAGCGTCAGCATCGGCTCGATCGTGAAGACCATTCCCGGTTCGATGAGGGTGTCGAAGCCGGGCGCAGCGTCGTAGTGCGGGATCACCAGCCCGGAGTGGAAGCTCCTGCCGACACCGTGCCCGGTGAAATCGCGCACCACCCCGTAGCCGAAACGCTTGGCGTACGACTCGATCGCCCGGCCGATGACGTTGACCGGGCGTCCGGGTGCGACGGCCTTGATGCCACGGTTCAGGGCCTCGCGGGTGCGCTCGATCAGCTGCGCGGCATCCTGACGCACCTGCCCGACGGCGAACGTGGCATTCAGATCGCCGTGCATGCCGTTCTTGTACGCGGTGATGTCGACGTTCAGGATGTCGCCCTCGACCAGCGCGGTGTCGTCAGGGATGCCGTGGCAGACGACCTCGTTGAGCGAGGTGCAGCACGACTTCGGAAAACCGCGATACCCGAGCGTCGACGGATACGCGTCCCGCTCGATCAGGTAGGCGTGCGCGATCGCGTCGAGCTCGTCGGTCGTGATGCCGGGCCGGATCGCCGCGCCGACGGCCTCGACCGCGCCGGCGGCGATGCGTCCGCTCTCGCGGATCAGCTCGACCTCGGCGGGGGAGTACACGTCGCCGAGGGCATGCGGGAGGGGCGCCGGCCGGCCGACGTACTCGGGGCGCGGGATGTGAGCCGGAACGCTGCGCGGCGCGAGAGACGGCCCGGCAGTCAGGTGACCGTCGGCGTCTCGGGGCATGGTCAGAGCCTAGGTGCGAGCGTAGGGTGAGGGCATGACCGAATGGTGGTACAACCACAAGACCGGCGAGGTCGAGGAGGGGCCGCAGTCCCTCGGATCCGACCGCGACGGGCCGTACGCGAGCCGCGAGGACGCCGAGCGGGCGCCCGAGATCGCGCAGGAGCGCGCGGCGGCCTGGGCGGCCGAAGACGAGGCGGACGACTAGCGCCGGGCCTACTCGTCGTACGAGTGCTCGGCGTCGGGGTAGGCGCCCGAGCCGACGTCCGTGATCCACGCCTTCGCGGCGTCGTCGAGCACCTTCGCGACGTTCGCGTACTGCTTCACGAACTTCGGGATGCGACCGGTGGTCAGGCCCGCCCAGTCGGTCCAGACGAGCAGCTGACCGTCGGTGTGCGGTCCGGCGCCGACGCTGATGGTCGGGATCTTGAGTTCGGCGGTGACGCGCTTCGCGACGTCGGCGGGCACCATCTCCATGACGACGGCGAACGCTCCGGCGTCCTCGACGGCGTGGGCGTCGGCGAGCAGGGCGTCGGCCCGCTCGCCGCGGCCCTGGATGACGTGGCCGCCCAGCTGGTGCTCGCTCTGCGGCGTGAAACCGATGTGCGCCATGACCGGGATGCCGGCCGACACGATCCGCCGGATCTGCTCGGCCGAGCGCACCCCGCCCTCGAGCTTGACCGCGTGCGCGCCGGTCTCCTTCATGAACCGGAACGCCGTGTGGAGTGCCTCGTCGGGGCCGGTCTCGTACGAGCCGAACGGCATGTCGGCGACGACGAACGCGCGCTGCACGGCGCCCGCGACGGCGCGGGTGAGCGGGATGAGATCGTCGATCGACACCGGGATGGTCGTGTCGTAGCCGAAGACGTTGTTGCCGGCCGAGTCGCCGACGAGCAGGAAGTCGATGCCGGCCTGGTCGAAGATCGCGGCGGTGAGCATGTCGTAGCTCGTCAGCCCGGTGATCTTGATGCCCTGTTCCTTCGCGTTCTGGAAGTGGCGGGTGCGGACCTTCTTGACGGGCTCAGCCATGGCGTCCAGTCTGGCACCTCCGTCTGGCACCTCCGCCCGCCAGGCGGTGCCGGTAGCCTGAGTCCGCATGGACAAGCAGCGTGACTTCGTTCTCCGCACGATCGAGGAGCGCGGCGTCAAGTTCGTCCGCCTGTGGTTCACCGATGTCGTCGGCACCCTGAAGTCGGTGGCGCTCGCCCCGGCCGAGGTCGAGGGCGCCTTCAACGAGGGCGTCGGATTCGACGGCTCCGCGATCGAGGGACTGACGCGCATCCCACGAGGCCGACGTGCTGGCGCACCCGGACCCGACGACGTTCCAGATCCTGCCGTGGCGCGGCGAGGTCGACCCGACCGCGCGCATGTTCTGCGACATCACGACGCCCGACGGCCAGCCGGCGACGGCCGACCCGCGCAACGTCCTGAAGCGTGCGCTCAACAAGGCGGCCGACCGCGGCTTCACGTTCTACACGCACCCCGAGATCGAGTTCTACCTGCTCAAGTCGTCGAAGCTCGACGGCGGGCTTCCCGAGCCGGTCGACTCGGCCGGCTACTTCGACAACGTGCCCGGCGGCACGGCCAACGACTTCCGCCGCCGCTCGGTCCGCATGCTCGAGGATCTCGGCATCTCGGTCGAGTTCAGCCACCACGAGGCGGGCCCGGGTCAGAACGAGATCGACCTCCGCTACGCGGACGCGCTCACCACGGCCGACAACATCATGACCTTCCGCACGGTCGATCAAAGAGGTCGCGATCGAGCAGGGCGTCTACGCCACGTTCATGCCGAAGCCGCTCTCCGGTCAGCCCGGATCGGGCATGCACACCCACATGTCGCTGTTCGAGGGCGACACGAACGCCTTCTTCGATCCCGCCGGGCAGTACCAGCTGTCGACGATCGGACGGCAGTTCGTCGCGGGCCTGCTGAAGCACGCGCCCGAGATCACGGCCGTGACCAACCAGTTCGTGAACTCGTACAAGCGGCTGTGGGGCGGCGACGAGGCGCCCAGCTACCTGACCTGGGGCCACAACAACCGCTCCGCGCTTGATCCGCGTGCCGCTCTACAAGCTCGGCAAGGGCCAGAGCGCGCGCATCGAGTACCGCGCGCATGGACTCGGCCGCCAACCCGTACCTCTCGTTCGCGCTGCTGCTCGCCGCGGGGCTCAAGGGCATCGAGGAGGGCTACGAGCTTCCTCCCGAGGCCGAGGGCGACGTCTGGAGCCTCACCGACGCCGAGCGCCGCGCCCTCGGCTACGACAGCCTCCCCGCCAGCCTCGACCGCGCGCTCGGGCTCATGGAGGAGCAGCGACCTGGTCGCCGAGACCCTCGGGCGAGCAGGTCTTCGAGTACGTGCTGGCGAACAAGCGTCGCGAATGGGCCGGCTACCGCGCCCAGGTGACGCCGTTCGAGCTCGGCCAGCAACCTCGGGATCCTCTAGCGGAGCGGGCGGCCTCCGGGCCGAGAGCATGACGCGGACGACGACGACCCTCACCGAGCTGGCCCGGATCGGGTTCGCCGACCTCGGCGGCGCCAGCAGGGGCTCTGACGTCGGTGCCGCGGGCGTCGCGCCGCTGTTCGCCGCGGCCGCGGATCCGGACCAGGCGCTGCGCTATCCTGGGCGCGCTGCGCGAGGCGGCCCCGGAGGCCGTGAACGGCATCCTGGGCGACGAGGCGGACGCGCAGCGCCTGCTGCGGGTGCTCGGCGCGTCCGAGGGCATCGGCCGCGTTCCTGGTGCGCCACCCGGAGCAGCTGGCGGCGGTGCGCGACCCGCTCGAGGCACCGCTCACCGGGGCGAAGTACGGCGCGCTGCTGAAGAAGTCGGTGCGCGACGGCTCGCCGGTGAGAAGGGCTGGAACGCCCTGCGCATCGCCTACCGCCGCGAGCTCCTGCGCCTGGCGGCCTGGGATCTCGAGCAGCCGAGCGCACTCGCCGTCGTCGACCGGGTCGGAGTCGGCGCTGGCCGACCTGGCGGGGGCAGCGCTCGACGCGTCGCTGCTGCTCGCACGATCCGCGAACAAGGCGACGTCCGAGGATGTCGCGGCCACGAAGCTCGCGATCATCGGCATGGGCAAGGCGGGCGCGCGCGAGCTGAACTACCTCAGCGACGTCGACGTGATCTTCGTCACCGAGAGCGAGGAGACCGTCGAGATCGCCACCCGCCTCGCGATGGACACCATGAAGGGCATCGCCGAGCTCGCCCTCGAGCCGCCGCTCTGGGAGGTCGACGCGAACCTGCGCCCCGAGGGCAAGGACGGCGCCCTGGTGCGCAGCCTCGACTCGCACATCGCGTACTACGAGCGGTGGGCGAAGAGCTGGGAGTTCCAGGCGCTGCTGAAGGCGCGTCCGCTCGCCGGCGACCGCGAGCTCGGCGAGCAGTACGTGGCACGGGTGGCGCCGTTCGTCTGGTCGAGCGCCTCGCGCGAGGGTTTCGTCGACTCGGTGCAGCGGATGCGGGAGCGCGTCACCGAGAACATCCCGGCGGACGAGGTCGACATCCAGCTCAAGCTCGGGCCGGGCGGGCTGCGCGACGTCGAGTTCACGATCCAGCTGCTGCAGCTCGTGCACGGGCATGCCGACCCGCAGGTGCGGGAGCGTTCGACGCTGGAAGCTCTGAACGCCCTCGCGGAGCATGGCTACATCGGGCGCGTCGAGGCGGCGGACTTCGCCCGCGACTACCGGTTCCTGCGGCTGCTCGAGCATCGCCTGCAGCTGTCGCGCATGCGGCGCACCCACCTCATGCCCCGCGACGACGACGCGTTGCGGGTCCTGGCGCGAGCCTCCGGCATCGCCACCACCGCGGAGGGTCTGGTCGAGGCCTGGCAGCAGACGAAGCTCGCCGTGCGCACCCTGCACGAGCGGCTGTTCTACCGCCCGCTGCTCTCGGCCGTCGCCGCGCTGCCCGACGACGGCTACGCGCTCACCAGCGAGCAGGCCGAGGCGCGGCTGGCGGCGATCGGGTTCGCCGACCCGCGGGGCGCCCTGCACCACATCGCCGCGCTCACGGGCGGCGTCTCGCGGCGCTCGCAGATCCAGCGCACCCTGCTGCCCGTCATGCTCCAGTGGTTCGCAGAGGGCGCCGACCCCGACTACGGGCTCCTGACGTTCCGGCGGCTGAGCGACGATCTGGGGGAGGCGTACTGGTTCCTGCGGATGCTGCGGGACTCGTCGGGCGCGGCCCGCCGCCTCACGCACGTGCTGTCCAGCTCGCGGTTCGTCGGCATCCTGTTCGAGCGCATCCCCGAGGCCGCAGCCTGGCTGGAGAGCGACGGCGAACTGCGCCCGCGCTCGCTCGACGAGCTGCTCGAGGAGACGGCGGCGACCGTCGCACGGCACGCCGACGATCCGGATGCCGCGGCGAAGGCCCTGCGCACCGCCCGCCGCCGCGAGGTGCTGCGCCTCGCACTCGCCGGCATCCTGGGCCTGATCACGCGTCGAGGAACTCGGCCTGGCGCTCAGCGCGATCACCACGGCCGCGCTGACCGGTGCCCTCGCGCTCGTGCATCGCTACGGCGACGGCATCGAGTTCGGCATCATCGCGATGGGCCGGTACGGGGGAGCGGAGCTCGGCTTCGGCAGCGACGCCGACATCATGTACGTCTACCGGCCGGCGGGAATCGAGCCAGAAGAGGCGCAGCGACGCGCCGAGCACATCGTGCACGAGCTGACGCGCCTGACCGAAGACCTGCGGCTGCCGCTCGATCTGGATGCCGGTCTGCGCCCCGAGGGCAAGAACGGTGCGATCGTGCGGTCGCTCGAGTCGTACGAGGCGTACTACGAGCGCTGGTCGCTCACCTGGGAGGCGCAGGCGCTCCTGCGGGCCCGTGGTGTCGTCGGGGATTCGGACCTGCTGACGGCCTTCGAGGCGCTTGCCGACGGCATCCGGTATCCCGAGTCCATCGGCGAGAACGACGTGCGCGAGATCAAGCGGATCAAGGCGCGCGTCGAGTCCGAGCGGCTGCCGCAGGGCGCCGACCCGGCGCGGCACCTGAAGCTCGGGCGCGGGTCGCTCTCCGACGTCGAGTGGTTCGTGCAGCTGTTGCAGCTGCAGCACGCGGCCGCCAACCCGTCGCTTCGGACCACCTCCACCCTTCGGGCCCTGGATGCCGCTGTCGCCGGCGACCTGCTGCCCGCGGCCGACGCCGAGCGGCTTCGGGCCGCATGGCTGATCGCGTCCCGCGCGCGGTCGGCGATGACCCTCTGGACCGCGAAGACCGCCGACGTGCTGCCGGTCGACCGCCGTCAGCTCGAGGGCGTCTCGCGGATCCTGGAGTACCCGGTCGGCAGCGCCTCGCAGCTGGAGGAGGACTACCTGCGGACGACTCGTCTCGCGCGCCAGGTCTTCGAGCGCACGTTCTACGGCAAAGGCTCGTAGCCGCGCGGTCCCGCACGCAACTGCGGCCGAGGCGTGCATCCGTGTCCATTTTGGTCGTGGGTGTACGCCTGTGCCGCTGTTGTGCGCGATGCACGGCGGGCGGCGATCGGGGCCGACGGCACGCTCGTGGTCGTCCAGACTTTCGGTGACGTTCCCGAGGACGAGGGACAGGCCCGTCGAACTGCTGCGTGCCCTCGTCTCCTGACCGGCACACGCGAGCGGGCCGCCCCCGGAGGGACGGCCCGTCGCTGCTGTGATGGTGCGGGTCTAGACCCCGAAGTACAGCTCGTACTCGAACGGGTGCGGGCGCTGCGCGAACGGGAGCAGTTCCTTCTCGCGCTTGTACTCGATCCAGGTGTCGATCAGGTCCTGGCTGAACACCCCGCCCTCGAGCAGGTAGTCGTGGTCCTCCTCGAGCGCCAGCAGGGCCTCGTCGAGCGAGCCGGGCAGCTGGGGGATGCCCTTGGCCTCCTCGGGCGGCAGCTCGTACAGGTCCTTGTCGACGGGCTCGTGCGGCTCGATCTTGTTCTTGATGCCGTCGATGCCGGCCATCAGCTGCACCGCGAACGCGAGGTACGGGTTGCCGGAAGCGTCGGGCGCGCGGAACTCGATGCGCTTCGCCTTCGGGTTGGTGCCGGTGATCGGGATGCGGATCGACGCCGAGCGGTTGCCGGCCGAGTACACGAGGTTGACGGGGGCTTCGAACCCGGGGATGAGCCGGTGGTACGAGTTGACCGTCGGGTTCGTGAAGGCGGCGAGAGAACGGGCGTGCTTCAGGATTCCGCCGATGTACCAGCGGGCGATGTCCGAGAGGCCGCCGTAGCCCTTCTCGTCGTAGAACAGCGGCTTGCCGTCGTTCCACAGCGACTGGTGGGTGTGCATGCCGGATCCGTTGTCACCCATGAGCGGCTTCGGCATGAATGTCGCGACCTTGCCCCACTCGAGCGCGGTGTTCTTGACGATGTACTTGAACTTCAGGAGGTCGTCGGCCGCGTGCACCATCGTGTCGAACTTGTAGTTGATCTCGCCCTGGCCGGCGGTGCCGACCTCGTGGTGCGAGCGCTCGACCTCCAGGCCGACGTCGATCAGTTTGAGCACGATGTCGTCGCGCAGATCCGCGTGCTGGTCGACCGGCGTGACGGGGAAGTAGCCGCCCTTGTACGGGGTCTTGTTGGCGAGGTTTCCGCCCTCCTCGTCGCGGCCCGTGTTCCAGGCGGCTTCGCTCGAGTCGACCTCGTAGTAGCTCTTGTTCTGCTTCACCTCGTACTTGACGTCGTCGAAGATGTAGAACTCGGCCTCCGGGGCGAAGAACGCGATGTCGGCGATGCCTGTCGACGCCAGGTACTTCTCGGCCTTCTTGGCCACCTGACGCGGGTCGCGGCCGTAGATCTCGCCGTTCCGCGGGTTGTAGATGTCGAAGATGATGACCAGCGTGCGCTCGGTGCGGAACGGGTCGACGTAGGCAGTCGAGATGTCGGGGATGAGCTGGAGGTCCGACTCATGGATCGACTGGAATCCGCGGATCGACGAGCCGTCGAACAGCTGCCCGACGGAGAAGAACTCCTCGTCCACCGTGGACGCGGGGATGTTGAAGTGCTGCTGGATTCCCGGCAGATCGGTGAACCGGATGTCGAGGAACTTGACGTCGGTGTCCGTGATGAACTTCAGGACTTCGGACGAATCCTTGAACAGGGGGCTGGACATGGGTGGGACTCCAAAAGGCCGCGGAACAGTGGGCTGCTGGGTGCAACCAGTCCCGAGAGTAGAGGGCGGCGATTTCCCGAGGGTGTCGCTTCTGTTTCCGGGATGTTACGGGACCGGCTCCGGCGGCGCGCGCCGGGCTGGAAATCGTGACCGACTCTGCTGCGGCAGGTGCGCGTCTAGCGCGGTCGCGGCGCCCGCACGCGGTTCGGGTCGATCCCCTTCGGTATCGGCAGCCCGCTGCGTCCGAGCGAGGCGAGCCGGTTCGAGACGGCCTGCACCTCGGCCTTGGTGAGTGCGCGCTTGAGTTTCTGCAGCGCTGGGACGATCTTGTGCAGGGCCGTCGAGCCGGGATCCGGACCCACGTACAGCAGGCTGACCGGCACGTTGGGGAGAACGCGCTGCACGTTGGCGCGCTCCTTGTCGAGCATCGGCTGGGTGCGGGTGCGCGGTCCCTCGCCGATGAGTACGACACCGCCGCGGCCGACGGCGCGGTAGACGGCATCCTGTGTGCGTGGGCTGACGTTGATCGGCATCTCGCTGCCGGTCCAGCTGCGGCGCAGTCCGCTCTTCAGGACGGCGCCGACGGCGCCCGGTTTCCCGCTGATCTGCGAGTACGCGGCCGCCTCGGCACGGCGGCCGAGGATGATGAGTGCCAGCAGAACGCCGCCGAGCACGCCCGCGACGACGTACAGGATGATCGCGATGACGTTGCCGGGCGAGAACAACAGCGCCAGCAGGATGCTGAGGCCGATGGGGCCCAGCAGGGCCAGGATCAGAAGCCAGGTGATCGTGCCGTCGTAGCGGCGCGTCATCTGGAAGACCTGCCACATCTGCTTGATGCGGCCGGGTTCTTTCTCGGGCTTGCGGGGCTTCTCGGGCTTCGTCGGTCGTGCCATGTGAATCAGGATACGGCTTGCGCGAAGCCCAGTTCCGCATCGGCGAGGTGACGAAGGCCGGCCGGGATGTCGCGGCCCTTCGCGAGCATCGACCGAGCCCACAGGCGTCCGGCACGGTAGCTCGAGCGCACCAGCGGTCCGGCCAGCACACCGAGGAATCCGATCTCCTCAGCCTCATCCTTGATGTCGACGAACTCCTCGGGTCGGACCCACCGGGCGACCGGCAGGTGCCTCGCACTCGGCCGCAAATACTGGGTCACGGTGATGATGTCGGTGCCGGCGTCATGCAGGTCGCGCAACGCCTGGCTGATCTCGGCGCGCTCTTCGCCCATGCCCAGGATCAGGTTCGACTTGGTGATCAGTCCGGCGGCGCGACCCTGCGTCAGCACGTCGAGCGAGCGCTCGTAGGTGAACGCGGGTCGGATCCGCTTGAAGATGCGCGGGACCGTCTCGACGTTGTGGGCGAACACCTCCGGACGGCTGGAGAACACCTCGGCGAGCAGGTCGGGGTTGCCCGAGAAGTCGGTCGCGAGGATCTCGACACCCGTTCCGGGATTGGCGGCGTGGATGGCGCGGACGGTCTCCGCGTGCAGCCAGGCTCCCTCGTCAGGAAGGTCGTCGCGCGCGACACCGGTGACGGTTGCGTAGCGAAGGCCCATGCGCGTGACCGACTCGGCGACCCGGCGCGGCTCGTCGGTGTCGTAGTCCGCGGGTTTGCCGGTGTCGATCTGGCAGAAGTCGCATCGCCTGGTGCACTGGCTGCCGCCGATGAGGAAGGTGGCCTCCCGGTCCTCCCAGCACTCGTAGATGTTGGGGCAGCCTGCCTCCTGGCACACCGTGTGGAGGCCCTCGTCCTTCACGAGGTGCTGAAGAGCGGTGTATTCGGGGCCCATCTTGGCCGTGGTCTTGATCCATTCGGGCTTGCGCTCGATCGGCGTCTCGGCGTTGCGCACCTCGAGGCGCAGCATCTTGCGACCGGACGGATCGAGGCTCATGCGAAGACCTCCGGGTGCGTCGCGAGGCTGGGGTCGAGGTGCCGCACGAAGAGGCGCTCGATGACGGGCACCACGTCGGCGGGGGTGACCTCGCGACCGAGCTCGCGACTGATGCTGGTGACACCGGCGTCGGCCAGGCCGCAGGCGACGATCGTCTCGTACGCGTCGAACGAGTTCGAGCAGTTGATGGCGAACCCGTGCATCGTGACGCCCTCGGCCACGCGGATGCCGATGGCCGCGATCTTCTCACCGATCGGGCGATCGGAGTCGACCAGCCACACGCCGCTGCGTCCCTCGACGCGCTGCCCGGGGATCCCGAACTCGGCGAGCACCTCGATCAGCATGCCTTCGAGGCGGCGCACGTAGGCGACCACATCGACGGGGTCGGCGAGCCGGATGATCGGGTACCCGACCAGCTGACCCGGCCCGTGCCAGGTGATCTTTCCGCCGCGGTCAACGTCGATGACGGGGGTGCCGTCTGTCGGGCGTTCGTACGGCTCCGTGCGTTTGCCCGCCGTGTACACGGACGGGTGCTCGAGGAGGATGACGGTATCGGGCGCCCGGCCACTCGCAACGTCGGCGTGCACGACACGCTGATGCTCGAGGGCCGTCAAATACGGCACGGAGTTGGCGCTTAGCCCCGTGACGACGTAGTCGACCACGGAGTCAGCCTAGCCGTCCGATCCCTCCGAGACGGGTTGTGCTGGGGTCGTCCCCGGATGCGGTCGCGCGCGGCCCGGCCGGGCCCTGTCCCAGCGATCCTGATGCGATGACGTTCGAGCGCACCATCGCCGGGTACCGCGTGCTCCGGCTCCTCGCGCGCGGCGACCGTTCGCACGTGTGGCTGGCGGCAGGCGGCACCGTGCTGAAGGTGCTCGATGCTCCCGTGCCGATCGAGGCGCCGGGTCGCGAGGCGGAGGCGTTGCATCGCGCACGCGGAGACCACGTCGTCGAGCTGCTCGACGTGTCGCTCGGCGCGGAGGGCGCCGTGCTCGCGTTTCCCCGGCTCGTGCGCGGGTCCCTCTCCGAGGTGCTGTCGCGTCGCCCGTCCCTGGACGCGGGGGAGGCCGTGACGATCCTGGCGCCGATCGCGACCACCCTGAACCGCCTGCATGCCGCGGGCGTCGCTCACGGCGCCCTGGTGCCGGCTTCGGTGCTGTTCCGCGGCGATGGGGCGCCGATGCTCACGGGGTTCGGGCGTGCCGAGCTGTTCGCGCCGGGTCTGCCCGAGGTCGAACTCGAGCGGATCGCCGCCGTCGCCGCCGATCGTGCCGCGCTGGCGGCCCTGGCAGAGACGGTGCTGGCCCGAACCACGGGTTCGCGCAGCAAGGCGGCCGCGCGGCTCAACGACGAACTCAGGTCCATGGATCCGGGACGGTTGGCCGCGCGGCTGGTGAGCGACCTGTTCGAACTCGCAGCCGCCCGGCCCGTGAGGTTCGACGCGGACGACGCAGAACCCCGTGAGCCGGTCGGCCGTCTCGTGGCGGTGTCCGAGCCGGCTCCTGTGCGTGGGGATGAGGCGGAAACGGATCTCGCCAAGATGAGCTGGGCCGTGCGGATCATCGATTCCGGGCCGGGGTCGATGCTGCGGGCGGCGGTCGGGTCTCGCTGGGCCGGGTGGTCAGTGCGACGGCGGCGCGCGACGCTAGCGGGCGTCACCGCGGCCACGGCGCTGATGGTGGCGATCGCGGTAGTACCCGGCCCTGCGGCGCCCATAGCGGCGCCCGCGGCGGGGTCTGATGCTCCGGTTGCCGGCGAGACCGCGGCGGCGGACGGCGCGCTCGGAGAGGCTGAGGTGGACGATCCGCTCGCGGCTCTGGGCGAGCTCGCGAGCCGGCGCGACACATGCTTCCGAGACCTCTCGGTGCTCTGCCTGGACGGTGTCGACGAGGCCGGGTCGTCGGCCTGGGAAACGGACCGCGCCGCGCTCCAGGGGGTGCTCGAGGGCGGAGACGCGCCGCCGCGCCTGTCGCTGACGGCCGCGATTCTCATCGAGCGACTCGGGGACTCCGCCCTGGTCGACCTCGGCCCGGACAGCGATCCGGCCTCGGTCCTTCTCCTGAAGGGCGAGGCCGGATGGCGGATCCGTGACTATCTCGCGCCGGCCGGTGCGGAGGACGCGAAGGGTGGCTAGATGCCGAGCTTGCCGGCGAAGTCGCCGCTCTCCAGCCGGTCCTTGATCGCGGTGAGGAAGCGCGCGGCGTCCGCCCCGTCGACGATCCGGTGATCGTACGAGAGGGCGAGGAACACGACCGAGCGGATCGCGATCGCGTCGAGGCCCCCGTCGCTCACCACGACCGGCTTCTTCTCGACGATGCCAGTGCCCAGGATGGCGACCTGGGGCAGGAAGACGACCGGGGTGTCGAAGAGCGCACCACGCGATCCCGTGTTGGTCAGCGTGAAGGTGCCGCCGGCCAGCTCGTCGGGCTTGAGCTTGTTGTCACGGGTGCGTGCCGCGAGATCGGCGATCTCGTTCGCGATCTGGGCGAGGTTCTTGTCGCCGGCGTCGCGCAGGACCGGGGTCAGCAGTCCGCGATCGGTGTCGACGGCGATGCTGACGTTCTCGTGATCCGGGTAGACGATGTTGTCGCCGTCGACGCTGGCATTGATGATCGGGTACGCCCGCAGCGCTTCGGCGGCCGCGAGCGTGAAGAAGGGCAGGAACGTCAGTTTCGCACCGGTCTTGGCGAGGAAGGCGGCCTTCACCTCGTCGCGGAAGGCGGCGACCTTGGTGACATCGACTTCGACGACGGTCGTGAGCTGGGCCATGGTCTGCATGGAGACGACGGCGCGCTCGGCGACCACCTTGCGCAGGCGTGACATGGGTGCCGTCGTCCCGCGCAGCGGGGAGACCTCCAGCTGCGGTGCCGGGGTCGGCGTGACCGGCGAGCTGCTGACCACGGGTGCGGATCCGGCGACGGCCGCGAGGACGTCCTGCTTGCGGATGCGGCCGCCGACACCGGTGCCGGCGACGGCATCCAGGTCGATGCCCTTGTCGTGAGCGAGCTTGCGCACGATCGGTGTCACGTAACCGGCGTGAGCGCTCGAGACGGCGGGTGCCGCGGCGGCCGCGGGCGCGGCGGCCGGAGCGGGCGCGGCGGCGGGCTCGGCAGCGGGTGCCGGCGCAGCAGCGGGTGCCGGCTCGGGTGCGGGTGCCGGCTCAGGAGCGGGTGCCGGCTCAGCGCGGCTGCAGGCGCAGGAGCGGCCGCCGGCTCGGGAGCGGGTGCCGGCTCGGGAGCGGGTGCCGGTGCAGGAGCGGGTGCCGGCTCGGGGGCGGCCGCAGGCGCAGGGGCGGCGGCAGGCTCCGGAGCGGGTGCGGCTGCGGGTGCGGGAGCGTCGACCGGCTGCTCGGTGGAAGGCTCGGCAGGCACAGCCTGCTCAGGTGTCGGTACCGGCGCCTCGGCGGCAGCTGCGGGCTCGGCGGCGGGCGCGGGAGCCTCGGCCGCAGGAGCGGGCTCAGCGGGGGCGGCGGCAGGAGCCTCGGCAGGAGCCTCGGCGGCAGGCGCTGCACCGGCGCCGCTTCCATCACCGATGGTGACGAGTGCGGTGCCGACCTCGACGGTCTCGTCCTCGGCGACCAGGATCGCCTCGATGACCCCGGCGACCGGCGACGGGATCTCGGTGTCGACCTTGTCGGTGGAGACCTCGAGCAACGGCTCGTCGACCTCGACGCGATCGCCGACCTTCTTGAGCCAGCGCGTGACCGTGCCTTCCGTGACGCTCTCGCCGAGTGCCGGGAGACTGACGGATTCGCTCATGGGGTAGTGCTCCTTAGCGGGTTTCAAGTTCCAGTTTAGGTGCGAGGTGCCGCGCGCGGTCAGATAGCGTGCAGCGGCTTTCCGGCGATTGCCAGGAACGCCTCACCCAGCGCCTCGTTCTGCGTGGGGTGCGCGTGGATGAACGGCGCGATGTCCTCGGGGTAGGCCTCCCAGTTGACGGCCAGCTGCGCCTCTCCGATCAGCTCGCCGACGCGGTCGCCGATCATGTGGACGCCCACGACGGGCCCGTCGTTGACGCGCACGACCTTGACGGAACCGGACGTGCCGATGATGTGGCTCTTGCCGTTGCCTGCCAGGTTGTAGTCGTAGCTGGTGACAGCATCCGCGCCGTACTGCTCGACGGCCTTCGCCTCGGTGAGACCGACCGAGGCGACCTCCGGGTGCGAGTAGGTGACCTTCGGGATGTTGACGTCGGCGACGACGACCGGGTTGAGGCCGGCGATCTCCTCCGCGACGAAGATGCCCTGCTGGAATCCACGGTGAGCCAGCTGGAGGCCGGGGACGATGTCGCCGACCGCCCAGACGCCGGGGATGTTGGTCTTGAGACGTTCGTCGGTCAGCACGAACCCGCGGTCCATCGTCACGCCGACCTCCTCGAATCCGAGGTTCGACGTCGACGGTCCGCGGCCGACGGCGACCAGCAGCAGGTCGGCCTCGACGGTCTCGCCGTTCTCGAGCGACACGACAACTCCGGTGTCGCTCTGCGTGACCCCGGCGAAACGCACGCCGACCTTGAAGTCGATGCCGCGCTTGCGGAATGCGCGCTCGAACTGCTTGCTGACCGACTCGTCCTCGTTCGGAACCAGGTGCGGCAAGCGCCTCGATGATCGTGACCTCGGCGCCCCACGAGCGCCAGACGCTCGAGAACTCGACACCGATCACGCCTCCACCGAGCACGGCGACCTTCTGGGGCACGAACGGCAACTCGAGCGCCTGCTCCGAGGTGATGACGCGGCCGCCGATCTCGAGGCCGGGGAGGCTGCGCGAGTACGAGCCGGTGGCGAGGACGACGTTCTTGCCGGTCACGGTGATGTCGCCGACCTGCACCGTCGTCGGCGAGGTCAGGCGTCCTTCGCCCTCGATCGTGGTGATGCCGCGGGCTTTGATGAGTCCCTGCAGGCCTTTCCACTTGCTCGCGACGATCTCTTCGCGGTACTTGGTGACGCCGGCGATGTCGATGCCGCCGAAGGTCGCGGTGACGCCGTACGTCGCCGACTCGCGCGTCACATCCGCCACCTCGGCGGCGTGCAGCAGCGCCTTGGTCGGGATGCAGCCGACGTGCAGACAGGTGCCGCCGACCTTGCCCTTCTCGATGAGGCCCACGGTGAGGCCGAGCTGGCTCGCGCGGAGGGCGGCTGCGTAGCCGCCGCTTCCCGCGCCCAGCACGACAAGGTCAAAGTTCTGCTCGGACACCCGGCGACTCCTTGTGCATGTATGCAGCTGGCACCGCGTCAGGGGTGGCGTTGCGGTGCTCGGGACGGCAAGGATTTCCTTGCCTCATTGACCCTACTACGCCTCCGAAAAGACTTCTGTCAGAGCGAGCAGGGTGCGGATCGACGCACCGGTCGGGCCCTTGCCGTTCATGCCGTAGGCGCTTCCGGCGTTGTTGGCCGCCCCGGCGATGTCGAGATGCGCCCACGGGATCCGCGCCGCATCCGCACCGTCTCCGCGCGTTCCCACGAAGTGCTGCAGGAACAGCCCTGCGACGAGCATGCCGCCGACGGGCTGCGCGGGCCGGCCGTTGGTGATGTCGGCGACATCGCTGTCCAGCATGGTGCGGAGCTCGGCGGGGAGAGGCATCGCCCACAGCGTCTCGCCGGCGCTCGCACCCGCCGCGACCACCTGCGTCGTCAGCTCCTCGTCACCCATGATCGGGATGACGCGCTCGCCCATGGCGGTGCGCGCGGCGCCGGTCAGCGTCGCGACGTCGATGATCGCGTCGGGTTGCTCCTCACTCGCCGCGGCCAGGCCGTCGGCGAGCACGAGCCGGCCCTCTGCATCGGTGTTGAGCACCTCGACCGTCGTGCCGCCCCGGATGCGGAGCACGTCGTTGGGCCGCATGGACGACCCCGACGGCATGTTCTCGGCGATGCACATGCGCGCCGTGATCCGCAGCGGAAGCCCCAGTCCGCGCCGCCGCGAGCGTCACCGCGAGAACCGTCACCGCACCCGGTCATGTCGTATTTCATGCCGACCATCGAGGCGGCCGGCTTCAGCGACAGCCCGCCGGAGTCGAACGTGATGCCCTTTCCGACGAACGACAGGTGCCTGGTCGCTCCCGCCGGGGCGTAGCGCACCGTGACCATCCGCGGACCACGCGGCGAACCCGAGCCGACGCCGAGCAGACCGCCGTAGCCGCCCGCGGCGAGCTGCTCCTCGTCGAGCACCTCGACATCGACGGGCAGTCCCTGCGCCAGATCGACGGCTGCGGCGGCGAGGGTCTCGGGGTAGAGGTCGGACGGCGGGGTGTTCACGAGGTCGCGCACCGTGTGCACGGCGGTCACGAGAGCCGTGGCACGCGTGACGAGGGCCGGGACGTCGGCGTCCACGTCGTCGGGGAGGTGGATCGACGATGTCGTCCGCCGGGGTCTTGGTCGTCCCCAGGGAGCCGACCCGGTATCCGGTGTAGGCGTAGGCGCCGATGCCGGCTCCCTCGAGCACCGCGGCCGCATCTGCTGCGGACGCGATCGGGCAGAGCGATCGCCAGACGCTCGATCCCGGTCAGCTGGCGGGCGGCCGATCCCGCCGCCAGGCGAAGGCGTCTCGGGGGTCAGCGGGCCGCTGCCCAGGCCGATGAGCGCGATCGGGCGCGCCGCCACCGGGCGCGGGCAGCCGGCGCACCTCGTCGGCGGCGCCCGTGGCGCCGATCGGCTCCAGCGCCGCGGCGATGGATGCGAACGCCGGGTCGTCGGAGGCCAGGCTCGGTCCGTCGGCACCCTTCAGCACTCCCAGGACGAGGAGCTCGGCGTCGGCCGTCGCGGGCGCGGCGCGGGTGATCGACAGGGTGGGGACGGCCATGCGGCCAGCGTATTGGTGTTCGCTGTCAGCATGACGGCACGGGCGCTGCGATCCGGCGACCGGTCAGGGGCGCGGTTCTAAAATCGAGGTATGCGCGACGCGGACGGCCTCTACGATCTCTCGATCGACGTCTCCCAGGTGCCGCACGGCCTGCACCTCGTCGCCGGGCTGACCGGATTCGCCGACGCGGGCTCCGCCGTCACCCAGTTCAGCCAGTACCTGCTCGAGACCCTCGAGGTCCGCGAGATCGTGCAGTTCGACACCGACGCGCTGCTCGACTACCGCGCCCGCCGCCCCACCATGTACTTCGACCAGGATCACCTGACCGACTACCGGCCGGCCAAGCTCTCGCTGTACCTCGCGAAGGATGAGATGGGTCAGCAGTTCCTGCTGCTCACCGGATTCGAGCCGGACTTCCAGTGGGAGCGGTTCACCCAGGCCGTGCTGCAGCTCGTCGAGCGCTACCGGGTGAAGGACACCACCTGGGTGCACGCCATCCCGATGCCCACTCCGCACACGCGACCGATCGGCGTGACCGTCAGCGGCAACCGCACCGAGCTGATCGACGCGATGTCGATCTGGCGCCCGCACACGCAGGTGCCGACGAACGCGCTCCACCTGCTCGAGTACCGGCTCGCCGAGTCCGGGCACCCGACCGCGGGATTCGTGCTCCTCATCCCGCACTACCTCGCCGACACCGAGTACCCGCTCGCCGCTGTCAGCGCCCTCGAGAGCATCAGCGCGGCCACCGGCCTGATCTTCCCGACCGACCGGCTGCGCGAAGACAACCGCGAGTTCTTGCAGAAGGTCGACGACCAGGTGCAGAAGAACTCCGAACTGCAGCGTCTCGTCGGAACGCTCGAGGAGCGCCACGACTCCTACATGGAGGAGAACGCGCTGCCGTCGCCCCTCGTCGACGAGGACGGCGAGCTGCCGCGTGGTGACACGATCGCCGCCGAGCTGGAGCGCTTCCTCGCCGAGCGCTCCGACGACTGAGCACCCGCTTCATGTGCTGACACCCGCGGCGGGAATCAGCATGAGCCCTCGACGGTTGTCCTGAATGGATGTCGGCGCCCACGCGCCGGATCGCACGGCTCAGCTGGGTGACGAGTACGCCTCCAGGACTGTGCGATAATCATTGTTCAGGACCCGGTCTTGTCCCCGGAGTCGGTCCGTTCTCACACGAACGGATACCGCGAGGGACTTGACATGGGTCTTAGTACTGCCCAGATATGCCCGGAAGGGGTACACATGCCCACCCGAACCACGTCGAAGACGAGCGAGACGGTCAAGGACGACCGCAGCACGTCGACACGCGGAGCCACGAAGAAGGTCGCCTCAGCGGCGGTCGCCACCTCCACGAAGGCAGCCCCCCAAGGCGCTGCGAAGAAAGAGCCCGTGACGAAGACGGCCGCCAAGACCACCACCAAGGCTCCGGCCGCCAAGACCCCGGCCGCCAAGACCGCCGCCGCCAAGACCCCTGCCGCGAAGGCGCCGGCCGCGAAGGCTGCTCCCGCCAAGACGACGGCGAAGGCTCCGGCGGCGAAGGCACCGGCCGCGAAGGCACCGGCCGCCAAGGCGACAGCGACGAAGGCGCCCGCCGCCAAGACCGCCGCCAAGAGCACCGCCAAGCCCGCCAGCAAGGCCGCCCCGGCCAAGGGTGCCGCCGCCGACGGTGACGACGACAACGAGCTCGACGACGTCGAGGTGGATCCGGCCGAGGTCGATCTGGCCGACGTCGAGGCCGTGGATGCGGATGCGGATGCCGATGACACCGCCGTCGTGGTCGCCAGCGACGCTCCCGTCGTGGCAGAAGAGGTCACCGACGACTCGGACGACGACGACGACAAGGCCGAGTCGACGGAGGAGCTGCCCACCGGCGCCATCCGGCTCTCGACCGCCGATGACGACGACGAGGTCCCGGTCTACTCGGCGGCGATCACCGGCGCCACCGCCGACCCGGTCAAGGACTACCTGAAGCAGATCGGAAAGGTCGCGCTCCTCAACGCGGCCGAAGAGGTCGAGCTGGCGATGCGCATCGAGGCGGGCCTGTTCGCCGAAGAGAAGCTGTCGCACATGTCCGACGCCGAGAAGCGCTCGCAGCTCGGCCGCGAGCTTGTCGTGGGTCGCCCGCGACGGCCAGCGCGCCAAGAGCCACCTTCTGGGCGCCAACCTGCGCCTCGTCGTGTCGCTCGCCAAGCGCTACACCGGTCGTGGCATGCAGTTCCTCGATCTCATCCAGGAGGGCAACCTCGGTCTGATCCGTGCGGTCGAGAAGTTCGACTACACGAAGGGCTTCAAGTTCTCCACCTACGCCACCTGGTGGATCCGTCAGGCCATCACCCGTGCCATGGCCGACCAGGCCCGCACCATCCGCATCCCGGTGCACATGGTCGAGGTCATCAACAAGCTGGCCCGCGTGCAGCGGCAGATGCTGCAGGACCTCGGGCGCGAGCCCACACCGGAAGAGCTCTCGCGAGAGCTCGACATGACGCCCGAGAAGGTCATCGAGGTGCAGAAGTACGGCCGCGAGCCGATCTCGCTGCACACGCCGCTCGGTGAAGACGGCGACAGCGAGTTCGGCGACCTGATCGAGGACACCGAGGCCGTCGTCCCGGCGGATGCGGTGGGCTTCACGATGCTGCAGAAGCAGCTCGAGAGCCTGCTCGACTCGCTGTCCGAGCGCGAGGCGGGCGTGATCCGCATGCGTTTCGGCCTCGGCGACGGCATGCCGAAGACCCTCGACCAGATCGGTGACACGTTCGGCGTGACGCGCGAGCGCATCCGGCAGATCGAGTCGAAGACGATGGCCAAGCTGCGTCACCCGTCCCGCTCGCAGTCGCTGCGCGACTACCTCGAGTAAGCCGGCAGAGGCCAGAGGGTAAGGGGCACAGGGACGTGCGTACCGCGCTCGCGGTCATCGCGGGTCGCGCGATCCGCGTGCTCGCGCGCCTCCGCGGCGGCGGGTCGGCGTTCCCCGGCCGTGTCGCTCTGCTGATCGCGCCGCGATTCCTGCAACGGGCAGTCGAGCGCCTGCCACTCGGGGTCGTCTTCGTGTCGGGGTCGAACGGCAAGTCGACGACGACGCAGATGCTCGCAGCGATCATGCGTGCACATGACGTGGATGTCTTCACCAATCCCAGCGGCGCGAACCTCCCGCAGGGCATCGCCTCCGCGATCCTGGCCGACGCGCCCCTCGACGGACGCCTGCGCGAGCAGATCGCCGTGCTCGAGGTCGACGAGGCTTTCGGGCCGGGCCTCGCCAAGCGTCTCGTGCCGCACAGCGTGCTGCTCCTCAATGTGCAGGTCGACCAGCTCAACCGCTTCTACGAGCCGGACCGTGTCGTCGGCATGCTGGAGTCGTTCGCCGGCGTCGCCACCAGGCATCTGGTCATCAACGCCGACGATCACAACCTGGTCGACCTGGCGGCGCGCGTGGCCGGCAGCGGAGCGACCCAGAGCGCGTTCGCCCTCGCTCCCGAACTGCTCGCGGAATCGGCGTGGCTCGCACGGGGTGACAATCCCGCTCTGGCAGGCACGGACGGGGGAGCTGGAGTGACGCCTCCTATCGGGGTGCGGGTCACCGGGACCTCGGGCCTCGCTGCGACGCTGGCGGTGGACGGGACATCGGTGGAGGTGACGCTTCCGGCCCGTGGGCTGCACAATGCCGTGGATGCCGGGGCCGCCGTCGCGATGGCGCGGGCGCTGTTGGGCGACCGATTCGATCCGGCCGCCGCGGCATCCGGTCTCGCAGGCATGGCCGCCGTCTACGGACGCGGCGAGATTCTGAAGACCCCGGCCGGGGAGGAGCTCGAGATCCTCATGATGAAGAACCCGCCGAGCCTGCAGGTGAACCTCGACGCCCTCCCGGAGCCGCCCGAGCAGGTCTTCGTCGCCGTCGACGAGGGCACGCCCGACCCGTCCTGGGTCTACGGTTCGGATCTGTCCAAGATCCGGCATGTCGACGTGCTCACCGGCACCAAGTGCTGGCAGTTCGCGACCCGCTTCGGGTACGACGACATCGAGGTGCGGGCGATCGAGCCCGACCTGGGGACAGCGCTCAAACGGTTCCTCGCGATGCCGAAGCCGACCACCGGTCGCAAGACGCTGGTCGTCAACTACGAGCAGATGATGCTGGTGCGCAAACAGCTCGGCTACCTCGAGTTGGAGGGGGCGCCGTGATCACGATCGTCCACCTCTACCCGCGCGAGCTCGGCATCAACGGCGACGTCGGCAACGTGACGGCGCTGCGCCGCCGGGCCGAATGGCGCGGGATGCCGGTGCGTGTCGTCGACGTCGGCCCCGGTGACGCGCTTCCCGAGACCGCCCACCTGGTCCACATCGGCAGCGGGCCCGCGTCATCGCGGGCGCCCTTGCACGACGATGTCGCCCGGCACGGTCCGGCTCTGCGGGCCTGGGCGGCGGACGGCGTGCCGTTCCTGGCGATCGCGGCGGGCTGGCAGCTGCTCGGTCGCGAGGTGATCGAGGTCGACCGCACGGTGCGTGCGGGCGCGAAGGTCTTTCCGTCTGCGACGGTCGTCAGCGCCGAACGCACCGTCGGAGAGGTCGCGGGCGACTCGGAGCTCGGTGAGATAGCCGGGTACGTCAACTACGGGGCGACGATGATCCTGGATCGCGGGGTCGAGTCGCTGGGACGCGTCGGCGGCCGCGAAGAGGGTCTCGTCACCCCGAACCTGGTCGGCACGAACCTGCACGGGCCCTTCCTGCCGATGAACCCCGTCTGGGCGGATCGCCTGCTGAGCGCCGCCGCGAGTCGGGTCGGCATCGCGTCGAACGGTGACGACCCCCGCATCGCCGCACTCGACGACTACGCCCGCCGTTCACGCGACGCGGTCCGCTCGCGCCTCTGACCTCGATCAGCCGCTCAGTCATCACTCACCGCGGTAGATCCGCTCGGCGCGGGTCGACGCACGGGCCACCAACTCGTCGCCCACGGTCTCGGCCCACGACGCCCACTCCTCGGCGGTGGGTTCCCCGTCGTCGCCGGGCCCGAAGACCGTGGCGATGTCGCCGATCGTGATCGTCGACTCATGGCCATCCGCCTCATCCAGGGCGACGTCGAGCGTGTCGACGTCGATGGCAACCACCTCGCGCCGCACCCCGTCGAGAAGCACCCAGGCACCGGATCCCGACGGCCCGAGGACCGAGGGTGGAATGCCGTCGGCGCTTCCTGCTGCGATGGTCGCGCGCCCGTCAGAGACGGCGATGACCGGAGCCCGGTAGGTCATGACCGGACGCAGCCCGAGCCCTCGGCCGTCGACGTCATCGAAGGGCGAGATCCCGTAGGCGGCGATGCCGAAGCGCACCTGATCGAAGCGCGCCTCCGGCTCGCGGATGCCCGCCGAGCTCGCGGCCAGGTGCAGGAACGGCTCCTGGACTCCGAGACCGGCCGCCACCGCCACGGCGGCCTGGAACTCGGCCAGCGCCGCCGCGTCGTCCTCGGGTGAGGCGTCGGCGAGATGCGACCAGAGCCCGGCGATGCGCACCCGCCCGGCGTCCTCGGCCTCGCGTGAGGTGCTGACCAGGACCGGCCAGTCCTCGGGGCTCGCCCCGTTGCGGTGCAGACCGGTATCCACCTTGAGGTGCAGGGCGGCCGGCTTGTCATCGACGACGTCCAGGATGCGGTGGAGCTCCGCGAGAGAGGACACTCCCAGCTCGATATCGGCGTCGATCGCAGCCGCGAAGTCCGTCCGCTCCCCGTGGAGCCAGGCGAACAACGGCACCTCGACTCCCGCCTCGCGCAGGGCGATTCCGGCCGGAACCTCGAGCACGGCCAGGGCGCTCGCGCCTCCCTCGATCGCAGCCCGCGCGAACGGCAGCATCCCGTGCCCGTACGCATCCGCCTTCACGGCGATCATGCACCGGGCCGGCGCGACCAGGTCGGCCAGCGTCCGGACGTTCGCACGGAACGCCGAGAGATCGAGGATGAGCGTCGGGCCCGCGGTCATGCGGGAACCGATTCTCGAGCGATCCGGGTACCGAGCCCGGCGGTCAGATCCAGCGGCTCGCGCTCGGTCGCCGTCGCCCACTCCAGCGCGCTGGGGGCACCGGATGCCGGGTCACCGAACAACACGGCCTCGCTTCCGAGCTCGGGGGCGTCATCTCCGCAATCCACCACGAACTGGTCCATCGCGACCCGGCCGACCAGCGGGTGGGTGGCAGAACCCACCCGCACGGTCGCCCGGTTCGACGCGAGTCGCGGCACGCCGTCGGCGTAGCCGAGGGCGACGAGCGCGAGTGTGGTCGGGGATGAGGTGCGATAGCTGTACCCGTACGAGACGCCCGCGTCGGACCCGACGTGCTTGACGGCGACCACCTCGCCGACGAGGGTCAGCACGGGCCGCATCGCGGCATCCGGGTCGAGGCCGTAGGCCGCGGCGCCGATCGCGTTCGCGTTGCGGGGGAGTCGACCCACCACCACCTCTGCGAAGAAGGGGCGGGCGATCGCCGCATCGCGCTCGTCGGAGACCAGGACGGAGACGACACCCGGCATCCCGAGCCGTCGGTGCGAGCAGGGCGAGACCGTGCCCGTAGGCATCGGCGCGGGCGTCAAGAGACGACGCCCCCGCGATGTTGTTCGCGAAAGCGTCGAGGTCGATGCGCGCGAGACGGCGGATGCCCGCGGGGCGCGCGTCGGTCATGCTCCGAGGGTAGCGGGGCCCTCAGTCGACCGGCTGCTCGTGCAGGCGAGCGGTCTCGTCGTGCCAGGCCAGAGCCGTGGGCGCGAGCTTCTCCTTGAACTTCGCGCCGTGGTGCGCGCAGAAGAGGAGGTCGCCGGACGCGAGGGTCACGCGGACGTACGCCTGGGCGCCGCAGCTGTCGCAGCGGTCGAAGGCCGTGAGGGCATTGTCGAGCTCCAGCTCATCCACGGTGTCGGTGATCTGAGACATGGTGCGCTCCCCTCGGGTTGGATCCGGCCTTGCCGTGTAGTCCAGTCAAGCACGCGCATGTGTCAGGGGTGTGTCAATCCGCTCGCATTTCGCCCAACGCGTAAGAGTCCTCCCCAGATGGGGTGTCGTCACGGCGGGCGTCGCGGGTGCTCATTAGTCTTAACCGTGGTCTGCCGACCGACATTCCCCCGGTTCCCCCTGACAACACTGAGGAGCACCACGATCGTGGCGAGCGCCGACGCAAGTCGTCCACATACTCCGCCCGACACCTCAGCGTGCTCGAGGGACTCGAGGCGGTGCGCAAGCGACCCGGGCATGTACGTCGGGTCCACCGACTCGCGGGGGCTCATGCACTGCCTCTGGGAGATCATCGACAACTCCGTCGACGAGGCGCTGGCCGGGCACGGTAGCGACATCGAGGTGATCCTGCACGACGACGAGAGTGTCGAGGTGCGGGACACGGCGCGCGGCATCCCGGTCGACATCGAGCCCAAGACGGGGCTGTCCGGCGTCGAGGTGGTGTTCACGAAGCTCCACGCGGGCGGCAAGTTCGGCAGCGGGTCGTACGCGGCGTCGGGTGGGCTGCACGGTGTCGGCGCGTCCGTCGTCAACGCTCTGAGCGAGCGGCTCGACGTCGAGGTCGACCGTGACGGCAAGACCTGGGCGATGTCGTTCCACCGCGGCGAGCCGGGCGTGTTCACCGATGCCGACCCGGCGAATCCGACCCCCGACGCCCCGTTCGCCCCCTTCGTGTCCGGCAGCGAACTGCGCGTCGTCGGCAAGGTCGGCAAGAACGTGACCGGCACCCGCATCCGGTACTGGGCCGACCCGCAGATCTTCACGAAGGGCGCGACGTTCCAGCGAGACGAGATTCTCGAACGCGCACGACAGACGGCGTTCCTCGTTCCCGGGCTCGGCATCCGCGTCGACGATCAGCGCGGTGCGGCCGACGGTACGAGCGAGCCGCTGACCGAGACCTTCCGGTTCGCCGGGGGCATCGGCGAGTTCGTCGACTTCCTGTCCGTCGATGAGCCCGCTGACCAGCACCTGGCGCATCCAGGGCACGGGCGGCTACACCGAGACCGTGCCGGTGCTGCAAGAGAACGGGCACATGGTCGCGACCGAGGTGTCGCGCGAATGCGAGGTCGACATCGCGCTGCGCTGGGGCACCGGCTACGACACCGTCTTCCGCAGCTTCGTCAACATCATCGCGACGCCGAAGGGCGGCACCCACCAGACCGGGTTCGAGCAGGGGCTGATGAAGTTCCTGCGCTCGGAGGTGGAGAAGAACGCCCGCCGACTGAAAGTGTCGGCGTCAAAGTCGATGTCATCCAACGGCGACAAGCTCGAGAAAGAAGACATCCTCGCCGGCCTGACGGCGGTGCTGACGGTGCGCATCGCCGAGCCGCAGTTCGAGGGTCAGACCAAAGAGATCCTCGGCACGCCCGCGATTCGCAACATCGTGGCCAACACCGTCGCGAAGGCGATGGGCGAGCGCTTCGCGAGTTCGAAGCGCGACGACAAGACGCAGTCGGCGCTCGTGCTCGAGAAGATCGTCGGCGAGATGAAGAGCCGCATCTCGGCGCGCGCGCACAAAGAGACGCAGCGCCGCAAGAACGCGCTCGAGTCGTCGTCGCTGCCGGCGAAGCTCGTCGACTGCCGGTCGAACGACGTGATCGGCACCGAGCTGTTCATCGTGGAGGGCGATTCGGCGCTCGGCACCGCGAAGCTCGCGCGCGACAGCGAGTTCCAGGCGCTGCTGCCGATCCGCGGCAAGATCCTCAACGTGCAGAAGGCGTCGGTCGGCGACATGCTGTCGAACGCCGAGTGCGCGTCGATCATCCAGGTGATCGGCGCAGGCTCGGGGCGGCGTTCGACTCGACGCAGGCCCGCTACGGCAAGGTCATCATCATGAGCGACGCCGACGTCGACGGCGCCCACATCCGCACGCTGCTGCTCACCCTGTTCTTCAAGTACATGCCCGACATGATCGCGCAGCGCCGGGTCTATGCGGCCGTCCCGCCGCTGCACCGGGTCGTCGTCATGAACCCGGGAACGAAGCCGAACGAGACGATCTACACCTACTCCGAGCAGGAGCTCGAGCGCGTGCTCACCGGGCTCAAGAAGGCCGGCAAGAAGTATCAGGACCCGATTCAGCGCTACAAGGGGCTGGGTGAGATGGATGCCGACCAGCTCGCCGAGACCACGATGAGCAAGGCGCACCGCACCCTGCGCTGCGTCACGATGGCCGACGCCGAGGCCGTCGCCGAGGCCGGCCGGGCGTTCGAGCTGCTCATGGGCAACGACGTCGCGCCGCGCAAGGACTTCATCATCGCCGGCCAGGGCCTGGACCGTGGGCGAATCGACACCTGAGAACTCTCCTCGCGCATGGCCCCGCTCGACCAGCGGTGGCCGCCTCCGAACCGTCGCGGTCGCAACGGTCGGCGCCGTCGTCGTGGGCGGTCTCGCTGCGCTGATCTTCGTGATCCGGGCGGGTGGCGACCCTGACCTCGCGGCAACGTGGCCCATCGGGTGGGAACTGAGATCGAGCGACAACGGGACGTTGTTCCAACTGATGCAGGATGTCGTGGCAGGGCGCGCGCTCGACTGGAGCTTTTCACCGCAGGTGTACGTCTTCCCCGAGATCCCGATCAGTGCTGCAGCTTTCGCGCTGGCGGCCGGCGACGTCTATCGCTACTTCGCGATCGTGGCCGCGGTGAACGCCGCCCTCCTGTACCTGGCGATCCTCGCGCTGACGCGAGTACTGCGTCGAGATGAGCCGATGGCGATCGGCACACTCCGTGCGCTGATCGCGATGCTGCCGCTGCTCATCCTGCCCCTCGTCGGTACGACATGGATCATGTCGTTCCATCTCGCGCCGACGTACTACGTCGGCATGTACCTCGCTCTGATCGCGGCGCCCGTGCTTCTCTTGGCCCGTTCGACCGTTGCTCGCCTGGCGATCGGCAGCGCACTCAGCCTGGCGATCGCCTCCAACCCGCTGGCACTGGTGTTCGCGGCGCCGGGCGTGGTGCTCGTGCTGGTGCTCGGAACGGTACGGTCTGGCGCGCGGGCCGCCGTGCGGCCCGCGGTCTGGGCAGGCGGCGTCTGTCGTCGCGGCAGGCCTCCTTCGAATGGTGTTCACGCCCCTGCAGGGAACGTCACCGCTCACGTATGTCGACCTCGAGGTTTTCCGCAGTCGGCTTGCAACGATCGGCCCCTACTTTGCTTTCCAGGCGCAGGACCCGGCGGCCGCCATCGTGTTGACCTTCGGGCTCATGCTCGCGATGGTGTGCCTCGCCGCCGCCGTGACAGCCGCAATCTCGCTTGCGCGGCAGCGACGTGAGTCGAACCCGGACTCGAGTCCGGAGCGGCTTCTGGCCGTGGCTTTTCTGGGGGTCGTGCCCCTCGGCGGGTTGGCCGCCACTTTCGCCGCCCTCATCACGCACCACTACTACTTCTGGCCCGTTCTGATCTTGCCCTTCGCCCTCGTCCTGCTTGCCGTGCCGCGGGTCGCGGTCCCCACGGCCTTGGCAACCGGAGGAGCCATCCTGCTCGCGGTCGGGCTGGCGACCGGAAGTCCGGCCGACGGAAACGGAGGGGTCTACGCCGGCTACCGCAGCGCAGAGACCCGATGCATCGATGACGCACTCCCTTCTGGCGTTCAGGTCGGTTACGCGACCTTCTCGGACGCCCGTCGGCTGTCGCTGACCTCGGCTACTCCGTTCCGCCTCATCCAGGTGGGCAGCACCGCAGAACCCAACTACTGGCTGACCAACCGGGCCTACGCGCGGTCTGAAACCGGGCAGTTCTTCTACCTCAATCCCGATGGAGACGAGCGCCCGATCGATCCGGTGGTCCTCAGGCAACAGTTCGGCTCGCCCGATCGCGTCGTGTCCTGTATCGGCAGGCAGGAGATCTGGATCTACACCGACCCGCAGAAGATCGACCGAATCAGCGGGTTCTACGCTGCCGATCATTGACACGGGGACCTTTTGGCGATTCACTGCTCGGAGGGAAGTAAAGTTTACTGACATCGCTCGCAGAGCCCCTGCTGCCGAGCAGAAGAGGATCGAGGACGACCGAATGGCACCATCCACAGCCCCCCGACGTCTCGTCAGCACCATCGCCGCCGTGTCCGGCGCTGCGCTGGTGCTCGCACTCGCAGGATGCGCCCCCGGATCCGACGCTGATGTCGTGATCCGCATCGCCATGGGCTCGTCCGGCGACGCCGTCGACAGCACAGTTCGACGAGCTGAAGGACGCAGTACGAGAGCACGTACCCCGACCGCGAGGTCGAGATCATCGTGCAGGAGGACGACGTCTACCAGACGACCGGCCTGCCGACCCTGTTGTCGAGTCGCGAAGCACCCGACGCCTACTTCGAGTGGTCGGGCCCGCGCATGCGCAACCACGTCGCGGACGGCCACGGAGCCGACGTGAGCGAGTACCTCGCCGGTGACGGCTTCGCCGGACGCTTCGACGACGGCGCCTTCACCGGCATGGATGTCGACGGCAGCGGAATCTACATGGTTCCGTGGACCGGCGACGTCACCGATGTCGTCTGGTACAACAAGACGATCTTCGACGACCTCGGTCTCGACGTTCCCACGACCTGGGACGAGTTCATGGATGTCTGCGAGGCCATCAAGGCCTCGGGCGTCACCCCGATCGTCGAGGGCAACAAAGACCAGTGGCCCGTCGGCAACTGGGCCTCGCAGATCGCGTCGCGCGTCGCGGGTGAAGAGCGTCTACGCCCAGACGATGAACGGCGAAGCGCCGATGAACTCGCCCGAGATGGTCGACGCGCTCGGCTACATCGCCGAGCTCGCCGAGAAGGGCTACATCAACGACAGCGTCAACGCGCTGGCCGACGACGAGGCGAACACCCAGTTCTTCCTCGGCAAGGCGGCGATGATCGTGATCGGCAGCTGGCTGATGGCCGACGCCGCGACCGACGCCGATGGTCTGGACTTCGACTACTTCAACACCCCGGAGCTCGAGGGCGCTGGCGACCAGTCCAGCGTGCTCGGCATCTCGACCGGGTTCATGGTGAACGCCGAGTCGGAGCACATCGAAGAGACGATGGACTTCCTCGCGCTCGTGGCGTCGGCTGAGGGCACCAAGCTGTGGGCGGAGGCCGGCCTCGCGCCGATGACCGTCGACCCGTTCGCCGGCGTCGACGCCGATGAGCGCACCGTGTCGCTCGCGACGCTGATGTCGACGGCGTCGACGGTCGTCGCACCGGCGGACAGCGGATACGACATCGAGGTGGCCGCGGCGTTCTACGACGCGGTCGCCACCGTGATCGGTGGCGGCGACGTGCAGGATGCCCTCGACACCGCGGAGAGCGCGGGTCGCCGAACTGCGCTAACGCATCGACAGCAGGTGCGGGGGTCGGGTGCGTTCCGGTCCCCGCACTCGCACGCAGGGAGGCGTGAGCGGTGAAAGCGGATCGGCGGTGGACGCCCTACCTGCTCATCGCGCCCGCCGCTGCTGGTCTTCGCCTTCGTCGTCCTGCATCCCGGCGCTGTTCAACACCGGCACTGAGCTTCGTCGACTGGTCGGGCACCGACGACATGGTCTTCGTCGGGCTCGACAACTTCTTCCGAGCGTTCCGCGACGACATCTACCTGATGGCGTACCGCAACACCTTCGTCTACATCGGCCTCACGCTCATGCTCGAGGTGCTGGTCGGCCTGATCCTCGCGGGCCTGGTGACGATGCGCGGACGCCGGACCGGCGTTCTACCGCATCGCCTTCTTCATCCCGTCATGTTGCCGATGGTCGTCATCGCCGTGCTGTGGTCGTTCGTGTACAGCGACGACATCGGCCTGATCAACACCGCGCTGCGCGGGATCGGGCTCGACGAGTGGGCGCCCGTCTGGCTCGGCGATCCGGCGACCGCCCTGATCGCCGTCAGCATCGTGTCCGGCTGGATCTACGCCGGCTTCTACATGGCGATCTTCTACGCCGCGCTGCAGCGCATTCCCGTCAACATCATCGAGGCGGCCACGCTCGACGGCGCGTCGCAATGGCGGATCTTCTTCTCGGTTCGGGTGCCGATGATCCGTCCGATCATCGAGATCGCGGTGCTGCTCTGCGTCACCGGCGCGTTCCAGAGCTTCGACCTGTTCTACGTGATGACCAACGGCGGACCGGACCACGCCACCGAGATCATCACGACCTACCTCGTCGAAGTCGTGTTCCGATTCCACAACCTCGGCTACGGAGCGGCGCTCGCGACGATCATGACCGATCGTCGTCCTCGCGCTCGGCTTCGTCTTCACTCGGGTGCGCTCGCGGGTGGGAGGAGCGAACATTGAGTACTGACGTGCTGTCGCGCTGCCGCGCCGCGCGTCGTCGCCGGCTGCGCACGCTCGTCCGTGCTCTTCCACACGGTGCTCACGGTCGTGTCGCTGTTCTTCGTGCTGCCGCTGGTCTGGATGGTGACGTCGTCGTTCAAGACCAAGCGCGAGATCTTCGAGTCGCCCTTCGCCCTGCCGACGTCCCTCGACTTCACGGTCTGGACGGAGGCGTGGGAGCGTGGCGACCTCGGCGTCTACGTCGTCAACAGCGTCATCACGACCGTCGCGTCGGTCGCCGCGATCCTCATCTTCGGCCTGCTCGCGGCGTTCGCGTTCAGCCGTTTCCGTTTCCGGTTCAGCAAGCTGGCTGCTGCTCCCGTTCGTGCTCGGGCTGCTGCTGCCGGTGCAGTCGTACCTCACGGCGCAGAGCCGCTGGTTCGACTTCTTCTACCTGCTCGACACCCGGTGGGCGCTGATCCTGCCGTACATCGGTCTCGGGCTCTCGCTCGCCGTCTTCCTGCTCAAGGGCTACCTCGACACGCTTCCGCGCGAGCTGTTCGAAGCGGCCCGCATCGACGGCGCCGGCGACTTCCGCATGCTCGTGCAGATCGTGCTGCCGCTGATGCGCCCGGGGCTCGCGACCGTCGCGACGTTCTCGATCCTGAGCTGCTGGAACGAGTTCCTGCTCGCCATGCTCTACGTGCAGAGTGACGAGCTGCGCACGATCCCCGATCGGTCTGCTCGCCTTCACGGGCAAGTACTCGACCGACTACCCGACGCTCTTCGCGGCACTGTCGATCATCACCATCCCGATGATCGGCATCTACGTCGTCTTCCACCGTCAGGTGATCAGCGGGATCACCGAGGGCTCGGTGCACTAGCCGTGGCGAGTCGCTTTCCCATGATCGTCGACGTCGCCCTCGGTGCGAAGGGTCGTGAAGCCGAGATGCTCGTAGAAGCCGATGGCGCGGGTGTTCGACGTCGCAACGTCCGAGATGGATGCCGCGACGCCTCGCCGGCCTGCGTGTCGAGCAGGGTGCGCATCAGTTCGCCGCCGAAACCGCGACCCTGCACCTCGGGGACGCAGATCGATGTGCAGATGCGCCGGGAAGTCGCGCAGCAGCGCCGGGTCGGCTCGTGGGGGGATCGTGAATGATCTCGACCACCTCGGCGTCGAGCGTGCCGGCGGGGAACGTGTCGAGCGGGTAGCCGCCGCGCAGATCGCGGCCACCACTCGTCGGCGCACCGACGCTCGAACGCGGCGGTGTCGGGGGCGCAGAGCGCGTACGCCGCCGCGACGCCGTCGTTGTCGACCACCACGCGGAGTCGGGCTCGAACGCCAGGTACGGGCCGACGTACACCTCGCCGAGGAGCGTCGGCACCGCGGTACAGTCCGGTCGCGTCGTCGCCGGAATCGCCGGTGCGCAGGCACACCTCGTAGAGGTCGGCGGTGTCGGCGGGTTCGAACGGACGGACGTGCACGCTCGGGGCTCCTCGATTGCGAATCTCAGCCTACCAGCGAGGTCCGTCACCCGTGCGAGTGAGTCGGACGTGATCGTTGACGTCGGGGTCGACGGCGGGCAGTCGGAGGTGCGTCTCGCGATCGTCGGGCGCGGCGAGGTGCAGCCGTCGCAGGGCGTTGCCCACTCCGACGGCGACACCGTGCGCGCCTTCTCGTCGACCGGTGTCGCGGACGCCTGGGGCGGGCGCGTCGCAGCGGGCGACGAACTCGGGTCGCATCATGCTCGGACTCACGACGATGCCGGCCGACTCCGCATCGGGCCGACCGTCTCGCGGCCGCCGTCGCCGATGCCACCGGTGCGCGCGAGGTGTGACTGACCGGAGACGCGGTCACGGCGCACGCCGGGGCGCTGCCCGATGGTCATGGAGTCGTGATGGTGGTGGGCACCGGCATCGCGTGCCTCGCGATCGATGCACGCAGTGGCCGCTCGCGCCGGGTCGACGGCGACGGCTACCTGCTCGGCGATCGACGGCGCGTCGTTCTGGATCGGCAGCCGGGGTCTCGAGGCCGCGCTGGCCGCAGCCGACGGTCGCGGCGAGCCGACGAGCCTGTCCGGCGCGGCGGAGAACGCACACGGGTCCGACTCGGCCATCGCGGCTGCGCGTCTGCACTCGCTCGATCGGCCGGTCAATGCCGTTGCGCAGTTCGCGGCACGTCGTGCAGGAGCACGCGCGAGCCGGCGATGCGATCGCGACCGAGATCGTGGCGGCGGCCGCCCGCGAGATCGTCACCTCGATCAGCGGCGGGGGCCGCGATCATCGACAGCGGACGCGGCACCGGTCGCCATCACCGGCCGTACGGTATCCGAAGGGTCTCCGCTTCGACACGAGGTGCGAACGACTGCTCGGCTCCGAGCCGGCCCTTCAGCTCGTTCCGGCGCTGGGTACGCCGCTCGACGGAGCGTGCGGGCTCGCGCACGGGGAGAGGATCCGGCAGCCTACGAGACGCTGATCACGACGAGGAGGACCAGATGACCACGACGGATCCGCTGCGAGCTGTACACGACGACGGTCATCGGGCAGCTCGCATCGCTCGCGCGATCAGGCCGACGCGATCGATCGCGCCGCGGTCGGCCATCGCCGACAGCATCGCGGCAGACGGCATCCTGCACGTCTTCGGCACCGGGCATTCGCATCTGATGGCCGAAGAGCTCTTCTACCGCGCTGGCGGCCTCGGCGGCGGTCAATCCGGTCCTCATCGAGGGTCTGCTGCTGCACGCCGGCGCCGAACTCAGCACGTCGATGGAACGCACCGCGGGCCTCGGCGGGGTGATCTTCGACCGGCTGGGCGCGACGTCCGCCGACACGCTGCTCGTCGATCTCGAACTCCGGTTCGAACGTCATCGCGCGCGAACTGGTCGAGCGCGGGCGCGCGCACTCGGGCATGACGACGATCGCGCTGGTCAGCCTCGCCCACGCCACCGTCGGAGGTCGTCA
This sequence comes from uncultured Actinomycetota bacterium, assembly GCA_963730045.1. GTDB lineage: Bacteria > Actinomycetota > Actinomycetes > Actinomycetales > Microbacteriaceae > JBDSKH01. The sequence goes on along the minus strand of CAVSPQ010000005.1, from coordinate 322,609 downwards.
CGAGTGCCGGGCGCGACCGGAGTCGATCAACTGGCCGACATCGTGCTCGACAACCGAGGACTGCCGGGTGACGCGGCGATCGAGGTCGACGGCAGTCGACGCGCCCCATGGGGCCGACCTCGACCGTGATCGGAGCGGCGATCGTCAACATCCTCGCGATGACCGCTGCGGCCGAGGTGGCCGGCTCGGGGGCTGGTGCCTGCGGTCTTCGCCAGCAGCAACGTGGCCGGCGGAGATGACGACAACCGCGCGGCTCTCGACCGCTATCGGTCCGGGTGCGGTCGCTGTGAGCACGCGGTTCGCCGATTCGCGGCATCATCGAGGGCTTCTACGGCGCGCCCTGGTCGCACGATCAGCGCCTCGACATGATCGACGTGATCGCGGGCCTCGGCATGAACACCTTCGTGTACGCGCCGAAAGACGACGCACTCCTCCGGCGCGCGTGGCGCGATCTGTACGACGATCCGGCACTGAAGGCGTTCGCCGAGATCGTGGAGAGCTGCCGCTCCCACGACGTCGACATCGTGTTCTCCCTATCGCCGGGTCTCTCGATGCGCTACTCCGATCCGAACGACTACCTCGCGGCTCGTGGAGAAGTTCGGGCAGGTCGGGCGCCCTCGGTGTGACGCGCTTCGCGCTCCTTCTCGATGACATCCCGAGCGACCTGCAGCATCCCGGTGACCGCGACGCATTCCCGTCCCTGGTCGCCGCGCAGGTCGCCCTGATCAGCCGCCTGTACGCCGACCTCCGCGCCGGCGGAGCCAGCGGCCTGATCGTCGCCCCGACCGAGTATTCGGGCACGGGGGACGAGGCGTACATCACGACGGTCGGCCAGGGGATCGACCCCGAGATCGACATCTTCTGGACGGGTCGCGCGATCTGCTCGCCGGAGCTCGAGGCTGTCGATGCCGAGCGATTCTTCCGAGCGACCGGTCACCGTCCCCTCTACTGGGACAACTTCCCGGTCAACGACGTCGCGATGACCGACGAACTGCACATCGGTCCGTATCTCGGCCGCGACCCCGGCCTGGCGGAGCTGTCGCGAGGCGTGATCGCGAACGCGATGCCGCTCGCCGAGGCGTCGAAGATCGCGTTCGCGTCGATCGCTGACTACCTGAACGACCCCGCCGGATTCGATGCCGAAGCGAGTTGGGAGCGGCGATCGCGCGGGTGGCGGGCGACGATGCCGTCCTCGTGCGCGATTTCGCCGATGGCTTCCGCGGCTCGGCCCTGTGCACCGACGACTCGCCGCGGCTGGCGGAAGCGTTGTCGCGGTTCTCGTTCGACTACGAATTCGGCGACGCCGACGCGGCCGTTGCCGAACTCTCCCGGCGAAGCGGCACGCCTCTCCTCGATCGCTGCCGCCATGCCGCACATCGCCAACACCGCTCTCGCCCGTGAGCTGGCGCCCTGGATCGCGCAGTACGCGCGCTGCGCCGAGGGCCTCGCGCTCTGCGCCGAGGTGCTGGGCACGTCACCCGTCGAAGATCGCGACCGTGACCGGGTCATGGAGTTCCTCCGCGACCTGCGGTCTCATCGGCTGCGAGTGCACGGTGACCTGGTGGACATGTTCCTGTCGGACACCGCCCACGAGTTCGAGCGGGATCGCTCGAGCGGCAGCTAGCCGCTCAGAGCTCGACCCGTCGTCCCTGCCGCCAGGAGGTCGTTGCGGCCTCGAGTGCGGCGGCGTTGCGCTCGGGATCCTTCGGGCTGGAGGACAGCGCGGATCCGCTCTGCACGGCGGCGGAGAACCGTTCGACCTGCTCGCGGTAGTGGTCCACACGTGGGCGAGACCTCGGTGCGGGCGTCGTCACCGGTCCAGACCACGAAGTCGCCATCATCGAGGCCGCAGATGAAAGCGTGGGGCACGACGATGCGTCCCGCGCTGCCGATGATCTCGAGCGTGTCGGTGTCGGCGCCCGCCATATCGACCCGGAAGAGAAGCGACAAGCCGTCGTCGAACTCGACAAGGGCAGAGGTCGCCAGATCGATGTCGCCGTGCAGCTGCGACTCCATGGCGGTCGCCGTGACGGCGACCGGTTCACGGCGCAACAGTCGGCGAGCAGAATCGATCGCGTAGCAGCCGACATCGTAGATCGCGCCGCTTCCCGGCATGCCCTGGAAGCCGGAGTGATCGAGCTCGTCGCTGGCATCGAACGAGAAGGTCGTGAGGACAGCCCGCGGCGTGCCGATCTCGCCGCTGCCGAGGATCTCTGCGATGCGTGCGTAGCGCGGGTGGTGTGCGTACATGAACGCTTCGGCGAGCAGGACCCCGGCCGCCTCGCAGGCGGCGGTCATCTCGCGCGCATCCTGTGCGGTGACCGCCATGGGTTTCTCGCACAGCACGTGCTTGCCTGCCGCGGCCGCCCGCAGCACCCACTCGTGGTGCAGGGCGTTGGGCAGCGGGATGTAGACCGCGTCGATGTCCGGATCGGCCAGGAGCGCGTCATATCCGCTGACCGCACGTCCGGCTCCGAACTCACGGGCTGCCGCCTCAGCACGGGCCGTGGTGCGGCTCGCGATGGCGACCAGTTCCGCGTTCGACGCCGTGACGATCGCCGGAGCCATGGCGGAGTTGATGCTCGCCGCACCGAGGATGCCCCACCGGACCGGCTTCACGACTCGATCCCCGACCAGTCGAAGAGAACGCCGAGAAACTCCGATCGATCGCTCTGCAGCCGCGCGTAGACGTCGGGCGCGTCTGCCGGTTCGAAACGGTGAGAGATGAGGCCGTCGACATCCATGCGGCCGGTGCGGAGCAGCAGGAAGAACAGTTCGGTCATCGCGGCGATCGTCCACCGATCGCGCGGCGTCTGCACGGGCGGCGCGATCGAGGCATGGACTCCCAGGATCGAAATGGAGTCGCCGACGATCCGCGGGCCGAGGTGCTGGCGACTCGGGGATGGGCTGTCGCCGAGCAGTACCAGTCGGCCGAGCGGCCGAAGCAGAGTCGACGCCTCGGCGAGCACCGCATGGTGTCCGGTGATATCGAAGACGACATCGAGCATCGCGCCGCCGGTCAGCTCCGCCACTCGTTCACGAGCGTCGCCTGCCGCAGCCGCGATGACATCGGTCGCACCGTGGCGAAGCGCACGGTCCAATCGCTCATCGGCCGTGTCGATCGCCACGATGCGTCCGGCGCCGGCGACACGCAGATACTGCACGACGAGCTGGCCGAGCAGCCCGAGTCCGACGACGCCCACGGTCTCGCCGAGCTGGAGGTCGGCTCGGCGGACGCCGAGTTGCGTCGTGCAGGCCAGCGACATCCATGCCGCCTGCTCGTCGGTGATGTCGTCGGGGATGGCGATGGCGTCGCCGGCGGGGACGATGAACCGTTGCGCGTGCGGCGTCTGCGATGCGACACGGTCACCGATCGCGAATCCCGACACGTCGTCGCCGACGGCGAGCACGACGGACGTCATGGAGTACCCCGGGGAGAAGGGGAAGCTGACCCACTCCTCCCAGAACGTGCCCGGGTCGAACTCGCCGGCGAGGCAGAACGTCTCGGTGCCGGTGCTGAGCAACGAGACGCGTGCTTCGCATAGCAGTTCGCCAGGAGCGGGCGCTGGCACCGTCACGGTCCCGACCGCGACCTGGTTCGGCTTCGGGAAGCTGATCTCGAGAGAGTCCGTCACGACGTGTCCTCCGTGCTGAGCAGTGCGGCTTCCGAGCCCGGCGAGCACCGCAACGATCTCGCGGCCGAATCTCACGTCGCTGGGGTGCTGCGTCACCCCGGCGAGCGCGTTCTGCGTCAGTTCCGCGAGAGCGACCTGCAGCGCCTGCGCCTCATCGACGTCGTCGACCGGAAGCTGCTGGCGGCCGTTTTCACCCCACAGGACGGTCGAGAAGCCGTCCGCGGCGTCGGCTGCCCAGAGGGTCATGCTCGCCGTGCTCGATGCGCCGCTCTCGTGCTGGAACACAGCGTGGACGAGGTCCTGCTCGCCGGGGACGCCCCTGGCCGCGACGATCGGGCCGAGAGTCGTCCGGAGCACAGAAACAGCGTGAGGCCCGAGATCCCAGAGCGCGCCCTTGTCGCGGCGCCATGGCGTGTTGAAGGGATTGTCGTCGCGAAGGGCGGAACCGAGCCACAGACCGGCACCGCCCGTCCAGTGCTGCTGTGGCACGTCGGCCATGATCGCGCGCATCCGCGGATCGAACAGGATGGTGTGGAAGACGACCGACGCGACCCCCGCCCGATCGACCGCCTCGACGAGCAGATCGGCGGCGGCGACAGAGACCGCGATCGGCTTTTCGAGCAGAACGTGTTTGCCCGCCTCGACGGCACGCAGTGCCAGTTCGGACTGCACGTCGGGCGGCACGGCGAACGCGACGGCGTCGACCGAATCGATGAACTCGTCGTAATCGGCGATATCCGCGTGCCCCGAACCGGGCGGCGAGTTCGCGTGCGGCGTCGACACGTCGTCCCCACACCGACGTCAACGCGATGCCCGGCGTCGCCGTGATAGCTCGGGCGTGGGTCTCGGCGGCCCAGTAGCCGGTTCCGACCAACCCGAATCGCAGGTCAGCCACGCGGGGCTCCGATCTGTGCTCGCGCACGTTCCAAGGCGTCTTCGGACCCGTCGTGTCCCGCCCAGACCTGCTCGAGCCCGAGCAGTGCAGCGCCGACCACGGGGCCGATGTCGAGCACCACGGGGCGGCCCAGCGGAGCGTCGCGGGCGAGCCCGGCGTAGACATCGTCGAGCAGAACCGGATTCGCTGACGTCAAGATCCCGCCGCCGAGGACGATGTCCGCGGGGGAGTCGAGCAGGTCCAGGCGGCGGAGAGTCGCCGTCGCGAACAGCACGATCTCGGAGGCCTGACGCTGCACGATGGCAGTGGCGACCCGGTCGCCGGCGGCCGCGACCTCGAACAGCAGGGGGACCAGTTCGTGTATCCGGTCCGGGTCGAGCTCGCGCAGGTGAACTGCTTCGGCGACCGCGACGGCGGTCGGTAGATCGAAGTGAGCGGCTACGGCGCGCGTGAGGGCTGTGGGCTCTCCGCGTCCGTCCTCGTGGCGCGATGTCGACAAGAGCACCTCCTTGGCCAGGCCGAGGCCGCCGCCCCAGTCGCCGGTGATCCGACCGAGTGCCGGGTACCGCACGCGGCGGCCGCTGGCGGCGACGCCGACGCAGTTGATGCCGGCTCCGCACACGACGGCCACGGCATCCTGGGCCCGCGTTCCGGCACGCAGCATGGCGAGGGTGTCGTTCTCGACGACCACGTTCGCAGCCCAGCCGTTTGCGACGAACGCATCGCGAATCGCGTCCTCCTCGGCGGGCAGGTCGGCGTTCGCCAGGTAGGCGGCGATGTGATCGACGCGGTGCATGCCGGTAGCCGCGAGCACCTCCGCGACCGCGGCTGCCAAGGAGTCGACCGCCGCGACGGCGCCGACCATGTGCGGAACGAACGGGCCGGACCTGAACGCGCCCGTACGGTTCCGTCGCCGCTCAGCAACACCACGTCGGTCTTGCTGTTTCCGCCGTCGATGGCGATGATCTCGCGCTCCGCAGGATGCGCGATCGTCATGGGGAGGGCACCAGCCACTCGTTGTTCTCCGCCAGCAGCAGATCGGAGAGCTTCTCGGCCTTGTCGAGTTGTCCGACGAGGGGATGGGCGAGCAGGGCTCGCTGTGCCCGCTCCCGACCGCCGTGGCGTGCGGCATCCAGCGCCAGGACCTCGTACGCGGCCGTGTGAGCGATCAGGCCGGCCGCCAGCGGCGGCACGTCGCCGACCGGGATCGGGATCGGGCCGTTCGCGCCGACCATCGCCGACACCTCGATCACTGCGTCGTCGGGCAGGAACGGAAGGATCCCGTCGTTTCGGATATTCACGACCTGGCGGGACGGCGCTGAGTCCCAGAGCAGGGACTGCAGCAGTGCGACGGCGGCCTCGGAGTAGAAGGCGCCGCCTCGCTGGGCGAGGAGTTCCGGCTTGCGATCGAGGGCAGGGTCGGCGTAGAGCTCGAGCAGGTCGCGTTCCAGAACCGCCACCGCAGAGGCTCGGGTTGGAGCGACCACACCGTCGCGGACCAGCTCGTCGTGGCAGTAGAAGTAGCGCAGGTAGTACGAGGGGACGAACGCTTCCGACCGCAGCAGCCAAGCGGAAGCTCGACGTCTGCGGCGATCTGCTCCCCGAAGTCATCGAGTAGCCGAGGGAGCACCGGCACCCCGGCGAGGGTGACCCCGGTCTCCCAGCTGAGGTGGTTGAGGCCCACATGGGTGAGGTCGATGGCTGCCGCGTCGGCGTCGAGGAGATCGGCGAAGAGACGCTGCAGCCCGATCGCCACGTTGCACAGACCAATCGCGCGGTGTCCGTCGTCGAGGAGTGCGCGGGTCACGATGCCGACGGGATTGGTGAAGTTCACGATCCACGCCCCGGGGCTGAGGAGGCGCACCCGATCGGCGATCTCGAGCACCACAGGGACGGTTCGCATGGCCTTCGCGAGCCCACCGGCCCCGGTGGTCTCCTGCCCGATGCACCCGCAGGTGAGCGGCCACGTCTCGTCGCGGGCGCGGGCCGCCTGTCCGCCGATGCGCAGCTGCAGCAGCACCGCCGCGGCGTCGGTCACGGCCTCATCGAGGTCGCTCGTCGTCGAGATCCTGCACGGGCTGCCGGTGCGGACGAGAATTCGGCGGCACAGTCCCGCGACAACCGCGAGACGTTGCGCATCCGGGTCCATGAGCGCGAGTTCGTCGACGGCGAGCGCCAGTCGAGCGATGCCGTCGACCAACTCCGGGGTGTAGGTGGATGCCCCGCCGATCACCGCGATCTTCACGTCGAGAATGCTCCGTCTCGCGTGATCTCGAGGCTGACGAGCAGTGCTCCGGCGATGACCGGCTCGTCCGTCACCTGACCGAGAACGACGCGCGGACTGCGGATCGACACGATGTCGAGCTGTGCCCGGATCGCATCCGCAAGGGCCTGACCACCGGCCTTCATGATGCTCCCGGCGAGGACGATCGCCGGGGGGTCGATGAGGGCGACCATCGACGCGAGACCGTACGCGAAGCGCTCGGCGAGCTCGTCGAGGAAGTCGCTGTTCGGTGTGCGGGAGGCCAGCGCGACCATCTCGCTCGCACTGGATCCCGGTATTCCGTGCTGGGATGCCAGCTCCACGATGGCGCCGGCTCCGGCGAGGTCGTCAAAGCCGCCGTGGTCTTCCCGGACGGGGTTGCGCACGATCGGGACTCCCGGCACGAGGAGGAACGCGATCTCCCCGGCGCCGCCCGTGCTCCCGCGATGGATTCGGCCGCCGAGCATGACGGCGGATCCGATTCCCGCGTCGCTCCACAGCAGGAAGAAGTCGTCTTCGTCGCGTGCGGCTCCGATGCGTTGCTCGGCGATGGCGACGAGGTTCACGTCATTCTCGATAGACGTCTCGACGCCGGTGGCACTGCATGAGCCCCGCACGCAGTCCTGGCCGCTGCCACCCGGGCAGCTGGGCCGCGAAGCGCACCAGGTCGGCGTCCGGATCGTACGATCCGGGAAGTGCGACGACGAGCGATGAGAGCGCGCTCAGTTCCAGTTCCGCCGACCGTGCCGCACGCTGGAGAGCGGTGACCGCATCCTCGGGGCGCGCGGACTCCGCGGCGCGGTGTTCGCCGATGACCGTTCCGAGCAGGTCGGCGATCCGCACGTGGACGCCGGCGGCCGTGACATCGATCGCCGCGGCGTACCCCGCGCGCGGGTTGAGGCGGTAGAGCGTTGCGGCGCGACCCCCGCGCCCGGATTCCTCGACGCCGCCCTCGAGCACGTGCCCGCTCTCCTCGAGCCGGGTCAGGGACTGCGAGGCCGTCGGCTTGGACACCCCGGTCAGACGCCAGACGTCGCTCCGACTGAGCGTGCCGTGCTCGAGCAGGAGGTCGAGGACGACTCGGTCGTTGATCGAGCGGAGGAGGCCGGGGGTCGCGGGCTTGGGAGCCGTCTTCAGGGTCTCGACCCGGACGCTCCCACGAAGAGCGTGGCACGATGCCCTCCAGCGATGTTAGGAAACTTTACTTCCTGCGCAATCTATCCACTGAGATCGGGGAGTGTCAATCACGAAGAAGCCAGATGACGCATCGCTTTCGGGTCTAGAGACCGCGCCGATCGAGCCGACGACGGCGTCCATCGGGGTTCCGGACGCGTCGCGCTTCGCCCCGGCGTCGGGCAGCGTTCGCAGCGATCCGTCAGGCGCCGACGGCGAGTGCCGGCGCCGGGCCGACCCAGGCGAGCGCCAGCGCGTCTTCGCCCTTGAGGAAGGTGTGAGCGCGCACTCCGCCGGTCGCGCGGCCCTTGCCGGGGAACTCGGCGAAGCGCGACACCTTCGCGCGACCGGGATCGGCGCCCGCGAGCGTCTCGGCCGGCGTCGAGATGGTGGCGACCACCGACATCCGAGCCCGGATCGACGGCGCCGAAGAAGATCGCGCGGCGCCTTCGCGCGCCGAAGCGTTGATGCCGGCCATGCCGCCGGCGGCCACGCCCTGCGGTCGCACCTGCGACGCCGGGAAGTGCAGCAACTGCGCGTCTGACGTGACGAACACCAGCTCTTCGGAGTCGGGACCCTGCGCGACGCCGACCACCTCGTCGCCGGGCTTCAGCGCGATGACCTCGAAGTCGGGCGCGACGGATAGCCGCCGGCGGCGACCCGCTTGACGACGCCCTGGGCCGTGCCGAGGGCGATCGGCAGCTCGGAGTCGAGCGAGACCAGGCCGAGCACCCGCTCGTTCTTGTCGGTGATGCCGAGGTAGTCGGCACATGCGCGCGCCTGCGGCGAGCTGCACCGAGTTCGCGGGCACCGACGGCAGGTCGACCGGCGTGAAGCGCAGCAGCCGACCGCGCGAGGTCACCGCGCCGAGCTCGCCGCGCGTGGTGCCCGCGACGCTCGACAGGATGGCGTCGTGCTTGTTGCGGCGCGACGGCGCGAACCGGGCGGCTCGGCGCCATCCGGCAGGTCGACGCGCACCGCGCGCCGGTGGTCGACAGCACCACGATCGTCGGCACGTCCGCGATCTCGAGCGAGGGTCCGGATGCCGCGGCGGCCTTGCGCGCGGCCGGCGTCGAGGCGATCGACGCCTTCGCCTCGGTCAGCAGGGTGCGTCGCGGCGTTCCGAAACGCTCGGCGACCTCGTCGAGCTCCTCGGCCGACGCGGACGCGGACGCGAGCGGGGTCGCCGAGCAGCGTCTCGAGCTCGGCGATCTCGGCCTGCAGCTGGTCGCGCTCGTTCTCGAGCTCGATGCGGCTGAACTTGGTGAGGCGTCGCAGCTGCAGTTCGAGGATGTAGTCGGCCTGCAGCGCGCTGAGGTCGAACACCTCGATCAGCCGGGCGCGCGCCTGCGCCGGCATCGTCGCTGGCCCGGATGACCTGGATGACCTCGTCGATGTCGAGGATCGCGATGAGCAGGCCCAGCACCAGGTGCAGGCGCTCCTGGCGACGGGTCAGGCGGTATCGCGAGCGCCGGGTGACCACACTGATGCGGTGGTCGAGGTACACCTGCAGCAGCTCGCGCAGCCCGAGCGTCTGCGGGATGCCCTCGACGAGCGCGACGTTGTTGATCGAGAAGCCGTCTTCGAGCGGGGTGAGCCGGTAGAGCTGCTCGAGCACCGCCATCGGGGCTGAACCCGGTCTTGATGCCGATGACCAGCCGCAGGCCGTGCTTGCGGTCGGTGAGATCGGTCACGTCGGAGATGCCGGTGATCTTCTTGGCGTTGACCCCGTCTTTGATCTTCTCGATGACCTTCTCGGGACCGACCAGATAGGGCAGCTCGGTGACCACGAGCCCGGTGCGTCGCGCGGAGAGCTGTTCGACGGTGACCTTCGCGCGGGTCTTGAACGACCCGCGACCGGTCGCATAGGCGTCTTTGATGCCGTCGAGGCCGACGATGGTGCCGCCGGTGGGGAGGTCGGGACCGGGGACGTAGGCCATCAGGTCGTCGAGGGTGGCATCCGGATTCTCGAGCAGGTGCCGGGCGGCCGCCGCGACCTCGATGAGGTTGTGCGGCGCCATGTTGGTCGCCATGCCCACCGCGATGCCCGACGCGCCGTTGACCAGCAGGTTCGGGTAGGCGGCCGGCAGCACCTCGGGCTGGGTGAGCTGGTTGTCGTAGTTCGGCACGAAGTCGACGACGTCTTCGTCGAGCCCGTCGGTCATCGCCATGGCGGCGGCCTACAGCCGTGCCTCGGTGTAGCGCGCGGCGGCCGGTCCGTCGTCGAGCGACCCGAAGTTGCCGTGACCGTCGATGAGCGGCACGCGCATCGTGAAGTCCTGCGACATGCGCACGAGAGCGTCGTAGATGGCCGTGTCGCCGTGCGGGTGCAGCCGACCCATCACGTCGCCGACGACACGGGCGCTCTTGACGTGACCGCGGTCGGGGCGCAGCCCCATCTCGCTCATCTGGAACAGGATGCGGCGCTGCACCGGCTTGAGGCCGTCGCGGGCATCGGGCAGCGCTCGCGAGTAGATGACGGAGTAGGCGTACTCGAGGAAGGAGCCCTGCATCTCGGTCGAGACATCGATGTCTTCGATTCGCTCGCCGGAGGCGAGGCCAGAAGCAGGGCCGCCGCCATGACGGAAGGGAAGGAGTTTCAGGGGGAGTCATAGGATCGCTGCAATGTTACCGGCGGCGAAATCCCATCGGTTCAGCCTTGCCGATGTCCTGCCGAATTGCCTCGATGCACTGGCCGGGAGGACCGGTCGGCTGGGCCTCGCGCCGGTCACGCACGCCATCGTGCTGCTCGCCGACGGCCTCGGACGGGCGGCCCTCGAGGCGCACCGGGGACACGCGCGCACGCATGGCATCCCGGCTCGATGCCGACCCGGCGATCTCGGCAGGCTTCCCCACGACGACGGCGTCCGCCCTCGCGACCCTGACCACCGGAGACGCCCCGGGCCAGCACGGCATGGTCGGCTACCGCGTGCTGGATCCGGCGCATGACGAGGTGGTCAGTCAGCTCACCGGCCTCGATGCACTCGGGCCCGAGGTGTGGCAGCGCAGTCCGACCCTGTTCGAGACCGCATCGGCGGAGGGTGTGCGCGCGGTCGCCATCGGGTCGCCGCGTCACCGCGAGTCGAGCTTCACCGCCGCCGTGCTGCGTGGCGCCCGCTTCTACGGCGCCGTGACGGTCGCCGAGCGGTTCGCTCGGGCCCGGCACGAGTTGCAGAGCGCCGGACCGACGCTGGTCTACCTCTATGTCGCCGAACTCGACGTCGAAGCGCATGCCCACGGCCTCTCGTCTGCCCGCTGGCTCGCGGCCCTCGAAGAGCTCGACGCCGCCGTAGGTCTGCTCGTCGCGTCGCTCGGCCCGCGGCAGGGGCTGCTCGTGACCGCCGATCACGGCATGGTCGACGTGCCCGCGGACGGCGCAGGTGATCATCCCGCCGGAGCTGCTCGGCGGGGTGCGCCACGTGGCGGGCGAGCCGCGATGCCTGCAGCTCCACCTGGAGAAGGGCGTCGATCCGGATGCGGTGGCCGCCCACTGGAGGGACCGCGAGTCAGGCCGCGCCTGGGTCGCGACCCGCGACGAGGCGATCGACGCCGGCTGGTTCGGAGCCGTCGACGCCGCTGTCCGGCCGCGCATCGGCGATGTGCTGGTCGCCGCGCGCAAGCGATTCGCCTTCTATGTCGATCCCGACGACACCGGACGCCGCATGATCGGCCAGCACGGATCTCTCACGCGTGAGGAGACGGAGATCCCGCTGCTGCGCTTCGGAGCGTTCGCGACCCGGTCCTCGAGTGCCTAATCCTCATCCGTGCGGGCGCCGAAGACGATCTCGTCCCAGCTGGGCATCGAGGCGCGCCCCTTGCGTCCGCCGCGCGTCAGCGCGGTCGGCCCGGTTCCGGTCGAACCCGCGGACGGGGTGCCGGCCGAACCCATCGGGGCCTCGCCCGGTTCGTCCATCGGAGACGTCGATGAGTCGCACGGACCCGGTCGACGGGTGCGCCGCGATCGGGTCCTCGTGGTCGGGGTCCATCGGGTCGCGTTCGCCACGGCGGCGGCGCAGCGCCTCCAGCAGGTCGGCCGTCTGGTTCGTGGTCTTGCGGGGCGGGGTGTCGTCGATGGGGGCGTCGTCGGTCATGTCCACCGCGCCGATGCGCCCGTGGATCACCGGCTCGAGCAGCGGCCCGGTCTCACCGCCATCGGTGACGGTGAAGGCGCCGCTGTCGAAGCGGCTCGCCTCCTGATCTTCGACGGCGACGGCACGCAGGCGCGGCACCAGGTTCTGGGGCAGCTCGCCCTGCTGCGAGAGGGACACCGCCTCGGGGTTCAGGGGGGAGAGCGCCGACTTCTTGGGCTCGAAGGACCAGCGGGCGTCGCGATCGATCTGCTCGGTGACGAAGGTCAGCTTGACGATCCAGGAGCCGCCCTCCTCCTTCCAGCTCGCCCAGCGCTCGTTGAGAGCGCCGGCGTCGACCAGCCGGCGACGGATGACGCCGCCGAAGGTGGCGCCACCGGCGAGCGGATCCACCTCCATCGCGGTGTGCACGGGGACATTGAGAGCCGACTGGATGACGAACTCGCGTTCGGCGAGCACGGGACCCTCGAATCGCTGCACGTAGTCGAGCGGGGCACCGGTGACCGCGGAGACGTCTTCAGCAGACATCCCGGCACGGATGTGGGTCTGGATCTCGCGCGGGGAGAGCTTGCGGCTGGCACCGACCTCGGCCGAGGACTGGCGCAGCCGGGACTGCAGCACATCGTCGACGGCAACGCGATAGCGCGCGCCCTCGTCGGAGGCGACGAGGAGGGCCCCCTCCTCGACTCCGATGACCTTCAGGTCTTGCATTGCTGAACGACCTCCCGGCGTCACGATTCCCGCCCAGGATGGCACGGGAGAGTACGGAATCCGGGGAATAACGCGGGCGCGCCGTGAGTTGTCCGGGAAGCAGCGAGGAGCAGTCCTCATGGGTTTGCGTACCGCGACCGCATGATGCACACTGTGTCCGCCGCGAACCACCGGGCAGCAACGAGAAATTGGACAAGAATGGCTACCGACTACGACGCACCGAGGAAGACCGACGAGGACACCGAGTCGATCCAGGCCCTCCAGGAGCGTGTCCCCGACAAGCTGTCGGGCGTCGTCGATGTCGAGGATGCCGACAACCCCGGCAGCTTCGAGCTCGCCGGTCAGGACCTTGCCGACCTCGACCTGGATGTGGTGGTGCTTCCCGCCCAGGAGGACGAGTTCACCTGCACCAGCTGCTTCCTCGTGAAGCACCAGTCGCAGTGGGATCACGACACGAAGCTCGGGCCCATCTGCCACGAGTGCTCGCTCTAGCCCGCTAGCGCTCTCGCCAGCTCGGCCGGCCGACGACTGGAGATCAGCCAATACGGCGTCGGGTCCTCGGGATCGTCGAGCTCCACCCGCACGACTCCCGTGATCCACCCGCGCAGCAGCAGCCACGCGCGCGCATCCAGCTCCACGCCTCGCTGGGCCACGGCATCCTGGCCCTCGAAGGCCTGAACCGCGCCGATGAACCCCGCGTCGATCCGCGCGCGCCCCGCCCGGAAGCCCGCGCTCGTGACCTCGATCGCGGGGGTCGTGAGCAGGAGCACGGCGACGATCGCCCCGTACAGCACGACGGCGACCGCGATTCCCGCGAGGAGCGAGATCGGCAGGAACACCAGCAGGCTCGCCGGCATCACCAGAGCGGTGGTGATGAAGACCCACGGGGCCGGCCAGAGCCGCTCGCGATAGGCCGAAACGTTGGGCATGCTCCCATTCGACCATGGGCTAGCCTCGTTTCGTGACCGACGTCGAGGTGCTGCTGAGCGGCGAACACGTCCCCGAGTACGCCCATCCGGGCGATGCCGGCGCCGACCTGATCGCGACCCGGTCGGTCGAGCTCGGCCCCGGCGAACGGGCTGTCGTCCCGACCGGAACGGCCATCGCCCTGCCCGACGGCTACGTCGCTTTCGTGGTCCCGCGCAGCGGTCTGGCGGCCCATCACGGCATCACGGTCGTCAACACGCCCGGCACCGTGGACGCCGGCTATCGCGGTGAGATCAAGGTCATCCTGCTGAACACCGACCGCACTGCGCCGTACACGATCACCGTGGGCGACCGGATCGCCCAGCTCGTCGTCCTGCCCGTGACGCGGGCCCGCTTCGTCCCGGTGGAGACGCCTTCCCGGCAGCCATCGCGGTGAGGGCGGGTTCGGCTCCACCGGCACAGCAACCATAGGAGTCTCCTCGTGAGCGACACCCCGGCCGACATCCCGGCCCCCATCGAGCACCCGAAGTCCGCTCCCGACGATCGTGCCGAGAAGGGCCCGCTCGACGAGACCGAGGCGAACGCGGTCCGCCCCTACGTCGACCTGGGGGGCATCAAGATCCTGCCCCGCCCCGATCTCCGCGTGCGCCTCGAGGTGGAGGAGGGCAGCAAGCGCGTGGTCGCCGTGTCGCTGGACTACAAGGAGTCGAGCCTGCAGGTGCAGTCCTTCGCGGCACCGCGCAACAGCGGCCTCTGGCACGAGATCCGCGAGCAGATCGTCGAGCAGATCGGTAAGCAGGGCGGTTCGACCACGCCGGCCACCGGAGTCTTCGGCCCCGAGATCCGCGCCGAGCTTCCCGCCGCGGCGGGCCAGCCCGGTCCGCGCATCGCCCGCTTCATCGGTGTCGACGGTCCGCGGTGGTTCCTCCGGGGGGTGATCAGCGGCAAGGGCGCCGTCGACCCGGCTGCCGGTGCCGAGATCGAGGACCTCTTCCGGAGCGTCGTGGTGGTGCGCGGCACCACGCCGATGCCGCCGCGTGACCTCATCCCGTTGCACGTTCCCCCAGCAGCGCAGGCCCCGTCGCCGACGCAGAGTGTCTAGTGGCCGAAGACAAAGCGGGGCCGTCCGACTCTGAAGCCAACCCCCCGACGTTCCGCGAGGCGTTCGCAGCCGGCATGCAGCATTCCCGCCTCGGCGAGGTGAAACCGGGGGAGGCGCCGAGCGGGCGCGCTCTGCTGGGCGCGGTCGGTGGCATCCGGGGCCTGATCGAGGCGATCCTGCCGGGGCTCGGCTTCCTGGTGCTCTACACGGTCACGCGCGAGCTCTGGCTCTCGGTGCTGGCGCCGTTCGCGATCGCGGTCGTCTTCATCGCGGTGCGCGCCATCCAGCGTCAACCGGTCATGCCGGCGATCACGGGAGCCATCGGCATCGCCCTGTCGGCGGGACTGGCCCTCCTGACCGGCAGCGCGGCGAACAACTTCCTGCTGGGATTCGTCATCAACGGCGTCGCGGTCGTCGCCCTGGTGGTGAGCCTGGTGGCACGGCGTCCCCTGGTGGGCGTCATCGTCGGTCTCCTCACCGGCGACGAGCACTGGCGTCACGACGCCGCGAAGCTGAAGGTCGCCTACGTCGCGACGGTGCTCTGGCTGCTGCTCTCCGGGCTTCGCCTCGCCGTGCAGGTTCCGCTCTACCTCGCCGACCTGCCCGACGCGCTGGCTGCGACGAAGCTCCTGATGGGTGTGCCCCTGTACCTTGGCCTGCTCTGGGCGACCTGGATGCTGGTGCGCACCGCCTGGCGACCGGCCGACGAAGCCGCCGACGGCGAGCCGTCCGCCACGTCCTGACCGGGTGTAAGATATCTTGATGTCGAGATAAATCGGCACGTGCGCTCCGGTTCGCCCCTCCCCTGGGGGGCTTAGGGTTGCCTTGCTGGAACGTGCGTTCGGCGCCCAGGAGTATGGGCGTAGACAGAGGGAGACGACAACAATGTCGACGGTCAACAGCTTCGGTTCGAAGAGCACGCTCACGGTCGGGGGCACCGACTACGAGGTCTTCCGCATCGACACGGTTCCGGGCTTCGACAAGCTCCCCTTCAGCCTCAAGGTGCTGCTCGAGAACCTGCTGCGCACCGAGGACGGCGCCAACGTCACGAAGGACCACATCCAGGCCATCGGATCGTGGCAGCCGTCGGCCGAGCCCGACACCGAGATCCAGTTCACCCCCGCCCGGGTGATCATGCAGGACTTCACCGGCGTTCCCTGCATCGTCGACCTCGCCACGATGCGCGAGGCGGTCAGCGCCCTCGGCGGCGACCCGAAGAAGGTCAACCCGCTCGCTCCGGCGGAACTCGTCATCGACCACTCGGTCATCGCCGACCTCTTCGGCACGGCGAACGCGTTCGAGCAGAACGTGGAGCTCGAGTACGAGCGCAACGGCGAGCGCTACCAGTTCCTGCGCTGGGGACAGACCGCGTTCGACGACTTCAAGGTCGTCCCGCCTGGCACCGGCATCGTGCACCAGGTCAACATCGAGTACCTGGCACGCGTCACCTACACGCGCGAGGTGGGCGGAGTGCTCCGCGCCTACCCGGACACCCTGGTCGGCACCGACTCGCACACCACCATGGTCAACGGCCTCGGCGTGCTCGGGTGGGGCGTCGGCGGAATCGAGGCGGAGGCGGCCATGCTGGGCCAGCCCGTGTCGATGCTCATCCCGCGCGTCGTGGGCTTCAAGCTCACCGGCTCCATCCCGACGGGCGTGACGGCGACGGATGTGGTGCTCACCATCACGCAGCAGCTGCGCAAACACGGGGTGGTCGGCAAGTTCGTGGAGTTCTACGGCGACGGCGTCGCCGAGGTGCCGCTGGCGAACCGCGCCACGATCGGCAACATGAGCCCCGAGTTCGGATCGACAGCGGCGATGTTCCCGATCGACCAGGTCACCCTCGACTACCTTCGCCTCACCGGGCGCAGCGAGGAGCAGATCGCGCTCGTCGAGGCCTACTCGAAGCTGCAGAAGCTGTGGCACGACCCGAGCGTCGAGCCCGCCTACAGCGAATACCTCGAGCTCGACCTCGGCACGGTGGTGCCGTCGATCGCCGGACCGAAGCGCCCGCAGGACCGCGTCGAGCTGACGGACGCCAAGTCCCAGTTCGAGAAGGACCTCAACGATTACGCCTCCGTCGGGCGATCGAAGGTCGATGCGGCAGTCGAGGGCACTTTCCCTGCTTCCGACCCCGTCGGGCTGACGCCCCAAGACGAGGAATCCGCCCACGAACCCGCTCTCAACGGCGGGACCAGTCATCAGCACCAATTCGAGATGCAGGCCTCGCAGGCACCCTCGACCGCATCCCATCCGACACAGGTCAGCCTCGGCGACGGATCGACCTTCACGCTCGACCACGGTGCGGTCGCGATCGCGGCGATCACGAGCTGCACCAACACCTCGAACCCGAGCGTCATGCTCGCGGCCGGGCTGCTGGCGCGCAACGCCGCGAAGAAGGGCCTGAAGGCCAAGCCGTGGGTCAAGACCACCCTGGCGCCGGGATCCAAGGTCGTGACCGACTACTACGAGAAGGCAGGCCTGACCGACGACCTCGAGGCCCTCGGCTTCTACACCGTGGGCTACGGATGCACGACCTGCATCGGCAACTCGGGGCCGCTGCTCGACGAGATCTCGGCCGCGGTGAACCAGAACGACCTGGCCGTGACTGCTGTCCTCTCCGGCAACCGCAACTTCGAGGGCCGCATCAACCCCGACGTGAAGATGAACTACCTCGCGAGCCCGCCCCTCGTGATCGCGTACGCACTGGCCGGAACCATGAACTTCGACTTCGAGGCCGACGCACTCGGACAGGACCAGGACGGCAAGGACGTCTTCCTCAAGGACATCTGGCCCGACGCGGCAGAGGTGCAGAAGACGATCGACTCGTCGATCGACACCGAGATGTTCACCCACGAGTACGCCGGGGTGTTCGACGGCGACGAGCGCTGGAAGGCACTGGCCACCCCGACCGGCGCCACCTTCGAGTGGGACGAGAACTCCACCTACGTGCGCAAGCCCCCGTACTTCGACGGCATGACCCTCGAGACCAGCCCGGTCACCGACATCGACGCGGCACGAGTCCTCGCGAAGCTCGGCGACTCGGTCACGACCGACCACATCAGCCCCGCCGGGTCGATCAAGGCCGACAGCCCGGCCGGCACATACCTGCAGGATCACGGCGTCGACCGCAAGGACTTCAACTCCTACGGATCGCGCCGCGGCAACCACGAGGTCATGATCCGCGGCACCTTCGCCAACATCCGTCTGAAGAACCAGCTGCTGGACAACGTCGAGGGCGGCTTCACGCGGGACTTCACGCAGGCCGACGCCCCGCAGGCCTTCATCTACGAGGCGAGCGAGAAGTACCAGGCCGCTGGCATCCCGCTGGTGATCTTCGCGGGCAAGGAGTACGGCTCGGGATCGAGTCGCGACTGGGCGGCGAAGGGCACGTCGCTGCTCGGCGTGCGTGCCGTGATCGCCGAGAGCTTCGAGCGCATCCACCGGTCGAACCTGATCGGCATGGGCGTCATCCCGCTCCAGTTCCCGGCAGGCGAGAACGCGGACAGCCTGGGGCTCGACGGCACCGAGGTGGTCGCGATCAGCGGCATCACCGCCCTGAACGAGGGGGGCACCCCGAAGACCGTGCACGTGGTCGCTGCGCCGAGCGAACACTCGGCCGCGGGCAAGGCCCCGGTCGAGTTCGACGCGGTGGTTCGGATCGACACCCCCGGTGAGGCCGACTACTACCGCAACGGCGGCATCCTGCAGTACGTGCTCCGGAGCCTCGTCTAGAGTTCGACGCGATGGCCCGACCCGAGCACCGCGTTCCCGACGCCACCTCCGGCACGCGCCGGATGGCGGTCATCGTGACCTCGACGCTGCTGGGCGGGATGATCGCGGCCGTTGGCGTGATCGGATCGGAGGCGCTCGAGCCGCGGCTCACCGAGAACGCGCGTGCCGCCCTGGATGACGCGGGATTCACCAGCGTCGAGGTGCAGTTCGACGGACGCGAGGCGTTCCTGAGCAGTCCGTCGGCGACGGGAGAACGTCTGACAGCGGCCGCGCTGGTGGTCGAGGAGGTCGGCGGCGTGCGCTGGACGACGGTCGTCGACGACGTCGACGTCGGGGCCGGGACCGGCGGCGCGGGCACACCGACACCGACACCGACCGCGACGCCGACGCCGACCGAGGAGCCCCTCGATCCCGCCACAGCCCGGCTGCTGGAGACCACCGACGTCCTGTTCGATGCCGACAGCGTGAGCCTGAACGACGCTGCGCTGTCCCAGGTGAGGCAGATCGCGTCGGAGCTCACCGAGCATCCGGAGCTGCGTCTGACAGTCACCGGTCACATCGCGATCGCCACCGGCACCGAGGCCGAGGCGATCGCCTTCAGCGCCGTGCGCGCACAGGCCGTCGCCGACGAGCTGATGCGTGGCGGAGTGCGTCCGGACCGGCTCACGGTCGTCGGCGCGGGGTCTGGCGGTCCCGTCGGCGACAACGCCACCCCCGAGGGCGCCGCGAGCAACCGGCGGGTCACGTTCACCATCCAGGAGGACAGCTGATGTCGTGGTACACGGCGGGAGAGATCGTCGTCTGGCTGCTCGTCGCTGCATTTCTGGGCGTCGTTCTGGGCTGGCTGCTGCGCGGGATACTGCGGCCGCCTCGCCGAGATGCCGAACCACCTGCCGTGGTCGCCTCCGAGCGGGTCCCCACCCGGGTCACGGAGATCGATACGGGGGAGGGACACACCCGTACCGGCTCAGCGCCGGTCGAGTCCCGTTTCGCACCCCCGCAGGACCCGGTCGAGGCTCGCAGCATGGTGGCCGAGATCGCGAGCCGCACCGGTGGCGACGGTGACGTGCCGCACGACGATCTGGTTCGCATCCACGGTGTCGGTCCCAAGATCGCCCGGCTGCTGGTCTCGATGGACATCACCAGCTTCCGTCAGGTCGCCCGATTCACGGCCGAGGATGTCGCCGTGGTCAACGACGCTCTCGAGGTGTTCCCGGGGCGCATCGAGCGCGACGACTGGATGTCGAGCGCGCGGGAGTTACACAGGGAGGTCTACGGCACCGAGCCGTAGGCTGGAGGCATGTCGGCGCTCGAGGGGATCACGGGTCCCCGCGACCTGGACGGACTCTCCAAGGAGCAGCTCGCCGAACTCGCGGACGAGATCCGCCGATTCCTGGTCGAAGAGGTCTCGAAGACCGGCGGTCATCTCGGGCCGAATCTCGGCGTCGTCGAGCTGACGATGGCCATCCACCGGGTGTTCGACTCGCCGCGCGACGCCATCGTCTTCGACACCGGGCACCAGAGCTACGTGCACAAGCTCCTCACCGGCAGGCACGACTTCAGCCGGCTCCGGATGAAGGGCGGGCTCGCCGGATACCCGCAGCGCTCCGAATCCGAGCACGACATCGTCGAGAGCTCGCACGCGTCCAGCTCCCTCAGCTGGGCCGACGGCATCTCGCGGGCCTTCGCCATGACCGGGCAGCGCGAACGCTACGTGGTCGCGGTGGTGGGCGACGGCGCCCTCACGGGTGGGATGACGTGGGAGGCGCTGAACAACATCAGCGACGACAACATGCGTCGCCTGGTCATCATCGTCAACGACAACGGGCGTTCGTACGCCCCCACGATCGGCGGCATGGCGCGATTCCTCAACACCGTGCGCACGCGCCGCGCGTACCTGAACCTGCATCGGTCCAGCGAGCGGCTGTTCAGCCACCTGGGCCCTCCCGGCCGCGCGTTCTATCGCGGCACGCGCGGAGCCGTGCACGGGTTCCTCGCCCGTTTCACCAACAACGAGGCGTTGTATTCGAACCTCGACATCAAGTACATCGGGCCGGTCCACGGCCACGACCTGCCGGCCATCGAGGAGACGCTGAAGCAGGCGAAGGAGCTCGGCCGTCCGGTGATCGTCCACGTGATCACCGAGAAGGGCCACGGCTTCGAGCCGGCGGTCGCCGATGTTGCCGACCAGTTCCACGCGGTCGGGCAGATCGACCCCGAGACCGGCGAGCCGATCGAGCAGGCATCCCGGCCATCGTGGACGAGCGTCTTCGCCGACGAGATCGTCGAGCTCGCCGACCGCAACCCTCGCCTGGTCGGGATCACGGCCGCCATGCTGCGACCGACGGGGCTCCATCGATTCGCGGAGAAGCATCCCGATCGTGTCTTCGACGTCGGGATCGCGGAGCAGCACGCCGTGACGAGCGCCGCGGGCCTCGCCTTCGGCGGCCTGCACCCTGTCGTCGCGCTCTATGCCACGTTCGTGAACCGCGCATTCGATCAGGTGCTGATGGATGTCGCCCTCCACAAGGCGGGCGTCACGTTCGTGCTCGACCGAGCCGGTGTCACCGGACCCGACGGACCGAGCCACCACGGCATGTGGGATCTCGCGATCCTCCAGGTCGTCCCCGGCATCCGCCTGGCGGCGCCGCGGGACGCCACCCGGCTGCGCGAAGAGCTGGGGGAGGCGGTCGTCGTCGAGGACGGGCCGACCGTGCTGCGGTTCTCCAAGGGAACCGTCGGCAACGAGTACGAGGCGGAGCGGCGGACGGACGACGGTGTCGACGTCCTGCGCGAGGCGGCCCACCGTGACGTTCTGATCGTGACCGTCGGGCCGATGGCCAAGCTCGGACTGCAGGTCGCAGAGCGACTCGGTGCGCAGGGGATCGGAGCGACGGTCGTCGATCCGCGATGGGTCGTGCCGGTTCCGGAGAGCATCGTCGAGATGGCACGCGACTACCGTCTCGTGGTCACGATCGAGGACGGCGTGCGGGTCGGCGGGATCGGCACCCGGATCCGTCAGGATCTGCGCGCGGCCGGCGTCGACACCGCCGTCGACGAGCTCGGGCTGCCGGACAGGTTCCTCGAGCACGGAGCGCGTGACGAACTCCTCGCAGAGGTGGGCCTCACCGACCAGCAGATCGCGCGCGACATCGTGTCGCAGGTACTGGGGACCGAGGGCACCCGCATCCCGGTGGCCCGTCCGCTGCCAGACGAGAAGTCGAACGCGGAGCGCACCGAGCGGGTCGAATAGCCCGTTTCCGGACGAATCCGCCGAGAGCGGAATAGCAGCGTCGCGCCTGGACTTGCATTGTCACAGGCTGGCGATACTATATGTGGACAGTGTTCACAAAGGGCGCGGAGATCTGACGTATTCGCGCCGTTGTGCTGTTCCCGGCCCAGCTCACGCCACCAGAACCCCAGCAGAGGATTTCGATGACCAACACCGCAACGCCTGAAACCCGGTCGACGCCGGTGGTCGACGCTGAAGGCGCCGCCCTCGCGTCCCGCAACCGGATGGCGCTTATCCTCCTGCTCGCCGCCGTCTTCGTCGTCTTCCTCAACGAGACGATGATGAGCGTCGCCCTGCCCAGGATCCAGGAGGCGTTGCGCATCGACGCGACCCAGGGTCAGTGGTTGACGACCGCGTTCGCCCTGACCATGGCCGTCGTGATCCCGATCACCGGATGGCTGATGCAGCGGTTGAACACCCGCCCGGTGTTCCTGATGGCGATGTCGACGTTCAGCGTCGGCACGCTCATCGCGGCGCTGTCACCGGTTTTCGAGCTCCTCATCGTCGGGCGTGTTGTGCAAGCAATCGGCACGGCGATCATGATGCCGCTCATGATGACCACCGTGATGACGATCGTCGCGCCGCACGAGCGCGGACGCATCATGGGCCGCATCTCCGTCGTGATGTCCGTCGCCCCCGCCCTCGGGCCGGTCGTATCGGGTGCGCTGCTGCAGATCCTGCCGTGGCAGGGACTCTTCTGGGTCATGCTGCCGATCGCCGTCGCCATGCTCCTCATCGGCCTGAAGTGGGTGCCGAACGTTTCGGAGACCCGCAGCGTGCCGCTCGACGTGCCCTCCGTCATCCTGTCGGCGCTGGCATTCTCGACCCTCGTCTACGGCCTGAGCAGTATCGGCACGGCGGCCATCGGCACCGCGCCGGTCGCTCCGTGGGTGCCGATCACGATCGGCGTGCTCCTGCTTGCCGTGTTCGTCTGGCGCCAGCTGGTGCTGCAGCGCTCCGATTCCGCGCTGCTCGACCTGCGAACCTTCACGTCGCGCAACTTCACGCTGTCGATCGCGGTGCTCGCGACCGCGATGCTGGCGCTCTTCGGAACCATCATCGTGGTGCCGCAGTTCGCCCGCTACACCCTCGGGCTCGACACCCTGTGGGTCGGTGCGCTGCTGCTTCCCGGCGGCCTCCTCATGGGTCTGCTCGGTCCCACCGTCGGCCGACTGTTCGACAGGGTCGGGCCGCGTCCGCTCATCATCCCGGGTGCCATCGTCGTGTCCATCGCGCTCTGGACCATGGCGTTCGGGTTGGGCGAGGGGTCGTCGTGGGTCATCCTGCTGGTCGCGTACATCACCCTGTGCCTGGGGCTGGCGTTCCTGTTCACGCCGCTGTTCAGCACCTCGCTGGGCTCGTTGCCGCCGAAGCTGTACTCGTACGGCAGCGCAACGGTCGCGACCCTGCAGCAGGTGGCCGGTGCCGCCGGCACCGCCGTGTTCGTCGCTCTCTATGCCACGGGAATCGCGGCAGCAGGCAACGTCGACCCCGAGCACCCGTTGGCCGCGGAGGCGGCGAACGGTGCGCATCTGGCGTTCGTCGCCGGTGGCATCATCTCGCTGATCGTGATCGTGATCGCGCTGTTCATCACCCGTCCGCCGGTGACCGAAGGTCACGGCGAGTGGGCCGCCGAGGCGGCGGCCGACGCCGACGCCGACAGCGCCTGACGCTCAGCCGGCAGTGTTCGACGCCAGCGCGGCGAGCCGTACCGCTTCGGTCCGGCTCGCCGCGCCGAGCTTGCGCAGGATCGCCGACACGTGCACGCTGACGGTCTTGCGGCTGATGTAGAGACGCTCGGCGATCTGCCCGTTGCTCAGACCCTCTGCGACCAGTTCGAGCACCTGCTGTTCCCGCGCGGTGAGGGCGTCGTCGGCGCCATGGGCGGCCGGATGCCCGCTCAGGCCGGCGCGAGTGGCCAGATCATCGGCCCAGCGCACGATGAGCCCAGCACCCACGGCTCCGGCGGCCGCACGCAGATCGTCCAGCGTCTGTGATGCGCCGACCCGATCGCCGGCCAGCACCTGCGCCCTCGCGAGCCCGTGCTCGACCTGGAGGCGGGTGAGAACAGCGCCCTCCGGCCCCGAGGTCGCCGCGCGCGCGATCAGCCACTTCTCCACACTGGTTCCGGTGCGATCGTCTCCGGAGAGCTCGGCGTCGACGACGGACGCCCAGATCGGCTGGGTCGGCCAGCCGTCACGTGACACGAGCTGGCGCAGGCGCGACTCTTCGCCGTCGAGAGCGGTCGGCTCTCCGTCGGCCTCGCGGACACGTGCGATCGCCCGGGCGGCCGCGCCGGCCAGCGGCAGCTCCCACCCCGGCGATGCCAGGCGGGGGAGGTCGATGAGCGGGAGCACCTGCTGCCACGCGGCATGCGGATCGCCGAGGCCGAGATGTACGCCCGCCAGGTCGAGGGCGAGCCCCGCACGGGTCTGATCCTCGAACTCCGCGAGCTGCTGTCCCGGCGCCGACCACTGGTCGAACTGCGCCAGGGCGCCGCGCGGGTCGCCGCGCCACAGGGTCGAGCGCATCTTGGCCCGTCGCAGGTAGATGCGGAAGACGGCGGGAGGGTTGAGCTCGAGCGAGCTGTTGATGAGCTCGTCTGCTCGATCCCACTCCCCGAGCGCGAACAACGGATCCACCGTGTTGACGGCCAGGATCGCGCCTGAGGTGCGCTCGACCCCTGCCGATCTGGCCAGGTCGAAGCCCTGTCCGGCGACGTCGAGCGAGTCCTCGAACCGCCCCAGCAGCTGCAGGATGTCGGACATGTTGACGTAGTACCGCAGGAGGGCGTCGCGGTCGTCTCCGGCCTCCACCCTGGCCTGCTCCAGTCCGGCCAGACCCTCCTCGATCCGACCATTGTGCGCCAGAGTCCCGCCCCGGATGTTGGCGGCGATCGAGCGGGTGCGCCGGGCGTCCGGGGGCGCCTCCTCGAGCGATCGGGATGCGGCGGCCATGGCATCGTCGACGCGTCCGGTGACCATGTACTGGGCTGCGACCTCGGCCAGGATGTTGGCGCGGAGCATCGCATCGCAATCGTCGGGCAGCAGGCTGAGCGCGTGCTCGAAGACGGCGATCGAATCCGGTCTGGCGTCGACGGTCAGCATCACGCCCTTGTTGCGCAGGAGTCGGGCGACGGTCTCGGGCTGCGCGGGATCGGCCTCGGCAAGCGCCAGATCGATGGTGGCGAGAGCGCGGGCCGCCTCTCCGGCGTTGCGCCAGGCGAGCGCCGTGTGATCGAGGAGCTCGACGTGCGTGATGCCGGCGACCCCCTGGGCGTCGGGCACGCGGTCCCAGAGCTCGAGGGCACGCACTCCCAGTTGCGCTGAGCTGGCATAGGCGAAGGCGGCGTGGCTGAGTCTCATCCCGTCGAGGGAGGTGCGGAACGCCTCCTCGAGCGCGAGGGCCTCCATCCAGTGATAGGAGATGAGCACGGCGCGTGCCGCGGCTTGCGTGGGGTCGCCGGTGCGCGACTCGAGCGCCTTCGCGTAGCCCATGTGCACTCGCGAGCTCTCGCCCGGCAGGAGCTCGGCGTCGACGGCTTCGCGCACGAGCGCGTGCCGGAAGTCGTACTGACGCCCGGTCACGACCAGCACACCGGCGTCGATCGCCTCGCGCAGCGCCGTGTCGAGCTCATCGGCGGCGAGCCCGGCGATCTCGGTCAGGATCTCGTGGTCGACCCGCCCGCCGCCCGCGGCCAGGACGCGCACGACCTGCTGTGCGGTGGGGCCGAGGGTCTCGTAGCGCCCGAGCAGCAGCTCGCGCAAGGTGTCCGGAACGGGTGACCCGTCTCCCGCCCGATCGACCCCGAGCAGTTCCTCGACGAAGAACGGGACTCCTTCGCTGCGCTCGAAGAGCGCGCGGGCCTGCTCGGTGCTGGGGGCGCTGCCGAGCAGCTCGCGTGCCTGCGCGCGCACTTCGGTCGCGGAGAGACGCGCCAACATGACGCGCGATGTGCGGCGGTTGCGTTCCAGCTCGGCGAGGAAGCCCCGCAACGGATGGCCGCGCCCCACGTCGTCGGTGCGATAGCTGAGCACGAGCAGCAGGCGGCCGGTCTGGAGGACACGGGCCGCGAAGCGCAGCACGTCGAGCGTGGCGGGATCCGCCCAGTGCAGATCCTCGATGATGACGACGAGGGGGCGGACGGCGCTCAGCCGCTCCAGCAGGGTGGTGACCACCTCATCCAGGCGGTCGATGCCCATGCGCTCGTCGCGCTCGGCGGGCGCGGCGCCGTCGATCATGGCGCGCAGTGCCTGCTGCGATGCGCCGGCGGCCTCGATCACGGCCTCCGGCCCGAACGCGGCGGCCAAGCCCCGGAAGACCCCGGCCAGCGGCACGTACGGCAGGCCGACCGTGCCGAACTCGACGCAGTGGCCGGTGACGACAACGGCCGAGTCGCCCAGCCCGGCGCGGAATTCGTCGAGAAGCCGCGACTTGCCGATGCCGGCCTCGCCGCCGACCACGACGATGCGCGGCCCGGCGTCGGCGGTGTGCCGCGAAGGCATCGGTCAGCTCGGCGAGTTCGGCATCGCGGCCGATCATGACCTCGGTGCTGGTGGACGCCATACGTCCATCGTGCCACCTACCCCGCGGCGGACTCGGGGGCGATGTCGGGCAACGTTCGGCACGCCTAGTGCGCGGGGCAGGGGACGGTGACCAGCGACCCGGTCGAGGTGACCGGACGCTCGGCCGGGCGCAGCGCACGCTCGTCGGCGATACGCGCCCGCTCAGCGTGCAGCGCCAGCTGGCGCTCGCTCACGATGAGGGCGGTGATGCGGTAATCGGAGAGGATGTCCATGCCCATAAGCCTCGTTTCTGAGGTAGGGCAGGGGGATCGGTCGATATCCCTATCTTCGGGATCGCGACCTGGGCGGGCCTAGGACACGCCCTTGATCACCGGGTGGTGGAAGGTGTCGCCGAAGGCCCGCTCGCTCGCGCCGACCCGGTCCAGGTACGGTGTTGCGCCGCCCATCTGGAATGGCCAGCCGGCGCCGAGGATCATGCCGAGATCGACGTCCTCGGCCGCCTCGACGACCCCGTCCTCCAGCATCCGGTGGATCTCGTCGGCGAGGCCGTCCTCGATCCGGATGCGCAGCTCGTCGGCCGTGTACGGCTTGGCGCCGGCCACCTGATGCTTGGCCACGATCTCGAGAGCCTTCTTGTCGTATCCCGTGACCTTGCCCTTGCCGTCCTTCTCCAGGATGTGGCCGTACTCCGCGAGCTCGTGCAGCGATGCGCTCTCGAAGAACCGGTCGGGGAAGGCCGCGTGATGGGTGTCGAGAACATGCGCGCCGACCTTGAGGCCGACGAGCTCGAGCAGCACGAACGGGTCCATCGGGAAGCCGAAGGACTTCTGGGCCTCGACCACGGTCTCGAACGGCGTTCCCTGCTCGACCGCGTGCATGGCTTCGCCGAGAAGCTTGGCGAGCACGCGGTTGACGACGAATCCGGGGGCGTCCTTGGTGATGATCGCGTTCTTGCGCAGCGCCGCAGCGGTGACCATCGCCGTGCTCAGGGCGACGTCGTTCGTCTTCGTCGCCTTGACGACCTCCACGAGCGGCATGACCGCCACGGGATTGAAGAAATGGAACCCGACAAGGCGCTCGGGATGCTTCAGTTTCGCGCCGATCTCATCCACCGACAGCGACGAGGTGTTGGTGGCCAGGATCGCGTCGTCGGCGACGTGCTTCTCGACCTCCGCGAAGACCTGCTGCTTGACTCCCAGCTCCTCGAAGACGGCCTCGATGACCCAGTCGCAGTCTGCGAAATCGGCCTTGTCGATCGTGCCGGTCACCAGCCCCTTGAGGCGATTCGCCTCGTCGGAGTCGATGCGGCCCTTGGCGAGCAGCTCGTCGATCTCACCGCGGATGGTCTCCACGCCCTTGTCGACGCGCGCCTGGTCGAGGTCCGTGATGACGACCGGCACCTGCAGGCGGCGCACGAAGAGCAACGCGAACTGCGTTGCCATCAGCCCGGCGCCCACGACGCCGACCTTGTTCACGGGCCGAGCGATCGCCTTGTCCGGCGCACCGGCCGGCTTCTTGGCTCGTTTCTGCACCAGATTGAACGCATAGATCGACGCCCGGAACTGGTCGCCCGAGATCAGGTCGGACAACGCGGCGTCCTCGGCCGCGAACCCGGTCGCCTTGTCGGTGTTCTTGGCAGCCTTGAGCAACTCGAGTGCCCTGTACGGGGCTTTCGCGACCGTCCCGATCCGGCTCTTGAGCGTCTTCTCGGCGATGCCGACGGCCACATCCCACTTGACGGCGCGCTCGAGCTTGCCCGGCTCGTTCTTGCGCTTCACCTTGATGCTGCCGCCCAGCACCCCGTCGGCCCATTTCAGCGAGTCCTCCAGGAAGGTCGCGGGACCGAACATCGCGTCGGCGATACCGAGCTCGAACGCCTGCGGCCCCTTCAGCATCCTGTTGTTCTTCAGCGGGTTCGAGATCATGACCTCGAGAGCGTTCTCGATGCCGATGAGGTTGGGAAGGATCCACGCGCCGCCCCAGCCGGGGATGAGGCCCAGGAAGACCTCCGGCAGCGCGAAGGCGGGAGTGGACGAGTCGATCGTGCGGTAGGTCGAATTCAGGGCGATCTCCGCGCCGCCACCGAGCGCGAGCCCGTTGACGAATGCGAAGGACGGCACGCCAAGGTCACCGAGCATGCCGAGCGCCGCATGTCCGAGTTTCGCCATGAGCACGCCGGTCTCGAGGTCCGGGATGCCGTCCACCTTCGACAGGTCTGCCCCGGCCGCCAGGATGAACGGCTTGCCGGTGATGCCGACCGCTGCGATCTCCTTCTGCGTGGCACGTGCCTTGAGGCCCTCGAGCACACCGTGCAGTTCGAGCAGCGTCTTCGGGCCGAGCGTGTTCGGACGGGTGTGATCGCGCCCGTTGTCGAGCGTGATGAGGGCGAGGATCTTGCCGCTCGGGAGCGTGACATCCCGCACGTAGGAGTGCGTGACGACCTCGTCGGGGTCGAGCGTGACGAGCCTCGAGAAATCGGGGGTTGTCGTCGCCATCTCTACTTCGCTCCCTTGTAGTGCGGGTTCTCCCAGATGACGCTGCCGCCCTGACCGAGCCCGACGCACATCGCAGTCAGGCCGTAGCGCACCTTCGGCTGCTCGGCGAACTGCGCCGCGAGCTGCGTCATGAGGCGCACACCGGATCCGGCCAGCGGGTGGCCGATGGCGATCGCCCCTCCCCACGGGTTGACGCGGGGATCCTCGTCGTCGATGCCGAAGTGGTCGAGGAACGACAGCACCTGCACCGCGAATGCCTCGTTGAGCTCGAAGGCGCCGATGTCACCGATCGACAGTCCGGCCTTCTGCAACGCCTTCTCGGTGCTCGGAATCGGGCCGATGCCCATCACCTCGGGCGCGACGCCGGCGAACGCGAAACTGACCATCTTCATCTTGACGCTCAGGCCGAGCTCCTTGGCCGCCTGCTCGCTGGCGATCAGCGAGACGGTCGCGCCGTCGGTGAGCGGCGAGGCGTTGCCCGCGGTGACCTTCCCGTGCGGACGGAACGGCGTCTTGAGGGTCGCAAGCCCCTCCATGGTGGTCTCGGGGCGCATGCCCTCGTCCTCGGTGGCGAGTCCCCATCCGGCCTCGCTCTTGATGGCGACCGGGATCAGATCCGGCTGGATCTTGCCCGCGGCGTAGGCGGCGGCGACACGTCTGCTGACTGAGCAGCCCGAAGCGGTCGGAGCGTTCCTTGGTCAGGGTGGGGAACCGGTCGTGCAGCCGCTCGGCGGTCGTCCCCATGTTGAGGGCGTCGGGGCTGACCAGTTTCTCGGCGAGGAACCTCGGGTTCGGGTCGGCGCCGGCTCCCATCGGGTGGCGGCCCATGTGCTCGACGCCGCCGGCGATCCCGACGTCATAGGCGCCGAATGCGATCGCACCCGCGATCGTGGTGACACTGGTCATCGCCCCCGCGCACATGCGATCGATCGCGTAGCCCGGCACGCTCAAGGGCAGTCCGGCCAGGATGGCGGCCGTGCGTCCCAGCGTCAGTCCCTGATCGCCGGTCTGGGTGGTGGCCGCGATGGCGACGTCGTCGACGCGCTCCTTGGGGAGCTTCGGGTTGCGCTCGAGCAGCCCGATCATGGCCTTGACGATGAGATCGTCGGCGCGCGTGCCCCAGTACTGACCCTTCTCACCGGCCCGTCCGAACGGAGTACGCACACCATCGACGAAAACGACTTCATTGCCTTGAGCCATGGGTTCAGCCTAGGCACGCCTCCTGGGCGCCTCGAATCGTTTGATTCTTCCTACGAAGGGCTGTCGTCCGGGTCCTCGGGGGTTTGGTCGATACGAACAAAGGCATCGGCGATCACCTGTGCGATTGCGTCAACCTGCCACGGGCGCGCTCCGAGGGCCGAGAGGGCTTCGCCGACGGTCTCCGCGGTGATCGGATCGGGCGGCGACCACGCGACACGGCGCAGGTATTCCGGGGTGAGCAGGTTCTCCATGGGGATGTCGAGGTCGGCGGCCACGTCGGTCACATCGGCGCGGGCGCGCTTGAACCGGCCATCGGCATCCGGATTCTTCTCAGCCCAGACCCGCGGGGGCGGCAGCGTGTCGGTCTGCGGGCGAACCTGCGGCAGATCCTCGGTCGCCATACCGCGCTGGATCGCCTCGAACCAGCGGTCGAGCTGGCTGCGGCTGGCGCGTCCGGTGAACTCCTTGATCGCGGCGAGGTCGCGCTTGGTCGCCGGGAGGGCACGGGCCGCGGCGACGAGCGAACCGTCCGGGACGAGCCGGCCGGGGGCGGTGTCGATCTCGCGGGCGTAGTCGTCGCGGGCGGTCCAGAGTTCCCGGGCGACGGCCAGGTTGCGAGCCTGACGCAGACCGTGGATGCCGGAGAGGCGCCGCCACGGATCCTGGCGGACAACCACCTCCCGCTCGAGCACGGCGTCGAACTCCTGCCGGGCGTATCTCGGCCTTGCCGGCGGCGTCGAGCAGCTCGCCGACCTTCTCCCGGAGCTCGGGCAGCAGTTCGACGTCGAGGGCGGCGTACACGAGCCAGCTCTGGGGGAGCGGACGCGTCGACCAGTCCGCGGCCGAGTGCTCCTTGGCCAGGTGGATGCCGAGCAGTTCCTCGACGACGGCACCCAGACCGACGCGCGGGATGCCGGCGAGCCGGGCACCGAGCTCGGTGTCGAAGATGCGCTCGGGGTCGAGGCCGATCTCCCGCAGGCAGGCGAGGTCCTGGCTGGCGGCGTGCAGGATCCACTCCTCGTCTGCCATCACCGCGGCGAGCTCGCTGAAATCGCCGCCGATCGCCGGGGGGTCGAACAGGAATACGCCCGCGCCGCGACGGAAGATCTGGATGAGGTAGGCCCGTTGCGAATAGCGGAAGCCAGAGGCGCGCTCGGCATCGACGGCGAACGGACCGGTCCCGTCGGCGAGTGCGGCGACCGCGGCACGGTAACCGTCGACGGTCTCGATCACGTCCACGACGGGGTGCGGTTCGGGTGCTGGGGAGTCCGGTCCAGAGGCTTCGGGGACTGTCACCTCGGGGCCAAGGGGGCCGTCCGGCTCGGGGTCAGTCACGCGCCGCTCGGACGTGGGGAAGCAGACCGACGGCCTCAGCGGTCGGCGGGAGGCCGGCGAGCATGCAGAGCAGTTCGCTCCAGGCCTCGACGGATGCCGCGATCGAGTCCTCGTGCGGTGTCCACGATGCTCGTAGTTCGAGTGTCGCGCCATCACTCTGACCGGCGAGGTCGCCGAATCCGGTCGACAGCACCTTGGTCGCCGTGCCGGAGGCCGAGCGGTAGTGGGCTCCGCGCACCGACAGGGCGTCCTCGAGCCAGGACCAGGCGACGCCGGCCACGAACGGGTCGAGGCCGATGTCGGTCTCGAGCGGCGCCTGGGCGAAGCAGACCACGCGGAAGGTCCCGTCCCAGGCGTCTGGACCCTCCGGATCGTGCAGCAGCACGAAGCGCCCGGTGCCCAGCAGTGAGTCGACTCCGTGGCGTGCGGGGCGCACGTCGCCGGCCATCGCGATGGCGAACGGCGCGAGGCCGACCGGTGCCGGGATCTCGCTCAGCACCAGTTCCGGGCGCGTCGTCGACTCGCGCACGGCGTCGAGGGCCAGGCCGAAGAGGGCCGGGACGGCCGGGCCTGACACAGTTTCGGACACGTGTGCAGACTAGGGTTTCAAGTGGGGCGACGTCACGTGCCACGCCGACCCCCGGCGGTCGACGGGAGCACAGCACATGGGACGGCGGGTCGTCGGCGGGATCGCCATCGGCGTCGTGGCAGCCGCCGGCGCAGCGGCTCTCGCGGCCGCGACACTCAGCGTTCTGGTCGCCCGCACCGTGATCATCCCGCCCTCGCGCAGGGCAGAGGATGTCAGCATCCTTGGCCTCGATCTCGACGCCGGGACGATCGTGCTGTCATCCAACGCGGACTCTCGGCTTCCCGGCGTCTACAGCTTCTGGTTCACCGGCGACTCCGGGCACGCCCGGCTCGGCGAGATCGTGGCGAGCGACGACGACACCGTGACACGGCGGGTTCTGGGAGTCGACTTCGGCGACCTGGTGGGAGCTCGACGTGGCCGGCTGAGCGGCTGGTTCCATCTGAGCCCGCGCGACCTCCCATACCCGTACCGCGACGTCACCATCGACACGCCGCTCGGTCCGGCACCGGCGTGGCTCGTGGCGGCCGAGGGCGGACCGGCGGAGCGCTGGGTCATCAACGTGCACGGCCGTGCCGTGCGCCGTTCCGAGACGCTCCGGGCGGTGGAGCCGTTCCGCGACGCCGGCTACACCTCGCTGATCGTGTCGTATCGCAACGACGGCGACGCCCCTCGCAGCGACGACTATCGCTACGCGCTCGGCGATCGCGAGTGGCGGGACATCGAACCCGCCATGCAGTACGCGCTCGATCACGGAGCCCAGGAGCTGGTCCTCATGGGCTGGTCGATGGGTGGCGCGACCGTGCTGCAGGCGCTGACCAGGTCCGCTCTCTCCGACCGGGTGATCGGCGTCGCGTTGGAATCGCCGGTCGTCGACTGGATCGCGACCCTCGACTTCCAGGCCGCGATCCGTCGTTTCCCGTCCATCGTGCGCTGGGGCGTGCTGCAGCTCTTTCGGCAGCGCTGGGGCGGCTTCTTCACCGGACTTGCGGAGCCGCTCGACCTGGACCGCCTGGACTTCGTGCGTCGTGCGCGCGAACTCGACCGGCCCGTGCTCATCCTCCACAGCGACGACGACGGATTCGTGCCGTCCACGGCATCCCGTGCCCTGGCAGTCGCCCGACCCGACATCGTGACGTACGAGGCTTTCGAGGTGGCGCGGCACACCAAGCTCTGGAACTACGACCGCGACCGGTGGGTCGGCGCGATCCGCGACTGGCTCGCCGGTCTCGAGGCACCGAGACGTCTCGCTTCGCGGCGCTCCACGGCCGGCTAGGCCGCGGACTTCTCCCTGACCTGCCGCTGGATGCGCCCGAGCAGCGCCATCATGCCGCGGATGCGCAGCGGGCTGACGGCCTCGGTCAGCCCGATCGTCAGCGGATAGTCGGCCGGCACCGAGAGCACCTCGTCCACGGTCAGATCCTTGAGCCCCTCGGCCAGGATGGAGGCGAACCCGCGCGTCGTCGGCGCCTCACGGGGCGCGGTGACGAAGACATGGACGACCGATGCGTCGTCGACCTCCACGAAGATGAACACCGGAGACTGGCATTCCTCGACGCGCTCCAGCAGATCGGGGTGATCGGCGTAACGCTCGGGCAGGTCGGGCAGAGAGTTCGAGAACTCGAGGAGCAACTGCAGGCGTTCGCGCTGCTCGAGCGCGAGGAAGTCCTCGCGGATTCCCGCGAGTTCTGCCGGAAGAGCGATGTCGCTCATGTGCGATCCGGATCAGTGCGCGGGTACCGCGCCCGGTTCCGCACCCTTGACGATGGGGACGCGGACCGCGCTGCCCCACTCCGTCCACGAGCCGTCATAATTACGCACTCCCTCGAAGCCCAGAAGGTGGGTGAGAACGAACCAGGTGTGGCTCGAGCGCTCTCCGATCCGGCAGTAGGCGATCACGCTATCACCGTCTTTCAGGCCGATCTCATCGCGGTAGATGGCGTTGAGCTGGTCGAGCGGCTTGAAGGTCCCGTCTTCTGCGACGGCCCTGGCCCACGGCACGTTCGCGGCACTCGGGATGTGCCCGGCACGCAGCGCGCTCTCTTCCGGGTACGCGGGTGCGGTGGTTCGATCACCGACGTACTCCTCCGGAGACCGGACGTCGACGAGCGGATTGCCGAAGTGCGCGATCACGTCATCTTTGTAGGCGCGGATCTTCGAGTCGTCACGCTCGACGACCGGGTAGTCCACCGCATCCGGGGTCGGCACGTCGGTCGTGTATTCACGGCCCTCCGCCTCCCACTTCGTGCGGCCCCCGTCGAGCAGTCGCACGTCTTCGTGTCCGAAGAGGGTGAAGACCCAGAGTGCATAGGCGGCCCACCAGTTGTTCTTGTCCCCGTAGATCACCACGGTCGTGTCGCGCGAAATGCCCTTCGACCCGAGCAGCGCTGCGAAGCCGGTCCCGTCGAGGTAGTCGCGGGTGACCGGGTCGTTGAGGTCGGTGTGCCAGTCGATCTTGACGGCACCGGCGATGTGACCCGTCTCGTAGAGCAGCACGTCCTCGTCGGATTCGACGACCACCAGACCGGCCTCGCCGAGGTGCTCGGCCAGCCAGTCGGTGCTGACGAGACGCTCGGGGTGGGCGAAGGCGGCGAAAGCGGGTGTGGAGTCGCGCTCGACGGTCATCTGGTCCTCCATGGGAAGTTGTGTGCGGAGAGCAGCGGTAGGCTGAATCCGTCCCTTTCAGGGTAGGCAGTCGACCGTGGGCCCGCTGGCGTGCCGTAAGAGTTCGACACACGTTATTCCGCATCCGAGGCCCATTTTCTCATGCCCCAGCTCTCCGTTACCATCGCTCGTCGAGCGGTCTCCGTCCATGACGGCGGCCGAGATCGCGGAATCCCTGGTTCCCCCGCGGCAGTTCGAGCAGGCGACGCTGGAGAACTACGAGCCGGATCCCGACTACCCGTCGCAGGCGCGCGCGGTCGAGCGCGTGCGGGCCTTCGCCGCACCCTGGACGGCGTCGCGCGGCCTGTTCGCCAAGCGACCGCCAGAGACCAAGCCCGGGCTGTACCTCGACGGCGGCTTCGGGGTCGGCAAGACCCACCTTCTCGCGGCGCTCTGGAAGCTCGCGCCCGGGCGCACCTATTTCGGCACGTTCATCGAGTTCACCGCTCTCGTCGGCGCCCTCGGCTACGCCGCGACCGTCAAGCTGCTCGGCGGAGCGACCGTTCATCGCGATCGACGAGTTCGAGCTCGACGATCCGGGCGACACGATGATGATGACCCGCCTGCTCGGCGAGTTGGCGGCCGGCGGAACCCGCATCGCGGCGACATCGAACACCCCGCCGAACGCGTTGGGCGAGGGCCGGTTCGCAGCCGTCGACTTCCTGCGCGAGATCCAGGCGCTCTCCGACCGGTTCGAGATCGTGAAGATCGACGGACTCGACTACCGCCACCGCGACGTCGAGAGCCACGCGGTCGCGCTCGACGAGGAAGACGTACGCCGAGGCCGTCAGTTCGGCAGCCGCTCAGGGTGCGGTGACCGCGGACCCGTTCGGCGCCATCCTGAAGCACCTGGCGACGGTTCACCCGTCTCGCTACGTGAAGCTCGTCGACGGGCTCTCGGCGATCGGCATCGAAGGCGTGAAGGTGCTGCACGATCAGACCGACGCGTTGCGATTCGTCGCACTGGTCGACCGTCTCTACGACGAGCAGGTGCACGTGCTGGCCACCGGGCGTTCCGCTGGACCGGGTCTTCGGCGACGAGATGCTCGCGGGCGGCTACCGCAAGAAGTACCTGCGCGCGATCTCGCGGCTCATCGCGCTGACGTCGCCCGAACCGCCGGTCTGATGCGGTGCGGCCGGTCTCTCGGCCACGCGCGCGCACGACGGCAGGGACCGGACTGCGAAACACGATGTTTACACCCGGGGCGGTCGCGTAACCAACCCGAAACACGGAGACAGCGGGGCCGAAACCTCGCCCACCCAGACTGACCCCGTACCCGAGGCTCGACCCCCTCCTCGAGCGGCGATCCGGCGGTGCATCCCTTGCTACTCCGAAAGAGGTAAGACACATGGATCAAGGCAACACAGCGTTCCTGCTGCTGGCAGCGGCGCTCGTCCTGCTCATGACCCCCGGCTTGGCGTTCTTCTACGGCGGTCTCGTGAAAGCCAAGAGCGTCATCAGCATGATGATGATGAGCTTCGGCGCGATCGGCCTGATCGGCGTTCTGTGGGCGATCTACGGCTACGCGATCGCGTTCCCCGGCGCTGAGGGAACGCTGTTCCCGTGGGCGCTCGACGGCAGCGCCGTCGGCCTCAACAGCCTGCTTGAGGTCCCGGAAGACGCGGCCTTCCCGCCCCTGGCATTCGTCGCCTTCCAGGCGACCTTCGCGATCATCACCGTCGCGCTGGTGTCCGGCGCCATCGCGGACCGCGCCAAGTTCGGCTCGTGGCTGATCTTCGCGGGAATCTGGGCGACGGTCGTGTACTTCCCGGTCGCCAGCTGGGTCTTCAACTTCGGGCTCGCCGATGACGGCTCGTTCGCCTACGGCGGCTGGCTGACCCACGGTCTGCAGGACGTCTTCGGCGTCGGCACCATCGACTTCGCCGGTGGAACCGCCGTCCACATCAACGCCGGCGCCGCTGCGCTCGCACTCGCGCTCGTCCTCGGAAAGCGCGTCGGGATTCCAGAAGGGCGCGCACGTTCCCCACAACCCGCCGTTCGTGCTCCTCGGGGCGGGCCTGCTGTGGTTCGGCTGGTTCGGGTTCAACGCCGGATCGGAGCTCGCTGCCGACGGCACGGCCGCACTCGCCTTCGTCAACACGATCGTCGCCCCGGCGGCGGCCCTGCTGGCCTGGCTCGTCGTCGAGAAGATCAAGGACGGCAAGCCCACCTCGGTCGGCGCCGCGTCCGGTGCCGTCGCGGGACTCGTCGCGATCACCCCGGCGTGTGGGTCGCTGCACCCGATCTGGGCCATCGTGCTCGGCGTTCTCGCCGGTGCGATCTGCGCCCTGGCGGTCGAGCTGAAGTTCAAGCTCGGCTTCGACGACTCGCTCGACGTGGTGGGCATCCACCTCATCGGCGGTCTGATCGGAACGCTCTACCTCGGCTTCTTCGCCAACGGCACCGGCCTCTTCGTCGGCGGCGACGGCACGCAGCTGCTGGTGCAGGCGATCGCGGCCTTCTCGGTCATGATCTACTCCTTCGTGCTGGCCTTCATCATCGGCTTCGTGATCCAGAAGACCATCGGATTCCGCGTCAAGAACGAAGACGAGATCGCGGGAATCGACACCGTGGTGCACGGCGAAGAGGGCTACGTCCTCGCCGACTCCAAGGCGTAAGCGGTCACACGTCGCGGGGCGCTGTCTCTTCGGAGGCGGCGCCCCGTATCGTGTGTGGCGATGAATCCGATCGTGGTCGTCGGTGTCCTGGCGGCGCTCGTCGCCGCGGGCGCGATGGCCGTGCTGCTGCGCCCGGTGCTGGGCGGCAGGATGCCGTGGCCGGCTCTCGCCGTCAGCGGTGGCGACCGCAGCGCTCACCATCGGCATCGGCCGCGCTGATCGGGTGCCGCGTCGCTCGAGTTCCTGATCGGGATGTCGGCGTTCACCCTGCCGGTGCTGGTGCTGCTCGAGGCGGCCGCCGTCGCATCCGGGGCCGACCGCTTCGCGCGCTGGCTTCTGCTGCTGGTCTGGGGTCTCGTGGTGTTTCCCGCGGCCGCTGATCGTTCCGCTGCTCGCCACCCGCGGATGCCTCGCGCCGGAGTGCGGCTTCGAGGACTTCGGGGGAGCGCTGCCGCTGATCGTGTCGTCGTCCGCCTTCGTGGTGCTCGCCTGGCTGCCCGCCGGCGTGCACGAGCGGTCGGAGCCGAGCCGGCCGTCGAGCCGCCGGGTCACTCGCGGCCGTGCTCCTGCTCTGGCTCTGCGACGATCGTCTGGCTCGTCCACCTCGAGGGCATGATCGACGCCTACACGCCGCGGATCGCACTGGCCGCGGTCGTCGCGCCGGCGGCATCCGCTCTCGGCTGGCTGGTCGTCGACCGCCTGCGCAACGTGACGCGCCCCGTCGCCGCGCTCGCTGGTGCTCGGACTCGCCGTCGGCATGGTGGTGGCGCTGCCCGGCGCGGTGAGCGTCGGGATGCCATGGTCGCCGATCGTTGGCCTGCTCGCCGGCGCGGCGGGCAGCGCTCGTCTTCTCGGTGAGCGAGCGCGACGTCGCGGGGCTCGCCGCACGCTGGGGGATGACGGTGCTCGCGGCGATCGCGGTCGCCTTCGTGGCCCCGGCGGTGTCGGGTGACACGATCGGCCTGATCTTCTCCGCTCGCGCCGCCGTGCTGACCGTGCCGGTGCTGGTGCTGGTCGCCGTCGCGACCTTTTCGGTCGTCGTGTCGGCGCCGGTCTGGGTGCTGGTACGACGCCACGCGGCACGGGAGCGGATCCCCGCACAGATCATGCAGTCCGACGACGCGGCCGACGAATGACCAGGCTGCGCCCGATCACCCACGAAGCGCCGGCCCTCGAGGGCCGCGCCATCGCCGGTCAACGCTGGAGTGACCTGACGTTCCTGCACTGGAGGGTGCCGTCCGCCGAGGTCACGCCGCTGCTGCCGCCCGGCATCGAACCGGACGAATTCGACGGGACCAGCTGGGTCGGGCCTGATCCCGTTCCAGCTGGATCGGGCGACCCTGTTCGGCAGCCCGCCCGTCCCGTATCTCGGACGCTTCGTCGAGATCAACGTGCGTTTGTACGGGGTGGATTTCTGGGGCAGACGCGGCGTGGTCTTCCGATCGCTCGAGGCCTCACGCCTCGCGGCGGTGCTCGCGGCGCGCGCGACGTTCCAGCTCCCGTATTTCTGGTCTCGCACGCGGATGCAGCGTGAAGGGCGGCTGTTCGGATTCGACTCGCAGCGGCACGGAGGCGGCCCGTCGAGCGTGATCAGATCCCGGATGGGGGCGCCGATCCGTTCCGGGCCGCTCGCCGACTTCCTGACCGCGCGCTGGGGCACTGTTCACGCGGCGAGGAGCGAAGACCGTGTGGATCCCGAACGAGCACCCGCCATGGCGCCTGCACGCTGCCGAGCTGCTCGATCTGCACGACGAGCTCGTCGCGGCAGCAGGGCTGCCCGGCATCGTGGATCGCCGACCGGACTCTGTGCTCTTCTCACCGGGCGTGACGACGCGTTTCGGAGCGCCTGTGGCGTCGTGAACAGTGCATGGTGGGCGATACCGGACTCGAACCGATGACCTCTTCCGTGTGAAGGAAGCGCGCTACCAACTGCGCCAATCGCCCGCGGCTCCATCTTGCCACAGGCGTCGGGGCCGATCGGCGCGTCGGAAGCCCGGTCGCTCTCACCCGCTCCTTAACCCGAAATCCTGACCCCCTTTCGGGTGACACGGGACGCGCTGTCGACCTACAGTCGAGCTCATGAGTACCCCCGACTCAGTGCATCCGGCTGTCCTGCTTCCGGCCATCCCTCGCCTCTCTGTGACCCCGACTCGGCTCTCGAGGACGCTCGCGAGCCTGCCTCCAGTCCTGGTCGCGACGACCGGACTGCTGGTGATCCAGACGGTGGCGTTCTTCAGCAGCCGGATCCTGGCGGTGAGCCTCAGTTTCAACTTCTTCATCGATTCGACGCCGACGGCGACGGCTCTCGGGGCGCTGTCGTTCCTCTCGATCGTGGTCGTCTCCGCGGCGATCCTTCTCGGCCATGCAGCGCTGCGCGCGACGCGGGATTCGAGCATCTGGATGCGGCAGGCGGCGGCGATCGTGGCCGCCGCGGCCTATCTGCACCTCATCCTGTGGGGCACGCGGGTCGTCGCGGCCGCTGTTCGCGGCCCACAACGCCGGCACCCGGGCGCAGTTCCTGCCGAGCATGTTCTGGTGGGGCTGAGACACTCCTCTGACACCCCGTCATATGGTTTGGACCCGACCAGACCATCGGCTAGAGTCGAGTCCGCACCTGGTAACAGGTGCATGCGGATGTGGCGCAGTGGTAGCGCATCACCTTGCCAAGGTGAGGGTCGCGAGTTCGAATCTCGTCATCCGCTCGAGTGAAAGCTTCAGGGTTTTCCGACCTGGTGGCGTGGCCGAGAGGCGAGGCAGCGGCCTGCAAAGCCGTATACACGGGTTCGAATCCCGTCGCCACCTCACTCGGTGCCGAGAGGCACATCCGATCCGAAGAAATTCGGTGAGGGCGATTGGCGCAGCGGTAGCGCGCTTCCCTGACACGGAAGAGGTCACTGGTTCGATCCCAGTATCGCCCACCACAACTCCCCACACCCCCCACACAGGGACTGTACTGATCGGTACATGAGGCGCACTCTTGGGCCATGGCACAGGTGGGGGTGCCCTCGGTACAGAGTGCTGCGTTTGCAGAACTGCTGATCGAATCGGGGCTCATAACAGAAGACCAACTCGCGATCGCGCGAGCCGCGAAGGCGAAGACCGGCTCGCACATCGACGACGTGCTGATGAGCCTCGGGCTTGTCTCACCGGACGTGCTCCGCGTGCTGATCGCTCGAACGTGGGGGATACCGCCCCTCGACGTCGCGAATCCGCACCGCGACGACGAACTGATCCGTCGCTGGTCGGGTCAGCACATGCTCGCCGAGAACTGGATGCCGGTGCGCCGGGCATTCGACGGCACGATCGTCGTCGCCACCGCACGCGTTCCCGACGAACAGCGGCGCGAAGCAGATCGAGGAGCACCTCGGCGAGCCGGTGCACTTCGAGGCAGCCACATCCTGGGATATCCGCCGTGTCGTCCTCGACGTCTTCCGCACGGCGATCGCCGACCAGGCCGCCAACGAGCTCTACCACCAGAGCCCGGAGCTCTCGGCGCGCGTCGTGTTCTCGCGCGGTCAGAAGATCGGCTTGATCACCTTCGTCGCGGCCCTGCTCGTCCTCCTCGTCGTCTTCCCCGCGCAGGTCGTGATCGGTGCGATCACGGCCATCAGCCTGACCTTCCTCGCCGGCACGATCTTCAAGTTCGTCATCGCGATGCTCGGCGCCAAATTCGACGTCGTCGAGCGTGTGAGCGATGCCGATGTGGCTGCCCTGAAGGACCGCGACCTGCCGACGTACTCGGTGCTCGTGCCGGTGTTCCGGGAGGCGAACATCGTCGCCCAGCTGGTCGCCAATCTCGGGAGAATCGAGTACCCGGTCGACAAGCTCGAGGTTCTCGTGCTCATCGAGGAGGAGGACACGCTCACCCGCGACGCCTTCCTCGCATCCAACCCGCCTGCGCATTTCCAGATCGTCACGATCCCGAAGGGCGCCCCGCAGACCAAGCCTCGCGCCTGCAACGTCGGGCTGTTCTTCGCCACCGGCGACTTCCTGGTCATCTACGACGCGGAAGACACTCCGGATCCCGACCAGCTCAAGAAGGCGGTGGTGGCCTTCCAGCGCGGGGGCGACAAGACCGTCTGCATCCAGGCGTCGCTCAACTACTTCAACGCCGACGAGAACGTGCTCACCCGCATGTTCACGCTCGAGTACAGCTACTGGTTCGACTACATGCTCGCCGGCCTGGACGCTGCCGACCTCCCGATCCCGCTCGGGGGGACCTCGAACCACTTCCGCACGTCGGCGCTCATCGAGCTGGGCGGCTGGGACCCGTACAACGTCACCGAGGATGCCGACCTCGGCATCCGGGCGAGCGCGCTCGGCTACCGCGTCGGCGTCGTCAACTCCACGACGATGGAGGAGGCGAACACGTCGGTCCCGAACTTCATCCGTCAGCGCAGCCGCTGGATCAAGGGCTACATGCAGACGACCCTGGTGCACGCCCGCCGGCCGCGGCAGCTCATCCACGAGATCGGCTGGCGCCGATTCCTCAGCTTCGCGCTGCTGATCGGGGGGACACCGGCGACCTTCCTCGGAGTGATCCCGCTCTACATCGTCACGCTGTTCACGATCTTCATCCCGGCCGAGGTGCTCGGCCAGTTCTTCCCGGTCTGGCTGCTCTGGCTGTCGCTCGTGAACTTCATCATCGGCAACACGGTGATGGTCTACCTGTCGATGATGGGCCCCTACAAACGGGGCACCTTCGCCTTGATCCTGTGGGCGGTCCTCAACCCCATCTACTGGATCCTGCATTCCGTCGCGTCCTATAAGGGGCTCTGGCAACTGCTCACCCGCCCGCACTACTGGGAGAAGACCGAACATGGCCTTACAAACCAGTCCTCGCACTGAGACGGGTCCGCGCAGGCTGAAGCAGCGTGACCGCCTCGAGCCGTTCCCGCGGACGACGGCGGCGCGCTGGATCCTGCGCGCCGTCTTCACGGCGCCGTACATCTTCGTCAGCTTCCTGACGACGGCCGGTGCAGCGAGTGTCAGCACACCGAACCAGCAACTCCTCGACAAGGTCGCCTCGGTGGCCTGGGATCGCGCGGATGTGGCCTGGATCGGCGAGATCTACCCACCGATCTCGACCCTGCTCGCAGCGATCATCCCCGGCGGGCGGCTCGGCCTCGGTATCGCGGGCGCGCTGATCGCCGGTGTCTTCCTGCAGAAGATGCTCGAGATCATGGTGCAGAGGAAGTTCTCTCCGTGGCTCGCGAGCCTGCTGCTGATCGCCCTGGCGGGCAATCCGCTGTTCGGCTACACCGTCACCGAGAATCTCCCCGCCTTCCTCGGCCTCGCCCTCTTCGGATTGGGAATCACCGACATCGTGCGATTCGTCGCATGGGGCAACACCCAGTCGGGGTTCCGCGCGGGCATCTACCTGATGCTCGCCGTGCTCTCCGACCTGAGCGGACTGTTGTACGTGCTGACAGCGGCGGCCGCGGCTCCATTCCTCAGCCTCGGACGGCGACACCAGCGAGGAGCGCGTGCTGCAAACGTGCTCGTCATCCTCTACCCGACGGTCGCCGCGCTCGCTGCGATCATGACGCTGAACCTGATTTTCACCGGGCGGCTGGTCGGTGTCGTCGGCAGGGGCATCATCGTGGGAGCCGACGATCGATTCGCGGCCCTTGGACCGCTCTTCATGAGCCCGAACGGACTGCTCCTCGCCGCTCCCGTTCTCGGCGCATGGGCGGTGGCGCTGATC
This sequence comes from uncultured Actinomycetota bacterium, assembly GCA_963730045.1. Classification (GTDB taxonomy): domain Bacteria; phylum Actinomycetota; class Actinomycetes; order Actinomycetales; family Microbacteriaceae; genus JBDSKH01. The sequence continues at coordinate 279,656 of CAVSPQ010000005.1, read as the reverse complement.
GTACGACGACCCGGATCCATCCTCGTGTCGACTCTGGTGTTCATCGCGATACTCGGTGCCTTCGTCCTGGGACTGCTGCCATCCGGATCGGCCGGGAACACCTTCATCCTCATGACCATGATGGCGATCGCCCTCATCCCGACCCCGCGTCGCCGGTTGCTGATCTCCCTCGTGGATTCCGTGGCCGCACTCCTCATCGGTGTCGCGTGGCTCACGGCGTTCAACCGGCCGATCGTCATCGAGTGGATGAACGCGGTCGGCGGCAACCAGTTCGTGCCGATCTTCGGATAGGCGCTACGTCGCCTCGGCCGCCGGGGTGCCGGTGGGCTCGGGGTCCGGCGGAACGGTCGGCTCAGGAGGTGTCGTCGGTTCAGGAGCCGGCGGAACCGGCTCCTCGCCCGGCGGCTCTTGCTCCGGCGGGGCCTCGGCGGGTGAGGGGGTGACCGACGGTGTCGTCGAGGGTGTCGGCGTCACTGCCGGCGTCGGCGGGTCGCCCTGAAACGCCGTCAGGATCACGATCAGAAGCACTCCGAGCGCCGCGACCGCGGCCACCAGGACCCAGGTGAACGTTCGCGAGCGATCGCGGGGTGTCAGTGGACCGGCCGCACCCACCGGATCCAGCGGGGCCGTCGTGAGGTTCGCGATCGGCACGTGCGGTGCGACGATCGGCTCGGTTGGCCCCGGGTCGACGGGGAGCGGCTTCGTCGGATCCTCGCCCGGACGATTGTCGGGAGTCATCCATCCAGGGTGGCGGCACGGTCGTCGGCGGCACGAAGTGTCCAGGCCACTCACAGGGGGCGCTCAGCGAATCCGGCGGTCGGCGCGCCGGTATCGTTGAGCGGGTGAGCGCGCAGACCGGTTTCGACCTGTTCCCCGACCGCGCCGTCGTCGCGATCCGCGTCAACGGCGAGCTCAAGGACAAGGCGACCACGGTCTCGAAGACCGACACCGTCGACCCGGTCGACATCTCATCGCCCGACGGCCTCGACATCCTGCGTCACTCGACCGGGCACGTCATGGCGCAGGCGGTGCAGAAGATCAATCCGGATGCGAAGCTCGGCATCGGTCCGCCCGTCACCGACGGCTTCTACTACGACTTCGATGTCGAGGAGCCCTTCACCCCTGAGGACCTCAAGGCGATCGAGAAGGAGATGGACCGCATCATCCGGTCCGGGCAGCGCTTCCAGCGCCGGGTCGTGACCGAGGAGGAGGCGCGTTCCGAGCTCGCCGGCGAGCCCTACAAGCTCGAGCTCGTCGGGCTCAAGAAGGTCGGGCACGGCGAGGGAAGCGGCGACGACGGCGAATCGGTCGAGGTCGGTGGTGCCGAGCTGACCATCTACGACAACGTGTCGAAGGACGGCGAGACCGTCTGGAAAGACCTATGCCGCGGTCCGCATGTACCGAACACGGGAGCGCTCGGCGTATTCCGTCTGATGCGCATCGCCGCCGCCTACTGGCGGGGTTCCGAGAAGAACCCGCAACTGCAGCGCATCTACGGCACCGCGTGGCCGACCAAGGACGAGCTGAAGGCGTACACTCGAGCGTCTCGAGGAGGCGGCGAAGCGCGACCACCGCAAGCTCGGGCGCGAGCTCGACCTGTTCTCGTTCCCCGAGGAGATCGGCTCCGGCCTGTCGGTCTGGCATCCCAAGGGCGGCCTGGTGCGCATGGAGATGGAGCAGCACGCCCGTCGCCGGCACATCGAGGCCGGCTACACCTACGTCTACACGCCGCACATCGCGAAGCAGGACCTGTTCCTGAAGTCGAACCACCTCGTCACGTACAAGGAGGGGATGTTCCCCCCGATCGTGATGGACGAGGAGCGCGACGCCGACGGCAACGTCACGAAGCAGGGCGTCGACTACTACCTGAAGCCGATGAACTGCCCGATGCACATCCTCATCTACGGGAGCGTGCCCGGAGCTACCGCGACCTGCCGATGCGGCTCGCCGAGAACGGCACCGTGTACCGCAACGAGCTGTCCGGCGCCCTGCACGGACTCACCCGCGTGCGCGGCTTCACCCAGGACGACGCGCACCTCTTCGTCACCCCCGAGCAGCTCGAGGAGGAGACCAGCAAGGTCCTCGACTTCGTCATCTCGATCCTGCGCGACTTCGGTCTCGAGGACTTCGAGCTCGAGCTGTCGATGCGCGACGAGCACACAGGACAAGTGGATCGGCTCCGACGAGTTCTGGGAGTACTCCACGAACGCCCTGCGCAACGTCGCGAAGTCCAGCGGACTGAAGTTCACCGAGATGCCCGGCGAGGCCGCGTTCTACGGCCCCAAGATCGACCTCAAGACGCGCGATGCGATCGGCCGCGTCTGGCAGCTGTCCACCGTTCAGGTCGACCCGAACCTGCCCGAGCGTTTCGAGCTCGAGTACACCGACAGCGACGGGCAGAAGAAGCGCCCGATCATGATCCACCGCGCGCTGTTCGGATCGATCGAGCGGTTCTTCGCGATCCTGCTCGAGCACTACGCCGGGGCCTTCCCGGTCTGGCTGTCCCCGGTGCAGGTGGTCGGCATCCCGGTCGCCGAGGAGTACGCCGACTACCTGGGCGAGATCATCGACCGGCTGCGGGCCGACGGGCGTGCGGGCCGAGCTCGACTCGTCCGACGACCGGATGCAGAAGAAGATCCGCAACGCCGCGCAGGACAAGGTGCCGTTCCAGCTGATCGCGGGGGAGCAGGATCGCGCGGCCGGCACCGTCAGCTTCCGATTCCGCAACGGGGAGCAGGACAACGGCATCCCGATCGACGAAGCCGTGCGCCGCATCCGCGAGGCGATCGACACCCACGCGCAGGTCTAGCCGTGAAGGACTACGACGGCACCGAATACCCGGATGACATGGTCGAGCCGAGTGCGGACTTGGCCGGCATCCCGGACGGCTTCCAGCGCCTCTGGACCCCGCATCGCATCGCCTACGTCGAGCAGGGCCCCGCGCCGACCGACGGATCCGCCGCGTGCGTGTTCTGCACTGCGCCGACCCTGACCGACGAGCAGGCGCTGATCGTGCACCGCGGCGAGCTCGGGTACGTGCATCCTCAACCTGTTCCCGTACAACAGCGGCCACCTGCTCGTCGTGCCGTATCGGCACGTCGCCCTCTATGACGAGGCGACGCGCCGACGAGACGGCGGAGATCGCGAGCCTCACCCAGACGGCGATGCGCGTGCTGACGCGCGACGTCGCATGCCGACGGCTTCAACATCGGCATGAATCAGGGCGCGATCGCGGGTGCGGGCATCGCGGCACACCTGCACCAGCACGTCGTGCCCCGGTGGGCGACGGATGCCAACTTCTTCCCGATCATCGCCCGCACCAAGGCGCTTCCGAAGCTGCTCGGCGACGTGCGGCAGGAGCTCGCGGACGCCTGGCCCGCGTAGCCGACAAGGCCAGAAAATCGCCGTTGGCCTTCTGACGCCCTCGACGGCATCCCGAGCTCCGAAAGTAGAATTCTGCGCATGACCGACACCACCACGACCACGGACCTGGGCACGAGCCGCGTCAAGCGCGGGCTCGCCGAGATGCTCAAGGGCGGCGTCATCATGGACGTCGTGACGGCCGAGCAGGCCAAGCATCGCCGAAGACGCCGGCGCCGTCGCCGTCATGGCGCTCGAGCGGGTGCCCGCCGACATCCGCGCCCAGGGCGGCGTGGCGCGCATGAGCGACCCCGACCTCATCGAGGCGATCATCGCGCAGGTCTCGATCCCCGTCATGGCGAAGGCGCGCATCGGCCACTTCGTCGAGGCGCAGGTGCTGCAGTCGCTCGGTGTCGACTACATCGACGAGTCCGAGGTGCTGTCGCCCGCCGACTACGTGAACCACATCGACAAGTGGCCGTTCACCGTGCCGTTCGTGTGCGGTGCGACCAACCTCGGCGAGGCGCTGCGTCGCATCACCGAGGGCGCGGCGATGATCCGCTCGAAGGGCGAGGCCGGCACCGGCGACGTCTCCGAGGCGACCAAGCACATCCGCACGATCACCGGCGAGATCAACGCGCTGAAGTCGAAGACCAAGGACGAGCTGTACGTCGCCGCGAAGGAGCTGCAGGCGCCCTACGAGCTGGTCGCCGAGGTCGCCGCCACCGGCAAGCTGCCCGGTCGTGCTCTTCACGGCTGGCGGAGTCGCCACCCCCGCCGACGCGGCGCTCATGATGCAGCTCGGCGCGGACGGCGTGTTCGTCGGCTCCGGCATCTTCAAGGCGGGCAACCCGGAGGCGCGCGCGGCCGCGATCGTGAAGGCCACGACCTTCCACGACGACCCGGCGATCATCGCCGAGGCGTCGCGCGGACTCGGCGAGGCGATGGTCGGCATCAACGTGAGCGACCTGCCGGCGCCGCACCGCCTGTCCGAGCGTGGCTGGTAGAGCCGTCAGAGGTTCGGTGAAACCGAAGGTCGGCGTCCTCGCCCTCCAGGGCGACTTCCGCGAGCACCTGCTCGTCCTCGGCGAGCTGGGGGCGGATGCGGTGCCGGTCCGGCGGGAGAACGAGCTCGACCGGGTTGCCGGGCTGGTGATCCCCGGGGGCGAGTCGAGCGTGATGGACAAGCTCAGCCGTCTGTTCGGCCTGGCCGAACCTCTGAAAGGCCGCATCGCATCCGGAATGCCGGTCTACGGCACCTGCGCGGGCCTCATCATGCTGGCGGACACCCTGGTCGACGGCATCGCCGGCCAGCAGAGCCTCGGGTGGTCTCGACATCGCCGTCCGGCGGAACGCGTTCGGCAACCAGAACGACTCGTTCGAGACCGACCTCGACGTGCCGGAGCTCGGGGGACCGCCGATGCACGCGGTGTTCATCCGGGCGCCGGTGGTCGAAACCGTGGGGGAGCGGGCGACCGCGCTCGCGTCGCTGGCCGATGGCCGCGTCGTCGCGGTCGAGCAGGGCAACCTGCTGGGGACGTCATTCCACCCGGAGATCACCGACGACTACCGCTTCCACCAGCGATTCCTGGACCACGTCACGGCTGCCTGACCGGTCGCCGAGAGTGCGCACATGACGAGTCGATGTCGAGCGCACTAGTCGCTTGTGCACTTTCGAACGTATTCAACCGAAGGGTTGACAACGCCCGCCGGGCGCAGCATCCTGTAATCAACCGAACGGTTGAACAAGGGAGATGATCGTGGCGCCAGCGGAAGCAGCGGTTTCCAGTGCTGGAGCGGGTTCGCCGGGGGACCGGCGAACAGGGAGTGGAGACGCACTCTCGCGGGTGTTCTCGGCCCTGGCGGACCCGACCCGGCGTGACATGGTCGCCCGCCTGTCGATCGCCGATGCGACCGTCAACGAGCTGGCCGGCCCGTACGAGGTCTCGGTGCAGGCGGTCTCGAAGCACCTGCGTGTGCTCGAGGATGCCGGCCTCGTGACCCGCACCCGTGACGCGCAGCGTCGTCCCGTGCATCTCGAAGCGGAGGTCTTCGACCTGATGACCACATGGATCGAGCGCTACCAACGCCGGGCCGAAGAGCGGTACCGCCGCCTCGACGCGCTGCTGCGGGACGTGCCCGACGACACCGAAGGAGAACGAGAATGAGCACCATGACCCATCCCGACGCCGAGATCATCGTCGACAAGGACGTTCCGCTGGTGCGGATCATCCGCGAGTTCGACGCGCCCGCGGCGAAGGTCTACCGGGCGCACGTCGACCCCGAGTTGTTCGTGCAGTGGGTGGGACCCGACTACCTGACGTCGACCGCCGTCGTCTGGGATGCGCGCACCGGCGGTTCCTACCGCTACACGATGGTCGACGGCGACCGGACCGAGGCTTTCAACGGCGTCTTCCACGAACTGCGGGAGAACGAACTCATCGTGCAGACCTTCTCGTGGGAGGGCATGCCCGACGGGGTCGCCCTCGAGAAGGCCGTCTTCGAAGACCTGCCCGGCGGCCGCTCACGGCTCACCACCACGTCGCTCGTCGACTCCTTCGAGGGGCGCGACGGGTTCGTCGCGAGTGGCATGGAGGTCGGGGTCGTCGAGGGCTACAACAAGCTCGACGACCTGCTCGCCGGCTGACCGGCCGCACGGCCCGCTCCCTACTCGGGATGCGGGCCGTGCAGCATGCTGGGGACATGAAGCTCTACTCGGACTACCCCGCACGACGCACCGCCCAGATCTTCGCCGACCTCGTCGCCTTCGGCTTCATCGCCCTCTTCGTCTGGATCGGGACGATCGTCTACGCCGCGATCGCCGTCCTCGCCGCGTTCGGCAAGACGATCGAAGATGCGGGCAACGGCTTCGAAGAGACGATGGCGGATGCGGGGGACACCCTCGGCGGCGTCCCGCTGATCGGCGGCGGCATCCGGCAACCCTTCGATGCCGCGTCCGGTGCCGGCACCCTTCTCGCCGAAGCCGGACAGGCGCAGCAGGATCTCGTGATGACGGCGGCGCTCATCATCGCGATCGTGGTGGCGCTCATCCCGATCCTGCTCGTGGTCTGGATCTGGCTGCGGCGTCGCCTGCGCTGGGCGCGAAGGGCGACCGAGGCGCGCAACCTGTCGCGCCTGGAGGACGGCCCCGACATCCTGGCCCTGCGCGCGCTCATGAATGCCGATTACCGCGATATCAGAGGAATCGACCGCGAGCCCGTCGACGCCTGGCGCCGCGGTGACAAGAAGGTGATGCGCGAGCTCGCGCAGCTCGAGTTGCGCGAGTCCGGCGTCAAGCTGCGCTGACGGCTCATCCGAAAGGACGATTTGCCGGTCAGGTTCTGGACTCCGTGAGCCGCTCGGGAGGACGCTGTGCCCATGAGCCTTCGTCGTATCGCACTCGTCGTCGCCGCACCCGCGGTCGGAATCGCGTTCGTGGTCCTGTGGACCGTCGCCGAGGCCGGCCGGTCGCCCAACCTGGCGGTCTTTCTCCTCTTCGGGCTCGCGATCGCGCTCGTGGGCCTGGCGCCGCGTATCGCCCTGGTCGTCCTGTTCGTCGGGCTCGGCGCGTCGACCGTCGCCACCGCCATGTTCCCCCACGTCCCTCTCGACCAGTCGGACTTCGTCTACCCGACGACGTGGTTCCATCCCATGAACGCGACGGACTGGCCGGCGTACGCCGTTGTCCTGATCATCCCGGCTGTCGTCGCGGCCACCGCATCGCGACGCACATTGCGGGTCTCCCTGATCGCGGCCGCTCTGGCACCGGTGTGGCTAGCGGCGCTGATCGCCTCTGCGCAGGAGCTGCCGTGGAACCACGGTCGCCTCGTCGAATGGCTGAACATCCAGCTCGACCTTCCGTACCAGGTCCGCGTGTTCCTCGCGTTCGCCGTCATCCTGCTGATGCTCTCTGCGATGGGCTGGATCGTCGGGTGGGGGATCGGCGGAGTCCTGCGGTTCCTGCGGACGCTGATGCGCGACCCGATCCTGCGCGTCCGCATCAACGACGCCTTCCGGGTCGGCCGTGAGCAGGACGGGCCGGCGTTGACCGCTCGCGAACGCGACGTCCTCCTGCTGATCTCCGACGGGAGGTCGAATGCCGAAATCGCGAAAGCCCTGTTCCTCAGCGAGGCGACGGTCAAGTCGCATCTGCGCAGCATCCTGACCAAGCTCGGGTTGAAGAGCCGAACCGAGATCGTCGCCCACGCCTGGCGCACCGGGATGGTGCAGGCGATCTAGCGCTGTACTGCCGGCTAGAGCGTGTCGGTGCGGAGGATGACCTCGGTCGGCACGGCAGAGACGACGGCGCGGTAGGCGGGGGAGGAGCGGATCTCCCGCTCGAACGCCTCGATCGCCGTCGGATCGAAGCACCACGCGTGGCCGCGCCCGAGCGCGCGCCGCGCCGGCGTCCAGCGGTAGGCGAGGCACAGGGTCAGCTGGGTGATCGGCTCGGCGTCCTCGCGGATGAGTTGCCGGGTCAGGCCGATCGTGAATCGGGTGGCGTCGGCATCCGGACCCCACTGCCAGAGCAGGCCGTCGCCCTCGTCCGGGATCGCCGCGTGCTGAGCCCGCCGTTCCCGGTAGAAATCGATGGCCAGCCCCATCGCATCAGCCGTGCGCACGGATCGGAGATCGACGTCCCGCTCGGCCGCGTAGCGCCGGAGGGCGTTCTCGGCGAACGAGATACGGAACCAGCGCGCTGCCACCTGGCGAGCCTAGTCGCCGGGCGAGGGCGCGGTCGCTGGCTAGAATTGCTGAGGTTTCGAGAGTAGGGAGCACCGTGAGCGGCCATTCCAAGTGGGCGACGACGAAGCACAAGAAGGCGATCATCGACTCGCGCCGTGCCAAGTCGTTCGCCAAGCTCATCAAGAACATCGAGGTCGCCGCGAAGATGGGCGGTGCCGACCTGTCGGGCAACCCGACCCTGGTCGACGCCGTGCAGAAGGCCAAGAAGACGTCGGTCCCCAACGACAACATCGACCGCGCCATCAAGCGCGGCGCGGGACTCAGCGGCGAGTCCGTCGACTACCAGACGATCATGTACGAGGGCTACGGCGCCGGCGGCGTCGCACTGCTCATCGAGTGCCTCACCGACAACAAGAACCGTGCCGCCGCCGAGGTGCGCACGCTCATGACCCGCAACGGCGGCACGATGGCCGACCCGGGCAGCGTGGCGTACAACTTCCATCGCAAGGGCGTCATCTCGATCACCAAGACCGACTCGCGTGACGGAGGACGACATCCTGATGGCGGTCCTGGATGCGGGGGCCGAGGAGGTCGAGGACCACGGCGGCGGATTCGAGGTCATCACCGATCCGTCGCAGCTGGTCGCCGCGCGCACGGCTCTGGTCGACGCGGGGATCGACTACGACTCCGCCGAGGCGGAGTTCGTGCCCACGGTCCAGGTCGAGGTCGACGCCGACACCGCGCGCAAGGTGTTCCGGCTGATCGACGCGCTGGAAGACAGCGACGACGTGCAGAACATCTTCAGCAACTTCGACATCCCGGCAGACGTGCAGGCGGAGCTCGACAAGGACGAGTAGCCCGCGAGCCGCGGCGAGTCTCGAACACATGTACGACTCACGCGGCTAGCGTGTCAGCATGCGCGTGCTCGGTATCGACCCGGGACTGACCCGTTGCGGCATCGGCATCGTGGATGTCGCTCCGAACCGCCGGGCCACTCTCGTGTACGTCGGCGTCGTGCAGACCCCGCCCGACCTGCCCCTCGCCGAGCGGCTGCTGGCCGTCTCGCGGGGCATCGGCCTCGTCCTCGCCGAGTACCACCCGACGGCGATGGCGGTCGAGCGTGTCTTCGCGCAGCACAACCTCCGCACGGTGATGGGCACCGCGCAGGCCAGCGGCATCGCCCTCGCCCTCGGCGCCGAGCACGGGCTCGCCGTCGGGCTGCACACGCCGAGCGAGGTGAAGGCGGCGATCACCGGCTACGGCGCCGCCGACAAGGCGCAGGTCGGCGCCATGGTGGCGCGGGTGCTGGGCCTGGATGCGGTGCCGACGCCCGCGGACGCCGCCGACGCGCTCGCCCTGGCGATCTGCCATGCGTGGCGAGGTGGTTTCGACACGCGGGCGGTGTCGCCTGGTGCCACTCGACCGACAGCGGACCTCACGCCGGCGCAGCGTGCGTGGCGGGATGCGGAGAAATCGACCGGCAAACGTAGGGTGGCGCCATGATCTCCTCGGTGCGCGGCACCGTGCTCACGGTGGCCGGCACGGTCGCCGTCATCGACGTCGGCGGCGTGGGGCTGGCGGTGCAGGTGACCCCCCAGCACGGGCTGACCCTTCGCATCGGGTCGGAGGCGACGCTGCACACCGCGCTCATCGTGCGCGAAGACGACCTGAGCCTGTTCGGTTTCGCGACGCGGGCCGAGCTCGATGTTTTCGACCTGCTGCGCGGGGTATCCGGTGTCGGCCCGAAATCCGCCCTCGGCGTGCTGTCGACGCTGAGTCCCGATGAGGTGGCCGCGTGCCGTCGCCGTCGAAGACGACGCCCCGTTCCGCAAGGTCTCTGGCATCGGCCCGAAGACCGCGAAGCTCATCGCCGTCTCGCTGCAGGGCAAGCTCGCGGCGCCGGCGGCGTCCGGCGCGCGATCCGGCATCGCGGCACCCGCCTCGACGAACGCGAGCGTCATCGCCGCCCTCGTCGGCCTCGGCTGGAACGAGCGCGTCGCGGCGCAGGCCGTCGACGATGCCGCGCTGAACGCCACCGACGACGAGCGCGAGTCCGTGCAGGCGTTGCTGCGGCTCTCGCTGGCCGCGCTCGGTCCGGGAGTGCGTGCATGAGCGACGAGCGGGGCATCGACGAGCAGAGCGCCGAGGACACCGAGCGCCTGGTTGCCCCCGCTCCCGAATCGGAGGCCGAGCTCGCCTTCGAGGGAGCGCTGCGGCCGCGCTCGCTCGCGGAGTTCGTCGGCCAGGTGAAGGTGCGTGGCCAATTGCAGCTGCTGCTCGACGCGGCGGCGATGCAGAACCGCACGCCCGACCACATCCTGCTGGCCGGTCCTCCGGGGCTCGGCAAGACGACGCTCGCGATGATCGTGGCGCACGAGAGCAACCGCCCGCTGCGCATGTCGAGCGGTCCGGCGATCCAGCACGCCGGCGATCTGGCGGCCCTGCTGTCGAGCCTGGTGCCCGGCGAGGTGCTGTTCATCGACGAGATCCACCGCATGGCGCGCAGTGCTGAGGAGATGCTCTACCTCGCGATGGAGGACTTCCGCATCGACATCATGGTCGGCAAGGGAGCGGGGGCGACCAGCATCCCGCTCGACCTGTCGCCGTTCACCCTCGTCGGCGCGACGACGCGGTCGGGACTGCTGCCCAACCCGCTGCGCGACCGGTTCGGCTTCACCGCGAATCTGGAGTTCTACGACGACGTCGAACTCGACCAGGTGCTCGAGCGCGCCGCCCGCCTGCTCGAGCTCGACATCCCGCCGGAAGCCCGCATCGAAATCGCCAGCCGCAGCCGAGGAACGCCGCGCATCGCCAACCGCCTGCTGCGACGGGTGCGCGACTACGCCCTCGTGCGGGGGACCGGCGCGGGTCTCGATGCCGTGCATGCCGCCCTCGAGCTGTACGACGTCGATCCGCTCGGTCTCGACCGGCTCGACCGCGCCATCCTGGATGCGATCGTCACCCGGTTCGAGGGCGGTCCGGTGGGGCTGAACACCCTCGCGGTCTCGGTCGGTGAGGAGCCGGAGACCATCGAATCGGTGGTCGAGCCGTTCCTGGTGCGGGTCGGGATGCTGAGCCGCACGCCGCGCGGACGCGTCGCCACGCGAAAGGCCTGGGATCACCTGGGCGTGCGACGTCCGTCCAGCGGGACGCTCTTCGACGATGACGTATGATTCTGGGGTACTGCTCAGCGGTCGACTTTAGGCTGCAGTGCGATTCCCTCTTACTTCGGAAGGCCCTCGTTCGCCCATGACGATTTCCACTCTCCTCCACGCCACCGGCGACGACGCGGCCGCAACCGGCGGAATCGATTCCAACCTGCTGCTGAACGTCGGTCTGTTCGCGCTCCTCGCGATCGTGATCATCTTCATGTTCCGCAACTCGCGCAAGCGCCGTGCCGACGCCGAGGCGCTGCAGACCAAGATGGTCCCCGGCACCGAGATCATGACGCAGACCGGCATCTTCGGCACGCTCATCTCGATCGACGAGGACACCAACCAGGCGATCATCGAGACCACGCCCGGCACCAAACTCCGCGTGCACCGTCAGGTCATCGCCCGCGTGGTGGAGCCCGACGAGGTGCCGGTGGACGACAAGCCCGCCGCCAGCGGCGTGCAGCTCAACGAAGACACCGCGTCGCCCGCCGGCGACCCGCAGTACGGAGAGCGCGTCGACGAGGAGAAGCCGAAGCGCGCACCGCGCAAGAAGCCGACCGAGTAGCCATTACCCTTGGAGGCTGACCCGGCTCGGCCGGGCGGCACCGCCGCGCTCGACCGGCGCGGGAGTCCTTTTCACAGAAAGCAGAGCAGCCACGTGGCTAGGAGTTCGACCCCGGTCCGCAAGGCCTGGAGATCCCTCGGCTGGCTCGCGGCGATCATCGTCGTGCTGCTCGGCATCCAGACCGCGGGCGCGCTGTTCGACGGCTGGGGCTGGACCCCGAAGCTCGCGCTCGACCTCGAGGGCGGTACGCGTATCGTGCTGCAGGCGCAGGTCGCAGAGGGACAGACGGTCACGCAAGAGCAGCTCGAGCAGGCCGTCTCGATCATCCGGCAGCGCGTCGACGCGTCGGGTGTGTCCGAGGCCGAGATCGGAACGCAGGGTGAGGCAAACATCGAGGTCTCGATCCCCGGGACACCCGACCGCGAGACCCTCGAGCGCCTGCAGTCGTCGTCGAAGCTGGAGTTCCGTGCCGTCATCCTGACCGGCACGCCGTCGGCCGACTCATCGGGCGACCCCTCCGCGACGCCGACGCCGACGCCGAGCGACACGGCGACGCCCACGCCCACTCCGACGCCCAGCGACCAGGCGGCGCCGAACCCCGAGCCGACGGACGGCAGCGACCCCAACTGGATCAGCCCAGAGTTGCAGGCCGCCTTCGACTCCTTCAGCTGCGACCAGATCGACGAGGTCGAGGCCAACGTCGCGCCGACCGACGAGCCCCTCATCACCTGCGACGTCGAGGGCCTGAACAAGTACATTCTGGGTCCGGTCGAGGTCGAGGGTGCCGATATCACCGACGCGGTCGGTGCGCAGGAGCAGGGCAACCAGGGAGTCAACACCGGGCGCTGGGTGGTCAACATCCGCTTCAACGCCGAGGGCGCTTCCGCGATCAAGGACCTCACCACCCGGCTCCTCCCGCTCCCCAGCCCGCGTAACCAGTTCGGCGCCGTACTGGACGGCCGGGTCATCACGGCTCCCTATGTGCAGACGCCCTCCGATCAGCCGTCCATCAGCGGAAGCTTCACCCGCGAGACCGCGACCGCGCTCGCGAGTCAGCTGAAATTCGGCGCGCTGCCGGTCAGCTTCATCGTGCAGAGCCGCGACTCGATCTCTCCGACACTGGGAAGCAGCCAGCTGGTCAGCGGCCTGCTCGCGGGGCTCATCGGCCTCATCCTGGTCGTCGGGTACTCGTTCTTCCAATACCGCGCGCTCGCATCGGTCACCATCGCATCGATCGTCGTCGCGGCGGCGATCACGTACCTGGTGATCTCGATCCTGAGCTGGCGTGAGGGCTACCGCCTGTCACTGGCCGGGGTCGCCGGCCTGATCGTGGCGATCGGATTCACCGTCGACTCGTTCATCGTGTACTTCGAGCGAATACGTGACGAACTGCGCGACGGGCGAGGTCTCGTCGGCGCCGTCGAAGCGGGCTGGAAACGCGCGCTGCGCACGATCTACGCCGCCAAGGGCGTCAACCTGCTGTCGGCGGTCGTCCTCGCCGTTCTCGCCGTGGGCAGCGTCCGTGGTTTCGCCCTGACTCTCGGCATCACCGTCGTGATCGACGTGCTGATCGTCGTGCTGTTCACGCACCCGATGCTGCAGCTCATCGCGACCACCCGCTTCTTCTCGAGCGGTCATCCGCTCAGCGGACTCGACCCCAACGCCCTCGGTGCCGTGTACCGTGGCCGGGCCGAGTTCCGCACCTCGACGGAGGCCCGTCGATCCGGTGCGAGTCGTGAGGCGGGACGTCGTCAGACGATCGCCGAGCGCAAGGCCGCAGAGGCGGCCGCGGCGGATGCCACGGCCATCAAGGCGGCAGCGCGGGCGTCGAGAGCGGCAGCCGCGGGTGGGTCCTCCGGGGGATCAAAGAGCTCGGGATCGAAGAAGAAGTCGAAGAAGGGAAAGCGCTGATGGCGAGCGGCCTGACCAAGTTCGGCAACGATCTCTACACGGGTGAGCGCAGTGTCCCCTTCATCCGGTTGCGGCGCATCTGGCTGACCATCGCCGCCGTGCTGATGCTCTGCGCGGTCGCGGTTCCGTTCGTGCGCGGTGGCGGCGACTTCGCCGCTGGATTCAACTTCGGCATCGAGTTCCGCGGGGGGTCGCAGTTCCAGGTCTCCGACGCCTCGTCGATCGAGACCGAGCCGGCAGAGGAGGCCGTGCACTCGGTCGTGGCCGACGCCGTTGTGCGGGTCACCACCGTCGGCTCCGACGGGGTCCGCGTGCAGACCGACCAGCTCACCGACCCGCAGACACAGGATGTCGCGGACGCACTGCGCGAGGCGTACGACACCGAGACCGTCGACGACTCGTTCATCGGAGCCACCTGGGGTGCCGACATCACCAGGCAGGCGCTCGTCGGCCTGGGTGTGTTCCTGCTGCTGGCCGCGCTGCTGATGGCGGTCTACTTCCGCACCTGGAAGATGTCGGCGGCGGCCATGCTCGCGCTGCTCCACGACCTCGTGATCACCGTCGGCGTCTACGCCGCCACCGGATTCGAGATCACGCCGGCGGCGGTGATCGGCTTCCTGACGATCCTCGGATTCTCGCTGTACGACACCGTCGTGGTGTTCGACAAGATTCGCGAGAACACGTCCGAACTGGGTGACGATGCGACCCGCACATTCGGCGAGACCGTGAACCTGGCAGTGAACCAGACGCTCGTGCGGTCGATCAACACGGGTGTGGTTGCTGCACTGCCGGTCGCGGCGATCCTGTTCCTGGGCTCGTTCGTGCTCGGCGCGGACACTCTGCGCGACATCTCGCTCGCCTTGCTCGTCGGAACGCTCATCGGCACGTACTCGACGCCGTTCGTCGCTGCGCCGCTGTACTCGATCTTCCGCGAGCGGGAACCGCTGATCGCGGCACGTGACAAGCGCACCCTGGCACTGCGTGCCAAGAGCGTCAGCGGAGCAAGCACGGGCACCACCGTCAACGCCTGACCGAGCGGGCGCTCAGAGCGAACCTCCCGGCGGCATCCACGTCCCCCTCGTAGAATTCAGCAACGAGGGCGGGAGGTGAGCTGATGACAGAGACACAGGTGCCGAGCACCGCCACGCTGCGCACGATCCTGCCGCGGCTGTTTTCGCGCGCTCAGCCGACCGGTGCCGTCGACCGCCTGCTCAAGACGGTGCGCCAGCACCACCCGAAAGCCGACATCGCCCTCATCGAACGTGCCTATGCGGCGGCCGAGAAGGCCCATTCCGGCCAGCTCCGCAAGAGCGGGGAGCCGTACATCACGCACCCCGTTGCGGTCGCGCAGATCCTCGCCGACCTCGGCATCGGCCCGAAGACCCTCGCTGCTGCGATGCTGCACGACACCGTCGAGGACACCGAGTACACCCTCGACATGGTGCGCGCCGACTTCGGCGACGAGGTCGCGATGCTGGTCGACGGGGTCACCAAGCTCGACAAGCTGAAGTACGGCGACAGCGCCCAGGCCGAGACGGTCCGCAAGATGGTCGTTGCGATGTCGAAAGACATCCGGGTGCTCGTCATCAAGCTCGCCGACCGGCTGCACAACGCACGCACCTGGGGCTTCGTCGAGCCGGAATCCGCGCAGCGCAAGGCGCAGGAGACCCTGGAGATCTACGCTCCGCTGGCACACCGACTCGGAATCCAGACCATCAAATGGGAGCTCGAGGACCTCAGCTTCGCGGTGCTGTACCCGAAGCTCTACGTGGAGATCGAGAGCCTGGTCAAGAATCGCACCCCGCAGCGCGAGGAGTTCGTGCAGCAGGTCATCGACGCCGTGAACCAGGACCTCAAGGCGGGCAAGATCAAGGGCCAGGTCGTGGGGCGGCCGAAGCAGTACTACTCGATCTACCAGAAGATGGTGGCGCGTGGCCGCGAGTTCACGGAGATCTACGACCTGGTCGGCATCCGCGTGCTCGTGAACAGCATCCGGGATTGCTATGCGGTGCTCGGCGCGATCCATGCCCGCTGGAATCCGATCCCCGGGCGCTTCAAGGACTACATCGCCACGCCGAAGTTCAACCTGTACCAGTCGTTGCACACGTCGGTGGTCGGCCCGCAGGGCCGTGCGATCGAGATCCAGATCCGCACGCACGACATGCACAACCGCGCGGAGTTCGGCGTGGCCGCGCACTGGAAGTACAAGGAGCGCGTCAACAGCGGCAAGGGCGTGGACACCGACCACTCCAACGAGACCGAGATGGCCTGGCTGGCGCACATCAGCGACTGGCAGTCCGAGACCGCCGACCCGGGCGAATTCCTCGACAACCTGCGCTTCGAGATCGGTGCGAAAGAGGTGTACGTCTTCACACCGCAGGGCAAGGTGATCGGGCTGCCCGCCGGCGCGACCCCCGTCGACTTCGCGTATGCCGTCCACACCGAGGTCGGCCATCGCACGATGGGCGCCAAGGTCAACGGCAGGCTGGTGCCCCTCGAGAGCGTGCTCAACTCCGGCGACGCCGTCGAGGTCTTCACCTCGAAGAACCCGGACGCCGGGCCGAGCCAGGACTGGCTGAACTTCGTCAAGAGTCAGCGCGCTCGCGCCAAGATCCGCGGCTGGTTCACCAAGGAGCGCCGCGAGGAGGCGGTCGAGCAGGGCAAGGACGCGATCGCCCGCGCGATGCGCAAGCAGAACCTGCCGCTGCAGAAGCTCATGAGTCAGGATGTGCTGGCCGAGGTCGCGGCGGCGATGCGGTACGAGGGGGTCGAGGCCCTCTATGCGGCAGTGGGCGAGGGCCACATCTCGACCCAGTCGGTGCTCGAGAAGGTCGTCTCCTCGATGCAGGGCGAGGCCGAAGCGGATGAGGCGGAGGTCCCGTTCGTCCCGAAGGGCCGCGCTCGCCAGCTGCGTCCCAGCGATTCCGGCGTGCTCGTGCGGGGCGCCCCCGACATCCTGGTCAAGCTCGCGAAATGCTGCACACCCGTCCCGGGCGACCCGATCGTCGGATTCGTGACCCGCGGAACGGGTGTCTCGGTGCACCAGGCCGACTGCGTCAACGTGAAGGAGCTGCTCACCGAACCCGATCGCATGATCGAGGTGGAGTGGGCACCGACGTCATCGAGCGTGTTCCTGGTGCAGATCCAGGTCGAGGCGCTCGACCGGTCCGGTCTGCTGTCGGATGTCACGCGCGTGCTCTCCGAGAACCACGTCAACATCATCTCGGCCAGCGTCTCGACCTCCAGCGATCGTCTCGCGGTCAGCCGGTTCGTCTTCGAGATGAGCGACACCGTGCATCTGGATCGCCTGCTGAACGCGGTGCGGCGCATCGAGGCCGTCTACGACGTGTATCGGGTGAGCGCGGGCTGACGGCCCGTCAGCCCAGGCAGGCGCCCAGGCGTTCGAGGGCCCGTCGCTTGGCGGGGAGGTTGCGGCTGCGCTCCATGAAGTCGCGACAGTCCGCGAGGCCGAAGCCGGCCAGCTCTGCGAGCCGGCGCACGGCATCCCGGTCTGATGCGCCGAAGGTCTGCCGCGTGCGCGCGATGTCCACCGCGGTGCGGAGGGGGACCGTGACCCGGTGAGCGCCGAGGGCCACGGTGTCGCCCGCCGACAGGACGACCTCCCGCACGGTCGCGAGCGGGGTCGGCGGCCGGCCGGGCCCGCGCCCGGAGGTCGACGCAGAACTCGAGGTTGCGCGGCGGGAGCGCGAGAGCGCCCCAGACCCACGCCGCGGTGGCCAGCTCGGCGATCAGCCGTGGCGGCCGCGCGCCCAGCACGGCGCCAAGACGCAAGGCGGGCGCATCGAGCTCGTCGATCGGGCAATGGCCGTCGCCGAACGCGTAGAGCTCCCCGTCGAGTCGGGCCGCCATCCGCTCCGCCAGCGGCAGCTGGTCGTCGTGGAGCACGGGCGGCACGATCGTCACTCATCGATCGTGCCGCGTGCCGGCCCGACGGGACGTCGTCGGCGGTCATCGGTGGGCAACTGCCGCCTGTGGACGACGATCGGACGGATCAGAAACCCCTCCAGCGCCGCCCGAACGAGGTCCCCAGGATGGCGGCGGCGTAGATTGCCGCCGCGAGGAATAACGTCACGGTGAGTCCCAGCGCCTCTACGCCGACTCCCGCGAGCAGGCTGCCGAGCGGCATCCCGGCGGCGACGCCCGTCGAGATGGCCCCGAAGACCCGCGCACGCATGGCGGTCGGGATGAGGCCGAACAGCGCCGTGTCGATGAGCGGATTGAGGGGCCCGGCGGCGAACCCGGAAAGCGCGAGCACGACGAGGACCACCGGCACGGGCGCGCCGAGCGCGAGGGTGAGGTAGGGCGGGACTCCGGCGAGCACGAAGGCCACGATGAACAGGGGGCGTGCAGGGATGCGGTGCCCGATGGCGCTGAACAGAGCGGCGCCGCTCAGTGCACCCCCCGCGAAGCAGGCCAGCATCGCGCCGAGGACGGAGCCATCGTCGCTCACGCCCGCGGCGTACACGGGTTTCAGCACGGTGAGGCCCGCCGCATCGATGGTGTTCGTGATCACGACCAGAATGACGACGGCACGCACGAGCGGGGTGCGCGTCACGAATCGGAGTCCCTCTGCGAGCTGGCCGAAGTAGCCGTGACCCGGAGTCAGCTCGCCGTCGGTCGCGCTGGTCGTCCGCGGGGCGTCGCGCGGCACCAGCGCCAGGGTGAGAACGATCGCGATCGCGAAGCAGATGGCGTTGGCATAGAGGGCGTTGACCGGTCCGAAGAGCGCGACCAGCGCGCCGGCGGTCCCGGCCCCCAGCATCGACGCGGTCCGCGACACCGTCGCATGCGCACCGGTGGCGCGGGTCATCGGTGTTCCGGACAGCTCCACCAGGTCGGGCAGCTGGGCGACCCGAGCCGTGGATCCGGGTGTGTCGAGAAGGTTGCTGAGGAAGACGAGCGCGAGAAGCAGGGGGAACGGCAGCATCCCCAGCCCGGCGAGCACCGGGATGGCGAGCACCGTCAGTCCGCTCGCCGCGTCGGCCACCACGCTCGAGCGACGCCAGCCGAAGCGATCCACCAGCACGCCGCCGAGCGCACCACCGATGATGATCGGCACGGTCGCGACGACGCCGGCGAACCCGGTGGCGAGCGGGGAGCCCGTCAGGGAGAGCACGTAGAGCGGCACGGCGATGGTGGTGATCGCGTTGCCGGCGCGGGAGATACCGTCGGCGGCGAGGAGCCCGATCAGGGGCGAGCGACGTCGCTGCGGGGGAGCGATGGTGGTCATGGCTGCCGGAATGACGAGTAGACGAAGCGAACGGGTGCCACGCCGGGGCGGCCGGCATCTTTGAAGACGTCCCACTTCTCGGCGAGCGCGTTGACCTCGTCGCTGAGCTGGCGCAACTCGTCGGTCGTGAGATAGGCGATCGTGTCGCCGGCGGTCGCCGCCTTCACCCATTCGATCGGGAGCGCCGGTTCCGCCTCGAGGTACGCCAGCTGCTCGGTCAGGTATCCCTGAAGGAAGGCCTGCCGCATCGCACGTCCGGCGGCGGCCGACTCCGGATCGGCGAGCATCTGGCTCGGCTCGTAGTGCGTGGCGGTGTGGGAGGCACGCCACCAGCGCTCGCGCCCGTCGCGTGCGAGGTCGGGTGCCTCCTCGACGAAGCCGAACTTCTCGAGGGTCGACAGGTGGTAACTCACGGAGCCGGGGGCGGCGTCCGCCAGCTCGCTCAGTTCGCCGACGGAATGCGGTCCGTCGCGGCGCAGGAGGCCCAGGAGGTGAAGGCGCAGGGGATTGGCGAGCGCGCGCATCGCCTTGGGGTCGCGCACATCGATCTGCGAGCGATCGGGTGTGGATGAGTCGGCCATGCGTCGACCCTAATTGCACAAGAACAATTGTGCAACAGTTCTTGTGGAACTAGGAGCCGAGGGCGTCGAGCCAGACGCGACGGGCGGCCAGCGCCTCCTCGGCATCCTTGATCTTGCGGGCGTCGCCCTTGGCCGTGGCCTCTTCGAGTTCTCGTTCGAGCTTCTCGATCGCGCTGGTCAGCTGCGAGGCGAGACCCTCCGAGCGAGCGACCTTCTCGGGGTCGCTCTTGTTCCAGTGGTCCTCGTCGAGCTTGCGCACGTGCGTCTCGACCTTGCGCAGGCGGTCTTCGACGGTGCGGATCGAGTCGCGCGGGACCTTGCCGATCGCATCCCACTTGCGCTGGATGCCGAGCAGCCCGGACTTCGCCTTCTCGCGATCCGTCTCGGTCAGCAGTTTCTCCGCCTCGTCGAGCAGAGCGAGCTTCTCGGTCAGGTTGCCCGCGAACTCCTCGTTCTCCTTCGCGTCGACCTCGGCCTTCGCCGCGTACAGGATGTCCCCGGCCGCCTTGAAGCGCTCCCAGAGCGCGTCGTCGGCGCGCTTGCCCGCACGGCCGGCGAGCTTCCACTCATCGAGCAGGCGGCGGTAGTCCGGGATGCCGGCGGTGCCTTTGTCGGAGAGCGCCTCGGCGCGCTCCGCGAGGTCCTGCTTGCGATTGCGAGCCTCCTTGTGCACACCGTCGAGCTCGGCGAAGAACGCCTTGCGGTGGCCCTCGATGGTGGTGCGCGCCGTGCGGAATCGCTTCCAGAGCTCGTTGCTCTCGTTCTTGGGAAGGCGCGGGCCGTCCTTCTGCTCCGCCTGCCAGCGAGCGAAAAGCGCGTCGAGCTGGGCGGTGACCTGCTTCCACTGGGCCTTCGCGGGATCTTGCGCAGCGAGCGCCTCGGCCTCGGCGACCAGCGCCTCGCGCTGCACGAGGGCCTCGGCCGCAGCCGCTTTCGCCTCGGCCGACTGCTTCTCGGTCAGTTCGCCGACACTTCCGCCGAGCTTCTCGAGCCGCTCGCTCAGCCCGGCGAGATCCCCGACGGCGTTGGCCGTCGTGACCGTCTCGGCGAGATGGGTGATGGCCTTCGCGACATCGGCGGCAGGTGCCCCGCCGCGGACGCGCTGCTCGAGCAGGCCGACCTGGCCAGCGAGCTCGGTGAATTTGCGCTCGTAGTAGGCCAGAGCCTCTTCCGGCGTGGCGTCAGGGTACTGACCGACGGCACGTTCGCCGTCCGCCTCACGCACGAAGACCGTTCCGTCGTCACCGACGCGGCCCCATGGTGCCTGTTCGTTGGTCGCCACCGAATACTCACCTTGCCATCGATTCCGGCTGCCTCTGGCCGGAGCGCCCCCAGCCTATTGCACGGTATCCGGGCGCCGGGCCACCCGTTACCGGAGCGTGAGAGCCGTGATCGTGGCGGGGATGAGGGGTGCGCCGGACTGCCCGTCCGCCCCGACCTGAGCGGGATCGATGCCCGCGCCGGTCACCTGCGAGATGAGATTCTCGAGTCCGCTGGTCACCTTCCCGACGACCGTGTACCCGCCCGCGGAGTCGGTGCCGAGCGTCGTGGCGGCGGTGACGATGAAGAACTGGTGACCGTTGCTGTAGGCGTTGTCCTGGGTACGCGCCATCGCGATGGTGCCGGCCTGGTAGACGCCGTCGGCGGGTGCGTTCTCGATCGGGCCGTAGGAGAAGCCGGTGTCGCTCGCGCCGGTGCCGTCGAGCGATCCGCACTGGAGGAACGAGAAGCCCTCGGAGGTCGCGAGACGGTGGCAGGTCTTGCCGGGGTAGTAGCCGGATTCGACCGCCTGCACCCAGCCTGCGGTCGCCTGCGGGGCGTTCACGCCATCCAGCTCGATGCCGAGCTCGACGTCGTTGATGGTCAGCTCGCCGGTCCACACCCGTGACTCCGCGAGCGCGGCATCTGGGGCACCGATGTTCGTGCCGGCGGGGGGAGCCGACGCCGACGCCGAGGGCTCGGGAGTCGGAGCGCCCGGACCGGACGTGAAGTAGAAGATCTGGGTGGTGGCGGCCAGCGCGGCAATGACGAGGACACCCGCGATGGCGAAGAGGTTGTCACGCATGCGCCGCTTGTTCTGGTGCGCGTGGACCTCTTGGCGTGCCTGGTATCGCTGAAGTCGGTCGCGCGCCTCGCGCTGGTCGCGCTGTTGCTTGCCAGATGCCACGAGAGCACACTACGGGAGCGCTCTGGGGGCGCCAAAACGCGTCGGTCCCCGCGGCTACTGTGGAGACCATGACCGGGCAGCAGGGCCTCCGCACGGGCTCGACCCCGCTCGCGGTGCGCATGCGCCCCACCTCGCTCGACGAGGTCGCCGGCCAGCAGCACCTCCTGAAGCCCGGCTCACCGCTGGTGAACCTCGCGAACGACGCAGGCGGCGAGAGCGGGTCCGTGTCCGTGATCCTCTGGGGGCCGCCCGGCACCGGCAAGACGACCCTCGCGCAGGCGATCGCCCACAGTTCCGGTCGCCGTTTCGTCGAGTTGTCCGCCGTCACGGCGGGGGTCAAAGACGTGCGCGAGGTCATGGAGAAAGCGCACGCCGACCGCGATCTGTACGGCCTCTCGACGGTGCTGTTCCTCGACGAGATCCACCGCTTCAACAAGGCGCAACAGGATGCCCTGCTCCCGGGCGTCGAGAACGGCTGGGTGATCCTGGTAGCGGCGACGACCGAGAACCCCTCGTTCTCGCTGGTGGCGCCGTTGCTCTCGCGGTCGCTCCTCCTCACCCTGGAGCCGCTGAGCGACGACGACCTCGGCATCCTGGTCGACCGCGCGGTCGCCGATCCCCGCGGTCTCAACGATGCCGTCACGGTCGAGCCTGATGCTCGTGCGGCGATGATCCGCCTGTCGTCCGGCGATGCCCGCCGCGCTCTCACCGCGCTGGAGGCTGCGGCCTCGGCCGCAGCCTCGAATGGGCACAGTGCGGCCCCCGGGAAACCCGTGGTTACAGCTGAGATCGTTGGAGAAGTAGTAGACAGAGCCCTCCTCCGCTACGACCGCCAGGGGGACGAGCACTACGACGTGATCAGCGCCTTCATCAAGTCGATCCGGGGCTCAGATGTGGACGCGTCGCTCCATTACCTCGCCCGGATGATCGAGGCAGGGGAGGACCCGCGGTTCATCGCGCGCCGAGTGATGATCTCCGCGGCGGAGGACATCGGGATGGCCGATCCGCAGGCCCTGCCCATCGCGGTCGCCGCAGCCGAGGGGGTCGCGCTCATCGGGATGCCGGAGGGTCGGATCCTGCTTGCGGAAGCGGTGGTGTACCTCGCGACGGCGCCGAAATCGAACGCCTCGTACAAGGCCCTGGACGCGGCGATCGCCGACGTGCGGGCCGGCAAGATCGGGCGCGTCCCCGCTCCGTTGCGTGATGCGCACTATCCCGGTGCACAACGCCTCGGGCACGGCTCGGGCTACGTCTACAGCCACGACAGCGATTTCGGTGTGGCCGCCCAGCAGTACCTGCCCGACGGGCTGGTCGGAACCGAGTACTACACGCCGACGAGCAACGGCAATGAACGGGATGTGGCGGCCCGCCTCGAGAGGATCCGTGCGATTCTGCGCGGCGATTGAGTGAACTGACTCGTTGCTTCGACCCTCGCCCAAACCCTGGTAAAGTAGGTGGGTTCGCCTCAATGTCGGACACATCCCACCTCCATAACCCGCCAGGGCGCCGCGACGTGCGTCTGGAGTCCGGGGGAGGGCCGATGTACGTCCGTGAGCAGCGACATCCGTTGCCATGTCATTGGAAGGAAATCCGTGTCGACCACGTCACGTACCCGTAGCAAGACCCGCCTCTCCCGCGCTCTGGGCATCCCGCTCACGCCGAAGGCGGCCAAATACCTCGAGAAGCGCCCCTACGCTCCCGGTGAGCACGGCCGTACCAAGCGCAAGACCGACAGCGACTACGCGGTCCGCCTGCGCGAGAAGCAGCGTCTCCGCGCTCAGTACGGCATTCGCGAGGCGCAGCTGCGCATCGTCTTCAACGAGGCGCGCAAGGCCAAGGGCCTGACCGGTGAGAACCTGGTCGAGCTGCTCGAGATGCGTCTCGACGCCATCATCGTGCGCTCGGCGATCGCCCGCACCACGGCGCAGGCCCGGCAGATGGTCGTGCACCGCCACATCCTCGTCGACGGCAAGATCGTCGATCGCCCCTCGTTCCGCGTGAAGCCGGGTCAGCTCGTCCACGTCAAGGAGCGCTCGGAGGGCATGGAGCCCTTCCAGGTCGCGGCCGCCGGCGGACACGTCGACGTGCTCCCGAAGCTCCCGCCGTACCTGGACGTCGAGCTCGACAAGCTGCATGCTCGCCTCATCCGCCGTCCGAAGCGCGCCGAGGTGCCGATCACGGCCGAGGTCCAGCTCGTCGTCGAGTACTACGCCGCCCGCTAGGCAGCTGAGAACGTGACACAGGGCCCCGGCTAGCGTCGGGGCCCTTCGCATAAGCTAGGACGGTTCGATCGAGTTGAGGAGAACACCATGAAGGGCATCCTTCTTCTGGCCGTCGGCGTCGCCGCCGGCTTCGTCGCGGCGCACCAGATCGCCAAGACCCCCGAGGGCGCCAAGTTCTTCGCGGACGTCGACGCCAAGGCCCGTGATTTCGGCGGCGCCGTCGTCGACGGCTACAAGGCCCGCGAGGCCGAGCTGCGCGACGCCGCAGGCGACTTCCTCAAGTAGGGGGAGGTTCCGGCGGCCGCCGAACCACCCATCCATCTAGCGACCAGGAACGACCCCGTGCAGACCGCCGAGATCCAACGCCGCTGGCTCACCTTCTTCGGGGAGCGCGGCCACACCGTCGTGCCCTCCGCATCCCTCGTCAGCGACGATCCCGCGCTGCTCTTCACGGTCGCCGGCATGGTGCCGTTCATCCCATATTTCACGGGAGTCGTCCCGGCACCCTTCCCGCGCGCCACCAGCGTGCAGAAGTGCATCCGGACCCTCGACATCGAGGAGGTCGGCAAGACCACCCGTCACGGCACCTTCTTCCAGATGAACGGCAACTTCAGCTTCGGCGACTACTTCAAGGAGCAGGCGATCGCCTACGCCTGGGAGCTGCTGACCTCGTCTGAGAAGGACGGCGGGCTCGGGTTCGAGCCCAAGGACCTGTGGGTCACCGTCTACGACGACGACGACGAGGCCCACGCGCTCTGGCAGAAGGTCGCCGGCGTGCCGGAGTCCCGGATCCAACGCCGCGGTCGCTCCGACAACTACTGGCACACGGGTCAGCCCGGTCCCGGCGGACCCTGCAGCGAGATCTACTTCGACCGTGGCCCGGCGTACGGCAAGGACGGCGGGCCCGAGGCCGATGAGACACCGGTTCATCGAGATCTGGAACCTCGTGTTCATGCAGTATCTGCTCGCCGACGTGAAATCGAAGACCGAGTTCACGATCGTGAAAGAGCTGCCGAAGAAGAACATCGACACCGGCATGGGCATGGAGCGCGTCGCGTTCCTCAAGCAGGGCGTCGACAACATGTACGAGATCGACCAGGTGCGTCCGGTCCTCGACGTGGCGTCCGCGCTCTCCCGTCGCGAGTACGGCAAGAACCCAGACGACGACGTGCGCATGCGCGTCATCGCCGACCACGTGCGGTCCGGTCTCATGCTCATGACCGATGGCGTCACGCCCGGCAACGAGGGGCGCGGCTACATCCTGCGCCGTCTGCTCCGCCGGGTGATCCGCGCCATGCGTCTGCTCGGCGTCGATTCGACGAGCTTCGCCGAGCTGTTCGAGGCATCACGCATCGCCATGCGCGACGCCTACCCGGATGTCGAGGAGAGCTGGGAGCGCACATCGCGTCTCGCCCTCGGCGAGGAGGAGGCCTTCATCGGCACCCTCGCGAGCGGCACGACCATCCTCGACACGGCGGTGGAGAAGACGGTCAAGGCCGGAGGCAAGACGCTGCCGGGTGACACCACGTTCCTGCTGCACGACACGTTCGGCTTCCCGATCGACCTGACTCTCGAGATCGCGGAAGAGGCCGGTCTCACCGTCGACCGCGAAGCGTTCGACGCTCTGATGGCCGAGCAGCGCACGCGCGCCAAGGCCGACGCGAAGGCCAAGAAGGGCGCGCTGGCCGATCTCTCGGTGTACTCCGACCTACGCGGGCAGGGCGAGACGGTATTCACGGGATACGACTACCTCGACACCGAGACGCGAGTTCTGGGCATCCTGGTCGACGGCCAGCCGGTACAGAAGGCGTCGGCGGGCGACATCGCAGAGGTCATCCTCGCCGAGTCGTCGCTGTATCCGGAGTCCGGCGGCCAGGCCGCCGATCAGGGGACCATCGTCGGCAACGGCTTCGACCTCGAGGTTCTCGACGTCCAGCGGCCCGTCAAGGGACTCATCAGTCACACGGTGCAGGTCACGTCCGGCGAGGTGGCGGTGGGGGATGCGGCGACCAGCGTGGTCGACCCGCTGTACCGCCATGCCGCGGCACAGGCGCACTCGGCCACGCACCTCATCCACGCGGCCCTGCGGCAGACGCTCGGCCCGGAGGCTCACCAGAGCGGGTCGTTCAACAAGGCCGGCTACATGCGCCTCGACTTCTCCTGGAACCAGGGGCTCTCGCACGAGACGCGCTCCGAGGTCGAGGAGATCGCGAACAACGCCGTACGCGACAACCTCGAGGTGACAACGCGCATCCTGCCGATCGCCGAGGCGAAGGCTGCCGGCGCGATGGCGCTGTTCGGCGAGAAGTACGGCGACACGGTGCGCATGGTCGACATCGGCGGCCCGTGGTCGCGTGAGCTGTGCGCCGGCATCCACGTGCGCAGCTCCGCCGAGGTCGGCCTGGTGAACCTGATCAGCGAATCGTCGGTCGGGTCGACCAACCGCCGCGTCGAGGCGCTGGTGGGGCTGGATGCGTTCCGCGACCTGGCTGCGGAGCGCACGATCGTGTCTCGGTTGACCTCGACCCTCAAGACCCCGCGCGAGCAGCTGCCGGAACGCATCGCCGGGCTGGTCGCGGAGCTGAAGGCCGCGGAGAAGAAGATCGCCGCCTTCGAGGCGAGCAGGTTGTCTGGGCGCGTCCCCGCGCTGGCGGATTCCGCCATCCGCATCGGCGACTACCTCGCGGTGGTTTCGGATGTCGGCGAGATCGGCACATCCGACGAGCTGCGGGCGCTCGTCACGGCCGTGCGCGAGCGGCTCGGATCCGATGCGACCGTCGTCGCCCTGGCGGCGCGCGTCGCAGACAAGCCCGCCGTCATCGTGGCGACGATCGCCGAAGGCCCGCGAGCACGGCATGAAGGCGGGCGACCCTCGCCAAGCACGCGGCCGGTGTCCTCGGTGGCGGCGGAGGCGGCAAGGACGACCTCGCTCAGGGTGGCGGCAGCGATGTCGCGGCGATCGGGGCTGCGCTCGACGGCATCCGCGCCGGCCTGAAGGGCTGAGCGTGCGACCCGGCGTCCGGATCGGCGTCGACGTGGGCACGGCCCGCGTCGGAGTCGCCCGCAGCGACCGCGAGGGACTGCTCGCCACGCCGGTCGAGACCGTTTCGCGGGGTACCGGCACGATCGCGCGGTTGAGCGAGCTCATCACCGAGCTCGAGCCGGTCGAGATCGTGGTGGGCCTGCCGATCTCGCTGAGCGGGGGCGACACGGCGTCGACCACCGATGCTCGCGACCTGGCGGCGCAACTGGCCGCCGCATCCGGGATCCCCGTCCGGCTGGTCGACGAGCGCCTCACCACCGTGTCCGCCCAGCGCGCCCTGCACGACGCGGGGCGACGCGCGAAGGGCTCGCGTCCCGTGATCGATCAGGTTGCCGCTGTTATCATCCTGCAGAACGCTCTCGATTTCGAGCGGACGGCGGCGCGACCGCCCGGTGCCCTGATCGACCTGTAACGAAAGCCATGGGACACGTGCCTGACGAGACCAACTGGGACGACATCTTCCGCCCGAACGGTCAGGAGCCGGCCCGTCCCGCGCCCGTCCAGCCGGCGTCGGTCGAGCCTGTCTCGCAGCAGTTCCCGACGGCCCGGCTCTCCGACCCGTTCGCGGTCGCGGCCGCGGAGGCGACGGCGACGGCGGCCGTGAACGTCCAGCGTCCGGCCGGTCCGATGCAGGGCGCAGGGACTCGTGCCTACCTCGCGGCGCGAGCTGCGGGAAGGCGGCGGCTCGGGCGGACGTCGCGGCGGGGACTACGGCAGCGGCAAACGCAGCAGGCGCTGGATCGGCTGGCTCATCGGAGTGACGACCGTGTTCGCCCTCATCGCGGTCGGCGGCGTCTACGCCTGGACGAACTACGAGGACAAGATCCGCGAGGTTCTCGGCTGGGAGCTGCCGAACGACTACTCCGGCAGCGGCAACGGTGTCGAGGCGATCGTGGTCATCCAGTCCGGCGACATCGGCGGCGACGTCGCTCAGGAGCTGCTCGCCAAGAAGGTCACGATGACGTTCGACGCGACCTACGACTACCTCATCGCGCACCCGGACGTGAGCTTCCAGCCGGGCAACTACTCGCTGCAGCAAAGATGAGCGCCGAATCGGCCATCGCCGCGCTTCAGAATCCCGAGAACAAGATCCTCAACTCGGTGACGATTCCCGAGGGCACGGCCGCCGTCGACGTCTACGCGCTACTGGCGTCTGCGCTCGAGCTGCCCGTCGAGGACTTCACCGCCGCCGCGGCGAACTTCGCCGCGTACGGGGTGCCGGCAGATGCGCAGAGCATCGAAGGCTTCCTCTTCCCGGCGACCTACGACTTCGACCCCGGCACGACCGCAGCGGACGCCCTCCAGCGGCTCGTCACGGAGTCGCTGACGCGACTGGATGCCGCCGGCGTCGCGCCGGAGAACCGCCTCACGACCGTGATCCTGGCCTCGATCATCCAGCGCGAGGCCGGGCAGAACGTCGACGACATGGCCAAGATCGGGCGGGTGTTCCTCAACCGCATCGATCAGGGTATGAACCTCGAATCGGACGCGACGGTCGCCTACGGAACCGGGAACACCCACACCGTGTGGACCTCGGACGCCGAACGTGCCGACGCCAGCAACCTCTGGAACACCTACGCGAACCCCGGGCTCCCGATCGGACCGATCGGCAACCCCGGCGATGCCGCCATCGACGGCGCGGTCAACCCGGCCGACGGCGCGTGGCTGTTCTTCGTGCCGATCAACCTGAAGACCGGCGAGACCGTCTTCTCCGAGACGGCCGATCAGCACGAGGCGGCCGCGGCGCAGCTGCGGGCCTGGTGCCGGGAGAGTGCGGAGAACGCGTCGTACTGCGCGTGACCGGTGCGCCGGATCGGGCACGGCTCGCCGTGCTCGGCTCGCCCATCGCGCACTCGAAATCCCCGGCGCTGCACGCGGCGGCGTACGGCGATGCTCGGGCTCGACTGGGAGTACTCCGCGATCGAGGTGGCGGACGGCGGTCTGGCGACATTTCTCGGGGGTCTCGACGCATCCTGGCGCGGCCTGTCGCTGACCATGCCGCTCAAGCGCGAGGTGCTTCCGGTTCTGGATGAACGCTCGGCGCTCGTCGATCAGGTCGGTGCAGCGAACACCGTCCTGCTGGCCGACGGGCGGAAGCGCGGCTTCAACACCGACGTCGCCGGGATCATCGGAGCGCTCGGAGATGCCGGGGTGACCTCGCTCGACTACGTGCAGGTGCTGGGAGCAGGGGCGACGGCGGCGTCCGTGCTCGCGGCCTCGGCACAGCTGGGAGCGACGCGGGTGCTCGTCTCGGCCCGCGATCCCGAGAAGGCACGATCGCTCGAGCCGCTGGCGGCGGCCCTGGGCGTCGCACCTGACGATCCGCCCGATCGGGATCATGGATCGCTCGATGATCATCCCGAGCGCGGTCGTGTCGACGCTACCCGGCGGCACGGCCATCGATGTGCCGTATCCGGAGGCGATCCGCGCCGAGTCGGTTCTGCTCGATGTCGCCTACGACCCGTGGCCGAGCGCACTGGCGATCGAGTTGGACGGATGCCGGTGGCACCGTCGTGAGCGGTCTGGCGATGCTGCTGCACCAGGCCGTCGCGCAGGTCCGGATCTTCGTGACCGGCGACGAGGCGGGCGACCTGCCTCGCGAGACGGAGGTCGTCGCGGCCATGCGTTCCGCCGTCGGTCTCGGATGACATTCCCTGCCAGGATGGAACCATGCTGCGCTGGCTGACCGCGGGGGAGTCGCACGGGCCCGAGCTCGTCGCGATCCTCGAGGGTCTGCCCGCGGGCGTCCCGATCTCCCCCGCGCAGATCCAGGTCGACATGCAGCGGCGCAAGCTCGGCTACGGCCGGGGTGCGCGCATGAAGTTCGAGGAAGATGAGCTCTCGATCTCCGGAGGAATCCGGTTCGGATTGACGATGGGCAGCCCGGTCGCGCTCCGCATCGGCAACACCGAGTGGCCGCGCTGGGTCGACGTGATGAGCGCAGAGCCGGTGGATGCCGAGAGCCTTCCCAAGGGCCGTGGCGCGCCGCTGACCCGCCCCCGCCCCGGGCACGCCGACCTGGTCGGCATGCAGAAGTACGGATTCGACGAGGCCCGCAACGTGCTCGAGCGCGCGAGCGCCCGCGAGACGGCCGCTCGGGTGGCGCTCGGTGCTGTCGCCCGCGCGTTCCTCGGTGAGCTCGGCATCCGGCTCGTCGCGCACACGCTCGCCATCGAGACGATCCGGGTGCCAGAGGGGCGCCCGCTGCCCACCCCCGACGATGTGGAGGCGCTCGACGCCGACCCGTTGCGCTGCTTCGACGCCGAGACCTCTGCCGCGATGGTGGCTCGCATCGACAAGGCCCACGACGACGGCGACACGCTCGGCGGCGTCGTCGAGGTGCTCGCCTACGGCGTGCCGCCCGGGCTCGGCAGCTACACCCACTGGGATCGACGCCTCGACGCCCGACTGGCCGGGGCCCTCATGGGCATCCAGGCGATCAAGGGTGTCGAGGTCGGTGACGGCTTCCTCACGACGACGCGTCCGGGGTCCGAGGCGCACGACGAGTTCGTGCTCGACGACGGACTGATCACCCGGCTGAGCGA
Source organism: uncultured Actinomycetota bacterium (assembly GCA_963730045.1). Lineage (GTDB taxonomy): Bacteria > Actinomycetota > Actinomycetes > Actinomycetales > Microbacteriaceae > JBDSKH01. The sequence goes on along the minus strand of CAVSPQ010000005.1, from coordinate 249,170 downwards.
CAAGGCGGGCGGCACCGAGGGCGGGATGTCGACGGGCACCGTGCTCCGCGTGCGGGCCGGGATGAAGCCGATCTCGACCGTGCCCCGAGCGCTTCGCTCTGTCGATGTCGCGACCGGCGAGGCATCCGAGGCCCATCATCAGCGCTCTGACGTCTGCGCGGTCCCCGCGGCCGGCGTCGTCGCCGAGGCCATGGTCGCCCTCGTGCTCGCCAACGCGGTGCTCGAGAAGTTCGGCGGCGACTCGGTGACCGAGACGAAGCGCAACCTCGACAGCTACCTCGCCGGGCATCCCGGCGACGCTGCGGACGGCACCCGAGTCGTCGCCGGAGGACTGATCGTGCCTGACCTCGTGTTCATCGGCCCGAGCGGCTCTGGCAAGTCGCGCGTCGGCAAGCGGGTGGCCCGCCTCCTCGACCTGCCCTTCACCGACACCGACAAGCTGATCGTCGCCGAGCACGGCTCGGTCGTCGACATCTTCGCCCAGCACGGTGAGCCGCACTTCAGGCGACTTGAGCGCGTCGCCGTCCAGCGAGCGCTGCAGCTGCCGGGCGTGCTGTCGCTTGGGCGGTGGTGCCGTCCTCGACCCGGACACCCAAGCGGAACTCGAGCCGTTCCGGGTCGTGTTGCTGACCGTGTCGCCGGAGGCGGTCGACGGCCGCCTCGGCCGCAAGCGACCGCTGGTGCGCAACGGCGTCGCCGACTGGATCGCTCTCAACGACCCGCGCCGCGCCCTGTACGAGCGGCTCGCCGACGTCACCATCGATACGTCCTTCCGGGCCGACGAGGCCATCGCCCAGGAGGTCGCCCTGTGGGCACAACAGACGGTCTGACCGAGATCGCCGTCGCCGGCGCTCCCGGCTACGCGGTCGTCGTCGGTCGCGGCCTGCTCGCCGACGTGAACTCGTACCTCGGCCCGAAGGTCGCCAAGGTGCTGATCGTGCACGCGCCGACCCTTGGCGCGCGCGCCGAGGCGCTTCGTGCGCAGCTGGCTGAGAAGTACCAGGTCTTCCTGGCCGAGATCCCGGATGCCGAGGGCGCCAAGCGCGTCGAGGTCGCGGCATTCTGCTGGCAGATCCTCGGACAGACCGACTTCACCCGGTCGGATGCCGTGATCGGCATGGGCGGTGGTGCGACCACCGACCTGGCCGGCTTCGTGGCCGCGACCTGGCTGCGCGGCATCGACGTCGTGCAGATCCCGACGACGGTGCTCGGCATGGTGGATGCGGCGGTCGGCGGCAAGACCGGCATCAACACGGCAGAGGGCAAGAACCTCGTCGGGGCCTTTCATGCACCCCGCGCGGTGCTGTGCGACCTCGACACCCTCGACGGGCTGCCGAAGAACGAGATCCTCGCCGGATACGCCGAGATCGCCAAGGCAGGGTTCATCGCCGAGCCCGAGATCCTGGACATCATCGAGGCCGACGTGGATGCGGCGACCGATCCGTCGACTCCCCAGTTCCGCCGAGCGATCGAGCTCGCGATCGCCATGAAGGCGCGGATCGTGGGGGAGGACTTCACCGAGCAGGGTCTGCGCGAGATCCTGAACTACGGCCACACCCTCGGTCACGCGATCGAGCACGCCGAGCGATACCAGTGGCGCCACGGAGCCGCGATCTCGATCGGGATGGTGTTCGCGGCCGAGCTGTCGCGGCTCACCCGCTCGCTGAGCGACGCGGCCGTCGATCGCCACCGCAGCATCCTGGACTCGCTGTCGCTGCCGACGACCTACCCGGCCGGTCGCTGGAAGACGCTGCTCGCCACCATGAAGCGCGACAAGAAGGCGCGTGGCGATCTGCTGCGCTTCATCGTTCTCGACGACATCGCCCGGCCCACGACCCTGACCGGTCCGGAGGAGCAGCTGCTCTTCGCGGCCTACCAGGAGATCGCGGACTAGATGACGCCGGGGGCCAGTCGCTAGAGTGCGCGTGAAGCCAGTTCCGGGCGCAGAATCGCGAGGTCCCCAACAATGCGTCGTGTCGTTCTCACCCTGACCGCTGCGGCGGTTGTCGTCGGCATCCTCGCCGGATGCGGCAGTCCGCCGGCACCGCCTGCGGTGCCAGCTGTCGAAGGGACCTCGTCACAGACCCCGGCTCCCGTCGTCCCGCCGTCCGATTTCGCCTCGTCGGCTTCCGGCAGCTGGAGCGGCTATTGGACCTGGGATTGGACGAAGAGGACCTGGACCTGGACCTGGGTGTGGACGTCGTCGGGGGGCTCGTACCAAACCTCCTAGCCGGTAGCCTCGTGGCATGGCTCGCGTGCTCGTATTGAACGGACCGAACCTCGGGCGGCTGGGAAGCCGTGAGCCCGAGGTCTACGGCACGCTCGACCTGGCGGCGCTCCGCGTCATGCTGGCCGAGGAGGCAGGCAGCGGCAGCGAGATCGACCTGCGGCAGACCGACGACGAGGCCGAGCTGATCGGCTGGCTGCACGAGGCGGTCGACACGGCCAGCCCCGTCATCCTGAACCCGGCCGCGTTCACGCACTACAGCTACGCGCTGCGGGATGCTGCGGCGCTCGTCACGAAGGCGGGCCTGCCGCTCATCGAGGTGCACATCTCCAATCCGCATGCGCGGGAGGAGTTCCGGCACACGAGCGTCATCTCCGGCGTCGCCACCGGTGTGATCGCCGGACTCGGATTCGATTCCTACGTTCTGGCGCTGACCGCCATCGGGCGCCTGCCCGGCAAGGGGTAGGTCCGGCGCCCGGTAGGCTTGACGACCATGGCAACGACCAACGACATCAAGAACGGCTCCGTTCTGAACATCGACGGACAGCTCTGGAACGTCGTCGAATTCCAGCACGTCAAGCCCGGCAAGGGCGGCGCGTTCGTCCGCACCAAGATCAAGAGCATCAGCAGCGGCAAGGTCGTCGACCGCACCTTCAACGCCGGCACCAAGATCGACTTCGCGACCGTCGACCGTCGCGACTTCAGCTACCTCTACCGCGACGGCGACGGGTTCGTGTTCATGGACACCACCGACTACGAGCAGATCACCGTGCCCGCGACGATCGTCGGCGATGCCGCGAACTACATGCTCGAGAACCAGAGCGTGACCATCGCCACCCACGACGGCGACGCGCTCTACGTCGAGTTGCCGACGTCGGTCGTCCTCGAGGTCACCTACACCGAGCCCGGCCTGCAGGGTGATCGGTCGAGCGCGGGCACCAAGCCGGCGACACTCGAGACCGGCGCCGAGATCCAGGTCCCGCTGTTCCTCGAGCAGGGCACGAAGGTCAAGGTCGACACGCGCGACGGCAACTACCTCGGCCGCGTCACCGACTGACCGTGAGCACCAGCCACCTGTGAGCTCTCGGACGAAGGCCCGCAAGCGCGCCCTCGACATCCTGTTCGGCGCTGACGTCCGCGACCAGCCGATCGCCGCGATGCTCGACGAGGAGGCCGGCCGGGCCGCGGCCCTGCCTCAGCGCGAGTCGTCGTGGCCGTACGCCCGCGAACTCGTCGAAGGCGTCGAAGCGAACCTGACCGCCATCGACGCGGCGATCGTCGAGCACGCCCAGGGCTGGACGCTCGAGCGGATGCCGGCCCTCGACCGTGCCCTGGCGCGGCTGGCGACCTGGGAGATCCTCTTCAACGACGAGGTGCCGGATGGCGTGGCGATCGCCGAGGCCGTCGAGTCGGCGACCCTGCTCAGCACCGAGGACTCGGCGGGATTCCTGAACGGACTGCTCGGCGGAATCGCTCGCGCGAAGGGCTGATCCGCCGCATGTGACGCCCATGTGACGTCGCGTCTCCCTGCGTGACGCAGTCGCTGTGCCGCCCGCGGGAGACCCTCCTCCTGTCGAGCGCATGCCTCAGACGACCACCGGCGCGACGGCGCTGCGTAGCGGGAACTGCTTGTCATGAGAGAAAGTCGCCTTTAGTCTGAACGGGTGCCATCCCGCGAGGATCGAAGCCTCCGACCGCCCGCACGCTGGCAGGCGATCGTCGGCGCGGCCATCGTGCCGCTCTCGATCCTCGCGGGGTGGTCGTGGGTGTCGGCGACGGGCGTCATCCCGACGCATCGGCTGCCCTCGCCCGAGGCCGTCGTGCTCGCCGCTGCCGATCTCGCCCAGCGCGGAGTGCTGTTCGAAGACGTGACGGTCTCGATCGGACGCGTGCTGATCGGATTCGCACTGGGGTCGGCGGCCGGGCTGCTGCTCGCAGCCCTCATCGGGCGATCGCGCGCTGCCGGCATCCTGCTCTCGCCCACGATCGGGGCGTTCCGCTCGGTTCCCACGATGGCGTGGCTGCCCTTCCTGCTGCTCGCTCTCGGGATCGGCGAGGCGCCGAGGATCGCATTGATCGCGATCGGGGCAGCACTCCCCGTCTTCACGACGACCGCGGCCGCCCTTCGGTGCGGCGATCTGAACGAGGTGCGACCGCCGTTCCTCCCGGAGGTGGTGCACGCACTGCGGCTCGCGCTCGCGCAATCGTGGGTGTTCCTGGTGGCGGCCGAGCTGCTGCACTCCACGATCGGCCTGGGCACCCTGCTCATCGATTCGAGCAACTCCGGTCGGATGGATCGCCTCATCGTCGCGATCGTGCTGCTCGCCGTGCTGGGGAGGCTCACCGATGCAGTGATCGGGTACTTCGAACGACGGCTGCGCGATCGCGTCGGCGCAGCCTGATAGCCTGAGCGAAATCGACATCCTTTAAGTCCGTCCAGAGAGGCGGGGAAGGAGGTCAGGATGGCTGCACGCACCGTTCTGCAGCAGGCTGACATCACGCGGGCGCTCACCCGCATCGCACACGAGATCCTCGAGTCCAACCATGGCGGCGACGATCTCGTCCTCCTCGGCATTCCCACGCGCGGTGTCCTGCTCGCACGGCGCCTCGGTGCCATCCTCGAGGATTTGGTGCCCGGCTCCGGTGTCACCGGCGCGCTCGACGTCACGATGTACCGCGACGACCTCTCGCGCCAGCCGACGCGTACACCCAGCCCGACGAGCGTGCCGGCCTCCGGGATCGACGGCAAGACGGTCGTGCTGGTCGACGACGTGCTCTACTCGGGGCGGACCATCCGCGCGGCCCTCGACGCTCTCAGCGACCTCGGGCGGCCGCGAGCGGTCCGTCTGGCCGTGCTCGTCGACCGCGGCCACCGCGAGCTGCCGATCCGTGCCGATTTCGTCGGCAAGAACCTGCCGAGCGCCGTCGCTGAACGCATCAACGTGAAGCTGGTCGAGACCGACGGAGAAGATCTGGTCGAGATCGTCGATCGGGAGGGCGCGGCATGAAGCACCTGCTCTCGGTTCGCGACCTCGACCGCTCGGCCGCCGTCGGCATCCTGGATCTCGCCGAGGACATGGCGGACGTCGCCACCCGCGCCGTACCCAAACTGGCGACGCTGCGTGGCCGCACCGTCGCGAACCTGTTCTTCGAGGACTCGACGCGGACGCGGCTGAGTTTCGAGGCAGCAGCGAAGCGCCTGGGCGCCGATGTGATCACCTTCAGCGCCAAGGGCTCGAGCGTGTCGAAGGGCGAGAGCCTGAAGGACACCACGCAGACCATCGCGGCGATGGGGGTGGATGCGGTGGTGCTGCGGCACGGCGGGGCGGGCGCCGCGCGGGTGCTCGCCGACAGTGGATGGATCGACGCCGCCATCGTGAATGCCGGAGACGGCACGCACGAGCACCCGACCCAGGCCCTGCTCGACGCCTACACGATGCGCAAGCGTCTTCACGGCACAGCCTCGCGCGCCCGTGACCTCGACGGAGTGCGGGTCACCATCGTGGGCGACATCCTGCACTCGCGGGTCGCCCGTTCCAACGTGTGGCTGCTGCAGACGCTGGGCGCGAGTGTGCACCTCGTTGCGCCGCGGACCCTCCTTCCGGCGGGGGTCACGAGCTGGCCGGTGAGCACCTCGAGCGACCTCGACGCCGCCATCGCGGACGCGCCCGACGTGCTCATGATGCTCCGCATCCAGAGCGAGCGCATGCACGCCGCGTTCTTCCCGCATGGACGCGAGTACGCGCACCAGTGGGGCCTCCACGACGAGCGATTCGCGCGGCTCGGCGCGGATACCATGATCATGCATCCCGGCCCGATGAACCGCGGCCTCGAGATCTCGGCGACGGCAGCCGATTCGGAACGCTCGGTCATCCGCGACCAGGTGACAGACGGGGTGTCGATACGGATGGCGGTGCTGTACCTGGTGCTCAGCGGTGACACGGCACGCGGTGATGCCGCATGACGATCCTCATCACGGGGGCGACGCTCCCCGACGGAAGCACCACCGATCTGTTGATCGACAAGGGCGTGATCGCCGAGCGCGGCGCCGGCCTCACCGCCGCCAAGGCGACGAAGATCGACGCCGTGGGCCTGCAGGCCCTCCCCGGTCTCGTCGACCTGCACACGCACCTGCGCGAGCCGGGATTCGAGCAGAGCGAGACAGTGCTCAGCGGATCCCGAGCGGCCGCGGCAGGCGGATTCACGGCCGTGCACGCGATGGCGAACACCAGCCCGGTGCAGGACACGGCCGGTGTCGTCGAGCAGGTCGCCTCACTGGGGGAGCAGCATGGTTACGTCGCCGTGCGTCCGATCGGCGCAGTGACCGTCGGCCTCGAGGGGGAGCGGCTCAGCGAGATCGGCGCGATGGCGCAGTCCCGCGCGGCGGTGCGGGTCTTCTCCGACGACGGACGGTGCGTGCACGACGCCCTGCTGATGCGACGCGCCCTGGAGTACGTGAGCACGTTCGGCGGCGTCATCGCGCAGCACGCGCAGGAGCCACGACTCACCGACGGCGCTCAGATGCACGAGGGAGTGGTCAGCACCGAGTTGGGACTCGCCGGCTGGCCCGCGGTCGCCGAGGAGGCGATCATCGCCCGCGACGTCCTGCTCGCCGAGACCGCAGGCGCGCGACTGCACGTCTGCCATGTCTCGACCGCCGGGAGCGTCGACATCGTCCGCTGGGCCAAGGCGCGGGGGATCGCGGTGACGGCCGAGGTGACCCCGCACCATCTGCTGCTGACCGACGAGCTGGCGCGGGGCTACGACGCGCGGTTCAAGGTGAATCCTCCCCTGCGACGCGACGAGGACGTGCAAGCACTCCGGGCCGCCCTCGCCGACGGCACGATCGACATCGTCGCCACCGATCACGCGCCGCATCCCCCGGAGTCGAAGGAGTGCGCGTGGCAGGAGGCCAGCTTCGGAATGGTCGGCCTCGAGAGCGCTCTGAGCGTCGTGCAGCAGGCAGTGGTGGATACCGGTGCGCTCTCCTGGGCGGATGTCGCGCGAGTGCTCTCCGCGACCCCCGCCCAGATCGGACAGCTGGACGGCTATGACGCGCCGTTCGCGGTCGGCAGCGCCGCCCACATGACGCTCTACGACCCGACGACCACGAGCGTGTTCGGCGTCGACCGGCTGCACGGCAAGAGCGTGAACTCGCCGTATCTCGGACGCGAGCTGCCCGGCCGCGTCGTCGCCACCATCCACCGCGGGGTGCCGACCGTTCTGGACGGCGTGCTCCGCGAGCCCGAGGAGGTGGCCCGTGGATAGGATCCTGCCCGCCATCGTCATCGTCCTGGTCGTCGTGGCCGTCTTCACCTTCCTCGCGCTGGCCTGGCGCGCTCGCCGACGCCGCCAGGCGTCCATCGGCGAGCCGGCGAGCCCGCCCGACGACTTCGGGATCCCGGCGTTCACCGATGACCTGCTCTACGTCGCGACCACCCGCGCCAATGCGCCCCTCGACCGCATCACGATAGCCGGGCTGGGATTCCGCGCCCGGGCCGTCGTTTCCACCGCGCCCTCCGGCATCGTGCTGGATCTCGCGGGTCGCGGTCCCGTCTTCATCCCGAAGGCCGCGATCCGTGGCGTTGGCCGGGCCACCTGGACGATCGACCGGGTGGTCGATGCCGACGGCCTGATCTTCGTGCGCTGGGTGCTCGGCACCACGGAGCTCGACTCGTACCTCCGATCGACCGATCCCGACCGGCTCGTGACCGCCCTGACCACCCTCGCCCCGGAGACGATCCCATGACCGCCGATACCGCCGTGCTCGTGCTCGAAGACGGCACCCGCTACACGGGCCGTGCATACGGCGCTCGTGGGCGCACGCTCGGCGAGGCCGTCTTCGCGACCGGGATGACCGGCTACCAGGAGACCCTGACCGATCCGAGCTACGCGGGGCAGATCGTGGTGATGACGGCCCCGCACATCGGCAACACCGGCGTGAACGACGAGGACCCGGAGTCGCGCCGCATCTGGGTATCCGGCTATGTCGTCCGCGACCCGAGCCGGGTCGTCAGCAACTACCGTGCGACTCGCAGCCTCGACGACGATCTGGTCACGAATGGCGTGGTGGGCATCTCTGGCATCGACACGCGGGCCGTCACCCGACACCTGCGCGACCGCGGTGCCATGCGCTCGGGCGTGTTCTCGGGTCCGGATGCCGACCTCAGCCCGGAAGACCAGCTCGCGATCGTGCGCGCGGCCCCCGAGATGGCGGGTCGCAACCTCTCGTCCGAGGTCTCGGTGACCGAGGAGACCATCACCCCGGCCCGCGGCGACCGTGTCGGCGTGCTGGCGATCCTCGATCTCGGGGTCAAGCAGTCCACCGTCGAGAACCTCGCCGACCGTGGGTTCGAGGTTCACGTGCTGCCGCAGGACGTCACCCTCGAGCAGCTGCTGGCGATCGAACCGGTCGCCGTCTTCTATTCCAACGGCCCCGGAGATCCGGAGGCGTCCGACGCGCACGTCGCGCTGCTCCGCGGCGTGCTCGATGCCGGCCTGCCGTTCTTCGGCATCTGCTTCGGCAACCAGCTGCTCGGCCGCGCGCTCGGGCTCGGCACCTACAAGCTGCCATTCGGCCACCGCGGCATCAACCAGCCGGTCCTCGACAAGAGCACCGGCCGCGTCGAGGTGACCTCGCACAACCACGGATTCGCGGTCACCGCGCCGCTCGAGGGGGTCTTCGACAGCCCGAACGGCTACGGCCGACTCGAGGTGAGCCACGTCGGTCTCAACGACAACGTCGTCGAGGGCCTGCGTGCTCTCGACATCCCGGCGTTCTCGGTGCAGTACCACCCCGAGGCGGCCGCCGGACCGCACGACGCCAACTACCTGTTCGATCGCTTCGCCGATCTCGTGCGCGGCCACCTGCAGAAACGGGGGGGCTGATGCCCAAGCGCCCCGACATCCAGAGCGTGCTCGTCATCGGCTCCGGGCCGATCGTGATCGGGCAGGCGGCCGAGTTCGACTACTCGGGAACGCAGGCCTGCCGCGTGCTGCGCGCCGAGGGCGTGCGCGTGATCCTGGTCAATCCCAACCCGGCGACGATCATGACCGACCCGGACTTCGCCGACGCCACCTACATCGAACCGATCACCACCGAGGTGCTCACCAAGATCATCGAGAAGGAACAGCCGGATGCCGTGCTCCCCACCCTGGGCGGTCAGACGGCGCTGAACGCGGCCATCGCCCTCGACGAAGCCGGAGTCCTGGCCAGGTACGGTGTGGAACTGATCGGCGCAAAGGTCGAAGCGATCCAGAAGGGCGAGGACCGGCTTCAGTTCAAGGAGCTGGTCATCGCGGCCGGGGCGGAGGTCGCGCGCAGTCACATTGCCCACACCGTGGGTGAGGCCGTGGACGCCGCGGAGGAGCTGGGTTACCCCCTCGTGGTGCGTCCGTCGTTCACGATGGGCGGGCTGGGGTCGGGCTTCGCCCACGATCGTGACGAGCTGATCCGCATGGTCACCGACGGCCTGCACCAGAGCCCGACGAGCGAGGTGCTGCTCGAGGAGTCGATCAGCGGCTGGAAGGAGTACGAGCTCGAGCTGATGCGCGACACCGCCGACAACACGGTCGTGGTCTGTTCGATCGAGAACGTCGACCCGGTCGGCGTCCACACCGGCGACTCGATCACGGTCGCGCCAGCGCTGACCCTGACAGACCGCGAGTACCAGCGTCTGCGCGACATCGGCATCGACATCATCCGCGCGGTCGGCGTCGACACGGGCGGGTGCAACATCCAGTTCGCGGTCAATCCCGCCGACGGCCGCATCATCGTCATCGAGATGAACCCGCGCGTCTCGCGGTCGAGCGCCCTGGCATCCAAAGCCACCGGATTCCCGATCGCGAAGATCGCGGCCCGCCTCGCGATCGGCTACCGACTCGACGAGATCCGCAACGAGATCACCGGGGGAGCGACTCCCGCCAGCTTCGAACCCACGCTCGACTACGTCGTCGTCAAGGTGCCGCGTTTCGCCTTCGAGAAGTTCCCCTCGGCCGATGCCACGCTCACGACGACCATGAAGAGCGTCGGCGAGGCGATGGCGATCGGGCGCAACTTCTCCACGGCTCTGCAGAAGGCGCTGCGGTCCCTCGAGAAGCGGGGAAGCAGCTTCCATTGGGGCGACGAGCCGCGCTCGGTCACCGAGTTGCTCGATGTCGCCACGATCCCGACCGACGGGCGCATCATCACGGTGCAGCAGGCTCTCCGCAAGGGCGCCACCGTCGAGCAGGTGTTCGACGCGACCAAGATCGATCCCTGGTTCCTCGACCAGATCCTGCTGATCAACGAGGTCGCCGACGAGATCGCGGCGTCGCTGAAGGTCGATGCCGAGTTCTTCCGGCGCGCGAAGGAGCACGGCTTCTCCGACATCCAGATCGCGCAGCTGCGTGGACTGACCGAGCTGGAGATCCGCAACGCCCGCTGGCAGCTCGGCGTGCGACCGGTGTTCAAGACCGTCGACACCTGCGCTGGTGAGTTCCCGGCGCTGACGCCGTACCACTACTCGAGCTACGACCTCGAGACCGAGGTGGTGCCGTCGACGCGCAAGAAGGTCGTGATCCTGGGCTCCGGGCCGAATCGCATCGGGCAGGGGGTCGAGTTCGACTACTCGTGTGTTCACGCCAGCTTCGCACTGCACGACGCCGGGTTCGAGACGATCATGGTCAACTGCAATCCCGAGACCGTGTCGACCGATTACGACACCAGCGACCGGCTCTACTTCGAGCCGCTCACGCTCGAGGACGTGCTCGAGGTGATCCACGCCGAGCAGCAGTCCGGCGAAGTGCTCGGAGTCATCGTGCAGCTCGGCGGCCAGACGGCACTCGGACTGGCGAACGGGCTCGAGGCGGCCGGCATCCCGATCCTGGGCACCAGCCCGAGCGCCATCGACCTGGCAGAGGAACGCGGCCTGTTCTCCGGCATCCTGGATGCGGCCGGGCTGCTGTCGCCGAAGAACGGCACCGCGACGGACGCACCGAGCGCGGTGCGGGTCGCCGAGGAGATCGGCTACCCGGTGCTCGTCCGCCCCAGCTTCGTGCTCGGAGGCCGCGGCATGGAGATCGTCTATGACACCCCGAGCCTCGAGGACTACTTCGACCGGGTGCGCGAGCAGGCCATCATCGGTCCCGGCTCACCGCTGCTGGTTGACCGATTCCTCGACGACGCGCTCGAAATCGACATCGACGCCCTGTTCGACGGCGAAGAGCTCTACGTCGGCGGCATCATGGAGCACATCGAGGAGGCCGGCATCCACTCCGGCGACTCGGCGTGCACCCTGCCGCCGGTCACCCTCGGGCGCGACGTCCAGGATGCGGTGGTCGAGGCCACCCGCAAGATCGCCGAGGGCGTCGGCGTCCGCGGTCTGCTCAATGTGCAGTTCGCGATCGGCGCCGGCGTGCTCTACGTGCTGGAGGCGAATCCGCGCGCGTCGCGAACCGTGCCGTTCGTCTCCAAGGCGCTGGGCATCCCGCTCGCGAAGGCGGCGTCCCTCCTCATGGTGGGCCGCAGCATCCGGTCTCTCGTCGAGTCCGGCCTGCTGCCCGAACGCGACGGATCGCACGTCTCGCTCGACTCGCCGGTCTCCGTGAAGGAGGCGGTGCTTCCGTTCAAGCGATTCCGCACGAGTGAGGGCAACGTGGTGGACTCGGTGCTCGGCCCCGAGATGCGCTCGACCGGCGAGGTGATGGGCATCGACGTCGACTTCCCCCGCGCGTTCGCGAAGAGCCAGGATGCCGCCTACGGAGGGCTGCCGACGTCCGGCACCGTCTTCGTCTCGGTCGCCGATCGCGACAAGCGGGCGATCGTGCTGCCGATCCTGCGGCTCTCGCAGCTGGGCTTCGACATCGTCGCGACGGAGGGCACCGCAGAGGTGCTCGCCCGCAACGGCATCCGATCGCAGTCGGTGCGCAAGTACTTCATGGGACAGGAGATAGTGCCGGGTGAACCGTCCATCGTCGAGCTCATCAATGCCGGCGAGATCGACGTCGTGATCAACACCCCGTCGGGTCGCAAGGCCCGTGCCGACGGATTCGAGATCCGCACGGCCACCGTGGCGGCCGACAAGCCGCTGTTCACGACCATCGCGCAACTCGGCGCCGCCGTCGCGGCGTTCGAGGTCGTCCGCGGCGAGGTGCATGTGCGCAGCCTGCAGGACTACGCGCACGATCGCGCGGGAAGGCTCGCGCACCGTGGGTGAGGGCACCGCGACCGGCGGTTTCGGGGCGCGGCTCGCGCGGGTCTTCGCCGACTCCGGACGGCTGTGCATCGGCATCGACCCGCATGCCGAGCTGTTGACCAGGTGGGGCCTGCCCGATTCTGCGGCCGGGGCCCGGGACTTCGGGCTGCGGGTGGTGGATGCGGTGGCAGGCGCCGCCGGCATCCTGAAACCGCAGGTTGCATTCTTCGAGCGGCACGGGGCCGCGGGGTATTCGGCGCTGGAAGACGTGCTGGCCGCAGCGCGTTCGGCGCAGCTGCTGGTGATCGCCGACGCGAAGCGCGGCGACGTCGGATCGAGCGTCGACGCATACGGGGAGGCCTGGCTGACGCCGGGGTCGCCCCTCGAAGCCGATGCGATGACGACGGCGGCCTATCAGGGCCTCGGATCCCTGGATGGCGTGCTGGCGCGCGCCGCCGCGGCAGGCAAGGGCGTCTTCGTCCTGGCCGCGACGTCCAATCCGGAGGGAGCGGCGACCCAGCGGGCGGTCCGCGCCGATGGCCTCACCGTCGCCTCGGGTGTCGTCGCCGACGTGCGGGACCGCAACGGCGACGTCACCGGGCTCGGCTCGATCGGCGTCGTGCTCGGCGCGACCGTGCGACTCTCCGACTACGGGATCGAGCCGGAGCAGCTGACCGGAGTGCCCATCCTGGCGCCCGGGTTCGGAGCGCAAGGTGCGGAACTCTCCGACGTGCGGGACCTGTTCGGGGTAGCGTCCACCCACACGGTGGTGAACGTCTCTCGCAGCGTTCTCGTAGCCGGACCCGATGGACTTGCCGAAGCAGTGCGGCGAGCGAGCGAGGAGGTGCCGAAGTGAAACGCCAGACCCCACCGGAGGTCGACCGGGTCGCCGCCGCTCACGCCGCGGTCGCCGCGCGCCGCGGCCGAGCCGCGGTGAAGGCCGCCATCGCGACGCGCGAACGCCGGGCGTTGGAGGTCGGCCGAGGCCGCGTGGGCGGGGGAGCCGACTGCACCGGAAGCCACCCTGCGCGTGCGCGAGCTCCTGATGAGCATCCCGAGCGTGGGTCCCACCCGCGCCGATCGGGTCATGGAACAACTCGGGATCGCCGCATCGAAGCGCGTCGGCGGCCTCGGCATCCGGCAGCGTGACAAGCTGCGCGAATACCTCATCCAGCGCGAGGGCGGACGCCGCACGAAGAGCAGGCTCGTGGTGCTGGCCGGACCGACCGCCGTCGGCAAGGGCAGCGTCTCGCGCCACATCCGCGAGAACTATCCCGGGGTCTCGCTCAGCATCTCGGCCACGACCCGGCCGCCGCGGGTCGGCGAGGTGGACGGGGAGCACTACTACTTCATGTCCGACGCGCAGTTCGACGAGCTGATCGAGCGGGGCGAGTTCCTCGAGTACGCGACCGTGCACAACGCCTACCGATACGGCACCCCCCGGCCGCCGATCGATGCAGCGCTCGCCCTGGGAAAGAGCGTGCTGCTCGAGATCGACCTGCAGGGTGCCCGTGCCGTGCGAGGCGGCGATGCCGGAGGCCCTGCTGGTGTTCCTGCTGCCTCCCACCTGGGAGGAACTGGTGCGCCGGCTGATCGGCCGCGGCACCGAGGATTCCGTCGAGCAGTCCCGGCGTCTGGCCACCGCGCGCATCGAATTGCGCGCCCAGGACGAGTTCGATGTGAAGGTCGTCAACCACGAAGTCGGCCAGGCGGCGCAAGAGGTCGTAGAATTGCTGGCAGTGCCCGGCGACTGATCGCACGTCCCGACCAGCCCGGCGCACGCCGACATCCCACACGACAACCCCTGAAAGGGGCACGGCCATGGCCGACAAGAACTCCGGCATCATCGACCCGCCCATCGACGACCTGCTCTCGAAGGTGGATTCCAAGTACCAGCTGGTGATCTTCGCCTCCAAGCGCGCCCGCCAGATCAACGACTACTACGCCGACCTGCACGAGGGGTCGCTGTTCGACAACGTCGGCCCGCTGGTCGACTCGACGATCGACGACAAGCCGCTCTCGGTGGCGCTGCACGAGATCAACGAGGACAAGCTCGTCCTCAAGCCGCTCGACGAGCCCGTCGCCCCGTAGATCGCCCGACACCGCGTGCACGAGCCCGGTCACGTGCGATGAACATCGTCGTCGGCATCACCGGCGGCATCGCCGCGTACAAGGCCGTCGGCGTCGTCCGCGCCCTGGTGCTGGAGGGTCACGACGTCCATGTCGTCGCGACGGATGCTGCGCTGCGCTTCGTGGGCCGCCCCACGCTCGAGGCGATCAGCCGCAATCCCGTGCACTCGGACCTCTACGAGGGGGTCGCCGAGGTGCGCCACGTCGCGCTCGGCCAGCGCGCCGACCTGATCGTGATCGCGCCGGCGACCGCGCACACGCTCGCGAAGCTGGCGACCGGCCTCGCCGACGACCTGCTCGGCAACACGGTGCTCGCCTCGACGGCGCCGCTCGTGCTCGCGCCTGCGATGCACACCGAGATGTGGCAGAACCCCGCGACCGATCGCGAACGTGGCGCTGCTGGTCGAGCGCGGCGCCCACATCGTGGGCCCCGCGAGCGGGCAGCTCACCGGATCCGACTCGGGGCCGGGGCGCATGGCGGAGCCCGACGAGATCGTCGCCGCCGCACTCGCCCTGCGTCGGCACCGCGCGACCTGGCCGGCCGTCGCATCCTGATCACCGCCGGCGGCACGCGCGAGCCGCTCGATCCGGTCCGGTTCATCGGCAACCGCTCGAGCGGCAAACAGGGCGTCGCGCTCGCGCGCGCGGCCGCCGCCCGCGGGGCCGAGGTCACGCTCGTCGTCGCGCAACATCGACGAGGGCGTGCTCGCCGCGACGGTTCGCCGGCGTCGAGGTCGTCCACGTATCCACCACCCTCGAGCTGCAGGAGGCGACGCTGCTCGCCGCCGGGCAGGCCGACACCGTCATCATGGCCGCCGCGGTCGCCGACTACCGGCCGGAGTCCGTCGCCGACGTCGAAGATCAAGAAGGACGCGCAGGGCGACACGCTCGACCTGCACCTCGTGAAGAACCCCGACATCCTGATGGAGCTCACGGCCGCGCGTCGCGACGGGCAGGTCGTCGTCGGCTTCGCCGCGGAGACCGAGGCCGACCGGGACGCGCTGCTCGCACTCGGCCGCGCGAAGGCGGCCCGCAAGGGCGTCGACTTCCTCGTCGTCAACAGGGTCGGCTGGACCGAGGGCTTCGCCGCAGACGGTAACGCGGTCGTCGTCCTCTCTGCGACCGGCGATATAGTTGCCGAGGCCGAGGGGTCGAAGGCGTCGGTAGCCGACCGTATCCTCGACGTCGTCCGCTGACCGAGTCCGAACAACGAAGGCCGGCTGTGTCTACTTCTGCTGAAATCCCCCGCGCATGCTTTGCGCCTGTTCACGTCCGAGTCCGTCACCGAGGGTCACCCCGACAAGATCTGCGACCAGATCAGCGACTCGATCCTCGACGCGCTGCTGACCGTCGATCCGACGGCACGCGTCGCGGTCGAGACGCTCGTGACCACGGGACTCGTGCACGTCGCGGGCGAGGTGACGACCAGCGGCTACGTCGACATCCCGACCATCGTGCGCGACCGCATCACGGACATCGGCTACGACTCGTCCGACGTCTGGTTCGACGGGCGGTCGTGCGGCGTCTCGATCTCGATCGGCGCGCAGTCGCCCGATATCGCGCAGGGTGTCGACGACGCGTTCGAGTCGCGCGAAGGCTCCAGCAGCGACGAGCTCGACCACCAGGGCGCCGGCGACCAGGGCCTGATGTTCGGCTACGCGACGCGCGAGACGCCCGAGCTGATGCCGCTCCCGATCTGGCTGGCGCACCGCCTGTCCGAGCGTCTCGCCGAGGTCCGCCACGAGGGCGAGGTCGACTGGCTGCGCCCCGACGGCAAGACCCAGGTCACCATCGGCTACGACGGCACCACCCCGCGCACGGTCGAGACCGTCGTCATCTCGACGCAGCACTCGCCGAAGATCTCCACCGACGAGCTGCGTGCCGAGGTCGAGCGCCTCGTGATCCGTCCGACGCTCGAGCGGGTCGACCTCCCGTCGGCCGACGCCCGCATCCTCATCAACCCGACCGGCCGCTTCGAGATCGGCGGCCCGCAGGGCGACGCCGGCCTCACCGGGCGCAAGATCATCGTCGACACCTACGGCGGTGCCGCCCGGCACGGCGGCGGCGCGTTCAGCGGCAAGGACCCGTCGAAGGTCGACCGTTCGGCCGCCTACGCGATGCGCTGGGTGGCGAAGAACGCGGTCGCCGCCGGACTCGCCGACCGCGTCGAGGTGCAGGTCGCGTACGCGATCGGCACCGCGTCGCCGGTCGGCCTGTACGTGGAGACCTTCGGAACCGGCGCAGGTGCCCGAGGAGCGCATCATCGACGCGATCCGCGAGGTCTTCGACCTGCGCCCGGCCGCGATCATCCGCGACCTCGACCTGCTGCGGCCGATCTACGCCGCGACGGCGTCGTACGGCCACTTCGGTCGCGAGCTCCCCGACTTCACCTGGGAGAAGACGGACCGGGTCGACGCGCTCAGGTCCGCCGCCGGACTGTAGACATGCCGTGAGCGACGTGCCGTGAGCGCCATCGCACGGGTGCTCGTCGACTCGTCGCTCCCGCAGCTCGATCGGCTGCTCGACTATCGCGTGCCGCCGGGCATGAGCGGGGTCGAGCCCGGCGTACGGGTGTCGGTGCCGCTGCGCAGCGCGAATCGCCTGGCAACCGGCTTCGTCGTCGAGCTCGCGATCCCAGCAGGACTATCCGGGCCCGCTCAGCGACGTCGAGGCGCTCGTCTCGCCGATCCCGGTGCTGCGCCCCGAGGTCTGGCGTCTCGCGCGTGCCGTCGCCGACCGGGCCGCGGGGTCGGCGAACGACGTGCTGCGCCTCGCGATCCCGCACACGGCAGGTCCGGGTCGAGAAGGCCTGGCTGGCGGCGGGCGAGCCGGCTGCGCTCCCCGACCCGCCTTGCGCCCGACATCCCCGGCTATGCCGCCGGGCGCGGTCGAGACGGCGCTGGCCGAGGGCAGGCGATTCGCTCTGTCGGTCGAGCCCGGTGTCGTGCGTCTGCCGTCGGGCGCCTGGACGGGGCGGTGGGCGGTCACCCTCGCTCGCGCCGCGGCGCACACCGTGGCGTCCGGTGCGAGCGCGATCCTGGTCGTGCCCGACTACCGCGACCAGGACCAGCTGGCGGCGGCCCTCGCCGAACTGCTGCCCGCGGAGTCGGTGGCGCGCTGGGACGCCCGGCAGCCGAACCCGGACCGGTACCGCGCGTTGCTGCGAGCAGCCGTCGTCCCCGCTGGTGATCCTGGGCACCCGGTCGGCCGTGTACGCACCTGCCGAGCGGCTCGGGCTCATCGCGATCTGGAACGACGGGGATCCGCTCCTGGGCGAGCCGCTCAGCCCCTACGTGCACGCGCGCGACGCGGCGCTGATCCGCCAGGAGCAACAGGGCGGAGCGCTGCTGTTCGCCGGGCACACCCGCACGACCGACGTCGAACGCCTGGTCGAGGTCGGCTGGCTCGAGCAGCTGCCTCCGGCTCGGCCGCGCCGGCCGCGCATCGTGGCCACGGCGAACACGACCGCCGACGATCGGCTCGCGGCCCAGGCGCGCATCCCGTCGCTGGCCTGGCGCACGGCGACGGAGGCCGCGAAGACCGGTCCGGTGCTGGTACAGGTGGGTCGGCCGGGGTACGCCCCCGGACTGCGCTGCGCCGACTGCGGTGAGGCGGCCCGATGCCGGCGCTGCGGTGGTCCGCTGCGGCAGCGTCGCTCCGGCGCTCCACCGAGCTGCACCTGGTGCGGTGCGATCGAGGGCGCCTGGCGCTGCTCGAACTGCTCGGGGACGAAGCTGCGCACGGCGGGGGCCGGAGCGCGGCGCACCGCCGAAGATCTGGGGCGGGCGTTCCCCGGCACGCGCGTCGTCGTCTCCGACGGCGACCGACCGCTGCTCGACGTCGACGATCGGCCCGCCCTGGTGATCGCCACCCGCGGCGCCGAGCCGCTCGCGGCCGGCGGATACCGCGCGGTGCTCCTCCTCGACGGCGAGCGCATGGTCGCGCGCGAGAGCCTCCGCGTGGGCGAGGACGTGCTGCGCTGGTGGTCCGACGCCGCCGCGCTGGCCGCCGACGACGCGACGGTCGTGCTGGTCGGCGTCGGGGGCTCGCTGGCTGCCGCACTCGCGACCTGGTCGCAGGCCGACTACGCCCGTGCCGAGCTGGCCGACCGACGCATCCTGCGCTTCCCGCCCGTCGGTGCGCACCGCGACGCTGCAGGGCGCCCCGGATGCCGTGGCGGCCGCGATCGCTGCGTTGCCGGCCGCGGCGGAGGCGCTCGGCACCACCGAGACCGACGGACGGGCGCGGGCGATCATCCGGTTCGACTACGCGGCCGGACACGAGGTGGCCGACGGTCGTGCGCTCGGAGATCGTGCGGCAGGCGACCACGCGGCGCAAGCCCGTCCCCGGCGCGCCCGCGCGCGGGCGGCAGCCGCTGCCGCTGCGGGCCCGGTTCGACGACCCGGAGCCGTTCGAGGAGTGAGACCGAGGCAGAATCGAGACCGTGCCCCCACTCCGGATCGTCTTCGCGGGAAGCCCCGCCGCCGCGGTCCCGAGCCTGCGCGCCCTGCTCGCCGGGCCGCACGAGGTCGTCGCCGTCGTGACGCGGGAGGACTCGCCGTCAGGGGCGCAAGAACGTCCTCACCCCGACGCCGGTCGCCGACTGCGCGTCGAGGCGCGGTGCTCCGCGTCGTCCGCGCCAATCGGCTAGAGCCCGTCGCCAATGAATTGATGGCGCTCGAAGCCGATCTCGGCGTGATCGTCGCCTACGGCGGCCTGGTGCGCGAGCCGCTGCTCAGCGCGCCGCGGCTCGGCTGGATCAACCTGCACTTCTCGCTGCTGCCGCGCTGGCGCGGTGCGGCGCCCGTGCAGCGCGCGATCATGGCCGGCGATCACGAGACCGGCGCCGCCGTGTTCCAGCTCGTACCGGAACTCGACGCCGGCGACGTCTTCGCGATGGAGTCGCGGCCGATCGGCCGCAACCAGACGGCCGGGCACCTGCTCGAAGCCCTCGCCGTCTCCGGAGCCGGCTTGCTCACCGGGGTCGTCGACGACCTCGCGGCGGGCACCGCACGCGCGACGCCCCAGGACGGCGAAGCCACCCTCGCCCCGAAGCTCACGCTCGAGGACGGCCGGCTCGACTGGTCCCAGGATGCCGGCGGCCGATCGACGCGCGCATCCGCGGCGTCACCCCCGAGCCGGGCGCGTTCACGATGATCGACGGCGAGCGCCTCAAGGTGCACGAGGCGGCCATCGCGCACGACGTCCCGCGACTCGCGCCCGGCCGGATCGAGGAACGCGGGCGGGCGCGTGTTCGCCGGCACCGCATCGACGCCGCTCGAGCTGCTCGAGCGTGCAGCCGGCCGGCAAGCGCGCGATGCCGGCCGCCGACTGGTGGCGCGGGCCGCGACGGCGCGCCGGTCGTCGCCGGATGACGTCGCCCGTGACGTCACCGGGCCGTCGGCCGAGCGCCGCGCCCCGCGGGTGCAGCCCGCGCGCCGCGTCGCCTACGAGGTGCTGCGTGCCGTGCGCGAGGACGACGCCTACGCCAACCTGCTGCTGCCCGACGCTGCTCGCCGAGGCGCGGCTCGCGCCGCCGACGCCGGCCTCGCGACCGAGCTCGCCTACGGCACGCTGCGCCTGCGCGGGCTACTACGACCGGGTGCTCGTCGCTCGTGATCGACCGGCCGCTCGAGCAGCTCGACCCCGAGGTGCTCGACGCCCTGCGGCTCGGCGCCCACCAGCTGCTGTCGATGCGGATCGCCGCCGCACGCCGCCGTCGGCGAGTCGGTCGCGCTGGTCGCCTCGGCGGGCAAGGGGTCGGCGAAGGGCTTCGCCAACGGGGTGCTGCGCACGATCACCCGCTCGACGCCCGAGGAGTGGCGCGAGCGGGCGCTGGCCGGACTCACCGGCGACGCGCGGCTCGCGGTCGAGTACGCGCATCCGGACTGGGTGGTCGCGGCGTTCCGCGCATGCTCTGGAGGCCGACGGCCGGGACGGCGAGCTCGAGCACCTGCTCGCCGCCGACAACGAGGCGCCCGAGGTGAGCCTCGTCGCGCTGCCGGGGCTGGCGACGGTCGACGAGGTCGGAGAACGCCGGAGGCGTCTCGCCGGTCGGAGCCCGGTCGGCCGGGCGGCGACCCGGCCGGCAACGCGGTGGTCGCGAGCGGACGCGCGCGCGTGCAGGACGAGGGATCGCAGCTCGCCGCGCTCGCGCTGAGCCGCGCGCGTCCGATCGTCGCGGGCGAGCGCTGGCTCGACCTGTGCGCCGGGCCCGGGCGGCAAGGCCGCGCTGCTGGCCGCGGAGGCGGCGCTCGGCGGGGCGACCCTCGTCGCCAACGAGCTCGTTCCGACGCGGGCGCGGCTGGTGCGCAACGCTCTCGCGGTCTTCGATCCGGCTCCGGAGGTCGTCGAGGGCGACGGCCTGCGGTTCGCGACCGAGGCGCCGGAGGCGTTCGACCGCATCCTGCTCGACGCGCCGTGCACGGGCCTCGGTGCGCTGCGGCGCCGACCCGAGGCGCGCTGGCGCAAGCAGCCGGCCGACGTCGCCGAGCTCACGCGATTGCAGGCCGCACTGCTGGATGCCGCGGTCGCCGCCCTGAAGCCCGGCGGCATCCTGGCGTACGTCACCTGCTCGCCGCACCTCGACGAGACGCGCGGAGTCGTCGACGCGGCGCTCGCCCGGCACTCCGGTCTGAACGCACTCGACACCCCGGCGGTCGTGCAGGCGATCGCCACGCGTGACCTCGATCTGCCGCCCGGGACCAGCGTGCAGCTCTGGCCGCATCGCCACGGGACCGACGCCATGTTCATCCAGCTGCTGGCTAAGGTGGCGTCGTGACCGTCCGGATCAACCCGAGCATCCTCACCGCCGATTTCGCCAACCTTCAATCAGAGGTCGAACGTGTCGCCACCGCCGACGCGCTGCACGTCGACGTGATGGACAACCACTTCGTGCCGAACCTCACGTTCGGCCCCACGATGGTCGACCGGCTGCAGGAGGTGTCGCCGATCCCGCTCGACGTGCACCTGATGATCACGGATGTCGACCGCTGGGCGCCCGGATACGCCGAGCTGGGTGCGTTCTCGGTCACCTTCCACGCCGAGGCGACGGATGAGCCGGTCGCCCTGGCCCGCAGGCTGCGCGCAGATCGGCGCTCGCGCGGGTCTCGCGGTCAAGCCGGGCACCGCGATCGAGCCGTATCTCGAGCTGCTGCCCGAGTTCGATCAGCTGCTGGTCATGACGGTCGAGCCCGGGTTCGGCGGGCAGAGCTTCGTGGAGGAGATGCTGCCGAAGATCCGGCAGGGTGCGGCGAGGCGGCGCGGCGACCTCTCGCTCTGGCTCCAGGTCGACGGCGGCATCTCGGAATCCACGATCGGGCGCGGCTTCGGAGGCGGGCGCCGACACCTTCGTCGCGGGATCGAGCGTCTACCAGTCCGATGACCCCGTGACGGCGATCGAGAAGCTGCGCGCCATCGCCGAGGCGCACCCGCACGCGCATTGACCCGGCTCTCGGATTCGGTCTGATTGACTGGAACCATGACTGACAAGACCAAGCCCGAGATCGAACCGACCATGGGCGACGCTCCCACCGACCTCGTCATCACCGACCTCGAGGTCGGCGACGGCGCGGAGGCCACCCCCGGCGCCACCGTCGATGTGCACTACCTCGGCGTCGACTTCGAGACCGGCGAGCAGTTCGACGCGAGCTGGGACCGCGGCGCGTCGATCCAGTTCCCGCTCAACGGCCTGGTCAAGGGCTGGCAGGACGGTATCCCGGGCATGAAGGTCGGCGGTCGGCGTCAGCTGGTCTGCCCGCCCGTCTTGCGCCTACGGTCCGGCCGGCGGCGGACATCGCCTGAGCGGTCGCACGCTGGTCTTCGTGATCGACCTCCTGGGCGTCAAGTAGCCGCGCGCCTAACGCATCCGCGCGCCGGTACCCTGAAGGCGTGAAGACCTTCGACGCCCTCTGGCAGGAGCTCGAGCAGAAGGCCGCCGAGCGGCCCGCCGGCTCGGGCACCGTCGCGGAGCTCGACGCCGGGGTCCACGAGATCGGCAAGAAGATCGTCGAAGAGGCCGCCGAGGTCTGGATGGCGGCCGAATACCAGTCCGACGACGAGACCGCCGCCGAGATCTCGCAGCTGCTGTACCACCTGCAGGTGCTGATGCTGGCGAAGGGCCTGACCCCGTCGGACGTGTACCGACATCTCTGAATTCGCAACCCAACATCCCGTTTCGAGCTGAAGGAAAAGCCATGTTGCGAATCGCCGTGCCGAACAAGGGCACGTTGTCGGACACCGCGATCGAGGTGCTGCAAGAGGCCGGATACGCGACCCGTCGCGATCCCAAAGAACTGATCGTCGCCGACCCGCGCAACGACGTCGAATTCTTCTACCTGCGCCCGCGCGACATCGCGACGTACGTCGGATCGGGCGCCCTCGACGTCGGCATCACGGGTCGCGACCTGCTGCTCGACTCGCATTCGGCCGCGGTCGAGGTCGACGAGCTCGACTTCGGAGCCTCGACCTTCCGGTTCGCCGGACCGGCCGAGCGCTTCACCGAGCTCACCGACCTCGCGGGCGTGCGGGTCGCGACCAGCTACGACGGCCTCGTCGGCGACTTCCTCGCACGCGAGGGCGTCGACGCGACCGTGGTGCGCCTGGATGGAGCGGTCGAGTCCGCGGTCCGGCTCGGGGTGGCGGATGCGGTCGCCGACGTCGTCGAGACCGGCAGCACGCTCAAGAAGCAGGGCCTGGAGATCTTCGGCCCCGTGATCCTGGAGTCGACGGCCCTGCTGATCGCCAGCCGTTCCGATGTGCCTGGGCTCGAGACGCTGCGCCGCCGCATCCAGGGCGTCATGGTCGCGCACCAGTACGTGCTCATGGACTACGACCTTCCGGCGGATCTCGTCGACGCGGCATCGAAGATCACGCCGGGACTCGAGTCGCCGACGGTGTCGCCGCTGCGCGACACCGACTGGGTCGCGGTTCGGGTGATGGTGCCGCGAGTGGAGACGCACCACCTCATGGACGAGCTGTACGCCCTGGGCGCCCGCGCGATCCTGGTGAGCGCCATCCACGCCGCGAGGATCTGATGCCCGTGGCGGTCCGCGTCATCCCGTGCCTGGACGTCGCGGCCGGGCGGGTGGTCAAGGGCGTCAACTTCCTCGATCTGCGCGACGCCGGCGACCCGGTCGAGCTGGCGAAACGCTACTACGACCAGGGCGCCGACGAGGTCACCTTCCTCGACGTCACGGCCACCGTCGAAGACCGCGCCACCATGTACGAGACGGTGACGGCCACGGCCGAGCAGGTGTTCATCCCGCTCACCGTCGGCGGGGGAGTGCGCTCGACCGACGATGTCGCCAGGCTGCTGGCGAGCGGCGCCGACAAGGTGGGCGTCAACAGCGCCGCGATCGCCCGGCCCGACCTGCTGGGCGAGATCGCCGACCGCTTCGGCGCCCAGGTGCTCGTGCTGAGCCTCGACGTGAAGCGCAGCGACGCGGCGCCGAGCGGCTTCGTGGTCACGACCCACGGCGGCCGCACCGAGACCGAGCTGGATGCGGTGGCCTGGGCATCCGAGGCGATCGAGCGCGGGGCGGGCGAGTTGCTGGTCAACTCGATCGACGCCGACGGCACGAAGCAGGGGTTCGACCTGGAACTGGTGTCCGCGATCCGCGCGATCAGCAGCGTTCCGGTCATCGCGAGCGGGGGAGCGGGAGCCCTCCAGCACTTCGCACCGGCGGTCGCCGCCGGTGCCGACGCCGTGCTGGCCGCATCGGTGTTCCACAACGGCGAGTTGACGGTGGGCCAGGTCAAGGACGCATTGCGAACGGAAGGGGTGGATGTGCGATGAGCGCTGAGCCTGTGAACAGCGACAACGTCGAGGAGGTGGTGAGGCGCGCCACCTTCGATGCCGCCGGGCTGCTGCCCGCGATCATCCAGCAGCACGACAGCCGCGAGGTCCTGATGCTCGGCTACATGGACGCCGAGGCGCTCCGTCGCACGCTCACCGAGGGCCGGGTGACCTTCTGGTCGCGCAGCAGGCAGGAGTACTGGCGCAAGGGCGACACCAGCGGCAACGTGCAGTACGTGCGCGGCGCGGCGCTCGATTGCGACGGCGATACGCTCCTGGTACAGGTCGAGCAGGTCGGACCCGCCTGTCACACCGGCGCCCGTGCCTGCTTCGACGTGGACGCCCTCGAACCGGTCGTTGGCACGCCGCCGATCGACTGACCAGACCGCCTGACCAGAGAGACTGCCGTGACGACGACATCCCGCGCCGACTTCGACGCGTCGATCGCCGCGGGGCACCGCGTCGTCCCGGTCCTGCGCGAACTGTTCGCCGACGGAGAGACGCCCATCGGCGTGTACCGCAAACTCGCCCTCGGCAAGCCCGGTACGTTCCTGCTCGAGTCGGCCGAGCAGGGCGGCATCTGGTCACGCTGGTCTTTCGTCGGCGTCGGGTCGCTCGGGGTGCTCACACAGGTCGTCGACGAGCAGGGCCGGGATGCCGCGTCCTGGATCGATTACGGCCTCGCCGCCGAGCGCGCGCTGGGCTCCGATGCGCCCGATGGCCCCCTCGCGGCGATCGACCACCTCTACGCCCGCTGGAGCACTCCGCAGGTCGACGGGCACCCGCCGCTGACCGGCGGGCTCGTGGGCTTCATCGGCTGGGAGGCGATCCGTCAGCTCGAGCGCCTGCCCGACATCCCGCCCGCCGACTTCGCGATCCCGGGCCAGGCGCTCAGCTTCGTGTCCGAGCTGGTCGTCCTCGACCACCGCAACGGCACCGCCATCCTCATCGCGAGCGCGTTGAACGACGGGGCTGAGCCGGCCGGTGCCCTCTGGGACCGCGCGCAATCGCAGCTCGATGAGCTGCAGCACGGGCTCGCGCAGCCCTCCGAGGCGTGGCTCGCGGAGGTGGACCTGGGCGTGGAGCCGTCCCCGGTGCCGCGCGTGCCGGCGGCCGACTTCCGCGCGGCCGTCGAGCGCTCGAAGCAGTACATCCGCGACGGGGACGTGTTCCAGGTCGTCATCTCGCAGCGCTTCGACCACGAGATCGCTGCCGAGCCGATCGACGTGTACCGCGTGCTGCGTGCCCTGAATCCCAGCCCGTACATGTACCTCCTCACGCTCGAGAGCCCCGCGTCGTCGAACAGCGAGCGCGAGTCGTATTCGATCGTGGGATCCTCGCCGGAGGCGCTGGTGAAGGTGCAGGACGGACGCGTCTATTCGCATCCGATCGCCGGTTCGAAGCCGCGCGGAGAGACGCCGGAGCGCGACGTCGAGCTCGCCGACGAGCTGCTCGGCGATCCCAAGGAGCAGGCGGAGCACCTCATGCTCGTCGATCTCGCCCGGAACGACCTCTCGAAGGTCTGCGTGGCGGGGTCCGTCGAGGTGACCGAGTTCATGCAGGTCGAGCGGTTCAGCCACATCATGCACCTGGTGTCGAGCGTGGAAGGCGATCTGCGGCCGGATGCGACGCCGATCGACGTCTTCCGGGCCACCTTCCCGGCGGGCACGCTCTCGGGCGCGCCGAAGCCGAGGGCGCTGGAGATCATCGACGAGCTGGAAGTCGCTCAACGCGGTGTCTACGGCGGCGTGGTCGGCTACTTCGGTCTCGCGGGCGACGCGGACCTGGCCATCGCCATCCGGACCGCCACGATCGTCGGCGGGATGGCACGCGTGCAGGCCGGCGCGGGGCTGGTCGCCGACTCCGATCCCGAGCTCGAGCACGCCGAATCGCAGAACAAGGCGGCGGCACCGCTCCGCGCGGTGGCGATCGCCAACGCCATGCGGAGGCTGGAATGACACCGGGCCGCCTGCGCCTGGCCTCGATGGCCGCGATCGTCGTCGAGGCGGCACTGGTGTCGCTGGCGTGGTCGCAGACCTGGTTCCTGCTGCGGCTCTCCGGCGTCGAGCTGGCTGTGCCGGGGTCGATCGCGGGCGGGGCGCTTCTGCCGCTGGCGCTGGCATCCCTCGCCCTGGTTGCCGCACTGGCCCTCGCCGGGCCGTTCTTCCGCGTCGTGCTGGGCGTTCTCGATGCCCTACTCGGCGTCTGCGTCGTCGTCGTGACCGTCTGGGCGCTGAGCGATCCCGTGCGTGCATCCTTGCCCGTGCTCGTCGATGAGACCGGTTTCACGACCGACGAGCAGGCGTTCCTCGATGAGATCGCGAGCGCGGTGACGACCGCGTGGCCATATGTCGGTCTGGCGGCCGGAGTCGTGATGATCCTCACCGGCCTCGGCATCGCCGTGACCTCGAGAGGCTGGCCGACCTCGGGCGAGAAGTACACGCGTACGCGTACCGCGACGCCCGACGGCACCGCGATCCACGACTGGGACGCCCTCAGCGAGGGCGACGACCCGACCGAGAAGGCCTAGCCGCTGGAGCGGACGACGGACGCGGGCGCCGGGGGCCCGGCTGACCCCACCGGTCGTGAGAAACGTCGGAACTCAGCGGATCGCGCGGCGTCACGTCCAGGTGTCGGCGAGTCGGCGACACGCGTGATCCGAAGTTTTTCCGCAGACCACGGCAACCACGAGTGAGCCCGTGACCACCAGCGATGCCACGGCGAGTGCCCCGCTAGAGTGGAATCGCCCACGAACCGGTACGAAGGAGCAGTAGTGAGCGACGAGAACGAGCCCGGACACGGAAACTCCCCGGCGGCCTGGGTCGCGGTGACGATCATGCTGGTGGCGTTCGCCGCCGGAACCCTGGCGTTCTGGTTCGACCTCCCCGTCTTCGTCTGGGCGTCGGCAGGGCTGCTCGTCGTCGGCGCGATCGTCGGCGTCGTGCTCTCGAAGCTCGGCTACGGGGTCAAGGGGCCGAAATACGTCCCCAAGGCTCACTCCTGAATCTGCAGAGCCCTCGATTGCTCGACGAACTCGTCGCCGGGGCCGTCGCAGACGCCTCGGAGCGGCGCGCGTCGCGCAGCCTCGAACAGGTCGAGGCCGATGCTCTGGCCCGCCTGCCCGCACTGGATGCCGTGGCAGCCCTCGCGCCCGCCGACCGCGTGAAGATCATCGCCGAAGTCAAGCGCGCGAGCCCGAGCCGCGGCGCCCTTGCCGACATCGCCGATCCGGCCGGCCTGGCCGTCTCGTATCAGACCGGGGGAGCGTCGGCGATCAGCGTCCTGACCGAGGGCCGTCGCTTCGGCGGGTCGCTCGGCGACCTCGAGCAGGTGCGGGACGCCGTCGACATCCCGGTTCTGCGCAAGGACTTCATCGTCGAGGAGTACCAGGTGCTGGAGGCACGGGCCTCCGGCGCCGACCTGGTGCTGCTCATCGTCGCCGCCCTCGCTCAGCCCGTTCTGCAGCGGCTCCACGCGCTCATCGCCGAGCTCGGGATGACGGCGCTGGTCGAGGCCCACTCCGCCGACGAGGTGGAACGGGCCCTCGATCTCGGCGCCCATGTCGTGGGGGTGAACGCCCGCGATCTGAACACCTTCGAGCTGGACCGCGACCTGTTCGGATCGCTGGCCGACAGCATCCCGTCGGGAGTCATCCGCATCGCCGAATCCGCGGTGCTGGAGCCCGCCGATGTCATGCACTACCGTTCGGCGGGCGCCGACGTGGTGCTCATCGGCGAAGCCCTCGTGCGCGGAGACGACCCGGTCGCCACGCTCCAGGAGTTCCTGGCGGCAGGCGCATGAGTCTGCGCGACGCCTCCGGCCCGTTCTTCGGCGAATACGGCGGGCGGTTCATGCCCGAATCCCTGATCGCCGCCATCGACGAGCTGGCAGCCGCGTACGAGTCGGCGAAGGTCGATCCCGCCTTCCAGGCCGAGCTCGCCGGACTCCATCGCAGCTACACCGGTCGCCCGTCGATCATCACGGAGGTCCCGCGGTTCGCCGAGCACGCCGGCGGCGCCCGCATCATCCTCAAGCGCGAGGACCTCAACCACACCGGATCGCACAAGATCAACAACGTGCTCGGTCAGGCGCTGCTCACGAAGCGCATCGGCAAGAAGCGCGTCATCGCCGAGACAGGAGCCGGCCAGCACGGCGTCGCGACAGCCACCGCCGCGGCCCTCTTCGGGCTCGACTGCACGATCTTCATGGGCGAGGTCGACACGCAGCGCCAGGCACTCAACGTCGCCCGGATGCGCCTGCTCGGGGCCGAGGTGGTCTCGGTGACCACCGGTTCCCGCACGCTGAAGGATGCGATCAACGAGGCCTACCGCGAGTGGGTCACGAGCGTCGAGACCACCAACTACATCTTCGGCACCGCGGCCGGGCCGCACCCGTTCCCGGCGATGGTGCGCGACTTTCAGAAGATCATCGGCGAGGAGGCTCGGGCGCAGGTGCTCGAACTCACCGGCCGGCTTCCGGATGCCGTGGCCGCGTGCGTCGGCGGCGGATCCAATGCGATCGGCATCTTCCATGCCTTCCTCGACGACCCCGATGTGAAGCTCTTCGGTTACGAGGCGGCGGGCGACGGGATCGACACGGAGCGGCACGCGGCGTCCATCGAGCGCGGCCGCCCCGGCATCCTGCACGGCGCCCGCAGTTACCTGCTGCAGGACGAGGACGGCCAGACCATCGAGTCGCACTCGATCTCGGCCGGACTCGACTACCCCGGCGTCGGCCCCGAGCACGCCCATCTGGCGGACATCGGGCGGGCGACCTACCTCCCGGCGTCGGACACGGAGGCGATGGAGGCTCTGCGCCTCCTCAGCCGGACCGAGGGCATCATCCCGGCGATCGAATCCGCGCACGCCCTGGCAGGAGCGCTGAAGCTCGGGGTCGAATTGGGGCCCGACGCCATCATCCTGGTCAACCTGAGCGGCCGCGGAGACAAGGACGTGGCGACCGCCGGCGCCTGGTTCGGTCTGTTCGACGACGGCGCGGTGCAGTCGTGACGGCCGAGCCGTGGTCGGTCGGCAGCGTGGTCGAGGGCGGGGGGTCGCTGATCGGATACCTCCCGGTGGGCTTTCCCGACCTGGCGACCAGCATCGATGCCGCGGTGGCACTCGTCGAGAACGGCGTAGATGCTCTCGAACTGGGGTTGCCCTATTCCGACCCGGTGATGGACGGGCTGGCGATCCAGAAGGCGACGCAGACGGCCCTCGCGGGCGGTTTCCGGGTCAGCGACGTCTTCCGGGCCGTCGAACAGATCCGATCGCGCGTCGATGCCCCGGTACTCGTGATGACCTATTGGAACCCCGTGGTGCAGTACGGCGTCGACAGGTTCGCCGACACGCTGCGCGACGCCGGGGGAGCGGGGCTCATCACGCCCGACATCACGCCCGACGCGGCCGCGGACTGGATCACCACGAGCGAACGCGCCGGGCTCGACCGGGTGTTCCTCGCTGCGCCCTCATCGTCGGACGAGCGCGTCGCCGCCACCGTCGCGGCGAGCCGCGGATTCGTCTACGCGGTCTCGACGATGGGGATCACGGGGGCACGTTCGGACGTCGATGCCGCCGCCCGCACCCTCGTGGCGCGCATCCGCGCCGCCGGAGACCCATCCACCCGCACCTGCGTCGGAATCGGCATCTCGACCGCCGACCAGGTCTCTGAGGTGCTCGGATACGCCGACGGCGCGATCGTCGGATCGGCGCTGGTGACCGCCCTCGCCGACGGAGGCGTCGCCGGACTCGCCCGCACGACCTCCGAACTCGCGAAGGGAAAGTAGCGGGTTCGCCGGGCGTGGACCGGCGAACTAGGCTAACGCTGTGATCGCCGCACCCCTGAGCATTCCGAGTCCGCCCGCAGACTGGTCGCAGTTCACCATCCCGATCGGCAGCTGGCTGCACGGGCTCATCCCCGCGGTGGCGGCCGATTACGGCATCACCATCCATCTCTACGCGCTGGCCATCCTCACCGGCATCCTGGTGGCGATCTTCATCACGAACCAGCGGCTCACCCAGCGTGGTGGCGAGCCGTGGATCATCATCGACCTCACGTTGTGGGGCATCGTCGGCGGGCTCGTCGGCGCGCGCTTCTGGCACGTCGTCACGCATCCGGACGACTACTTCGGGCCCGGCAAAGACCTGATCAAGGTCCTGTACGTGTGGGAGGGCGGGGTCGCGATCTTCGGCACCCTCCTCGGAGGTGCGATCGGCTATGCCATCGGATGCCGCATCGCCGGTCTCCGCTTCCTGAGCGTCGCGGACGCCATCGTTCCCGGACTCCTGGTCGCACAGGCCCTCGGTCGGTTCGGCAACTACTTCAACCAAGAGCTCTTCGGGCTTCCCACCGACCTGCCGTGGGGCCTGGTGATCGATCGGCCCAACGAGGCGATCCCCACCGGCCTCGGCGACGATGTCTTGTTCCACCCGACGTTCCTGTACGAAATGATCTGGAACGTCGCCGGCGCCCTCATCATCGTGTTCCTCATCGAGAACGCCGTGCGCATCACCAAGACCACGCCCTGGCCGGCGAGCCTTCCGAAGATCACGAGCCGCTGGCTCGGCGTCGAGGCCGACAATTCGTTCATCGGCCGGTTCCTGCCGTTCCGCGTGCGCCTGACCCGTCGCCCGCAGTGGCAGTGGGGCAAGGTGCTCGGCCTGTACCTGATCTGGTACGGCGTCGGTCGCTCCTGGTTCGAGTCGATCCGTCTGGATCCGAGTGAGACGTTCCTCGGCATCCGTTCGAACGTATGGGGTGCGCTGGCCGCGATCCTGCTCGGAATCATCATCATCGCCGTGCAGACGAAGCGGCACCCGGGAGTCGAGCCGAGCCCCTACATCGCGGGTCGCGAATGGAAGGACCCCGCTGAGGTAGACTCCGAAGACACCTACTCGGATACCGACGATGCCGGCGATGACGCTGCTATCGCTCCCGCCACAAGCGGAGCCACCCGAAAGTCCTAGTTCGCGATACCACGCCGACACCCCTCCCTCCCTGGGCCGCTGACGTCCCATCACCAGCACCATCGTGAGGACGGTACTCATGGCGCTTCCCACACCCTTCGAGCGGTTCAGCACCGTTCCTGCGGCGCAGGGTCTCTACGACCCGCGCCGTGAGAAGGATGCGTGCGGCCTGGCCATGGTCGCCACGCTGCGGGGGACTGCCGGACACGACATCGTCTCCACCGCCCTGGAGGCTCTCCGTCACCTCGAGCACCGTGGCGCGGTGGGATCGGATTCGGGCACCGGCGACGGCGCCGGGATCGTCACGCAGATCCCCGACGCCTTCCTGCGCGCGGTCGCGGGATTCGGCCTGCCGCCGGTCGGTCGGTACGCCGTCGGCATGTCGTTCCTGCCTCTCGACGACGACGAGCGCGTCGCCCTGAAGGACGGGATCGGGCGGATCGCCACCGAGGAGGGGCTCGCCGTGCTGGGCTGGCGGGACGTCCCGACCGATGCCGATCACCTCGGCACGCTGGCTCGGGATGCGGCTCCGGCTTTCGAGCAACTGTTCCTGGAGTCCGCGCGCACCGACGAGAAGGGCGTTCCCCTCGGCGGGATCGAGCTCGACCGGCAGACGTTCCGCCTGCGCAAGCGCGCCGAACGGGAGCTGGGCGCCTACTTCCCGTCGTTGTCGGCGCGCACCCTCGTCTACAAGGGCATGGTGACGACGCTCCAGCTGGAGCCGTTCTACCCGGACCTGAGCGACGAGCGCTTCGCCTCGCGCCTCGCCCTGGTGCATTCCCGCTACTCGACCAACACGTTCCCGTCCTGGCCGCTGGCCCAGCCGTTCCGGATGATCGCCCACAACGGCGAGATCAACACGGTGCAGGGCAACCGCAACTGGATGCGCGCCCGACAGAGCCAGCTGGAGTCCGAGGTGCTCGGCGACCTGCGACCGCTCTTCCCGATCGTGAGCGAGGGTGTCAGCGATTCGGCGTCGTTCGACGAGGTGGTCGAGCTGCTGACTCTGGGCGGCCGTTCGCTGCCGCACGCGATCATGATGATGGTGCCGGAGGCCTGGGAGAACCAGGTCGACGTCGACCCGACCCGCCGGGCGTTCTACGAGTTCCATTCGATGCTCATGGAGCCCTGGGACGGCCCCGCCGCCCTGGTGTTCACCGACGGCACCCTGGTCGGTGCAACGCTCGACCGCAACGGACTCCGTCCCGGTCGGTTCCTGGTCACCGACGACGGGCTCGTGGTGCTCGCCAGCGAGATCGGGGTGCTGGATTTCCCGCCCGACCGCATCGTGCGCAAGGGACGCCTGCGTCCGGGCAAGATGTTCCTGGTCGACACCGCCGACGGCCGCATCGTCGAGGACGACGAGATCAAGGCAGAGCTCGCTGCGTCCCAACCGTGGCAGGACTGGCTCGACGAGGGCCGCATCCACCTGGCCGACCTGCCCGAGCGCGAGCACATCACCCACACTCCCGCCTCGGTCGTCCGCCGGCAGCGCACGTTCGGCTACACCGAGGAGGAGGTGCGGATCCTCGTGACGCCGATGGCCCAGACCGGCGCAGAGCCCCTCGGTGCGATGGGTTCCGACTCGCCCATCGCCGTGCTCAGCGATCGGCCGCGCATGCTGTTCGACTACTTCACCCAGCAGTTCGCGCAGGTGACCAATCCGCCCCTCGACTCGATCCGCGAGGAGGTTGTCACGTCGATGAGCCTCGGGCTCGGGCCGGAGCGCAACCTCCTCACGGCGACCCCGGAGCATGCCAGGCAGATCGTGCTCGACTTCCCGGTCATCGACAACGACGAGCTGGCCAAGGTGCAGCACTTCGAGACCAAGAGCGGCCGCAAGCCCGCCCACGTCATCCGGGGCCTGTACAAGATCAAGAAGGGTGAGAAGGCGCTCGCCAAGAGGCTCGCCGAGATGTGTGCGGAGGCGGACGCCGCCATCGAGGCGGGATCGCAGTTCCTGGTGCTCAGCGACCGCGATTCGAACGCCGATCTCGCGCCCATCCCGTCGCTGTTGATGCTCGCGGCCGTGCACCACCACCTCATCCGGCAGGAGACCCGGATGAAGTGCGGCATCATCGTCGAGGCCGGTGACGTGCGCGAGGTGCACCAGGTCGCCCTGCTCGTCGGTTACGGCGCCTCGGCGATCAACCCGTACCTGGCGATGGAGACCGCCGAGCAGCTGGTGCTGAGCGGCATGATCACCGGGATCACGCCCGACAAGGCCGTCAAGAACGTCATCAAGGCGCTCGGCAAGGGCGTGTTGAAGATCATGTCCAAGATGGGAATCTCGGTGGTCGGCTCCTACGCGGGTGCCCAGGCATTCGAGGCGATCGGCCTCAGCCAAGAGTTCGTCGACCAGTACTTCACGGGCACGACGAGCCTGCTCGGCGGTGTCGGGCTGGACGTCATCGAGGCCGAGAACGCCGCACGCCACGAGGTGGCGTACCCGCGCGATGGCGCCACGCTCGTGCACGAGCGCCTGCAGGTGGGCGGCGAGTATCAGTGGAGGCGCGACGGGCCGCCCCACCTGTTCAACCCCGACACCGTGTTCAAGCTGCAGCACTCGACGCGGGCCCGCCGCTACGACATCTTCCGCGAATACACCAGGGCGATCGACGAGCAAGCCGAGAACCTGATGACGCTGCGTGGGCTGTTCAAGCTCAAGGACGCCGGGCGGTCCGCCGTCCCGATCGACGAGGTCGAGTCGGTCGAGGACATTGTCCGGCGCTTCAACACGGGCGCGATGAGCTACGGATCGATCAGCGCGGAGGCACACGAGACGCTCGCGATCGCCATGAACCGCATCGGAGGGCGCTCGAACACGGGTGAGGGCGGGGAAGACGTCGACCGCCTGATCGATCCCCAGCGCCGCAGCCGCATCAAGCAGGTCGCGAGCGGGCGTTTCGGCGTGACGAGCATGTACCTCACGAACGCCACCGACATCCAGATCAAGATGGCGCAGGGGGCGAAACCCGGCGAGGGCGGGCAACTGCCGGCCGGCAAGGTCTACCCGTGGATCGCGCGCACACGTCACGGCACCGCCGGTGTCGGCCTCATCTCGCCGCCGCCACACCACGACATCTACTCGATCGAAGACCTCAAGCAGCTGATCTTCGACCTCAAGCGCGCCAACCCCGAGGCGCGCGTGCACGTCAAGCTGGTCTCCCAGTCGGGCATCGGGGCGGTGGCGGCCGGGGTGACGAAGGCGCTGGCGGATGTCGTGCTGGTCTCCGGCCACGACGGCGGTACCGGCGCATCGCCCCTCAATTCCCTGAAGCACGCGGGCACCCCGTGGGAGATCGGCCTGGCCGAGACCCAGCAGACGCTCATGCTCAACGGGATGCGGGACCGGGTGGTCGTGCAGGTCGACGGCCAGATGAAAACCGGCCGCGATGTGATCATCGCCGCGCTGCTCGGCGCGGAGGAGTACGGCTTCGCGACCGCTCCTCTGGTGGTCTCGGGCTGCATCCTGATGCGCGTCTGCCACCTCGACACCTGTCCCGTCGGCGTCGCCACCCAGAACCCGGAGCTGCGCGCCCGGTTCAGCGGAAAGCCGGAGTTCGTCGAGACGTTCTTCGAATACCTGGCCCAGGAGGTGCGTGAGTATCTGTCCGAGCTCGGTTTCCGGTCGCTGGACGAGGTCATCGGTCACGTCGAGCTCCTGGACGTGGATCGCGCCATCGAGCACTGGAAGGCGGACGGGCTCGACCTGACCCCGGTGCTGGTCGGTCCACAGTTCAGCGACGACGAGCCGCGGCGCAACCACCGAGCCCAGAAGCACGAGCTCGCGCAGCACTTCGACCAGGAACTGATCCGGCTGTCGGCATCGGCGCTCGACCACGGCGAGAAGGTGCGCATCGAGCTCCCGATCCGCAACACCGAGCGCGCCGTCGGCACCATGCTCGGCCACGAGGTCACCAAGCGGCACGGTGAGCACGGCCTGCCGGCCGGCACCATCGAGGTCGCGCTGACCGGGTCAGCCGGTCAGTCGCTCGGCGCGTTCATGCCGAGCGGCATCACGCTTCGCCTCGAGGGCGACAGCAACGACTACGTGGGCAAGGGGCTCTCCGGCGGTCAGATCGTGGTGCGCCCGCCCGTCGGCGCGATCTTCCCCGCCGAGCGCAACGTGATCGCGGGCAACGTGATCGGCTATGGCGCGACGCAGGGCAGCATGTTCATCCGCGGCGTCGTGGGGGAGAGGTTCCTCGTCCGCAACTCGGGCGCGACCGCTGTCGTCGAGGGCGTCGGGGATCACGCCCTCGAGTACATGACGGGCGGTCTGGCGGTGATCCTGGGGACGACGGGTCGCAACCTCGGCGCCGGCATGTCCGGCGGCACGGCCTACGTGCACGACCTCAAACCCGAGCGGGTCAACCGCGATTCGCTGGCGAACGGCGAGCTGGTGCTCATGCCGCTCGACAGCGCCGACGTGGAGATCCTCACCGATCTGCTGAACAGACACGTGGCCGAGACGGATTCGGCGCTCGCCACGGCGATGCTCGCCGATCTCGACACGACCATCGCCGAGTTCGTGAAGGTGCTGCCGCGGGACTACGCGGCAGTGCTCAAGACCCGGCAGGCCGCCGTCGACGAGGGACTCGATCCCGATGGCGACGTCGTCTGGACGCGCATCATGGAGGTGACCGGTGGCTGATCCGAAGGGGTTCCTGAAGACACAGGAGCGGGAACTGCCGAAACGCCGTCCCGTGCCGGTGCGGATCATGGACTGGAAAGAGGTCTACGAGGCGCAGGATCCGGCGCAGCTGCGTCGTCAGGCCGGCCGCTGCATGGACTGCGGCATCCCGTTCTGCCACCAGGGCTGCCCGCTCGGCAACCTGATCCCGGAATGGAACGATCTCACCTGGCGCAACGAGGGCCGCCAGGCGATCGAGCGCCTTCATGCCACGAACAACTTCCCGGAGTTCACCGGGCGGCTCTGCCCGGCGCCCTGCGAGGCGAGCTGCGTGCTCGGCATCAACCAGCCCGCGGTCACCATCAAGCAGGTCGAGGTCTCGATCATCGACCAGGCGTTCGCGAACGGCTGGGTGACGCCGCATCCGCCGGAGCGACTCACCGGCAAGACGGTCGCGGTCGTCGGATCGGGTCCAGCGGGCCTGGCCGCCGCCCAGCAGCTCACCCGAGCGGGTCACACGGTCGCCGTGTACGAGCGTGACGACCGCATCGGCGGCCTGCTGCGGTACGGCATCCCGGACTTCAAGATGGAGAAGAAGCAACTCGAGGCTCGGCTGGCGCAGATGCAGGCGGAGGGCACCCGCTTCCGAGCCGGTGTCGCGATCGGCGTGGACCTGAGCTGGGCCGACCTGCGGTCGCGCTACGACGCGGTGCTGA
Source organism: uncultured Actinomycetota bacterium (assembly GCA_963730045.1). GTDB lineage: Bacteria > Actinomycetota > Actinomycetes > Actinomycetales > Microbacteriaceae > JBDSKH01. The sequence goes on along the minus strand of CAVSPQ010000005.1, from coordinate 212,525 downwards.
TCGCCACCGGCGCTACCGTGCCGCGCGACCTGCCGATTCCCGGTCGCGACCTGCTCGGCGTGCACTTCGCCATGGACTACCTGGTGCAGCAGAACCGGGTCGGAGCGGGCGACACCGTGCAGAACCAGCTCACCGCCGAGGGCAAGCACGTCATCGTGATCGGCGGAGGCGACACCGGGGCGGACTGCATCGGCACCGCCCACCGCCAGGGTGCGCTGACCGTGACGAACCTCGCGATCGGCGTGCAGCCGCCGGAGGACCGCCCCGAGCACCAGCCGTGGCCGATGCATCCGACGATCTTCGAGGTGTCGAGCGCGCACGAGGAGGGCGGTGAGCGGGAATACCTCGCGTCGACCGTCGAGTTCCTCGCGAACGATGCCGGCGAGCTGCGGGCGCTTCGGGTCGCCGAGACCGAATACCTCGACGGGCGACGCGTGCCGAAATCGGGCACCGACCGCGAGATCCCAGCTGATCTGGTGCTCATCGCGATGGGATTCACCGGCGCAGAGCCGGACACCCTCCATGAACAACTCCGGGTCCCCTTCGACGATCGCGGCAATATCGCGCGCGGCGGTGAGTACGAGACCAGCGAGTCCGGCGTCTTCGTCGCCGGCGATGCCGGCCGCGGTCAGTCGCTCATCGTCTGGGCCATCGCCGAGGGCCGGGCGGCGGCCTCCGCCGTCGACAAGTTCCTCGAGGGCGAGACCCAGCTGCCCTTCCCCGTCCGTCCTACCGACCGCGCCATCGCGGTCTAGGCTCGTGCGGGGCGCACGAACGCCCCGGACGGCATCCTGAAAGAACACCGCCCCACATCACCCCGCCACCACTAAGGACATCGTCATGAGACGAGCAAAGATCGTCGCCACCCTCGGCCCCGCCACGTCCAGTTACGAGAACATCCGGGCGATCATCGAGGCCGGCGTCAACGTCGCCCGGATGAACCTCAGCCACGGCACCTACGAGGTGCACACCGAGGTCTACGCGAACGTCCGCAAGGCGGCTGAAGACACGGGGCAGCCGGTCGCGGTCCTGATCGACCTCCAGGGTCCGAAGATCCGCCTCGGAAAGTTCACGGCCGGACCGCATGAGCTCGAGGTGGGCGACATCCTGACCATCACGACCGAGGACGTCGACGGCACCAAGGACCTGGTCGGAACGACCTTCAAGGGCTTGCCGCAGGACGTCTCGCCCGGCGATTTCCTGTTGATCGACGACGGCAAGGTCAAGGTCAAGGTGCTCGAGACCGACGGCGTCAAGGTGAAGACCGAGTGCGTCGTCGCCGGACCGATCTCGAACAACAAGGGCATCAACCTCCCCGGCGTCGCCGTGAACGTGCCCGGCACTGTCCGAGAAGGACGAGGCCGACCTGCGCTGGGGACTCAAGCTCGGGGCGGACTACATCGCCCTGTCATTCGTGCGCAATGCGGCGGACGTCGACCGGGTCTTCGAGATCATGGCCGAGGAGGGGCGCAAGGTGCCCGTCATCGCGAAGATCGAGAAGCCTCAGGCCGTCGATGCGCTCGAGGAGATCATCGACGCCTTCGACGGCATCATGGTTGCCCGCGGTGACCTCGGCGTCGAGTTGCCGCTCGAGGCGGTGCCGATCGTGCAGAAGCACGCCGTCGAGCTCGCCCGGCGCATGGCCAAACCGGTCATCGTGGCGACCCAGATGCTCGAGTCGATGATCTCGAGCCCCGTGCCGACGCGCGCCGAGACCTCCGACGTGGCGAATGCGGTCCTGGATGGGGCTGACGCGGTCATGCTGTCCGGCGAGACGAGCGTGGGGGAGTATCCGGTCATCACGGTCGCCACCATGGCGAGGATCATCGCTTCGACCGAGGAGCACGGCCTCGAGCGCATCCCCCCGCTCGGCACCAAGCCGCGCACGCTCGGGGGTGCCATCACGCTCGCGGCCGCGGAGGTTTCCGCCTTCGTCGATGCACGGTACGTGTGCATCTTCACCGAATCAGGGGACACCGCTCGCCGCATGTCGCGCTTGCGTTTCAAGATCCCGATGAAGGCATTCACGCCGGATGCCGCGATGCAGCGCCGGATGGAGCTCACCTGGGGCATCGAGTCGTTCCTGGTCGACCGGGTGACCCATACCGACGCGATGTACCGCCAGGTCGACGAGATCCTCATGGAGAAGGGCCTCGCGGAGGTCGGGGACAAGGTCGTCGTGATCTCGGGATCACCTCCTGGAGTTCCCGGCGGAACGAATGACCTCCGCGTGCACACCATCGGCGATGCGTTGAACGCCGCGGCACCCGCGTGGGAGAGCGATCCGGCTGAGTAGCACAGGCCGACAGGAGGTGCTGTCCCCTGGTTGAGGGGTCGCCGCCCGTCAGCGGTTCCGCCATGCTGTGCCCAGTCGTTCAGGGCGCGAAGGGGGCAATCGTGACCGATCTGCAGCAGGGTGCACCCGCCGCGCCGGCCGCCGGCTGGTACGCGGATCCGGTGCGCCCCGGCTCGACCCGTTACTGGAGCGGCACCGGCTGGACCGACCAGGTCAACTCGCCCGCCGCCGAGGCCGCGGGCGCGCCCCAGGCCGTCGCACCGCTGGGCGTCGCACCGGTTGCCGACTCGCCCCTCGCCACCACCTTCGCTTTCGACGTCGCGCCGGTCGTCGAGCCTCCGCCGATAACATTCGCCGCGGCACCGCCGGCGCCCCGTGAGTCGCACGCCACCCAATCCGAATGGCACCAGAATCGTGCGCGGCCGATCCAGCGGGTCGCGACACCTCCGGTCTCCCTCACCACCCGGACCGCGACCAGCGCGGCTGCCCGCCAGAACGACCCCTACGACCGCAACTGGATCGCGGGCGTCGCGATCGTTCTCGCTGTCGTCAGCGTTCCCGGCCTCGCCGCCCGGGTGCTGTGGGACCTTCCGCCGCTCACGCAGAGCATGTTCGCGATCGCGCCGATCGGCGTCGCGCTGCTCGCCCTCGCCCGCGCCGTGAGGCACCGCTCGGGCCGCATACTCTCGATCGTCGCCGTGGTCATCTCGGTCGGTGTGATCCTGGTCTCGGTGTTCGTCGACCCCGAGGTGATCCGCGGCATCGTCGAGTCGATCGTGGCCCTGCTGCCCGCGTGAGCGTGACGGATCTGCGCACCACGGCAGTCGTCCCCCGCACCCGACGTCGGTTAGAGCGCCCTCATCCTGTTGTTGCGCGCGTCGTGGGTCAGTTCGGCCAGGCCCAGCGCCTCGAGCAGCGGCGGCAGGTACATGCCGAAGCGGCCGCGGTAGCCCTTACGGAGCCCGTACCAGCCGCCCACCGGGTTGCTTTCGGCGCGTCCCCACGCCTCGACGGTTCCCGGCGCCGGCTCCTTGCCCTCGTCGGCCGCGCCTAGATCGACCCAGTCTCCGGCGTCCTTCAGCCAGGCGTGCAGATCGTCGATCGCACTGCCGTGGTACCTGAGCGTGGTCGACCCGACCTGGCACACGATCGCAGGCGGGTCGGCCTCATCATCCCGGTACATCGTGTATTCGCTCGATCCGGGAGCGGTGGTCAGCTGCCATGGGTCGTCTGCGGTTCCTGCGCCTGACATGGTGTCTCCTTTGACCCCCGTGCCGGATGTGGGACTTGAACCCACACGCCCTTTCGGACAGCGGATTTTGAGTCCGCCGCGTCTGCCATTCCGCCAATCCGGCGCACGTGCCCGCGGGCACGGCACTGTGAACGATACCGTAGGCTTTTGCCGTGGATGACGAGCAGGAAACGCCCAGCGCCCCGCGTCGAGTGGTGGTGGCCGAGGACGAGTCGCTCATCCGCATGGACATCGTCGAGATCCTTCGCGACAACGGTTTCGAGGTCGTCGGCGAGGCCGGAGACGGTGAGACCGCCGTGGCGCTGGCGACCGAGTTGCGCCCCGATCTGGTGATCATGGATGTCAAGATGCCGCAGCTCGACGGCATCTCGGCGGCCGAGAAGCTCGCCAAGAACCACATCGCGCCGGTCGTGCTCCTCACCGCGTTCAGCCAGAAGGAACTCGTCGAGCGAGCCAGCGAAGCCGGAGCCCTGGCCTACGTCGTCAAGCCCTTCACGCCAAGCGATCTTCTCCCCGCGATCGAGATCGCGCTCAGTCGTTACCAGCAGATTGTGACCCTCGAGGCCGAGGTCGCCGACATGGTCGAGCGTTTCGAGACCCGCAAACTCGTCGACCGCGCCAAGGGCCTCCTCAACGAGAAGATGGGCCTCAGCGAGCCGGAGGCTTTCCGCTGGATCCAGAAGGCGTCGATGGACCGCCGCCTCACCATGCACGACGTCGCCCAGGCGATCATCGATCAGTTGGCGGCCAAGAAGTAGTGAAGGTCCGCTCGCGCATCGCGACCGCCTCCGCGGCGACCGCGCTGTCGATGCTGCTGAGTGCGTGCGTGGCCGCGGCACCCGTCGAGACGCCCACGGGCGAGCCGCAGGGTCCCCAGCCCCCGTCGACGGCCCTCATCACCCTTCCGCAGCTCGCAACGATCGTGACCGCCGACGATGCGCCCGCGCAGTCGCTCTTCGATGTGGGCGCGGCCTCGACCTCCGGCCCGGATCTGCTGTCGGAACAGCAGTACTGGGAGTCCTCCGCCGGCACACCCGAGGAATGCCGCGACATCCTCTCGAGCCCGTACCTGGTGTCGTCGGCGGACGCGACCGACGTCGCACGCACCGACGATCCGACCGGGACCCTGGGGACATTCTCAGAGGACGAGGACCTGTTCGGCATCATCCAGGTGTACGGTCGCGTCTTCGACGACGAGGCCACCGCATCCGGGTTCCTGGACGCCTTCGCCCAGACGGTCGCCGGGTGTGCGGGATACCAGTTGAGCAATGAAGGAGGCGTCGTCACCTATCAGGCGGTCGCGCTCCATCTGGAGGAGTCGATGACCGGCCCCGCCTCGACGCGCACGCTGCTCTTCAGCGAGGACGCCGCGGTGTCGGACACCCTCGGCGTGGCCACCACGTTCGTCCAGCGCAAGAACGCGGTGATCGCGATCTACTCCGAGCTGTACCCGAGCAGCACCATGACCCAGGAGGACGTCACCGAGCTCTCGGAAACCCTGGCGGGGCGCCTCGCCAGCCTCTGATACTCGCAGGCCGGCGACGCGAGAGCATGCCCGGGATCCCCGAGACGAAAGGAGCCCCACCGTGATGAAGGCCCCCGGATATCTCGCCGCACTCGCCGGCATCTCGCTGCTCGCGCTCGCCCTGTCCGGATGCGGCGGCCCGCCGGAGTCTCCGTCATCGGGGGGAGACGCTGACGGCCTGACGTTCACGATCGACGACCTCCGCGGGCTGATCGAGGAAGGCGACGGGCTGTCGACGCTCACCTTCGAACCGAGCGAAGTCACCGCGAACGCGGCGGACGACGCCGATTCGATCAGCGGATACTGGGCGGAGGCCGGCGGCCAGCCTCAGGAATGTTACGCGGCCTTCGCGACCTCGTACGTCCTCGACGGATCCGAGAGCGGAGCAGGCGGGGACGACGACACGATGGAGCTCGCGGTCTACCGGGAGCCCGCCGACGACGACTTCGGCCTCGTCATCGTCAACGGGCGGATCTTCGACAGCGCGGAAGCCGCGGCCGGCTTCCTGGACTCGGTCGCCGAGTTCGTGAGCGGCTGCCCTGACGGCTACACGCTGATGGACGGCACCGATGTCAGATGGGAGGTCAGCGGGTATGTGACCGGCACGTTCGCCGGTGTGCCGGACGGCGTCGACACCGCGACCTCGGAAGAGGTGGTCGCGACGGGCGACGCGGCCCTCCGCACGGTCTTCATCCAGCGCGGCAACGCCGTCATCGCGTTCTTCTCCGAAACCTACGACGGTGGCACCTACGTGCTCGCGGACGTCGATCCGGTGATCACCGCCGTCGCCGGGAGGCTCGCCGCGCTGTAGCCGGCCTAGCGCGGGAGCCGGTCGTCGAGGTCGCGCAGCATGTTGGTCATGCGCACGGTCGACAGCCGCCGACCCTGCTCGTCGGTGATCTCGATCTCGTGCGTGCAGAGCGTGCGGCCGAGCACGATCGCGCGGCACGTTCCCGTGACGATGCCGGACGACACCGAGCGGCTGTGCGTGGCGTTGATCTCGATGCCGACCGCCATCCGGCCGGCTCCGCCGTGGAGGGCCGACGAGATGGAGCCGAGCGACTCTCCCAGGACGACGTGAGCCCCACCGTGAAGGATGCCGACGACCTGCGTGTTGCCGTCGACAGGCATGGTCGCGACCGAGTACTCGGGGCTCAGTTCGAGGAACTCGATTCCCATCTTGCGAGGCAGGTCACCGCCTCCGGTGCCCAGTCGTTCGAGCAGTTCTGGCGGGGTGCCGGGAGGCAGTTTCGTCATCGAGATCCGTCGCGATCGTGTCGGTTGGGGTGTCGGAACCGGCGGATAGGCTGAGGCCGTGCCGGACTCCGAAAAGCCTACCCTTCTGCTCATCGACGGCCACTCGCTCGCATTCCGCGCCTTCTATGCCCTGCCGATCGACAGCTTCACCACGCGTGACGGCCAGCACACCAACGCGATCCACGGCTTCATCTCGATGCTCCTCCTCCTGCTGCAGCAGCAGAAGCCGACGCACCTGGCCGTGGCCTTCGACGTTTCGCGCCAGTCGTTCCGCACGCGCGAATACGCCGAGTACAAGGGCACCCGCGGCGAGACGCCACCGGAGTTCAAGGGTCAGATCCCGCTCCTGCAAGAGGCGCTCGGCGCGATGGGTGTGCAGATCCTCACCAAAGAGGACTTCGAGGCCGACGACATCCTCGCCACCCTGGCTTCGCGCGGCGCGGCCGACGGGTTCCGGGTGCTCGTGGCCTCGGGCGACCGCGACACCCTCCAGCTGGTGACCGACGACGTGACGGTGCTCTATCCGAACGTGCGCGGGGTGTCCGAATTGAAGACCTACGACGCCGACGCGGTGCGCGAGCGCTACGGGATCGAACCCGCGCAGTATCCCGAGATCGCGGCGCTGGTGGGCGAGACCAGCGACAATCTCATCGGCATCGACAAGGTCGGCGAGAAGACCGCCGTGAAGTGGATCCAGCAGTACGGCACCGTCGACAACCTGCTCGCCCACGCGGACGAGATCACGGGAGTCGTCGGCCAGAACCTGCGCGACCAGCGCGACCGCGCCATCCTGAACCGCCGGCTCAACGCCCTGCGCACCGATGTCGAACTCGATTACGGTCCCGGCGATCTCGCTCGGCAGCCGATCGACGCGCCCGCCGTCCGTGACCTCTTCGACCGCCTCCAGTTCAAGACGCTGCTCGATCGCGTCTTCAAGATCGAGGGTGCTGCCGAAGACCAGGCCCTGCTCGAAGAGCCGACGGCGACCACCTCGACGGCCCCTGAGGTGAACACCCTCATCGGCGACGACCTCACGGCGTGGCTGACTGCTCGCGCCGACACGCCGGTCGGGGTGCGTCTGGCGACGCTCAACGGGCGCATCGACGCGGTGGGGCTGGCGACCGAGGCGGATTCGGTGCTGGTGCCCTCGTCCGACGGTGTCGACCCCGCGTTGATCGCCTGGCTCGAGTCGGACGCACCGAAGCTCGTGCACGAGTCGAAGCGGGCGGTGAAGCTGCTGACGGCCGAACGTATCGAACTCGCCGGGGTCGCCTTCGACAGCTACCTCGGCGCCTGGTTGCTGCGCCCGTCGCAGAGAGTCGACACCCTGTCGTCGCTGATCTACTACTACCTGGGCGAGACGCTCAGCGAGCCGGACCCCAATCAGCTCGTGCCGGCGACCGAGGCCGTGAGCCCGGCGACCGAGGCCTGGTACGTCGTGCGCCTCGCCGACGACCTGCAGGCACGGCTCGACGCCGGCTCGCTCGAGGTGTCACGCGACATCGAGCTGCCGCTGGTGCCGGTGCTGACGCGCATGGAGCAGCAGGGTGTCACCGTCTCCTCCGCCGTTCTGGCCGAGCTGAACAGCCGCCTGGGCCGCGAGGTCGGCGAGATCGCGCAGCGCGCGTACGCCGAGATCGGCCGCGAGGTGAACCTCGGGTCGCCGAAGCAGCTGCAGGAGGTCCTGTTCGACCAGCTGGCCATGCCCAAGACCCGCGCCAACAAGACCGGGTACTCCACCGACGCCCAATCGCTCGCCGACCTCGAGGAGCAGAATCCGCATCCGTTCCTGGCGATGCTGCGTCAGCACCGGGATGCCACCAAGATCCGGCAGATCGTCGAGACCCTCGAGAAGGGCATCGGCCCCGACGGCCGCATCCACACCACCTACGAGCAGACCGGTGCGGCCACGGGACGGCTCTCGTCCAACGATCCCAACCTGCAGAACATCCCGATCAAGACCGAGGTCGGCCGCGAGGTGCGGTCGGCGTTCGTGGCAGGCGAGGGTTTCGAGACCCTCCTCACGGCCGACTACTCGCAGATCGAGATGCGCATCATGGCGCACCTGTCGGGCGACGAGGGGCTGATCGAGGCCTTCCACTCCGGAGAGGACCTGCACCGCTTCGTCGGCGCGCGGGTGTTCGGGGTCGATCCGGCCGACGTGACACCGACGATGCGCACCAAGGTCAAGGCGATGTCCTACGGCCTCGCCTACGGTCTCAGCCCGTTCGGCCTGTCGAAGCAGCTGCGCATCGAGACCAGCGAGGCCAAGGAACTCATCGCCGACTACTTCGCCCGCTTCGGCGGAATTCGCGACTACCTCCGGGGCGTGGTCCTCCAGGCCAAGGAGGATGGCTACACCACGACCATTTTCGGACGCCGCCGGCCGTTCACCGATCTGACGTCGTCGAACCGGGTCCTGCGCGAGAATGCCGAACGCCAGGCGCTCAACTCGCCGATCCAGGGCTCGGCCGCCGACATCATCAAGCGGGCGATGCTGGGCATCGACGCCGACATCCGGGACCGCGGGCTGGGATCGCGGATGCTCCTCCAGGTGCACGACGAGCTCGTCCTCGAGATCGCACCCGGCGAGGTCGACGAGCTCACCACGATCGTCCGCGACCGGATGTCGGGCGCGGCCGAGTTGAGCGTTCCGCTCGACGTGCAGGTCGGTTCCGGCGCGAACTGGGACGACGCCGCGCACTGACGCTCGGTCGCCGTCGGGCCGTCGGCTCACCTGTGTTTCCCAGGTTTCTCGGCGAACCCATGTCCGGGTGACTCCGGTATGGGCAGATTCGTGCGTGGTTTGGTTGACATACAGACACAAACGGACTTATATAAGCGCAGAACAACAATTCCTCTGGGTTCTGAACGATGGAGTCAGCACTGTTGTACGCACCGGAGCGTCACCAGCAGATTCTCGACACCGCGCGCGTCCGCGGCCGTGTCGAAGTAGCCGGACTCGCACGGGAACTGTCGGTCACGCCCGAGACCGTCCGGCGCGATCTGACCGCCCTCGAGCGACGCGGAGTGCTGCGTCGGGTGCACGGCGGCGCCATCCCTGTCGAGCGGCTCGGGATCGAGCCGGGCGTCGCCGATCGCGAAGTGCACGCCATCAATGAGAAGGAGCGGATCGCGCGGGCGGCGCTCGATGAGCTCCCGGATGGCGGCTCGATCATCCTCGACGCCGGCACCACGACGGTCCGGCTGGCGGAGCTGCTGCCGCTCGATCGCGAGCTCACCGTCGTCACCCACTCGATCCCCGTGGCGGCGGTCCTGGTGTCGCGCCCCAACATCACCCTCCACCTGCTCGGCGGCATCGTCCGCGGCCGCACCCTTGCTGCCGTGGGGGAGTGGACCCGCATCCAGGTGGCCGAGGTCTTCGCCGACGTCGCGTTCATGGGTACCAACGGCATCAGCGTCGAACGGGGCCTCACGACACCCGACATCGCGGAAGCCAGCGTCAAGAAATCGCTCATCGACGCGGCACGGCGCACCGTCGTCCTCGCCGATCACTCGAAGTTCGGGCGTGAGGACTTCGCTCGCGTGGCTCCGTTGAGCGCCATCGACACGGTCATCACCGACAGCGGCCTGGATCCCGAGCTCGCCGAGGACATGGAGAACGCCGGACCCAGGGTGGTGGTCGTGTGATCGTGACACTGACCCTGAATCCGAGCCTGGATCGCACGGTCGACATCGATGCGCTGGACCGCGGCGCCGTGATCCGCACCTCCGAGCCCGTGCTGGAGCCCGGTGGCAAGGGCGTCAACGTGACCAGGGCGCTCAGCGCCAACGGGGTGTCGTCACTCGCCATCGTCCCGGTCGCCGGCCCCGAGGGCGCAGAGCTGAGCCGCCTGCTCGAGCGGGACGGCATCCTGTGCCGTTTCGTGCCGGTGAGTGGGCGCACCCGGTCGAACACGACGGTCTGCGAGCCGGATGGCACGGTCACCAAGCTGAACGAGCCGGGTTCGCCGCTGGCCGACGCCGATCTCACCGCGATCGCGACCGCCGTGCGCACCAGCGTGCGCGACGGCGACTGGCTCGTGGTCTCGGGCAGCACGCCACCCGATCTCTCCGGCGAGCAGATGTCCGCGCTTCTGGCCGAGGCCGGTGCGACGGGTGCGCAGCTCGTCATCGACTCGAGCGGCGACGCGCTGGAATCGGCCCTCGCATCCCGGCCCCGCGTCATCAAGCCGAACCGCGAGGAGCTCGCGGAGCTGGTCGGGCGTGAACTCGGCTCGGTCGCCGCGGTCGTCGCGGCCGCCGAGGAGGTGCGCGGCTACGGCGTCGATCTGGTGCTCGTGAGCCTCGGCGCCGAGGGTGCCGTGCTCGTCGGACCGGACGGGATGCTGATGGGTGAGTCGCACGTCTCGAAACCCCGCAGCACGGTGGGCGCTGGCGACAGCTTCCTGGCGGGCTTCCTGTCCCGCTTCACGACCGACGAGGGCGACGTCGAGGCCGCCCTCCTGGAGGCACTGACCTGGGGAGCCGCCGCGACCCGCCTGCCCGGCAGTGCCGTCCCCACCCCGACCGACCTCGACCCCTCGATCGTCCAACTGGTATGGCAACCAGACCTGGATCGGCCACTCGTGGCCAGCTAGCAATCGCCACCGTCCCCGAACTCCCAGTACGAAGGAGTACCAACCAAATGTCTGATTACACACCAGCGGCCACCGGAACAGGGGCGCGGGCAACCGTGCAACGGTTCGGGGCCTTCCTCGCGGGCATGGTGATGCCGAACCTGGGCGCCTTCATCGCCTTCGGACTCATCACCGCGCTCTTCATCCCCGATGGCTGGGTCAACAAGATCGCCGGAACCCAGACGGACGTGAGCACGCAGATCAGCACGGTCGTCGGCCCGCTGATCGTCATCCTCATCCCGATCCTGATCGCCTTCACCGGCGGTTTCCGGGTCTACGGACACCGGGGTGGCGTGGTCGGCGCGGTGGCGCTCATCGGAGCGATGCTCGCTCCTGTCGCGCTGCAGCTCGCACCGATCTCGCTGAACGGCGAAGAGACGACCGCTCCGACCTCCATCGCGGAGATCGGGCCGACCATCCTCGCCGCGTTCATCCTCGGTCCGTTGACGGCGTGGATCCTCAAGAAGTGGGACACCGCCATCGCCGGCAAGGTCAAGGGCGGCTTCGAGATGCTCGTCGACAACTTCGCCGCAGGCATCATCGGCGGCATCATGGCGGTCGTCGGTCTCTACCTGGTCGGCCCGCTGACCTACTGGATCTCGCAGGGTCTGGGATGGCTCGCCAACGCGCTCGTCAACACGGGGCTGCTGCCCCTGGTGTCGATCGTCGTCGAGCCCGCCAAGGTGCTGTTCCTGAACAACGCGATCAACCACGGCGTCTTCACGCCGCTCGGCGCGGCAGAGGCCGCGGAGGCGGGCAAGTCGATCTTCTTCATGATCGAATCGAACCCCGGCCCCGGCCTCGGCATCCTGACCGCCATGCTGCTGTTCGGACCGCGCGCGGTCCGTCCGACGGTGCCGGCCGCCATGGTCGTGCACTTCCTCGGCGGCATCCACGAGATCTACTTCCCGTACGTGCTGCTCAAGCCGATCCTGGTCGTCGCGGCCATCGTCGGTGGCGCCACGGGCGTGCTGTGGGAGGTCATCTTCGGGCTCGGCCTGGTCGCTCCGGCATCGCCCGGCAGCGTCATCGCATGGGCGCTGGTGTCACCGCCAGACAACCTCGCGTTGAACCTGGTCGGCATCGTGCTGGCTGCGGCCGTCACCTTCGTGATCGGCGCGCTGCTGCTCGGCTTCGGACGCAAGGAGTCGGCGGTCGATGCGGCCATCGACCTCGAAGCGGCCAAGGAGAAGTCGGCCGAGAACAAGGCCGCCGGCAAGAAGGCCTGAGCGTAGCCTTCAGATCAAGCCGATCACCTAAGGAGAGATCATGACCACCATCGACGGATCCACTGTCAAGAAGATCGTCGTCGCCTGCGACGCGGGAATGGGATCGAGCGTCATGCTCGCGTCCACCCTCAAGAAGCAGCTGGCGAAGAACGGGGTGACGGTCGAGCATTCGCCCGTCGCCAACATCCCCGCCGACGCCGATGTGGTCGTGACGCAGGCTGGACTGGCCGACCGGGCGCGGGCGACCGTGCCCGACGTCCCGGTCGTCCCGTTCCAGCTGTTCCTGGGCGACCCGGTCGTCACCAAGCTCGTCAAAGCCATCCAGGATGGCACGACGGTCGAGGTGTGACCGATGTCCGATGAGGAGTCCAAGCCGCTCACCGAGCTGCTCGCTGCGTCGTCCATCCGCCTGGATGCGAAGGCGACGGGTCGCGATGACGCGATCCGGCAGGCCGGCGCGGCCCTGATCGAGGCGGGCGCCGTCGATCCCAGTTACGTCGACGCCATGCTCGAGCGGGAGAACTCCGTCTCCACCTTCGTCGGGGAGGGTGTCGCCATTCCGCACGGCACCCTCGCCGGCAAGGATGCGGTCAAGGACGATGCCATCGTCGTCCTCCGCTTCCCTGACGGCGTCGACTGGGACGGCAACGACGTGAGCGTCGCCGTGGGCATTGCGGCACGGGGCAATGGCCACATCGCGCTCCTGTCCCAGCTGGCGACCGTCCTGCTGGACCCGGATAAGGCGGCCGCACTCCGGGCAGCCACCACCGCCGACCGGGTGTATGAGCTGCTGGCTTCGGACGAGGACGACGAGTAGTCGCCGGGTGAGAGCTGCCACGTTTTTCGCACCGGGCGACATCCGGCTCGAGCAGATCCCCGAGCCGGATGTCGCACCGGGCGAGATCAAGTTGCGAGTCCGCGCATGCTCGACCTGCGGAACGGATGTCAAGATCTCGCGATCCGGGCACCCGAACATGACCCCGCCACAGGTCATGGGCCATGAGATCGCCGGCGAAATCGTCGACATCGGCGAGGGCGTGGGTGGCTGGGCCGTCGGGGATCGGGTGCAGGTCATCGCCGCGATCCCCGACGGCACCTGTGCTGACTGCCTCGCCGGGCACCAGGCGATCTGCCCGAATCAACTGTCGATGGGGTATCAGTTCCCCGGTGGCTTCGCCGACTATCTGATCGTGCCGCGGGAGGTGCTCGCGGTGGACGGCATCACGCGCATCCCGGAGAACCTCTCCTTCGCGGAGGCCTCTCTCGCCGAACCACTGGCCTGCGTGCTCAACGGACAGGAGCTGGCCGGCGTGGGGGAGGGTGACACGGTCGTCGTCATCGGCTCCGGGCCGATCGGATGCCTCCACGCGCGGCTCGCACGCGCCCGCGGGGCCGCGCGCGTCATCCTGATCGATCTGAACCCCGGCCGGCTCGCCGCGGCCGCGGCGCTGGTCCACCCCGATCTCACCGTCGCCACGGAAACCCAGGACCCCGTGGCGGCGGTGCTCGGGGCGACCGACGGCCGGGGTGCCGACGTCGTGATCACGGCGGCCGCATCCGGTGCCGCGCAGGAGCAGGGACTCAGGATGCTGGCACGGCGGGGCAGACTGAGCCTGTTCGGCGGCCTCGCCAAGGACGCTCCCAACATCACCATCGACGCGAACCTGGTGCACTACCGCGAACTCACCATCGTCGGAGTGAACGGCTCTACACCCGCCCAGAACAAGCGCGCTCTCGAACTCATCGCGTCCGGCGCCGTGCCGGTCGCCGACCTGATCACCCATCGCCTCCCGCTCGACGACGTGCTCGACGCCATCGAGATCGTCGCCCGCGGCGAGGCGATCAAGGTGACGATCGAACCCTGACAACCTAGAGTTGCCGAAACCGAGGAGGACCCCCATGCCAGAACGCACCGTCACCGTCGCGTCCAGCGTCGGACTGCACGCCCGCCCCGCTTCTCTCTTCAGCCAGGCCGCCGCGAAGGTCGGCGTGCCCGTCACCCTCACGTCGGCTGCGGGCAAGAGCGTCAACGCGGCCAGCATCCTCGGGGTGCTGTCGCTGGGTATCGGCCACGGCGAGGAGGTCACCCTCGCCTCGGATGCCGACGGCGCCGACGCCGCCCTCGACGAACTGGTCAAGGTGCTCGAGACGGACCTCGACAAGGAGTAGCCGTCGGCGGGTCTGCATAGGCTGGGAGGATGGCGAAGGACGAATCTGCTCAGCACCGTGAGACCACCGCGATCGATGCGATCGCCGAGGACTGGGTCACGACCCTCATCGACCTGAATCCGGATGTCGCCATCTGGATCGGCACAGAAGGCCGACTCGGCGAATACGCCGATCTGTCGCCCGCGGGCCACGAGACGCGCATCGCTGCCACCAAGGCCGTCATCGACAGGTTGCACCGCGCAGACCCGGTGGACGACGTCGACCGCGTCACCCGCACCGACCTGCTCTCCGATCTCCAGCTCAGCGTCGAGTCGCACGAGGCGAACCTGCACCTGCGCGACCTCAATGTGATCGCGTCGCCGTCGCAGGAGATCCGCGAGACCTTCGACCTGATGCCGCACGCGACGACCTCGGACTGGTCGACGATCGCCGAGAAGCTGAGCAACGTGCCCGGGGCCATCGCCGGGTACGTCGAGACACTGCGCAAGGGGATCGCCGACGGGGTTGTCCCCGCGAGGCGCCAGGTTGCCGCCGTAGCGGAGCAGGCGCGTAAGCACGCGGATCCGCTCGGGTTCTTCTTCGACTTCACCGGAGCAGCCAAGCTCGACGACGGTGGCGCGATCCCGGATTCGCTGACCGCCGATCTGGCGAAGGGCGCGGAGGCCGCTGCCGGTGCATATGAGCAACTGGCCGATTTCCTCGAGACGGAGCTCGCTCCGGTCGCGGTGGAGGACGACGCCATCGGGCGCGAGTTGTATGCGCTGCACTCGCGTCACTTCCTGGGCGCGGAGATCGACCTCGACGAGACCTACGAGTGGGGCATCGACGAGCTCAAGCGCATGGTCGACGAGCAGACCCGCATCGCCGGCGAGATCAAGCCAGGGGCGTCGGTCGAAGAGGCGATCGAGTTCCTCGACCGCGATGACAGCCGCAAGCTGAACGGCACCGACGAATTGCAGGCCTGGATGCAGGCGCTCAGCGACAAGGCCGTGTCCGAACTCGCGAAGAGCCACTTCGACATCCCGGACCCGATCAAGAAGCTCGAGTGCATGATCGCTCCGACCACCGAGGGCGGCATCTACTACACGAGCCCCAGCGACGACTTCTCGCGCTCCGGCCGGATGTGGTGGAGCGTCCCCGAGGGCGTCACCCAGTTCGACACCTGGCGCGAGACGACGACGGTGTACCACGAGGGCGTCCCCGGGCATCACCTGCAGCTCGGCCAGGCCGTCTACAACCGCGCGCAGCTGAACACCTGGCGCCGCAACCTGGCCGGCACCAGCGGCCACGCCGAGGGATGGGCGCTCTATGCCGAGCGGCTGATGGAAGAGCTCGGCTACCTCGACGACCCGGCCGACCGCCTGGGCATGCTCGACGGGCAGCGCATGCGCGCCGCCCGCGTGGTGCTCGACATCGGCGTGCACCTCGGCAAGCAGAACCTCGCCGGAACGGGCACCTGGGACGCCGACGAGGCACTCCGATTCATGCGCGCGAACGTCAACATGAACGACGCCTTCGTGCGCTTCGAGGTCAACCGCTACCTCGGCTGGCCGGGCCAGGCGCCGTCCTACAAGGTCGGACAGCGGATCTGGGAGCAGATCCGGGATGCTGCGCAGACCAAGGCGGGCGCGGACTTCTCGTTCAAGGGCTTCCACAAGCAAGCGCTCGACCTCGGGGGAGTGGGACTCGACACCCTGAAGGGCGAGCTGCTGTCCTGAACCTGGGATTTCGGGGGATGCGGTACGCTAGAACGTCGCTTTCGCGACTTCTATCCGCCTGCCATCGGCGAACATCACTTCTGCACCACGTCGCTGGCCCTAGCCATGTCCTTATCGGAGCAATTACTACATGACAACCGCAACGACCGCCTCGGCCACCAAGCAGGTCGCCATCAACGACATCGGATCTGCTGAAGACTTCCTGGCCGCGGTCGAACTGACTCTCAAGTTCTTCAACGACGGTGACCTCATCGAAGGAACCGTCGTCAAGATCGACCGCGACGAGGTCCTCCTCGACGTCGGCTACAAGACCGAGGGTGTCATCCCCTCCCGCGAACTCTCGATCAAGCACGACGTCGACCCCTCCGAGGTCGTCCAGGTCGGCGACATGGTCGAAGCCCTCGTCCTCCAGAAGGAAGACAAAGAAGGCCGCCTCATCCTGTCCAAGAAGCGCGCCCAGTACGAGCGTGCCTGGGGTGACGTCGAGAAGATCAAGGACGACGACGGTGTCGTCACCGGATCGGTCATCGAGGTCGTCAAGGGCGGCCTGATCGTCGACATCGGACTTCGCGGCTTCCTGCCGGCGTCGCTCATCGAGCTGCGCCGCGTCCGCGACCTCACGCCGTACCTCGGCCAGGAGATCGAGGCCAAGATCCTCGAGCTCGACAAGAACCGCAACAACGTCGTCCTGAGCCGCCGCGCCCTGCTCGAGCAGACGCAGAGCGAGTCGCGCAGCACCTTCCTCAACAACCTCCAGAAGGGCCAGGTCCGCAAGGGCGTCGTGTCCTCGATCGTCAACTTCGGCGCGTTCGTCGACCTGGGTGGCGTGGACGGCCTCGTGCACGTCTCCGAGCTCTCGTGGAAGCACATCGAGCACGCCAGCGAGGTCGTCGAGGTCGGCCAGGAGGTCACCGTCGAGATCCTCGAGGTCGACCTGGAGCGCGAGCGCGTCTCCCTGTCGCTCAAGGCGACGCAGGAAGACCCGTGGCAGCTGTTCGCCCGCACCCACGCGATCGGTCAGATCGCACCCGGAAAGGTCACCAAGCTGGTGCCGTTCGGTGCGTTCGTCCGCGTCGCCGAGGGCATCGAGGGCCTCGTGCACATCTCCGAGCTCAGCGGCAAGCACGTCGAACTCGCCGAGCAGGTCGTGTCGGTCGGCGACGAGGTCTTCGTCAAGGTCATCGACATCGACCTCGAGCGTCGCCGCATCTCGCTCTCGCTGAAGCAGGCGAACGAGGGCATCGACCCGAACAACGCCGAGTTCGACTCCGGCCTCGCCGCGCTGTACGGCATGGTCACCGAGTACGACGAGCAGGGCAACTACAAGTTCCCCGAGGGCTTCGACGCGACCAGCGGCGAATGGCTCGAGGGCTTCGACACCCAGCGCGAGGCATGGGAGGCCGAGTATGCGGCCGCTCAGGTTCGCTGGGAGGCGCACAAGAAGCAGATCCTCGCCGCCGAGGAGACCGACGCTCAGCTGGAAGACGGCCCTCGCGCGGGCGCGGCCCCGGCCACCAGCAGCTCGTTCTCGAGCGAGACTCCGGCCGGCGCGGGAACCCTCGCCGACGACGAGTCGCTCGCGGCTCTTCGCGAGAAGCTCAGCTCTACCAACTAGCAGGACGCGACGCAGAGGCCCGGGCATTCGTCCGGGCCTTTGTCGTCTGCGTTGTACCCTCGATCGATGCCCATGCAAGGTCCCGCCGAATTGCTGGCGATCTTCGACCAACGGGTGCGCGTCGGCTCCGACGCCGCCGCCGACGGTGCGACTCGAGAGCCCGACGGCCCGGTCATCCGGGTCACGTTTGAGTGGGGCGGTGTGATCGCTGCTCCCTCGGACACGGGCATGCGTGGTGCGGAACTGGACGCGTTCATCGCCCGTCAGAGGGACGCCTTCTCACCGGGACGTCCTGTCGAGTGGAAGACCTACGGATACGACCGGCCCGACGATCTGACCGTCCGTCTGGTCGCGGCCGGTTTCCGACCCGAGGAGGAGGAGACCCTGCTCGTCGGGCAGAGCGACGTGCTCGCGGATCTTCCCGCTGACGTGGACGGCGTCATCATCCGAGAGACCGCCGATCCCTCCGACATCGTCGCCATCGGAGCCACCCGCACCGCGGTGTGGGGCGAGGAGAGCGGATGGCTGGTCGCGGAACTGCAGCGCAAGGTCGACCTGCTCGGTCCGCACGGCATCCGGATCCTCGTGGCCGAGGTCGGCGGAGCCGTCGTGTCCTATGGCTGGGTGCTGATGCGGGCTGGGCTGCCCTTCGGCAGTCTCTGGGGCGGGTCCACGCTCGAATCCTGGCGGGGTCGCGGCATCTACACAGCACTCGTCGCTCGCCGCGCAGCGATCGCGCGGGACGCCGGATACGCCCACCTCCAGGTCGACGCGTCGGCGATGAGCCGCCCGATTCTCGAGCGCCTCGGGTTCGTGGCCATCACCACGACGACGCCGTATGTCTGGCGACCGGCGGCGGGCTCCTAGGCGGGAGCCGGCGGAACGGCAGGGCTGCCGGTCGTGTCTCGCCGACGGCGACGAGAGCGTCTCACGAGTGCGATGCCGCCGACGACCACGCCGATGATGCCGACGATCACGAGGATCGGGCAGCACGATCGCGAGGAAGGTCAGCACGACGCTGACGACGTCCTCGATGCCGCTGAGCACCGGAGCCGCGAGTCCAGCCGTCATCGCATTGGCCGCCGGCCGCGCCATGGTCTTTCCGACATGAACAGTGAGCGACAGCAGCACGCCGATGGCCACCGGCACCCACGCGTTGCTCGTGAAGAACGATGCCGGGTCGGTCACCGCCACGGTCTCTGAGGCGGTTCCGGTGCCGAACAGGATGCCGCCCGCCGTCGGACGGACCACCGTCTGGATGATGTCGTTGATGCTGTCGACCGCGGGGATCTTGTCCGCGACGATCTCGAGCACGAGCAGGATGCCGATGACGAGCATGACCCACTCGTTGCTGAGCCACGCCCACGCCGGCGGCAGCTGCACCCAGTCGAGGAACCGCGCCGACAGGCCGACCGCGAGCAGCGGGATGTAGGCGTTCAACCCGGCGGCGGTGGCGAGGCCGGCTCCGGTGAGCAGCTCGAGCATGACGCAATGGTAGCGGGCCGCCTCTAGCATCGGAGGATGCTTCTAGTCGGTCTCACGGGCGGGATCGCGTCGGGCAAATCGGTCGTCGCGGCACGGCTGGCCGAGCACGGCGCGGTGGTCATCGACGCGGATGCGATCGCACGCGAGGTGGTCGAGCCCGGAACGCACGGGGCTCGCGCGCATCGCCGAGGAGTTCGGACCGGGCGTGATCGCGGCCGACGGAAGCCTCGACCGGCCGGCCCTCGGCGCGATCGTGTTCGCCGATCCTGCGAAGCTGGCGGTGCTGAACGGGATCACCCATCCCGCGGTGCTCGAGCTCTCGCAACGACGCTTCGCCCAGGCCGGCGCAGCCGATCCCGACGCTGTCGTGGTCTACGACGTGCCCCTGCTGTCCGAGGTCCGGGGCAAGGCCGAATTCGACGTCGTCGTGGTGGTGTCGGCGCCGGCCGAGACGCGGATCGAACGCATGGTGTCTCTGCGGGGCATGTCGCGCGAAGAAGCCGAGCGCCGCATCCGGTCGCAGGTTCCCGAAGAACAGCGTCTGGCCCTTGCGGATCACGTGATCGAGTCGGGCGGCAGCCTGGACGAGACACTCGCGCAGGCTGACGATCTGTGGACTCTGCTGCACCAGCGCGCTGTCGGCGGCCCCGCGTAGCCTGGAGGGTATGCAACCCACGCGCTCGGTCCGCCCGTTCGAGGTGATCAGCGACTACGTCCCGAGCGGCGACCAGCCGGCCGCGATCAAGGAGCTCGCGCACCGCATCAACGCGGGGGAGACCGACGTCGTGCTGCTCGGCGCGACCGGCACCGGCAAGTCGGCGACGACCGCCTGGCTCATCGAGCAGGTGCAGCGCCCGACCCTGGTGATGGCGCACAACAAGACGCTCGCGGCCCAGTTGGCGACCGAATTCCGCGACCTGCTGCCGAACAACGCGATCGAGTACTTCGTCAGCTACTACGACTACTACCAGCCCGAGGCGTACGTCCCGCAGACCGACACCTTCATCGAGAAGGACTCCTCGGTCAACGCCGAGGTCGAGCGACTCCGGCACTCGACCACGAACTCTCTGCTCAGCAGGCGCGACACCGTCGTGGTCTCCACGGTGTCCTGCATCTACGGCCTCGGCGCCGCCGAAGAGTATCTGGGCGCCATGCAGGCGATGCAGGTCGGCGACCACATCAGCCGCGACAAGCTGGTCCGGCGCTTCATCAACATGCAGTACGAGCGCAACGACGTCGACTTCTCGCGCGGCAAGTTCCGCGTGCGGGGCGACACCATCGAGATCATCCCGGTCTACGAAGAGCACGCGGTGCGCATCGAGATGTTCGGCGACGAGATCGAAGCGCTCTACTCGCTGCACCCGCTCACCGGCGACGTCCTGCAGAAGATGGAGGCCGTCTCGATCTTCCCGGCGACGCATTACGCCGCCAGCCCCGAGGCCATGCACCGCGCGATCGGCTCCATCAAGGTGGAACTCGCCGAGCAGCTGGCGGTCTTCGAGAAGCAAGGAAAGCTGCTCGAGGCGCAGCGGCTGCGCATGCGCACCGGTTTCGACATCGAGATGATGGAGCAGATCGGGTTCTGCAACGGCATCGAGAACTACTCCCGTCACATCGACGGGCGTGCCCCCGGCCAGCCGCCGAACACGCTGCTCGACTACTTCGCCGAGGACTTCCTGGTCGTGATCGACGAGTCCCACGCGACGGTCCCGCAGATCGGCGCCATGTACGAGGGCGACGCGAGCCGCAAGCGCACTCTCGTCGAGCACGGATTCCGTCTGCCCAGCGCGCTCGACAACCGCCCGCTGCGCTGGGAGGAGTTCCTCGAGCGGGTCGGCCAGAAGGTCTACCTCTCCGCGACCCCCGGACGCTACGAGCTCGGGATGTCAGACGGAGTGGTCGAGCAGATCATCCGCCCGACCGGTCTCGTCGACCCGCAGATCGTCGTCAAGTCCAGCAAGGGGCAGATCGACGACCTGCTCGACGAGATCCGTACCCGTGCCGAGAGAGACGAGCGCGTGCTCGTCACGACGCTGACCAAGAAGATGGCCGAAGAGCTGACCGACTTCCTCGGCGAGGCCGGCGTGCGGGTGCGCTACCTGCACTCGGACGTCGACACCCTGCGCCGCGTCGAGCTGCTGACCGAGCTCCGGGCGGGCGTCTACGACGTGCTGGTCGGCATCAACCTGCTCCGCGAGGGTCTCGACCTGCCCGAGGTGTCGCTGGTCGCGATCCTGGATGCCGACAAGGAGGGCTTCCTGCGCTCGTCGACCTCCCTGATCCAGACCATCGGCCGCGCGGCGCGCAACGTCGCCGGCGAGGTGCACATGTACGCCGACAACCTGACCGACTCGATGCGCATGGCGATCGACGAGACCAATCGCCGCCGCGAGAAGCAGGTCGCATACAACGAGGAACGCGGCATCGACCCACAGCCGCTGCGCAAGAAGATCGCCGACATCACCGACCAGCTCGCCCGCGAGGGCGCCGACACGGCCGCACTGCTCGCCGGCCGCGACGGTCGCAAGCGGTCGCCCGACGCCCAGCCTGCGCCGTGAAGGACCGGGCGCCGCGGGTGCCGCCGAGCTCGAATCGGTGATCGCCGATCTCAACGACCAGATGCTGCAGGCCGCCGGCGAACTGAAGTTCGAGCTGGCCGCTCGCCTGCGTGACGAGTTGTCCGACTACAAGCGCGAACTCCGGCAGATGGAATCTGTCGGCCATGTGCGCTGACAGCGCACCAGTCGGGCACGTGCGGTGACCGAGGGTCTGGAGTTCCGTCTCGGAACCCTCGACGAGCCCGCTGTGGCCGAGTTGCTCGCCCACCACGTCGAGTCGGCGAAGTCGGAGACAGAGCCCGGCAGCGATCACGCGCTCGACCTCGACGGCCTGCGCAACCCCGACATCCGGTTCTGGTCGGTCTGGCAGGGGGAGCAGCTGCTCGGCACGGGGGCATGGTGGCAGTTCGAGCCCGCGCACGGCGAGCTCAAGTCAATGCACGTCGTGGAGGCTGCCCGCGGCCGGGGCATCGGCGCTGCGACGTTGCAGCACCTCATCGACGACGCGAAGGCGGCCGGCATCACCCGGCTCAGTCTCGAGACCGGATCGTGGGAGTACTTCGCCCCGGCCGTCGCGCTGTACCGGCGCCTCGGGTTCGAGGAATGCCCGCCGTTCGGTGAGTACCTGCCCGACCGCAACAGCATCTTCATGACGCGGCAACTCGGCGACTGATAGTTCGCCTGCGGCGTCGGGACGGGCCGGTGGAATGTCGGTGGCGTCCGTAGACTTGGGAGGACATGTCGATCACCCCTGTCTCCGGAACGCAGAAGCTCAGCGTCCGCGGCGCGCGGGTCCACAACCTGAAGAACGTCGACCTCGAGATCCCCCGCGATTCGCTCGTCGTGTTCACCGGTCTCTCGGGTTCCGGCAAGTCGAGCCTCGCGTTCGACACGATCTTCGCCGAGGGCCAGCGCCGCTACGTCGAGTCGCTGTCCGCCTACGCGCGCCAGTTCCTCGGGCAGGTCGACCGTCCCGACGTCGACTTCATCGAGGGCCTGAGCCCGGCGGTCTCGATCGACCAGAAGTCGACGAACCGCAACCCGCGCTCGACGGTCGGCACGATCACCGAGATCTACGACTACATGCGCCTGCTCTGGGCGCGCATCGGCGAACCGCACTGCGCCGTCTGCGGCGAGAAGATCCAGCGCCAGACCGTGCAGCAGATCGCCGACCAGCTCATGGAGCTCGAGGCCGGCACGCGCTACCAGGTGCTCGCCCCGGTGATCTCGCAGAAGAAGGGCGAGTTCGTCGACCTCTTCAAGGAGCTCGCGGCCAGCGGCTACTCGCGCGCGCTGGTCGACGGCGAGGTCATCCAGCTCACCGAGCCGCCGATCCTGAAGAAGCAGAACAAGCACGACATCTCGGTCGTCGTCGACCGTCTCGTCGCCGCCGACGACCTGCTCACCCGCCTCACCGACTCGGTCGAGACCGCGCTCGGCCTCAGCCAGGGGCTCGTCACGATCGACTTCGTCGACGTCGACGGCCCGGCCGGGCTGCGCACCTTCAGCGAGAAGCTCAGCTGCCCGAACGGCCACCCGATCCAGCTCACCGAGATCGAGCCGCGCACCTTCTCGTTCAACGCCCCGTTCGGCGCCTGCCCGGAGTGCTCCGGCCTCGGCACCAAGATGGCGGTCGACGCCGACCTGCTGATCGGCGACCCCAGCCTCACGCTCAACGAGGGCGTGGTCCTGCCCTGGAACCAGTCCGGCAAGGGCATGTACAGCTACTTCCAGCGGCTGCTCGAGGGGCTGTCGCGCGACCTGAACTTCGACCTCGACACCCCGTGGGGCAAGCTGCCCGACGAGGTGCAGCACGGCGATCCTGCGCGGCAACGACTTCGAGGTGCAGGTCTCAGTGGCGCAACCGCTACGGCCGCACCATGAAGTACACGACCGGCTTCGAGGGCGTCATGCCCTACATCGAGCGCAAGTACCGCGAGGCCGAGAGCGACTGGTCGCAGCAGCGCTACGGCGAGTACCTGCGCGAGATCCCGTGCCCGGTCTGCGACGGCCAGCGGCTCAAGCCCGAGGTGCTCGCCGTGCTGGTCGCCGGCCACAACATCTCGCAGATCGCCGAGCTCAGCCTCGCAGCAGTCGTACGAGTTCATGAACGAGCTGCAGCTCACCGAGCGCGAGGCGAAGATCGCGGCGCAGGTGCTGCGCGAGATCCGGCTGCGGCTCGAGTTCCTGCTCGAGGTCGGGCTCAGCTACCTGACCATGGCGCGCGCGGCCGCGACCCTGTCCGGCGGCGAGGCCCAGCGCATCCGGCTCGCCACCCAGATCGGCTCGGGCCTCACCGGCGTGCTGTACGTGCTCGACGAGCCGATCGATCGGCCTGCACCAGCGCGACAACCGCCGCCTCATCGACACCCTCGTCAAGCTCAAGGGCCTCGGCAACACGCTCATCGTCGTCGAGCACGACGAGGACACCATCCGCACCGCCGACTGGATCGTCGACATCGGGCCGGGCGCCGGTGAGCACGGCGGCGAGGTCGTGCACTCCGGGTCGTACGAGTCGCTGCTCGAGAACAAGCGCTCGATCACCGGCGACTACATCGCCGGCCGACGCCCGATCGAGATGCCGAAGAAGCGCCGCCAGATCGACAAGGACCGCCAGATCACCGTCGAGGGCGCCAAGGCGAACAACCTGCAGGATGTCACGGTCAGCTTCCCGCTCGGAGCGTTCGTGGGCGTCACCGGGGTCAGCGGCTCCGGCAAGTCGAGCCTCGTCAACGACATCCTCTACAAGGTGCTGGCCAACCAGCTCAACGGCGCCCGACAGGTGCCCGGCAAGCACCGCCGGGTCACCGGCCTCGAGCAGCTCGACAAGGTCGTGCACGTCGACCAGGCGCCGATCGGTCGCACGCCGCGCTCGAACCCGGCGACCTACACCGGGGTCTTCGACCGCATCCGCACCCTGTTCTCCGACACCATGGAGGCGAAGGCGCGCGGCTACCAGCCCGGCCGCTTCAGCTTCAACGTCAAGGGCGGCCGCTGCGAGAACTGCTCGGGCGACGGCACGATCAAGATCGAGATGAACTTCCTGCCCGACGTCTACGTCGCGTGCGAGGTGTGCGGGGGAGCGCGCTACAACCGCGACACCCTGCAGGTGCACTACAAGGGCAAGAACATCGCCGAGGTGCTCGACATGCCGATCAGCGAGGCGGCCGAGTTCTTCGAGCCGATCAGCGCGATCCACCGGTTCCTGAAGACGCTCGTCGACGTCGGGCTCGGCTACGTGCGGCTCGGCCAGAGCGCGACGACGCTGTCCGGCGGCGAGGCGCAGCGCGTCAAGCTCGCGACCGAGCTGCAGAAGCGCTCGAACGGCCGCAGCGTCTACGTGCTCGACGAGCCGACCACCGGTCTGCACTTCGAGGACGTGCGCAAGCTGCTGCTCGTGCTCAACGGCCTCGTCGACAAGGGCAACACCGTCATCGTGATCGAGCACAACCTCGACGTGATCAAGAGCGCCGACTGGGTCATCGACCTCGGACCCGAGGGCGGCTCGGGCGGCGGCGAGGTCATCGCGGTCGGCACGCCCGAGAAGCTCGCGCGCGTGAAGGAGAGCCACACCGGCCGGTTCCTCGCCGAGCTGCTCGACTCCGGAGTCGGCGGGGCAGGGACGCCGGAAGGCCAGCTGATCCGGATCGGATCATGGCGCGAGCACGCGATCGGACGCCCTCGCCTGGCGTCCCGAAGCCGAGCGAGATCCCGACCCAGCCGGGCGTCTACCGGTTCCGGGACGCGTCGGGCCGCGTGCTCTACGTCGGCAAGGCGATCAACCTGCGCTCGCGGCTCGGCAACTACTTCCAGCCGCTGCGCAGCCTGCACGAGCGCACCCGGCACATGGTGCTGAGCGCCGTCGAGCGTCGAGTGGACGACGGTCGCCAGCGACTTCGAGGCGCTCCAGCTCGAGTACACCTGGATCAAGGAGTTCGTCCCGCCGTACAACGTCAAGTTCCGCGACGACAAGAGCTACCCGTTCATGGCGATCACCATGGCCGACGAGGCGCCGCGGGTGATGGTCACGCGCAACCACCGCATCCCCGGTGCCCGCTACTTCGGTCCGTACCCGAAGATCTGGGCCGTGCGCGAGACCATCGAGCTGATGGTCAAGGCGTTCCCGATGCGCACCTGCTCCGACTCGAGCTACAAGCGGGCGATGGCAGAGCGGCCGGTCGTGCTTCCCCGGCCAGATCGGGCGCTGCGGCGGCCCGTGCTCGCAGAAGGTGACGATCGAGGAGCACCGGGCGATCGTCGAGCAGTTCGTCGCGTTCATGGCGAGCCACGACCGCAGCGTGATCACCAAGATGGTGCGCGAGATGAAGCGCGCCTCGCGACGCGCATGCACTACGAGGAGGCGGCGAAGCTGCGCGACCGCATCAACGCGCTCGAGAACGTGCTCGAGAAGAGCGCCGTCGTGCTTCCGGACGGCGTCGACACCGACGTCTTCGGCATCGAGCACGACGAGCTCGCGGCCGCCGTGCAGCAGTTCGTCGTGCGCGGCGGCCGCGTCCGCGGTGTGCGCAGCTGGGTCGTCGACAAGGAGCTCGACGTGCCGCTCGGCGAGCTCGTCGAGTCGGTGCTCGAGAGCGCGTACGAGACACCCCGCCGCCGCACGAGATCATCGTGCCCGCGCTGCCCGACGACGCCGAGGTGCTCGAGACCTGGCTGGCCGGCATGCGCCCGCGCGGCGGCGGTGTGGCCCTGCGCACCGCGCGGCGCGGCGACAAGGCCAAGGTGCTCGAGATGGCGACGCTCAACGCGAAGCAGGCCCTCGCGCTCTACAAGACCCGCCGCTCGTCCGACTACGTGTCGCGCAGCAACGCGCTCAACGACATCCAGGATGCCCTGGGCCTCGACGAGGCCCCGCTGCGCATGGAGTGCTACGACGTCTCCCATCTCGGCGGCACCAACATCGTCGCCTCGATGGTCGTGTTCGAGGACGCGCTGCCGCTCAAGAGCGCGTACCGCAAGTTCGCCATCCCGGAGTACGTCGACGACACCGAGGCGATCTACCAGGTGCTCAGCCGCCGGCTGGCGCGACTGGATGAGGACGAGACGCCTGCCGTCGCCGAGACCGACGATGACGGACTGCCGATCGCCGCCAAGCGCAAGCGCTTCGCCTACCGGCCGGGTCTGATCATCGTCGACGGCGGTCAGCCGCAGGTGGAGGCCGCCCAGCGGGCGCTCGACGATGCCGGCGTCAGCGACATCCCGATCTGCGGACTCGCGAAGCGGCTCGAGGAGATCTGGCAGCCGGGCGCCGACTTCCCGGTCATCCTGCCGCGCAACAGCGAGGCGCTCTTCCTGCTGCAGCGCATCCGCGACGAGGCGCACCGGTTCGCGATCACCTTCCAGCGCCAGAAGCGCAAGACCGACATCGCGTCGGTGCTGGCCGAGATCCCGGGCCTCGGTCCGGCACGCGTCAAGGTGCTGCTGAAGCACTTCGGTTCGGTCGCCCGCCTCAAGGCCGCCGAGCCCGCCGAGATCGGCGAGGTGAAGGGCGTCGGACCGGCTCTGGCCGCCGCGATCGTCGCTAGGCTGGGGACTGCACCGAGCCCACCCGAGGAGCAGCGAACGGACGAATGAGCCCACCAAAGGTCTCCCGCGAGATGCTCATCGTGACCGGCATGTCCGGCGCCGGCCGTTCGACGGTCGGCAACGCGCTCGAAGACCTCGGCTGGTACGTCGTCGACAACCTGCCGCCGCAGATGCTCAAGCCGCTCGTCGACCTGGCCGGTCACACCGGCGAGGCGATCCCGAAGGTCGCGGCGATGGTCGACGTGCGCGGTGGCAAGCTCTTCGCCGACGTCCTCGATGCGCTCGAGATCCTGCGGCGCAAGACCCACGTGCGCGTCCTGTTCCTGGATGCCACCGACGCCGTCCTGGTGCGTCGCTTCGAGCAGGTGCGCCGGCCGCATCCGCTGCAGGGCGACGGCACGCTCCTCGACGGCATCACCGCGGAGCGGGCCCGCATGTCGGAGCTGCGGGAGCTCAGCGACTTCGTCATCGACACCACCGACCTCAACATCCACCAGCTCGCCACCGCGCGTCCAGGAGATGTTCGCCGAGGAAGGCGAGGTGGCCACGAAGGTGACGGTCATGAGCTTCGGGTTCAAGTACGGGCTCCCGCCGGACGCCGACATGGTCGCCGACTGCCGGTTCCTGCCGAATCCGTTCTGGATCCCGGAGCTGAGCGGGCACACCGGCCTCGAAGACCAGGTGAGCGACTACGTGCTCGGCCAGCCGGGCGCCGAGGAGTTCATCGAGTCCTACGTCGAGACGCTCGCGCCCGGTGCTCGCCGGGTACCGTCGCGAGAACAAGCGGCACGCTACGATCGCTTTGGGTTGCACGGGCGGGAAACATCGCTCCGTCGCCATCGCCGAGGAGCTCGGGCGCCAGCTGAGCGCGCTCCCCGGCCTGAACGTCAGCGTCAAGCACCGCGATCTCGGTCGCGAGTGAGGCCGGCGTTCGATGCGGGGAACGGCAGTCTCTTGAGAATCACGGGAAGTGGGAATCGCGCGTGGCACTGACCGCCGACGTCAAAGAGGAACTCGCACGCGTCGAGGTCGGCAAGACGACGGTTCGGGCCGCCGAGCTCGCGGCCCTGCTGCGATTCGCCGGCGGACTGCACATCATCTCGAGTCGGATCGCGGTCGAGGCGGAACTCGACTCGCCGCAGATCGCGCGGCGGCTGCGCAAGGACCTCGCCGAGCTCTACGGCGTCCGCAGCGAGGTCTCCGTGATCTCGGGCAGCAACCTGCGCGCCAGCAGCACCTACCTCGTCCGCGTCATCGACGGCGGCGAGACCCTCGCCCGCCAGACCGGCCTGCTCGACGCCCGGCGACGCCCCGTGCGCGGCCTGCCGAACCGCCTCACCACCGGGTCGCGGGAGGAGCTCGCCGCCGTCTGGCGCGGCGCGTTCCTCGCCCACGGCTCGCTGACCGATCCGGGCCGCTCGTCCGCCCTCGAGGTCAGCTGCCCCGGCAACGAGGCGGCGATGGCGCTCGTCGGCGCCGCCGGTCGCCTCAAGATCTCGGCCAAGGCCCGCGAGGTGCGCGGCGTGCACCGGGTCGTCGATCCGCGACGGCGACGCCATCTCGGCCATGCTGCGCCTGATGGGCGCGGATGCCAGCGTCACCGCCTGGGAGGAGCTGCGCCAGCGCCGCGAGGTGCGCGCGACCGCCAACCGGCTGGTGAACTTCGACGACGCGAACCTGCGACGCAGCGCGCAGGCCGCCGTCGCCGCGTGCGCGCGCGTCGAGCGCGCGCTCGAGCTGCTCGGCGACGACGTGCCCGACCACCTGCGGTACGCGGGCGAGCTGCGGCTCAGCCACCGCGACGCCAGCCTCGACGAGCTCGGCCACCACGCCGACCCGCCCATGACGAAGGACGCCGTCGCCGGCCGCATCCGCCGACTGCTGGCGATGGCCGACAAGCACGCCATCGACCACGGCCTGCCGGGCACGGACGCGAACCTCCCGCCCGACTATGTCGAATAGAAGAAGCCTAGGCTGAAGGTATGGCTGACTACACACTTCCGGATCTGCCCTACGACTACGCAGCGCTCGAGCCGCACATCAGCGCGCGCGATCATGGAGCTCCACCACGACAAGCACCACGCCGCCTACGTCGCGGGTGCGAACACCGCCCTCGAGAAGCTCGCCGAGGCGCGCGAGTCGGGCGACTTCAGCAAGGTGAACCAGTTCTCGAAGGACCTCGCCTTCCACCTCGGCGGCCACGTCAACCACTCGATCTTCTGGACCAACCTCAGCCCGGACGGCGGCGACAAGCCCGAGGGCGAGCTCGCGGCCGCGATCGACGACAACTTCGGGTCGTTCGACAAGTTCCAGGCGCACTTCACGGCCGCATCGCTCGGGCCTGCAGGGCTCCGGATGGGGCGTGCTCGCCTGGGATTCGGTCGGCGAGCGGCTGATCATCGAGCAGCTCTACGACCAGCAGGGCAACACGGCGCAGACCACGACGCCGATCCTGCAGCTCGACATGTGGGAGCACGCGTTCTACCTCGACTACGTGAACGTCAAGGCCGACTACGTGAAGGCCTTCTGGAACATCGCGAACTGGGCGAACGCGGCCGAGCGCTTCGCCGCCGCTCGCGCCTAGCTCAGCGCTCAGACACTGGCAATCGCGGCCGCGGTCCGGCTGGTAGCGTTCGGTGCCCGGCCGATCGCCTCGCCACCACCCCCATACGAACCGGCGCGCTCGCGCCATCTGCAAGGAGAATCGTGCCCGTCAAGATCGGCATCAATGGATTCGGCCGCATCGGCCGCAACTTCTTCCGGGCGGCGCTCGCCAAGGGCAGCGACCTCGAGATCGTCGCGGTCAACGACCTCACCGACAACAAGACGCTCGCGCACCTGCTGAAGTACGACACCATCACGGGTCGTCTCGACGGCGACGTCACGTTCGACGAGACGCAGATCATCGTCAACGGCAAGGCGATCAAGGTCTTCGAGGAGAAGGACCCGGCGAACCTGCCGTGGGGCGACCTCGGCGTCGACATCGTGATCGAGTCGACCGGCCGCTTCACCAAGTCGGAGGACGCGCACAAGCACATCACCGCCGGCGCCAAGAAGGTCGTCATCTCGGCTCCGGCGACCGGCGCCGACGTGGCAACGCTCGTGCTCGGCGTGAACGAGGGCACCTACGACCCGGCCGTCCACACGATCATCTCCAACGCATCCTGCACCACCAACTGCCTCGCCCCGCTGGCGAAGGTGTTCATGGACGAGTTCGGCATCGAGCGCGGCCTCATGACCACCGTGCACGCGTACACGGCCGACCAGAACCTGCAGGACGGCCCGCACGACGACCTGCGCCGCGCCCGCGCCGCCGCCGCCAACATCATCCCGACCTCGACCGGTGCCGCCAAGGCGCTCGGCCTCGTCATCCCGGAGCTCGTCGGCAAGCTCGACGGCTACGCACTGCGCGTGCCGGTCATCACCGGCTCGATCACCGACCTCACCGTCACGGCCACCAAGCCGGTCACCGTCGAGTCGGTCAACGCGGCCTACAAGAAGGCGGCCGAGGGTTCGCTCAAGGGCATCCTGAAGTACACCGAGGACGAGATCGTCTCCAGCGACATCGCCGGCGACCCGCACTCGTCGATCTTCGACGCCAAGCTCACCAAGGTGATCGGCGACCAGGTCAAGGTGGCCTCCTGGTACGACAACGAGTGGGGCTACTCGAACCGCCTCGTCGACATCACCGAGTACGTCGCCGAGCGTCTGTAGTCCGAGCAATGGCTCTGCGCACGATCGAGTCGCTCGGCGACCTCGACGGCAAGACGGTCCTGCTCCGCTGCGACCTCAACGTCCCGCTGAAGGACGGCGTCGATCACCGACGACGGCCGCGTGCGTGCCTCGGTCCCCACCATCCAGCTGCTTCTGGATGCGGGGGCGAGGGTGGTCGCGATGTCGCACCTGGGCAGGCCGGAGGGTACGCCCGACCCGCAGTACAGCCTCGCGCCGGTGGCGGTCCGCCTCGGCGAGCTGCTCGGCGAGGACGTCGACTTCGCGCCAGCCGAGATCACGGCGCGGGTGACGCCTGCTCGAGAACCTGCGCTTCGACCCGCGTGAGACCTCGAAGGATGCCGGCGAGCGTCAGTCGTTCGCCGGCGAGCTGGCGCGACTGGGCGATGTCGTCGTGTCCGACGGCTTCGGTGTCGTGCACCGAGCCACGCGAGCGTCCACGAGCTGCCGATGACGCTGCCGAGCGCCGCCGGCCTGCTGATCGCGACCGAGCTCGACGTGCTCGAGCGCCTCACGACGGACCCGGCGAAGCCGTACACGGTCGTCCTCGGCGGGTCGAAGGTCAGCGACAAGCTCGGCGTCATCGACGCGCTGCTGCCCAAGGTCGACCGGCTGCTGATCGGCGGCGGCATGCTGTTCACCTTCCTCAAGGCGCAGGGCTACCCGATCGGCAAGAGCCTGCTCGACGCGGACGGTATCGCCGAGGCGCGCCGCTACATCGCCGAGGCCGCGGACCGCGGAGTCGAGCTGGTGCTGCCGACCGACGTGGTCGTCGCAGGCGCCTTCTCGGCGGACGCCGCCGCACACGGTCGCCCTCATCGATGCCATCGAAGACACCGAGTTCGGCGACGACGGACTCGGCCTCGACATCGGCCCCGACACGGCGGCGCGGTTCGCCGAGCTCATCGCGAGCTCGACGACGGTGTTCTGGAACGGCCCGATGGGCGTGTTCGAGCTCGCGCCGTTCGCGGCCGGCACGAAGACCGTCGCCGACGCGCTCACGAAGGTGAGCGGGCTGGGCGTCGTCGGCGGCGGGGACTCGGCCGCCGCCATCCGGCAACTCGGGCTTCACCGACGACCAGTTCGGTCATGTCTCGACCGGCGGCGGAGCCAGCCTCGAATTCCTCGAGGGCAAGAAGCTCCCCGGACTGGAGGTCCTCGGATGGCAGCAGTGACGACACGAGCGGGCGCACTCCGCTCATCGCCGGCAACTGGAAGATGAACCTCGACCACCTGCAGTCGATCGCGTTCGTGCAGAAGCTGGCGTGGACGCTGGCGGACGCGAAGCACGACTTCGGCGGCGGTCGAGGTCGCGGTGTTCCCGCCGTTCACCGATCTGCGCAGCGTGCAGACGCTCGTGAACGCCGACGACCTGCCGCTCGCGTTCGGCGGACAGGACCTCTCGGCAGCACGACGACGGCGCGTACACCGGCGAGATCTCGGGCGCGTTCCTCGCGGCGCTCGACACCAGGTACGTCATCATCGGCCACTCCGAGCGACGCCAGTATCACGGCGAGACCGACGAGCAGATCGCGGCGAAGGTCGGCAGCCGCGCACCGCCACGGCATCGTGCCGATCATCTGCGTGGGCGAGACCGCCGACGACCTCGAGAAGCACGGCCCCAGCGCCGTGCCGGTCGCTCAGCTGCGTGTCGCACTCGGGGGCGTCAAGAAGGGCAGCGAGATCGTCGTGGCCTACGAGCCGGTCTGGGCGATCGGGTCGGGCCAGGCCGCGACCAGCGAGCAGGCGCAGCAGGTCTGCGCGGCGCTGCGTGCCGTGCTCGCCGAGGTGCTGGGTGACGAGGTGGCCGCGGCGACCCGCATCCTCTACGGCGGGTCGGTGAAGGCCGCGAACATCGCCGGCTTCATGCGCGAGGCGGATGTCGACGGCGCGCTGGTCGGCGGCGCCAGCCTCCAGCTCGAGGAGTTCGCGAGCATCGTCCGGTTCCAGAAGCACGTCGGCACCTGACACGCCGCTTATACTGAACGCTGGCCCGTGCGCTGTCAGTGCGTCGCCGGTTTCGAAAGGTTCTCCGTGGAAATTCTCCAGGTCATCGTGCAGGTGCTGCTCGGCATCACCAGCCTGCTGCTGACGCTGCTCATCCTGCTGCACCGCGGTCGTGGTGGCGGTCTCTCCGACATGTTCGGCGGCGGCGTCACGTCCAACCTCGGAGCGTCGGGTGTCGCGGAACGCAACCTCAACCGGATCACGGTCATCCTCGGACTCGTCTGGGTCGCCTGCATCATCGTGCTGGGCTTGATCATCAAGTTTGATTCGGGGGCATAGCAGATGGCTTCAGGCGGCAGCGCGATCCGGGGTTCCCGGGTCGGATCCGGCCCCATGGGCGAACAGGACCGCGGCTACCACGCCGACCGGGTCGCGATCTCGTACTGGGACGCGCTCGGCAACGAGACCGTGCGCTACTTCGCGGCCAACCTGCCGGCCGAGGAGATCCCCGAGGTCATCGACAGCCCGAACTCGGGTCTGCCCGCCGGGCGCGACAAGGACAACCCGCCGCAGCTGGCCAAGATGGAGCCGTACAAGACGCACCTCGCGTACGTGAAGGAGCGCCGTTCAGACACCGAGGCCGAGCAACTGCTCGAAGAGGCGCTGGATCAGCTGCGGGCTCGCCGCGGCGGCACGGCTCCCGGCAAGAAGTAGGCACCCCGCCGCGAAGCGGCGCTACTCCTGGATCTCGTTCGCGGAGGTCCAGTAGTACGGCGGCGTGATCAGGTTCTCTGGCACCTCCGCCGCTGCCTCATGGTCGACGAAGAAGACCGTGCGCTTGCGCCCTTCGACACCGGCCGCCGGCACGTCGTTCATGTTCGCGCCCGCCAACGCGAGGCCGAGGGCTCCCGCCTTGTCGGCGCCGGCCAGCACCAGCCAGATGCGATCGGCCGAGTTGATCACCGGGAGGGTGAAACTGAGCCGCTCCGGCGGAGGCTTCGGCGAGGCGGTCTCGGCGACGACGACCCGTTCCGTCTCGTGGACGAGAGCGTGGTCGGGGAACAGCGAGGCGACGTGCCCGTCCGGGCCGACGCCGAGGAACATCACGTCGAACTTCGGGTAGCGGGCGCCGTCGACGCCGGCAGCGGCGAGCTCCGCCTCGTAGGCGAGCGCCGCGGCCTCGATGTCGGGATGCTCACCAGGCGCCGGCAGCGTGTGCATCTGTGCCGCATCCAGGGTCAAACCGTCGAGGAGGGCCGCCCGCGACTGGGTGTCGTTGCGATCGGGGTCGCCGTGCGGCAGGTAGCGCTCGTCGCTCCACCAGAACTGGATGCGCGACCAGTCGACGCTGTCGCGCGCCGGCGAGGAGCCGATGGCAGCGAGCACCGCGGATCCCATCGTGCCGCCGGTGAGGCAGACGTGCGCCTGCTCCTGCAGCTCCAGCACGTCGATGATCTTGGTGATGAAACGGGCGGCGACACTGCCGGCCAGCGCTTCCTTGTCGGGATGCACGAGCACCCGTCGCTCATTGGTCACGCTAACTCCGGCTCTTGGACCGATCCTTCGTGGATCCGGACCGCTTCTTCGTCGCCGGGGCGCTCAGCGCGCCGAGGCCGTTCCGCACGACCTCGCCAAAGAGGTCGTCGGGGTCGAGCCTACGCAATTCTTCGGCGAGACAGTCCCGCAGGTTGCGGCGCGGGAGCGAGATGTCGTGGGTCGGCTGGTTCGGCTGCGTGAGCGTCGCCACATTGGGCTGCAGCCGCTCCAGGTCGATCGGTCCGCTGGCGCGTTCGAGGCGCACCCCGTGGATGCCGCTGCTCCCGTGGCCGGATGCATGCACGGGAGGGGTGATCTCGAGCGAAACCGGCACCTCGAGCTGCTGCTGCAGCCAGGCGGCCAGCAACTCGGTCGACGGGGAGTCGGAGGACCCGGTGACGTGCACGCCGGTGACCGGTTCGTAGGGCGGCTGATCGAGCACGGCGGCGAGCTGCGCGCGCCAGAGCGTCAGGCGCGTCCAGGCGAAGTCGGTGTCGCCGGGGGAGTAGTTCGCGCCGAGGCTCTCGAGAGCCTGCAGCGGGTTCGCGGCGGCCGCGGCGTCGGTGATGCGGCGCTGCGCGATGCTGCCGAGAGGCGAGCGGCTGGGGCTGACGGGTGCGTGACGCGGCCACCAGACGACCACCGGCGCGTCGGGGAGCAGCAGGCCGGTGACCAGCCCCTCCTCGTCGGCGGCGGTGTCTCCGTAGGCGCGCAGGACGATGACCTCGCTCGCCCCGGCGTCACCGCCCACTCGGATCTCCGCGTCGAGCTTGGCGGCCTCGCGCTGGCGTCCGCTCCGCGTGCTTGGACAGCACGATGACCCGCATCGGGTGCTCGCGCGACGCGTCGTTGGCGGCCTCGATGGCCTCCTCCTCGTCGCCGAGCGGGGTGGCGATGACCAGGGTGAGCACGCGTCCGAGGGCGACGGCGCCGCCCTCCTCGCGGATCTTCACCAGGGCCTTGGCGACCGCATTGGTCGTGGTGTCGGGCAGCTCGACGATCATGGACGTCTCCAGGTTCGGCCGTCGCGCGCCAGCAGCTCGTCGGCGGACACCGGACCCCAGGTTCCCGGCTTGTACTGCTCGGGCTGCCCGAGCTTCGCCCAGTACTCCTCGATCGGGTCGAGGATCATCCAGCTGAGCTCCACCTCCTGGTGGCGCGGGAAGAGCGGAGGGTCGCCGAGGAGCACGTCCAGGATGAGACGCTCGTAGGCTTCGGGGCTGGCCTCCGTGAAGGCGTGGCCGTAGCCGAAGTCCATCGTCACGTCGCGGACCTGCATGCCCGCACCGGGGACCTTGGAGCCGAAGCGGATGGTGACCCCCTCATCCGGCTGCACGCGGATCACCAGGGCGTTCTGTCCGAGCGCCGAGGTCTGGCTGGCCGCGAACAGGTACTGGGGAGCGCGCTTGAAGACCACCGCGATCTCGGTCACCCGCCGGCCGAGCCGCTTGCCGGCGCGCAGGTAGAACGGCACGCCGGCCCAGCGGCGCGTGTTGATGTCGAGGCGGATGGCGGCGTAGGTCTCGGTGACCGACTTCGGGCTCATGCCCTCTTCCTCGAGGAAGCCGAGCACGTTCTGGCCGCCCTGCCACCCGCCGGAGTACTGGCCGCGTGCGGTCACGGTCGAGAGGTCGTCGGGCAGGTGCACCGCCGAGAGCACCTTCTCCTTCTCGGCCCGCAGGTCGGCGGCGTCGAACGAGACCGGTTCCTCCATCGCCGTCAGGGCGAAGAGCTGCAGCAAATGGTTCTGGATGACGTCGCGGGCAGCCCCGATGCCGTCGTAGTAGCCGGCCCGGCCCCCGACACCGATGTCCTCCGCCATGGTGATCTGCACGTGGTCGACGTAGTTGGCGTTCCAGATCGGTTCCCACAGCTGGTTCGCGAAGCGCAGCGCCAGGATGTTCTGCACCGTCTCCTTGCCAAGGTAGTGGTCGATGCGGAACACGCTGTCGGGCGGGAAGACGCTCTCGACCACGTCGTTCAGCTCACGAGCGGTCTTCAGGTCGGAGCCGAACGGCTTCTCGATGACGACCCTGCGCCAGGTCCCATCCTGTTGATTCGCGAGTCCAGAACGGCGCAGCTGCTCGGTGACCTGCGGGAACGACTTCGGAGGGATGGACAGGTAGAACGCGTGGTTGCCGTTCGTCCCGCGGTCCCGATCGAGATCCTCGAGCGTCTGCTTCAGCGTGTCGAACGCGGCGTCGTCGTCGAACTCGCCCTGCACGAAGCGGATGCCGACCTTGAGCTGGCGCCAGACGTCCTCATCGAAGGGCGTGCGCGCGTACTTCTGTACCGCGTCGTGCACCTCCCGCTCGAAGTCCTGGTCGTCCCAGTCGCGCCGCGCGAAGCCGACCAGGCCGAAGCCGGGAGGCAGCAGGCCACGATTCGCCAGGTCGTAGACGGCCGGCATCAACTTCTTGCGGGACAGGTCGCCGGTCACACCGAAGATGACCAGCGCGCTCGGTCCTGCGATGCGGTTGAGGCGCCGGTCGGAGGGCGACCGCAGCGGGTTGCGCGTGGCGGAGATCTCGACGGGCACGCCTATCCGTTCCCGGGTTGAGCGCCGATCGCAGCGCGCAGCTGCTCCAGGGCCGCGGCCACGTCGGTCACGGTGAGCGTGAGCACGGGCCGGCCGTGCTCGGCCAGCACGCTGGCATCTCCGGCCGCCTGAGCCTGCAGCAGCTGCCCGAAGGTGAACGGGCGCTCGGGGATCACGAGATCCTCCCCGCCGGCCGCGACCAGCTGCAGGAAAACGCCGACGGCGGGCCCGCCCTTGTGGAACTGGCCGGTGGAGTGGAGGAAGCGCGGGCCCCACCCGAAGGTGACGGGACGCTTCGCGCGCGCAGCGAGGGCGTCGCGCAGCCCGAGCGCCTCGGGGTAGGCGACGCGGTCGAGGTAGGCCTGGACCGCCAGGTATCCGTCGGCGGGGAGTTCGCCGAGCAACGCCGAGATGGCGGCGTCGAGCGTGGCGCCACCCAGCTTCAGGGGGCCTGCGGCGCGCACCTCGATGGAATCGGTGGTGAACGCGGCCTTGGTCGGCTTGGGGCGTGCGTCCAGCAGGCCGCGCGTCGCGATCTTTGCCGACTCGACGTCGGGCTGGTCGAACGGGTTGATGCCCAGGATTCGGCCGGCGACCGCGGTCGCGTACTCCCACACCAGCATCTGGCCGCCGAGCGTGCCGGAGACCTCGATCTCGCCCTCGTCGACCTCGTGCGTGGCCCGTTCATCGGCGACGAGTCGCACGATCTGCAGGTCGGGCAGGTTCTGCGCGAGCTCGGGGGAGTCGACGTCGAGCACGACGGGGAGGATCCCCTTGCCATCCTTGCCGGTCGACTCGGCGATCAGCTGCTCGGCCCAGTCGGCGAAGCCCACGATGTGGGTCCCGTCGGCGACGATGCCGAGCTTGTTCTTGAGCGGCTGTGTGCCGGCGATCGCCGCGCCCAGCACGAGGCCCGGGTTGTCGTCGTCGTCGAGTGCGAGCTCGAGCTGCATGGCCTGCGCCTCATCCAGAAGCTCCCGGATGTCGACCCCGGCCAGTCCGCTCGGCACGAGCCCGAAGGCGGTCAGCGCCGAATATCGGCCTCCCACGTTCGGGTCCGCGTTGAACACGCGGTATCCGTCCCCGCGAGCCGCCACGTCGAGCGGGGAGTCGGGGTCGGTGACCACGACGATGCGCTCGGTCGGGTCGATGCCGGCGTCCCGGAATGCCGCTTCGTACACCCGCTTCTGGCTGTCCGTCTCGACCGTCGAACCCGACTTCGACGAGATCACGACCGCGGTCTTCTCGAGGCGGTCACCGAGGGCGGCACGGACCTGCCCGGGGTCGGTGGCGTCGAGCACGGTCAGCGGCACCCCGTAGGTGCGGGTGATGACCTCTGGCGCGAGCGACGAGCCGCCCATGCCCCCGAGGACGATGTGGCTGACGCCCTTGTCCCGCAGGTCGTCGCGGAGGGCCAGGATGTCGTCCACCAGCCCGTCGGAGATGGCGACCGCCTCGGTCCAGCCGAGACGCTTCGACGCCTCGTCCTCCGCTGCGGGACCCCATAGCGAGGGATCCAGCGAGGTGATTCGCCCGGCGACACCGTCGCTGATCAACTGCGGCACGAGGCGCGCGACGGCGTCGGCCGCCGCGCCGGTGGCGACGACCGTGACACTCACTTCGCCGCCTCCAGGGCCGCCGAGACGGTGTCGAGCAGCTCGTTCCAGGAGACGACGAACTTCTCGACGCCCTCCTTCTCCAGCAGGGCGGTCACGTCGTCGTAGTCGATGCCGACGGCGGCCAGGTCGTCGAGCACCTTCTGCGCGGCTGCGTAGGAGCCGCGTACGGCATCCCCGTGCAGCGGAGCATGGTCGAAGGTCGCCTCCATGGTCTTCTCGGGCATCGTGTTCACGACGCCGTCGACGGCCAGCTCCGTCACGTAGAGGGTGTCGGGCAGGGCGGGGTCCTTGACGCCGGTCGAGGCCCACAGCGGACGCTGGAGGTTGGCTCCGGCGGCCAGAAGGGCCTTGGCGCGGTCGGTGGAGAACTCCTCCTCGAAGAGCTTGTAGGCGAGCTGGGCGTTCGCGACACCCGCCTTGCTCTTCAGCGCCAACGCTTCCGGGCTGCCGATATCGTCGAGCCGCTTGTCGATCTCGGTGTCGACGCGCGACACGAAGAACGACGCCACCGAGCGGATCGTGGAGAGGTCGATGCCGGCGGCCTTGGCCTGCTCGAGGCCCCCGAGGTACGCGTGGATGACCTCGCGATGACGATCCAGGCTGAAGATCAGCGTCACGTTGACGCTGATGCCTTTGGCGGTCGCGGCGGTGATCGCGCCGAGGCCCTCCTTCGTCGCCGGGATCTTGATCATCGCGTTGATGCGGTCGACCTTGGCCCAGAGCTGCTCGGCTTGGGCGGTCGTTCCGGCGGTGTCGTGCGCGAGGCCCGGCTCCACCTCGATCGAGACCCGTCCGTCCTGGCCGCCGGTCGCGTCGTAGACGGGGCGGAAGACATCCGACGCCGCGGAGACGTCGCCGGTGATGATCTCGAACACCGCGTCGTGCACGCTGACGCCCTGGGCGGCCAGTTCGGCGACCTTCGAGTCGTAGGCGTTGCCTGTGGCGAGCGCGGTGGCGAAGATCGTCGGGTTGGTGGTGACACCCACGACGTTGCGCTCGTCGATGAGCTTCTTCAGCCCTCCCGACTCGATGCGTTCGCGGGACAGGTCGTCGAGCCAGATGCTGACGCCGATGTCGGAGAGTTCCTGGGTCTTGCTGGGTGCCATGGTCCTGGTCTTCCGTTGGGGTCGTGCGCTCAGCGGCCGGCGGCTGCGAGCGAGTCGTGTGCGGCGGCGACGGCCGCCTCCGTGGTGATGCCGAACTCGCGATAGAGGGTCTTGTAGTCGGCCGATGCGCCGAAGTGCTCGATGGAGACCGCGCGGCCGGCGTCACCCAGATACGGGCGCCAGGTGAGCGCGATTCCCGCCTCGATCGAAACGCGCGCCTTCACCGACGCTGGCAGCACCGCCTCGCGGTAGGCCGCATCCTGTTCCTCGAACCACTCCTGGCATGGCACGGAGACGACGCGGGCGTTCACGCCCGTGCCGTTCAGCACCTCACGGGCCTCGAGGGCGAACTGCACTTCGGATCCCGATGCGAGCAGGATGACGTCGGGGCTGCCGCCGGGAGCTTCGGCGAGCACGTACGCGCCCTTCGAGACGTTCGCGGCGGAGGCCAGAGTGTCGCCATCGGCCGCGCCATCGCCGCGCTCGAACACCGGAAGGTTCTGCCTGCTGAGCGCGATGCCCGCCGGGCCGTTGCGGCGCTCGAGCATGGTCTTCCAGGCGTACGACACCTCGTTGGCGTCGGCAGGACGCACGATGTCGAGGCCCGGGATCGCACGCAACGCCGTGAGCTGCTCGATCGGCTGGTGCGTGGGACCGTCCTCGCCGAGCGCGACCGAGTCGTGGGTCCAGACGTAGATCGCGGGCGCTTTCATGAGCGCGGCCAGCCGGACGGCAGGGCGCATGTAGTCGCTGAAGATCAGGAACGTGCCGCCGTAGGGGCGCGTGTTGCCGTGCAGCACGATGCCCGACAGGATCGCGCCCATCGCGTGCTCGCGGATGCCGAAATGCAGGGTGCGGCCGTACGGGTCGCCCGACCACTCGTGCGTCGAGTGCTCCGTCGGGATGAACGACTTGACGCCCTCGATGGTCGTGTTGTTGGACTCCGCGAGGTCGGCCGAGCCGCCCCACAGCTCGGGGATGACCGCACCGAGCGCGCTCAGCACTTTTCCGCTGGCGGCGCGGGTGGAGAGCTCCGTGCCGGCCTCGAAGACCGGAAGGGCCTCTGCGACGCCGTCGGGCAAAGCACCGCTCAGGATGCGGTCGAGCTCCTTCTTGCGTCCGGCGTTCGCTTTCGCCCAGGCGTCGAACTCCTTCTGCCAGGCGGCGTGCGCCTCCTGTCCGCGCCCGACGGCCGTGCGGGTGTGGGCGATGACGTCGTCGGCGACCACGAAAGTCTCCGCGGGGTCGAAGTCCAGCACCTTCTTGACAGCGGCGAGCTCGTCGGCGCCGAGCGCGGATCCGTGGATCTTGCCGGTGTTCTGCTTCGTCGGCGACGGCCAGCCGATGATGGTCTTCAGGATGATCAGCGACGGCTTGTCGGAGACCCCCTGCGCCGCCTCGATGGCCGCATGCAATTCGCGCACGTCCTCGACGTACACGCCCGTCTTCTTCCAGTCGACGGTCTGCACGTGCCAGCCGTATGCCTCGTAGCGGGCGGCGACGTCTTCGCTGAGGGCGACCTTCGTGTCGTCCTCGATCGAGATCTGGTTGCTGTCGTAGAAGGCGATGAGGCTTCCGAGCTTCTGGTGCCCCGCGAGCGAGCTCGCCTCGTGGGTGATGCCCTCTTCGATGTCGCCGTCGCTGGCGATGACGTAGATGTTGTGGTCGAACGGGCTGGAACCGGCGGCGGCGTCGGGGTCGAAGAGGCCGCGCTCGTAACGCTGGGCGTACGCCATGCCGACCGCGGAGGAGAGGCCCTGCCCGAGCGGGCCGGTGGTGATCTCGACGCCGTCCGTGTGACCGTATTCGGGGTGGCCGGGAGTCTTCGAACCCCAGGTGCGCAGCGACTTGAGGTCGTCGAGCTCGAGACCGTACCCGCCGAAGTAGAGCTGGACGTACTGGGTGAGCGAACTGTGTCCGGCCGACAGGATGAACCGGTCGCGCCCGATCCACTCGTTATCGCTCGGGTCACGGCGCATGACCTTCTGGAAGAGGAGGTAGGCGAGGGGAGCCAGGCTCATCGCGGTGCCGGGATGGCCGTTGCCGACCTTCTCGACGGCGTCAGCCGCGAGGATCCTCGCGGTGTCGACAGCCCGGTCGTCGATGTCGTCCCAGGAGAGTGCTACCACGTGCGTGTCGACCTTTCGTGCGGTTGAGGAAATGCCACTCGCCGGTGGACACCATCGGCTCACCGCGGGCAACCAGCGTGATCGATTTCGAAAGACCGCCGGGGGGCTCTGAGCTCGCGGCCGGCGAGCACTTCCGATTATAGGAGTCGCCTAGACTGGCTTGCAGCCGTCACCGATCCGAGGAGCCATGCAGCCAGCGTCCCGGGCGCATGCCGCCCCGACGACCGTCGCCCCGCCCGCTGCGGGCCGCAGCCTCGTCCTGCGCAAGATCGCCGCCTATGTGGCCCTCACCAAGCCCCGCGTCATCGAGCTGCTGCTGGTCACCACGGCACCCGTCATGGTGCTGGCGGCCGGGGGAGTGCTCGACCTGCGATTCCTCGGCCTCCTGATCGCGACCCTGGTCGGCGGATCGCTCTCGGCGGCGTCCGCGAACGCCTTCAACTGCTACATCGACCGTGACATCGACGCCGTCATGAAGCGCACCCGGAATCGCCCCCTCGTGACCGGAGCATTGAGCCCGCGCGAGGCGCTCGTCTTCGCCTGGACGACCGGGGTGCTCTCGATCGCGGTCCTCTGGATCTTCACCACCTGGCTCGCGGCCGTGCTGTCGCTGGTCGCGATCCTGTTCTACGTGTTCGTCTACACGCTCGTGCTCAAGCGCCGCACTCCGCAGAACATCGTGTGGGGCGGCGCCGCCGGTTGTATGCCGGTGCTGATCGGATGGGCGGCCGTGACAGGCTCGCTCGACTGGGCCCCCGTCATCCTGTTCGGCATCGTGTTCCTCTGGACGCCGCCGCACTACTGGCCGCTTTCGATGCGGTATCGCGAGGACTACGCCTCGGTGCACGTGCCGATGCTCGGTGTCGTGCGGGGCCGCGCGACCGTCGGCCTGCAGATCGTCCTGTACGCGTGGGCGACGATCGCCTGCTCGCTGCTGCTGATTCCGATCGCCTCGATGGGCGTGCTGTATGCCGCCGTCGCATCACTATCGGGTGTCTGGTTCCTGGTTGAGGCTCACCGTCTCTACTCCGGGGCGATCCGGGACGAGGAGGCGCGGCCGATGCGCGTCTTCCACGCCAGCATCACGTACCTGACGCTCGTCTTCATCGCTGTCGGGCTAGACCCTCTGCTGCACCTGCCCCTGCCGTTCTAGGGCGTCGACAGGGACAGAGACTCCCGGACCGCGACCAGATCCTCGATGTCGAAGGCGACCGGACTGAACAGGTCGTCTTCTGCCCCGGAACGCACGTCACCCATGGTGAGATCGGGCGCCTCAGGGAGGACAGGAAGAGCGCCGTCGGGGATCGTCAGGTCTCCTTCGAACGAGAGCGCGGCAGAGACCTCGCGCTCGACCCGCTGCTCGACGACGGCCTGCTCGTCGGCTCGGACCGCCAGCAACAGGATGTTCACGGCCGCGACGAGCGCGATCGTCACGATGACGATGGCCCCGGCGGCACGGCCGCGCGAGGCGACCCACCCGAGCGCGAGCCCCATCGTGGGAAGCGCGAGAGCGACGATCACGTAGACGTAGCGCTGTGCGCCGGCGGCGGACAGCTCGCCCCCGCTGCGACTCGCGGTCGTCAGCAGGGCGAACACCGCGGATCCGAGAAGGAGCACATAGGCGACAGCCTCGGGTCCGCGCCAATGCCGGACGCGCTTCACCAGCCAGACCAGCAACGCGATCGCGACGAGGGGGCCGAGGACCACCACCCCGACGAACTGTCCGTAGCCGGCCGCGAACATCGCCACGAAGAACAGGGGTGCATTCGTCACGATCTCCATCCCCTGCGGGGCCAGGGACGCCGGCGTGCCGCCACTGAACAGCAGATACCAGACCAGGTAGACCGCACCGGCGGGTGCGAACAGCAGCAGCGACAGCCGCCAGCCGCGGCGGATGCAGCTGAGCACGAACGCGGCGCCGATCAACGGCAGGGACGTGCCCGAGAAGGTGAGAGACACGATCGTGAGGATCACGACGAGGGCCGCCGCACCCGGACCGAGTCGCTCGCGATCCACCAGCAGGAGCACGCAGAGGCCGACGGCGATCGCCCCGACGAATCCGAGCTGGAACGCCCAGAGGACGTTCTCAGCCGCAGAGCCGAACAGGATGACGGTAGCCGCGAGGCCGGTCGCGAGCCATGGGCGCACCCCGGACCGCAGCATCACGCGCCAGAGCAGGTGGATGACCGCGAGGTGGGCGAGGAACGCCACCACCAGGTAGGGCAGGTAGCTGTGCAATCCGACGGTGGCGCGCAACACCTGGAAGACGAGGGTCGCGGCCGTGTTCCAGTGGCCCTGGTGCCCGGCGAACCATGCCTCGGCGTCCATCCCCGGATGCAGGATCGCCCAGTCGTCGTAGGTGAACCACTGATCTCTGCCGAGCGCGAGAAGCGCCAGGAACCCGACCACCAGGGAAGCCAGGTGGACGGGAAGGGGGCGGAGCGGCGGTCCGGTCAGATCGTGCCCTCCTCGATGGCATCCCGGATCCACGGGATCACCTCGTCGAGCATGTCCTCGAGGGTCGTGGTCGCCTCGAATCCGAGCACCCGCTTCGCTTTGGTGACATCGGGGACTCGGCGTTGCACATCGTGCTCGAAGGCCGGATCGTGGACGACCCGCAGCGGCACGTCGGGTCCCTTGATCTTGTGCCAGATGATCTCGGCGAGCTGCGAGACGGTGTGCCCCGCAGCGGTCGAGATGTTGAAGTCGTCGTTCAGGGCCTGCGGGTGATCGAGGCTCGTCACGATGCCGCGCGCGAGGTCCCCGCCATAGGTGTAGTGGCGGACCTGCTCACCGTCGCCGAGCAGGTGCAACGGGTCCTGGCCGCGCAGGATCTTCTGCACCAGGTCGGGCACGACATG
Organism: uncultured Actinomycetota bacterium; assembly: GCA_963730045.1. GTDB lineage: Bacteria > Actinomycetota > Actinomycetes > Actinomycetales > Microbacteriaceae > JBDSKH01. The sequence continues at coordinate 167,768 of CAVSPQ010000005.1, read as the reverse complement.
GCTCATCGCGAGCTTCACGTTGCCGGAGTCGATCTCCACGTCACCGAGTGCGCGGGACTCACCGATCCCGACGCAGTTGAACGGGCGCAGGATCGTGTACGGCACCTGGTACTGGTCCCACGCCGCACGTGCGAAGTACTCGACCGCGAGCTTCTGGAACCCGTAGGACGACAACGGGGGTGGAACGAGCCGCTCGTCGCCCTCCTTGCTGGGCCAGCGGTCCGTCGATTCGAAAACCATCGACGACGACAGGTAGGTGACCTTCTCCAGGCGGCCGCCGGAGCGACGGGACTCGATCGCCGCATCGCAGGTGGATGCGATGATCCGCTCGTTCTTGGCGAGCAGGTCGTAGGCGTAGGTGTGGAAGTACGAGATCCCGCCGATGAGCGCCGCGCCGGCGATCAGGTGGTCCGCGTCGGCGAGCAACTCGACCATGAGGGGGGTGTCGGTCACATCGCCGCGCACGAGCCGGTAGTCGGGGTGATCGTCGTAGCTTCGGGTGACCTCCCCGTACTTGGAGAAGTCGTCGATGCCGATCACGCCGTAGCCGGCGCCCAGCAGCTGCTCGACGATGTAGCCGCCGATGAATCCCGATGACCCGGTCACCAGTACGGTCTTCTTCACTTCTCACCTTTCGGGCGGTCGCGATCGAGCGCGCTCCGCAGTTGGGCGACGGTCAGCCGCGGCCCGAAGGCGAAGCGGTACCAGCGCAGGTATTTGGGAATCCAGGAGGCGAGTCGGAATCTCGACGAGCCGGCCGTGCGGTCCAGCCAGATGGTCGGGATCTCCGCGACCGGCAGACGGAGGCGGCGCGCCTTGGCCGTGAGCTCCAGGCCGATCTCGAAGCCGTGGCGGCTGTCGATCCCGACCTCCTCGACGAAAGAGCGCCGGTACGCCTTGAACGAGTTCGTCGCGTCTCGCGTGCCGACGTTGCCGAACAACCGCAGGGTGCGGCCGGCCGTCCGTGAGAGGAACGTCTTGAAGCGCGCGCCGCCCACCTGCTGGCCACCGGCCATGTAGCGGGAGGCGGCGGCGACCACCACTCCGCGGTCGACCAGGCGCACGAGTTCGTCGATCTGGCGCGGGTCGTCGCACCCATCGGCCATCGTGACGACGACGATCGGCGCCGCCGCGTGAGCGATTCCCCAGCGGATCGCGTTGGCCGGACCGCGGCCGTACTCGTTGACATCCACCCGCAGCCGGGGATGCTTCTTCGCCAGCCGCAGAACAGGCGCCACGGTCGAATCGTCGGCGGAGTCCACAACCACCACGATCTCGGCAGGGGTCTGGACGGCGTTCAGGATCCTGGTGAGCCCCGGGACGATGTCCTCGCCCTCGTCGTAGGCCGGGACGATCACGGACGCGACCGGTTGGGTCACGCGCGAACCCCGCGACCGAGCAGGTTCCAGACGTCGATGACCGGGACGTCGGGATCGAGATCGGCGTACTCCTGGTGCGGAGCGGCGATGATCAGCACGTCGGCGCGCTCCAGCACCTCGTCGAGGGGAAGCAGGGACGGCTCGGTCTCGATCCGCACCAGGGGATCGGTGACCAGTACATCGGCGGCCTTGAACCGCAGCACCCGCCGCAGCTTGTAGGCCAGGCTGGAGCGGATGTCATCCGAGCCGGCCTTGAAGGCCATGCCCAGGATGCCGACGGTCAGTTCCGAGAGCGGCATCGACTCCTCGAGGCGGCTGACCAGGTAGAGCGGAAGGCCCTCGTTCACGAGCATCGCCGAATGGCCGAGCGCGAACGTGTTGTCGCTGAAGGCCGCGAGCTGCATGGTGTCCTTGAGCAGGCACGGTCCGGCCGCGAAGCCCGCGCCCGGCAGGTCGGCGGCTCGTGGATAGTCGAGGGCGATTCCCTGCCGGATCCGTTCGAAGTCGAGGCCGCGGTCGTTCGCCATCATGTAGAACTGGTTGGCCGCGGCGAACTTGATGTAGCGCCAGGTGTTGGTGAAGAGCTTCGCCAGCTCGGCCTCCTCCGGCTCGAGGTCGACGATCGTGCTGGTCATCGTGCGGAACAGCGCCGTCGCCGCCTCCCGACCCCGGGTGGAGCGGCTGGCGACGATCTGCGGCAGGCTGACCAGCTCCTCCATGGCCCGGTGCTCGGCGATCCGCTCCGGACAGAATGCGACGTCGACCTCGAGTCCGCGGTCGACGAAGAACCGTTCGACCAGGGCGGTCACGCCGGGGTAGACCGTGCTGCGCAGGATGATGAGCTGGCCGTCGCGGAAGTGTTCCTGGCAGGCGGCAAGGGCCGTGGTGATAGCGGTGGGGTCGGGGTTGAGGTGCTCGTCGACCGGCGTCCCGATCACGACGATCACCGTGGCGGCCGATGCCACGCTCTCGGCCGAGGTCGTCGCGGTCAGCAGACCCGAGGCCAGGGCCTCCGCCAGTACCGGCCCCGCGCCCGGCTCGAGAAACGGCAGCCCCCCGCGCGAGACCGTGTCGACGGCGTTCCGATCCAGGTCGTAGATGACCACGCGATGGCCGCGGGACGCCAGCACGATCGACAGCGGCAGACCGACGTGTCCGGCTCCGCCGATGACCACGACGTCGTTCTCGAATTCACTCACGGCAGTCGATTCCTTCGGCGGATTCCGGTGCGGCGGCCGCGAACGTGCCGAGCCGCTAACATCCTACAAGCGAGCCGAGAGGAGCATCCTGCAGCATGTCCGCCTCCGTGCGCTCGCGCATCCAGGGCCTTCTCCCGTACGCCGCCAAATTCGGCACGGTCGGCGTGGTCTGCTACGGCATCGACGTGGCGATCTTCAACCTGTTGCGCTCCGGTCTGCTCGGCGAGCACTTCCTTGCCGAACCCATCGGCGCGAAGATCGTGTCCTCCCTCCTCTCCACCGTCGCCGCGTGGATCGCGAACCGGCTGTGGACCTTCCGCGAGCGTCGCAGACGCGACCTGGGTGTGGAGTTCGCCGAGTTCATCGTCGTCGCGGCCGTCGGCATGGGAATCGGCGTGGCCTGTCTCGCGGTATCGCACTACGTGCTCGGGTTCCAGAGCATCCTTGCCGACAACATCTCCGGCAACGTCGTCGGTCTCGTGCTGGCGACCGCCTTCCGGTTCCTGGCCTACCGCTACTGGGTGTTCGGCACGACCCGGAGCGGGTCGCGCCTCAACGTGGCGACGCCTGGGCCGGACGCCTGAGCGCCAGCACCGTTGCCGTCATGACTGCGACCAGCACGCAGGCCAGCACCATGTGGATGCCGACCAGCAGCGGCGGCAGCCCCGTGCGCGCCTGAATCAGTCCCACGAAGATCTGGGCGCCCTCGATCACGAGCAGGGCGATCGCGTACGGCCGCACCGTCGTATAGCGGCGGGCGACGGCCACCAGTACCAGCACCAGCGTCAGGCCGAGGGTCACATACGCGGGCCAGGAGTGGACGTGCTGCAAGAGTTCGGAGTCGAGCCCGTTGCGGGAAGCGGCGTCATCTCCGGCGTGCGGGCCCGATCCCGTGGTCAGCACCCCCACGACCACGGTCACCGCGACCGCCGCGGACGTCAGATGCACGGTGCCGGCATACCAGCCGGGCACCACCAGGTCGCCTCGGCGACCGTGGTGGACGCGGAACACGACGACGGTCGCCAGCGCGACGAGCACCACCGATGTGAGGAAGTGGAGCCCGACGACGGCGGGGTCGAGCCGGACGCGCACCGAGATGCCCCCGACGAAACCCTGCAGCACCGTCAGGGCAAGGATCGCGACGGCCGGCACGAACAGATCGCGCCGCTCACGCAGGCGCAGCAACACGATCACGAGGGCGACGGCCACGATCCCGACGATGATCGACAGCAGCCGGTTGCCGAACTCGATGCCGCCGTGGATTCCCATCTCGGGCGTCGCGATCAGCGACGCGTCGGTACACAATGGCCAGGTCGGGCAGCCCAGACCAGACCCCGTCAGGCGCACGGCACCGCCGGTGCCGACGATCAGGATCTGGGTCACCAGCGTGAGCCAGGCTAGAACCCTGACCACGCGCTCGACAGACTGCGGCAGCCGGTTCCAGAGGCGTCGAGGGATGCTGGGGGAGCGCAGGGCCGGGCCGGTCACACGCCCGAGTCTAAGCAGCCTTCCGCCGTCCGCTTTCCTGTTCTCAGCCAGCCCGGTTAGCCTGTGTGAGCGTCTGTCGCCCGTCGGCGACCACAACTACGGAGGATCCGTGCTCTCACTCCGCATGTCCGGTATCGCCGCGGCAGGCGCCATCGCGCTGCTCCTGACTTCCTGCGTCGGCGAGGAGCAGCAGGTGGTCGGAGTGGACAGCCTCACGGTCGCGACACTCGGCGACGTGACGGCGCCGCAGCAGGCATTCCTCGACCGGCTCGACGAGCTGTCGGGCGGCGCGATCGACGTCGACATGCAGGAGAACTGGACGCCGTCGGGCAACGACGGCGGTTCGAACGAGGAAGCTCTTACCCTGGCCGTCGCCTCGGGAGAGGTCGACATCGCCTGGGTGACCGTCCGCTCCCTCATCGCCGTCGGCGTGACCGGGATCGACGCCCTCGAGATGCCCCTCCTCATCCAGACCCCGGAGCAGCAGCGCGAGGTCGCGACCGGCGTGGCCGGCGAGATCGTCACGCGCCAGCTCAAGGACACCGACGTGGAGGGCCTCTCGATCTTCCCGGGGCCGCTGCAGTACCTGGTCTCCAGCGAGGCGCCCATCCTGGACGTCGCAGACTGGGCAGGAAAGACCATCCAGTTCACGCCGGGGAACAACGATCAGTCGGTCGTCGCCGAGACGATCACCACCCTGGGCGGGACCCCGACCTCCGACGGCCAGGACCCGGTCGCCGACGTCGTCGCCGGCACCGTCCAGGTGTCCACCGCTCATCCGACCGACCTGATCACGGGAGGGGCGACTGCCACCGGGCCTTTCATGACCGGCAGCTATCCGCTGTTCCCCGTGATGGAGATGGTGATCATCAACCGCACGATCCTCGACCGGCTGTCGACGCGCCAGAACGGGTTCATCGAAGGAGCGGTCGAGCGCGCCCAGGATCTGTCGATGGCAGAGCCCGATCTGGCGACTCCGGTCGCCGAGGCCTGCACCGCGGGACTGTTCTTCGGTATGGCGACTGCTGACCAGGTCGCGGCGTTGCTCGCGGCCGTCAAGCCGATCTACGACGCCCTGGCTGCCGATCCGAAAGAGGCCAAGCTGCTCGAGGCCATCCAGGATGCCGTGGACCGCAACGCCGGAATAAGCGCGTTGCCGATTCCGGCGGCATGCGTCTGGGTGGCGCCACCCGCGGCCTGACCCCCGGCCGAATCGGAGCCGTCCCTGTACTATGGGAGGGTTCGGAGCAACGTCGCCGCCGCAACGGGGACGTCGTTCGACGAACTCCGGGTCGCGAGCGGGGCGTCTCGCGAAGGAATGCTGACACGAGCGGAATGGTTCGCTTCGGCAGGAGAAGAGGTAGCCCCATGTCAGATGTACTCATCGACCGCCCGGAGCTCGCCAGCCTGGGTCAGTACGAATTCGGATGGTCTGACTCCGATGCCGCCGGTGCAACCGCGCGACGGGGCGTGAACGACGATGTCGTCACCGGCATCTCCAAGCTCAAGAGCGAGCCGGAGTGGATGCTCAAGAACCGTCTCAAGGCGCTCAAGCTCTTCGGCATGAAGCCCATGCCGACCTGGGGCGCCGACCTCACCGGGATCGACTTCGACAACATCAAGTACTTCGTCCGTTCCACCGAGAAGCAGGCGACCACCTGGGAAGAGCTTCCCGACGACATCAAGGCAACGTACGAGCGTCTGGGCATCCCCGAGGCCGAGCGCCAGCGCCTCGTCGCCGGTGTCGCCGCCCAGTACGAGTCCGAGGTGGTCTACCACCAGATTCGCGAGGATCTCGAAGCTCAGGGCGTCATCTTCATGGACACCGACACGGCGCTGCGCGAGCACCCCGAGATGTTCAAGGAGTACTTCGGCACCGTCATCCCTTCGGGCGACAACAAGTTCGCCGCACTCAACTCGGCCGTCTGGTCAGGCGGATCGTTCGTCTACGTGCCGCCGGGTGTCCACGTCGAGATCCCACTGCAGGCCTACTTCCGCATCAACACCGAGAACATGGGCCAGTTCGAGCGGACCCTGATCATCGCCGACGAGGGCTCCTACGTGCACTACATCGAGGGCTGCACGGCTCCGATCTACAAGAGCGACTCGCTGCATTCTGCGGTCGTCGAGATCATCGTCAAGAAGAACGCCCGCGTGCGGTACACCACCATCCAGAACTGGTCGAACAACGTCTACAACCTGGTCACCAAGCGTGCGATCGCGCACGAGGGCGCGACCATGGAATGGATCGACGGAAACATCGGCTCCAAAGTGACGATGAAGTACCCGTCGATCTACCTGGTGGGCGAGCACGCCAAGGGCGAAACGCTCTCTGTCGCGTTCGCCGGACCGGGTCAGCACCAGGATGCCGGGGCCAAGATGATCCACATGGCGCCGTACACGACGTCGTCGATCGTCTCCAAGTCGATCGCCCGAGGCGGCGGCAGGGCCGCGTATCGCGGCGAGGTCCGCGTCGACGCGAGCGCGCACCACTCGGCGAACACCGTCCGCTGCGATGCGCTGCTGGTCGACACGATCTCGCGCTCCGATACCTACCCTGCCATCGACATCCGGGTCGACGATGTGCAGCTCGGCCACGAAGCCACGGTCTCGCGGGTCAGCGAAGAGCAGCTGTTCTACCTGCAGTCCCGCGGCATGCCGGAGGACGAGGCGATGGCTATGATCGTCCGCGGCTTCATCGAGCCCATCGCGCGCGAGCTGCCGATGGAATACGCCCTCGAGCTCAACAAGCTCATCGAGATGAGCATGGAAGGAAGCGTCGGCTAGATGTCGGTCGCACTTCCGACCACCCCGGCCTCCGCCCCGGTGACTGCTCAACCGCCCGTCCAGACCCGTTCGGAGCGCTTCGCGTCGGTCAATCACTCCGATTTCCCGGAGGTCACCGGCCGCGAGGTGGACTGGAAGTTCAGCCCCGTCGACCGTCTGCGCGACCTGATCGACGGCGAGCTCGACGGATCACCCTACGCGGTGCTCTATCCGGAGGTCGCGGGGGCCACGGTCGAGTGGATCGACCGCTCCGACACACGGATCGGCATCGCCGGCACCCCCGGCGATCGTGCCGCCGCCAACGCGCGCACCGCGTTCGAGAAGGCGCTGCACATCGGAATCACGGGGGAGGAGCCGACGGTGATCACGGTCACCCGGTCCGACCTCGGCGTCGCCGCACGCGGCGCGCACACGCTGATCACGGCCGACGCCAACAGTGCCGGGCTGGTCGTGCTCGACAGCCGGGGCACCGGACACCTCACCGAGAACGTGGAGATCCTGGTGGCCGAGGGTGCCCACCTCACGGTCGTCACCCTGCAGGAGTGGGCTGACGACGCCATCCATCTGGCCAGCCACTACGCCCGCGTGGAGCGGGACGCGCGCCTCAAGCACATCGTGGTGTCGCTCGGCGGCGGCATCGTGCGGGTCAACCCATCGACCCACCTCGCCGGCGCTGGATCCGACGTCGAGATGCTCGGCGTCTATTTCGCCGACGCCGGCCAGCACCTCGAGCAGCAGGTCTTCGTGCACCACGACGCTCCGAAATCCAGGAGTCGGGTCACCTACAAAGGTGCGCTCAACGGCGCCGGAGCCCACACGGTGTGGATCGGCGACGTGCTCATCGCGCGCACCGCGCCGGGCACCGACAGCTACGAACAGAACCGTAACCTCGTGCTCAGCGAAGGCACGCGGGCCGACAGCATCCCGAACCTGGAGATCGAGACCGGCGACATCGCCGGGGCCGGACACGCCAGTGCCACCGGCCGCTTTGACGACGAGCACCTGTTCTACCTGCGCTCGCGCGGCATCACCGAAGAAGAGGCGCGCCGCCTGGTCGTGCTGGGCTTCCTGAGCGAGATCGTGCAGAAGATCGGCGAACCCGCCCTCGAGGCGCGGCTCTCCGAAGCACTCGAAGCCGAGCTGGGAGGTGCACGGTGACGGCGACGAAGGTCTTCCCGTTGTCGGAGTTGGCCCCGGATGCCGCCAAGCGCGTCGTGCTCGACGGCGTGCCGATCGCAGTGGTCCTCGACTCCGCCGGGACCGTGCACGCGATCGGCGACACGTGCACGCACGGCGACATCTCTCTGAGCGAGGGGTTCGTCGAAGACGACACCCTCGAGTGCTGGGCGCACGGCTCGAAATTCGAGCTGACGACCGGCAAACCCCTGAGTCTCCCGGCCTACGAGCCGGTCCCCGTCTTCGTCGTCGAGGTCATCGACGGCGACGTCTACATCGACCCCGCGAACATCCTCGCGGTCTAAGGAATCTCATGAGCACTCTGGAAATCACGGGCCTCAAGGTCTCGATCGAGACCGATCAGGGCACCAAGCACATCCTCAAGGGCGTCGATCTGACGATCAACGAGGGCGAGATCCACGCGGTCATGGGCCCGAACGGCTCCGGCAAGTCGACCCTGGCGTACACGATCGCCGGGCACCCGCGCTACAAGGTCGAGGGCGGGACGATCACCCTCGATGGCGAGGACGTGCTGGCGATGTCGATCGACCAGCGGGCGCGCGCAGGGCTCTTCCTGGCGATGCAGTATCCGGTCGAGATCCCCGGCGTGACGGTCACGAACTTCCTCCGCACCGCCAAGACGGCGATCGACGGTGAGGCACCAGCGATCCGCGGTTGGTCGGCGTCGGTCAAGGAGTCGATGAAGAACCTGCGCATGGACCCCGAGTTCGCGGCGCGCAACGTCAACGAGGGCTTCTCAGGCGGCGAGAAGAAGCGCCACGAGATCCTGCAGCTCGAGCTGCTGCAGCCGAAGTTCGCGGTTCTCGACGAGACCGATTCGGGACTCGACGTCGATGCGCTCAAGATCGTGGCCAAGGGCGTGAACCGGGCCAAGGAGAACACCGGCCTCGGCATCCTGCTCATCACGCACTACACGCGTGTCCTGCGCTACATCGCCCCCGACTTCGTGCACGTCTTCGTCGACGGCAAGATCGCCGAGGAGGGCGGCAGCGAGCTGGCCGACCGCCTCGAGGACGAGGGCTACGACCGCTACCTGGTCGCTCAGGCGTAGACCGGGCGCAGCGCGTACCCTGGAACCATGCCGACGACACTCGAGCCGCAGCTCTTCGACAAGATCGAAGAGGGCCTCAAAGATGTCATCGACCCCGAGCTCGGGGTCAACATCGTCGACCTCGGTCTGATCTACGACCTCGCCTGGGACGACGAGAACGACGCGCTGATCGTCTCCATGACGCTGACCTCGGCGGGTTGCCCGCTCACCGACGTCATCGAGGAGCAGATGGGGCAGGCTCTCGACGGGCTCGTCGAGCGTTTCCGCATCAACTGGATCTGGATGCCGCCGTGGGGTCCCGAGAAGATCACCGACGACGGGCGCGACATGATGCGCGCGATCGGGTTCTCGATCTGACGCGTAGCCGCGTGTCCGCGCGGCAGCGTATCGAGACCCGCTACGGGCGCTTCTCGAGCCTGTTCGCCCCGAACCAGGCCAGTGGCAGCAGAGCCGCGGCGATCAGTGCCTTGATGGCGCCGCCGACGATGAACGGGTAGAGCCCGTACTCGAGGGTCAGGTCGACGCCGATGCCGAGCGAGAAGGCGAGCCAGGGCAGGCCGAAGGCGAACACGATGAGGGTGCCGCCGAGGAAGGTGGCGATCGCCTTGAAGATCTTGCGATCCCATTCGCGTTCGGAGAGCCAGCCGACCAGAGCGGCCGACGCGATGAAGCCGATGATGTAGCCGCCGGTCGGACCGGCGATGACATCCCAGCCGCTCGCCGCCTCGCTGAACCACGGGACGCCGATGATGCCGAACGCCGCGTACACCGCGAGGGCGAGGGCTCCCCGCACCGTGCCGAGCGTCGCGCCGACCAGGAGCACGGCGAGCGTCTGCCCGGTGACCGGAACCGGCCACAGCGGCACGTACAGCTGCGCGAGGCCGCCGACAAAGGCGGCGCCGAGCACGACGAGCGTCGCGTCGACGACGAGGTGACGCGGGAAGACGCGATCGGCGAGCACCAGACGGCGGGGGGCGGACGGGGCGAGCGCGGTCATCGCGGGTTCCTTGCGGTCGTCGGTCGGAGGGGGTGGGGAGCCGGAATGAACGGCTACTCCCGACCGTTAGACTAGCGGGCTGGTCCACTCGGACCCTTCTGCAAACCCTCCCAAAGAAACCGGACGTCATCGTGCTCGCCGTGCAAGACCTCGAGATCCGCGTCGGCGCGCGCCTCCTGATGGAAGACGTGGCGTTCCGCGTCGACAAGGGCGACAAGATCGGCCTGGTCGGGCGCAACGGCGCGGGCAAGACGACGCTCACGAAGACCCTGGCAGGGGAGCAGAAGCCCGACGGCGGCACCATCACCCGCACCGGCGAGATCGGCTACCTGCCGCAGGACCCGCGCTCCGGCAATCTCGACGACACGGCCCGCACCCGCATCCTGGACGCCCGCGGCCTCGGGCACATCGTCGTGCAGCTGCAGCAGTCGACGCTCGACATGGCCAGCACCGATGCCGCGGTCAGTGAGGCGGGGATGGCGGCGTACTCGAGGCTCGAGGATCGATTCCTCGCTCTCGGGGGATACGCGGCCGAAGCCGAGGCGGCGGCGATCGCGTCGAACCTCGCTCTGCCCGACCGCATCCTGGATCAGCCTCTCAAGACCCTCAGCGGCGGTCAGCGGCGACGCATCGAGCTCGCCCGCATTCTGTTCTCGGGTGCCGACACGATGATCCTCGACGAGCCGACCAACCACCTCGACGCCGACAGCGTCGTCTGGCTACGCGAATACCTGAAGACCTACGCGGGCGGCGTGATCGTGATCAGTCACGATGTCGACCTCATCGGCGACGTCGTCAACAAGGTGTTCTATCTGGACGCCAACCGTCAGGTCATCGACATCTACAACATGGGCTGGAAGCACTATCTGCGTCAGCGCGAGTCTGACGAGGACCGCCGCAAGAAGGAGCGCGTCAACGTCGAGAAGAAGGCGACGACGCTCCAGCTGCAGGCGGCTCGGTTCGGGGCGAAAGCATCGAAGGCGGCCGCCGCCCACCAGATGGTGGCGCGCGCCGAGAAGATGCTCGCCGGGCTGGACGACGTGCGTGTCTCCGACCGAGTCGCCAAGCTGCGTTTCCCCGAGCCCGCGGCGTGCGGGCGCACCCCGCTCAGCGCGTCCGACCTCTCGAAGAGCTACGGCTCCCTGGAGATCTTCACTGCCGTCGATCTGGCCATCGATCGCGGATCGAAGGTCGTCGTGCTGGGACTCAACGGCGCCGGCAAGACGACGCTGCTCCGCATCCTGGCCGGCGTCGACAAGCCCGACACCGGGCAGGTGGAAGCCGGTCACGGGCTGCGCGTCGGCTACTACGCGCAGGAGCACGAGACGATCGACGTCACCCGCACCGTGCTCGAGAACATGATGAGCTCGTCACCGCAACTGACCCAGACGGAGGCGCGCAAGGTACTGGGGTCGTTCCTGTTCACGGGCGACGACGGCCACAAGGTCGCCGGCGTGCTCTCCGGTGGGGAGAAGACACGTCTGGCGCTGGCGATGATCGTCGTGTCGGGCGCCAACGTACTGCTGCTCGACGAGCCGACCAACAACCTGGATCCGGCGAGCCGCGAAGAGATCCTGGGCGCCCTGGCCGGATACTCGGGCGCCGTGGTGCTCGTCTCGCACGACGAGGGCGCCGTCGAGGCACTCAACCCCGAGCGGGTACTGATCCTGCCCGACGGGGTCGAAGACCATTGGAACCCGGACTACGCCGACCTGATCTCCTTGGCCTAAGGCAGGGGGATCGGCTCAGCGCCTCGCGTCGAGCGCCGCATCCTCGTAGTCGCTGTCCTCTGAGCGCCGTCTCGGCGCTCGCGCGGCGGCCTGCTCGCTCGCCGGGAGGGCCGCGATGCGCCGCTCCCTCCGGAACGCCCAGACCAGCGCCACGAACGCCAGCACCCCGAACGCGATCCATTGCAGCGCGTACGACAGATGCGGGCCCTCGTCGGCCTCGGGCTTGAGTGCCGGTGCCGGCCGCGTGGCGGGCGCGGGATCCTCGCTCGCGAGCAGTCCGTACGCGCCGACGTAGGTCTGGTCGCCGACCAGATCGGCGACGCTCGGCAGATGGATGGTGGCGAGCTGCCCCTCCGGCGCCGTGCGGCCCAGCAGGGTCGGTTCCCCGGGCTTGAGGCGCGCCACCACGGTGATGTCACCGTCCGGGGGAGCGGGCACCGCATCCGGAGCCTCGATCGACGAGCCGACCGGCACCCAGCCCCGGTCGACCACGAAGACCCGGCCGTCGTCAAGCTCGAAGGGCACCAGCACCTCGAAGCCGGAAGCGCCGTTGTACGGGCGATTGCGCACGAGCAGCTGCTGATCGACCAGGTAGCGACCGCTGAGCCGGACGGGCAGCCACTCGTCGTCCTCCGCCCAGGCGTCCAGGGCGGGGAGCGCCTCGGCGACCGGCACCGGCGTGGCGTCGTAGTTGATGGCCACCCGGTCGATCTCGGCGACGGCCTCGGCACGGCGTGCCCACTGCCACCAGGACAGCAGACCGCACGCGACCGCGAAGACCACGACCAGCGCCAGGTACCCGCCCCACCGCCGCAGGCCCTGCGGCGGCCTCCCTGCCTCACTCATGCCGGATCCGGCACGGACTCGACCGGCTCAGCCAGGGGTGTGACGATGACCGGGAAACCGCGTGTCGACAGGTACTGGCCGAGATGCTCGCGGTGATCGTCGCATGCCAGCCACACCTTCACGCGCTCGGGACCGTGGATGCGAGGGTTGCGCCAGTTGACCCGCCAGGTCGCGTCCGCGCCGCAGCCCGCCGACGAGCATCGCGAACCCGGATCGGCGGAGCCGCCCAGGATCCCTCCGATCATGCCGAATCCCCACCGGCCCGGCGGACCGGGACGATCGACCCGGGCCGCATCACGCCGCCGGTGAGCCGGCGGCTGGCGTTGTTCGCGATCACCACGGCGAAGTAGGGAAGCGCGATGGCTCCGATGGCCGGAACGAGGCGCCACCAGTCGGGCACGACGAGCACGAGGATGATGCAGACCATGCGGATGCCCATCGCGACCGAGTAGCGGATCACGCGCATGCGACGCTCCACGTCCGGCGAGGACGGTAGCTCGGTGATGGCGGTCGGTTTGGTGCGCATGGGCACTGCCAGCCTACGTCTCCCCGCCGAGGGCGGCTCGGTAGGCTGACGACATGACAGCCCGCACCGTTCTGGTCACCGGAGGCAATCGCGGCATCGGCTACGCCATCGCCGAGGAGTTCGTCGCACAGGGTCACCGCGTGGCAGTCACCGCACGCTCGGGTGATGGGCCGGCAGGCACGACCACGGTGCGCGCCGACGTCACCGACGCGGCCGCACTGGATGCGGCCTTCGCCGAAGTCGAGCAGAAGCTCGGTCCGGTCGAGGTGGTAGTGGCGAACGCCGGCATCACCCGCGATGGCCTCCTCATGCGGATGTCGGACGAGGACTTCGACACCGTCGTCGACACCAATCTCGGCGGCGCGTTCCGCGTGGTCAAGCGCGCCACCACGGGCATGATCAAGGCCAAGTTCGGTCGGATCATCCTGGTCTCGAGCGTCGTGGGCCTGCTCGGCGGCGCCGGCCAGGTCAACTACTCTTCGTCGAAGGCCGGTCTGGTCGGCATGGCGCGCTCGATCACCCGCGAGCTCGGATCGCGCGGGATCACCGCGAACGTCGTCGCCCCCGGGTTCATCGAGACCGACATGACCGCCGAGTTGCCGGAAGCCCAGCAGGCCGACTACAAGAAGTCGATCCCGGCCGGGCGCTTCGCGTCTCCGGGCGAGGTCGCCAAGGTCATCGCATGGCTCGCGTCGGACGATGCGGCATACATTTCCGGAGCCGTCATCCCGGTCGACGGCGGACTCGGCATGGGGCACTGAGCCGCTCAGAGGACGCGCAGCCCCATCAGAGGCAGCAGCATCGACAGATCGCGCTCATCGAGCAGCACGTTCGCGAGGTCGCGAACCGGCGCCTTGGCGTCGAACCCGACGGCGAGGCCGCAGATCGCCATCATCGGAATATCGTTGGCACCGTCGCCGACCGCGATCGTCTGCGAGAGCGGCAGGCCATCGAACGCCGCCCACTCGCGCAAAGCGTCGGCCTTGGCGGCTGCGTCGATGATGGGCGGGATGAGACCGCCGGTCAGGAGCCCGCCGGACGTTTCGAGCCGGTTGGCACGCCAGTGATCGAGACCGAGGTCCTCGGCGATAGGGTCGATCACCTCGTGGAAGCCGCCGGACACCACGGCGACGGCGCCGCCGGCATCCTGAATCGAAGCGATCAGCTCGGGCACACCACGCGTGACAGTAACGCGGGAGCGGACGCTCTCGAGCACGGAGACCGGAAGTCCGTCGAGGGTCGCGACCCGTTCACGCAGGGACTCCTCGAAATCCATCTCGCCGTTCATCGCGCGGCGGGTGATCTCCGCGACGCGCTCGGCGGATCCCGCCTCGGCGGAGAGCATCTCGATCACCTCGTCCTCGATCAGGGTCGAGTCGACGTCGAGCACCACAAGATAGCGCGCCATGGGGGGTCGGGGCCTTCCTCGCAGCGTTGGTGCCAGCGGGACTATTTCGTGACGTGCGCGCCCTTGCCGACGACCGTGATGCCGGTCTCGGTGACGGTGAAGCCGCGGGCGCGATCCGCGTCATGGTCGACGCCGACGGTTGCACCCGCGTCGACGACGACGTCCTTGTCGAGGATAGCGCGCTGGATGACCGCGTTCGCACCGATGTCGACGCGCTCGAAGAGCACGGAATCGACGACCTTCGCGCCCGACTGGATGACGGCCCAGGGTCCCAGCACCGACCGCTCGAGGTGGCCGCCGGACACCACGGAACCGAGCGAGACGATCGAGTCGATGGCCGTGCCGATCTGCTTCTTGGCGTCGCGCACGAATTTGGCCGGGGGCGAGTTGAGCTGCTGACTGAAGATCGGCCAGTCCCGGTTGTAGAGGTTGAAGACGGGGAGCGCCGAGATCAGGTCCTGGTGCGCCTCGAAGAACGACTCGATCGTCCCGACGTCGCGCCAGTAGAAGCGATCCCGATCGGTCGATCCGGGCACGTCGTTGCGGTTCAGGTCGTAGACGCCGGCCTCTCCGCGTGCCACGAAGTCGGGGATGATGTCGCCGCCCATATCGTGGTTCGAGTCGGGGCGGGCGCCGTCGCGGTGCACGGCGTCGATGAGCACGTCGGCGTCGAAGACATAGTTGCCCATCGACGCGAGTACCTCCTTGGGCGAATCGGCCAGCCCGACCGGGTTCTTCGGCTTCTCGTGGAAGGCGGCGATCTTCTCCGGATTCTTCTTGTCCAACTCGATCACCCCGAACTGGTCGGCGAGCGAGATCGGCTGCCGGATGGCGGCGACGGTCACCCCCATTCCCGACGACACGTGCGCGGCGATCATCTGGCTGAAGTCCATGCGGTACACGTGATCGGCACCCACCACCACGATGATGTCGGGCTTCTCGTCGAGCACCAGATTGAGACTCTGCAGGATGGCGTCGGCCGAGCCGCTGAACCAGCGCTTGCCGAGACGCTGCTGCGCGGGAACGGATGCGACGTAGGCCCCGAGCATGCCGCTCAGGCGCCAGGTCTGCGACACGTGCCGGTCGAGCGAATGCGACTTGTACTGGGTGAGCACGACGACCTGGCGCAGTCCCGAATTGACGAGGTTCGACAGGGCGAAGTCGATCAGGCGGTACCCGCCGGCGAACGGCACGGCGGGCTTCGCGCGATCCGCGGTCAGCGGCATCAGCCGCTTGCCCTCACCGCCGGCGAGGACGATGCCGAAGATCTTCTTGGGGGACATGTGCCCAATGTAAGCGGAGCAGCCTGGTAGTGGCGAGGGCCGGCGTGAGTACGGCGACCGAGCCGCCCTGTACTAGCGTCGGTCAGGTGCGAGTGGACGTGATCAGCCGGGAGTACCCGCCCGAGGTCTACGGCGGTGCCGGGGTGCACGTCGCGGAGCTCGTCGCCTCCCTGCGCGACGACGTCGATGTCGTCGTGCGCTGCTTCGGTCTTCCGCGTGACGAGCCCAACGTGCACGCCTACCTCGTTCCGCCGCAGCTGGCCAATGCCAACCCCGCCCTCGCCACGCTCGGCGTGGACCTCCAGATCGCCGAGGACGTCGGCGGAGCCGACCTCGTGCACTCGCACACCTGGTATGCCAACGGGGCCGGGCATCTCGCGAAGCTGCTGCACGGCATCCCGCACGTCGTGACCGCACACAGCCTCGAGCCGCTGCGTCCCTGGAAGGCCGAGCAACTGGGTGGCGGCTACCAGGTCTCCAGCTGGATCGAGAAGACCGCGTTCGAAGCCGCGGATGCCGTGATCGCCGTGTCCGCTGGCATGCGGGCCGACATCCTGCGCTCCTACCCGTCGATCGACCCGGCGCACGTGCATGTCGTCCACAACGGCATCGATCTGGACCGCTGGAAGCGCATCGATGCCCCGGATGTCGTGCGCGGCCTCGGCATCGATCCCGAGCGGCCCAGCGTGGTCTTCGTCGGTCGCATCACGCGCCAGAAGGGCTTGCCGTATCTGCTTGCGGCCGCGAGATTGCTGCCGCCCGAGGTGCAGCTGGTGCTCTGCGCCGGCGCACCCGACACCCCCGAGATCCTCGCCGAGGTGCAGACGGGCGTCGCCGCCCTGCAGGCAGAGCGGGACGGCGTCGTCTGGATCGAGCAGTTGCTCTCGCAGCCCGACCTCGCTGCCGTGCTCTCCGCCGCCACCACATTCGTGTGCCCGTCGATCTACGAGCCGCTCGGAATCGTCAACCTCGAGGCCATGGCCTGCGGGGCGCCGGTGGTCGGGACCGCGACCGGCGGCATCCCGGAGGTGGTCGCCGACGGCCTCACCGGACGCCTCGTTCCGATCGAGCAGGCCGACGACGGGACCGGCACCCCGGTGAACCCGGACAGGTTCGTGGCGGATCTCGCCGCCGCTCTCACGGCGGTGGTCGGCGACCCGCTCGCCGCCCGGCTGATGGGGGAGGCGGGACGCCTGCGGGCCGAGGCCGACTTCAGCTGGACGAGCATCGCGTCCCGCACCCGTGCGATCTACGACGGGCTCGTCGGCTGATCGTGCTCGCGTAGTCTGGGATGACCATGGTCGCGGTGCTCGAACTCTCCCGTATCTCGGTCGTTCGCGACCGCAATCGCATCCTGGATTCGATCGACTGGACCGTCGAGTCCGACCAGCGATGGGTGGTGCTCGGCCCCAACGGCGCCGGCAAGACGACGTTGCTGCAGGTCGCCTCGGCGACGGCACACCCGACATCGGGCACGGCGACCCTGCTGGGCGAGCCGATGGGCAAGACCGACGTCTTCGAAGTGCGGCCTCGCATCGGCTTCGCGTCCACCGCGCTCGCCCGACGCATCCCGGGTAACGAGACCGTCCTGGATGTCGTGATGACGGCCGCCTACTCGGTCACCGGTCGCTGGAACGAGAAGTACGAGGACGTCGACGTGCGGCGTGCCAGCCGGGTACTGGGCGAGTGGAAGCTCGATCACCTGGAGGGCCGGAGGTTCGGCACCCTGTCCGACGGGGAGCAGAAGCGCGTTCAGATCGCCAGATCCGTGATGACCGATCCGGAGCTGCTGCTCCTGGACGAGCCGGCCGCGTCGCTCGATCTCGGCGCCCGTGAGGAACTCCTGCAGCTGCTCGGGTCGTTCGCCTCGTCGGCGGAGAGCCCCGCGATGGTCATGGTCACGCACCACGTCGAGGAGATCCCACCCGGCTTCACCCACGCCCTGCTGCTGGCTGAGGGCGTGGTTCAGGCGTCGGGTCCGATCGCCGAGGTCATCACCGGAGACAACCTCAGCGACACGTTCGGTCTCGAGCTCGTGGTGTCGACGAGCGAGAACGGCCGCTACGCGGCCCGCGCCGCCGACTGATCCCCGATTTCTGGTAAAGTCGACCCTTGGCCGTTCGGCCCACAACTTCCCTCCTGAACTGCATCTGTTCAACCGCGTACGGAGTTTCACCATGAAGACCGACATTCACCCCGAGTACAAGGCAGTCGTGTTCCGCGACCTCGCCAGTGGTGAGACGTTCCTGACACGTTCGACGGTCAGCAGCGACAAGACCATCGAGCTCGACGGGGAGACCTACCCCGTCATCGACGTCGAGATCTCGTCGGCGTCGCACCCGTTCTACACGGGCAAGCAGCGCATCCTCGACAGCGCGGGCCGCGTCGAGAAGTTCAACTCGCGCTACAAGAACTTCGGCAAGTAGTTCTCAGCACTACGCCGAGGGGAAGGGCGATCCGCTTGCGCGGGTCGCCCTTTCTTGCGCCTAGAAGAGCGTCGGGCGGCGTGAGGCCCACAGCGGCAGCAGCGAGTCGCGGGAGAGCGGCGCCACCTCGACCGCGAGCTCGTCGAGACGCTCGACCCACAAGAGCTCCTCGATCTCGGACCCGGCGACGGGAAACTCAGGCGTGGTGAGGAAGAACACCTCTGCACGCACGACGGTGTTCTCTTCGTTCGCCGCGATGGCGCGGTAGCTACCGATGTACTCGGTCTCACCCGGGTCGACCACGAGCCCGAGCTCTTCGCGCAATTCGCGAGTGAGGGCCGACAGGGCACTCTCGCCGGACTCGATCTTGCCGCCGGGCTGCATGAAGATCGAGCTGCCGCGCTTGCGGACGAGAAGGCTGCGGCCCTGGACGTCGGTGACGACGGCGGCGGCGATACGGATGATGTGCGGCTTGGGAGCGCGCGGCTTGAGCGGCGCCAATGGCTCGACGAAGGTGTCGGTGGGCAGGGCAACCGGATCCGGCGAACCGGCGGGAGGCAACGTTGCCATGGCCCGGGTG
The DNA here is from genome assembly GCA_963730045.1 of uncultured Actinomycetota bacterium. Classification (GTDB taxonomy): domain Bacteria; phylum Actinomycetota; class Actinomycetes; order Actinomycetales; family Microbacteriaceae; genus JBDSKH01. Next base: position 148,871 of record CAVSPQ010000005.1, on the reverse strand, counting down.
TCGACGACGATCGGGTCGCTGACCGGCTCGTCGAAGACGTCGATCGTGATCGACTCCTCGATGATCGTGTGCTCCACCACGACGATGGGCTTCGGGGGCACCGTGCGCCAGTCGGCTGCGCGCGGCGCCTCGAGCGCGAGTGTCTCGCCGAAATCGAAGGTCGGGATCGTCGCACTCGGCCGCGGCTTCGGGATCGGCAACGGGATGGTGTCTTCGAACATCATCGGGTCGTCGAGCGGTCGCAACGGCCAGGCGGACTCGGCCACGTAATCCTGATCGCCCTTGACCTCGCGGATGTACTGCTGGAAGCTCGCCGCCTGCTCGGCGTACCAGATCTGCTGCCGGCCGTGGAGGTCGGCGAACGGCACGTCGACCTCGTCGGGGAAGGTGCGCGCGATCGCCTGCGCAACGCGCCCGGCCGCGATCGCATCCGCCGCCGCGTCATGCGCGTCGTCGAGATTCACGCCGTAGCGTTCGGCCGCCGCGATCAGCGTGCGCTTGCCCTTGCGAAAACGATCCACCGCCTTGTCGATGACGAGCGGGTCGATGACCGGCGATCGGCGAGCCGAGCGGCTCGACGCGGTGCCGGCGGCATTCGCGGTCGAGCAGCGAGAGGTCGTAGGGCGCGTTGTAGACGACGAGCGGGATGCCGAGGGCCAGCAGGGTGCGGATCGTCGCCGTGATCTCACCGGCGACGGTCTCGGCGGTGCGCCCCTCGGTTCTGGCGTGTTCGGTGGAGATGCCGTGCACAGCGCTGGCGCCCTCGGGGATCTCGATCTCGGGATCGGCCAGCCAGTTCCACTGGGAGTGCAGAGAGCCGTCGGGCTCGAGCAACGCGATGCACGCGGACACGATGCGGCTCGTGTCGGTGTCGACCCCCGTCGTCTCGAGGTCGAAGACCGCGAGCCGCGTGTCCCAGTAGGTCATGGCTGACAGATTAGGCCGTGCAGCCGACAGGCTGCTTGACGTGTCAGAGATGTGTGGGCTGGTACCGAGTCTCGCCGACATGCAGCCAATAGAAGCTCTGGGTCGCGAGGGTGAGGGTCAGTCTGCCGTCCGCGTCGATCGAGGGGAACTCGCCCCCGCCGAACAGGTCGTAGACGGCCGCTCCGGCGAGGTCGCCGAGGTCGATCGTCGCCGAGACCGGATTGTGGGAGAACGAGAAGACGCACAGGATGCGTTCCGGGGCGTCGCCGAACTGGTTTCCCGACCCCTCGTACTCGCGGATGAAAGCCAGCACCGACTCGTGATTGGTCTCGAGCACCCGGATCGAACCGAGCCCGAACGTCGGATGCGCCTTGCGAACGTGGATCACGTTGCGCACCCAGTGCAGCAGCGATCGCGACTGCGCGAGTTGCGATTCGACGTTCACGAGCGAGTAGTTGTAGACCAGCGACTGGACCACGGGGAGGAAGAGCTTGCCAGGGTCGGCCGTCGAGAATCCCGCATTGCGGTCGGGAGTCCACTGCATCGGCGTGCGGGACGCATCCCGGTCCGGAAGCCAGATGTTGTCGCCCATGCCGATCTCGTCGCCGTAGTACAGGAACGGCGAGCCGGCCAGCGAGAACAGGAGGGCGTGGGCGAGCTCCTGCTCGGCACGCGAGTTGTCGAGCAGCGGCGCCAAGCGGCGCCGGATGCCGATGTTGGAGCGCATCCGCGGGTCGTAGGCGTACCAGCCGTACATCGCCTGCCGGTACTCCTCGCTGACCATCTCGAGCGTGAGCTCGTCGTGATTGCGCAGGAAGATGCCCCACGCGGCGCCGTCGGGAACGTCCTGGGTTTCGGCGAGCACGCGCTTGAGCTCCGCCGCCGACTGCGACCGCAGGGAGTAGAAGATACGCGGCATCACCGGGAAGTCGAAGGCCATGTGGCACTCCGGCTCCTCCTTGGTGCCGAAGTACTCTGCCACCTCGGACGGCCACTGGTTGGCCTCGGCGATCAGCACCCGGCCGGGGTACTCCAGGTCGACCATCGCGCGGAGGCGCTTGATGAATTCGTGCGTGGCCGGCTCGCTCTCGCCGTTGCCCTCCTCTGTCTCGTAGAGGTACGGGATCGCGTCGAGCCGCAGTCCGTCGACGCCCATGTCGAGCCAGTGCCGCACGACGTCGAACATCGCCTCGTGCACGGCAGGATTCTCGAAGTTGAGGTCGGGCTGGTGCGAGAAGAACCGGTGCCAGAAGAACTGGCGCCGCACCGGATCGAACGTCCAGTTCGACTCCTCGGTGTCGACGAAGATGATTCGCACGTTCTGGTACTTCTCGTCGGTGTCGCTCCAGACGTAGAAGTCGCCGAATGGTCCATCCGGGTCGCTGCGGGACTGCTGGAACCACTCGTGGGCATCCGAGGTGTGGTTCATCACCAGGTCGATGACGACGCGCATGTTGCGCTCGTGCGCCTTCGTGACCAGCTCGCGGAACTCGTCGAGCGTGCCGAACTCGGGGAGGATCCCCTTGTAATCGGCGATGTCGTACCCGCCATCACGCAGCGGCGACGTGTAGATCGGCGGGATCCACAACCCGTCGACGCCCAGCCACTGCAGGTAGTCGAGTTTCGAGATCAACCCGCCGAGATCTCCCGTGCCGTCGCCGTTCGAATCGACGAACGAGCGCACCATGACCTCGTAGAAGACCGAACGCCGGTACCACTGCGGGTCGAGAGCCAGACCGGGCAGTGTGATGGGAGCCGTGAACGTCACCGTCCGAGTCTAGGAGAGGGTGCACAGGCTCCCAGTCATACAATCGCGGGTGTGACCGTCCCTACGCCGCACGCCGACGCGCTGGCTCGCATCACCGTCCGCGAGGCCTCGGTCGACGTGCTCGGCAGCACCACCCGCTACTGGGAATACGGCCCGGCCGACGCCGCCCAGACGGTGGTCATCGCCCACGGCTACCGCGGTGATCACCACGGCCTCGAGCCCGTCATCGCGTTGCTGCCCGAGGTGCGTTTCATCGGCCCCGATCTGCCCGGGTTCGGCGCGTCGACCCCGATGACAGGGGCGCCGCATTCCATCGACGGCTACGCGCGCTGGCTCGGGGGGTTCCTCGATGCGCTCGGACTCCGCGGGGAGGCCGTGCTGCTCGGGCACTCCTTCGGATCGATGATCGCCACCTACGCGATCGCTGCCGGCCTGCCCGACGCCCGCGCTCATCCTGATCAACCCGATCTCGACCGACCCGCACAAGGGCGGCGGCGCCGTGATGAACGGGCTGACCCGCGCCTACTACGGAGCCGCGCGCAAGCTGCCGCGACGGCTCGGGCGCGGACTGCTCGGCAACTGGGCGATCGTGCAGATCATGAGCGTCACGCTCGCCAAGACCCGCGATCCGCAGCTGCGACGCTGGATCCACGAGGAGCATCACCGATACTTCAACGGGTTCAGCGACCCGCAGACCGTCGCCGAGGCGTTCGACGCCTCACTGAGCACGGATGTGACGCGCTACGTGAGCGCGCTCACCATGCCCGTGCTGGTCATCGCCGGCGCCGACGACGAGATCGCTCCGGCACCGGGCCAGCACACGTTCGTTTCGCTCCTGGCGAATGGCGAACTGGTGATGCTCGACCACGTCGGCCACCTCATCCACTACGAACAGCCGGTTCGTGCCGCGGACGCCATGCGCCGCTTCCTGGGAACGCTCGGGTGAGGATCGTCGTCGACTGCCGATACACACGGCTCGAGCATCACGACGGCATCAGCCGATACGCGGCGCGCATCGTCGAGGCGCTTGCGCGCCGCGCGCGGCCGGCCGGGCATGAAGTCACCATGCTCATCAGCGACGAGAAGCAGCTGACGATGTTGCCAGACCTGCCCTGGGCGAAGGTCTCGGGGCCGACCAGCGGGCGCGAACCGTGGGTGGCGCTGCAGGTCAACAAGCTGAAACCGGATGTGGTGTTCACCCCCATGCAGACCATGGGCGGTGCGGGGCGCCGGTACGGGCTCGTCAAGACGCTGCACGACCTCATCTACTACCGAAATCGCACCCCTCCTCGTGATCTCAACCCCGCGATCCGGCTGCTCTGGCGGCTGTACCACCTGGCCTGGTGGCCGCAGCGGATGCTGCTCAACCAGGCCGACGAGGTCGCGACCATCTCACAGACGTCGAAGGAGCTCATCGAGCAGCATCGGCTGACGAAACGGCCGCTCAGCATCGTGCGCAACGCCGCCGACCCGCGGTCCGGGCCGCCGGTGCAGCGCGATCAGCCGGTCACCCGCGAACTGCTCTACATGGGTTCGTTCATGCCCTACAAGAACGTCGAGACCCTCGCGCTCGCCCTGCACGTGCTGCCCGGTTATCGCCTGCACCTGCTGTCGAAGATCGGTCCAGCCGACCGGCGCCGGCTTCTGGAGCTCGCGCCGCCCGGAGCGCTCATGGTGCACAACGGAGTCACCGACGCCGAGTACGCCGAGCTCCTCGATCACGCCTTCGCGCTCGTTCACGCCTCGCTCGATGAGGGGTTCGGGATCCCGCTGATCGAAGCGATGGCTGCGGGGACCCCGATCGTGGTCAGCGACATCCCGATCTTCCGCGAGGTGGGGGCGGACGCGGCCGGCTACTTCCCGGCAGTGGATCCTGATGCCGCTGCGGCGGCGATCCGTGCGCTGGAGAACCGCGAGATCTGGCGGGGACGGTCGGCCCGCGGCCGGCAGGTCGCCGCCGGGTACGACTGGAACGCCTCGGCAGGAGTGCTGCTCGATGTGCTGGAGCGGGTGGCTACGGACCGATCGGCAGGATCTCGGCGCTCGGTGAGCCGTGCCAGCTCGACGGGATCGATGGCGAACACCGCCGTCGGGCTGCCGGCCGCAGCCCACACGACCGGGAGCTCGAGGAACGTCTCGTCGAACACCGTGCGAAGCGGCGTGACATGCCCGAGAGGCGGCACGGCGCCGATCGAATAGCCGGTCGCCTGCTTCACGGCCGCGGCATCCGCCTTGCCGATCGTCGCGCCCAGCCGAGCACCGAGCGCGGCGGTGTCGACGCGGTTGGGTCCGGATGCCAGAACGAGCAGCGGGGCGCCGTCGGCCTCGAAGAGCAGGCTCTTCACGATCGCGACGACGTCGCACCCGATCGCGGCCGCCGCTTCCGCGGCCGTGTGGGTCGACTCGTCGAACGCGCGCACCTCGGGTGTGAGCCCCAGCCGGGCGACGCTCGCGAGGAACCTCTCGACCGCCTGCTGCGTCATGCGTCCTCCCGTGCCTCGACGGCGTTCTGCTCGTCGAGGTCGCCGCCCCGGCGCCGGGAGACGATCTCGATCGGGTCGTCGAATCGGATCAATCGCAACTCGCCCTCTTCGAAGCGGAAGCTGTGCACCGAGCCGTTGGTGATCATCCCGTGCGTCCTGGTCGGTTCGGCCGCCATGAGCATCGCGCGGATCGCGCCGCCGTGGCTGACCACGATGAGCGATTCACCGGGGTGCGTCGCTGCGAGGTCGCGAAGGGCGGGGACGACCCGAGCGATCACCTCGGCACGCGATTCCTGGCCGGGGACCTCTGACCGGTTCGGGTAACGGCGGTCGATCTCGATGAAGTTGAGGCCCTCGGCTTCGCCGTAGTTGCGCTCGACGAGGGCGTCGATGGCGTCGGGTTCCGAGAGCCCGGTCTGCTCGGCGATGATCATCGCCGTCTCGCGCGCGCGGGACAGGGGGCTCGAGTAGATGGCGTTCCAGGGGCGCCGGGAGAGGAGCTCGCCCGCCGCACGTGCCTGCTTGCGCCCGGTCGCGTTGAGAGGGATGTCGGTGAGGCCCTGGATGCGGTGCTGGCGGTTCCAGTCGGTCTCGCCGTGCCGCACGAGGTAGAGCTCGGTCATCGATGCCTCTCCGGCACCGCCCGATCAGCCGGCCAGCCGCTCCGCGAGCGCGACCAGCACCTCGGAGGTGCCCGCATCGATCTTAAGGGTCGCGCGCGGGTCGCCTTTGGTGACACCGCGGTTCAGGATGACGACGGGCATCTTGCGCTTGACGGCCTGATCCAGCAGCCGGATCCCCGAGTTGACCACCAGCGACGACCCGGCGATCACCATGGCATCGGCCTGCCGCACCAGAGCCGCCGCCTCGGCGAACTTCTCGGTGGGTACGAACTCCCCGAAGAACACGACCTCGGGCTTGAGGGTGCCGCCGCACACGGAGCAGGCCGGCACGACCATCTCGTCGACCGCATCCACGTCGACGTCGCCGTCGGGGTTGAGCGACACGCCATCGGGTGCGTCGAGCCACGGATTCGCGGCGGCCATGCGCGTGGCGATGTCCTCGCGGGCGAAGGTCTGTCCGCAGTGCAGGCAGCGCACCCGATCCATGGACCCGTGGATGTCGACGACGCGGCGCGATCCGGCGCGCAGGTGGAGGCCGTCCACGTTCTGCGTGACGATCCCGTTCACGACGGCGGCGAGCTCCAGGTCGGCGAGGGCCCGGTGGCCGTCGTTCGGATCCGCCGCCGAGAAGTGCCGCCATCCGAGGTGGCTGCCCGCCCAGTAGCGCTGGCGGGCGCGCTCGTCGTCGAGGAAGGTCTGGAAGGTCATGGGGGAGCGCACCGGCGCGCCCTCGCCGCGGTAGTCCGGGATGCCGGAATCGGTGCTGATGCCGGCACCGGTGAGCACGACGACGCGTCGGCCCGCCAGCAACGCCTCCGCCTGGTCGACGAGCGCGGCGATGCCCGCATCGAGCGGTCGCACGGGGTTCGCGACGGTCATGGCACCTCCTCGCCTCCATGAAATGTAAACGACGAAGTTTTCGGATATGTTTCCGGGTGCTGACAAGGGAGGCGGACCGCGGATGCACGTCGTGCCCGTCTCGGACCCCGCCGATGAGCGCCTTCGGGACTACGTCGCCCTCACCGATGTCGTGCTGCGCCGGGTCAGCGAGCCGGCCGAGGGGCTCTATCTCGCGGAGTCGGCGAAGGTCATCGGGCGCGCCCTCGCCGCCGGGCATCGGCCGCGATCCGTGCTGTTGCAGCAGAAATGGCTGGACGAGCTGGCGCCATTGCTCGAACCATTCGACGTACCGGTGTACCTCGCCGATCCGGAGGTGCTGGAGCAGATCACGGGATTCCTCATGCACCGTGGGGCTCTCGCCTCCATGCAGCGGCCGCCGTTGCCGGCGGTAGCAGAGCTGCTCGCCGACGCGCACCGGGTCGTTGTGCTTGAAGACATCGTCGACCACACCAACGTCGGGGCGATCTTCCGAGCGGTGGCGGGACTCGGCGCCGACGCCGTGCTCATCACGCCGCGCTGCGCCGACCCGTACTACCGGCGCTCCGTGCGGGTGAGTATGGGGACCGTCCTGCAGATCCCCTGGACGCGGATCGAGGAGTGGCCGGCGGGCGCCGAACAGCTGCACGACGCTGGGTTCGTGATCGCGGCGCTCGCGCTCGACGACGGCGCCGTCGACCTGGGGGAGTTCGCACAGCATCCGCCCGACCGGGTCGCCGTGCTGCTCGGAACCGAGGGCGACGGGCTCAGCCGCCCCGCGCTCGACGCCGCCGACACCGTCATCACGATCCCGATGTCGCGTGGCGTCGACTCGCTGAATGTGGCAGCCGCGAGTGCAGTCGCGCTGTGGGCAATCCGTCGTAACGGGGGGACACCAGCTCGCCGTCTCAGCCTGGACGGGGTGGCTGAGCGGTCGCTAGGCTCCGGCAATGACGACAACGGAGTCGAAGCCTGAGGGCAAGGGTCTCGCGAAGGGCACGCTGGGACTGTTCGGATCCACGGTGATGGGCCTGGCATCCACGGCACCGGTGTACTCGCTGGTTGCGACGCTGGGGTTCGTGATCGCCGCCGTGGCGTTCCAGACGCCGATCGCGTTCATCCTCGCGTTCGTGCCGATGTTCTTCATCGCCTTCGCGTATCGCGAACTGAACCGGGCGGTGCCAGACTGCGGCACGACCTTCACCTGGGCGACGAAGGCCTTCGGCCCGTGGGTCGGATGGCTGGGCGGCTGGGGAGTCGCGGTCGCCGGCATCATCGTGCTCGCCAACCTCGCACAGATCGCCGGGATCTACTTCTGGTTGCTCATCGGGCAGGACGAGATGGCCGGAACCACCTGGGTCACCACCTTGACCGGTGTCTTCTTCATCGCCGCCATGGTCTATGTCAGCTACCGCGGCGTCGAGATCGGCGAGAAGCTGCAGAACGTCCTGCTCGGCGTGCAGTACCTCGCGCTGGCGCTCTTCGTCATCTTCGCGTTCGCGAGCGTCCTGGGCGCGAACCCGCCGGAGGGCTCGGTGCTGCCCACCCTCGACTGGTTCAACCCGTTCGGTTTCGAGTCGTTCGATGGATTCACCGAAGCGATTCTGCTGGCGCTCTTCATCTACTGGGGCTGGGACACCTGCCTCGCCCTCAACGAGGAGACCAAGGATCCCAAACGGATCCCGGGCCGGGCCGCGATCCTGTCCACCGTCATCCTGATGGTCACCTACGTGCTGGTCGCCGTCGCCGCGATCTCCTACGCGGGCCTGGACGCTCTGTCCGAACAGGATGACGTCTTCCTGGTCGTCAAGGACGCGTTGTTCGGGCCGTGGGCCTGGCTCCTGGTGCTTGCGGTCATGATCTCGGCGATCTCGTCGACACAGACCACGATCCTGCCGACGGCACGCGGGACTCTCGCGATGGCCGTGTACAAGGCGCTGCCGTCGCGTTTCGGCCAGGTGCACCCACGATTCAAGACGCCGGGATTCTCGACGCTCGTGATGGGCATCGTCGCCGTGGTGTTCTACGTCGGCATGACCATCGTCAGCGAGAACTTCCTCGCCGACTCGATCTACTCGCTGGGTCTGGCGATCGCCTTCTACTACGGCATCACGGGATACGCCTGCGTCTGGTACTTCCGCAAGGAGTGGTTCGATTCTGCGCATTCGTTCTTCTTCAAGTTCCTGCTCCCGCTCCTGGGAGCGCTGCTGCTCACCGGTGCGTTCGTGAAGTCGGCGATCGACATGTTCGACGTCGATTACGGCGAGACGGTGCTGCTCGGGGTCGGAGGCGTCTTCGTGATCGGCATCGGGTCGCTGTTGCTCGGCGTCGTCCTGATGTTCGTCTGGGCGCTGGTCCCCGCCTCGCGCCCCTACTTTCGCGGCGAGAGCTTGAATCGCGACACCGAGGTGCTGGTGCCCGAGGACGAGCACGAACCGATCCGCTCGATCGACGGCGGGCGCGCCTAGCCCCCAGCCTGGGCCAGGTACCATCATCCGGTGCCTTCGCGTCGACAGATCTACCGTCGACGCCGCATCGTCGTCTTCGGCGGCCTGATCCTGGCACTAGGCACGCTGTTCTACCTGCCGATGACGCTGCTGGCACCGCTCAGCGAGGCCGACCCCGTCATCCCGGCCCACAGTGTTCTGCCGGGCGAGGCCGCAGCGCCGGCATGGCCCGGATACGGTGCCAGCGCGATCGGTGCGGTCGGCTTCCCGGGCGCGCTGGCTGCGAGCGGGTCACCGGACGCCCTGCCGATGGCGAGCATCACCAAGCTCGTCACGGCGATGACGGTGTTGCAGGCGTTCCCCCTGGCGCTCGATGAGGCGGGCCCATCGGTGACGATGACCGCCGCGGATGTGGCGCTGTTCGACGCCTACAGGAAGGTCGACGGCAAGGTGGTCGATGTGAGGGTGGGCGAGGTCTATACCCAGCGCGAGCTGCTCGACCTCACGCTCATCGAGTCGGCGAACAACTATTCGTCGACGATGGCGAAATGGGCATTCGGGTCCGAGGGTGCGTTCGTCGCGAAGGCGCAGGAATGGCTCGTGGCGCACGCGCTCCCGAACGTCACGATCGTCGACTCCACCGGCCTCGGGGTCGGCAACACGGCGACCGCGAGCGATCTCATCGAACTCGGGCGGCTCGCCCTCGCCGACCCGCTGGTGTCCACGATCGTCGGCACGGGTTCGGTCACGATTCACGACGTGGGGCTGATCGAGAACACGAACGAGCTGCTCGGCACGATCGGAATCACCGGGATCAAGACCGGCACTCTCGATCCGTTCGGCGCGAACCTGCTCTTCTCGGCGGTGTACCCGATCGGGTCGTCAAGCGTCACGGTGATCGGCGTCGTGCTCGGTGGCACCGACCACGACACGTTGAATGTCGCCATCACGGGTCTGCTGGCCTCCGTTCAGGCGGGATTCCACGAGGTCGATGTCAGCGACGTGGGTGATCCGTTCGCGAGCTACTCGACCGCGTGGGGGCAGAGCGCCGAGGCCGAGGCCGCCGCGGAAGGGATGCTGCTGACCTGGGCAGACACCCCGATCGTCGCGGAGATCACGGCCGATCCCGTGCGAATCGAGAAGGCAGGGGAGAACGTCGGGCGGGTCGTCTTCACGGCGGGTCCGAACTCCATCACCGTGCCGCTCGTGCTGTCGACCTCGATCACCGACCCCGGTCCCGGGTGGCGGCTCACGCATCCGGGCGAGCTCTTCTAGGGCTCTTCAGAAGGTGGGGCGCTTCGGCTCGACGCCGTCGCCGGAGGACTGCTGGCGTAGCCGCCGCAGGATCCACGGCGCGAAGTACTCGCGCGCCCATCCGATGTCGTCGCGGCGGGCCGCGCGCCAGGTCTGCTTCGGCAGCGGCTCCGCCGCGTACGGCTCGAGGTCGTTCTCGACGTTGAGCGCCGTCAGCACCATCCGGGCGATCGTCTGGTGCCCCACCGGCGAGAAGTGCAGACGGTCGGGCGCCCACATCCGAGGATCGGCCAGCTCGCGCAGCGACCACATGTCGGCGACGATCGCATCGTGCCGCTGCGCCACCGTGCGCAGGTTCTCGTTGTAGATCGCGACCTTGCCGCGCACCCGCCTCATCACCGGCGTCATCCCGATGTCGGGGCCGTTGAACATGACGACCGTCGCCCCCTGACTGGTCAAGCGCTCGATCCCGCCATCGAACCGGGCTGCGATATCGTCGGGGTCCGTTCCGGGGCGGATGACGTCGTTGCCGCCCATCGAGACCGTGATCAGATCGGGGCGCAACTCGAGCGCAGGCTCGATCTGCTCATCCAGGATCTGCTGCAGCAGGCGCCCGCGGACGGCGAGGTTCGCGTAAGCGAAGTCCTCGGTCTGGTCGCTGAGCACCTCGGCGACGCGATCCGCCCACCCGCGGTGACCACCGGGGGAGCGCGGCTCGGCGTCACCGATGCCTTCCGTGAATGAGTCGCCGATCGCGACGTAGCGTGACCACGGGTGTCGAGGGGTCATGAGTCCATCATGCGCCTAGCTCACTTGGGCTCCGCGCACCAGCCCTTGGCAAGAGCGTCACAACTTCGTTGACTGAGACCGGCGCTCGACATCCGGGCCCAGAGTTAGGAGTCAACACATCATGGGAATCCTTGGTTGGATCATCCTCGGCCTTGCGGCCGGAGCCATCGCGAAGCTCATCCTCCCCGGCCGTCAGGGCGGCGGATGGATCATCACCCTGGTCCTGGGAATCGTGGGCGCCCTGCTGGGAGGCTTCCTCGGAAGCGTTCTCTTCAACGCTCCGCTCCAGGACTTCTTCTCGATCCAGACGTGGTTGCTCGCCATCGGCGGCGCCATCGTCGTCCTGCTCATCTACGGCCTCGTGACCCGAGGGCGCGGCACGCGAGCCTGACGACTCGGTTGCACACACGAAGACCGCCGTCCGCACTGGCCGGCGGTCTTCGGCGTGGCGATCCATTGTCGGGGTAGGGGTCGAGTGCTTGACTGAGGTCGAGCCTCGAAACCCGCGGCTCTGCAGTAGACAATCGACTGGGAGGTCGTTGTGGCAGGTTTTCTCGGATTTATTCTGCTCGGATTGATTGCGGGAGCAATCGCCAAGCTGATCCTTCCCGGCAAGCAGGGGGGCGGATGGATCGCAACCCTCCTGCTCGGCGTGGCCGGGGCACTTCTCGCCGGATGGCTCGGCGGGATCCTGTTCGGCTACAGCTATGAAGGCTTCTTCGACATCACCTCGTGGATCGTCGCCATCGTCGGCGCGCTCATCGTCCTCCTCATCTGGGGGCTCATCACGCGGAACCGTCGCAAGGCCTGAGCTAGATCGTTCGGAGGGCGTCGGCTACGGCCGGCGCCCTCCGTGCGTCCTGTCCCGCCACTGTCAACGGCCGGTGACAGGATGAGGGCGTGAGCAAGCAGGACGGAAGCGGGCGGCAGATAACCGCCGAGCCATCCGCGGACACGACGGCCCACATCCTGCACATGGACATGGACGCGTTCTACGCGTCCGTCGAGTTGCTCGAACACCCCGAGCTCGCCGGCAAACCCGTCATCGTCGGCCATCGCTCCCGGCGCTCGGTCGTGACCGCCGCGACCTACGAAGCTCGCAAGTACGGCGTCAACTCGGCGATGCCGATGGCGGTGGCGCTGCGCCGCTGCCCGCAGGCGATCGTGCTCGAGCCTCATTTCGAGCGGTACACGCACTACTCCGCCCAGGTGATGCGGCTGCTCGGCGAGGTGACGCCGCAGGTCGAACCGCTGTCGATCGACGAGGCGTTCCTGGATGTCGCGGGCGCCCTGAAACTGCTGGGCACCCCCTGGCAGATCGGTACGCGACTGCGCGAGCGGATCCACAGCGCGACGGGGCTGCGAGCATCGGTCGGGGCCGCGGCGACCAAGTACGTCGCCAAGCTGGCATCGAGTCGCGCCAAACCCGACGGACTTCTGGTCGTCCCGCTGGCCGAGACCCTCTCGTTCCTGCATCCGCAGCCCGTGTCGGCGCTGTGGGGCGTGGGCGGCAAGTCGGAGGAGCAACTGCACCGCCTCGGGCTGCGGACGATCGGCGATGTCGCCGAGGTTCCGCTCGATGCCCTGACGCGAGCCGTCGGCGAGGCCACCGCCGCGCGGCTGCACGACCTCGCATGGGGACGCGATCCTCGCGGCATCGACCTGGAGCGCATCGAGAAGAGCATCGGCCACGAGACGACCTTCGAGACCGACGTGACAGACCCCGTCGTCGTGCACCGCACGCTGCTGGCTCTGGCCGACGGGGTGGCGGTCCGGATGCGGCGCGCCGGCGTCCAGGCACGCACCGTCTCGATCAAGCTGCGCTTCGAGGACTTCAGCACGATCACCCGCTCGCGCACCCTCTCCGAGCCCACGGACCTGTCCCGGCGCATCTACGAGGAATCGCGGTCGCTCTACGATGCCGCCTCCGACGGCGGGCGCCCGGTGCGCCTCATCGGCGTCCGCGGCGAGCAGCTGGTCGGGGCCGTCGCTTCCATCGGCCTCTGGGACGACGACGGGGCGTGGCGCGACACGGAGAACGCGATCGATGCCGTCACCACGAAGTTCGGGGCGGGTGCCGTGCGACCCGCCGCACTGCTGCGCGAGGATCAGCGCCGCCGTTTCGGCCACGGCGACGACTGACCCGCGCTGACCATCAGGCCCTGCGATCGAGCGGGGCGTGTCCGTTCGTGACCAGCACACCGACGAGACCGACGAGCGTGACGACGAAAGCGGCGAGCGTGATCGCGTTCACACCGCTCGCGGTGCCGGCACCGATGCCCAGCAGGCCGAGGATCACGAGGACCGCGATCCGGCTGCGCCGGATCACCCATTCGGCGGCGAGAAGCGTGAGCCCGATGAAGAACAGCGACGGGCCGACCCAGAGGAACGGCACGGCCACGAGCGGAGAGTCGAGGGCGATCTGCAGCGCCTCGTCGACGACGGTCTGGGTGGGCGTTGCCCACAACATCAGATCGATGGCCACCATGCCGCTGAACGCCAGTGCGCCGAGTGTCGTCAGCACCCAGCCGACGGAGCCCAAACGGCCGAGCGGCAGGCGCGCGGCTCCGATCAGGCCGCCGATCGCTCCCGCGAGCATCAGGAGGTGCGCCCAGTCGACGGGACGCTGAGCGTCGATGAAGTCGCGGCCGAACGAGAGCAGGAGCTGGCCGGCCCCCATCGCGGCGACGGCGCCCATCACCAGCAGGAATCCGGTGAGGCGAGAAAGGGTGGTGTGGGTCGGAATCTGGGTCATGCGGTCCAACCTAGGGACGCGGAGCGGGCGGGTCTGTGGGGAAGACCCCCGGCATGGCCAGTGGCCGACCCCCGAGTCTCGCCGTGTCGTCGGGATGACCTAACCTCGATCAAGTGAGTGAAGCGGGGGAGCGGGCGGCATTCCGCGCGACCGCCGCCGCCGAACAGCTCTCGCCGGCCTTCCCCGAACGTGCCGCTCGCGGCACCGTCGCGGCGCTGCGAGCGTGGCAGCAGGAGGCGCTCGAGCACTACTTCTCGGCGACGCATCGCGACTTCCTCGTCTCCGCGACGCCGGGTGCGGGCAAGACCGCTTTCGCACTGCGTCTGGCCAGCATCCTGCTGCAGGAGCGGGTCATCGACCGCGTCACCGTCGTGGCGCCGACCGAGCACCTGAAGGGCCAGTGGGCGGATGCGGCCCACCGTGCCGGTATCCGGCTCGACCCGAAGTTCAGCAACAGGCATGCGCGCGAATCGCGGCAGTTCCACGGAGTCGTGGTGACCTACGCGCAGGTGGCGGTCAAGGCATCCCTTCACCGCGCACTCACCGAGTCGAAACGCACGCTCGTGATCCTCGACGAGGTGCACCATGGCGGCGATGCGCTGAGTTGGGGTGACGCGATACGCGAGGCGTTCGACCCGGCGACGAGGCGCCTGTCGCTGACCGGCACGCCCTTCCGTTCGGATGCCGCGCCCATCCCGTTCGTGAGCTACCTGCGCGACCACCGCGGCATCCGGATCTCGCAGACCGACTACGCGTACGGTTACGGGCGGGCATTGCGCGACGGCGTCGTGCGTCCCGTCATCTTCCTGTCCTATGCGGGCACGATGCGCTGGCGCACCCGTCAGGGCGAGGAGTGGGAGGCCACCCTCGGTCAGGACGACACCAAGGACGTCACGGCGCAGGCGTGGCGCACCGCACTGGATCCCGATGGCGACTGGATGCCGGCGGTGCTCGCCGCCGCGGATCAGCGGCTGAGCGAGGTGCGGCAGACGATTCCGGATGCCGCGGGGCTCGTGATCGCGACCGACCAGACCATGGCACGTGCCTACGCGAAGATCCTGACCCAGCTGACCGGAGCGAAGCCGGTCGTCGTGCTCAGCGACGAGAAGGCGTCGAGCGACCGGATCGAGAAGTTCACCGAGAGCGACGACCGCTGGATGGTGGCGGTGCGCATGGTGTCGGAGGGCGTCGACGTGCCGCGACTCTCGGTCGGCGTGTACGCCACGAGCGCCTCGACTCCGCTCTACTTCGCCCAGGCGATCGGGAGATTCGTGCGAGCGCGCCGGCGTGGCGAGCTGGCATCGATCTTCCTGCCGAGCGTGCCGCCGCTGCTCGGGCTCGCGACCGAGCTGGAACGCGAGCGCGATCACGCCCTCGACCGCGAGCAGTCCGGCGACCAGCTTCTGGACGACGACGCTGCTCGAACGCGCCGAGCAGCAGGATGCCGTGTCGGCCGAGCCTGCTGGACGAGTACGAATGGACCGCGCTCGGTTCTGTCGCCACCTTCGAGAAGGTGCTCTACGACGGCGAGGAGTTCGGCATGCTGGCCGAACCGGGAAGCGCGGAGGAGTGGGATTTCATCGGAATCCCGGGCATTCTCGAGCCGGAGGAGGTGTCGCGGCTGCTGAGGTCCCGGCAGGCGCGTCAACGGCGCCACGCGGCAGAGCGACCCCCGGCGCCGGAGGGCGACTCGAGCCCGCAGGCGCTCCACCGCACGCTCTCCGAACAGCGCAAGCTGCTCAACGGGCTGGTGTCGATCCACGCGCGGTCGACCGGTCGACACACGCCCAGGTGCACGCTGAGGTGCGTCGCCTGTGCGGTGGACCCGAGGTGGCCCGCGCGACCGTCACCCAGCTCCAGGCGCGCATCGACCTGCTGCGCCGCCGCATCGGCGGCCGCTAGATCAGGTTGCGCGGGGCCGCGAGCCCTGTAGGCAGAATCGAGCCGATGACGTTGCCCTATTGGAAGTCGCGCGAGCGGTGAACGACCCCCACGGTCAGCGGCTCGAACCGATCCGCCAGCAGGTTCGTGACGCCCTCCGCCGAGCGTTCCAGGATGCCGCGCACCACCAGCGCCGGCGACTCCCGCACCACCCGGCGGTAGCGCCCCCAGACCCCCATCGAGCAGATCACGTTCACCAGGCCGTGCTCGTCCTCCAGATTCAGGAACGTGATGCCGGATGCGGTGGCCGGACGTTGCCGGTGCGTCACCAGCCCGGCGACCTCGACGCGACGTCCAGACTCCGCGGTGCGCATCGCCGCCGATGAGAGCGCTCCGCGGTCGTCGAGCGCGGCCCGGAAGTGTGCGAGCGGGTGGTCGTCGGGGGAGACGCCGGTGGCCCAGAGGTCGGATGCCAGGGTCTCGAACGCGGTCGGATCGGCGAACAGCGGCGGCTGCACCGTGACGATCGAGTCGGCGAGGAACTCCTCGCGGTCTTCGGCCGCGGAACCGGCGCGCCAGAGCGCCGCACGGCGCGGACAGATCGAACGCGTCGAAGGCCCCCGCGGTGGCGAGCGACTCCAGTTGC
This sequence comes from uncultured Actinomycetota bacterium, assembly GCA_963730045.1. Lineage (GTDB taxonomy): Bacteria > Actinomycetota > Actinomycetes > Actinomycetales > Microbacteriaceae > JBDSKH01. Next base: position 132,422 of record CAVSPQ010000005.1, on the reverse strand, counting down.
GCACGGGTGAGGCCGGCTCGGCGCACCAGGTCCTCCATCGAGCGGTAGGAGCCATTGGCGTCGCGTTCCGCCACGATGCGCTCCGCGACCTTCGTGCCGATGCGCGTCACGTCGGCGAGACCGAGCCGCACCGCGAAGTCTCCGTCTCTGCGGTGGTCGGCCGTCGCATCCGGAGCCTCCCGGTCGAACGCGCTCGACCGGCGGCTGGTGGCGGTCGGCGCAGCGAGTCCAGACCGGTGGGTCTCGGCGACCGACTGGCTCGGCGACCCTCTCGAGGGTCGGCGTCAGCACGCAGAGAGCAGGATGTCGGGCCGCCGCACCTCGACCCCGTGCCGCCGTGCATCCGCCGTCAGCGTCGCGGGGGAGTAGAACCCCATCGGCTGCGCGCGCAGCAGCCCCGCCAGGAACACCCCCGGATAGTGCAGCTTGATCCACGACGACGCGTACACCAGCAGCGCGAAGCTGAGCGAGTGCGATCTCGGCGAACCCGAAGTTCGCGAACGCCTGGATCTTCGCGTAGATGTCGTCGGCGACCTCGCCGACCAGCCCGTTCGACGCCATGCCCGCGTAGAGCTTCTCTCGCAGCGACTCGATGCGCTCGAGCCCGCGTTTCGAGCCCATCGCGCGGCGCAGCAGGTCGGCGTCCTCGCCCGAGCACTCGCCGACGGCCATCGCCATCTGCATGAGCTGCTCCTGGAAGACCGGGATGCCGAGGGTGCGTTCCAGCGGCGGCACCAGCTTGGGGTGCAGCGTAGGTCACCTCCTCCTGCCCGAGCTTGCGGCGCACGAACGGGTGCACGGCCCCGCCCTGGATCGGCCCGGGTCGCACGAGCGCGATCTGCACCACGAGGTCGTAGAACTTGCGCGGCTGCAGGCGCGGCAGCAGCCCCATCTGGGCCCGCGACTCGACCTGGAACACGCCGATCGAGTCGGCGCGGCACAGCATGTCGTAGACCGCCGCCTCCTCTTTGGGCAGGGTCGCCAGCTCCCACTCCTCGCCGGTCGATGCCGTGATCAGGTCGAAGCAGTACTGCAGCGCCGCCAGCATCCCGAGTCCCAGCAGATCGAACTTGACCAGCCCCATCCAGGCGGCGTCGTCTTTGTCCCACTGGATGACGGTGCGGTTCTCCATGCGGGCGTGCTCGATCGGCACCACCTCGCCGACCGGGCGATCGGTCAGCACCATGCCGCCCGAGTGGATGCCGAGGTGCCGCGGCGCCTTCAGCAGCTGCATCGCCAGAGCTCGACGACGCGGCGCGGGATGTCGTTGTCGTCACCCGTGGACAGGTCGGCGCCCCAGCGCTCCACCTGCTTCGCACCAGGCGTCCTGCTGGCCGGGGGAGTGCCCGAGCGCCTTCGCCATGTCGCGCACCGCGTTCTTGGGCCGGTACTGGATGACGTTGGCGACCTGCGCGGCGTTGCGCCGGCCGTACTTCTCGAACACCCACTGGATCACCTCCTCGCGGCGGTCGGAGTCGAAGTCGACGTCGATGTCGGGCTCCTCGTCGCGCAGGCTCGACAGGAACCGCTCGAACGGCAGCTTGTAGAAGATCGAGTCGACCGCGGTGATGTTGAGCAGGTAGCAGACCGCCGAGTTGGCGGCCGAGCCGCGGCCCTGGCAGAGGATGCCCTGGCTGCGGGCGAAGGCGACGATGTCGTGCACGATCAGGAAGTAGCCGGGGAAGTCCTTGGTCTCGATCACCGCGAGCTCGGCCTCGATGCGCTGCACGGTCGGCGTCGGTGAGGTCGGGGTACTTGTGCGGCACGGCATCCCAGACCAGCTGCCGCAGCCACGACATCGGGGTGTGCCCCTCGGGCACCTGCTGCTTCGGCAGCGCGGGCTTGGCGCGCCGCAGCGGGAACGCGAGCTCGTCGGCGAGCGTGACCGTGCGCTCGACGGCACCGGGATACCGGGCGAAGCGGGCGCGCATCTCGCGTCCCGATCGCAGGTGCGCGGTGCCCGCGGGCGGGCAGCCAGCCGTCCAGCTCGTCGAGGCTGCGGCTCGCGCGCACCGCGGCGACCGCGGTCGCGAGGTGCCGCTGTGCGGGGGAGGCGTAGTGCACGTTGCCGGTCGCGATGACCGGCAGCCGCGCGCTCGGCGGCCAGCGCGGCGAGCGCGTCGTTGTGGTCGGTGTCGAGCGGGTTGCCGTGGTCGATCAGTTCGACGTAGACGTTGTCGCGGCCGAACAGCGTCACGAGCCGGTCGAGCTCGGCAGCCGGATCGCCGTCCGACCAGAGCCTGACGCACTGCGCCTTTGCGGCATCCGGTCAGCACCACCCAGTGCCCGTCGGCGTGCGCGGCCAGCTCGTCGAGGTCGTAGATCGGGCCGGCCCTTCTCGGCGCCGCGCAGCTGCCCCTCGGTGATGGCGGCGGCGAGGCGGTGATAGCCCTCCTGCCCGACGCGCGAGCACCAGCAGGTGACGTGCCCTCGGGATCGGCCTCGCCGTTCTGCGGCTCGGTGAGGCCGAGCGAGAGCTCGGCGCCGAACACGGTCTTCGACGCTCGCGGTCTCGGCGGCCTCCGCGAAGCGCACGATGCCGTAGAAGCCGTCGTGATCGGTGATCGCGAGGGCGTGCAGGCCGAGGCGCTCGGCCTCTTCGAGCAGCTCTTCGGGACTCGATGCGCCGTCGAGGAAGCTGAAGCTCGAGTGCGCGTGCAGTTCGGCGTAGGGCAGCGCGTCCGGGTCGCGTTCGATGTGCTGCGGCACGTACGGCCCGCGTCGCAGCGACCAGGCGGGGCTGTCGCCCCCGTCGACGTCGAGCGGCATCTGCCGCGGTCGCCGGGTGTCGCTCAGCGTGCGCTCGAACTCGCTCCACTTGATGGGCGGGTTGCTCCAGCCCATCAGTCGTACCGGCCCTCCGCCCACCAGCCCTCGCCGTCGAGCACGAGCAGCCACGCCATCCCCTCGCCGTCGACGACCTGGAACCGGGATGCGGTGCGGGCCGCCGCGGCATCCCACCAGCGCTCGTCGAGCGGCCACGGCCCCGCCCACGCCGTCAGCTCGCGGCGGGAACCGGTCTGCGACACCATCGACGGCGGGCGGGGCGCTCAGCGCCCCCGCTCGTCGACGCTGACCGACCCGGCCGCGGGCATCGTGCACCGCGATCTGGCGCGGCAGCTCGTACACGGTCGCCGGTGCGGGTGGCGGCAGGGCCCCGGCCACGGCTTCGCGGGGTCGCGGGCGACGAGCGGGCGATCGCCCCACGGCACGAGCGTCTGCCGCTCGGCGGGCGTGCGCCCACCCGAGGAGGTCGCCGTCAGCACGCCCTGGTGCCCCACCATGCCCTGCACGCGCGACAGCCCGGAGTGCACACCCTCGTCGGGTCCGGTGCCCCACAGCCCGCGCTCGTGGGCGCCGACGGCGTCCACGGCATCGGGGCTGATGCGCACGCGCGTGACGGCCGAGCCGAGCTGCGCCCCATCCAGCTGCCAGCGCACCCGGTCGACCACCTCGGCGGCGGTGAACGACCGCGGGTGCAGCCACACCCGGTCGTTCTCGTCGCCGTTCTCGCCGAAGAACTCGACCCGCAGCGCGGTGCAGACCAGGCGCTGGGCGAGCAGCGCGGCGATGAAGTCGTCGGCGGCGGCCCGCACCCCGAACGCGACCTGGTCGACCCGGTCGAGCGGCGGCTCGAAATCGACCTGCGCATCGACGTCGCGGGGCGGGATGCGAGGGGTCGCCGGCCGCGGATCCCTGCCGCCGCGAGGGCGTGCAGCCGCGCCCCCATGCGGGCCGAACCGCGCCACGACGTCGCCGACGCCGAGCGCGGCGAACTCGCCCAGGGTGCGGATGCCGAGCCGGGGGAGCAGCGACATCAGTTCGGGGTCTTCGAGCAGCGTGATCGGAAGATCGGCGAGGAAGGCACCCTGGGCGCCGGGCGGCACGATGGTGATCGGCATCCGGCTCGACCCAGCGAGCCGCGCGCTCCGCCGCGAACAGGCCGTCGGCGATGCCGATCCGGGCGCGCTCGACCTCCAGCCCGGTGACGATGCCGAGCACGGTGAGGGCTGCCGCCTGCTCACCGCCGTAGTAGCGGGCAGGGCCACGGGCGCGCACGGCGACGGTTCCGGGCCGCACCGGGTGCAGGCCGGGCAGCGACGCCTCGAGCGCGGACAGCACCGGCTCGAAAGCCCGCGCATCGAGCGCCGGGTCGTACCGCAGCATCCGGAGCCGGGGGCAGCGGCCCTGCGCCTCGCGCTGCCGCATGCCGCGACGCACACCCTCGGTACGGGCGGCGGGGGAGCACGCGAACACCGTGCCCTTCTCGAGCAGCGCGATCGGTTCGGAGCTCGGGATGCGTTCCGCCTTCGCGTGGGCGGCGACCGGCCAGTCGGGTGCCCAGAGCACGAGCAGGCGCGCGCCGCTGCTGATCACGCCGGTCTCACCGGCCCCTGCGAGGTCCACGTTCCAGTCTCGAACATATGTTCGAGTGTGTCAAACCCTCCCGACAGCGGGCTGGGCCGACCTGACGTTCGGGGATCGCCAGCCGGGCCGCCAGCAAAACGTACGCGACCGTGACGGAGTATGCGCGCGAGCGCTATTGGGTGAAACACTGTTACTGCCTTAACCCGAGGCGTTCACCCGAGGAGCTCCGTGATGACGGCCCAGATCACGCACGTCCGTTTTCACGGATACCGCAAGAACGAAGACATCGCCGTGTACAAGTGGCGTCTGGATACCGGGGAGAACGGCGAGAGCGACCGGGCATCGATGCTCGCCTGGCTGGAGCAGGGCAATGACGCCGTCGTCGCGGCCGACGGGGCGTGGGTTGCCGTCGCCGTCGTCCGGGCGGAGGGGCAGCAGCCCTTCCTGTGCACGTACGCGAATGGTCAGTGGACCGACGCGCTGCTGAACCTGCCGATGTTCTAGACCCATGTCCGCGCTCCCATCGGGGGCGGAACATGAGATTTTATGTGCTTGGAACACTGAGGGCGAGGTTGTACCTTTTGGCAGGGGGATACCGAATCGTTACATTCAGGAGCCCGGATGCCCGCCCGTATCACCCATGTTCGTTTTCATCGCACCGCGGCTCATGAAGCGATCGTGGCGTTCCGATGGCGACTGGAGAACGGGCTCTCGGGGGAGACCGACCGCTTCACGATGGTCGAGTGGCTCGAGCAGGGGAATGACGCGGTCGTGGGGGATGGGCGCGAAGTGATTCCGGTCGCGGTCGTGCGGATGCCGGGGCTGGCGCCGTTCATCCAGTCGCATGCCGGCGGGCAATGGACCGATCGGCTGCTGGCGCTGCCGACGTTCTAACCATGGTCGACCGGCGTCCAGACGGCTCATCCTGCGACGCTCTGCAGCATCCGATCTTCGGTGCGGGTCGTGACGGCCGTGACCGTCTGATCGGGGCCGGGCAGCCACAGCCGGCGTGACTTGGCGCGGCCCTGCCAGGCCGCGGCCGTCGAGCCGACGGTGACCTGACGGCCGGTGAGGTGGCCGAAGCCCGCTCCGAGACCCGCCCAGCTGCTGCCGGTGAGAGCGAGACGAGCGCTGGCACCGGGCCAGTCACCGAGGCTGACGAGCACTGCCTCGCGCTGGCGGAGGCGGGAGGCGAGCTTGCTCGCCGATCCGTCGGTGATACGCGCCCGGCCATCGCGCACCGGTGGGCGCACCAGCATGATCGACACGACATCCACCAGGGCGGAGACGACGGACAGCCACTGCTCGCCCGGATGCGGCACCAGCACCAGCCGCTCGAGGTCGATGCCGAGCCCGGCGGCCGCCTCGACGCCGAGATCGGGCATGCCGACGACCGCGCACCAGGCGCCGGCGGCACTCGGCCCCTGCAGCAGGCTCAGCGCCAGGATGCTGGAGTCGATGACGCTGTAGGCACTGCCCGCCGCGAGCGCTCCGCCCGGCAGCAGCTCGGCGAGCGCCGGGTTCGTGGGGAGGTCGCGGGTATCGAGCTTGTTGCGCTGCATGCGCCGGATGCGGGCCTGCAGTTCACGGACAACCTCGTTGCGATCGCCGGGCAGGTCGTCGAGCTCGTCGGGCACGTTCAGTGCGACGGCGGAGAGCGCGACGGCGGTTGCACCTGCCGGGGGAGCCATCATCCCAGTGTCGAACATACGTTCGATTGTGTCAATGACCACCGACTTCCCGAGCCTGACCGTCACCCGCTCGCCACCCGGCCATCCCCTGAGAACGACCGCCAGAGGGGCAGGTCAGGGCCAACATCAGGGATATGACAGACATCGCACGAGAAGCCAAGAAGCGCGCCAAGATCGCCACCGACGACATGATGCAGACGATGAACCCGGTCAAGGCGCTCAGCGACGCGGGCGTGAAGAGCGAGTGGGCCTACCTGGGCGGGTTCGCGTCCATCGGCCTGAGCCTCGCCACCTGGCTGATCTCGCGCGGCCGGGGCGACGACAAGCCGCAGTCCGACCGCTGGGGCATCTTCATCGGGCACTGGGCTCCCACCTTCTTCGCCCTGGGCCTCGCCCTCAAGCACGAGGAGCTCGACAAGCGCCCCTGATAGCCCGGACTAGCGTGAGGGAATGCGCTTCGGATTCCATTTCCTCGATTTCACCCTGCCCGGCAGCCCCGCCAGCCTCGCACCGACCATGCAGGGCGGGACGGCGAACCCGGTCGCCGACCCCGACGCGTTCCTGCGGTACGCCGCGGCGCTGGAGCCGGTGAAGTGACCCCGCGCTGGACTCCGCTGGCGATCGCCTACCTGATCGTCGCGATCATCGGGTTGATCGGCACCTGGACCCTCAACATCCTGGCGATCACGCAGCGGTCGTCGTTCGTCGGGGAATGGTTCTCGAACGGCGCGGCGACCCAGTCGCTGCAGGTCGATCTATTGGTGCTTGCGGTGGCATCCGGCATCTTCATCGTGATCGAGGGACGCCGCATCGGGATGCGGTGGGCTTGGGTGTTCCTGCCCCTCGCGGTCGTCACGGCAGCGGCCTTCGCCGTGCCGCTGTTCCTGGCACTACGCGAGCGCCGGGTCTCGCTGCGCGGCGGAGCCGCTACCCGGCCGGCGGAGTCCTGACGACCCGGGTACCCGCGACCAGGTCGTGCGGTCCCCGCCGCTGGGGTTCGAGCAGCACCGTGAGCACGTAGGCGACGGGCAGGATGTCCGCGGCCACCAGCCCCACGATCAGCCACGGCGGGAATACGCCATCACCCGAGGCCGCCGCGACCGTGTGCCAGACGAAGAAGTGCGCGATCTCCCACGGCAGCAGCTTGGCGATCGTCCGGACCAGGATGCGCCAGACGGGAGCCCGTGAACCGTCGCGGGCGACGACCCGAATCCGCAGCACCCGTTTGCCCACCGTCGCCTGCCGGGACGAGGCCTCGCTGACGAACAGGTAGATCCCGACCGGCAGCACGAGCACCGCGAAACCGAGCAGCTCGGCGGTGCCGACCCCCCAGGCGAGCCAGTTCGCGTAGCCTCCCGTTGCCAGCGCGATGCCGGCCGAGACGGAGGCCACGACCGCCATCCAGCCCAGGATCAGGGCGTAGTCGATGAGCAGGGCCGCGATGCGGCGGAGGAATCCAGGACGGGTCATGCAGTGCCCCCCAGGACTTCGACGAGCGACTGGGCGACTCCGGGCGCGTTGAGCGCCACGAAGACGAAGACGTTGATCAGCACGCTCGCCCAGAACACCGCGCGAAAGCTCGGTTTCGCGGTCTTGTGACGCAGCAGCTGCTGGGCCAGGATCGCGCCCGGCCAGCCTCCCAGCATCCCGAGCAGGATGAGCGAGGTCTCGGCGACGCGCCGACGCCTGAGCCTGGCCGCCGACTTGTCGATCGCGTAAGAGGCGAACGTGATCGCGCTGACCCCGAGGTAGACGACGAGCACCCAGAGCGGCACGGGGCCCCAGTAGACCTCGACGAGCACGTAGATCGCCGCAAACGCCAGGATGGCGAGAGTCCCGATGATCGGGGACGTCGGCCGCGCCGACGGGACGTACGCCTCAGCCGCCGGCCGGGCTCGCGCGGCCCGCGCCTTGCCGTCGGGCTGCATCTCGACCTCGAACGTCAGCTCGTCGCCGAGAGCCGGATCGGCCGCCCCGCGGGGGAACGCCTTGATGTGCAGGAACAGGTCGGGGGCGCCGTCGCGACGCACGAAGCCGAAGCCGCGCTCGGGATTCCAGGCTTTGACGACGCCTGTCTCTCGCACGGTCCGGGGCACCACCTGATGCTAACCGCCGTGACGGCGCTACTCTGAAATGCAACCCTCCAGCGTGGGAAAGGCAAGAAACGACATGGCAGCGAAGTTCGAGCTCAAGAAGTCAGCGAGCGGACAGTTCCACTTCAATCTGAAGGCGGGGAACGGCGAGATCATCGCCACCTCGGAGATGTACAACTCGAAGGATGCCGCGAAGAACGGCATCGAGTCGGTGCGGACGAACGCTCCCGCCGCCGAGATCGTCGACCTGACCTAGAGCTTGTCGCGCAGCCGGGCGAACTGCTCGGCCATGCGAGAGTCCTGTTTCGTGTTGTCGGGATCCCACGGGAACGACACCTCGAGCTCGGCGAATCGCGCCGTGAAACGGAACGGCGTCGGCCCGTCTGGTCCGGGATGAACCTGCGGGATCGATGTGGCGCGCACGGAATGCACGACCAGGCGATGCACGTCGAAGCCGAAACCCTCGCCGGTGAGCATCAGGTGCGCGGCGAGGTCGGTCGAGAACACCGCCGCCTCGACCTTCGGCGCCGCCAGGTCGGAGCGGGTCTCCACCCAGACCACGTCCTCGACGCCGATCGTCGCCACCAGAGCCGAGGCGGCGCGCTCGATACCATCGGGGAAAGCGTCGGCCAGTTCCGCGGAACCCCAGACGTCGTGTGAGTCCATAAGCAGTTCGGCGGCACGTTTCCACGACTCTTCGAGGTCCATCGGGTCATCGTGGCATGATCGACGGATGAGGTTCACTCGTCTCGGCTGGCTCCCAGCATTCGCCGTTGGCGCCGTCGTTCTCACAAGCTGCACGGCTCCTGCGCCTTCTCCGGTCCCGGACCCGACAATCGCCGCGATTCCGGCGGACGAGACCTGCATCGAGGTCAGCGATCTGGGGACGCTCGTATTCAACCTGGGCACCACACATCGCGACGGCCGTCTGAGCGATCTGGAGTGGGTCGGTGTCGAACAGCTCGCCGCCCGCATGCTCGACCGCGTGCGTGCCGAGCCCGGCACCGAGCTTGCCGACGCTCTGGATGAGCTGCAGGGCACCATCTCCCGGCCGGTCGAGTCGCTCATCACCGTCGATGTCGAGTCGGAGGGGTGGTACACGGCATTCCAAGCGTTCGACCGCGAGTGCCGGGACACCGGTTTCGAGTTCGGCGTCTTCGGCTGGGTCGGCGGCTGAGCGGGCTGCGACGAAGAAGACCCCGGACCATGTCGATCCGGGGCCTTCGAGACTCGTGCGCGAGGGGGGACTTGAACCCCCACGCCCTTTCGGGCACTAGCACCTCAAGCTAGCGCGTCTGCCATTTCCGCCACCCGCGCGAGTCGGTTCGTCACGAGGACGACCGAGGATAGACATTATCAGACCCGCGATAGCGTGAACGCATGGCAGACGCCCCGCTCGAGGACACCGCCCGCATCGCGAGCGACCTGATTCGCTTCGAGACGGTCAACTGGGGCGAGGGCAAGTCCAATGGCGAGGCGGACGCCGCCGAGTACATCGCGGCAGAACTGACCCGTCTCGGCCTCAGCCCGCAGCTGTTCGAATCGGAGCCGGGACGCACCTCGCTGGTCGCGCGTGTCGAGGGTGCCGACCCATCCCGGCCCGCCCTGGTGCTTCACGGGCACCTGGATGTGGTGCCGGCCATGGCGGACGACTGGAGCGTCGATCCGTTCGCCGGCGAGATCCGCGACGGCATGTTGTGGGGGCGCGGCGCCGTCGACATGAAGGACATGGATGCCATGATCCTGACCGCGCTGGGCGACATCCTGGACGCGGGGGAGCGGCCACCCCGTGACCTGATCGTGGCGTTCTTCGCTGACGAGGAGAATGGCGGCGTCTTCGGCGCGCATTGGATGGTCGACAACCACCCCGAGCTGTTCGCCGGAGCCACCGAGGCGGTCAGCGAGGTGGGCGGGTACTCGATCGACGTGGGCGGGCGACGGGCGTATCTGCTGCAGACCGGCGAGAAGGCCCTCGTCTGGATCAAGCTCATCGCGCGCGGGACGACGGCCCACGGGTCCCGCGTGATCCCCGACAACGCGGTCACCAAGCTCGCGCGGGCCGTGCTCGCGATCGGCGAGCTCGAGTGGCCGCTGCACCTGACCAGCACCACCACAGCGCTGCTCGGGGAGCTGCGCGCGATGCTGGGCGCGGACTTCAGCGACGACCCGCAGGTCGTCGTGGATGCGACGGGCACCGCCGCGGGATTCCTCCGCGGCACGCTGCGGGTGACGTCCAATCCGACGGCGCTCGACGCCGGCTACAAGCACAACGTCATCCCCGACCGCGCGGAGGCGCTCATCGACCTCCGTCCCTTCGCCGGCCAGGAGGACGAGGTGCTCGCCCGAATCCGCGAGGTGATCGGCGACGAGATCGAGGTGGCCGTGCTGCACCACGACGTCGGCCTCGAGGTACCGTTCGAGGGCGCGCTGGTGGATGAGATGGTCGCGGCGCTGGGCAGGCACGACCCCGGCGCGCCCGTGCTGCCGTACCTGATGAGCGGCGGCACGGACAACAAGGCTCTCAGCAGACTCGGCATCACCGGCTACGGATTCGCGCCGCTGCAACTGACCCCCGACCTCGATTTCCCTGCCATGTTCCACGGGATCGATGAGCGCGTGCCGCTCTCCGCGCTGCGGTTCGGTCGCACCGTGCTCGGCGATTTCCTGCGCCACTGCTGAGGGTGCTCGACCACTCTTTCGGTGGTGTTGGATTGGCACCGTGGACTTTCTCGAGGCGATCATCCTCGGCCTCGTGCAGGGGCTGACCGAATTCCTTCCCGATCTCGTCCAGCGCTCATCTGCGCATCGTGGGGGAGCTCGCCGCCTGGGGCGATCCCGGGGCCACTTTCACCGCCATCACCCAGCTCGGCACCGAGCTCGCGGTCATCATCTACTTCCGGCGTGAGATCGGTCGCATCATCTCGAAGTGGTTCCGGTCGCTCGGCGCGCGAGGTGGACGGCGATCGGCCGGCGTCCAGAAAGGCGATCCCGACGTCCGGATGGGGTGGCTGATCATCGTCGGCACGATCCCGATCGTGATCGTCGGCTACCTCTTGCAGGACACCATCCGCACGTCGTTCCGGTCGCTGTGGATCGTCGCGATCGTGCTCATCGTCTTCGGCATCCTGCTCGGGCTGGCCGATCTGCTCGGGCGCCGCACCAAGGGGACAGCGGACATCACCTACCGCGACGGCATCCTGATCGGCCTCGCCCAGATGCTGGCGCTCGTGCCGGGCGTCTCGCGGTCGGGAGCCTCGACGAGTGCGGGACGCGCCCTCGGCTACGAACGGCCCGCTGCGGCGCAGTTCTCGTTCCTGCTGGCGGTGCCCGCGGTGTTCGGGGCCGGTCTGTACGAGCTGTACACGGCGCTGACCTGCACCCCGGACCCGGAGGTGAACGACGGGTGCGGCGTCGGCTACGGGATGCCGGAGACCGTCGTGGCGACGATCGTCGCGCTCGGCGTCGGCCTGGCGGTGATCGCGTTCCTGATGAGCTACATCAGGAAGCGCTCGTTCCTGCCGTTCGTGATCTACCGGGTGCTGCTCGGCGGCGCGCTGATCGCGCTGCTGTCGCTCGGGGTGCTGCAGCCCTAGCGCCGGCCGGGCCGCGGCACAGTTCGAGACCTAGCGTCCGGACGAGGGCCCGCTGGCCCGCCCATCGCGGCCGTCGCGGCGGCGCAGGTAGCGCTCGAACTCCTCGGCGATCGCCTCGCCGCTCGCCTCGGGGGAGTCGACGGTGTCGCGCGCCTGCTCGAGCTGCGCGATGTAGGCGGCCATGTCGTCGTCGTCGTTGGCGAGCGCGTCGATGCCGCTCTCCCACGCGGCCGACTCCTCGAGCAGGTCGCCGCGGGCGACCTCGAGGTCGACGAACTCCTCGAGCCGCTCGATGAGGGCGAGCATCGCCTTCGGGCTCGGCGCGTTGTGCACGTAGTGGGGCACCGACGCCCAGATCGACAGGGTCGGGATGCCGGCGCGCTCGGCCGCGTCGGACAGCACCGACAGGATGCCGACCGGGCCCTCGTAGGTGCTGCGCTCGAGTTCGAACCGGTCGCGCACGGCGGCGTTCTCGCTGCTGGCGAAGACCGAGATCGGACGCGTGTGCGGCACGTCGGCGAGCATCGCGCCGAGGAAGACGACGGCCGAGACGTCGGCGGCCTCGATCGCATCGACGATCTCGGCCGGCGAAGGTCTTCCAGCCGCGGGACGGCTCGGTGCCGAGCAGCACGTGCACGGCCAGGCCCGAGTCGGTCGGGATGCTGCCGGGCCCGGGGCCGTACAGCGTCACGCTGGGCCATTCCAGGGCGCGATCGCCGGCCTCGTCGGTCGACACCGTCGGACGGTTGAACTGGTAGTCGAAGTAGTCCTCGGGCTCGAGCTCGATGACGGGCACGAGCTCGAGCTGGTCGCGGATCGCGCGGACCGCGCCGCTCGCCGCCTCACCCGCGTCGTTCCAGCCCTCGAACGCGACCACGAGCAGCGACCCCCCGGAGAAGGTCTCCGTGTCGATGCCGTCGGCGTTCGTGTCCGTCACTGCTGTCCCTCCGTGCGGCCGCGGGAGAGTCCGCGGCGCCCTCCCACAATACGGCGACGACATGCGCAGCGCCGGGGTTCAGCGCTCCGCTCAGGGCGAACCGGCGCGGCGCGAACCTAGACTGGGGCGTCGTGACCCCTCCCACCGCGAACGATGCCGCGCCGACCTGCCGGCCGGCGTGTTCTGGGACATGGACGGCACCCTCGTCGACACCGAGCCGTACTGGCTGACCGCCGAGACGGCGCTGGTCGAGTCGTACGGCGGCACCTGGAGCACCGAGGACGGGCTGCAGCTGGTCGGCTCGTCGCTGGAGCGCTCGGCCATCATCCTGCAGTCGCGCGGCGTCGGCGCTCGGCGTCGACGAGATCGTCGACCTGCTGACCGACCGTGTGCTCGAGCAGATCCGCGTGTCGGTGCCGTGGCGGCCCGGAGCGCGCGAGCTGCTCTCGGCGCTGCGCGACGCCGGGATCCCGACCGCCCTCGTCACGATGTCGATCGGCCGGATGGCGGAGCACGTCGCCGGGGCGCTCGGGTTCACCGGCATTCGACGCGATCGTGAGCGGCGACCAGGTCGCGTCGGGCAAGCCGGACCCCGAGTGCTACCTGCGGGCCGCCGAGCTGCTCGGCGTCGACCCCGCGCGCAGCGTCGCGATCGAGGACTCCGAGTACGGGGTCGCCGCCGGCGTGGCAGCCGGGCATGGCGACGATCGCGGTCCCGATGCACGTGCGCGCTGCCCGCGAGCCCCGCCTACACGCTCTGGGAGAGCCTCGAGGGGCGCACCGTCGCCGACCTCGCCGACGTGCTCGACGCCCACGCCGGAGCCGCTCGATGAGCGCCGCGCGCACGCCGTCGGGCCCGTTCGTCGCCGGCGACCGCGTCCAGCTGACCGGCCCCAAGGGCCGGATCAACACGATCACCCTCGAGCCGGGCAAGGAGTTCCACACCCACCGCGGCATCCTCGCCCACGACGTGCTGATCGGCGCGCCCGACGGCAGCGTCGTCCAGGCGTCGAACGGCGACACCTACCTCGCCCTGCGTCCGCTGCTCTCCGACTTCGTGATGTCGATGCCGCGCGGCGCCGCCATCATCTACCCGAAGGATGCCGCGCAGATCCTCGCGCTGGCCGACATCTTCCCCGGTGCGACGGTCGTCGAGGCCGGCGTCGGGCTCCGGGGCGCTGTCGCTCTGGCTGCTGCGGGCGATCGGTGCCGAGGGGCGGCTGCTGTCGTTCGAGCGCCGGGAGGAGTTCGCCGAGGTGGCCCGTTCCAACGTGGCGGCATTCACCGGGGTGGCGGTGGACGAGCTCCCCGGCACCTGGACGATCGGGATCGGCGACCTCGTGGACGAGCTTCCGAAGGCGGCCGTCCCGGCATCCGTCGACCGCGTCATCCTCGACATGCTCGCCCCCTGGGAGTGCCTGGATGCGGTGGCCGACGCCCTGATGCCCGGCGGCGTGCTGCTCTGCTACGTCGCGACCGTCACGCAGCTGTCGCGCATCGCCGAGGCGATCCGCGGCACCGGGCTGCTTCACCGACCCGAGTCCCGAGCGAGACGATCGTGCGCGGCTGGCACGTCGAGGGCCTCGCCGTGCGCCCCGACCACCGCATGGTCGCGCACACCGCCTTCCTGCATCACCGCCCGCCGGCTGGCCCCGGATGCCGTGCTGCCCGCGCCCGCACGCCGCGCCTCGAAGACCGAGTACGGCGACGAGGACGTCGAGCTCTGGACCCCGGGCGCGGTCGGCGACCGCGTGAAGAGCGACAAGCGGGTGCGCAAGGTCGTGCGCGAGGCGCGCACGCTGGCCAGCCGCGGACGAGCGCCCGACCTCCCGCAGACGGCGACGGCGCCGACAGCAAGTAGAGTTGACGAGGCTCAAATCCCCTCGTCGTGAAGGAAGTCCCCGTGCGCCACGCCCCGCTGCTCAACAGGGTCCCCGCGATGCTCGGCGCCGCCGCGCTGCTCGCGGCCGCCTTGGCCGGCTGCACCTCGCTCCCCGGGTTCGGCGGATGCTGACGCGCCGTACTACGAGCGGGCGACGCGTCGTCGCTGGTCACCGCCGACGGTTCGTTCGGCGTCAAGCCCACGGTCGACTTCCCGACCCCGCTGGTGGTCGACGACACCCGAGGTGACCGTCCTCGACGCCGGCGACGGCGCGCTGGTCCGCGACGGCGACCAGGTCGACTACTACGTTCGCCGAGCTTCTACGGCGAGACCGGCGAGGACCTGAGCGGCGACAGCGCGGCCATCGCCGCATCGAGGCGGGGCTCGACGACGACGCCATCAGCGAGGCGCTGGTCTGCGCGCACGTCGGCGACCGCGTCGCCCTCGCCGCCACCGTCGAGCAGGCCCACGGCGAGGGCTCCGGCGGCGGCCATCGAGCGACGACGACACGGTCGTCGTCGTCATCGACGTGCATCGCCGCCTACCTCGGCAAGGCCGACGGGTTCAACCAGCTGCCGCAAGGACGGCATGCCGACCGTGGTCACCGCCGTCGACGGCACGCCCGGCATCACCGTCCCAGCCGAAGACCCGCCCGACCGACGACGCGCATCGAGCGTCATCAAGGCCGGCGACGGCGCGACAGTCGAAGGCCGACGACACCGTCGTCGTGCACTACACGTTCTGGACCTGGCCGGCGACGCCGGGCGGCGACCCGCGCGCAGGTCCGACGAGCACCTGGGACGGGCACATCGGCCGCGAACCTGCCGCTCGACCGACCGCGGCGGCTCCCGCAGGGCCTGCTCGACGCCCTGATCGGCCAGCGGGTCGGCAGCCAGGTGCTCGTCGTGATCCCGCCCGGGCGACGACAGCTTCCCGGCCGGGCAGCGGGCCGGCGGGCGACGACGCCGACGTACGATCTTCGTCGTCGACATCCTGGGCATCCAGAAGTAGTGGCCGCTTCCTCCGCCGGATCGCGCGTCCCGGTCGAGGAGCGCCTCTTCAGCCTCGTGCTCGCGCTGCTGGCGACCGAGACCGGGCTGACCAAGAACGAGATCCTGTCGACCGTGCAGGGCTACCGGCAGCGCTACAAGTCCGGTGGCGACAACGCGAACCTCGAGCGGCAGTTCGAGCGCGACAAGGACGACATCCGCGAGCTCGGCGTCCCGCTCGAGACCGTCGACTCGCCCGGCGACGCCGGCAACAACCAGACGCTGCGCTACCGCATCCCGCGCGGCGCCTACGAGCTGCCCGACGACATCAGCTTCTCCAGCGACGAGACGACCCTGCTGAACCTCGCCGCGATGGTCTGGCGCGAGGGATCGCTGTCGGGGGAGTCGCGGCGCGCCCTGCTCAAGCTCCGCTCGCTCGGCGTCGCCGCCGACGAACCGGTCCTCGGCTACGCACCGCGGGTGCGGCTGCGCGATGCCGCCTTCGACCCGCTCAACAGCGCGCTCGAGCGGCACCTGATCGTGCGCTTCCCCTACCTGAAGCCGGGCGACGACGAGGCGCGCGAGCGCGAGGTCGTGCCGCTCGCGCTCGTGCAGTACCAGGGTCGCTGGCACCTCTCCGCCGAGGAGACCGACTTCGGCACGCAGAAGGCCGGGGAGCACAAGATGTTCCTGCTGCGCCGCATCGTCGGCAGCGTGATCGCGGGCCGGCAGGCCGACGTCGCCGCCGAGGGCGACCAGGCCGCACTCGCCCTGGCGAGTCTCGAGGAGATCTGGGAGCGCATGGTCGCCGAGGTCGAGGTGTCCTGCGACACCGATGCCGCGACCCGCCTCGCCAACCGTCGCGGCACCGAGGAGGTGTCGGTGTCGCCGACGGGGCGACCCGCCGCCTGCGCCTGCACTACGTCGACGAGGCGATCCTCGCCGACGAGCTCGCCGGGTTCGGCCCCGAGGTCCTCGTGCTGTCGCCGCCCGAGCTCCGGGATGCCGTGCGTCGAGCGGCTGCAGCGGACGGAGCGCGACCATGGCTGAGTTCCAGGCCCGCGACAAGCTCGCGTTCCTCCTCTCGCTCGTCCCGTGGCTCATGGAGCACGACGGCGCCGAGCGTCGCCGAGGCGGCCGAGCACTTCGGGGTGAGCCCGCAGCAGATCCGGGATGCCGTGGAGCTGATCGCGGTCAGCGGCGTCCCCGGCGACACCGATTCGTATCAGCACGGCGACCTGTTCGACATCAACTGGGACGCGTTCGAGGAGCACGACGAGATCGTGCTGACGAACCTCGTCGCGATCGACGATTCCCCGCGGTTCTCGGCACGCGAGGCCACGGCGCTGATCGCCGGGCTGCAGTACCTGTCCTCGCTGCCCGAGAACGCGGGCAGCGCGACGCTCGCCAGCCTCACCGCGAAGCTCAGCAGGGGAGCGTCGGCGGCTCCCGCGCAGGTCGGGGTCGAGGAGAGCGAGACGGATGCCGGCCTCGGAACCACGCTCGCCCTCATCCGGGACTCGGTGTCCCGCGGCGTGCAGCTCGAGCTCGACTACCTCGACTCCGCCGGGAAGCACGAGCGGCGCCGGGTCGACCCGCTGCGCGTGGAGTCGTTCGACGACGACTGGTACCTGCGCGGCTGGTGCCACCTGCGCGAGGCGGTGCGCACGTTCCGGCTCGACCGGATCTCGAACGCCGTCATCACCGACGCGCCGATCGAGCACCGCGCCGACGAGGTGCGCCTGCCCGACCGGCTGTTCGAGGCGTCGCCCGAACGACCTCGAGGTGACGATCGAGGTCGCGCCGGCGGCCATGCCGCTGCTGGTCGACTACATCCCCGACGGCGCGACGTCGACCGAGGTCGACGGTCGCATCCGCACCACCCTGCGGGTCTCGCACTTCCACGGCCTGAAGCGGCTCATCGCCAGCATGCCGGGCGTGGCGACGGTCGTCGCGCCGCCGAGCGCCCGCGCCGCCGTCGCCGAGTGGGCAGCGGCCGGTGCCGCCCGGTACCGCTGAGCTTCATCGCGTAGGATCGCCACACCGGAGTTACACCGGTCCCACCTACGAAGACCAAGGACGGCAAAGATGTTCGGCAACGCGTTCGGGTGGCCGCACCTGCTCCTCATCCTCGCGGTCGTCCTCCTGCTGTTCGGAGCCGCGAAGCTCCCCGCGCTCGCGAAGAGCGTCGGCCAGTCGATGAAGGTCTTCCGCAAAGAGATCAAGACCGACGACGACGCGGACGCCGACCGCCGACGCCGACCGCGGACAAGCCGGCCGACAAGTCCTGAGGTCGTGGCCGCGCGTAGCGGGCGGAGCCGAATCCCGAGGGGCGCATGTCGCTCGGCGAGCACCTCGTCGAACTCCGCAAGAGGCTGACCCGCGGCGCGCTCGCCATCGTCGCGGGCGCGGTCGGCGGCTGGTTCCTCTACGACATCGTCTGGGCGCTCTCCGCGACCCGATCACCCGGATCGCGGCGGCGCGCAACGAAGACGCCGGCACGATCGCTCTCAACTACACCAGCATCACCGGCGCGTTCGACGTCCGCATGCAGATCGCGATCGACGATCGGCATCGTGATCTCGCAGCCCGATCTGGCTGTACCAGATCTTCGCGTTCCTGGTGCCCGGCCTGACCCGCCGCGAGAAGAAGTACACGTTCGGGTTCTTCTTCAGCGCGATCCCGCTGTTCCTCGGCGGCATCGCCGCCGGCTGGTTCGTGCTGCCGCACATCGTCGAGATCATGTACAGCTTCGTCCCGAAGGGCTCGACGACCTTCTACGACACCAAGTACTACCTCGACTTCGTGCTCAAGCTGGTGCTGGCCACGGGGATCGCGTTCGTGCTGCCGGTGTTCCTCGTGCTGCTCAACTTCGTCGGCATCCTGCGAGGCGCGCACGATCCTGAAGGGCTGGCGCTGGGCGATCCTCGCGATCACGATCTTCACCGCGATCGCCACCCCGGCCGCCGACGTCATCTCGATGATCCTGCTGGCGATCCCGATGATCGTGCTCTACTTCGCCGCGGTCGGCGTCGCGCTCTGGCACGACCGCGGTGTGCGCGGAGCGCGCGGCGCTCGAGGCCGAGCTGGCATGAGGCCGCATCGACTCAGACCCTGTCTCCCGCCGAGCGCTACGCGGCGGCCCAGGCCCGGCGTGCGGGTGCCGTCGCCGCTCCGCGCCTGGAGGAGTTCCGCGAGCGGATCGAGTTCCCGCTCGACGACTTCCAGCTCGCGGCGTGCGAGGCGCTCGAGGCCGGGCGACAGCGTGCTGGTCGCCGCACCGACCGGTGCCGGCAAGACGATCGTCGCCGAGTTCGCCGTGCACCTCGCGCTCGCACAGCCGCGCGCCAAGGTGTTCTACACGACGCCGATGAAGGCGCTGAGCAACCAGAAGTACGCGGAGCTCGCCGCCGAGCACGGAGCCGCGAAGGTCGGCCTGCTCACCGGCGACAGCAACGTCAACAGCGGCGCACGCGTCGTCGTGATGACGACCGAGGTGCTGCGCAACATGCTCTACGCCGACTCGCCGCTGCTCAGCGATCTCGCGTTCGTCGTCATGGACGAGGTGCACTACCTGGCCGACCGCTTCCGCGGCGCCGTGTGGGAAGAGGTCATCATCCACCTGCCGCAGACGGTGCGGCTGGTGTCGCTCAGCGCCACGGTGTCGAACGCCGAGGAGTTCGGCGACTGGCTGCAGGCGGTGCGCGGCGACACCGACGTCATCGTGTCGGAGGAGCGCCCGGTGCCCGCTCGAACAGCACGTCCTGGTGCGCGCGAAGCTGCTCGAGCTGTTCGACTCCGCGGTCGGGCTCGACAAGCTCGGCGCCGCCACCAACCGGGTGAATCCCGAGCTCGCCCGGCTGGCCGCCGCCGGAGGGACGGGCGGCCGGAACGTTCCGCGGCGCCCATCCGGGTCGGCACCACCGCAAGGGTCAGGGCGGCTCCGGCTCCGAGGGCGACCGCTCGTGGGACCGCGGGGGAGCGCCCGGCCAGAGCGACCGCATGGACCGGCCCGAGGTGGTGCGGCTGCTGGAGTCCAAGAACCTGCTGCCCGCCATCTTCTTCGTCTTCAGCCGGGCCGGATGCGATGGCGCGGTCCGCCAGGTCGTGCGCAGCGGCATCCGCCTCACCGAGCGCTGGGAGCGCGACGAGATCCGCGCCATCGTCGAGGAACGCACCCGCCCCATCCCCGACTCCGATCTCGGCGTGCTCGGCTACTGGGAGTGGCTCGACGGGCTGCAGCGCGGTGTCGCCGCGCACCACGCCGGCATGCTGCCCGCCTTCAAGGAGGTCGTCGAGGAGCTCTTCCAGCGCAAGCTGCTGAAGGTGGTCTTCGCGACCGAGACCCTGGCGCTCGGCGTCAACATGCCGGCGCGCACCGTCGTGCTCGAGAAGCTCGAGAAGTTCAACGGCGAGGCGCGCGTGCCGATCACGCCGGGGGAGTACACCCAGCTCACCGGTCGTGCGGGTCGCCGCGGCATCGACGTCGAGGGTCACGCCGTCATCCAGTGGGTGGGCGGACTCGACCCGCGGCGGTCGCGTCGCTCGCCTCGCGGCGCAGCTACCCGCTCATCTCCAGCTTCCGGCCGACCTACAACATGGCGGTCAACCTGATCGAGCAGTTCGGCCGCGATCGCACCCGCGAGATCCTGGAGAGCTCGTTCGCGCAGTTCCAGGCCGACCGCGCCGTCGTCGACCTCGCCCGCCGCGTGCGCGAGCAGGAGAAGTCGCTCGCCGGCTACGCCGAGGCGATGCGCTGCCACCTCGGCGACTTCGCGCAGTACGCCGGCCTGCGCCGCGAGCTCGGCGACCTGGAGAAGAAGAACGCGCGGTCGGCCAACGACAGCCGGGCCGAACGCGACCGCCGACAGCGGCGCATCGCCGAGCTGCGCCGGCAGATGAAGCAGCATCCCTGCCACGCCTGCAACGACCGCGAGGCGCACGCGCGCTGGGCGGAGCGCTGGTGGCGGCTCAAGCGCGAGACCGATCAGCTGAGCGGCCAGATCCGCGGACGCACCGGCGCCGTCGCCCAGGTCTTCGACCGGGTCACCGACGTGCTGGTCGAGCTCGGCTACCTCGTCGAGGCCGACGGCGCGCTGACCGTCGCCGCGCCCGGCCGCTCGCTCCGCCGCATCTACGGCGAACGCGACCTGCTCGTCGCCGAGTGCCTGCGTCGCGGCGTCTGGAACGGGCTCGACGCTCCCGCCCTCGCCGCCCTGGCCGCGGCGCTCGTCTTCGAGCCGCGCCGCGAGGGCGACCGACGCGGGGGAGCGCGGCCTGCCGCGCGGACCGTTCCGCGCGGCCCTCGAGGCCACCGAGGCAGATCTGGGCGGAGCTGAGCGACCTCGAGGCCGAGCACCGGCTTCCGGAGAGCGAGCCGCCCTCGGCGGGCATCGCGCTGGCCACCCAGCGCTGGGCGTCGGGCGCCGCGCTCGACAGCGTGCTGCGCGATGCCGACCTCGCCGCCGGCGACTTCGTCCGCTGGATGAAGCAGGCGATCGACCTGCTCGACCAGATCTCGATCGTGGCCGACGGCGAGCTCGGTCGCACGGCGCGCGTCGCGATCGACGGCATCCGGCGCGGCATCGTCGCCTACTCGATCGGTCGACTGATGCGCGAGCTCGACGAAGCCCGCGTCCTGCCGCTCGGCTGGGCCATCGTCGCCGCCGCCGCGGCCGGCCCGATGCTCGACAACGCGTTCCCCGACACCGGGATCTGGCCGCTCGCCTTCCCGGCGATCGCGCTGGTGCTCGTCGCGCTGCAGGGCCGTCAGGCGCGACGCGGCGTTCCTGGTCGGACTCGTGTTCGGCGTCGCGTTCTACTTCCCGCACATCGAGTGGGCGGCGGTGTTCCTCGGCCCGATCCCGTGGTCGGCGCTCTCGGTGCTGATGGCGCTCTGGTGCGGCCTGGGCGGCATGCTGATCACCTGGGCGTACCGCTGGCTGCCGCGGGTCTGGCCGAGCGGACCGGGTCGCCTCCTGCTGCTGCCCGCTGTCGTCGCCGGGCTCTGGATCGCGCGCGAGGGCATCGCCGCCGTCTGGCCGTACGGCGGCTTCTCCTGGGGCCGGGTGGCGTTCTCGCAGTCCGACAGCCCGCTGAACTCGCTGTTCGCCTGGCTCGGCGTCGCCGGGGTCGGCTTCGTCATGGTGTTCCTCGTCGCCCTGGCGATCGAGGTCGTGCGCGAGGTGCGATCCGCTTCCGGAGCAGGTTCCGGATGCGGTGCGTTCGCAGGTGCGCTCGCTGGCGATTCAGCGCTGGCTGCTGGTCGCGGCCGTCATCCTGGGCCTGCTCGCCGTGCCCGCCTGGACCGTCGCTGCCGGGCAACGGGCCGCTCACCGGTGACGCCGGCACCCTCCGGATCGGCGCCGTGCAGGGCGACACCAAGGCCGGCTACTTCGACCCGCCCGAGAACGTCGGCGACAACCTGCGCGGCCAGCTCGCCGCGACCGAGCCGATCTACGACCAGGACGTCGACGTCGTGGTCTGGCCGGAGGGCTCATCCGACGTCAACCCGCTCGCGTACCCCGAGGCGGCCGCCGCCTTCGACGACGGTCGCCCGAGCGGGCCGACGCACCGCTGGTCGCCGGCATCATCACCGCGCGCGACACGGGCGACGTCGACGACAACGGCGAGCCGATCTACCAGTACTTCAACACCTCGACCCTGTGGCACGCGGGGGAGGGGCAGGTCGACTACTACGACAAGAAGCATCCGGTGCCGTTCGGCGAATACGTGCCCGACCGCTGGTTCTGGCGGCAGTTCGCGCCCGACCTGATCGACCTGATCGGCCGCGAGTACACGCCGGGCACGACCGACGCGGTGCTCGACGTCGGCAGCGACAAGACCGACGGGCGCAGCGTGCTCGCGGGCATCGCGATCTGCTTCGACATCGTCGACGACCAGCTGATGACCGAGATGGTGGATGCAGGGCGCGCAGCTCGTCCTCGCGCAGACCAACAACGCCGACTTCGGGTTCACCGACGAGAGCGTGCAGCAGCTCGCGATCGCGCGCATCCGCGCGATCGAGACCGCGCGGACCGTCGTCAACATCTCGACCGTCGGGACGAGCGCGATCATCTACCCCGACGGCTCGGTGCACCACCAGCTGCCGGTGGTACGAGCCGGGCGTCATGGTCGACGACGTGCCGCTGAGCACGACGATGACGCCCGCCGTGGTCGGCGGGCGTCAGGTGGAGTGGCTCGTCGAGCTTCGGAGCGCTGCTGGTGCTCGGGCTGGCCGGGCGCGCAGTTCGGCCGACGTCGCCCGGCGCTAGTCGTCGCCCGAAGGGCGAGCGAGAGGCGCTAGGCGCTCTTGCGGCTTCCGGCCTTCGCGGTCTGGCCGCGACGGGCGCGGAGCAGCTCGAGGCGCTCCTGCAGCAGCTCTTCGAGCTCGGCGCGCGTGCGGCGCTCGAGCAGCATGTCCCAGTGGGTGCGCGGGGCCTTGATCTCGACCTCTTCGGACTGCACGAGGTCGCCGTCGTCGCCGATCAGGCGACCCTCCTGGCCGGTGCGGGGGGACGACCAGACCTCGGGGATCTCGGCGTCCGACGAGAACACGACGTCGAAGGTCTTGCCGTCCTCGGTCTGGTAGATGCTCTTCCGACGCGACGCGAACTCGACGCCCTCTTCGCTCTGTAGGCTCTGGGACCCGAGACGCATTCCGCGCAAACTACGATCTGCCATTGTGTGGCCTCCTTCGGTGCAAGTGGAGCTCGCACGGGCTCGACTAGTCAGGTATAACGACAGGGTGGCGTCGGCCATGCCCGCGATGGCCCGTTTCCAGGGCTTTCACAGGTGGTTAAGGATGCTTTGCAAGCGCGCAGGGGCGCATCAGGCCCTGAAGCGAGCAACCGCTTCGATCGCGAGGTCGGCCGATCGGTCACCAGGCCGTCGACGCCGAGCTCGAGGAGGCGATCCATGGCCGCCGGTGTCGTTGATCGTCCAGGCGTGCACCTCGACGCCGCGGCGTGGAACGCGTCGATGGTGCGGGGGGTGAACGGCGGCATCCGGAGCACGGTGACCGGCAGCTGCACGGCCTGCACGTCGCGCAGGATGCGGCGCAGGGTGCCGACCGCACCGGCCCGTGCGGCCGCGACGGCGGCCACCGCACCTCGCGACGAGACCGAGGTCGCGACGCCCGGAAGCATCCGGACCGCCGCCCTGCGCCGCGCGCGGGCTGAACGAGCCGATCAGCACGCGGCGATGTCGCGCCTGCCGACCGGATCGCGTCGACGGTCGGTCGAACGGCGCCGCCGATCTTGATGTCGATGTTGAACCGGGCGTCGGGGAAGGCGTCGAGCGCCTCGGCGAGCGAGCAGTAGCTCTGCCCGTAGCCGAGGTCGATGCGCCGCAGCTCGTGCGACGGTCAGGTGCGCGACCGTCGCGCGGCGCCCCGACCAGGCGTCGCAGGTCGGGGTCATGGCTGATCATCGGCGACGCCGTCGGCCGAGACGTGCACGTCGGTCTCGATGTGCGTCACGCCGACGGCGAGCGCTTTCGCGAACGCGAGCAGGGTGTTCTCGGGCGCGTCGATCGCCAGCCCGCGATGCGCGAGCACCCGCGGGGGAGCGGGGGAGAAGAACCCGTCGCCGGCGCCGCGTTCGCTTACTTCGCCGGAGGCTTGGCACCGGGGCGAAGAATCCCTCGCCGATGCCCTTGAGAGCCTCGGTGAGTTCGCTCGGGATGATCCAGAGCTTGTTCGACTCGCCCTCGGCCAGCTTCGGCAGCGTCTGCAGGTACTGGTACGCCAGCAGCTTGGGGTCGGGGTCGCCCTTGTGGATGGCGGAGAACACGGTCTGGATCGCCTGCGCCTCACCGTCGGCGCGCAGAACCGGCGGCCTTGGCGTCACCCTCGGCCTGCGAGGATCGCCGACTGGCGCGAACCCTCCGCCTCGAGGATCGCGGCCTGCTTCGTTCCCTCGGCGGTCAGGATCGCGGCGCGGCGGTCACGCTCGGCGCGCATCTGCTTCTCCATCGAGTCCTGGATGGAGACGGGCGGGTCGATCGCCTTCAGCTCGACGCGGCCGACGCGGATTCCCCACTTGCCGGTCGCCTCGTCGAGCACGATGCGCAGCTGGCCGTTGATGTTGTCGCGGCTGGTCAGCGCCTCTTCGAGGTTCAGGCCACCGACGACGTTACGCAGGGTGGTGGTGGTCAGCTGCTCGACGGCGCCGAGGTAGTTGGCGATCTCGTAGGTCGCGGCGCGGGCGTCGTTCACCTGGAAGTACACGACGGTGTCGATCGAGACCACCAGGTTGTCCTCGGTGATCACCGGCTGCGGCGGGAACGACACGACCTGCTCGCGCATGTCGACGAGCGGGCGCAGCCGGTCGATGAACGGCACCAGGATGTTGAGGCCCGGCGTCAGGGTCTTGTGGTACTTGCCGAGCCGCTCGACGACGCCGGCGTAGGCCTGCGGGATGATCCGGATCGACCGGAACAGGATCGTCAGCACGAAGATCACGACGATCACGACGACGATCACGAGGATCACGTTGCCGAAGATTCGAGTCGCTCACGCGACATCCCTTCTCATCGGGTGTTTCAGTTGGTTGCGGGGACGACGACGGCGGTGGCGCCGTCGATCGAGGTCACGACGACCTTCTCGCCCTCGGTGAGGGCATGCTCGTCGGAGCCGGTCGAGAGGCGTGAGGTCCAGGTCTCGCCGTTGGCGAGCTTCACCTGGCCGCGGCCGTCGGCGAACGCGAAGACGACGGTGCCCTGGATGCCGAGCAGTGCGTCGACGTTCGACCGGGTGGGATCGCCGCCGCGCCGCAGCGTGCGCAGCAAGGGCGGCCGCACGAAGAAGAGCAGCAGCAGCGACAGCACGCCGGCGACGATGATCTGCACCCACCAAGGTGCGCCGAGCAGGCCGGCGACGAGACCGCCCAGGCTGCCGACGGCGAGCATCAGGAAGGTGAACTCGAGGCTCATCACCTCGACGATGATGAAGACGAGGATGAGAGCCAACCAGAACACCCAGGCCCACTGGGTCAGGAAGTCCCCGGACATGAGTTGACGGTATCAGAACGGGTAGGCTCGGGAACCGTGAACGCCGCCGCATCCGACAACGCTGTCCTACCCGCCGGTTCGCTCGAGGGCAAGCGGGTGCTCATCACGGGCTCGTCCCGCGGCATCGGGGCCGACACCGCGGCCTATCTCGCCGCCGCGGGTGCCAGGTCGTCATCAACTTCCGCAACAAGGAGGCGCGCGCGCTCAAGGTCGTCGCGGGCATCGAGGAGGCGGGTGGCACGGCGATCGCGGTCGGCGCGGACCTGACCGACCCGGATTCGGTGGCCGGCATGTTCGAGACGGTGCGCGACGCCTGGGGCGGCCTCGACATCCTGGTCTTGAATGCCTCCGGCGGCATGGAGAGCGGCATGGGGGAGGACTACGCGCTGCGGCTCAACCGCGACGCGCAGCTCAACGTGCTCGAGGCCGCGCTGCCGCTGCTCGGGTCGGGGAGCCGTGTGGTGTTCGTGACGAGCCACCAGGCGCACTTCATCGAGACGTCCGAGACCATGCCGGAGTACGAGCCGGTCGCCCGCAGCAAGCGCGCGGGGGAGGACGCCCTGCGCGAGCGCCTTCCGCAGCTCGAGGCCGCCGGAATCGAATTCGTCGTCGTGTCGGGCGACATGATCGAGGGCACCATCACTGCGACGCTGCTGGAGCGTGCCCGTCCGGGCGCGATCGACGCGCGTCGCGACGAGGCCGGGCGCCTGTACACGGTCAGCGAGTTCGCGGCGGAGGTGGCGCAGGCGGCGGTCGAT
The DNA here is from genome assembly GCA_963730045.1 of uncultured Actinomycetota bacterium. GTDB lineage: Bacteria > Actinomycetota > Actinomycetes > Actinomycetales > Microbacteriaceae > JBDSKH01. Next base: position 106,100 of record CAVSPQ010000005.1, on the reverse strand, counting down.
CCGATCCCCGCCGAGCACACCCGCTACGTCGGCGACGTGAGCGGTTTCACGGGGTGACCACCTTCCGCGCGACGTCGCGGGTGCTGCTGATCGATCCCGGCGATCGCATCCTGATGTTCCTGCAGTACGGCAAGGACCGGGCGGTCCCGCCGAGCTGGATCACGCCCGGAGGCGGCGTGGATGCGGGGGAGAGCCACGACGAGGCGGCCGTGCGTGAGCTGCGGGAGGAGACCGGGCTCCTCGTGCGCGACATCGGCCCGGCGTTCCTCGAGGAGGACTTCGATCCCGACCAGCGCTGGCATCCGTACGAACGCGGGCACTGGGCCTGGTACGCCGTACGCGTCGACCACTTCGATCCCGATCGCGCCGGCTGGACCGACGAGGAGGTCGCCGACGTCGTCGAATGGCGCTGGTTCACCGCCGACGAGCTGCGCGACGAGCACACGACCCGCTACGAAGTCGAGCCGGCCGACCTGCCGGACATCGTGAACGAGAGGCTGCACCTGACATGAGCGAACTTCCGGAATTCACCGTCGCCGATCTCGAGGCCCAGCCGGCCCTGGATGTCGCAACGTTCACGAACGACGATGCGGTCGATCTGGGGCTGCTCGCGGTCGCGTTGATCCGCGAACGCGGACTGAGCCTCGCGGTGAAGATCGTGCTGCACGACGACATCGTGTTCCAGGCGAAGCTGGGCGCGACCGGACCGGGCAACGAGGAATGGCTCGACGGCAAGGCGCGCGTCGTGGCACGGTTCGGCGAACCGTCGCTGCTGGTGCGGCGCCGGCACGAGGAGGCCGGGACGCCGTTCGAGGAGCGCGACGACGTCGACCACGAGACCCACAAGGCGCACGGCGGATCGATGCCGATCCGGGTCGGGGGCGAGCTCGTCGGCACGATCACGACGTCGGGCGAGCCGGACGTGGTCGATCATGACGTAACGGCTCAGGCCGTGGCGCGGTGGTTGGCGACGAATTCTCGCTAACGCCTCGATTCTTGACGTTTCCTTGACTAAAGTTCGCATCGTGCGCGGAAGGCGCACGTCGAACATCTGCAAGGGAGCCGTTATGAGGATCGGGAAGAAGGGAATCGCGGGCCTGCTGGCCGTCATTCCGCTGGCCGGGGCCATGATTGTGGGCGTCGCAGCGCCGGCGAATGCTGCGGAGGGCGTGAACATGCATCTCGTCTGCCAGTACACGGCGGGAAAGTCGTCCTACGCCGCGCGGGTCATCAATCAGTCGGCGAGCGGGTGGCAGTGCTACGACCGAGCTCCTTGGCCGCATACCGGCCCGAATAGAGGCGCCAACATCTGGGGCTATTGCCGCGACGTGCTGGGCTACAGCGGCGCGTACAACACGAGCGGCAGTGTCTACGGGTGGTATTGCGCGTGATCTGAAGGTGCCGGGATCCGGGATGAGGCGTCCGCCAAACCCCATTTCAGGATCCCGGACATCTCCGATAAGCTCCATTATGTCAGTTTGACGAGGAGAGGCGCTCCAACGCCCGCTCGCGCATGTCCCCACCCATTCACGGGCTGCTGGGCGATGACACCGCGAGGATAGAGTCCATGAACACGGAGCTCGTCCTGGGCGGCGACCTCGTCGGTTTGGCTCGAGACCCGACGGACGCGTCGCCCAGAGCTCCGAATCATGTTCGGATATGCTGACGCGGACGCCGAGGAGGTGCAGCCATCTCAACCTGGGATCCCTCGTCCGGACAAGAGCCGCCACCCGGCGCGCCCCTCCCGGCACCGCCGGCGCCGCCAGCGCCTCCCCTGGTTCCCGCGCCGCCCGTGAGTCCCGCGCCACCGCCCGCGGGCCAACCCGTGCCGCCCTCGCCCGCTCCGACGCAGCCGTTCCCGTCAGTAGCGCCTCCCCACGCTTCGCCGGCGCCAGCCTTCGCCCAGCCGCTCGCGCCACAACCGCTGACGCCCCAGCTGCTCGAGCCCGTCGCCACCGACGAACCGACCACGCCCTCACCCGCCACGAAACGACCCAAGCGATCTCGGAAGGGGCTCATCCTTATCGTGCTCCTGAGCGTCGCGCTCGCGGCCGCGCTCGGGCTGCTGGCCTTCGGATACATCCAGCTGACCAATGCGAACACCCTCATCGAGCAGCAGGACAGAGAACTCGAGCAGCAGCGCGACCTGATCGACAAGAAGGAGACCTTCAGCGCAGCGATGCAGAGCCTGCAGACGACGGCGGCCGAGTTCGACGGCGTCCGCCTGGCAGCCATCGTCCCGGTCGAGGAGCACCAGATCCTCGCGTCGCAAGGGTGGGCGCATCGCTGGAATTCGGCCCAACTCGACGGCGACATCGCCGATGTCCAGGCGGCTGAGCAGCAGCTTGTCGACCTGCTGGCCACCGCCGCCACGCAGGCATCGACGAACGTCACCGGGACCACCAACGAGGCGGTCATCGACAGTCTCGGAGGGGGCTTCGTCGCCTCCGTGGTCGATGACGCCGACACCCTGTGCGAGTCCGACGTGCTCGCCTGCGTGGTCTCGAACGATCCCTACACGGTGCACTTCGACGCGGCCGATACTCAGCTCCCCTACATGAACGACTGGCTGCGCACAGGGCTCGCGTACCACGAGTTCGCTCACAGCCTGCAGTTGACGAACCCCGGGCCCACCGCGATAGCCGTGGAGTCGTTCGGCGGCGATACCGAGACGATGGCCGATTGCTTCGCGCTGACCTATCTCGACGGCTGGACCCTCGATCACAGGATCTTCGTGAGCAGCAACACGTATTGGCAGGTCAGCATCGGCTACGGCTACACCTGCAACGACGCGCAGAAGCAGGTGATCCGCGACTGGTACGAGCCGCTCGGCTTCCGCTCCGAGCCGATCTCGCAGTAGGCCGATCGAGCAGTTCTGAAGAAGCCCCGGGCGAGGAGCGCGCGCAGACTGGACTCATCCAGCCCGCTTCTATGAGAGGAACGACGATGGCCGAGGCAAAGACCAAGTCCGAGACACTCAGCAAGGAAGAGCGCGCCGCGGTCAAGGACCGCGCCCGCGAGCTCAAAGAGCAGAAGACCAAGGCCGACGGCGTGAAGGCTGTCGCCGACGCGATCAAGGCGCTCCCCGCCGGGGACCGCGCGATCGCGAGCAAGATCCACGAGATCGTGATGGATGTAGCGCCCGACCTCGCCCCGAAGACCTACTACGGGATGCCGGGCTGGGCCCGCGACGGCAAGATCCTGGTCTTCTTCCAGCCGGCTTCCAAGTTCGGCGTCCGTTACGGCACGCTCGGCTTCGAGCAGCCGGCGAACCTGGACGACGGCACGATGTGGGCGACGGCGTTCGCCGTACTCGGGATCACGGACGCCGAGGAGAAGAAGATCCGGGCGCTCGTCAAGCAGGCCATCAGCTGACCCGGCCGCTCACTCGGCGGTCAGGGGCCGCACTGTCAGCTGCTGGTGGGCGTGCCCTACAGCGCCGGCCAGATCATGCAGGACCGTGCTCGTGATCCCCTGGCCGGTCGGGCCGAACACCACCGAGGTGTCGAGCCCGACCCAACGCCCTTCCGGCTGACGGTGCAGGTGGATGGTCAGATCCACGTTCGGGAACATCCACTCGGTGGGGCGGACCCGGGTCGCGATTCCGTTGGCCGTGTCGACGAGCTTCACGTAGGAAGCGAGGGGCCCCGCCTCCTCCCCCGCGATCAGCTCGTGGTCGCTGGTGATCCACGCGGTGCCCCGGCCCGGGCCGGGCGACGCGACCATCCGCACGTCGATCGAGGCGATGTATCCGCCGATCCACTCCGATGACATGTTCCGCGAGCTGAGGGCGTCGGGCGGGGTGAGCGGTTCTGCGCCGCCCCCGGCGACCGCCGACGTGTCGAGGTCGGCGAGAAGCCAGGCCCTCGCCCGGGTGACCGCACGTCCCGCGATCAGGAGGGTTGCCTCCACAAGCTCGATGGTGCGCCCCGCGCGGATCGTCTCCACGCGCACCTCGCAGACGTCATCGGCCAGGAACCCCAGGATGTCGAAGCTGATGCGACTGATGATCAGAGGGGACCTGGTGCGGTCGGCGACATACCGCTCGATCTCGTGGGTGATCAGCCCGCCCAGTGGGCTGAAGTGCGAGCTCACCCGGTTTCCACGCTCCCCCGGCGTGAATGGTCGGGCGGAAGGTGTTGTCGTCGATCCGCTCGAAGTAGCTTCCACCGGTCACGTGGGCAGCGTAGCCGCCCTCAGCGGGATGGACCGACCGGTCTGACCTTCAGGCTGAAAGTTCTCTGATTCTGGCGATTACCCCTTGCCGCTTTCGTGCCGTGATGGTTTTGTGATCTAGATCACATCCGCTGCTCACCGTGGAGGAACGTTGTCTGACACCGTCGTCGAAGCGCCTGAAGTCTCCACCGATTCCCACCTCCGAGTTCAATGGCTCAGTGCGGATCATGGTCTCTGGGTGGCGACGGGTCTCTCCGAACGCAACACGCTGATGCACCTGGGCCGCATCGACCTCGTCGATGGCCATTACTCCGCGTACGACCGCGTCGGTGCCGGCATCGGCGCGTTCGAGACGCTCGGTGAGGCGAAGGCGCAGGTCGAGCTCCACTCTTGACAGGTCTCGGCGACCGCCTGGAGCCGCTCGCTCGGTCGCTTCTCGATCCGGACGAGAACCTTCGCGGGTGCTGCGTCGCAACACAGCAGAGTCTGTTCAGCGGTCGCATGGTCGCCATCGTCGTCACCGACGACCGCTTGATCATGCAAGGGCTCAACCGGCGGCTGGAGCCGGCCGGCGAGCCGCTCTCGCTCCCTCCATCGCGCATCGCCGACGCCCGCATCACGGGTGGCGGCAGCGGCTGGGCCACGGTGGGCGCCCTGATCGTGGATGCCGTGACCGCCCGCCTGGAACTGCGCACGACCGAGGGCACCAGGCTCGCGATCACGATGATGACCGGGGACGGCATCCTGGCCGGTCCGGCGGGGGGCGAGTCGCAGCGCGCCGGTGTCGAGGCGCTCGGCAACTGGTTCGCCGACCACGCCGGGGACGCGCCCGCCTGACTTCGGCGCGGGCATGGACACTCCTCGCGCTGCGTGATTGCATGGGGCGCATGCCCGATACCGACCGGTCGATGGGATTCGGTCGCGCAGACCCAGTCCGCGATCTACCGCGCAGGCGCGAGCGGACGCGAGTCCGAAGATCCCGGTCCGCTGGCCCGACCTGGTGGCGCGGGCCGAGCGCGCGATGTCCAGCCGAGGCGTGGGCGTACGTGCACGGTTCGAGCGGGCTCGAGACCACGGCCGAGGCGAACGCCGACGCCTTCGACGCCTGGCGCATCGTCCCGCGCGTCCTGCGCGACGTCAGCGACCGCGACCTGGGCGTGAATCTGTTCGGCCACTCCTACGCCACTCCCCTGCTCGCCGCGCCGGTGGGCGTCCTCGAACTCGTCGACGACGACGCCGACCTGGCGATCGCGCGCGCGGCCGCCGGCCTCGGCATCCCGGCGGTGCTCTCGAGTCAGGCGTCGGTCCCGATGGAGCGCGTCGCGGCCGAGGGCGGCGGCGGCCCGCTCTGGTTCCAGCTGTACTGGAGCACCGTCCGACGAGCTGGTCGAGAGCTTCGTGCGGCCGCGCCGAGGCGATCGGCGCGCAGGCGATCGTCGTCACCCTCGACACGCAGATGCTCGGCTGGCGGCCGCGCGACCTCGACCGGGCGTATCCTGCCGTTCATCCGCGGCATGGGCATCGCGCAGTACACGTCCGACCCGGTCTTCCGCCGCACTGGTCGCCGAACGCATCGCGGCCCGGCGCGACGGGAGCATCGCCGCCGGCCGCAGAAGGCGCGAGTGACGCCCGACGGCCGATCCGCACCCTCGCTCGACATGACCCGCCGTCACCCCGGACGGTTCGGCGCCAACCTGCGCTCCGGCGAGCCGCGCGTGGCCGTGGAGACCTTCCTCGACGTGTTCTCGCGATCGAATCTGCAGTGGTCCGATCTCGCGTTCCTGCGGGAGCGCACGAAGCTGCCGATCCTGCTCAAGGGCATCCAGCATCCGGATGACGCACGGCTGGCGCTGGACGCCGGCGTCGACGGCATCGTGGTCTCCAATCACGCGGGACGCCAGATCGACGGAGCGATCGGCTCCCTCGACGCGCTGCCCGGCGTCGTCGACGCCGTCGGCGGGCCGTGCGCCCGTGCTCTACGACAGCGGCGTGCGCAGCGGAGCCGACGTGTTCCGCGCGCTCGCCCTCGGTGCCGCGGCAGTGCTGGTCGGGCGTCCCTGGGTGTACGGCATGGCGATCGCCGGCGAGGAGGGCGCGCGCGAGGCCCTGCGCAACCTGCTCGCCGAATTCGACCTGGTGCTCGGGCTGAGCGGTCACCGCTCGATCGCCGAACTGACCCCCGAGGTGCTGGTCCGGTGACCCGACCCCGTATCGGGACCGTGTTCCTGCCCGACCTGGGCGCCTGAACACCTCAAGGCCGTGACCCTCGCCGCCGAGGCGTCCGGGCTCGACGACCTCTGGTTCTGGGAGGACTGCTTCGCGGAATCCGCTCCGGCACCCGTCGCCGCCGCGCTCGCCTGGACGGAGCGGATCCGCGTCGGGGTCGGCCTGATGCCCGTGCCGCTGCGCAACGTCGCGATCACCGCGATGGAGATCGCCACCATCGCGCGCCTGTTCCCCGGCCGGTTCGTGCCGGTGATCGGGCACGGCGTGCAGCGCTGGATGGGTCAGGTCGGTGCGCGGGTCGAGTCGCCGCTGACCCTGCTGCACCGAGTACGCGGACGCGCTTCGCCGACTCCTCGGCGGCGAGACGGTCACCGTCGAGGGGCGCTACGTGAACCTCGACAGGGTTGCACTCAGCTGGCCGCCCGCTTCCCCACCGCAGCTGCTCATCGGCGGCGAGGGGCCCAAGACCCTCGCCCTCGCGGCCGTACACGGCGACGGGACGATGCTGACGTCCGCGCTCACCGAGGAGCGCATCCGCGAGATGTGCGAGATCGTTCAGACCGCGGCGGTACGGCGGCCCGCACCAGATCGTGGCGCACCTCGTCGTGACACGCGGACCGGATGCCGCCGCGCTGCTCGCGACGCGAGCTGCAGGGTTGGCCGGAGGACTCGCGAACGGCCGGGATCGCGGCATCCGGCCCCGCGGAGGTCGGCCGAGGCCATCGACCGGATCGCCGCGCTCGGAGCGACGACGGTGCTCGTCCACTGCGGTCGCCGCCGAGCCCGACCCGGTCGGGCTTTGCGACGTGGGTCGGCGCGCGAGGTCGCGCCGTTGGTGACGGCATGAGCGTCCCGGCGTACGTCATGGCGATCGACCAGGGCACCACGAGCACCCGCGCGATCCTGTTCGACCACGCGGGCGAGCTGGTCAGGCACCGGTCAGCGCGAGCACGCGCAGCACTTCCCGCGCGCGGGGTGGGTCGAGCACGACGCGGCCGAGATCCGCGACAACGTGACCGCGGTGATCGCCGAGGCCCTGGATGCCGCGGGCGCGTCGGCCGCGGACGTCGCCGCCATCGGCATCACCAATCAACGCGAGACCGCCGTGGTCTGGGACCGCGCGACCGGCGAGCCGATCTCCCCCGCGATCGTCTGGCAGGACACCCGCACCCAGGACCACGTCGACGCGCTCGCGGCGGACGGCGGTCCTGGCCGCTTCCAGCGAGCAGACCGGCCTGCCGCTCGCGACCTACTTCTCGGCGACCAAGATCGCCTGGATCCTCGACAACGTCGACGGTGCCCGCGCACGTGCGGAGGCGGGCGAGCTCGCGTTCGGCACCACCGACTCCTGGGTGCTCTGGAACCTCACCGGCGGCCCGGACGGCGGCGTGCACGCCACCGACGTCACGAACGCCAGCCGCACGCTGCTCATGGATCTGCGCACCCTCGCCTGGGACGACGCCCTGCTCGAGGCATTCGGCATCCCGCGCGCCGCTGCTGCCCGAGATCCGCAGCTCGTCCGAGGTGTACGGCGAGGCCGCGGCCTCCACTCCCCTGCGCCGGAGTGCCGATCGCCGGCATCCTGGGCGACCAGCAGGCCGCGACGTTCGGGCAGGCGGCGTTCGGTGCCGGCGAGTCGAAGAACACCTACGGCACCGGGCAACTTCCTCATCTTCAACACCGGCACCGAGATCACCGCACTCCGAGAACGGCCTGATCACGACGGTCGCCTACCGGCTCGGCGACGACGACCCGGTGTACGCGCTCGAGGGCTCGATCGCGGTGACCGGCTCGCTCATCCAGTGGCTGCGCGACAACCTCGGCATCATCGAGAAGGCTGCCGGACGTCGAGGAGCTCGCGCTCTCGGTCGACGACAACGGCGGCGTGTACTTCGTGCCGGCGTTCTCGGGGCTCTTCGCCCCGTACTGGCGACCGGACGCCCGCGGCGTCATCGTCGGCCTCACCCGCTTCGCGAACAAGGGCCACATCGCGCGCGCCGCGCTCGAGTCGACCGCGTTCCAGACCCGCGAGGTGCTCGATGCCGTCAACGCCGACGCCGGGCTCGCCTCTGGCGGAGCTCCGGGTCGACGGCGGCATGGTCGCGAACGACGCGCTCATGCAGTTCCAGGCCGACATCCTGGGCGTGCCGGTGGTGCGTCCCGCCGTCATCGAGACGACCGCGCTCGGCGCCGCCTACGCCGCCGGGCTCGCCGTCGGGCTTCTGGAAGGACCTCGACGAGCTGCGCGCCAACTGGCGGGAGGACACGCGCTGGGTGCCGCAGCTCGATGCCGGCGGATCGCGAGGAGCGCCTGCGCCAGTGGAAGCGGGCGGTCACGCGGTCGTTCGACTGGGTCGAGTGACGTGACAAGCGAATCAGGTCAGGCGTTCGTCGCGGCGATCCAGGCGTCGAGCTTCGCGATCGCCGCACCCGAGTCGACCGCCTCGGCGGCACGGGCGATGCTGCTCGCGGAACCGGGCCCGGATGTCCGCCTCGGCCAGCGCGGCATCCTGCGCCAGCTCCCACGACACGAGTCCGGCCGCGGCGTTCAGCAGCACGATGTCGCGCACCGGGCCCTCCTCGCCCGCCAGCGTGCGGCGCGCGATGGCGGCGTTGGTGGCCGCGTCGCCGCCGCGCAGGTCGTCGATCGACGCGCGCGGCGAGCCCGAGATCGCCGGGGTCGAGGTCGTGCTCGTGCACCTCGCCGCGCGAGATCTCCCAGACGTGGCTGTGGCCGGTGGTCGAGAGCTCGTCGAGCCCGTCGTCGCCGCGGAACACCAGGGCGGTCGCGCCGCGGGTCTGGAAGACGCCGACGAACAGCGGCACCTTGTCGAGCTGGGCGACGCCCACCGCCGACGCCTCGGGGCGCGCCGGGTTGCAGAGCGGGCCGAGGAAGTTGAACACCGTCGGGATGCCGAGCTCCGCGCGCGTCGGGCCCGCGTGCTTGAAGCCCGGGTGGAACAGCGCCGCGAACGCGAACGTGATGCCCACCTCATCCAGCACCTGGGCCACCCGCTCGGGCGCGATGGTGAGGTCGACGCCGAGCGCGGCGAGCACGTCCGACGACCCGGCCGCCGAGCTCGCCGCCTTGTTGCCGTGCTTGACGACCCGGGCGCCCGCGGCCGCGGCGACGACCGACGCCATGGTGGAGACGTTCACCGTGCCGAACCTGTCTCCGCCCGTGCCGACGATGTCGAGCGCCATCGGATCCACGGCCAGCGGCTGCGCGTTGCGCGAGCACCGCGTCGCGGAATCCGACGATCTCGCCGACCGTCTCGCCCTTGGCCCGCAGCGCCACCAGGAACGCCGCCGAGCTGCGCTCCGGTGGCGCGACCCGCCATCACCTCCTCCATCGCCCAGGAGGCCTCGGCGATCGACAGATCGGACCCGGCGAGGAGTTGGGTGAGCATGGCTGGCCAGCTGAGTTCCGACGGCATGGCGTCGATCGTACCGAGCCGCAGATATCGGCCATAATGGAGAGGTGACCTCCACGACGATTTCGCGCCCTCCAGAGTTCGGTGATCAACCGGCCGAACGTCACGCAGGTCGGCGTCATCGTGTGGCTCGGCAGCGAGGTGATGTTCTTCGCCGGACTGTTCGCCGATCTACTTCACGCTTCGCAACTTCTCGCCCGAGCTGTGGGCAGAGCAGACCGCGAAGCTCAACGTCCCCTACGCCCTGGCCAACACGCTGATCCTGGTGCTCGTCGTCGTTCACCTGCCAGTTCGGCGTCTTCGCGGCCGAGCGCCTGCAGTCGCGCCGCAGCGGGCGGCCCGCTCCAGTTCTGGAAGTGGGGCGTCGTCGAGTGGATGTACCTGACCTTCGCGATGGGCGCCATCTTCGTCGTCGGCCAGGTCTTCGAGTACGGCCAGCTGGTCAGCGAGCACGTCGCCTTCACCAGCGACTCGTACGGATCGGTGTTCTACCTCACGACCGGATTCCACGCCCTGCACGTGACCGGCGGTCTGATCGCCTTCCTGCTGCTGCTCGGCCGGGTCTTCGCCGTCAAGACGCTTCACCCACCGCGAGGCGGTCACCGCGATCTCGGTCTCGTACTACTGGCACTTCGTCGACGTGGTCTGGATCGGCCTGTTCCTCGTCATCTACGTCCTCAAGTAGCCGATCGGATCCCGACACAGCTCATGGCCCTGCATCTACGCCGAACGCCGCATCGCGCCGAACCGCACCGGTCGCCGTTCCCCGTTCGCCTCGGCCGCTGCTGCTGCTCGTCGGCCTGCTCGCCACCGGCGGCAGCTACGCGCTCTTCACGGCCAGCGCGTCGGCCGAGACCACCGCCCAGGTCGACGCGCTCGTCGACGAGGGCGAGAAGCTCTTCCAGGCGAACTGCGCCAGCTGCCACGGACTGGGCGCCCAGGGCACCGACGCGGGCCCGAGCCTCCACGGCGTCGGCGCCGCATCCGTCGACTTCCAGGTCGGCACGGGTCGCATGCCGCGGCCGCCTCCGGTCCGCAGGCCGAGCAGAAGCCGGTCCAGTTCACCGACGAGCAGGTCGCGGCTCTCGCCGCCTACGTCGCCTCGCTCGGCCCCGGCCCCGCCATCCCGGCTGACGAGTACCTCGACGGGCAAGGGCGACGTCGCGAACGGTGCCGAGCTGTTCCGCATCAACTGCGCCATGTGCCACAACGTGGCCGGCGCGGGCGGTGCCCTCACCGAGGGCAAGTTCGCCCCGGCGCTGAAGGGCGTCGAGGCCGCGCACATCTACGAGGCGATGGTCACCGGGCCGCAGAACATGCCGGTCTTCAACGACCTGAACATCACGCCGGAAGACAAGGCCGACATCATCAGCTACCTGGAGTTCCTCGACGACAACCCGTCACCGGGCGGCATCGACCTCGGTGGCCTCGGCCCGGTGTCCGAGGGACTGTTCGTCTGGATCTTCGCTCTCGGCTCGATCGTCGCCATCACCGTGTGGCTGACGGCCAAGTCGAACTAGCACCACTGCACTCAGTAACGCAGGAGCACCGGAAGGAACGCAATGGCAGACAAGGGCAGCGATCACGGCACCGCCGTGGCAAGCGCGAGGCCCCCGTCCCGTCGCCCGGCACCGCGGTGGTGCCGTCCGACGCGGTCGAGAACCCCGGCTTCCCGCCCTACCGCCCGCGCGTCTCCGACATCGACCCGGTCAAGGAGCGCCAGAACGAGCGCCGCGTCTCGTGGCTGTTCCTGCTGTCGATCGTCGGCAGCGTCTTCGCCGTCGTCGCCTACATCGCCTTCCCGATCGTGCCGGGCGACCTCGCGTCGGTGCCGTCTGAACAACCTGCTCCTCGGGCTCGGCATCGCGCTGGCGCTGTTCGGCATCGGCTTCGGCGCCGTGCACTGGTCGAAGTCGCTCATGGACGGCCACGACCTCGTCGAGACGCGTCACCCCACCCGTGGCAGCGAAGAGACCCGCGAGAAGGCCGTCGAGGTCTTCCACCTCGGCAACAAGGAGTCCGGCTTCACCCGCCGCAAGCTGATCCGCAACACCCTGATCGGCGCGCTCGTCGTGTCCCCGCTGCCCGCCGTCGTGCTGTTCCGCGACCTCGCTCCGGCCGGCGACCCGGTCGACCGCCTGAAGCACACGCTGTGGGACGAAGGACGTCCGCCTCACCCGCGATCCGGACGGCACGCCGATCAAGGCGTCGGACGTCACGCTCGGGCTCGGTCTTCCACGTCATCCCCGAGGGCCTGAACGAGCTGCACGAGCACAAGCTCGAGGAGAAGGCCAAGGCCGCCGTCCTGCTCATGCGCCTCAAGCCCAGCGACCTGCACGTCTCGGCCGGTCGCGAGGACTGGAACTACGACGGCATCGTCGCCTACTCCAAGATCTGCACGCACGTCGGCTGCCCGGTCGCGCTCTACGAGCAGCAGACCCACCACCTGCTGTGCCCCTGCCACCAGTCGCAGTTCGACATCACCCGCGAGGCGGAGGTCATCTTCGGCCCGGCCAAGCGCCCGCTGCCGCAGCTGCCCATCACCGTCGACGACGAGGGCTACCTGGTCGCACGCAGCGACTTCACCGAGCCCGTCGGCCCGAGCTTCTGGGAGCGTCAGCTGTGACCGTCGAAGCCACCAAGCCACGCACCACCTCGTCCGAGGCCGGGCGGCACCCGCATCACGACCTCCGACGAGGAGGCCGTCCCGCCGAACGCGGGCATGCGCTTCACCAACTGGGGCGCGAACTACATCGACGAGCGCACCAGCATCTCCGGCCTCGTCCGCGAGCTCGGCCGCAAGATCTTCCCCGACCACTGGTCGTTCATGCTCGGCGAGGTCGCGCTCTACAGCTTCGTCGTCATCCTGCTCTCCGGCACGTTCCTGACGTTCTTCTTCCAGGCCTCGATGGCCGAGGTCGTCTACGAGGGCTCGTACGTGCCGCTCAAGGGCCTCGAGATGTCGGCGGCCATGGCGTCGACGCTCGACATCAGCTTCGACATCCGCGGCGGCCTGCTCATGCGGCAGATCCACCACTGGGCGGCGCTGCTGTTCGTGGCCTCGATCGGCCTGCACATGCTGCGCGTGTTCTTCACGGGCGCGTTCCGCAAGCCGCGTGAGCTCAACTGGGTCATCGGCTTCGTGCTGCTTCGATCCTCGCGATGGCCGAGGGCTTCACGGGCTACTCGCTCCCCGACGACCTGCTCTCGGGCAACGGCCTCCGCATCATCGACGGCATGGTCAAGGGCATCCCGGTCATCGGCACCTGGACCTCGAACCTGCTGTTCGGCGGCGAGTTCCCCGGAACCCAGGTCGTCGGCATGTTCTACAGCCTGCACATCCTGCTGCTGCCGGCGATCATCGTCGCCCTGATCGGTGTGCACCTGGTGCTGCTCGTCGTGAACAAGCACACCCAGTTCGCCGGCCCCGGCCGCACCAACGACAACGTCGTCGGCGTGCCGATCATGCCGGTGTTCGCCGCGAAGGCCGGCGGCTTCTTCTTCATCATCTTCGGCGTGATCGCGCTGATCGCGGCGACCGTCACGATCAACCCGATCTGGGCCTACGGCCCGTACGACCCCTCCCCCGTGTCGGCCGGAACCCAGCCGGACTGGTACATCGGATTCGCCGACGGCGCCCTGCGGCTCGTCCCGCCGGGCTGGGAGCTCGAGCTCTTCGGCTTCACGCTGTCGCTCAACATCCTCGTGCCGCTGCTGGTGCTGCCGCTGTTCCTCGGCGCGGTCGCTGCTCTACCCGTTCCTCGAGGGCTGGATCACCGGCGACAAGCGCGAGCACCACATGACCGACCGTCCGCGCAACGCCCCCAAGCGCACCGCGATCGGTGCGGCCGGTGTCACGTTCTACGCGGTCCTCTGGGCCGCGGCGGGATCGGACCTCATCGCCACCCACTTCAAGCTGTCGATCGAGGGCGTGACCCTCGCCATCCAGACTCCTGCTGTTCGTCGGCCCCGTCGTCGCCTACATCGTCGCCCAGCGCATCTGCATCGGGCTGCAGAAGAAGGACCGCGAGATCGCGCTGCACGGCTACGAGTCGGCGCGCATCGTGCGCCTGCCGGGCGGCGAGTACATCGAGGTGCACGAGCAGCTGTCGGACTACGAGCGCTGGAAGCTCGTCGACTTCGACGACTACAAGCCGCTCATGCTGCGCCCGAACAAGCGCGGCCGCATCCCGGTCACGCAGCGCGTGCGCTCGGTGCTCTCGAGCTGGCTCTTCGAAGACCGGATCGCGCCGGTCACCAAGACCGAGATCGAAGCGGCCCAGCAGCACGGCCACCACTAGCGCGGCCGTGCGAGCGCCTCAGAAGAACCGGCGCATGTACTCGGCGCTCTCGTGGAACCCGAGACGGTCGTAGAAGCCGCCCGCGCGCCGGCTGGCGACGGTCAGCTGCGTGACGCCGCGACGCTCGCACTCCGCCTCGACGGCGCGCACGAGCTTCGTGCCGTAGTCGTGCCCGCGTGCGGCGTCGTCCACGACGATCTCCTGCAGTTGCGCCGACGGTCCGTTGGTGGCCAGCAGCGGCACGATGGTGGTCAGCGCGTAGCCCTGCAGGGCTCCCCCATCGTCGACGACCAGCAGGTGCACGCTCGGGTGCGTGCCCGCGAGGTACTCCGCGATCGTGACGTCGAACGCCTCGCGGACGGGCGGCAGCGCGTGCCCGAGCTGCGAGACGAGGGCGTACAGACCCTCTTCGTCGCCGGCGCGCGCCTCGCGGATGGTGGCGCTCATGTCAGCGTGCGAAGTTGCCGCGGTAGTACTCGTAGTACCAGCCGATGACCGCCGACCAGGACGATCGGGGCGCCGATGAACATCAGCCAGATGCCGACCGCGAGACCGAGGAACATCAGCGCCAGGCCGAACGCGACCGTCATCGGCCACCAGCTCCACGGGCTGAAGTAGCCGATCTCCGGGTCGCCGTCGTCGATGTTCGCGTCGTACCGGTCCTCGGGCAGCTCGCCGCCCTGCGCGCGTCGCGTGGCGCCCACGTAGAAGGCGATGAACGCGCTCAGGATGCCGGACAGGCCGATCGCGACCGTGCCCACCCACTCGACCGGGTGAGTGGGAACCGAGGCGTCGCCGGTGCCGACGCCGGTGTAGTACGAGATCAGGTTCCAGCCGATGTACAGGGCGTCCGCCGCCCAGAAGAACGCGGCGAGGATCCAGAACAGATTCGTGTTGACGCGCATGCTACTTCACCCCGTCCTCGCGCCAGGTCGACGACCGGGCGGTCGGGTGCGTCTTTGAGCGGCCCGATACCGACCTGGACCACCTCGGGGTGGTGGAGGTCGAAGGCCGGCGACTCCGAGCGGATCCGCGGGATCGACGTGAAGTTGTGCCGCGGCGGCGGGCACGAGGTGGCCCATTCCAGCGAGCGTGCGTTGCCCCACGGGTCGTCTTCGGTCACCTGCACGCCACGACGGTGCGTGACCCAGACGTTGAGCAGGAACGGCAGCATCGAGATCGCCAGGATCGCGGCACCGACCGTCGAGATCTGGTTCATCCAGGTGACGTTGTCGGTCGGCAGGTAGCTCCAGTAGCGGCGGGGCATGCCCACCACGCCGATCCAGTGCTGGATGAGGAACGTGGTGTGGAAGCCGATGAACAGCAACCAGAAATGCCACTTTCCGAGTGATTCGTTCAGCATCTTGCCGGTCCACTTCGGCCACCAGAAGTAGAAACCGCTGAACATGGCGAAGACGACGGTGCCGAACACGACGTAGTGGAAGTGCGCCACCACGAAGTAGGTGTCGGAGACGTGGAAGTCGAGCGGAGGCGATGCCAGGATCACGCCGGTCAGACCGCCGAACGTGAACGTGATGAGGAATCCGATCGCCCAGAGCATCGGCGTCTCGAACGTCACCGAGCCCCGCCACATGGTGCCGACCCAGTTGAAGATCTTCACCCCGGTCGGCACCGCGATGAGCATCGTCAGGAGCGCGAAGAACGGCAGCAGCACCGAACCGGTCACGTACATGTGGTGCGCCCACACCGTGACCGACAGGGCCGCGATGGCGATCGTCGCGTAGATCAGGGTCTTGTAGCCGAAGATCGGCTTGCGGCTGAAGACCGGCAGCACCTCGCTGATGATGCCGAAGAACGGCAGAGCGATGATGTAGACCTCGGGGTGCCCGAAGAACCAGAACAGATGCTGCCAGAGCATGGCTCCGCCGTTGGCTGGATCGAGCAGGTGCGCCCCGAAGACGCGGTCCGCGCCGAGTGCCATCAGTCCGGCGGCGAGCACCGGGAACGCCAGCAGCACCAGGATCGACGTGACCAGGATGTTCCAGGTGAAGATCGGCATCCGGAACATCGTCATGCCGGGAGCGCGCATGGTGATGATCGTGGTGATGAAGTTGACGGCACCCAGGATCGTTCCGAAACCGGCCAGCGCCAGCCCGAAGACCCACAGGTGGCCGCCGACGCCCGGCGTGAACGTGGTGCTCGAGAGCGGCGAATACGCGAACCAGCCGAACGACGCCGCACCCTGCGGGGTGAAGAAACCCGCGACGGTGATGATTCCGCCGAAGAGGTACAGCCAGTAGGCGAACGCGTTCAGCCGTGGGAACGCGACGTCGGGGGCGCCGATCTGCAGCGGCATCGCGACGTTCGCGAAGCCGGCGAACAGCGGTGTCGCGAAAAGCAGCAGCATGATCGTGCCGTGCATCGTGAAGAGCTGGTTGTACTGCTCACCTGTTCCGACGATCTTGAGGCCCGGCTCGAAGAGCTGCGCGCGGATGATGAGCGCCATGACGCCGCCCACCATGAAGAAGATGAACGAGCTGATCAGATACAGATAGCCGATCGTCTTGTGGTCGGTCGTGGTGATCCACTTGACGAAGACGTTGCCCTTGCGCTCGACGGAAGGCGTTCCGAACGCCTGGGTGGTCGGGGACGGTGCGGGTGCGGTCGCGGTGCTCATTTCGCTCCCTGAGGATCGCTGTCGATCGTGCTCTCGCCGTTGCCCGGCAGGTTCGAATTGGTGTTGTACTCCGGTCCGAGCTGACCCTCGTTGCCGGCATCGCGCAGCAGCTGCATCTGGTTCTCGAATTCCGCCTCGGACACGACCTTCACCGTGAACAGCATGAGCGAGTGGTACTCGCCGCAGAGCTCGGCGCACTTGCCGTGGTAGGTGCCCTCTTCGAGCGGGATGAAGTACAGGTAGTTCGACTTGGCCGGGATCATGTCCTTCTTATAGAGGAAGTCGATGATCCAGAAGGAATGGATGACGTCGCGCGATTCGATGTTGATCGCGACGCGCTTGTTGACCGGCAGGTACAGCACCGGGAGCTCGTCCTCGGAGACCGCACCGGGTTCGGCGTCGAGGTCCTGCGCCTGGATGCCCGGAGAGTAGACGTTGGCGTCGACGTAGTTGAAGTCCCAGGCCCAGCGCTTGCCCATCACCTGAATGGTGACCTCTGGATCGTTGTTCGCCTCGATCTCCGTCGTGTCGCGGGCCGTGAAGGCGAAGAATCCGAGCACCAGGATGAGCGGGACGATCGTGTAGAAGATCTCGATCGGGAGGTTGTAGCGCAGCTGCACCGGCAGGCCGGTCTGACCCTTGCGCCGGCGGTAGGCGACTGCGGCCCAGATGATGAGGCCCCAGGTCACGACGCCGACGGCCAGCAGGACGATCCAGGATGTGGTCCAGAGCCCGATGATGCGCCCGGTGTGGTTCGTGACGCCCGGGTCGCCCGGCAAGTAGCCCTGAAGCTGCTGCTGGGTGCAGCCGGCCAAGACCATGGCGACAGAGAACCCGATCGGCACGATGGCCCATCTGGCCAACCGGGAACGACGGTGGGGACGCACAGAATGCCTCTCGGAGAAACGGAGCTGGTTCTCCCCGAGTCTATAACCAGACAGGGCGCCCGCCTTCCGGCGAACGCCCTGTGTTGAGGCTGTTTTTCCGACTCAGTGGAAGCTGTCTCCGCAGGCACATGAGCCGGAGGCATTCGGGTTGTCGATCGTGAACCCCTGCTTCTGGATCGTGTCCTCGAAATCGATCGAGGCGCCCAGCAGGTACGGCACGCTCATCTTGTCGACGACGACCTCGACCCCGTTGAAGTCACGGGTGGCGTCGCCATCCAGAAGGCGCTCGTCGAAGTACAGCTGGTAGATCAGGCCAGAGCATCCGCCGGGCTGCACCGCGACCCGCAGACGGAGATCGTCACGACCCTCCTGCTCGAGCAGGCTGCGCACCTTGTCAGCGGCGGTGGCGGTGAGCTCGACTTCGTGCATGGCGATGCTCGAAGCCTCGCCCGCGGCGACATCGGGCGCGATCGTGGTGTCTGTCATGTCATCGATTCTACGCGCTGGTCGCGTCGCGTGCATTCAGGCGGGCCAGGAGAAGCGCCTCGGTCAGGATGGCGTGCTCGAACGTCGGCAGGTGCAGGGACTCGTTCGGGCTGTGGGCACGCGCGTCGGGATCCTCGACGCCGGTGATGAGGATCTGTGCCGCGGGGTACCGCTCGACGAGATCGGCGATGAACGGGATCGACCCACCCGACCCCATCAGGACCGCTTCTTTTCCGAACGCCTCGTGCATCGCATCCAGGGTCTCTGACGCCGCCCAGCCGCTGGTGTCGACCAGGAACGGCTGCCCGAGGTCGAGGTCGCCGAACTCCAGCTGGGCACCGTGGGGTGCGTGCTTGAGCAGATGCGCCTCGAGCACCTCGAAGTACTGACGGGCGTCCTGGCCGGGCGCGACGCGCGCGCTGATGCGCACCCGGACACTCGGCACCAGCGTGTTCGAGGCGTTCTTGACCGTCGGCGCGTCGATGCCGGTGACGGTGATCGAGGGCTGGTACCAGGTGCGCGAGAGCAGATCACCCTTCCCGATCGGCTCGACACCGTCGAGCAGGCCGGTCTCTTCTCGCAGCTGCTTCTCGTCGTAGTCGGGAGTCTCCGCCTGGTGGCTCGTGAGTCCCTCGATCGCGACAGAACCGTCCTTCTTCCAGAAGGTGGCGAGCAGCTGGATGGCGGCGAGCATCGCATCCGGAACCACTCCCCCGAACTGACCGGAGTGCGAAGCATGGTCGAGGGTGGAGATGCGCAGGTTGAAGGCGACGGCGCCTCTGCAGCCCGACAGTCAGCGCAGGGGTCTCGAGATCCCAGTTGCCGGAGTCGGCCACGATGATCGCGTCTGCCGCGAGCCGGTCGTGGAAGCGTTCCAGGATCGCCGGGAGCGAGCGCGAGCCGAACTCCTCCTCACCCTCGGCGAACAGGATGATGCCGACGTCGGGTTCGGCGACGACTGTCGTGAGGGCCCGGATCGCGGCGATATGGGCGAGGACACCGGCCTTGTCGTCGGCGGCCCCGCGCCCGTAGAGGCGGTCGCCACGCAGGGTCGGCTCGTAGGGCTTCGAGTCCCATTGGTCGTCGTCACCGGGCGGCTGCACGTCGTGGTGGGCGTAGAGGAGCACGGTCGGACGGCCGTTGCGGGCGGCGCGGGTGGCGATGACCGCCGGGAGTCCGAGCTCGCCGGTCGCCGGCATCGGGAGCCGCACGATATCGACGTCGTCGAAGACGCCGGTGCCGCGCGCCAACTCGGCGACTCGTTCTGCGCTGGCGACGACGTGCTCAGGGTCGAACCCGTCCCACGAGACCGACGGGATGCGGACCAGGTCGGACAGGTCGGCGATCGCGACCGGGAGGCCGGCCTGCACCGCCTCGCGGAGTTCTGCGGCATGGGGGCTGGTGGTCGCCGGGTCGGCGTCGTGGTGCGTTGGCATGGGATGATCCTTCCATGGCGAAGACCCCGTCCCCCCAGCCCGTCGATAATGACCCGGTCGCCGAGGAAGTCGTCCCCACCAAGGGACACGCGACTCCGACCCGCAAGGAGCAGGAGGCGGCGCGCAAGCGACCGCTGGTGCCGACCGACCGCCGGCTCGCCGCCAAGCAGTCCCGCTCGCAGGTGCAGGCCGCGCGCGAGAAGGCGCGCATCGGCATGGCCGCCGGCGACCCGAAGTACCTGCCGGCGCGCGACAAGGGACCCCAGAAGAAGTACGTGCGCGACTACGTGGACGCGCGCTGGAGCCTCGGCGAGATCCTGCTTCCGCTGCTGGTGCTCGTCATCATCAGCTACTTCTTCGAAGCGATCGCCCCCTACGTGCTGATCGGCGTCTGGGGTGCGATCTTCGTCGTCGTCACCGAGGGCATCATCGTCGGCATCCTCCTGCGCCGGAAGCTCGCGGCCAAGTTCGGCACGGTCGAGCGCGGAGTGCGCTGGTACGCCTTCATGCGGATGATCCAGATGCGTGTGCTGCGCCTGCCGAAGCCGCAGGTGAAGCGGGGAGAGTTTCCAAGCTGAGAGCTTGGAAACCACAGGCACAGCCCGAGCTCGTCAAAGCCCGGAAGAGCGACGTTCCTTGAGGACCGCCGCCAGGTATCGGTTGACCTGACGCGCCCATAGCGGTCCGCGGTACAGGAACCCCGTGTATCCCTGCACGAGCGTGGCACCGGCCGCCAGCCGGTGAGCGACGTCTCCGCCGGTCTCGACGCCTCCGACCGAGATGATGCACATGCCGGGTGGCACGGCCGCGCGCAGGACGCGGAGCAGTTCCACCGCACGTGACGCGAGAGGTGCCCCGGAGAGCCCGCCGTCACCCACGGCGGCGACGATCGCCGGATCGGTGCGCAAGCCGTCCCGCGAGAGCGTGGTGTTCGTGGCCACGATGCCATCGAGGCCCAGCCGCACCACGAGGGAGGCGATGCGCGTCGCTTCGTCATCGGTGAGGTCGGGGGCGATCTTGACCAAAACGGGTGTGCCGCCCGCGGCATCCCGGACCGCCTCGAGCAGCGGGGCGAGGCGATCGAGCTCCTGCAGCCCGCGCAGGCCCGGCGTGTTGGGTGAGCTGACATTGACCACCAGGTAGTCGGCGTGCGGCGCGAGGAGGCGGGTGCTCTGCAGGTAGTCGGAGACCGCCTCGCCCACGTCGACCGCCCGCGACTTGCCGATGTTGACGCCGATCACCGGACGGTTGCGGCGCCGCCCGGCGGCACGCAGACGCCGGACCACCGCCTCGGCGCCGACGTTGTTGAAGCCCATCCGGTTGACGACCGCGCGGTCCCGGATCAGGCGGAACAGCCGCGGGCGCGGGTTGCCAGGCTGTGCGCGCGCCGTGATCGTGCCGATCTCGACGTGGCCGAAGCCGAGCAAGCCGAGGCCCCGGATACCGCGGGCATCCTTGTCGAACCCCGCGGCGACGCCGAAGGGCGACGGGAACTCGATGCCGAGGGTCCGCACCACCAGACCGGGATCGGGCCGCGTGAGCGCCTGCACGAGCGGCGCGGCGATCGGCAGCGCCCGGATCACGGCGAAGGCGAGGTGGTGTGCGCGCTCGGGATCGAGGCGGGCCAGGAACACCCGGAAGAGGAGGCCGTACATGCTTGCCCCAGGCTACCGGCCCGTCGGGGCGGGCGATTCAGCGGTCGTCTGCGTCAACTGCGGCGGCCTCTGTAGCGTGCTCGACGCGCAGGAGGGTGATCGCCGACTCGAAGTCCTCGAGGGAATCGAATCCCTGGTAGACGCTCGCGAAACGCAGGTAGGCGACCTCGTCGAGTTCACGCAGCGACGGCAGGATCGCCAGGCCGATGTCGTTGGCGTCGATCTGCGCGACGCCCGTGGCGCGGATGGTCTCCTCGACGCGCTGGGCGAGCAGCGCCAGGTCGGCATCGTTCACGGGCCGCCCCTGGCACGCCTTGCGCACGCCGGACACGATCTTCTCGCGGCTGAACGGCTCGACGATGCCGTTGCGCTTGATGACGCTCAGGCTCGCGGTCTCGGTGGTGCTGAAGCGCCGTCCGCACTCCGGACACTGACGCCGACGGCGGATCGCGAGGCCGTCGTCGCTGGTGCGCGAGTCGACGACGCGACTGTCGGGGTGACGGCAGAACGGACAGAACATCGTGTGACCAGGGTAAGGGCCTGGCTATGAAATGTCCGGGAAGCGGGCGTCGACCGCGTCGCCGTGCGCGGGCAGCTGCTCGGCGTCGCTCAGGGCCCGGATGCCGGCTCGCACCCCCTGCAGGCCCGTGCGGTCGTAGCGGATGATCTGCTGCGACCGCAGGAACGTCATGGCGCCGAGGCCCGACGCGAACCGCGCCTGCCCTCCGGTGGGCAGCACGTGGTTGGAGCCGGCGAGGTAGTCACCCAGGCTCACCGGAGCGTGAGGCCCGAGGAAGATCGCACCGGCGTTCTCGATCAGGTCGAGCGTTGCGCCCGGCTCCGCCGTGTGCAGCTCGAGGTGCTCGGGTCCATAGGCGTTGCTGAATGCGGCTGCGGCGGCGATGTCGTCGACGAGCACGACGGCCGATTGCCGCCCGTCGAGGGCCTCGCGCACGCGGTCGGCGTGCCGGGTGGTCGTGATGAGCACGTCGATGGCCGCGACCACCGACTCGGCGAGATCCGGCGAGTCGGTGACGAGCACGGCGGCGGCGAGCTCGTCATGCTCCGCCTGGCTCACCAGGTCCGCGGCGATGAGACGGGGGTCGGCGGACTGGTCGGCGATCACGACGATCTCGGTCGGGCCCGCCTCGGCGTCGATCCCCACGACGCCGCGCACGAGCCGCTTGGCGGCGGCGACGTAGATGTTGCCGGGCCCGGTGATGAGATCGACCGGATCGAGGCCGAGCGACGGCACTCCGTAGGCGAGCGCGCCGATCGCGCCGGCTCCGCCCATCGCGTAGACCTCTTCGACGCCCAGGATGCCCGCCGCGCCCAGGATCGTCGGGTGCACTCCCCCGTCGTGGTCGGCTTGCGGTGGCGATGCGAGGACGACGGACCCGACTCCGGCGACCTGGGCCGGCACCACGTTCATGACGACGCTCGACGGGTACACCGCCTTGCCGCCGGGGACGTAGAAGCCCACCCGCTCAACCGGCTGCCAGCGTTGCACGATCTCGGCACCGGCACCGAGATCGGTCACCGCGGGCGACGGGACCTGGGCCTCGCTGGCCTTGCGCACCCGCGAGATCGCCTCCTCGATCGCGTCGCGCACCGCGGGATCGAGGGCGCCGACTGCGGCGGTGATCGTGGCCGGATCGATGCGCACCACATCCGGGCGGACCCGGTCGAGCCGCTCGGCCTGGTCGCGCAGAGCGTCTTCGCCGCGCTCGCGGACCTCGGCGATCAGGCCGGCCGCGGTCTCGGAGGCGACCGCGACATCGACCCGGGCCCGCGGAACGAGGGCGACGAGTTCGGCCCGCGTCGGGCGGGTGCCGCGGAGATCGAGGGTCTGGATCATGGCGATCCCATGCTAGAGGCGCTCCGCGACGGTGACGCCGGGCCACGTGCCGGTTGGGCCGCCCGATCTGTGCTGAGATATCCGGGTGGAGCAGCCGCGCGAACCGTTCGAGTACGAGATCGTCGACGACGTCTCCGCCTTCAAGCTGGCGTTCCGCCGGCTCGCCGCGGGCGTCTCGGTCGTGACCGCGCTGCATCCCGATGGGCGCCCCGCCGGCTTCACGGCGACCTCGCTCGCGTCCCTGGCCGCCTACCCGCCGATGGCGACGTTCAACATGGCGCGCAAGGCCAGCGCGTGGCCCGCCATCGAGCAGACGGATCACGTGCTCATCCACCTGCTCGGTGTGCGCAACCGCAGCGGCGCCGAGACCCTCTCTCTGGATGCCGAGGAGCGCTTCGTCGGAGACCACTGGGCTCCCGGCCCGCTCGGCCTCCCGCTGCTCAACGACGTGCCCGCGTGGCTGCTGTGCCGCATCATCGGGCGCTATCCGGTCGAGGAGAGCGCCGTCGTCGTCGTGCGGATCGAGGATGGCTCTCTCGGCGAGCCGGACGTCCCGCTGCTGTACCACGAACGCGAGTACTGGGCGCCGGGCGACCGCGCGTAGTCCGCGTCGGCAACACCCGTCACCCGAAGGGCGGGGGTTCAGACGAGGCAGTTCGGGCCGAGCAGCCCCTTGAGCTCTCCGTAGAGATCGGCGGTCACCGCTACCGGGTACGGGATCTCGAACATCCGGGCGTTCTCGCCGCGCACCAGGCGGAGGCGGACCTCGTTGTCGCCGGCGTGCCGGATCAGGACGTCGTTGAGGGCACTGATGACCTCCGTGGTTGCCCGCGCCTCGGCGACCGAGATGACCAGCGGCCCGGCACCGAGACTCGGTCCGGTGTCGGGCTGGAACATCGTCACGGCGTGCAGGTTCATGCCGTCGTCGCGGAGCGACACCCTCCCCCGCACGACGACGATCGAGTCCCCGACGAGGGCCGGTGCGAACTCCTGGTAGGTCTTGCCGAGGAACAGCACCGTGATCTCGCCGCCGAAGTCCTCGACCTGAACGAGACCGTACTGGTTGCCGGAGTTGCGGGCGGTGCGATGCTGCACGCTCGTGACGAGGCCGGCGACCGTGACGGTCTCCCCGTCGCCCGCGGTCTCACCGACCAGCAGCTCGGCGATGGTGATGCTGGCGTGCCGGGCGAGCTGGCCCTCCAGGCCCGCGAGCGGATGGTCGCTGACGTAGAGGCCCAGCATCTCGCGCTCTGCTGCCAGCTTTTCGCGTTTCGGCCACTCCGGCCGGTCCGGAACCGCCTCCTGCGCCTGCGCCGGCTCGTCCCACAGGCTGTCGAAGTCGAACCCGACCTGCCCGTTCGCCTCGGCGCGCTTGTCGCTGACCGCGCGCTCGACGGCGCCCTCGTGGATCTCGATCAGCGCGCGGCGCGTCGACCCGAGCGAGTCGAATGCTCCCGCTTTGATGAGGGATTCCACGGTGCGCTTGTTGGCGGCCTGAAGCGGCACCTTGCGCAGGAAGTCGTGGAAGCTGGTGAAGCGACCCTTCTCCTCGCGGGCTGTGCGGACCTGCTCGACGACACCGAACCCGACGTTGCGGACCGCGCCCATGCCGAACCGGATGTCCTCGCCGACCGCGGCGAAGTATCCGATCGACTCATTGACGTCGGGCGCCAGAACCTTGATGCCCATCCGGCGGCACTCGTTGAGGTAGATCGCGAGCTTGTCGCGGGCGTCGCCGACGCTCGTCAGCAGGGCCGCCATGTATTCGGCGGGATAGTGTGCCTTCAGATAGGCCGTCCAGTAGCTCAGGACGCCGTAGGCGGCCGAATGCGCCTTGTTGAAGGCGTAGTCGGAGAACGGGATCAGGAGGTCCCACAGCGTCTTGATCGCCGTCGGGGTGAACCCGCGCTCCTTCATTCCGGCGCTGAAGTCGGCGTACTGATAGTCAAGTTCCGACTTCTTCTTCTTGCCCATCGCACGGCGAAGGATGTCGGCCTGGCCCAGCGAGAATCCGGCGACCTTCTGCGCGATCGCCATCACCTGCTCCTGGTAGATGATCAGGCCGTAGGTGGTGTCCAGGATCTCGCGCAGCGGCTCCTCGAGCTCCGGGTGGATCGGCACGATCGGCTGCTGCCCGTTCTTGCGCAGCGCGTAGTTCGTGTGCGAGTTCGCACCCATCGGGCCCGGGCGGTAGAGCGCGATGACGGCGGAGATGTCCTCGAAGTTGTCGGGCTTCATCATGCGCAGCAGGGACCGCAGCGGCCCGCCATCGAGCTGGAAGACGCCGAGCGTGTCGCCGCGCCCGAGCAGCTCGTACGCGGCCGGGTCGTCGAGCTCCAGCTCCTCGAGGACGACGCGCGTTCCGCGGTTCGCCTCGATGTTGTCGAGCGCGTCGTCGATGATCGTCAGGTTGCGCAGGCCGAGGAAGTCCATCTTGACCAGCCCGAGCGCCTCGGACGCCGGAAAGTCGAACTGGGTGACGATCTGGCCGTCCTGCTCGCGGCGCATGATCGGGATGATGTCGATGAGCGGCTCGCTCGACATGATCACGCCGGCCGCGTGCACGCCCCACTGGCGCTTGAGGTTCTCGATACCCTTCGCGGTCTCGAAGACCTTCGCTGCCTCTGCATCTGCACCGATGAGCGCGCGGAGGTCGGCGGCCTCTTTGTAGCGATCCGAGGTCCGGTCGATCACGTCGGTGAGCGACATGTCCTTGCCCATGACGGGAGGCGGGAACGCCTTCGTGAGCTTCTCGCCCACCGAGAACGGCATCCCGAGCACGCGGGTGCTGTCTTTCATGGCCTGCTTGGCCTTGATGGTGCCGTAGGTGACGATCTGCGCGACGCGCTCCTCGCCGTATTTGCGCGTCACGTAGTCGATGACCTTGCCGCGCTGGCGCTCGTCGAAGTCGACGTCGAAGTCGGGCATCGAGACGCGATCCGGGTTCAGGAA
Organism: uncultured Actinomycetota bacterium; assembly: GCA_963730045.1. Taxonomy (GTDB): domain Bacteria; phylum Actinomycetota; class Actinomycetes; order Actinomycetales; family Microbacteriaceae; genus JBDSKH01. The sequence goes on along the minus strand of CAVSPQ010000005.1, from coordinate 80,051 downwards.
CCGCTCGAAGATGAGCCCGTGCCGCAGCGGATCGAGGTCGGTGATCTTCATCGCGTAGGCGGCCATCGAGCCGGCGCCGGACCCGCGACCGGGACCCACCCGGATGCCGTTCGTCCGGGCCCAGTTGATGAAGTCGGCCACGATCAGGAAGTAACCGGGGAACCCCATGTCGTTGATGACCTGGGTCTCGTAGCTCGCCTGGGTTCGCACCGCGTCCGGGACGCCGTTCGGATAGCGCTCGAGCAGGCCCTTCTCGACCTCCTTCACGAACCAGCTGTCCTCGCTCTCGCCTGCCGGGACCGGGAAATGCGGGCATGAAGTTCGCCGTCGTGTCGAACTCGACGTCGCAGCGCTCGGCGATGAGCAGGGTGTTGTCGCACGCATCCGGATGATCGGAGAACAGCTGCCGCATCTGTGCAGGCGTCTTCAGGTAGAACTCGTTCGAGTCGAACTTGAACCGGTTCGGATCGGCGAGGGTCGACCCGGACTGGATGGCGAGAAGCATCTCGTGCGCGCTCGCGTCGTGTGCGTGCACGTAATGCAGGTCGTTCGTTGCGACCAGGGGCAGCGCGAGGTCCTTCGCCAGCCGGAGCAGGTCGGACATGACGCGGCGCTCGATGCCGAGCCCGTGGTCCATGACCTCGGCGAAGTAGTTGTCCTTGCCGAAGAGATCGCGAAAGTCTGCCGCCGCCTTGCGCGCCTCGTCGTACTGGCCGAGCCGCAGGCGGGTCTGCACCTCGCCGCTCGCGCACCCCGTCGTGGCGATGAGTCCGGCGGAGTAGGTCTCGAGCAGCTCGCGGTCCATGCGCGGCTTGAAGTAGTACCCCTCCATCGACGCGAGCGACGACAGCCGGAACAGGTTGTGCATCCCTTGCGTGGTCTCGGCGAGGAGGGTCATGTGCGTGTAGGCGCCGGACCCCGACACGTCGTCCTCGCCGCCGCTGCCCCAGCGCACGCGCGTCTTGTCGCTGCGGTGGGTGCCGGGTGTCACGTAGGCCTCGGTGCCGATGATCGGCTTGATGCCGGCCTCGGTCGCCTGCTTCCAGAAATCGTAGGCGCCGAAGTTGTTGCCGTGGTCGGTGATCGCGATCGCGGTCATGCCCTGCTCGGACACCGCCTGCATGAGGTCCCCGACCCGCGCCGCGCCGTCGAGCATCGAGTACTCGCTGTGCACGTGCAGATGCACGAAGGAATCGCTCGACAACTGGTCTCTCCGGAGGGCTAGGTCCTCAGGATAATCGCCCTCAGTCCGCGCGGAGGACGTCGAGCGCGTGTTGGAGGTCTGCAGGGTACGGCGTCTCGAATTCGACGTGCTCGCCGGAGCCCGGATGCCGGAACCCGAGTCGAACGGCGTGCAGCCACTGCCGCTCGAGCCCGACCCGGGCCGCGAGCGTGGGATCGGCGCCGTACAGCAGGTCGCCGACGCACGGATGCCGCTGCGCGGCCATGTGCACGCGGATCTGATGCGTCCGCCCGGTCTCGAGATGGATCTCCAGCAGGGTCGCGCTGCGCATCGCCTCGAGCGTGTCGTAGTGGGTGACGCTGGGCTTGCCGTCGGCCGTGACCGCGAACTTCCAGGTCGAGCTGGGGTGGCGGCCGATGGGCGCGTCGATCGTCCCGGAGAACGGGTCGGGGTGCCCCTGCACGACGGCGTGGTAGACCTTGTCGACCTCGCCGGTCGTGGAAGGCGCGCTTCAGCTCCGTGTAGGCCCGCTCGCTCTTGGCGACCACCATGAGCCCGCTCGTGCCGACGTCCAGGCGGTGCACGATGCCGGCGCGTTCGGCCGCACCCGAGGTCGAGATGCGGAAGCCGGCGCCGGCCAGGGCACCGAGCACCGTCGGACCCTCCCAGCCGGATGCCGGATGGGCGGCGACGCCGACCGGCTTGTCGATCACGACGATGTCGTCGTCGTCGTGCACGATCTCGAAACCGGGGACCAGCGATGGGACGATCGACGGCGCCGACTTCGGCGTCCAGTCGACTTCGAGCCAGCCGCCCGCGGTCAGACGGTCGGACTTGCCGAGGGCGACGCCATCCAGAGTCGCTCCGCCTGCCTCGAGGACCTCGACCGCGAACGTCCGAGAGAAGCCGAGCAGCTTAGCCAGTCCGGCATCGGCGCGCTCGCCCGCGAGGCCGTCGGGGACGGGCAGCTCGCGGCGCTCCACCTCAGGCTCCTGGCTTGGCGGTCGTCTTGACCATCGGTGTGCGGGTTCCGTCGAGGCCGACCCCGCGCAGCGACAGCAGGATGAAGAGGCCCATGCTCGAGACCACGGCGATGTCGGCTCCGTTGAAGATCGCCGGAAAGCCCCAGACCTGGATGAAGTCGACCACGTGGCCCTGCCCGAACGAGGGCTCGCGGAACAGCCGGTCGGTGACGTTGCCGAGCGCTCCGCCGAGGACGAGCCCGAACATCGTCGCCCAGCTGAGCGAGCGGATGCGCGGCGCGAAGATCACGATGACGACGATGACGACGACCGCCACCAGCGACAGGATCCAGGTGAACCCGGTCCCGATCGAGAACGCGGCGCCGGAGTTCGTGACGTAGTGCAGCTGCAGGACCTCGCCGAGCACCGGGACGAGGTCGCCGAGTTCGAGGTTCTGGGTGATCAGGAACTTGGAGCCCTGATCGATGCCGTAGACGCCGACCGCGACGGCCGCGAGCAGCAGCAGAGCGCGGACGCTGATGCGTCCGCGCCGCGGCGTGCGGTCCGGCGCGTCCGGGTCAGTTGCCGCCGGCAAAGCCCGGGTAGTCGGTGGGCTGCGGGTACGCGGCGAAGTCGCTCGACTGCGGTCCGTTGTACGCGGGCGCTGCCGCCTGCGGCGCTGCCGCGTACTGCTGCTCGGCGGCGGGTCCCGCGGTGACGGCGGCCGGCTGCGCCGGCTCCCGCATTGGTGGTCAGGGCGTTCGGTGGTCTCGAGGTCGCGCAGCTGGCCCTCGATGTATCCCTTGAGCTTCGTGCGGTACTCGCGCTCGAACGTGCGGAGCTCGTCGATCTGACGCTCGAGGCCGACCCGCTCCTGCTCGAGCTGCGCCGAGCTGCGTCCGCTGGGCCTGCTCGGCCTCGGACACGACCCGTGCCGCGGCGGCGTGGCCCTCGGCGATGAGCGCGTCGCGCTTCTCCATGCCCTCGCGCACGTGCTCCTCGTGGAGGCGGCGGGCGAGCTGGAGCAGGTTGTTGGTGTTGGCCGGGTCGGAGGGGTCGACACCGGCGGCGGCCTGTGCGAACGCCGGCTCGGGCACCGGAGCGGGAGCGGCGACGGGAGCGGCCATCGGGGCGGCGGCACCGCCGGCCTGCAGCTCGTTGATCCGCGAGTCGGCGGCCATGAGGCGCTGGCGCAGCTCCTCGTTCTCCTGGTTCAGGCGCCGCAGCTCGACGACCACCTCGTCGAGGAAGTCGTCGACCTCATCCTGGTCGTATCCCTCGCGGAACTTGGTCGGGTTGAAACGCTTGTTGACCACGTCTTCCGGCGTCAGGGCCATGACTCACCTCTTTGTATCTGCGGGCTTTCGCTGGATTCAACGCTAGCAAGATTTGGGTCTCACCCTGAAGGTGAGAGTCCCAGAGTACATCGAACCCTGTTCGTTACCTGAGGGGTTGACGGGAAACGCTCACCCTGCGAAACGCAGCGGACCGACGACGTAGAGAAGCACGAGGCCAAGGATGAGCACGATGCTCCAGGCGAAGTCCAGCTGGGCGCCGCCGATGCGGATCGGCTTGACCACACGGCGGACGAGTCTCAAGGGCGGGTCGGTCACCGCGAAGCACGCTTCCGCGACGACGAGCAGGGCGCCTTTCGGCCGCCAACGAGGCTGCAGGGCGCGCACCCAGTCCAGGATCAGGCGGATCCACATGAACAGGATGAAAATGCCGAGGGCCGCGAAGACGACCCACGCGAAGACCGGGAGGATCCCCACCTACTGGCCGAAGAACCCGGCCTCGACCTCGGACTCGACCTCGCCCTGCTCGCCGCTGATCGCGACGTGCTCGGGCGACAGCAGGAACACCTTGTTGGTGACCCGCTCGATCTTGCCGTAGAGGCCCTGCGACAGGCCGCTCGCGAAGTCGATGAGCCGCTTCGCATCGGGCTCGCTCATCTGCGAGAGGTTCATGATGACCGGCACCCCCTCGCGGAAGGTCTCGGCGATCACCTGGGCGTCTCGATACTGCCGCGGGTGCACCGTGAGGATCTCGTTCATGCCGGCGGCGGGCGCGTGACGGCTCGCGGCCGGGCGGCGCAACGGCGTCACTGGGGCGCGACCGGCGGATTCGGCCCGCTCGGCGCGACTGACCGGCGCGACCGGAGCCGACGGCACGACGTCGTCGTAGTCTTCGTCGGCCAGGCCGAGGTAGACCATGGTCTTGCGCAGCGGATTCGCCATTCTGTCCTCCGAGAGTCGGGCTAGCGGTTCGACATTAACCGGTGGTTGAACGTTTGCCCGTGATTGCCGTGCCGATGCGCAGGTGTGTCGCGCCCTCGGCGATCGCCTCGGCGAAGTCGTCGGACATGCCCGCCGAGATGGCGGTGGCGTCCGGGACGAGGGTCCGGATGCGGTCCGACACCGCGCGGACCCCGGCGAACGCGGCGCGCGGCTCGGCGTCCAGCGGCGCGACCGCCATGACGCCGCGGAGTCGCAGGCCGGGGGTCGCGGCGACCCGTTCCGCCAGCCGTTCGGCGTCTGCGGGCTGCACTCCCGCCGCGGGCCGGGTCGTCGGTGAGGTTCAGCTCGATGAAGCAGTCCAGCGCCGGTGCGTCGGGATCGGACGCGAGCGCATCGACGAGCGACGGACGATCGACCGAATGCACGGCGCTCGCGTAGCGACGCACGGCACGGGCCTTGTTGCTCTGCAGCTGCCCCACGAAATGCCAGGCGAGGTCGAGATCGGTGAGCTCGGCCGCCTTCGCGGCGGCCTCCTGGTGCCGGTTCTCCCCGATGTCTCGCACCCCGAGTTCGAAGAGCTCCCGCACGAGCGACGGCGGATGGAACTTGGTCACGACGATGCGGGTCAGCTCTGCCGGGTCGCGCCCGGCCGCACGAGCCGCGTCTGCGATCCTGCCGTCGACGTCGGCGAGGCGATCGGCGAGGCTGCCGTCGGCCACTACTTCAAGAAGTCGGGGACGTCGAGGTCGTCCTCGTCGTCGAAGTCGCGGTCGAGCGGGGCCACCGGCTGCGTCATCGGCAGGTCGGGCTCGGCCGACCAGCCGCCGTCGCTCTCCGCGCCGGCGCTCTGGGCGCCCACGGCGACCGGCACCTGCGCCTCGACGAAGTTGGTGCGGTGCTGATGCTGGGTGGTGCGCGTCGGCTCGCCGCCGTCGAACCCGGCGGCGATGACCGTCACCCGCACCTCGTCGCCCAGCGTGTCGTCGATGACGGCGCCGAAGATGATGTTGGCCTCGGGGTGCACCGCCTCTTGCACGAGCCGTGCGGCGTCGTTGATCTCGAAGATGCCGAGGTTCGACCCGCCCTGGATCGACAGCAGCACACCGTGCGCGCCGTCGATGCTCGCTTCGAGCAGCGGGGATGCGACAGCGAGCTCGGCGGCCTTGATGGCGCGGTCGGCACCGCGGCTGGCTCCGATGCCCATCAGCGCGGAGCCGGCGCCCGACATGACCGACTTGACGTCGGCGAAGTCGAGGTTGATGAGCCCGGGGGTCGTGATGAGGTCGGTGATGCCCTGCACGCCGGCGAGAAGGACCTGATCGGCGGTCGCGAACGCCTCGAGCATGCTCATGCCGCGGTCGCTGATCTCGAGAAGGCGGTCGTTCGGCACGACGATGAGCGTGTCGACCTCGCTCTTGAGGCTGCTGACCCCGATCTCGGCCTGGGCCGAGCGGCGCTTGCCCTCGAAGCCGAACGGCTTGGTGACGACGCCGATGGTGAGCGCCCCGATCGACTTGGCGATGCGCGCGACGACGGGTGCGCCGCCGGTTCCGGTTCCGCCGCCCTCCCCGGCGGTCACGAAGACCATGTCGGCCCCGGCGAGAGCCTCCTCGATCTCCTCCGCGTGATCCTCGGCGGCGCGACGGCCGACCTCGGGATCCGCACCGGCTCCGAGGCCGCGCGTGAGTTCTCGCCCGACGTCGAGCTTGACGTCGGCATCGCTCATCAGGAGCGCCTGGGCGTCCGTGTTGATGGCGATGAACTCCACGCCGCGCAGGCCGAGCTCGATCATGCGGTTGACGGCGTTCACCCCGCCGCCGCCGATGCCGACGACCTTGATCACCGCGAGGTAGTTCTGGTTCGATGTCACGTCCGGCCTCCGCTGCCATGGGTACTGCGAAAGTTTCAACCTCTACTTGAAGTTCAGAGTCTTTCTCAGTACTATGCTTCGTCACTCACGGTACGGTCGTGCGGCGTCCGCAGGCGGGAGGACGTCGCGCGTGTCGCGCCATTCTCAGGCTTTTCTGCACGACACGCAGCCGCGGGTCAGTCCTTGTGGAAGACGCCGATGCCCGGGGCGGAGACGTCGTACTCCCCCGGCCCGTCCCCGCTGTGCAGGGCGATCAGGCTGGCCAGGACGGCGGCCTTCGATTCGGAGTCGGCGGCGCTCCCCCAGGCGACGCGCTGCGCCGAGCCGGTGAGGGTGAGCGTCACATCGTCACGGGTGCGCGCGGCGATGGTGTCCACCTGCGCGAGCACACCCGGCGGGAGCGCGAGCAGCACTTCCGCCATCGAGCGGTATCCAGCACCGGAGACGTCCTCCCCGGGCGCCAGCTCGATCTGCGGGTAACCCTCCGGACGGGTGACGGTCGTGTCGATCGTGACCCCTGCCGGATCGGTCAGCAGGAACCCGGCCGGGGAGGAGATCACCCCGATGGGCGCGCGTTCGACGATGTGGATCAGTAGGGTGCCGGGCGGCACGAGCTCCGTCACATAGCTGCGGATGAGGCTGAACTCCGCGAGCTCACCGCGGATCCGGTCCTCGTCGAGAAGCGCGAGCGGCACACCCAGCTGACCGTTCACAGCGCTCGCGAGCGTCGCGGCATCCAGTCGCTGCGTGCCATCGACGACCACGTGCCGAAGCGCCAGGATCGGCGAGAAGACCGCGCCGAACACCAGCAGCACGAGCACGACGATGACGCCGAGCGCGCCCAGCCAACCGAGGCGGCGCCGACGGGCACGGCGCGTGAACCGGCGGACCTCGGCGCGCTCCTCCCGCTTGCGTCGGCGTTCAGCGGATGAGAAGTCGGCGCGGGCGGTGCGCGATCGCGCCGGTTGCGGAACCTTCTCGCGCGGGGCGCGCGGCTCCCGTGGCGGACGTCGCGGCGGATCCGGTTTCGCCCGGCCCTGCCCGGCGACCGGTTTCGGCCGTGGCTGCTTCGGCGGCTCCGCCCCCCGATCCGAGCCTCGCTGTGAACGCCCGTCGAACCCCTCCGGCCGCTTCACGTGCGGGACGGCTCCCTGGCCTCGAGGGCGCCCATGATCTGCGGGATGATCCGGTAGACGTCGCCGCAACTCAGAGTCATGACCAGGTCGCCCTCGCGAGCGATGTCGGCCACGTGATCCGCCGCCGCCTGCCAGTCCGGGAGATACGCGACCCGCGACGGGTCGTCGAACCGGTCGGCGACGAGCGCTCCGGTGACGCCGGGAACCGGGTCCTCGCGGGCGCCGTAGACGTCGAGAACGACCGTGTGGTCGGCGAGTCGCTCATACGCTTCCGCGAAATCGCCGGCCATCAGCTGGGTCCGGCTGTAGAGATGCGGCTGATGCACGGCGATGATCCGTCCGTCGCCGACGACGGAGCGCGCCGTCTGCAGCGCCGCCTCGACCTCGGTCGGGTGGTGCGCGTAGTCGTCGAACACCCGCACGCCGCGGACGTCGCCGTGCAACTCGAACCGCCGGCCGGTGCCGGTGAACGTCTCGATGGCGGAGACGACCTGCTCCGCCTCGTGGCCGAGGCCGACGAGCACGGTGAACGCACCCGCGGCGTTGAGCGCGTTGTGGGCTCCGGGAACGGCGAGCTGGACCGCGTAGTCCGCGCCGGCATGGCTGAGCGTGAACGCGACCGGACCCTCGGTCCCGACGCTCGAGACCCGCACGTCGGCCGCGGCATCCGTGCCGAATGTCAGAAGGCGCTTGCCGGTCAGCCGTGCGATGACGGCCCGCGTTCCCGGATCGTCGCTCGAGGCGACCACGAACTCCGACGCCCGCTGCGCGAAGGTCACGAACGCGTCCTCGAAGGCCTCCTGGGTGCCGAAATGGTCGAGATGATCCGCGTCGACGTTGGTGATGAGGGCGACGGCGGTGTCGTAGAGGAGGAACGACCCGTCGGACTCGTCGGCCTCCACCACGAAGAGCTCGCCGGCACCGGACGCGGAGCTGCGTCCGAGCCCCGCGATGACACCGCCGTTCACGAAGCTCGGATCGGCGCCGAGTTCGCGCAGGGCGGTGACGATCATGCCCGTGGAGGTGGTTTTGCCGTGCGCCCCGGCCACGGCGATGAGACGCTGCTTGTTGATCAGCCAGGCGAGCGCCTGCGACCGGTGCAGCACCGGGATGTCGTTGGCCAGCGCGTACTGATACTCCGGGTTCTCCTGCCACAGGGCCCCGGTGACGACGAGGGTGTCGGCGTCGCCGACGTTGGCGGCATCGTGGCCGATCGCCACCGTCGCACCGGCCGCGCGCAGCTCGCGCACCGCATCCGTATCGCGCAGGTCCGAGCCCGTGACCCGGTAGCCGGCATCGAGGAACAGCCGGGCGATGCCGCTCATGCCGGATCCGCCGATGCCCGTGAAGTGCAGCGCGCCGAGTTCGGCGGGCAGCTCCATCGTCAGGTCGGGTGTGATCATCCCGATTACGCTACCCGTCGCATCTGCATCACGCCGACCGTGGCGTCGATCGACGCGAGTCCCGCGCGGCGAGCACGAGGTCGACCATCCGATCGGCGCCGTCCCGGCGCCCGACCGTGCCGATCCGGGCGGCCAGCTCGGCGACCCGCGCACGGTCCGCCAGCAGCGGCAACAGCTCGGTGCGCACCCATTCCGGCGTGAACGCCTGGTCGGCGACCAAGACCGCTCCCCCGGCCCGCACGGCGTCGACGGCGTTGTACGCCTGCTCGCCGTTGCCGACCGGGTACGGGACGAAGACGGCCGGCAGCCCGACGGCCGCCAGCTCGCTCACGGTGGCCGACCCGGCCCGCGAGATCGCCAGGTCCGCGGCGGCGAAGGCGAGATCCATGCGATCCGAATAGGCCTGGAGGTGGTAGCCGGGCAGCCCGGGATCGGTGAGCACGCCGCGCAGGCCGCCGCTCAGGTGCAGCACCTGCCAGCCCGCTCCGACCAGGCCGGCGGCCGACGAGATCACCGCGTCGTTGATGCGCTGCGCGCCCGAGGACCCGCCCGTGACGAGCAGGACGGGGCGGCGAGCGTCCAGGCCGAACGCCCGCAACGCCCCGGCACGCGCGGCCGGCCGGTCGAGCTGCTCGATCTCGCGTCGCAGCGGGAAGCCCACCACCCGCGCACCGCGCAGCGTCGTGCTGGAGAACGTCACGCCGACGAAACGGGTGAAACGGGCGCCGAGCCGGTTCGCGAGTCCGGGCTTGGCGTTCGCCTCGTGGATGGCGATGGGCAGCTTCTCGCGGCGCGCGGCCAGGTAGGCGGGCGCCGACGCGTACCCGCCGAAGCCGACCACCACATCCACCCGTCGCTCGCGGAGATGGTCCTGTGCGGCGCGCACGGTAGCGCGCCAGCGACCCGGGAAACGCAGAAGGTCGCCGTTCGGCCGGCGCGGAAACGGAAGGCGGGGAATCGTGAGCAGCTCGTACCCGCGTTCCGGCACCAGGCGGGTCTCGAGACCCTCGGCGGTTCCGAGCACCAGCACGGTGGCTCCCGGATCGCGCTCGCGCAGGCGGTCGGCGGTCGCGAGCAGGGGGTTGACGTGGCCCGCGGTCCCGCCGCCGGCCAGCAGGTACACCGTCACCGCTGAGCCACTCCGCGTCGCGCGGGCGCACCCGGCGGCTGCCCGGCGGACTGCGGGCGATGGCGGGCGAACGACAGCACCACTCCGATCGCGGTGAGGGTGGTGATCAGCGCCGACCCTCCGGCCGAGACCAGCGGAAGCGGCACGCCGAGCACGGGCAGCAATCCGAGCACGACGGCGATGTTCACGAACGCCTGGCCGATCACCCAGACCATGGCGGCACTCGTCGCGAGCTTCGCGAACGGGTCGCGCGACATCCTGATGATGCGCACGAAGCAGACCGTGAGCACCACGAAGAGGGCGAGCACCAGGATCGCGCCGATCAGGCCGAGCTCCTCGCCGATGATCGCGAAGATGAAGTCGTTGGCCGCCTCGGGGATCCACGACCACTTGCCCGACGAGTTGCCCAGTCCGACCCCGAACACGCCGCCGTGTGCGAGCGCCTCCCAGCCGTGGATCGACTGCCAGCAGTCGTTCGAGTACAGCGCCGGGTCCTCGCACTGGTTCAGCCACGCCGCGATGCGGTTCGAACGCGAATCGCTCAGCTGGATGAACATCAACGCCACCAGGGCGACGCCTCCGAGAGCGGCGCCGATGATGCGCAGCCGCACCCCCGCGTAGAAGAGCGCACCGAAGACGATGGCCAGGATGATGGTCGCGGTCCCGAGATCGTTGCCCGCGAGCACCAGACCGGTCGTCACGATCGTGATGGGCAGGATCGGCACGGCGACCTCGCGCCATTCGTGCAGTGCATCGCCCTTGCGGGACAGCACCCAGGCGAGCCAGATCACCAGGGCGAGCTTGATCAGCTCGGAGGGCTGGGCGGTGAACGAACCCAGGTTGATCCAGTTGCGGTTCTGACCCCGCTCGTAGCCGAGGCCGGGGAGGAACACCAGCAGTTGAAGGGCGACACCGATGACGACCGCGATGCCTGCCCAGCGCTTCCAGAACGCCGCGGGGGCGCGGGCCGCCAACAGCATCGCCGGGATCCCGACCAGGGCGTACAGGCCCTGGCGTGCCGCCTGCGCGAAGAAGTCGCCACCCTCGACCCGGGACTCGATCGACGAGGACGAGAGCACCATGACGAGGCCGAAGACGACGAGGAAGAGCGTCGTGCCCAGCAGCAGGAAGTACTCGGGCGTCTCGGCATCGAACAACCTGCGGACCGCGACGACGACCGTGTGCGGCGGCGTGGGATCCGGCGGGCGGCGGCCGCTCTGACGTCGAGCGGCAGGCGGCGGGTCAGCCGGCGGCTGGCGGCGGGGTGGTCGGGTCGTCGTCACCGGCGTCCCCTCCCTGTGCTCCCTGCTGCGGTATTCCCAGATGCTCGCGGACTGCGTCGGCGAAACGCCGGCCGCGATCCGCGTAATCCGCGAATTGGTCGAACGATGCCGCGCTCGGCGCAAGCAGCACCACATCGCCCGGCTGGGCGACGGATGCGGCGGCACGCACGGCCGCGGGCATCACCTCCCCAGTCTCCGCTTCGTCGACCTCGATCAGCAGGACGCCGGGCGCGTGTCGCTGGAACGCAGAACGGAGAGCGGAGCGGTCCGCACCCACCAGGATCGCGGCCCGAAGGCGCCCGACGTGGCGCTCGACCAGCGGATCGGGGTCGACGCCCTTCAGCAGTCCCCCGGCGATCCAGACCACCGACTCGAACGCCGAGAGGGCGGCGTGAGCGGCGTGGGCGTTCGTGGCCTTCGAGTCGTCGACCCAGCTGACGCCGTCCGCCTCGGCGACGAGCTCGGTGCGGTGCGCGTCCACGCGGAACCCGCGGATCGCATCGCGGATCGCGGCCGGAGGCACCTCGGCAGCCCGCGCCAGCGCTGCCGCCGCGAGCACATTCGCCACCGAATGGGGTGCGGCGAGGCCGGCGGCACCCAGATCGTCGAGCGTCGCCAGTTCCAGAGCCGCGTGATGGCGATCATCGAGGAACGCGCGGTCGACCAGGATGCCGTCCACGATCCCGACATCGCTCGGACCCGGGACGGTGGCACCGAACCCGATCGCACGCGCGCCCTCCTGCACGTCGGCGTCCTCCACCATCGTGCGGGTCGCCGCGTCCGCGAGGTTGTACACGCAGGCAACGCGCACGTTCTGGTACACCTTCGCCTTCGCGTCGCGGTAGGCCTCCGGCGACCCGTGCCAGTCGTAATGGTCCTCGGCGAGATTGAGGCAGACGGAGGCGAGCGGCGCGATCTGCGCGAGGGTGCCCACGGCATCCGGATCCCGGTGCACCCAGTGCAACTGGTAGCTCGACAGCTCGATCACCAGCACATCGAACCCCGCCGGATCACGGATCGCGTCGAGCACCGGAACCCCGATGTTGCCGGCCGGGGCGGCGCGCAATCCGCCGGCGACCAGCATGCTCGCGGTCAGCTGGGTCGTCGTCGTCTTGCCGTTCGTGCCCGTGATGCAGATCCACTCGACCGCGGTGCCGTCGGGCTTTGGCACCTTGTCGCGCAGGCGCCAGGCCAGCTCGATGTCGCCCCAGATCGGGATGCCGTGCTCCTCCGCCCAGAGCAGAAGCGGGTGGTCGGGGTGGTAACCGGGCGAAACGATCAGCAGTTCCGGGTCGAGCTCGAGCAGCTCGGCCGGGGGTCCGTCATCGCCGGAGCTCTTCACGAACGCTGCCCCGATCACGCTCAGCATGTCGCGATGCCGGTCGCCGGCCTTGTCTGCCACCACGAGCACCCGCGCACCCAGTTCGGCGAGCGTGTCGGCGGCGGCGAACCCCGTCACGCCCAGCCCGAGCACGGCGACCCGCAGCCCCCGCCAGTCGGCGTGCCAGCTGGTCAACGCGGACAGCTCGCGCGGCACCTTCTCGGCCACGGCTAGCGGCTGACCCACTCGAGGTAGAACACGCCCACCCCGGCGGCCACGAACAGGGCGGCGATCAGCCAGAAGCGCACCACCACGGTGACCTCTGCCCAGCCCTTGAGCTCGAAGTGATGGTGGAGCGGACTCATCAGGAAGATGCGTTTGCCGCGACTGAGCTTGTAGTACCCGCGTTGCAGGATCACCGATCCGGTCACGATCAGGAACAGTCCGCCGATGAGGACGAGGAGCAGTTCCGTGCGGCTGAGGATGGCGAGCGCGGCCAGTGCGCCGCCCAAGCCCAGCGAACCGGTGTCGCCCATGAAGATCTGTGCCGGTGAGGTGTTCCACCACAGGAAGCCGATCAACGCGCCGGCGATCGCGGCGGCGATGACGGCCAGATCGAGCGGGTCGCGCACGTCGTAGCACTTGTACTGCACGTCGGGATCGAGGACGGCGTTGAAGCAGGACTGATTCGCCTGCCAGAACCCGATGAAGATGTAGGCCGAGATCGAGAAGATCGCGGCGCCGCTGGCCAGGCCGTCGAGCCCGTCAGCCACGTTGACGCCGTTCGACGCGCTCACCGAGATCACGTTGACCCAGACCACGAAGAGTCCGATCCCGAGAACCGGACCGAACGCGAAGAAGTCGAGCCACGGCACATCGCGCACGACCGACACGTACTCGGACCCCGGCGTCAGGCCGTTCTCGTCGTTGAACTCGGGATGGATCGCCAGCACCGCGAAGATCGTGCCGATGATCACCTGGCCCACGATCTTCGACCACCCCCCGAGCCCGAGGCTGCGCTGCTTGCGGGTCTTGAGGAAGTCGTCGAGGAACCCGATCGCTCCCATCCCGGTCATCATGCCGATCACCAGCATGGCGACCATGGTCCACGGGACGCCGGACACCAGGTGCCCGACCAGATAGCCGAGCACCGCGCCGACGATGAAGACGATGCCGCCCATGGTCGGGGTGCCGCGCTTCGTGTGATGGGTCTGCGGTCCGTCGTCGCGGATGAACTGACCCCAGTTGAGCCGCTTGAAGAGGCGGATGAACAGCGGCGTCAGGAAGAGCGTGAAGAAGAGTGAGAACCCGCCCGCGACCAGAAGGGCGATCACGGCGCCGCACCCCCGCCGTCCGATGCGCCCAGGCGATCACCGAGAAATCGCAGACCCGCCGACTTCGACGACTTCACGAGCACGACATCCCCGGGACGGAGTTCCTCACGCAGAAGATCGTATGCCGCGTCGACATCCGGAACGAGGACCGACTCCCCGTCCCACGAACCTTCCAGGCCCGCTGCCAGGTGGATGTGGCGGGCACGTTCGCCGACCACAACCAGCTTGCCGATGTTGAGCCGCACCGCCAGCCTGCCGAGCCGGTCGTGCTCCTCCTGGGCGTACTCGCCGAGTTCCGCCATCTCGCCGAGCACCGCGACCGAGCGCTGCCCGGGGGTGATGATCTGGGCGAGCGTCTTCATCGCGGCGGCAGTGGAATCCGGGCTCGCGTTGTACGCGTCGTTGATGACCGTGACACCGTCGCCGCGGTCGAGGACCTCCATGCGCCAGCGTTCGGCACGCGGCACGGCCTCGATGGCGGGGATGGCCCGTTCCAAGGGGATACCGAGTTCGCGGGCGACGGCCAGGGTGGCGAGGGCGTTCGCGACGTGGTGCTCACCCAGGATGCGGAGGTGCACGGGGTGCCGCGACCCGTCGGCCACGACGGTGAAGGCCGTGCCTCCTGCGGTCGCGACGATGTCCTCGGCGCGCACCTCGGCATCCGGGCTCTGGCCGAACCAGACCACCCGGGCGGCGGTCTGCGCGGCCATGGCGGCGACGCGCGAGTCGTCCCGATTCAGTAGGGCGATGGATGTGGCGGGCAGGTCGCGCACGATCTCCGACTTCGCGCGCTGGATGGCATCGATCCCCCCGAATTCGCCCGCGTGGGCGAGACCGACCTTGAGGACGACGGCGATGTCGGGGGTCGCGATCGACACCAGCCGGGCGATCTCGCCTTCGTGGCTGGCACCCATCTCGACGACCAGGAATTCGCTGCTCTCGTCGACACGCAGCATCGAGATGGGTGCGCCGACGTGGTTGTTGAAGGATCCCGGAGGGGCGACCGTCGGCCCGTCGGCGACGAGCACGGCACGCAGCAGGTTCTTGGTGGTCGTCTTGCCGTTGGAACCGGTGATCGCGACGATCCGGAGCTTCCCAGCCGAGCGGACGCGTTCGACGACCAGCCGCGCCATCGCGGCCAGGGCCGCGACGCCGTCCGCCACCAGGAGCTGCGCCACCGCGACGTCGACGGCGCGCTCGGCCACGACCAGAGCGGCACCCGCCTCGACCGCCGCCGGGGCGAACAAATGACCGTCGGTCTCCTCGCCGGGCAGGGCGAAGAACACCGAGCCGGCGCCCACCAGGCGCGAGTCGGTCTCCACCGAACCCGCGACGATCGTGGCACCGTCCACCCCGTCGGGCAGGAGCAGGGTGCCGCCGAGCGCCTGCGCGAGCTCGGCGAGGGTCAGTGCGATCACGCCCAGCCCGCCTCACGGAGCGCGGCCCGCGCCAGTTCGCGCGCCGAATACGGCGTCCGGACGCCCTCGATGTCGCGGTAGTCCTGGTGCCCCGGTCCTGCCCAGAGGATGGAGTCACCCTCGCGGGCGAGCGACACGGCTGTGATGATCGCCGCCTCGGGAGGACTGACCTCGTAGATCTCCGGCTGGTCCTCGGCGAGAGCTGCTCCTTCGAGGAGGGTCGCCCGGATCGAAGCGGGATCCTCGAACCTCGGGTGGTGGTCGGTTATCACCAGGATGTCACTGCCCTGCGCCGCGACGCGGGCCATCTCGTGGCGCTTGGTGGCATCCCGGTCGCCGTCCGCCCCGAACACCATGATCGTGCGGCCCGAGGTGAACTTGCGCACGGCGCCCAGGGTGTTCTCGAAGGCGTCGGGACTGTGGCCGAAGTCGACGTACACGCTCGGGCCGCGATCGCCCGAGACGCGCTCAGTGCGACCGGGCAGGTAGGCCTGGATGCCGCCGTCGGCGTCCAGCGCGGCGCCGATCGCCTCCAGCTCGAACCCCGCCTCCACGAGCATCACGATCGCGAGCGCCGCGTTGGCGGCCATATGCCAGCCGATCAGGGGCTCGCGGGTCACGAGCGAGCGGTCCTCCGGTCCGGTGAGCCGGAACTCGGTGAACACCGCGCTCTCGTCGGTCACCTCGACCACCCACTCGGCCGATTCGACGTCCTCGGGCGACGCGTGGCCGACCGTGGCGATCGTGGTGACCGGGATGCGCGACTCCTCGACGACGCGGCGCCCGTACGCGGTGTCGAGGCAGACGACGCCGCGCTTCCCCCGGTCGGGCTGGAACAACGGGAGCTTCGCCCGGAAGTACTCCTCCATGTCGGCGTAGTCGTCGAGATGGTCGTGGCTGAGGTTGGTGAAGGCGACGACGTCGAAGACGAGGCCGTCGACCCGGCGCCAGGTGAGGGCCTGGGCGCTCACCTCGACGGCGACCGCGCGGACCGCGGACTCGCGCATGCGGGCCAGCAGCGCGTGCATCTCGCTGGCCTCGGGAGTCGTGAGGCGGCTCACGACCGTCAGGTCGCCGATGTGGCGCTCTGCGGTCGAGCTGAGTCCCGTGACCAGGCCGAGCTGGCGCAGGATCGCCTCGAGCAGGTACGAGGTGGACGTCTTGCCGTTGGTGCCCGTTGTTGCGAACAGAAGCGGCGGCCTCGTCCCCTCGGCCGCCGGGCCCGCCGTCTGATAGACCCAGGCGGCGATCTCACCGAGCGCGGCACGCGCGTCGTCGACGACCACGACGGGGAGCCCGGAGTCTTCCGCCACCTGTGCTCCCTCGGCGTCGGAGAGAAGCGCGACTGCGCCTGATCTCGCCGCCTCGGCGGCGAAGACTGGCGCCGTGGGCGTTCTTGCCGGGGAGCGCGGCGAACAGGTCGCCTGGCTGCACCTCCGTCGTGCGCACCGTCACGCCGCTGACCTCGACGCCGTCGAGTGATCCGCGGTGCTCGAGACCGAACTCCTGCACGAGACGTGCCAGGGATCGCGGCGTCGGGTGCTCGGGTCGCAGGACCGGGGGGATCCGCGCACTCACCTCGCCCTGCCTCCTGTCATCGACTTCACCGTGCTCTCCGCGAGCCGGCGTCCGTCACCAGGTGGTGGGAAGACTCGGCACGCCGTCCGACTGCGGGGTGATGCGGAAGGTCTTGATGACCTGCTTCATGATCGCGTTGAAGGCGGGCGCCGCGGCTGCGGAAGTCCTCATCGTATCGGGCTTCGCGAAGGTCACGACAATGGCGTACTGCGGGTCGCCGGCCGGAATGAGGCCCGCGACCGACACGATGCGCCCAGCGCCGTAGCTGCCGTTCTCGGCCACCTCCGCCGTTCCGGTCTTCGCTGCGACCCGGTAGCCGGGGATCGCCAGCACGCTCTTCAGGGAACCCTGGTTCGCGGTGACCTCCATCATCTGCACCGTGGTGTCGGCGGCCGACTCGCTGACCACACGGTTCGTCTGGGTGGACGGGGTCTGGGTCCAGGTCCCGTCGGGCCACTGGCACCCCTCGATCAGCGTGAGGGGCATCTGCACCCCGCCGTTGCCGATGGTCTGGTACAGGCTCGCGATCTGGGCGCTCGTGGCCGACATTCCCTGCCCGAACTGCTGGGTGAGGTTCGTGATCGCGTCGGTCTGGTCCATGGGCAGCACCGAGCCGCTCGACTCGCCGAGGAAGTCGACAGCGGTGTCCTTGTTGAAGCCGAATGCCTCGAGATAGTCGTGGCGCTCCTGCTTGCTCAGCTTCTGGGACAGGATCGCGGTCCCGATGTTGGACGAGTTCATCAGGATGCCGGTCGCCGTAAGAGGCAAGTCGCCGTGCGCCCAGGAGTCCTTGATCGAGCTGCCCTCCGGCAGGCCCTCGGTGTAGATGCCGGGCACCATCACCTGCGTCGATGGCGCGATGACGCCCTGATCGAGCAGCGAGGCGAACGTCGCGACCTTCATGATCGATCCGGGTTCGAACGGGCTGGCGAAGATGCGTGCACCGCGATCCTCATTGCCGACCGAGTCGAGGTCGTTCGGGTCGACGGACGGCCAGTCCGCGCCCGCGACGATGCGCCCCGTCTCCACCTCGACGACCATCGCGGTCGCCCAGTCGGCGCCGAGCTCGGCGGCCTGCTGCGCGAGGATCTGCTGCGCGTACCACTGCAGGTCGGCGTCGATCGTCAGGTGGATGGTGCCGCCGTCCTTCGACTCCTGCTGCACGATCGTGCTGCCGGGCAGGCGGACACCGTCGGCGCTGGACTCGTAGGTGGACTGCGCCGTTGGTGGCCGCCAGGCACTCGTCCTGCTTGAGTTCGGTTCCGGCCAGCGGGCCGTCGGTGCCGATGAAGCCGACGAGGTTGCCGGCGATCGCGCCGCTCGGGTAGGTGCGCGCGGGGTGCAGTTCGCTGTAGACCCACGGGATCTGCAGGGCGCGCACCTTCTTGAAGACCTCGAGGGTGACGGTGCGGGCCAGGTACGTGAAGTTCGACTCCCTGTCGGTCGCGATCGCCTGGTAGATCGTGTTGGGATCGGCTCCGGTCAGGTCGGCGATCGCCTGGATCGCGTCCGTGGTCGGCACCTCGGCGCGCACGCCGTCGCGTGTCATCCAGGTGGTGTCGAGCTTCGCGTTCTTCGGCGACGCCGTGATGTCGAAACGCTCCACGCTGTCGGCCAGGACAACGCCGTTCGCGTCGACGATGCTGCCCCGGATGCCGTACGTGGTGACAGGAAGGGTGCGGCGCTGCTCCGCGTCCGCGGTGAGCTCGGCCGCGCGCACGAGCTGGATGTCGACCAGCCGGACGACGAACACCGACACGATCGCGAACACGGTGACCACCGTGAGGGCGAGGCGACGGTGCGAGCCGCGCGTGTTGATGATCACCCGTATCCCCCGCGCCTCAGTGAGTGGTGGGTGAGGGCAGCGTGCCCGGGGTCGTCGGGGTGGTCTCGGCGGGGGTCCCGCCCTCGACGACGTGCTGCCCGGTGTCACCGGATGCCGCCTCGGCGGCTCGCGCCGCAGCCAGAGCCGCAGGGTCGATCACCGTCGAGCCGTCGAGCAGCGAGTTGCGCACGAGGTTGACCGGCAGGCCGGCGGAGGTGGAGTCGGAACCACTCACTCCCCCGGTCGCGACGTCGAGGAAGACCGGGTTGCCGCTCGCGACCATCCCGAGCGCCTCGGCGTTTGCCGTGAGGTTCTGGGTCGAGCCGAGCAGCTCGAGGCGCTCGTTGAGCGCCTGCTCCTCACGAAGCAGCTCGCGCTGATCGGTCTGCAGATCCGGAGATCTGATACGCCCCGTCGGCCAGCACGAAGCTCAGCAGCAGCTGCACCAGCAGGATGACGCCGATCCCGGCGACCGTGACGACGGCGTGCGCGAGGCGCGGCCGGGCGCGGCGCTGTGCGCGGGTCGGCGCGATCTCGAGGTGGCGACGTGGCTGGGGCGCGGGCGTCGGCGACGGGCGCAGCGGACGCGCGATCGCGAGGTTTCCGGGTCGCTGTCATGCTGCCGTCTTCCTCGGTGCCGCGCTGCACGCTCCCGCGACGGCGTGTCGCGCCGTCCGCTGGGTCCCAGAGCTTCTCGGCGGCACGCAGGCGTACCGGAGTGGCGCGGGGGTTCTCGGCCTTCTCAGCGTCGCTGGCGAGCTCGGCCCCGCGCACCAGGAGCCTGAACTCTGGCCGGTGCTGCGGCAGCTCGACGGGCAGCCCGCGCGGCGCGGTGGAGGCGGATCGCGCGGCGAGCTCGCGCTTGACGATGCGGTCCTCGAGCGACTGGTAGGCGAGCACGACGATGCGGCCCGCCGACCTCGAGCGCGTCGAGCGCGGCCGGGATCGCCCGCTCGAGCGATGCGAGCTCCTGGTTGACCTCGATGCGCAGGGCCTGGAAGACCCGCTTCGCCGGATGCCCGGCGCGTCGCACCGCCGCCGGCGTCGCGGCGTCGATGAGCGCGACGAGCTGCGCCGACGTCGTGAGGGGTGACGCCTGGCGTCCCTCGACGATCGCGTCGGGCGAACCGCGGGGCGAGCTTCTCCTCGCCGTACTGGTAGAAGATCCGCCGCAGCTCGGACTCGTCGTACTCGGCGAGCACCCGTGCCGCGGTCAGCGGGGCCGTATCGTCCATCCGCATGTCGAGCGGGGCGTCCTTCGAATAGGAGAAGCCCCGCTCGACGCGGTCGAGCTGCATCGACGAGACGCCGAGATCGAAGAGCACGCCCGCAATTCCCCGAATCGAGAGCTCTTCCAGCACCTCCCCGATGCGGTCGTAGACGGAATGGACGAGCTGGATGCGGTCCGGCGAACGGCGCGAGACGCTCGGCCGAGAGGGCCAGGGCGTCGCGATCGCGGTCGAGACCGACGTACCGGAGATCCGGGAAGCGCTGCGAGGAACGCCTCGGCGTGGCCGCCGAGGCCGAGGGTGGCGTCGACGAGCACGGCGCCGGGACGGTCGAGGGCGGGCGCGAGCAGCTCGATCGTGCGATCGAGGAAGACAGGGATGTGCAGAGGGGCGTCGGGCATGGCGTGTCGCGCTTCGGCCCCTCGGGCCTGATCCCCATCCGCTGCGACCTGTCTCCGGGGAAGTGGAGGCAGGGTGCGCGGCTGAGGGTCGGGCTCGAGGCGCTCAGAAGAGTCCGGCGATCACCTCCCCGTCGGCGTCGGAGAATCCGGCTTCGGCGGTGGTGGAGTAGGTCTTCCAGGCGGCGGCATCCCAGATCTCGGCGCGGGTTCCGGCGCCGATCACGGTGAGGTCGCGATCGAGGCCGGCGTACTCGCGCAGCATCGGCGGGATCGTCACGCGGAACTGCTTGTCCGGGATCTCCTGCGCGGCGCCGCTCGTGAACATGCGCAGGTAGTCGCGGCCGGCCTTGCCCAGTTGCGGGGCCCGCTGCGCCATCCGCTCGTGGAGCGCCTCGAACTCGCGCTGGCTGTACACGTACACGCAGCCCTCCTGGCCGCGGGTCATGACCAGACCGGCGGCGAAGTCCTCTCGGAACTTCGCGGGAAGGATGATGCGGCCCTTGTCGTCGAGCTTGGGGACGAACGTGCCGAGCAACATCGACACCACCCCCTACTCTCCGGCCAGATGAAAGGTGGCTCCACCATACTCCACTTTCCTCCACTCGCAAGCACCAACCCCCGACATTGACGTCCCCACTTGCGGGGACACGGCTCAGGACACCCGGAATGACAGGCAGTACCGAGGGTGGAGGAGAGTGGAGGGGATTGAGCGGTCGGCGCCCCACAAGTACGGCCGAAGCGGGCAGGCGACGCTGTAGTGCGCACGCGTGTACGCCGCAGCCGTAGTTAGAGCGGCGACCCTCCGGAAACCAGAAAACGGGCCGACCCTTAGGTCAGCCCGTTGCTTCGAGAACTGGTGGAGCGGAGTGGAGCTAGCTCTCGTCGCCGTCCGAGCGACGGTCCCAGCGGTCGTTGAGCGAGTCCATGAAGCTCGGCTTGCGTGCGGTTCCGGGCGCGCGTCCACGGTCCATGCTCAGCCGGCGGGGCGGAGCGATGGCGAGCAGGGCGCCGGCGAACATGATCACGAATCCGACGAGGCCGATGACCGCGAGACGTGAGACGACCCCGACCAGCAGCAGCGCGATCCCGATCACACCGGCGACGATGCCGAGCGCGATGGCGGTGTAGTTGGGGCGCGCGCGACCGCCCCCGACCGTCGTGACGTCGTCAGCCTCGTTGTGGTAGAGGCTGCGCTCCATCTCGTCGAGGAGGCGCTGCTCATGCTCGGACAGCGGCATCTCGTCCTCCAAAGGTGCAGGCCAAGTCGGCCCGACTGGGTGATGACTCAACATTGTAGGCCCGTGGCCCTGGCTAGGCTAGAAGAGTGGCTGGGAGTACGCGGTTAGTCGACCTCATCCAGCTCCGACTCGATTCGTATCTCACCGAGCGTCGCGGTGAGCTGCGACGAGGTATCCCCCGACCTCGACGTCATCGACGCGGCCGCGAGATCACTCCTCGCGGGCGGAAAGCGGTTCCGCGCGCTGTTCTGCTACTGGGGCTGGCAGGCGGTCGCCGCTCAGGGCGACGACTTCGATCCGGCAGCCGACTCCTCCCCCGCGCTGGACGGCGTCGTCGCGGTCGCGGCTGCACTCGAGCTCTTCCACGCCGCCGCACTCGTGCACGACGACATCATGGACAATTCCGACCTCCGCCGCGGTCAGCCCAGCCTGCACCGACGCTTCGAGGCCCTGCATCGCGATCGCGGCTGGTCGGGGTCTGCCACCGGCTACGGAACCTCCGCCGCCCTCCTGCTCGGCGACCTGCTGCTGGGCTGGAGCGACGGCCTCTTCGAGACGGGTCTGACGACGGTCGACAGGGATGCAGCGGCGGCGGCCCGCGACGAATTCGGCCGCATGCGCACCGACGTGATGCTCGGTCAGTACCTCGACATGCTCGAGGAGCACTCCTGGCGCGGACGCCCGGAGGCCGAGCTGCTGCCCCGCGCGCACCGCGTCATCGTCTACAAGTCGGCGAAATACAGCGTCGAGTCCCCGCTCGCCCTCGGAGCCTCGCTCGCCGGCGGCTCCCTCGCCCAGGTCGCGGGGTTGCGCGCGTTCGGCCTCCCGCTGGGCGTCGCGTTCCAGCTCCGGGATGACCTGCTGGGCGTCTTCGGGGATCCCGAGGTGACGGGCAAGCCGGCCGGTGACGACCTTCGCGAAGGCAAACGCACCGTGCTCGTCAACCTGGCGCGGCAGAAGCTGCCCGGGTCGGCATCCCGGTTCGTCGACGAGCTTCTCGGCGACCCCGCGCTCGACGAGGAGCAGATCGGGATGCTGCAGGCCGCGATCCGCGAGAGCGGTGCGGTGGATCACGTCGAGCGCATCATCGCCCACAACGTCGAGACCGCGACGGCGGCCCTGAACGAGGCGCCGATCGCGCGGTCTGCCCGCGACGAGCTCACGGCACTGGCGGACACCGTGACCCGCCGCGAGAGCTAGCTCCGCCCACGGCCGGTTAGAAACCGAGCGCCTGAGCGACGCGGCGCACCTCGGCCTTGCGTCCCGACCGCAGAGCAGCGACCGGTGTCGTCTCCAGACTGTCCTCGTCGTTGAGCAGCCAGTTCATGCACTCCTCGTCGGTGAATCCGGCGTCGTGCAGCACGACCAGCGTGCCGCGCAGGTCGCCGAGCGGCTCGCCGTCGACGACGAACTCGGAGGGCACCTTCAGGACGCCGTCGACGCGGATGCCGAGCAGGATGCGTTCTTCGAGCAGCCGGCGGACCTTGCCATGGGGGACGCCCAGCAGTTCGACGAGCTCGGGGACGGTCAGCCAGGTCGATTCGGCGGCGGCAGGACTCACGGATCAAGGGTCGCACGTCCGCACCGCCAGGTCGGGCCTTCGACATTGTTACGAACATGTAAACTCACGTCACTTCTTCCCCTTTGATTGACAGTAATTACCTTCTGTGACACCGTGGATCGACTGCCGCGTAGGACTGATCCCGGGGGTGGGGAGAGAGGCGGAAGCCATGGACGTGCATGACTCAGACGTGCACAGGACTGGTGACGGGCACGACTCGGGCACGATCGCGCGCTCCGTCTTCGCCGGGCTGACGCCTTCGGACGTCGCCCGCGCCGCGAACGAGGTCGCCGCCGGCGAGAACCGGCGCCGCATGCGCCAGGGGCTGATGTCGACGATGCCGATCGTGCTCGCCGGCGCCATGACCGTGAGCATGAACGTGACCGGCGCCGATCGAGACCGCGGTGGCGACGCCCAAGCGGCCGGCAGCGCCGAAGTCCGAGCTCTCTCCAACCGCTCGTGCCGCCCTGCTGGCCGCGCGTCAGGCGGAGGCGACCGCGACCCGGGCAGCGGCCATCGCCGCAGCGTCGGTCCCGACCACGTACACGATCGCGCGTGGCGACACCGTGTCGGCGATCGCCGCCCGCTACGGGCTGAGCACCGCCGCCGTGCTCGCCGCCAACGGACTCGGCCCACGATCCCTGATCTTCCCGGGGCAGGTGCTCAAGCTCAGCGGCGCCTCGGCGCCCGCGCCGAGCACCGGCCGCTACACGATCGTGCGCGGCGACACCATCAGCGGCATCGCCCAGCGCTACGGCCTCACCACGGCCGGCCTGCTCGCCGCCAACAACCTCAGCCGGTCGAGCATCATCTACCCCGGGCAGACGATCGTGCTGTCGGGATCATCGATCGCGATCACCCCGGTCTCGAACGTCACCCCGACCAACCCGCCGACGACCCCGCCGACGAGCGCCCCGGCGCCCGTGATCAACAACACCTACACGATCGCACGCGGCGACACGATCACCTCGATCGCGACACGCTTCGGCGTGAGCATCGACGCCGTGCTGAGCGCCAACGGTCTCACGCGGGCGAGCATCATCTACGCCGGTCGCACGCTGACGATCCCCGGCGTGACGAGCGCCCAGGACGGATCGACGGTCACCCCGCTGACAGCGGAGATGGCCGCGAATGCCCGCATCATCATCCAGATCGGCCGTTCTCTCGGGGTCAACGACCGCGGCCTCATCATCGCCCTGGCCGCCGCGATGCAGGAGTCGAGCCTGCGCAACGTGACCTACGGCGACCGGGATTCGGTGGGCGTCTTCCAGCAGCGACCCAGTACCGGATGGGGCACGCGCGATGCGATTCTCGACGTCGCCCACGCGGCACGCCTGTTCTTCGGGGGCCCGAGCAACCCCAACCGTGGCTCGACCCGCGGCCTTCTCGACATCGCGGGCTGGCAGTCGATGACGGTCACCCAGGCGGCGCAGAAGGTGCAGATCTCGGCGTTCCCGAACGCCTACGCGAAGTGGGAGAAGAGCGCCACCGCCTGGCTCGCGCAGCTCGGCTGAGCCTTCCCGCAGAGGCCCTGCTGTGACCGTGTTGGAACCCGGTTCACAGGTAGCCCCTGCCTACACTCGAAGAGTGAGTGTCAACACCACCGATCCGATGATCGGCCGTCTGGTCGACGGCCGGTATCAGGTGCGCTCACGCATCGCGCGCGGCGGCATGGCCACGGTCTATCTGGCCACCGATCTGCGTCTCGAACGCCGCGTCGCCATCAAGGTGATGCACGGCCACCTGGCCGATGACGAGTCGTTCAAACAGCGGTTCATCCAGGAGGCTCGCTCGGCCGCCCGGCTCGCCCACCCGAACGTCGTCAACGTCTTCGATCAGGGTCAGGACGCCGACTCGGCCTACCTGGTCATGGAGTACCTTCCGGGCATCACCCTCCGCGACCTGCTGCAGGAGTACGGATCGCTCACGCCGGAGCAGACCCTGGACATCTCCGAGGCGGTGCTCTCCGGCCTCGCCGCGGCGCACAAGGCCGGCATCGTGCACCGCGACCTCAAGCCCGAGAACGTGCTGCTGGCCGACGACGGCCGCATCAAGATCGGCGATTTCGGCCTCGCCCGCGCGGCGACCGCCAACACCGCTACGGGAGCTGCGCTGCTCGGCACGGTCGCGTACCTCTCCCCCGAGCTCGTCACCCGCGGCATCGCCGACACCCGCAGCGACATCTACGCGGTCGGCATCATGATGTACGAGATGCTCACCGGAGTAGCAGCCGTTCGTCGGCGAGCAGCCGATGCAGATCGCGTATCAGCACGCGAACGACGCCGTCCCCACGCCGAGCAGCGTCAACACGCGCATCCCCGCCGAGCTCGACGAACTGGTGCTCTGGGCGACCGCCCGCGATCCGGAGCACCGTCCCCGCGACGCGCGCACCATGCTCGACCAGCTGCACGACACCGAGGCGCTCATCAAGACCGCCCTGCCCTCGACGGCGACGGGCGCGCAGCGCACGGTCGTGATGCCCTCGGCCACCCCTCCCGCCACACCCATCTCCCCGGCTTCCGAGGCTGAGACCCAGGTGCTCGCATCCCGACTCACGGCCCGTGCGGCCGCCGCCGCCAGGTGCCCGACTCCACGGCCGCCCTCGCGGTGGCGTCGCAGAAGCGTCGCGGGCGCGGGGTCTGGCTGCTCATCCTGGTGCTCGTCCTGGCAGCCGTCGCCGGCACGACCGGCTGGTACTTCGGCGTCGGCCCGGGATCGATGGTCAGCGTCCCGCAGTCGATCGAGGGCAAGACCCCCGTCGAGGCGGAGGCGATTCTGCGTGACCTGGGCTTCGAGGTCGACGACACGACGGGAACCATCGATTCGCCCACCGTTCCCGCGGACGCGGTCGCCCAGAGCGACCCCGCGATCGGAGAGGCGGTCGCCAAGGGCGCGACCGTGCGCCTGCTGATCTCGACCGGCCCCAAGCCGATCCCGTTCGGGGACGCGATCGTCCGGGGGATGCCCGTCTCCGACGCCGAGGCGGCCATCGAGGCCGCACCGTGGACCCTGGCCGGGACGACCGTGCAGTTCGACGCCGAGGTGGCGAAGGACGCCGTGATCGACGTGCTCGGCGCTGATGGCTGCGAACAGCATCCTGGGAGTCGAGTCCTACGGAGAACTGCAGGAGCTGACCCTCATCGTGTCGGCAGGGCCGGTACCTGATGTCGCCGGCGCGACGCTCGACGACGCGATCGGCCTTCTGGGGGGCGTCGGCATCACGGCGACCGCCGGGGCCGAGGAGTACCACGACACGATCCCCGTGGGGAACGTCATCATGATCGAACTCGCGGAGGGGCAGGTGCTGCACCCCGACGATCAGGTGACGCTGCAGATCTCTCGCGGGCCGGCACCGGTCGACGTGCCCGACATCATCGGCTGGACCTGGGCCGACGCGAAGGCGAAACTGATCGAACTCGGCATCAAGTTCGACTACAACCAGGGCGCTGACCTCGCTCCCCAGCTCGTGACGGTCAAGTCGACGGACCCGGACGCCGGGACCACGATCCACCGCGGCGACACGATCAAGGTGAAGTTCACCTAGGCATCTGCGCCCGGGTCAGCTCCATCACCCGGTTGATCTCCCAGGTCGCAGGAGCAGGTTGACGGGTCGCCGACGTCGTAAGGGAATCAGCGAGCGGCGCTGAGTTCTTCTGCGACCAGGAACGCCAGCTCCAGCGACTGCATGTGGTTCAGCCGCGGGTCGCACAGCGACTCGTACTTCGTGGCCAGGGTGGCCTCGTCGATCTGCTCCGATCCGCCCAGGCACTCCGTGACGTCGTCGCCGGTCAACTCGATGTGGATGCCGCCCGGGTGCGTCCCTGCTGCGCGATGCGCCTCGAAGAACCCCTTGACCTCGTCCACCACGTCGTCGAACCTGCGCGTCTTGTAGCCCGTCGGTGTCGTCAGCCCGTTGCCGTGCATCGGGTCGGTGACCCAGAGCGGCATCGCGTCGAAACCCTTGATCGCTTCGAGCAAGGGCGGCAGAGCATCGCGGATCTTGCCGGCGCCCATGCGTGTGATGAACGTCAGCCGGCCGGGCTCCCGGTCGGGATCGAGCTTGTCGATCAGCCGCTCCAGATCGTCGCCCGTCGCCGAGGGCCCGATCTTCA
Source organism: uncultured Actinomycetota bacterium (assembly GCA_963730045.1). Classification (GTDB taxonomy): domain Bacteria; phylum Actinomycetota; class Actinomycetes; order Actinomycetales; family Microbacteriaceae; genus JBDSKH01. The sequence continues at coordinate 52,831 of CAVSPQ010000005.1, read as the reverse complement.
CGCCGATCGGATTCCGGATGCGGGAGAAGTAGTCGACGTGCGCCCCCTCGAGATCGCGAGTACGCTCGCCGATCCACAGGAAGTGCGCGCTGGTGTTCACCGGGGTGCCGTTGCGCGAGTCGATACGGGTCATGGGGCGCTCGTAGTCCATGAGCAGACCCTCATGCGAGGTGTAGAACTCGACGCGCTTCAGTTCGTCGAAGTCGGCGCCCGCCGGCCTCCATGAACTTGACGGCGCGGTCGATCTCGCGCGCGAGTCCCTCGTATTGCTGATTCTGAGGGCTGGACGCGAACCCCCGGTTCCAGCTGTGCACCTGCCGCAGGTCGGCGAACCCGCCCTGCGTGAAGGCCCGGATGAGATTCAGGGTGGATACCGCGGTGTGGTATCCCTGCACGAGCCGTCGCGGGTCGGCAGCCCGCGATTCTGGCGTGAAGTCGTACCCGTTGACGATGTCGCCTCGGTACGCCGGAAGGGTCAGCTCGCCGCGCGTCTCCGACTCGTTCGAGCGGGGCTTCGCGAACTGCCCCGCCATCCGTCCCATCTTGACGACCGGCATCGACGCACCATAGGTCAGAACGACCGCCATCTGCAGCAGGGTCTTCACCCGGTTGCGGATCTGGTCGGCGGTCGCGCCCGCGAACGTTTCGGCGCAGTCTCCGCCCTGCAGCAGGAACGACTCCCCGCGCGCGGCACGCGCCAGGCGGTCGCGCAGGATGTCGATCTCACCCGCGAAGACCAGTGGCGGCAGCGTCGAGATCTCTTTCGACGCGGCGGCGACGGCCTCGGCATCCGGCCAGACCGGCTGCTGCTTGATCGGCAGCTCGCGCCAATAGTCGAGCCCGGCGATCACAGAGGGATCTGCCTGCACGACGGTCTCTGACGGGTCTACCACGGGGAAATTTCCTCATCCAGGGTTGCCTGCCGGCCGGGACGGCCGTCAGCGATTCAGCCTATCTGCGGTCTCAGACTGTTGCTGCCGCGCGCGGGGCAGGGCGCTTCGCCGGCCGGCGGCGACGCTTCGCGGGCTTCACCCGGGGGATCGACGAGGCGTAGACGTCGACGTACTCCTGGCCGCTCAGCTGCGACAACTCGTGCATGATCTCGTCGGTGATCGACCGGAGGACGAAGCGGTCGCCCTCCATCCCGTCGAAACGGGTGAAGTCCAGTGGCTCCCCGAAGACGACGCCGACGCGCCGCACCTTCGGGATCTTGGCGCCGACCGGCATCACCTTCTCGCTGTCGATCATGGCGACCGGGATGACCGGCACGCCGGCCTCGAGGATCATGCGCGCGACACCCGTGCGACCGCGGTACAGGCGGCCATCCGGGCTGCGCGTGCCCTCCGGGTAGATGCCGAGCTGCCCGCCTTCGGCCAGGTGCTCCAGCCCCGAGTTGAGGGATGCCTCCGACGCCTTGCCACCGGATCGGTCGATGGGGAGCTGATGGATCGCGAGGAAGAACCAGCGCAGGATCGCGCCCTTGAGTCCCTTGCCGGTGAAGTAGTCGCTCTTGGCGAGGAAACTGATCGGACGGTCGACGACGATCGGGAGGAATACCGAGTCGATGAACGACAGGTGGTTGCTCGCGTAGATCACGGCGCCCTTCTCGGGCACGTTCTCGCGGCCGCGGACCCACGGCCGGAACACCGAGAACGCGAACGGCCCGATGACCAGGTTCTTCAGAAACCAGTAGAACAAGCGTCCGACCTCCCAGGGGCCCAGCCTAGCGAAGCGTGACCTCGTCGTTACCCGCCGAGATGCACGCGCGCGAGGTCGGCGGCACCGACGACGCCGGCGTCGTTCACCAGTTCGGCGGTCGTGAACGCCGGTTCCGGGTGGAATCCGCGCGCTGGGAGGTTCGCGAGGTAGGCCTCGCGGATCGGCTCGAGCAGGGACTCCCCCGCGATCGCGACTCCGCCGCCGAAGACGAACAGCTGCGGATCGAGGACGGCGCCGATGGACGCGCACGCCTGTCCCAGCCAGCCGCCGAGCTCGCGGAGGGCGGCCAGTGCTCCGGGATCGTGCTCCGCGATGAGTGCGGCGACCGCCGGACCCTCGAGGACGCCGTCGTTCGCCGCGCGGACGTCCGCGAGATTCTGGCCGATGCCTCCGGCATCCGCCATCTCGTTCGCCATGCGGAGGAGTGCGCGCCCCGACCCGTACTGCTCGATGCAGCCGCGGGCGCCGCATCCGCACGGCAGCCCGTTCGGGACGACCCGCAGATGGCCGATCTCGCCGGCGGCACCGAAGCCGCCGCGGAACAGCTCGCCGTCCGCGACCACCGCCCCGCCGACGCCCGTGCCGATCGTCAGCAGTGTCATGTCGGTCGCGCCGCGGCCGGCACCGAACCGGTACTCGGCCCAGCCGGCGGCGTTCGCATCGTTGTCGATCGTGATGTCGAGTCCGGGAAGCAGATCGGTGAGGTGCTGCCGGAAGGGCTCGCTGCGCCAGTTGATGTTGGGGGCGTAGTAGACGATCGACTGCTCTTTGTCGATGAACCCGGCGGCTGCGACACCGGCCGCTGAGACGTCCTCCCCTTCTCCCAGTTCGGTGATCAGGCCGACGACGAGGTCGACGATGGCAACCGGATCGCCCGCCGGCGTCGAACGCTTCTCGAGGCGGAGGATCTCCCCCGCCTCACTGACCAGGGCGCCAGCGATCTTGGTCCCGCCGATGTCGATCCCGATGGCATGCACGATCTCGAAGTCTACGGTTCGCTGCGAACGGTTACAGTTGAGACACCCGCCCACGCGTACCGAAGGAGCTGCCGTGAACGAGTACTTCACACCCGCCGTCGTCGAGGCCGACCCCAAGGCCAATGTCACGGATCTGCTGGAAGAGCGTCTCAAGCAGACGCCTGATGGCGCGTTGTTCTCCCTCCCGACCGCCGACGGCGGCTGGACGGACGTCACCACCCGCGAATTCCACGCTCAGGTCGTCGGCCTCGCCAAGGGCTTCATCGCCGCCGGCATCAAGCCGGGCGAGAAGATCGGCTTCATGTGCAAGACCCGTTACGAGTGGACGCTGATCGACTTCGCGGCCTGGTACGCGGGTGCCGTCCTGGTCCCGATCTACGAGACCTCGGCACCGTCGCAGATCCAGTACATCCTCACCGACTCGGGCGCGACGGCGATCATCGTCGAGACCGCGGAGCATTTCACCCGCTTCGACGAGATCGCCGGCGACGTCCCCCAGGTCAGCAAGGTCTGGCAGATGAGCAACGGCGACATCGAGAAACTCGCCAAGGACGGCGCCAAGACGACGGACGCCGAGCTCGAGAAGCGCCGCTCGGGGGCGGTCGGAAAGGATCTTGCGACCCTCATCTACACATCGGGATCGACCGGCGTGCCCAAGGGCTGCATCCTGACCCACTCGAACTTCGTCGAGACCTGCCGCAACGCCGCTGTGGCGATGAGCGAGGTGGTCAACCCGCGGTCGACGACGCTGCTCTTCATCACGACGGCGCACGTGTTCGCGCGGTTCATCTCGGTGCTCTCCGTGCACGGCGGCGTGAAGGTCGGGCACCAGGCCGACACCAAGCAGCTACTGCCGTCGCTCGGAAGCTTCAAGCCGACGTTCCTCCTCGCGGTCCCGCGCGTGTTCGAAAAGGTCTACAACTCGGCCGAGCAGAAGGCGGAGGCCGGCGGCAAGGGCAAGATCTTCCGGCGGGCCGCGGATGTCGCGGTCGCACACTCGAAGGCGCTCGACGAGGGCAAGGTACCTCTCGGCCTCAAGCTGCAATTCGCGCTCTTCGACCGGCTCGTGCTGAGCAAGCTGAAGGCGGCCATGGGCGGCAACGTCCGATACGCGGTGTCGGGTTCTGCACCGTTGAGCACGCGCCTCGGTCACTTCTTCCGCAGCATGAACGTCATGATCCTCGAGGGCTACGGCCTCACCGAGACGACGGCCCCGGCGACCGTGAACCTCACGACCCGGTTCAAGATCGGGACCACCGGCCCGGCGCTACCCGGCGTCGGCCTCAAGATCGCCGACGACGGCGAGATCTGGGTCAAGGGCGTCAACGTGTTCGACGGTTACTGGAAGAAGCCCAAGGAGACGGCCGAGACGTTCGACGGCGAATGGTTCAAGACCGGCGACATCGGTGCTCTCGACGAAGAGGGCTACCTGACGATCACCGGCCGCAAGAAGGAGATCCTCGTCACCGCCGGCGGCAAGAACGTCGCCCCGGCAGCACTGGAGGATCCGATCCGGGCGAACCCGATCGTCGGCCAGGTGGTGGTCTGCGGCGACCAGAAGCCGTTCATCGCTGCGTTGATCACGCTCGACTCGGAGATGCTTCCGGTCTGGTTGAACAACAACGGCGAGGCAGCCGACATGACACTCGACGACGCGGTGAAGAACCCCAAGGTGCTCGCCGAGGTGCAGAAGGCCGTGGATGCTGCGAATGCCCGCGTGTCACGCGCGGAGTCGATCCGCAAGTTCGTGATCCTGCCCACCGAGTTCACCGAATCGAGCGGTCATCTGACCCCCAAGATGAGCATCAAGCGCGGCCCCATCATGAACGACTACGCCCGGGAGATCGAGGGGATGTACGCCGACGCCCCGACCCAGGGTCAGTCGCTCGTTCACTGAGAGCAGGTTCAGCGGGAAGATCCGCTAGGCGCGGAACCAGTCCGCCTGGCGGATCTCCCGCATCGCGTCGCGCTTGACGTCTGGCTCGAGTCCCTCGATGTACAGCTTGCCGTCGAGGTGGTCGGTCTCGTGCTGCAGAGCCTGCGCCATGAGGCCGTCCCCCTCGACCTCGACGGGCTTGCCGTCGACGTCGACCCCGGTCACGCGTGCGCGTGGGTACCGCAGCCGCGGGAAGTAGAAGCCCGGCACGGACAGGCACCCCTCCTCGACCAGCTCCGGCTCGCCCTCGACTTCGAGCACGGGGTTGATCACGTAGCCGACCACGTCATCGACGTTGTAGCTGAACGCCCGCAACCCCACGCCGATCTGCGGCGCGGCGACACCGGCACGACCCTCCATGGCGACGGTGTCGACCAGGTCCTCGACGAGTGCCGCGATCCGCGGATCGCCGGGCTCGGCAGTCACCGGGTCGGAGGCCGAACGAAGGACCGGGTCTCCGAAGAGCCGGATCTGCCGCTCCGTCATGCGGCGTGATCCGCTGCGCTGACCTGATCCTCGTCGTCGTCGGCGCCTGCGACTCCGTCCATGACGAGCGCAGCCAGGTCGCGCGCCGAATCGCGGGTGTATGGCCGAAGGGCGCCGAAGCGCACCGGGGTGCCTGCCGCGAGCTCCTCGTCGTACGGGATCCGCACGACGTCGCGCACCCGCGACTGAAAGTGCGCCTCGATCTGCGGAAGGGCGTCGAACACGGTTCCCGTGGTCGCCGTGTTGATCGCCACGATCGCGTTCTCGGCGAGGCCGGCCAGGTCGTTCGCCTCGAGCCAGTCGATGATCTCCGACGCGAGCCGTGCCTCGTCGGCGCTGCCGCCGGAGACGACCACGAGTCCGTCGGCACGCTGGAGTGCGGCCTGCATGACGGGTTCGAGAACGCCGCTCGCTCCGTCGGTCAGGACGACCGAGTAGAACCGTTCCGCGACATCCGCGACCACTTTGTAGGCGTTGCCGTCGAAGGGGTGCGACTGCTCCGGACCGGAATCCGACGCGAGCACCTCGAGGCTGGTGCGATCGTGTCCGACGAGACCGTCCAGGTCGGCGGCGGACCGGATTCCCGGGCGCCAGCTCCACGACATCCCGCACGCTCGCCGTCGCGGGCTCGGTGACCCGCTCGGCCAGCGTGCCGCGGTCAGGATGGGCGTCGACGGCCAGCACGCGATCGTCTCGAACCTCGGCCAGCGCCATGCCGAGCAGGGTCGTGACGGTAGTCGCGCCCACACCGCCCTTGCGGCTGATGACCGGGATGAATCGCGCGCCGTCGTTCACCGGACTGGCGATGCGGGCTTCGAGTCGCTTGCGCGCGCGCACGGGCTTCGAGTCGCCGAGGTTGACGAGGGTCAGCGTGACGCCGTAGACGAGTTCGGGCCAGAACCCCTCGGGCGCGCCGGGCTTGCCGGCGCGTGGCTTGAGGTACGACTCGTACATGTAGTCCTCCGAAGGGTCGTGGTAGTTGCGGCCGCGGCGCGAGAGGGTGACGACGGGTTCGGGCAGCGGCGGGATGCCGCGCGCCTCGACGGGCTCCCCCGCTTCCAGCTCGCGGGCCCGCGCGGCTTCGGCGGCGGCGATGACAAGTTCCGGGACGATCTCGATGGATGTGGTGGAGACCGCGCCGACATCGCCCGGCGCGATGGCCACGTCGTCGATCGCGACGATCGCCTCGTCGTCCGGCGTCTCGTGCACCTCCGGGGGGAGGTCGACGGTGAACTTCACGCGACCGGTCCTTTCACTCTCGCGCAGGGGCGCGCCAACCAGCCAGTTTATGGCAACCCGCTGGACGACGTCTGGACGGCGACTGCACGCGCGGTTACTGCACCACCACGAGCAGATCCCCGGCATCGACCTGCTGGGTGACCGGAATGGCCAGCCGTACGACGGTGCCGCCGACCGGGGTCGTGATCGCCGCCTCCATCTTCATGGCCTCGATCGACGCGATCTGCTGCCCGGCCTCCACGGTGTCGCCCTCGGCGACCTTGAGGCTGACCACGCCCGAGAACGGTGCCGCGATCTGGCCGGCCTGGGCGGCATCCGCCTTCTCTGCCGCCTTGTTCTCGACGGTGATGCCGCGATCGCGCACGAAGACGGGCCGCAGTTGCCCGTTGAGCGTCGTCATGACGGTGCGCATGCCCTTCTCGTCGGCCTCGCCGATCGCCTCGAGTCCGACGAGCAGGTTCACTCCCGGCGCGATGGTGACGGAATGCTCGACGCCGGCGCGCAGGCCGTAGAGGTAGTCGGGCGTCTCGACGGCCGACAGGTCGCCGAACTGCTCGCGCACCTGCTCGAACGCTTCGGTGGGTCCCGCGAACAGGAGCCGGTTGAGGGCCATGCGGCGCTCGGCCGACTCGCCCTCGAGTGCAGCGCTCTCATCCGGGGTCAGCTCTTCGACGCCGATCTTGACGTCGCGTCCCTTCAATACCTTGGTGCGGAACGGCTCGGGCCAGCCGCCGGGCAGATCGCCCAGCTCCCCCGCCATGAAACCGACGACCGAGTCGGGGATGTCGTACTTGTCCGGGTTCTTCTCGAAGTCCGCCGGGTCGGCGTCGGCCGCCGCGAGAGCGAGCGCCAGGTCGCCGACCACCTTGGATGACGGCGTCACCTTCGGCGGACGACCCAGGATGTCACTGGCTGCCGCGTACAGATCCTCGATGACCTCGAAGCGGTCGCCGAGCCCGAGCGCGATCGCCTGCTGGCGCAGGTTGGACAGCTGGCCGCCCGGGATCTCGTGCCGGTACACCCGTCCGGTCGGTCCGGCGAGGCCGGACTCGAACGGCCGGTAGACCTTGCGGACCGCCTCCCAGTACGGCTCGAGGTCGCTGACCTGCTGCAGGCCGAGTCCGGTGTCGCGGTCGGTGTGCGCCGTGGCGGCGACCAGCGCGGACAGGCTGGGCTGGCTCGTCGTACCGGCCATCGGGGCACTGGCGGCGTCCACGGCGTCGGCACCAGCACGGCTGGCAGCCAGGAGAGTCGCGAGCTGCCCGCCTGCGGTGTCGTGCGTGTGCACGTGCACCGGGAGATCGAACCGCTCGCGCAGAGCGCCCACGAGCGTTTCGGCGGCGCCCGCGCGCAGCAGACCGGCCATGTCCTTGATGGCCAGGATGTGCGCGCCGGCGGCGACCATGTCGTCGGCCAGGCGGAGGTAGTAGTCGAGCGTGTAGAGGTCTTCGGTCGGATCGAGCAGGTTGCCGGTGTAGCAGAGCGCGACCTCGGCGACGGCGGTCCCCGTGGAGAGCACCGCCTCCACGGCGGGCTTCAGCTGGTCGACGTCATTGAGCGCGTCGAAGATGCGGAAGATGTCAACGCCCGTCGACGCCGCCTCGGCCACGAAGGCATCCGTGACAGCCGTCGGATACGGGGTGTACCCCACCGTGTTGCGTCCGCGGAGCAGCATCTGGATGGCGACGTTCGGCAGCGCCTCGCGCATGGCCGCCAGCCGCTCCCAGGGGTCCTCGCCGAGGAAGCGGAGCGCGACGTCGTAGGTCGCACCACCCCAGGCCTCCACGCTGAGCAGGCCGGGGGTGAGCCGCGCGACGTGGGGCAGCACCGCGACGAGGTCCTTGGTGCGCACACGCGTCGCGAGCAGGGACTGATGGGCGTCGCGGAACGTCGTGTCGGTCACGGCGAGGGCGGTCTGCGCGCGGAGGGCGGCGGCGAAGCCGGCGGGGCCCAGCTCGAGCAGGCGCTGGCGCGACCCGTCGGGCGCCGCGGTGTCCACATCCACCACGGGGAGCTTTGCGGCGGGATCGATCAACCCTTCGCCGTCGCCGTTGGGCTGGTTCACCGTCACGTCGGCGAGCCAGTTCAGGATCTTGGTGCCGCGGTCTTTCGACCGATGGCCGCGCACCAGCCACGGGCGCTCCTCGATGAACGACGTGCTGAGGTCGCCGGCCACGAAGTCGGGATCGTCGAGCACCGCCTGGAGGAACGGGATGTTGGTGGTGACGCCCCGCAGGCGGAATTCGGCGAGTCCGCGGCGGGTCCGCATCACGGCGGTGGCGAAGTCGCGTCCCCGGCAGGTCATCTTGACCAGCATCGAGTCGAAGTGCGGGCTGACCTGGGCTCCCGCGGCGACGGTTCCGCCATCCAGGCGGATCCCCGCTCCACCCGGCGACCGGTAGGTCGTGATCTTGCCGGTGTCGGGCCGGAAGCCCGCCGCCGGATCCTCCGTGGTGATGCGGCACTGCAGCGCAGCACCGCGCAGGTGCAGGTCCTTCTGGTGCAGGCCCAGTCGGCCAGCGTCTCGCCCGAGGCGATCCGCATCTGCGACTGCACGAGGTCGACGTCCGTGACCTCCTCGGTCACGGTGTGCTCGACCTGGATGCGCGGGTTCATCTCGATGAAGACGTGCTGGCCCGCGCGCTCCCCCGCCGTGTCGAGCAGGAACTCGACCGTGCCGGCGTTCACGTACCCGATCGACTTCGCGAACGCGATCGCGTCGCGGTACATCGCCTGCCGGATCTTCTCGTCGAGGTTCGGTGCCGGCGCGATCTCGATGACCTTCTGATGACGGCGCTGCACCGAGCAGTCGCGCTCGAACAGGTGCACGGTCTCCCCCGTGCCGTCGGCCAGGATCTGCACCTCGATGTGCCGTGGCCGCACCACGGCCTGTTCGATGAACATGGTCGGGTCGCCGAACGCGCTGTCCGCCTCGCGCATCGCGGCCTCGAGCGCCTCCCGCAGGTCTTCCTTCGCGTCGACCCGCCGCATCCCGCGCCCGCCGCCGCCGGCGACCGCCTTGGCGAACACCGGGAAGCCGATCTCGTCGGCGCCCGTGAGCAGCTCTTTGATGTCTTGGGAGGCCGGGGTCGACTTGAGCACCGGGACGCCGGCCGCGATCGCGTGCTCTTTCGCGGTGACCTTGTTGCCGGCCATTTCGAGCACATGGCTGCCCGGGCCGATGAACGTGATGCCCGCCTCCGCCGCGGCCTGCGCGAGATCGGGGTTCTCGGAGAGGAAGCCGTAGCCCGGGTAGATGGCGTCCGCTCCGGACTCCTTGGCGACTCGGATGATCTCGGAGACGTCGAGGTACGCCCTGACGGGATGGCCCTCCTCGCCGATCAGGTACGCCTCGTCGGCCTTGAGCCGGTGCAGCGAGTTGCGATCCTCGTACGGGTACACCGCGACCGTGAGCGCACCGAGCTCGTAGGCCGCGCGCATCGCCCGGATCGCGATCTCGCCGCGGTTGGCCACCAGGATCTTGCGGAACATGCGGTCCTTTCGACGGATCGTGGTGGCGTTCCCGCGCACGTCGGACACACCCGAACAGGTGCCGCCGTGGTTTGGGTTCTCTCAGACTACTGACGGTAGGTTCGTATGCGTGCATGTGCTCAGCGTGAGCTCCCTCAAGGGGGGCGTGGGAAAGACCACGGTCACGCTCGGGCTCGCATCCGCGGCATTCGCCAAGGGTCTGTCGACCCTCGTGGTCGACCTCGACCCGCAGTCCGACGTCTCGACCGGCATGGACATCGCGGTCGCCGGGCACCTCAACGTGGCCGACGTTCTGGCGTCCCCGAAGGAGAAGATCGTCCGCTCGGCGATCGCCCCCAGCGGCTGGACCAAGGGCCGCCGCGGCACCATCGACGTGCTGATCGGATCGCCGTCGGCGATCAATTTCGACGGGCCGCACCCCAGCATCCGCGACATCTGGAAGCTCGAAGAGGCACTCGCGCATGTCGAGAAAGATTACGAGCTGGTGCTCATCGACTGCGCACCCTCGCTCAACGCGCTGACCCGTACGGCGTGGGCTGCGTCCGACCGCGTGGCCGTCGTGACCGAGCCCGGCCTGTTCTCCGTCGCCGCCGCCGACCGCGCGCTCCGCGCGATCGAGGAGATCCGCCGCGGCCTGTCACCGCGACTCCAGCCCCTCGGCATCATCGTGAACCGTGCGCGCGTGCAATCGCTCGAGCACCAGTTCCGCATCAAGGAGCTGCGCGACATGTTCGGGCCGCTCGTGCTCTCACCGCAGCTGCCCGAGCGCACATCTCTGCAACAGGCCCAGGGCGCCGCGAAGCCGCTGCACATCTGGCCGGGCGAGAGTGCGCAAGAGATGGCGCGCAACTTCGACCAGCTGCTCGACCGTGTGCTCCGCACCGCTCGCCTCGAGGCGGGTGACCCCGGCTTCGATCTGACGCAGCCGCAGGCGCCGGAGCCGGCCGCGCAGCCGCAGCAGCCCTGACCGAGCCTGCCGCGGCCCGCGCAGCCGGCAGCCGACAGCCTACCAGCCGGCGCAGCAGCCGACCTTCCCCGCCCCGCAGCAGCCTACCTATCCGGCACAGCCGCAGCCTCAGCCGCAGCAGCCCGGCATCCCGGGCCTGCCCGGTTTCGACTTCCCGGCGCCGCAACAGCAGCAGCCCGCGAACTGACGCACCTCGGGCCAACGCACCGTCCGCGCTCACCCGAACCCGAGCCCGAGCCCGAGACGGACAGAGGGCGGACCCTAGCTGGCGCGCGTCGCGCGGCGAGCGGCGAGCTCGTCCGACGGGTCTTCGGCCTCGACGGCGTCGAGCTCGACCAGCGACGACTCGACCTCGCGCAGCACCTTGCCCACCGCGATCCCGAACACGCCCTGCCCGCGGCTGACCAGGTCGACGACCTCGTCGTCGGAGGTGCAGAGGTACACGCTGGCGCCGTCGGACATGAGCGTCGTCTGGGCGAGGTCGTTGATGCCCGACTCGCGCAGCTGGTTCACGGCGACGCGGATCTGCTGCAGCGAGATCCCGGTGTCGAGCAGTCGCTTGACGAGCTTGAGAACCAGGATGTCGCGGAAGCCGTAGAGGCGCTGCGACCCGGAGCCGGCGGCGCTGCGAACCGTCGGCTCGACCAGCTGCGTGCGAGCCCAGTAGTCGAGCTGGCGGTAGCTGATGCCGGCCGCGCGTGCGGCGATGGCACCGCGGTAGCCGGACGTGTCGTCGAGGTCGGGCATGCCGTCGGTGAAGAGCAGGCCGAGGTCGTAACGAGACTCCTCGTTGCGATTCACACGCCGTTCAACCGGCACATCGCTCATGCGACTCTCCTCAAGGGCACGGACCTCGACAGGCTCGGACGCTAACCCTCAAGTTGAACTTGAAGGTGAAATCCTCGTGTGCTCACACGGTACCCGTGCGCGTCGACGCCCGGCCAAGGACATCCGGGCGTGTCGGCGTCATATTTTCGGCCGGAGGTGCGGCGGAGTCAGAGGCGTCCGAGCGCCGAGCGGATCAGGCTCGAGCGCACGACCTCGAGTTGCCCGGCGATCTCGCGCGCCAACTCGCCCGCCTTCGCCCGGCTCGCCGTGTCCTTGCGGCGGGAGACCGGGATCAGCGCGCTCTCGATCAGACCCAGTTCGCGCTCCGCCGCGGCACGGAACCCGCGCAGGTGCCGCGGCTCGATCCCCGAACGCTGCAGCTCGACCAGCGCGCGCAGCACGGTCAGCGCGTCTTCGCCGAAGTGCTCGGCAGCGACGATCAGCGACGCGCTCACCGCGTCGTTGAGCAGCATCGGCGTCGCGCCGGCCTCGTTGATCAGCTCGTCGCGCGTCAGCCGCCGATCGCTCGGCAGCATCGACGGCGCGGCGACGGTCGCGCCGCCGGGCAGCACCGGCTCGCGTCCCGCGTCGAGGTCGTCGAGGTACCCGCGGATCACCTTGAGCGGCAGGTAGTAGTCGCGCTGCATCGACAGCACGAAGCGCAGTCGCTCGAGATCCTTCGGCGAGAACTTGCGGTAGCCCGACTCGGTGCGCGACGGCGTGATCGAGCTGCCGCTCCTCGAGGAACCGCAGCTTCGACGGCGAGAGGTCCGGGAACTCGGGACTGAGCCGCGCGAGCACCTGCCCGATGCTCAGCAGTCAGAGCTGTGAGGCCGAATGCCCGGAGGATTGCCCCGGCAACCTCGCCGGAGACGCTGCGCCCGCCATCAACGACTCTGGGTGGCGAGATCGAAGCGCGAGGCGTAGAAGGTGAGCCGGAACTTGCCGACCTGCACCTCCGCGCCATCGGACAACAGGGCGGACTCGATACGGACGCCATCGAAGTAGGTGCCGTTCATCGACCCGAGGTCGCGCACCTGGAAGGCGGTGCCGACGCGGACGAACTCCGCGTGGCGACGGGAGACGGTCACGTCGTCGAGGAAGATGTCGGCATCAGGATGCCGTCCCGCGACGGTGAGGTCGGCATCCAGCAGGAAGCGTGCCCCGACGTTGGGGCCGCGACGGACGATCAGGAGCGCCGAGCCGGACGGCAGAGCCGCGATCGACTCCTGCTCCTCGGGCGAGATGCCCGCCTCCATGGCGGCGAGCTGGGCGACGAAGTCGTCGGTGAAGTGCGCCGTCGTATCACCCGAAGCGAACCCGCCGGCTGTTCCGGCGCGAGCTCGCATCATCGGTGGCGGGCTCATCCCCGGCGTCGACCATCGTCATCCTCCCTCAGGTGTTCAGGCTATCGGATGCCGCGACGGGTGCGTCCCTCGGAATCCGGATCAGGCGACCGGCTTCGAGCGCGTAGAGCACGCCCGCCCACCAGTACAGGAATACTCCCCAGAGCGCCGCCGCCCAGCCCAGCGGGTTGGCGACGAAGTCGATCTGGGGGAACGCGGCGCCGAGGATCAGAAGCGGCATCGCGGTGAGCAGCGCGAACGTCCCCATCTTGCCGAGGTGATGCACCGGGAGCGGTCCGTAGCCGTGGTTGGCGAGGATCACCCCGATCACGAGCAACAGGAACTCCCGCGCGAAGATCACCCCCGCGAGCCACCACGGGATGAACCCGGTCCAGGCGAGCCCGATCAGCGTCGAGAAGATGAACAGCCGGTCGGCGGCCGGATCGAGCAGCTGCCCGAGCCGGCTCACCTGGTTGAAATGGCGCGCGACGTAGCCGTCGACGAAGTCGGTGGCGCTCGAGACGACGAGCACGACGAGCGCCCAGACGTAGTGCCCGACGACGAGCAGGACCAGGAAGACGGGGATGAGGAGGAGTCGGAAGAGGCTGAGCAGATTCGGGATCGTCACGATCCGCGTGCTCACCGTCGTCACCAGTCCGACCTCCCTCGTCGCCCGAGTCTAGCCGTGCGCTCGGAGGCCGCGTCCATGGCTCCGCTAGCATCGCCGCATGTCTCCCCTGCTCGTCGTCGTGCTGCTCGCGGCCGCCGTCTGCGTGTTCTGCTACGTCGCCTCGCTGATCACGAAAGAGAACTCCTGGGTCGACCGGCTGTGGTCGATCGTGCCGGTCGTCTACGTCTGGGTCTTCGCGATCGCGGCCGGGCTGGCCGACGTCCGACTGGATGTGATGGCCGGCCTCGTCACGCTCTGGGGCGCGCGCCTGACCTTCAATTTCGCGCGCAAGGGCGGCTACTCCGGAATGGAGGACTACCGCTGGGCGGTGCTGCGCGGGCGCATGAGCCGAGCGCAGTTCGCGGTCTTCAACCTGCTCTTCATCGTGCTGTACCAGAACGCGATCCTGGTGCTGATCACGCTGCCGGCGCTCACCGCGTTCGAGAACCGGACGCCGTTCGGACCGCTCGACGTGCGTGCTCACGGTGCTGTTCCTGGCGCTGCTCGCCGGCGAGACGCTGGCCGATCAGCAGCAGTGGGAGTTCCACCGGCGGAAGGCGGCCGACGTCGCCGCGGGTCGCGAGCCGGCCACGCGATTCCTGCAGACCGGCCTCTTCCGCTTCTCGCGGCATCCGAACTTCTTCTTCGAGCAGGCGCAGTGGTGGGTGCTCTTCCTGTTCGGCGCGGTCGCCGCGGGCTCGCTCCTGCAGTGGACCGTGCTCGGCGCCGTCCTGCTCACGCACGCTCTTCGTCGGGTCGACGATCTTCACCGAGAGCATCACGCAGATCGAAGTACCCGGAGTACGCCGACTACCAGGCGACGACCTCGGCGATCGTGCCGTGGTTCCCGCGGCGTGCCCGCCAGGAGGCTCACCGCGTAGCGGCGTAGCCTGACGGGATGTCCTGCATCCGGTTCAACACGCCCGCCCAGCGCGCGCAGCTGGCGGCGATGGCGCCGAGCATGCTGACGGCCGAGGAGGCCGCGCGGCTGCACCCCGCTCCCCCGGTGACGGCGAGCAAGATCCGGCGGCTGCGGATGCTCGCCGAGCGACCCGAACCCGAAGATCCGCGAGAGCGTCGCGTCGCAGCTACCACACGCCCGCTCGACGTGGCCGAGCGTCTCGCGCGCGATCCCGACGAGGGCGTGCGCGCCTGCCTCGCCCGCAACGAGACGACGTCGTGCGACCTGCTGCGCGAGCTCTCGCACGACGACGTCGGAGGCCGTGCGCGGCTGGGTCGCCGTGAACTTCTACGTGCCGGCCGACGTCATGGACGCGCTGGCCGACGACGAGTCCGAGACCGTGCGCGCGCTGGTCGAGTGGAAGCGCTCACTCGCGGCCGATCGCGGCGCTGCGCCCGCACTAGCCGCCGATCGCGGCGGCCAGCTCCTCGTCGAGAGCCGTTAGCGAGGCCCGCAGCTCGGGCCACTCGACGGCGACTCCGGGGTGCAGCGGCAGGTCGGCCACCTCCGCGAACGGGACCCAGCGCAGCTCCGAGCTCTCCGCGTCGCCGACCACGGGCTCGAAGAGCCGGGATGCCTTGGCCAGCACGGTCGTGTAGCTCCAGTACCCGACGTCGAAGATCCGCGTCGCCAGAACCTCCACCGCATCCGGCGGCACGCTCGCCTCCTCGTCCGCCTCGCGGATCGCGGCCTGCTCCGGGGTCTCCCCCGCCTTGCGTGCGCCGCCGGGGAGGCCCCAGGTGCCGCCGAAATGACTCCACTCGACGCGGAGCTGCAGCAGCACCCCGGCCTCCGGATGGGCGAGCAGCAGACCGGCCGCACCGTTCGATACCCCAGTAGCGGCCACGGGGTCCGTCGACCCAGGCGTCCTCGGGGCCATGGGGCCGGCGCGCGCTCGGGTCGTGATGGGCGCGGGCCATACCGACAGCCTACGGATACCGTTGAGCCATGGCCGAGGGGCGCGTCGACAGCTGGATCTGGGCGATCCGCCTCGCCAAGACCCGTTCCGCCGCGACCGCGCTCTGCAAGGCAGGGCACGTGCGGATCAACGGCGATCGAGCCAAGCCGGCGCAGACCGTGAAGATCGGCGACGAGGTGCGGGTCTTCACGACCGGGGGCGAGCGGATCGTCGAGGTGCGGGCGATCCTCGCGAAGCGGGTGAGCGCCACGCTCGCCGCTCCGGCGTTCGAGGACCGCACGCCAGCGCCTCTGCCCCGCGAGGAACGCGTCTACGTCGCCGCCCGCGATCCGGGCGCCGGGCGCCCGACGAAACGCGACCGGCGCGACATCGAGAAGCTGCGCGGCCGCTGACGTGTTCGCCGATCGAGAGGACGCCGGCGCCCGGCTCGCCGCCGCCGTTCTCGAGCTCGGCGACCTCGACGATCCCGATCGTGCTCGGGCTCCCCCGCGGCGGGGTTCCGGTCGCGCGAGTCGTCGCCGAGGCGCTCGGAGCGCCCCTCGACGTCCTGGTCGTCCGCAAGCTCGGCGCCCCGGGCCATCCCGAGTACGCGGTGGGCGCGATCGGCCCCGGCGGGATCCGGGTGGTCGACCCGCGAGCGGTCGCGGCGGTCGGCGCGCGTGAGCAGGCGATCGCCCGGGTCGAACGCCGCGAGGCCGCCGAGCTGGTCCGCCGGGAGGAGCGCTACCGGGCGGAGCGCCCGCCCCTCGACCTCACCGGACGCACGGCGATCCTGGTCGACGACGGGGTCGCGACCGGGGCGACCGCGGGCGTCGCGTGCCGGGTCGCGCGCGCGCTGGGGGCCGCTCGCGTCATCCTGGCCGTGCCGGTCGCACCGGCTGACTGGGTCTCACGGCTCGCCGACGTCGCCGACGCGTACGTCGCGGTCGAGACGCCCCGCGATTTCTGGGCCGTCGGGCAGCACTACCGCGACTTCCGGCAGACCACCGACGACGAGGTGCTCAGGGCGTTGGGGAGACGTTCACCAGACCGTTGAAGCCCTCGGGCACCACGACCAGGTTGCCGGCGGCGGCGAGCTCCTTGAGGGTGTCGAGATAGCGCTGCTGCAGGATCGCCGGTGTCAGGCTCGCCGCCAGGATCGCGTTCGCGTCGGCTTCCGCCTGCGCCTGCACGACCTTCTGCTGCGCCGAGACCTTGATCGCCTCCAGCTTCGCCTGCTCGGTCTGGACGTTGATCTGCGCCTCCTGCGCGGCCGCGTAGGCGGCGGTGACCTGCTCGCCGTAGCGGATCTCCTGCAGCGCGACGTCCTCGACGATGATGCCGTCGTCCTTCCAGCGCGCCTCGAGCGCCGTCGTGGATGGCGTCCTGCACCGCGTTGCGGTCGGTCAGCATGTCGATGGTCGCGAACCGCCCGGGCACCGAGCGGACCACCGATCGGATGTCGTTGAAGATCAGACGGGTCCGCAGGTTCTCCTCGTTGTAGTACGCGCTGTAGATGTCGCTGACCGCGGCGGGGTCGAGGCTGTAGCGGATCGCGATGTCGATGTTCGCCGTGACGCCCTCGGCATCCTGCACCGTGATCTGCGGGCCGTCGGGCGCGCCGCCGATGTTGTCGCCCTGGCCGGGCTCCTGCTCGCTGACGAAAACGGCACGCTGATTGCGCACGTCGAAGGTCACGACGTCGACCCACGGCGCCTTCGGGTGCAGGCCGGCCGATGTCTCGTACCCGACGATGTTGCCGGTCCAGTCGCGCAGCACGTTGGCCTGGCCGACGTCCTGCCGGAAGAACGAGCTGAACGCCAGGAAGACCAGGGCGAGGAAGAAGACGGCGATAGCCGTCCAGCGAGCTGCCCGGGAGATGATGACGTTGGTGCCGCGCCGGAACGCACTGCCGTTGGGCGTGTCGCCCGCGGCGACGACGCGCGCCTTCGCATTGGACGCCGCCACGATGAGAGCAACGATGCCGACGAGGGTGAAGATGATCGCGAGGATGAACACGCGATCATGGTAGCGGGGAGGCTACGCGGCGCCAGTCCTGGATTCGACCGAGGCGGGCGCGGACGTCGCGAGTCCGTCTTCGATGGCGGCGATCACGCGGGGGTCGTCGGGCAGCGTCTTGTTCGAGAACCGGCGGACCGAGTCGTCGGGGGCGATGACGAACTTCTCGAAGTTCCAGCGCACGTCTCCGGACCGGCCCTTGTCGTCCTCGACCTTGGTCAGCGCAGCGTAGAGCGGGTGCCGGCCGCGGCCGTTCACCCTGATCTTGTCCATGAGCGGGAACGTCACGCCGTAGGTGAGTGGAGCAGAACTCCTTGATCTCCTCGGCCGTTCCGGGCTCCTGCCCCAGGAACTGGTTGCAGGGGAAGCCGAGCACCGTGAAGCCCTGGTCGCCGTACTCCTTCTGCAGCTCTTCGAGCTGCTCGTACTGCGGGGTGTTGCCGCATCGCGAGGCGACGTTGACCACCAGCACGGTCTTGTCGGCGTAGTCGGCGAGCGTGGTCGACGCACCGTCGATGGTGGTCAATGCGATGTCCCGGATTCCCATGGGCGCAGCCTACGTTCCGGCGATGCACATTCGCCGGGCGTACCCTGGATGCATGGCGACCGAGTTCACGCACGAGCCCGACGCGCACCGGTACACCATGCACGTCGACGGCGATCTGGTGAGCGTCGCGGAGTACCTGGACCACGGGCACGGCTTGGTGTTCAACCACACCATCACGATCCCCCGATTCCGGGGCCGTGGCTACGCCGACCAGCTCGTGAGCTACGCCATCGATGATGTCGAGAAGAGCGGCCGCGGGCCGGTCCGCCCGACCTGCTGGTACGTCGCCGAATGGTTCGACCGGCACCCCGAGCGCTCCTCGCTGCTGGCGGCGCACTAGGTCGCTCGATGCGTTCGGCGTACTCGGCGGCTCAGATCCGGGACGCAGAGCGCCCGCTCATGGAGGCCGGGGTGCCGCTGATGGCACGGGCGGCAGCGGGACTCGCCGAGGTGTTGCGGACGCTGATGGAGGGCTCGGCACGCGGGCGGAGGATCGTCGTGCTGGTGGGCACGGGCGACAACGGCGGGGATGCGCTCTACGCCGCCGCGACGCTGGCGGGCGACGGGGCCGACGTGGTGCTCGTTCCGGCGGGTGCGCGCATGCACGAGCAGGGTCTCGCGGCGGCACGGGCCGCGGGGGCGGTCGAAGCGACTCCGGATGCGGCGGCGCGCCTGGTCGAGGACGCCGCGATCCTGGTCGACGGCATCCTCGGCACCGGAACAGGCGGAGATCCCGCACTCCGCGGCCTGGCGCGCGACCTCGTGCTCGGGTTGCTGCCTCTCCTCGGCGGAAGCCAATCCCCCGTCGTCGTCGCCGTCGACCTGCCGAGCGGAATCGGGCCAGACGACGGGCGCGTCCCGCACCCCGCGGTGCTCCCCGCCGACGTGACCGTGACCTTCGGGGCCCTGAAGGCCGGGCTGCTCATCGAGCCGGCCCGCTCGCTCGCCGGCCGCGTCATCCTGATCGACATCGGGCTGGGCCCGCAACTGGCGGGAATCGAGCCGGTGATGCAGCTCGCCGACGACTGAGTGCGAAGATCGGATGGTGCCCCTCCCCATCGAGGACTACGCCCTGATCGGCGACTGCCACACCGGCGCGCTCGTCGGCACCGACGGCAGCATCGACTGGCTGTGCCTGCCGCGGTTCGATTCGGCGTCGACCTTCGGCGCCCTCCTCGGCGACGATGAGCAGGGGCATTGGCGCCTCGTCCCCGGTCGGCGTTGATCGCTGCACCTCCCGCGCCTACGAGGCCGACTCGTTCGTGCTCGTCACCCGCTGGGTGACCGAGACCGGCGAGGTCGAAGTCGTCGACCTGATGCCGCACGGCGACCGGCGCGCGGACGTGGTGCGGCGGGTGCGGGGAATCCGGGGCACCGTGCGCATGGAGCAGGTCATCCGCATCCGGTTCGACTACGCCGACGCCATCCCGTGGATCCGGCAGAGTCCCGAGCACGATGGCGCCGGGCGAGCACGGACACGCGATCCTCGCGGTCGCCGGGCCGGATGCCGTGGTGATCCGCGGGCCGAAGCTCGCGCCCGACGACCTCGCGCACCGCGCCGAGTTCGACGTCGCCGAGGGCGAGACGGTCGACACCGTGCTGACCTGGTATCCCGCCGCATCGCACGCCGCCGCCACCGATCGAGGTGGACGAGCGCATCAAGCACACGCTGCGCGTGGTGGCAGGCGTGGGCCGACGCGCTCGCCTTCCTCGGGCCGCTACGACGCGCAGGTGCGCCGCTCGCTGCTGGTGCTGCGCGCCCTCACGCACGAGGACACCGGCGGCGTCGTCGCCGCAGCGACCACGAGCCTGCCCGAGCAGGACGGCGGCGTCCGCAACTGGGACTACCGCTACGTCTGGCTGCGCGACGCCGCGCTCACGCTCAAGGCCCTCATGGAGCACGGGTTCGAATCGGAGGCCGCGGAATGGCGCGACTGGCTGCTGCGCGCCATCGCCGGCGATCCGGCGGACGTGCAGATCATGTACGGGCTCGCGGGCGAACGACGGCTGCCCGAGTGGGAGGTGACGAGCCTGCCCGGCTACCGCGGCGCCGCGCCGGTGCGCGTCGGCAATGCCGCGTACCTGCAGTTCCAGGGCGACGTCTTCGGCGAGATCATGCTCGCCCTCGAGAAGGCCCGCTCGATCGGCATCGCCGACGACAAGTTCTCGTGGAGCCTCCAGCTCGCCCTTCTCGACTTCGTCGAGAAGAACCTGGATCGCAAGGACCACGGCATCTGGGAGATCCGCGGCCGACCTGCAGCACTTCACGCACTCGCGCGCGATGCTCTGGGCGGCGTTCGAGTGCGGCATCCGGGCGGTGCGCGAACACGGGCTGGAGGGCCCGGTCGATCGCTGGATCGAGCGACGCGACGCCCTGCGCGCCGAGATCGAGAAGCACGGCTACGACGAGAAGCGCAACACCTTCGTGCAGTACTACGGCACCACGGAGGTCGACGCCTCGCTCCTGCAGCTCCCGCAGATCGGATTCCTCGCCCCCGATGATCCCCGGATGCTGGGGACGGTCGCCGCGCTCGAGGAGGATCTCCTGCGCGATGGTCTGCTTCTGCGCTACCGGACGGAGACCGACGTCGACGGGCTCCCCGGCGGTGAGCACCCCTTCCTCGCCTGCTCGTTCTGGCTCGCGCACCAGTACGCCCACTCGGGCCGCATCGACGACGCGACCGCTCTGCTCGACCGGTTGGTCGGCTTCTGCAACGACGTCGGCCTGCTCAGCGAGGAGTATGACGTCGCGGGCTCCCGTCAGATGGGGAACACGCCGCAGGCGCTGTCGCACCTCGCCCTCGTCGGCGCCGCCGACGCGCTGGCGTCGGTCACCGGCAAGCAGGACGGCGCCGGCGAGCCGGTGCTCTAGGAGGCAGCGCCTACCGTGGGGTGAGGCGGAAGATCCGCAGCTGGCGCCCGGACGTGCGCTCGTACCCGCGGTACCCCGGCCAGTTCTCTTCCAGCACCCGCCAGGTCGCCTCGCGCTCGGTGTCGGGGACCAGGGTCGCGCGCACCGGGATCCGCTGTCCGCGGATGCTGACCGCCGCATCCGGATGCTTCAGCAGGTTCGCGGTCCACGCCGGGTGGGTCTCGCGTGCGAAGTTGCTGCCCGTCACGAGCATCTCGTCCCCGTCCGGGCAGTACATGAGTGCCGTGTCCCGAGGCTCCCCGGTCTTCGCTCCCGTGGTGTGGAGCAGGAGCGACGGCACCCCGAGCCCGCTCAGCGGCATGCGTCCGCGGGACACGACGCCCCACATCCGCTCCAACGGCGGCATGATGCGCGGCCCCGCCGTGCGGAAGGCCCGAGTCCTCGAGACCCAGGCGACCGGGGGGCGAAGCGCGCGCGGGAGGGCCATGCGCCCATCCTGCCGTGCCCGACGGGAATACCCGGGAGCCGGGATACGCTCGCACGAGCATGAAGAAGATCGGATTCCTGTCGTTCGGGCACTGGCAGGACGTGTCCGGATCGGAAGTACGCACCGGCCAGGACGCCCTCCTGCAGAGCATCGAGCTCGCCGTCGCGGCCGAGGAGGTCGGGGTCTCCGGGGCCTTCGTCCGCGTGCATCACTTCGCGCGTCAGCTCTCATCGCCTTTCCCGCTCCTCGCCGCGATGGCCGCGCGCACCACGACGATCGAGCTCGGCACCGCCGTGATCGACATGCGCTACGAGAACCCGCTGTACATGGCCGAGGAAGCCGCGGCAGCCGACCTGATCAGCGGCGGCAGGCTTCAGCTCGGCATCAGCCGCGGGTCACCCGAACCGGCGCTCGATGGCGCCGCGTCGTTCGGCTACGTGCCGGCCGATGGCGAGACGGATGCCGACATGGCACGCGCGCACACCGAGGTGTTCCGGATGGCGATCGCCGGCACGGCGGTCGCGCGCGGCAATCCGCAGATGGGCGCCGTCGGCGGACTCGCCGTGCAGCCGCAGTCGCCCGGCCTCCCCGATCGCATCTGGTGGGGTGCCGGGACTCGCGCCACCGCGGTCTGGACCGCTGAGCAGGGGATGAACCTGATGAGCTCGACCCTGCTGACCGAGGACACCGGGGTTCCGTTCGACGAACTGCAGGCGGAGCAGATCACCATGTTCCGCTCCGCCTGGAAGGAAGCGAAGCACGAACGCCCGCCGCGCGTGTCGGTCAGCCGCAGCATCCTGCCGCTCATCGACGACGAGACCCGTCACTACTTCGGACTGCGCGCGCAGGTCGATGGCAAGGACCAGGTCGGCCCGATCGACGGGGCGATCGCCCGCTTCGGGCGCAGCTACATCGGTGAGCCCGACAAGATCGCTGCCGAGCTGGCTCAGGATGCGGCGGTGCGCGATGCCGACACGGTGCTGGTCACCGTCCCGAACCAGCTGGGTGTGGAATTCAACGCGCGCATCCTCGCGTCGATCGTGAAGGACATCGTCCCCTCGCTGGGATAGGACAGGACGCAGGCAGACACCGCGGCTCGGCGCACGTATAGCCGATGAGTCGATTCTGTGTGAGCATGGCGAGGTGAGCACGGGTGAGGATTCCGCGAGTACACTCCCGCCCCCGCGAGTCGCGTCCCCCGTGGTGCAGCTGCTCCTGACCGTCGGCATCGGGGCGGCGCTGCTCGTCCTCGGCCGCTGTGCGATGCTGGTCGCGTTGGGGCAGTACGTGTCGCCGGTCGACGTGCTGTCGGTATTCCTCGACTGGGGCGTCCTCGTGTGGGTGGTCCTCGTGGTGGCGACCACCGCCTGGCGGGCAGCGGACCCGCCCCGCACTCGCGCCCGGCTCTACGTCGCCGCCGCGGGGATCGGTGCGCTGGTCGGTCTTCTCATCCTGGCCGCCCCCTCGATCGCCGCCATGGGAATCGGAGCTCTCGTCTTCTCCCTCCCCCAGCTGACGATCCGCGAGGGCACCCTACTGGTGGCGGGGGCGATCGGAGCCCTGGCCGGCGCAGCGATCGTGAGTTCGCGCGCGCCTCTGTCGCGCCGCGTTGTCACGGGCGCGGGCGTCGCGGCCCTCGTGATCGGCGGGACGCTGATCGTCGCCCTGTTCTGGCAGTACATCGACATCTACTTCGCCCTGTTCGGCACGGAGGTGACCGTGACGGATGCCGACGGCACCCGATACCTCGTCACTGCCGCACTGGCGATTACGCTGCTGATCGTCGCGGCGATCATCGGCGGAATTCGCCGCGTGCGAAGCCTCCTCGGCTGGGGCATCGCGCTGGCGATCCTCGCGCTGCTGGCCGCTTTCGTGCTCCAGGTGCCGGCCGGCCGGTTCTGGGTCGATCCGGGTGGCGGCCCGCCCATCGACGACGACTACGTGCCGTGCTTCGGCGAGGGCGATCCGAACTGCGTCGGCGGCTGACCGCGCGTCGGATCAACCGCCGACCGGGCGCCACATCGTCGACACCACCGACCCGTCCACGAAACCGGCGAACTCGCCGATCTTGGCGAATCCGACCCGCTCGTACCGGTGATCGTTGGCCGGGTTGGTCGACTCCAGGTATGCCGGCAGGCCCTGCCGATCGAAATCGGCCAGATTCTCACGCAGCAGCGCCTGCGCAATCCCGCGACCGCGGTGATCCGGATGCGTCGCCAGCAGACTGAGATAGACGTGCGGTTCGGTCTGCGGATGGTTCGAATCGAAGCGGTCCCACAGCTCGAACATCGCTTCCTGGGCGGCGGGTTCGAGGTTCTCGGTCACCACCACGCGGAGCGCGTCCTCCTGCTCCGCGGACATCTCGTCGGCACCCGGCGGGATCCAGACCGCGACGGAGGCATGGTCATCGCTCAGGAAAACGATCCCGTGCGGCACGGCACCCTCGGCGAACAACCGCCAGTACGCCGGGTGATGAGCGGTCGAACCATCGGGCCTGGCGAGCGCCGGACCCCAGGTCGGATCGTCGGCGAAAGCGAGCGCGATCCTCTCGGTGACGACGTCGATGTCGGCGGCGGACGCAATCCTCATGGCTCATTTCTACTGGTTAGGGTGATCGGGTGCCGTTCTCGCGCGAATCCGTTCGCCACCCGCTCGCCGTGCGTCGGGCCGAGGTCGTGGCCGTCCGGCCGGTCGTCCCGTCGATCGTGCGGGTCACGCTCGCCGGGCCCGAGCTCACCGGGTTCGCGAGCCTCGGCCCCACCGACCACGTCAAGGTGTTCTTCCCCGATCCTGCGACCGGCGAGCTGACGACCCCGACCACCGGCGAGGGCGGCATCGAGCGCCCGACGACCGGCGTCATCCTGTCACGCGACTACACCCCGCTCGGCGTGCACATGGATGCCGATGGCGACACGACCCTGGACCTCGATTTCGTCCTGCACGGCGACGAGGGCCCGGCGTCGGCGTGGGCGGCACGCGCCGAGGTCGGATCGCCGCTCGCCGTCGGCGGCCCGCGCGGCTCGCTTCTGGCGCCGACCGATCTCGGCCGCCTGCTGCTCATCGCGGACGAGACCGCACTGCCGGCCACGCGACGCTGGCTCGGGCTGGTGCCGGCATCGATCCCGGTCACGGCGCTGTTCGACGTCGCCGACGACAGCGTGCAGGGCTACTTCGAGGGCGGCGCCGACCGGGTGGATGCCGAATGGTTGTTCCGAGAAGACGGCCCCGGCCAGCTGGACGAGGCGCTGCGATCCCTCGGACCCATCGACGACGACACCTTCGTCTTCATGGCGGGAGAGGCGACGACGCTCGTCCCGTTGCGCCGCTACCTCCGCCACGATCTCGACCTTCCCGCCGAGCAGGTCGCCGCCAGCGGGTACTGGAAACGCGGAATCGTGAATCTCGACCACCACGCGCCCCTGGACCCGACCGACCCCGACTGATCTCATCCCGAACTGGGCGTCCTCCCAGGTCTGGTGCGCCCGTCGGGGGATGATGATCCCGTGCCGAAGATCTTGCCAGAGGTCTACATCTCCGTCGATGTCGAGACCGCCGGGCCCAACCCGAACATGTACTCGATGATCTCGATCGGCGCCTGTCTCGTCGACGATCTCGACGCAGCGGCTTCTACGTCGAGCTCCAGCCGCTGAACGAGGCGTTCGTCGAGTCCGCGCTCGCCGTCAGCGGCCTGTCGATGGAGACGCTCGCCGCCGAAGGCGTCGCCCCGGCAGAGGCGATGCAGCAGTTCGCCGACTGGATCGCGGAGGTCGCACCCGCCGGAACCGCCCCGATCTTCGTCGGATTCAACGCCGCGTTCGACTGGATGTTCGTCGACGACTACTTCCAGCGCTTCCTCCAGCGCAACCCGTTCGGCCACACGGCGCTCGACATCAAGTCGTATTACCTCGGCCACGCGGGTGGCTCCTGGGCGGGCACCAGCATGCGCGTTCTCTCGCCCCTCTATCTGGGAGGGGTGTATCTGTCGCACAATGCACTCGGAGACGCACGCGACCAGGCCAGGCTGTTCCACGCCATGCAGGGCCGAAGTGGATGCGCGGCACGCGTCCGATTAGCCCCGACCAGAGGAGCACGCGATGCCGGACAAGTCCGCCGAATCGGCCGAACTCACTCAGCATCATCGAATCCGCGACGACGCCTCGGCGTCGAGATCGACGAGGCCGAGAGCCTGCAAATGGCTGTCGGCGATGGCCGCCCAGTCCGACGGCGATGACGTCGTCGTCGACACGGTCAGCGGCACCTTCGGTCACCGTACGTCGATGCTCGACTTCAGCCCGCGTGACCTCGAGCGCTTCCGCAAGATCGGCGAGGTCGTCGAGGTGACGGGCGAGGGTGGCGAGAGCGCGCTCGCGCTGTCGGGCTCGGCGGCGCAGTCGAAGATCCAGAGCTTCCCCGGTGACGCCGACTTCTTCCAGCGCATCAACATCAAGGCCGCGACCCGCGAGGAGGCCTGCGGCATCATGGCGCGTCTGATGCGCGACCACGTGCTCTCGCACCTCTCGGGACCGACATACCAGTTCCTCGAGGCGAAGCTCGGCAGCTACCCGGACGACGGGTTCGTGCGCGGCGAGGCGGTGCAGCAAGGGCAGCCCGGTGACCTGGAAGGCTCCCGAGATCGAAGCCGGCGAGCAGGTGCTGGATGCCGAGGACGGCACGCAGACCATGTTGCGCTGGGACGAGGTCGCCCTCGATCCCGGCTGGTGCAAGCTCGACTGGGTCGTCACCGATCCGGTGCGCAAGCGGCTGTCGAACGCCAGCAACGTCATCGACGTGACCTGGGAGGCGCCCGACGGCGAGATCGTCTCGCTCGACGGCTACCTCGACGCCTACTTCCAGGAGGTGTACCTCGACGCCGACCAGGTGCCGACGTTCGCGAAGGTCGCGAAGTTCGTCTCCGACGACGCGCTCGACGAGTACGTCGACGCGGCTCGAGGAGGAGGTGCACAAGTACCTGACCCAGCACCTCAACTACGGCAAGGCCGCGAAGCGGATGTACAACGTGTTCCGGCTCTCGGGCCGGCACATGGATGCCGCGTTCGTGCGTGAGCTCTTCGACGAGCCGGCCACCATCCTGTACCAGGTGTGGTCGCTCATCTCGACGCTCGAGAACGCCACCAAGCCGGGCTCCAGCATCCCGATCGACGACGTGCAGGCGCAGGCCGACGCGCTCGTCCTCGAGGTCGTGCAGGCGCTCGACGGCGACGCCGAGGCCGAGCTGGTGGAGTCGCTGCTCCAGCTGCGGCAGACCCTCGAGAGCCAGAACTCGGGCGAGGCGCGATCGGCCGAGGTGGATGCGGCGCAGACCCAGGTGGTCAACCTGATCAACACGTTCTACCGCGACCGGCTCGATGTGCGATGCCGACGATCAAGGAGTACATCGACAAGATGCAGGCGGAGCCGGCCGGGCACTGACCGCGCGGGTCAGAACTCGGTGCGGATGGTTCCGACCACCTGCGTCGTGATCGTCGACGACGAGCATCAGGTCCCAGCGGTCGAAGGTCGTGCAGGGGTGCGAGATGCCGAGGCGCACCAGGTCGCCGGGCGCGATGTCGACGTGACGTTCGAATCGCAGGAACGCGTGCTGGTCGCCGAGCGCGTCGATGCGAGCGGCATGCTCCAGGTCGAGCCGGTCGTCACCGCGCACCCGCTCGAGCGGGATCGGGAAGCCGGCGTCGAAGGACACGTCGCGGCGGCCCGGCGTCGAGGAGCGCGAGCCCCGGCTCGGGGCACGAGACGACGCGTGCCCACACGGTGAGGGCGGCGCGGAACGTGGGGGCGTCGCGCACGCCGGTGGCGCTCGGGGTGCCCGTTCCGTAGATGCCGTGGTCGTGCACGAGGTAGCAACCGCTGCGGAGCACGAGTCGTGCGCCCTGCTCGCGCGTCGTCGTGGCGAGCATCGACGACGACGCGGTCGAAGAAGTGACTGCCGCCGGCGGTGACGATCGGCTCGGCGATCTCGAAACGACCGGACGAGCGCAGCGAGCACGGTGGCGAGTTCGGTGAGAAATGCATCGACGCGAGACACGGTCTCGGGGTGCGCGTGGCGCCGAGCGTCCCCTCGAAGAGCGCGATGCCGGCCAGCCGGAGGCGCGGGGCGGCGATGACGGCCTCGGCGACGGCGACTGCCTCCGCGACGGTGCGGGCGCCGCTGCGACCGCCCTCGTGGCCGAGCTCGACGAGCACGTCGAGCGGCCGGTCCCCCGGCACGTCGGCCATCGCCTCCTCCAGAATCGCGACGTTCGGCGACCGAATCGGCATAGAGGAACAGCTCGAGGCTCTCGTCCCCCGCGAGCCGCGACCCCAGCCATCTGATCGCCGCCGGATCCGTCAGTTCGTTCGCCATGATGACGCGTGTCACCCCCTGCTGCCAGAGCAACTCCACCTGCCGAGGGAGCGCCGCCGTCAGCCCCCACACGTCGTGGTCGCGCTGCACCTGGATGAGCTCCGGCGAGAGCGTCGTCTTCGCGTGCGGCGCCAGGCTCACGTCGTGGGCCGCGCACCAGTCGCGCATCGCTGCCGCATTGGCCCGCACCGCATCCATCGACAGCGTCGCGACCGGGGTGGCCGTGTCGCCGCGAGCGACGTTCCAGCCGAGACCGGGGATGTCCTCCAGCGTCCAGGCGCCGCCGAGCGGCAGGCCCTTGAAGCGGATTCCGTCGGCGTGCGACGCTGCCCATGCTAGGTCGTGGCGACGTAGACCGTGTTCGACGAGATGCCGCCGGTCAGCGGGTTGTCGAAGTCGACGACGCGCGCCGCGCTCGACGCGAACGCCGACGCGAGATCGAGCAGGAACGGTCGTCGGGCGGATCATCCGACCAGAGCGCGAACGCTCCGCCCGGTCGCAGATGACGGGATGCGGCACGCAGGCCCGCCGGCGAGTACAGATCGCCGTGGCTGTCGGCGAGCCGGTGGCGTCGGCGTGTGATCGATGTCGACCAGGATCGCGTCGTACCGCGGGCTCTCGTCGGTCGGCTCGGCGCGCATGAGAGCGAAGAAGTCGTCGCTCGACGAGCACCGTGCGCGGATCGTCGACCAGCGCGGCCGAGACCGGCAGCAGCTTGCGACGGTGCCAGTCGATGACCGCCGGCAAGCGTGTCGACGACGGTCAGCGACGCGACGCGCGGATCGTCGCAGCGCCGTCACGGCCGTGTAGCCGAGACCGAGGCCCCCGACGAGCACGTTCAGCTCGTCGCCGTCGACCACGCCGAGCCCGCGCCGGGCGAGTTCCTCCTCGGCGACCGTGAACAGGCTCGACATCAGGTACTCGTCGCCGAGCTTCACCTCGTACACGTCGACGTCGAGCATCGGCTCGTGCCGTCGCCGCAGCGTCAGCTCCCCCATCGGGGTGGACTGGAAATCGAGCTCCTCGAGCCGCGCGCTCACGGTGCAGCGCGGCGGCTGATCGACCGCACGCAGGATGAGGCGCGGCGGCATCCGAGCAGCAGCGATGCCACCCGAGAACCCAGCAGCACGACCGTGCCGACGGGCGCCGCCGGCGCCGCCGGCTGCACCACGTAGAAGTAGTCGGTCGACTCACGACCGCTCGGCGAAATCGCACGTCGACCGTCGTCGGACCGGCCACAGCGGTGAAATCACCGATCCACTCCTGCGCTCCCACCTCCACCGAGACGCCCCCGCGGTCCGCGCCGTTCACTTCCTGTGTCTCGCCGCCGTTTTCGATCGTGCACAGCAGCAGCGACCGACGGGATCGCTCTCGTCGATCGTGCTGTCGTCGTCGAGATAGATCGAGTAGTTCCCGGCTTCGAAGTCCTGCTCGATCGAGTTGGGGATCTCGGTCGCCTGCGGTGTACCGTGCCGCTCACGAAGAGCGAGGCGATCAGGTAGACGACGCCGCCGATGCCCATCAGGATGACGGCGAGAACGCCCAGCAGGATGCCGGGGACGAGAGACCTGCGCTTCGGTGCTGCTGCCGGGGTGGTCATGAGGCGAGTGTGCCGGACATGCGAAGGATTCCGCCATGACCGATTCCGCCGGCCGCCGCATGCTGCTCGACACCGCCGCCCTGTACTTCCGCGCGTTCTACGGCGTACCCGACACCGTGAAGGCACCGAACGGGATGCCGATCAACGCGGCGCGCGGACTGCTCGACATCATCGCGCGGCTGGTGACCGAGTTCGAGCCGACCGAGATCGTGGCGTGCTGGGACGACGACTGGCGTCCGCAGTGGCGGGTCGACCTCATCCCGACCTACAAGACGCACCGCGTCGCGGAAGTCGTGATCGTCGGCCCCGATGTCGAGGTCATCCCCGACCCGCTCGAGGCGCAGGTGCCGGTCATCCGCGAGGCGCTGACGGCGCTCGGGCATCCCGATCGTCGGTGCGGCCGAATCACGAGGCCGACGACGTGATCGGCACGCTCGC
This sequence comes from uncultured Actinomycetota bacterium, assembly GCA_963730045.1. Classification (GTDB taxonomy): domain Bacteria; phylum Actinomycetota; class Actinomycetes; order Actinomycetales; family Microbacteriaceae; genus JBDSKH01. The sequence goes on along the minus strand of CAVSPQ010000005.1, from coordinate 22,988 downwards.
CTCGACCAACGACATCCCGGTCGACGTCGTCACCGGCGATCGCGACCTGTTCCAGCTGGTCGACGACTCCCGCGACGTGCGCGTGATCTACACCGGGCGGGGCATGTCGAACCTCGAGGTGCTGACGGATGCCGCCCTGGTCGCGAAGACCGGCGTGCGACCCGATCAGTACGCCGACTATGCGGCGATGCGCGGAGACGCGTCCGACGGGCTGCCCGGTGTCGCGGGCATCGGCGAGAAGGGTGCGGCGACGCTGCTGGCCACCTACGGCGACCTGAACGGGATCATCGCCGCGGCGGCGGACGAGGCCTCCGACCTGGCGAAGGGCCCGCGCGCGAAGATCCTGGCGGCGGCCGAGTACCTGGAGGTCGCTCCCGCCGTCGTCAACGTGGTGCGTGACCTGAAATTGCCGGCCTTCGACGCGCGGATCCGGGCGTTCACCGCCGGAACGCGAGGCCGACATCCAGAGCCTGTCCGAGAAGTGGGGCCTCAGCAGCTCGATGGAACGCGCGGTGGCCGCGCTGCGGCGCTCGCGTCTGAGCATCGCCAGGCTCTCGTACTTGTCAATCGACTTGGACTTGATGTACAGTTTGTTGTACTTAAGTCCAACCCCTTCGACGAAGGACCCGATCGCCATGTCACCGAAGAGCAAGAGCATCATCACGAACACCGTCGCAGGGATCGTCTTCCTCGACCGCCTACGCCATCTACCTGAGCCGCCCCGAGAACACGCCAGACACGCTGCAGGCCTGGGCGGTCTCCATGCTGGTGTTCATCGGAATCGCGATCGTCGCACTGATCGTCATCCAGATCGTGTTCCACATCGTTCTCGCGATCGGGCTCGCGGTCACCGAGGGTGACGGCGACTCGAGTCGCATCAAGCGGATCCTGGACTCGACGATGGCCGAAGACGAGATGGATCGCATGATCAACCTGCGGTGCCGCCCGTGTCGGGTACGTCTTCGCCGGCATCGGATTCGTCGGCGTGCTACTTGACGCTGGCTGTCGGGCTGTCCGCCGTCGTCGGGCTCCACGTGCTGTTCTGGTCGATCGCCCTGGGCTCGTTCGTCTCCGGCGCCGTCAGCGTGTACGGCTACGAGCGAGGCGTTCGTCATGCCTAACCAGCTCGATCATCACGAACAACATCCGCACCCTGCGGTTCTTCGCGAACGAGATGACCCAGCTCGAGCTCGCGGAGCGCATCGGCGCCTCGCGCCAGACGATCCTCAACATCGAGGCCGGCAAGTACACGCCGTCGCTCGACATGGCCTTCCGGATCGCGGACGCGTTCGGCGTCCCGATCGGCGAAGTCTTCGACTACCGCAAGGACGACGCCTAGTCGCGTAAGTTCGAATTCATGAGCAACCATGTGGCGCGCATCGCCCTCATCGTCGTCGGAGTGACGCCATCGGCACACGGTGCGGTCTGGGTCGGACAGGGGATCTGGGCATCATCTCCCGGGAGCGCCATGACGGGCGACCGGATGTGGTCCGACCTCGGGCTCGTCGTCGGCCTCGGATCCTGTTCGATGTCACCGACGGCTGGAAGGGCCGGCATCCTCTTGGGGTCCCCGTCGTCGTGCTCACCCACGAGCCGCCGACGGACTGGTCGTATCCGGGTCGGAGGACTTCACGTTCATCACGACCGGCATTCAGGATGCGGTGGCCGCCGCGCAGAAGGTCGCCGGCGACAAGACGGTCGGCGTCGCCGCCGGTGTGGTCGCCGAGCAGGCGCTGCGCGCCGGACTCCTCGACGAGGTCGCGATCGACCTCGCGCCGGTGTTCCTCGGCAGCGGAAAGCGCTACTTTCCCGAGCTGGATGTCGAGACGGTGCTCGGCGACCCGACCACGGTGATCGCCGCGAAAAAGGTCACGCACATGTCGTTCCCGGTGGTGAAGTCGTGAAGCGGGGTGCCGGGCGCATCGCCCTGATCGTCATCGGTGTGATCGCCTGCTCACCGGAGCGGTCTGGGTCGGGCAGGGTCTGAACGTGATCCCCGGAAGCGTCATGACGGGTGACCGCACGTGGTTCTACATCGGTGCGATCGTCGGAGTCGTCGGCATCGTCCTGGTCGTGGTCGGCATTCGCCGTCCTCACGTCATTGAGCGTCACGACGGATCCGCTCGAAGCGGGCGCAACTCAGGTTGCACGCCTATCGCTGGATGACCGTCGTACGAGATGGGCCAGAAGTCCCATTCCGACCGAGCGGGCACCTGGCACGGATGTCCATGCGCGTCCGCGTTCCGCAGTGTGCACGGCTTGCGGGCGCGTCAGCACCGTTCCCCTGTCCTTCGCAGAAGCGAGAAGCAACACCTGCCTGGACGTCTATCCCGAAGCGACCATCGATGCAACGGCGAATTCCTTCAGCGGCCCGCTGTTCGCGGTTGCGCAGCCGGTGACTTTCCCGCGATCGTCCAGTTCACGCTGGAGGCCGAGAACTGCCAGAGGATCTCCTGCCGGTCTTCCCCGAATCGACCGGTCTGCAATTCGTCTATGACAAGGATCACGATGAGATCGTGGTCTTCTCAGATGTCGGGCTGACAGGATTTGAACCTGCGACCCCCTGACCCCCAGTCAGGTGCGCTACCAAGCTGCGCCACAGCCCGTGACTTGCGCCGGTGTTCTGGCGCCGAGGTGAATAGCTTACCGGGTGTTCGGCGCACTCCCAGCGCCCTCGGCTTAGTCTCGGGACATGACCGATCACGCCGACTCCTCCCCGACGCCCGCCGCGCGCGCCGGCCGCATCGTCGGATCCGCCCTCGGCTCCGCCCGCGCCGCGGCCGGCGGCGTGCGACGCACGATCCGTAAGAACCCGACGGCCGACAAGGCCTACCGCACCGGCGTCGGCGTCGTCGGCGGCGCGACCGTCGCCCTCGGCGTCGTGATGATCCCGCTTCCCGGACCGGGCGCGCTCGTCAGCCTCGGCGGCCTCGCGATGCTCGGCACCGAGTTCGAAGGCGCCAAGAAGGTCAGCGACAAGGCGACCGACGTCGCCAAGAAGGCGGCCGCGAAGGTGGCCGAGCGACGCAAGAACCGCGCCTCGACGCCGTCGACGTAGAACCAGCGGCCGTCCTCCTGCACGAAGCGGCTGCGCTCGTGCAGCAGCTCCCGCTCCGTCGGGCCCGCGGTACGACGCGCGGAACTCCACCACACCCGGTCACGTCGACGATCTGCAGCCTTCGCCAGGTGATGTCGCGGTCGAGCTCGAGTGTCTGCGGACGGGTCGACGGATGCCACGTCGCCAGCAGGTACGCGTCCAGCCCCAGCGCGAAGGCGCTGAATCTCGAGCGCATGAGTGCCTCGGCGCTGGGGCCGGCGCTCCCTCGTGAAGCGGCTCGCAGCATCCGGAGTATGCGGGGGGACCGCAGGGGCATGCGTCGGTCACCTGTCCATCCTGGTCCTTCCTCAATGCGGCAGAGGCGTACACCCCGGTCGCATGCGTCCTCGGTGGTACGCCTGTGCCGAAGTTGCGCGCATGCGAGCGGTTTCGAAACGCGTCCCATGCCGCCTCCTCAACCCGCGTCGGCGGCCCTCGGTAGGGTCGAAGCATGCCGACGACGCCAACCACGCCGCCGACAGCCACGATCTCATCCGGGTGCAGGGTGCCCGCGAGAACAACCTCAAAGACGTCAGCGTCGAGATCCCGAAGCGCCGGCTGACGGTGTTCACCGGGGTCTCCGGCTCGGGCAAGTCGAGCTCCTCGTGTTCGGCACCATCGCCGCCGAATCGCAGCGCCTGATCAACGAGACCTACAGCGCGTTCGTGCAGGGCTTCATGCCGCAGCCCGAGCCGCCCCGACGTCGACCTGCTCGACGGGCTGACCACCGCGATCATCGTCGATCAGGAGCGCATGGGCGCCAACTCGCGCTCGACCGTCGGCACGGCCACCGACGCCAACGCGATGCTGCGCGTGCTGTTCAGCCGCCTCGGCAAGCCGTACATCGGGTCGTCGCGGGCGTTCTCGTTCAACATCCCGTCGGTCGTCGGCGGCGGCGCGCATCGAGACCGAGCAGGCCGACGGCACCACCAAGAAGGTCGAGCTCTCGTTCAGCGCTCGGCGGCATGTGCCCGCGCTGCGAGGGCATGGGCACGGTCAACGACATCGACCTCACCCAGCTCTACGACGACAGCAAGTCGATCAACGAGGGCGCGCTCACCATCCCCGGCTACACGCCCGACGGCTGGGGCGTGCGCATCTTCGCCGAGTCGGGGTTCGTCGACGGCGACAAGCCGATCCACGACTTCACGACGAAGAGCTGCAGGACTTCCTCTACAAAGAGCCGACCAAGGTCAAGGTCGAGCAGCATGAACCTGACCTACCAGGGGCTGGTCCCGAAGATCCAGAAGTCGTTCCTCAGCAAAGACGTCGAGGCGATGCAGCCGCACATCCGCGCGTTCGTCGAGCGCGCCGTGACCTTCACCGCCTGCCCCGAATGCGGCGGCACCCGGCTCAGCGCCGCCGCGCGGTCGTCGAAGATCAAGGGCATCAACATCGCCGACGCCTGCGCGATGCAGATCAGCGACCTCGCCGAGTGGGTGCGCGAGCTCGACGGAGCCGTCGGTCGCTCCCCTGCTCGCGACCCTGCAGCAGACGCTCGACTCGTTCGTGCACATCGGCCTCGGCTACCTGTCGCTCGACCGCACCGTCGGGCACGCTGTCGGGCGGCGAGGCGCAGCGCACCAAGATGATCCGGCACCTCGGGTCGAGCCTCACCGACGTCACCTACGTCTTCGACGAGCCGACGATCGGGCTGCACCCGCACGACATCCAGCGCATGAACGAACTGCTGCTGCGCCTGCGCGACAAGGGCAACACCGTGCTCGTCGTCGAGCACAAGCCCGAGACGATCGCGATCGCCGACCACGTCGTCGACCTCGGTCCGCGCGCCGGGCGTGCACGGCGGCGAGATCCAGTTCGAGGGCGACGTCGCCGGGCTGCGCGCGAGCGACACCCTGACCGGCAAGCACCTCAGCTACAAGGCGCACCTCAAGGACGACGTGCGCACCGCGACCGGCGCGCTCGAGATCCGCGGCGCGACGCAGCACAACCTGCGCAACGTCGACGTCGACGTGCCGCTCGGCGTCCTGACCGTCGTCACCGGCGTCGCCGGGTCGGGCAAGAGCTCGCTCATCCACGGCTCGATGCCGCGGGATGCCGGGGTCGTCTCGGTCGATCAGGGCGCGATCCAGGGTCGCGGCGCTCCAACCCGGCGACCTACACCGGACTGCTCGACCCGATCCGCACCGCGTTCGCCAAGGCCAACGGCGTGAAGCCCGCGCTGTTCAGCGCGAACTCCGAGGGCGCCTGCCCGACCTGCAACGGCGACGGCGTGATCTACACCGACCTCGGCGATGATGGCCGGCGTCGCGACCGTCTGCGAGGTGTGCGGGGGCAAGCGCTTCCAGGCGTCGGTGCTCGAGTACACGCTCGCCGGCAAGAACATCGCCGAGGTGCTCGCGATGTCGGTCGACGAGGCGCGCGACTACTTCGCCACCGGCGAGGCGGCCGACAAGAAGGCGCACGCGATCCTCGAGCGCATGTCCGACGTCGGCCTCGGCTACCTCTCGCTCGGCCAGCCGCTCACCACCCTGTCGGGCGGCGAGCGTCAGCGGCTCAAGCTCGCCATCCACATGGCCGACAAGGGCGGCATCTACGTGCTCGACGAGCCGACCATCGGGCCTGCACCTCGCCGACGTCGAGAACCTGCTCCGCCTGCTCGACCGGCTCGTCGACGCCGGCAAGACGGTCATCGTCATCGAGCACCACCAGGCCGTCATGGCGCACGCCGACTGGATCATCGACCTCGGTCCGGGCGCCGGCCACGACGGCGGCACGATCGTGTTCGAGGGCACGCCCGCCGACCTCGTCGGCGCGAAGAAGAAGACCCTCACCGGCGAGCACCTGGCGCAGTACGTCGGCGCTAGTCGATCGAGATGCTGACGACCGAATCGTCGACTGGACCGACCCCGCGCGTCGACCGACGCTGCACACCGCCCTGTTCGCCGAGACCGGGCGCGATCTACACGCACGCGACTCGACGAACTCGACCGCGCCGAGGCCTCGCGAGGCAGCCCGCGCGATCGCTCGTCGTCGACCCGGACGAGATCGTCGGTCACGCTGCTCGTGCTCGACGACGATCTGCCGGTCGCGACGGCGCGCGGTACGGCCGTCGATCCCGCGCCCCGAGACCGAGTGGGACGTCAAACGCGTCTACGTCGCCGACGACTACCGCGGGCGCGGCCTCTCGAAGCGCTGATGCTCGACCTCGCACGACCGCGCCCGCGCGGCCGGCATCCAGACGATGGTGCTGCAGACCGGCGGCCTGCAGCCAGCCGCGCACGGCCTCTACGAGTCGCTCGGCTACGAGCGCATCGAGCGTGTACCCGCCGTACGGCTCCTTCCCCGGCGAACGGTTCTACCGCACGACCCTGTAGCGGTACACGTGGGTGCGGTACGGCATCGTGACCCGGCCGTCGGCGTCGGCGACCCGCTCGCCGAGGGCGCGCACGCCATCCAGGATCTCGGCCCGACGCTCGGGCGTCGCCGTGATGACGTAGCTGCGCGACGCGGCCAGATCGACGAGCCCGTCGACGTCGAACGTCGCCGACCAGTCGAACGTCGCGTGCTCGGGCGGCCCGAACGGCTCGGCGACCACGACCGGCCGCCCTCGGCGATCAGCATCCTCGGCGTCGCTCGGGTGCATGACCTCGCTCAGCTCGCGCACCCAGGCGACGGACTCGTCGCGCAGGTTCCAGAACAGCCCGAGCGTCCCGCCGGGTCGCAGCACCCGCGCGACCTCGGGCGACGCCGCGGCGGGTCGACCCAGTGCCACGCCTGCCCGAACGTCACGGCATCCATCGACGCGTCCGGCAGCGGCAGCGACTCCCCCGTCCCGATCAGGGTCGGGATGCCGGGGAGCCGCTCCGAGAGCCGCGCCAGCATCTGCGGGTCGGGATCGATCGCGACGACGTCGTGCCCCTCGGCCACGCAGACCGGACGTCAGCTTGCCGGTGCCGGCCCCGACATCCGCCACGTCCGCGCGCGCCGGCGGGCAGCATCCAGCGCCACCGCCTCGGCCGGATACTCCGGGCGCGCGCGGTCGTACTCGCCGGCCTGCCGCGCCGAACGAGGTCGCCTGGTCGGCCACTCAGTCGTCGGCGCTGATGTTGACCAGCCACATGACGCCGAACGCGTCGATCAGCATGCCGAACGTCGCGCCCCACGGCGCCGTCTCGAGCGGCTGCGTCACCGTGCCGCCGACGGTGAGCTTGTCCCAGTAGCCGCGCAGCTCCGCGTCGTCGCCCTTGGCGCCGCTGAGCGAGACCGAGAAGATGTTCTCGCCGCGCTCGTGTTCCAGTGGTGCTGGCGTGCATCGGACGCCATCAGCGTGAAGCCGCTCGGGGTCTCGAGTCTGCGCGTGCATGACCTTGTCGCCCTCGCCCGGATACGGGTCGCCCGTTCTCGGCGAACGTCATGATGTCGAGGTCGCCGCCGAAGACGGACTGGTAGAACTCGATCGCCTCGCGGGCGGTGTCGCGGAAGTGCAGGTAGGGATTCAGGATCGCTGTCATGCGTCCAGCCTCTACCTGGGCGCCCCGGCGCCAGACTCAGCGCTTGCGCTTCTCGCGCACCCGCATGTTGACGACGATCGGCGTGCCCTCGAAGCCGTAGACCTCGCGCAGTCGGCGCGGTGATGAAGCGGCGGTACTGCGGGTCGAGGAATCCGGTCGTGAACAGCACGAACGTCGGCGGGCGGGTCGACGCCTGCGTGCCGAACAGGATGCGGGGCTGCTTGCCGCCGCGCACCGGGTGCGGGTGCTCGGCGGTGAGCTCGGCGATGAGCGCGTTGAGCTTGCCGGTCGGGATGCGGGTGTCCCAGCTGTCGAGCGCGACCTCGAGCGCCGGAACGAGCTTCTCGAGGTGGCGCCCGGTGCGCGCGGAGATGTTCACCCGCGGCGCCCACGTCACGTGCGCCAGGTCCTCTTCGATCTCGCGCTCGAGCCAGCGGCGGCGTTCGTCGTCGAGCAGATCCCACTTGTTGTAGGCGAGCACGAGCGCGCGGCCGCTCTCGAGCACGAGGTCGATGATGCGCAGGTCCTGCACCGACACCGGCTCGGTGACGTCGAGCACGACGACCGCGACCTCGGCCTTCTCGAGCGCGGCGCTGGTGCGCAGCGACGCGTAGAAGTCGGCGCCCTGCTGCAGGTGCACGCGCTTGCGGATGCCGGCGGTGTCGACGAACGTCCAGATCTTGCCGGCGAGCTCGACCTGCTCGTCGACCGGGTCGCGGGTCGTGCCGGCGATCTCGTTGACGACGACGCGCTCCTCGCCGACCGCCTTGTTGAGCAGCGAGCTCTTGCCGACGTTGGGGCGCCCGATGATCGCGACGCGGCGCGGTCCGCCGATCTCGTCCTTGGCGACGGCCGAGACCTCCGGCAGCACGGTCATGACGTGGTCGAGCAGGTCGGCGACGCCGCGGCCGTGCAGGGCCGAGACCGGCCACGGCTCGCCGAGCCCGAGGCTCCACAGCTCGGCGGCCTGCGGATCGCGGATCGCGTCGTCGGCCTTGTTGGCGACCAGGATGACGGGCCGCTTCGACGCGCGCAGCATCTTCACGACGTGCTCGTCGGTCGCCGTCGCGCCCACGTTGATGTCGACGACGAACAGCACGGCGTCGGCGAGGTCGACGGCGACCTCGGCCTGCGCGGCGACCGAGGCGTTGATGCCCTGGGCGTCGGGCTCCCAGCCGCCGGTGTCGACGACGGTGAAGCGACGTCCGAGCCATTCGGACTTGTAGGTCACCCGGTCGCGCGTGACGCCGGGGGTGTCCTCGACGACGGCCTCGCGACGACCCAGGATGCGGTTGACGAGCGCCGACTTGCCGACGTTCGGCCGGCCGACGATCGCGAGCACCGGCAGAGCCGGCAGGTAGGTGATGCCGTCGGGACCCTCGGCGGCGGCCTCGAGCAGGCCGAGGTCCTCGTCGTCGAGGTCGTAGTCGGCGAGTCCGGCGCGCAGGCTCGCGGCGCGCTGCTCGGCCTCGGCGTCGTCGAGGGCGTCGAGGCGCTCGGCGAGTGCCGGGTCGAGCTCGTCGCCGATCGTCATCTCGTCGTCGGCTGCGTCGAGCTCGTCGCTCGTCGGTCATGGTGTTCCTGTCAGTCAGTGGTGGTGCGCTGCACCAGGTCGCACCACCGCCTCCACCGTCTGGTCGAAGTCGAGGTCGGTCGAGTCGATCGTCGTGACGCCGGGCGCCGCGGTCATGAAGTCGACCACCTGGGCGTCCCGCCTGTCTCGCTCGCGCAGTTGGTCCGCCGTGGAGGCGGCGTCGGGCGCGAGTTCGGCGGAGCGCCTGGCAATCCTAACCGCTTCGTCGGCGGTCAACAGGATGCGGACCGGGGCATCCGGGGCGACGACCGTCGTGATGTCCCGGCCCTCGACCACGATTCCGGGCGCCGTCGGTGCGCGGCGATCATGCCGCCGGAACGCGTCGTTCAGCGCGACCCGCACCTCCGGAATGCGGCGATGTCGCTGACGACCGCGCTGACCCGCGGCTCGCGGATCTCGTGCGTGACGTCGATCTCGCCGACCCGCACGATCGTGCCGTCGTCGCCGAGCTCGGTCGCGTACGGGAAGTCGTCGAGCAGCTCGACGACCTCGTCGGCGTCGGCGGTGTCGACGCCGTTCTCGAGCGCGACCCAGGTCAGCGCGCGGTAGGCGGCGCCGGTGTCGAGGTAGGCGTAGCCGAGGGCGCGCGACGCCGCCTTGCTCACGCTCGACTTGCCGCTGCCGGCGGGTCCGTCGACCGCGACGACGACGGGGACCGGTGCTCATCGCTCGGCCTCCATCAGCGTCCAGCCGCGCGTCTCGAGCGCCGCGGCGAGCGCGGTGCGCCTTCTCGGGCAGCACCGAGATCTCGGCGAACCCGACCTTGCGTCTCGGGCGAGTGCTCGAGGCGCAGGTCCTCCATGTTGACGCTTCTCCTCGCCGATCTCGGTGAGCAGGCGCGCCAGTTCTCCCGGCTTGTCGTCGATCTTCACGACGAGCGACGGTGTAGCGCTTGTCCTGCCCGTGCTTGCCGGGGATGCGCGAGACGCCGTCGTTGCCGGCTGCGAGCACGTCGGCGAGCACGCGGCGCGACTGCGGGCTCGTCGGGCGCATCGAGGGCGGCCAGCACGGCGTCGAGATCGTCGCGCAGCGGGCGCAGCACCTCGGCGACCGCCGGAGCGTTGGCGCCCGAGGATCTGCACCCAGAGCGCCGGGTCGCTCGACGCGATGCGGGTCGTGTCGCGCAGGCCCTGTCCCGCGAGCCCGAGCGCGGCCGCCGATCCGTCGCGCAGCCGGGCGGCGAGCAGCGACGCGACGAGCTGCGGCGCGTGCGAGACCAGCGCGACGCTGCGATCGTGGTCGTGCGGCGTCCATCTCGATCGGCACGGCGCCGAGGTCGAGGATCATGTGCTCGATCGGCGCGGCGCGGCGGTAGCTGATGCCGTCGTGGCCGGCGACGATCCAGGGGCGGCCGGTGAACAGGTCGGCGCGGGCCGAGACCGCTCCCCCGCGCTCGCGCCCCGCCATCGGATGGGTGCCGAGGTACCGCGACGAGGTCGGCGCCGCGGGATCGCAGCTCGTCGAGCGGCGCGACCTTGACGCTCGCGACATCGGTGACCAGGGCATCCGGGTACCGGGCGAGCTCGGCCGCCACCACATCGGCCGTCACGTCGGGCGGCACGGCGACCACGATCAGGCCGGGCGCGTCGTCGGCGGCCGGCGCACGACCGGCGCCGTAGGCGATCGCGAGGTTGCGGGCCGAGGGCGACGCGTCGTCGACGATGACGTCGACGCCGTGTGCGCGCAGACCGAGACCGATGCTGGCGCCGAGGAGACCGCTGCCGACGATGCGCACCTGCTCCGCGAGTCGGCGGTCGTTCATTCGGGGCGATCCTCGGGGTCTGCGGTCATCGCGCGTCGCATCGCGCCCGGCGCGGGCGATGGTCAGCAATTGGCCGAGTTCCACCTTAGTGAGGTCGCGGGCGCGTCCCGCGCCGAGGGTGCCGAGGTGCAGCGGCCCGAACTGCCGCCGCACGAGCTCGAGCACCGGATGCCCGACGCGCGTCCAGCATGCGGCGCACGATGCGGTTGCGACCCGAATGCAGGGTGATCTCGACGATCGTGCGGTCCTTCGACGCCTCGCCCACGATCCGGGCGCGGTCGGCGGCGATCGGCCCGTCCTCCAGCTCGATGCCCTTCTCGAGGCGTGCGCAGGATGGCGGGGGTCGCCACCCCGCGCACGGTCGCGATGTAGGTCTTCGTGACCCCGAACGACGGGTGCGCGAGCACGTGCGCGATCTCGCCGTCGTTGGTGAGCAGCAGCAGCCCGCTCGTGTCGGCGTCGAGCCGGCCGACGTTGAACAGCCGTTCCTCGTACTCGGCGGTGAACTCGCTGCAGGTCGGGGCGGCCCTTCTCGTCCTTCATCGAGCTGACGACGCCGGTCGGCTTGTTCAGCATCACGTAGCGCTTGCTCGGGGTCGAGCTGCACGGCGATGCCGTCGACGGCGACCTCGTCGGCGGCCGGGTCGACCCGGCGGCCGAGCTCGGTCACGACCTCGCCGTTGACGCTGACCCGCCCGTCGACGATGTACTGCTCGCTCACCCGCCGGGATGCGACGCCGGCCGCCGCGAGCACCTTCTGCAGGCGCTCGCCCTCGGTCGACCGGTCGGCCTGTCGGAGCCGCTCATCGCGCTGCGACGATGTCCTCGAAACCGTCCACGCCGTCCGACAGCAGGGGCGAGATCTTGCGGCAGCTCGTCGATCGAGTTGATGCCCGAGCTGGGTCAGCAGCAGATCGGTGGTCTCGTAGTGGATCGCGCCGGTCTCGCTGTCGGTGTACGCCTCGGTGATGAGGCCGCGGCCGAGCAGCGTGCGCACGACCGAGTCGACGTTGACGGCGCGGATCGACGCGATCGCGCCGCGCGAGATCGGCTGCTTGTAGGCGATCACCGACAGCGTCTCGAGCGCCGCCTGCGACAGCTTCGTCGGATTCTGGGTCAGCACGAACTCGCGGACGACGTCGTCGTGCTCGGGGCGCACGTAGAGGCGCCAGCCGCCGCCGACCTCGCGCAGCTCGAACCCGCGCCGGATCGCGCCGTCGGTCGCCGTCGTAGTCGGCGACGAGACGCTCGATCGACTGCCGCACCGCGGGCACCGGGACGCCGATGCACGGTCGCGAGCGAGACGACGCTCTGCGGCTCGTCGGCGACCATGAGGATCGCCTCGAGGGCGCGCTCGACGTCGACGACCGGTGCCGGCCGGTCGCCTCGGGCCGGCGTCTCGGTCGGTCTCGGTCGTCTCGGTCGTCGGTGGTCTCAGTCACTCATAGTCGGCTCCCAGATTGGCCAGCTGATCGTCGGTCCAGTGACCGGCCGTCCAGCGCAGGGTCAGTTCTCCGAGCGGTTCGATCTGCTCGAACGAGATCGCGGCGTGCCGATACAGCTCGAGCACCGCGAGGAAGCGGGCCACGATCACGCCCGTCACCTCGGCGCCGGCGATCAGCGCGCGGAAGTTCATCGGCTCGCCGCCGCGCAGCATCGCGACGACGTGCGCGGCCTGCTCCCGGATGCTGACCAGCGGCGCGTGCAGATGGTCCAGTCCCCACCATGGGGATCTCGCGCGGCGCGAAGGCCAGCAGCGCGAGCGCGGCGAAGTCGTCGAGGCTGAGCGTCCAGACCAGTTCGGGCGTCTGCTTGCGGTACTTCTCCTCGAGCCGCACCGAGCGGTAGTGGCGCGTCGACTCGGCGTCGAGCCGCGTCGAGACCCACGTGCGCCGCCTCCTTGAACGCGCGGTACTGCAGCAGGCGGGCGAACAGCAGGTCGCGCGCCTCGAGCAGGGCGACGTCGTCGGCGTCGACCAGTTCGCCCTGCGGCAGCAGCCCCGCGACCTTGAGGTCGAGCAGGGTGGCGGCGACCACGAGGAACTCGCTCGCCTGATCGAGCTCCTCGTCGGAGTCGAGGTCGCGCAGGTAGGAGAGGAACTCGTTCGTGACGACGCTCAGCGCGATCTCGGTGATGTCGAGATCGTGCTTCGCGATCAGGGTGACGAGCAGGTCGAACGGGCCGTCGAAGTTGGAGAGGGTGAGGCGGAAACCGGTGCGTCGGATCGGCGGGCGACGGCGCGGTGCCACCAGCGACCGCCTTCCGCGCCCTCGCCGTCAGGCGACGGCGCCACGTGCGATCAGCTCTCTCGCCAGTTGGCGGTACGCCTCGGCGGCCGAGTGGTCGGGCGCGAACGTGGTGATCGGCGCGGCGGCGACCGACGCATCCGGGAACTTCACGGTGCGACCGATCACGGTCTCGAGCACCTGGTCGCCGAAGGCCTCGACGACCCGCTCGAGCACCTCGCGCGAGTGCAGCGTGCGCGGGTCGTACATGGTGGCCAGGATGCCGTCGAGCTCGATCGCCGGGTTCAGCCGGTCGCGCACCTTCTCGATCGTCTCGACGAGCAGGGCGACGCCGCGCAGGGCGAAGAACTCCAGCTCGAGCGGGATGAGCACGCCGTGCGCGGCGGTCAGCGCGTTGACGGTCAGCAGGCCGAGCGACGGCTGGCAGTCGATCAGGATGACGTCGTAGTCGGCGGCGACCGGTCGCAGCACCCGCGCCAGGATCTGCTCGCGCGCGACCTCGTTGACGAGGTGCACCTCGGCGGCCGACGAGGTCGATGTTGGCCGGGATGACGTCGAGCCCGGTCGTCGCCGGTGTGGTGGATCGCCTCGCGCGACATCCTTCGTCGTGCCGAGCAGCAGGTCGTAGATGGTCACCACGTCGTGGGACTGGCACGCCGAGACCGGCGGTCAGCGCGCCCTGCGGGTCGAAGTCGACGGCGAGCACCTTGCGGCCGTACTCGGCGAGCGTCGCGCCCAGGTTGATCGTGGTCGTCGTCTTGCCGACGCCGCCCTTCTGGTTGCAGAGGGCGACGATGCGCGCGGGACCGTGCGATTCGAGGATCGGCGGCATCGCGAAGTCGGTCAGCGGGCGCCCGGTCGGTCCGAGCACGGGTGGTTCCATCCCCGGCAGCTCGGTCACATCCTCGCGCTGCACTGACATGCCCCGAGTGTACGTGGCGACCCCGAGGGCTCCCCGCGCCACGCGTCAAGCAGAGGTTGAGGGTTGCCGGCTCGAGTCGCAGGGCTCAGCGCGCCCGCGGGTGCGACGTCGACGTAGACGTCGCGCAGGGCGTCGGCGGTGACCCGCGTGTAGATCTGCGTGGTCGCGACGCTCGCGTGGCCGAGCAGCTCCTGCACGACCCGCACGTCGGCTCCGCCCTGCAGCAGGTGGGTCGCGAACGAATGCCGCATGCTGTGCGGCGACAGCTCGACGTCGAGCTTCGCGCGCTCGGCGGCGGCGCGCAGGAGCAGCCAGGCGTTCTGTCGCGAGAGACGCGAGCCGCGCACGCCCGAGGAACAGCGCCGGCGTCGCCCGGCCGCGCGTGGACAGCACCGGTCGCGCGCGCACCAGGTAGGCATCCAGTGCCGCGCGCGCGTAGCTGCCGACCGGCACGATGCGCTGCTTGCCGCCCTTGCCGAACAGCCGCACGACGTCGGCCGTGCCGTCGTCGCCGATCAGGTCGTCGACGTTGAGCGCGACGGCCTCCGAGATGCGGGCGCCCGTCGCGTAGAGCAGCTCGACCAGCGCCTTGTCGCGCAGCGCGGCGGGCTCGTCGCCGTCGGTGGCGGCGAGCAGCTGCTCGACCTGCTCGATCGTGAGCGCCTTGGGCAGGCGCGCCGGCTGCTTCGGGGCCACCAGGTCGACGGCCGGGTCGGTCTCGAGCAGCCCCTCGTCGACGAGGAAGCCGGTGAACCCGCGGATCGACGAGATGGTGCGCGCGATCGACGACGCCGCGAGCGGCTCCGGGCGCTCGCGCAGGCCGCGCACGTAGGCGGCCAGGGTGGCGGGGTCGAGCGCGCTCAGCGCGGCGGTGCCGCCGAACGCGTCGAGCAGCGCGGTGAGGTCGCGGCGGTACGCGGCGACGGTGTTGGCCGACCGACCCCGCTCGATCGCGACGTGCCGCAGGTAGCGGTCGAGCTGTCGCTCGAGGTCCGCGTCCCTGCTCAGCCGCGACGGGCATGGGCGGCCAGCAAGGCGATCATCAGGATGGCGTTGTGCAGCCGTCCGTCGAGCACCGCTTCGATCGCCTCGTCGAGCGGACACCCAGCGCAGCACGATCTCGGCCTCCTCGTCCGTGCGAGTCGTGCACGGCCGGCGCGGCGGCGAGGCCGCGCGCCTCGAACAGGTGGATGACCTCGTCGCTGCCGCCCGGCGAGGTGTGGAACGTGAGCGGATCGCTCCACTCGGCGGCGACGAGGTCGGCCTCTTCGGCGAGCTCGCGCTTGCGCGGCGAGCAGGGGCGACTCGCCCTCGACGTCGAGCAGGCCGGCCGGGATCTCCCAGTCGCGGGTGCGGATCGGCTGCCGGTACTGGTTGATCAGCAGCACCCGTTCCTGGTCGTCGATCGCGAGCACCGCGACCGCGCCGTGTGCGCGACGTACTCGCGCGTGATCGTGCCGCCGCCGAATTCGGCGGTCTCGCGGTTGACGTCCCAGACCTTGCCCTCGAAGACCGTCGCGGCATCGAGGATCTGTCGCCGGATCCGGGCGAATCGCGCAGCGGCTCGGCCACGCTCAGACCTCGACGTGCTCGGCGTGGCCTCGGCGTCGGCCGGCAGCGGGGTCGCGACGCCCGTCGCGTCGTGCAGCTCGACGGGACGCTCGCCCGGCTCGGCGACCTCGAACAGGCGCGACGCCTGCTGGCGCTCGAGCGCGGCGGCGACCAGTCCGCGGAACAGCGGGTGCGGCCGGTTCGGCCGCGACCGCAGCTCGGGATGCGCCTGGGTGCCGACGTAGAACGGGTGCACGTCGCGCGGCAGCTCGACGTACTCGACAAGCTCGCGGTCGGGCGACACCCCCGAGAACACCATGCCCGCCGCGGCGATCCGGTCGCGGTAGTGGTTGTTGACCTCGTAGCGGTGGCGGTGGCGCTCGCTGACCGTCTCGGAGCCGTACAGCTCGGCGACGATCGAGCCGGGCTCGAGGGCCGCCTCGTACAGGCCGAGCCGCATCGTGCCGCCCAGGTCGCCGTGATCGATGATGTCGACCTGCTCGGCCATCGTCGCGATCACCGGGAACTCGGTGTCGGGGTCGAACTCGCTCGAGCTGGCGCCGGCCAGCCCGACGACGTTGCGCGAGTACTCGATCACCATGCACTGCAGTCCGAGGCAGAGGCCGAGCACCGGGATCCGGTTCTCGCGCGCGAAATGCAGCGCGCCGAGCTTGCCCTCGATGCCGCGCACGCCGAATCCACCGGGCACGCAGATGCCGTCGACGTCGGCGAGATGCTTCGCGGCGCCCTCGGGTGTCTCGCACTCGTCGGACGGCACCCAGCGGATCGCGACCTTCGTCTCCTGCGCGAATCCGCCGGCCTTGAGTGCCTCGGTCACCGACAGGTAGGCGTCGGGCAGGTCGATGTACTTGCCGACCAGCGCGATCGTGACCTCGTGTGCCGGCTCGTGCACGGTCTGGAGCAGCTGCTGCCAGCCCTCCCAGTCGACCTCGTGCGCGTGGTCAGTCCGAGCTGCTCGATGATGTACGCGTCGAGTCCCTGCTCGTTCAGCATGGTCGGGATGTCGTAGATGCTCGGCACATCGATCGCGTTCACGACGGCGCGCTCATCGACGTCGCACATCAGGGCGATCTTGCGCTTGTTGGCCTCGGAGACGATGCGGTCGCTGCGCAGCACCAGCGCATCCGGCTGGATGCCGATGGATCGCAGGGCGGCGACCGAGTGCTGGGTCGGCTTGGTCTTCTGCTCGCCCGACGCACCCATGTACGGCACCAGGGAGACGTGGACGAAGAACACGTTGGTGCGACCGAGCTCGTGCCGCACCTGGCGGGCCGACTCGATGAACGGCTGGCTCTCGATGTCGCCGACCGTGCCGCCGATCTCGGTGATGATCACGTCGGGAATCGGCCCGCCGTCCGCGGGCGGCTGTGCCTGCAGCCGCATCCGGCGCTTGATCTCGTCGGTGATGTGCGGGATGACCTGCACGGTGTCGCCCAGGTACTCGCCGCGACGCTCGCGCGCGATGACCTCGGAGTAGATCTGGCCGGTGGTGACGTTGGCCGCCTGGTCGAGGTTGATGTCGAGGAATCGCTCGTAGTGGCCGATGTCGAGGTCGGTCTCGGCGCCGTCGTCGGTGACGAACACCTCGCCGTGCTGGAACGGGTTCATCGTGCCCGGATCGACGTTCAGATACGGGTCGAGCTTCTGCATGACGACCCGCAGACCGCGCGCGGTGAGCAGATTGCCCAGACTCGCGGCGGTGAGGCCCTTACCGAGGGAGGAGACGACTCCCCCGGTGACGAAGATGTGCTTGGTAACGACTGTTCCCGGATTGACCACCACGGGGTTTCATCGTATCGCACGCAGCAGGGTTGCCGCCGGGACGCGCCGAACTCGATGCCACTTGGCGCTCGTCGGCTGCGCTCTTGCTACTCCCAGCGGCCGTGGGCCGCCTCGAGCAGCTCGCGCGCGTGCGTCAGCGCGGACTCGGACTCGGGCGAGCCGCTGAGCAGGCGCGCCATCTCGGCGGCGCGTTCGTCGGCGTGCACCAGGCGCACGCTGCTCGTGGTGACGGCGCCGTCGCTGCCCTTCTCGACGACGAGGTGGTTGTTCGAGAACGCCGCGACCTGGGCGAGGTGCGTGACGACGATGACCTGGGCGCTGCGGGCGAGCCGGGCCAGCCGCTTGCCCACCTCGGTCGCGCTCGCCCCGCCGACCCCGGCATCCACCTCGTCGAAGACGAACGTCGGCACCGGATCGGTCGCGGCGAGGACGACCTCGATGGCGAGCATCACCCGCGAGAGCTCGCCGCCCGGACGCGCCGCGCGCCAGCGGCCGCGGCTCGCGTGCCGACGTGCGGCTGCAGCAGGATGGCGACCTGGTCGCGTCCGGTGAGCGTCAGCTCGGTCTCGCTCACCTCGATCGTGAGGCGGGCGTCGGGCATGGCGAGCGCGCCGAGCTCGGCGGTGACGGCGGCCGAGAGCCGCTCGGCGGCGTCGGTGCGGCGCTGCGGTGAGCTGGGTCGGCGAGCTCGTCGAGCCGGGCGCGGTCGGCCGCGACCTCGGCGCCGAGCGTCTCGATGCGGTCGGCGTCGCTGTCGAGTTCGACGAGCCGCGAGCTGCCCGACTCGAGATAGTCGACGACGTCGTCGAGGGTCGGTCCGTAGCGCCGCATCAGTCCGCCGAGCTGGGACCGGCGCTCCTGCAGCGTCTCGAGTTCGCGTCCGGCGTCGGCGTCGAGGGAGCCGAGATAGCTGGACAGCTCGGCCGACACCTCGGAGACGGCGAAGGATGCGGCCGCCAGCGATTCGGCGATCGGGGCGAGCGCGGGATCGTGCGCGGCGACCCGGTCGATGGCGCGGCGCGCGGACTCGATCAGGCCGAGCGCGTCGGTGCCGTCGGTCAGCGACTGCGACGAGATCGCCTCCTGCGCCTCGGCGGCGGCGAGCCGCAGGTCTTCGAGGTTCGTGAGACGCTCGGCGCGCTCGGCGAGTTCGGCGTCTTCGCCGCGCTGCGGTGCGGCGGCCTCGATCTCGTCCATCGCCTGTCGCAGGTCTTCGGCCTCGCGGGTGCGCCGATCCCGTTCGGCGACGAGCACGTCGAGCTCGCCCTGCTGGGTCTGCCAGCGCCGGAAGACCTCCTGGTAGTCGCCGAGCAGCACGGCGAACTCGGGTCCGGCGTAGCGATCGAGCGCCTCGCGCTGCGCGGTCGCCGAGCGGAGCCGGATCTGATCGGACTGCCCGTGCACGACGACGAGGTGCTGCCCGATCTCGCTCAGCACGCCGACCGGAGCCGCGCGGCCGCCGACGTTGGCGCGACTGCGGCCGTCGGCGCCGACCGACCGGCCGAGCACGAGTGCCGCACGACCGCCTGCCGCGCCGTCGAGTTCGCCGCCGGCGTCGCGCACCCGTTCGGCGACCGGACCGGTGTCGGACGACCTCCCAGTGGCCCTCGACGACGGTCTGCGTCGCGCCCGAACGGATCGCACCGCTGTCGGCGCGGTCGCCGAGCAGCAGGCCGAGCGCGGTGACGACCATGGTCTTGCCCGCGCCGGTCTCGCCGGTGAGGGCCGTGAATCCGGGGCCGAGGGGCAGGCGCGCCTCGCCGATCACGCCGAGGTCGCGGATCGAGATCTCTTCGATCACGGGCGCGCGATCCCCTCGCCGGTCGGGCCGCGCCATCCGGTGACCGGCAGCTGGAACTTGTTGACCAGCCGGTCGGTGAACGGGCGCGGGTTGAGCCGCGCGAGGCGCACCGGGATCGGCGAGCGCCGCGCGACGACGCGCGCGCCGCTGGGCAGGTCGAAGGTGCGGCGGCCGTCGCACCAGAGCACGCCGGCGCCGACCGAGCGCTCGAGCAGCTCGACGGCGAGGGCCGAGTCGGGGCCGACCACGAGCGGGCGGGCGAAGAGCGCGTGCGCGGACAGCGGCACCATGAGCAGGGCGTCGACGCTCGGCCAGACGACCGGGCCGCCGGCCGAGAACGAGTAGGCCGTCGATCCGGTCGGGCGTCGGCCATGACGACGCCGTCGCAGCCGAACGTCGAGAGCGGACGCCCGTCGACCTCGATGACGACCTCGAGCGAGCGCTCGCGCGACGCCTTCTCGACGGACGCCTCGTTGAGCGCCCAGGTCTCGTGGATCACCTCGTCGTCGACCTTGACCCGCACGTTGAGCGTCATGCGCTCTTCGACCTCGTAGTCGCGGGCGAGGGCGCGGGCGACGGTCGCCGGCAGATCGTCGCGCTCGGCCTCGGCCAGGAAGCCGACGTGGCCGAGGTTCACGCCCAGCAGGGGCGCGTCGCAGCCGCGCGCGATCTCGGCCGCGCGCAGGATGGTGCCGTCGCCGCCCAGCACGATGACCAGTTCGAGATCGTGGCTGGCGACATCGTCGCCCAGCACGGCCAGCGGGCCGAGATCGGGCGCCGCCGCCATGAGGTCGGCGTGCTCGTCGGCCGACACGACCGGCGTGAGCCCGGCCTCGATCAGCTGGCGGCAGACCTGGATGCCGGCGTCGAGCGAGTCGGCGCGCCCGGTGTGCGCGATGACGAGGATGTGGCGCGCGGCGGCGCCGGCCTTCTGGCTCATTCCGGCACCTCCTCGGCGCGATGCTGGCGATGCGATGGATGATCAGGGCAGGGCGTCGATCGCCCCTCCCCATTCTGTCGGATTGCCTCCGACGCCGACCGACAGCCAGACCAGGTACTCCTGATTTCCGTTGGTACCGACGACCGGGGAGGAGATGACGCCCGCCGTCGGCAGTCCGAGATCCCACGCCGCCCACAGCACGCCGGTGACGGCATCGTGGCGGGCCGCGCGATCCCGGACCACCCCCTCCCGGATCCCGCCGCGGCCCACCTCGAACTGCGGCTTCACCAGAAGGACGTAGTCGGCGCCGAGCACCGACGGTCTCGACCAGCGCCGGCAGCACCAGGGCCAGCGACGATGAACGACACGTCGGCGACGACGAGCTCGGGCCGGTCGGCGGTCCCCGACGCCTCGGCGAGTTCCGACGCGGTCAGCGACCGGGCGTTGACGCCCTCGACGACCCGCACCCGATCGTCCGAGCGGATCGCCGGCACCAGCTGCCCGTGGCCGACATCGAGCGCGATCACCTCGCGGGCCCCGCGCTCGAGCAGCACCTGGGTGAAACCTCCGGTCGACGCGCCGACGTCGAGGGCGAGGCGACCGTCGACGACGACCGGGAAGGCATCCAGGGCGGCGTCGAGCTTGCCGGCCGACCGGCTCACCCACCGGTCGTCGCCGTCGAGGGTGAGCACGGCATCCGGACCCACGCGTAGCGACGCCTTCAGCGCCGTGCGACCGTCGATCGCGACGCGCCCCTCGTCGATCGCCGACGACGGCGAGGGCGCGCGATCGCGCCAGGCCCCGGCGCACCAGCTCGGCGTCGAGACGTGCGCCATCGGATGCCTGTTCAGGCATGCGGTCGAGCGTCACCGGCCTCGAGCATCGACCGCAGCTCGTCGTGCAGCTGCGCGAGCGCCTCGGCGCGGGTCTCGAGCGGCTGTTCCTCGATCACCCGCAGGCGGGCGACGAGCGCGCTGGGCTCGTCGTCGCTGCTCGCGGGCGGCGTCGGGGGACGGATCGGTGTCGCTCATGGGCTACGAATATAGCCCGGGTCGACGTCGAGCGCGTAGATCGGCACGCCCGCGCCCCACACGGCGGCCGTGCCGGCACGCAGCAGGTCGATCGTCCGGTCGCCCGCGGCGTCGATGCTGACGACGTTGCCGGCGAGTCGCACCACCGCGCCCGCCGAACGGAACAGTCGATCGCCGGTCGCTGCCGTCGTGCTCCTCGACGGGTGCCGGATACGGCTCGAAGAGCTCGCGCAGATCGCCCAGCAGGAGAGTCGGCCGCGAGTCGGCATCGGCAGCGAGCACCTGCTTGGCACCGTCGATGCCCGTCAGGACGAGAGCCGAGGCCATGCCGGCGCGGTTGGCGCCCAGGATGTCGGTGTCGAGCCGATCGCCCAGGAGACAGGGCTGGATGCGGCGAATCGCTCGATGGCGGCGTCGAAGATCGCACGTTCGGGCTTGCCTGCGACGATCGGCAGGCGACCGACCGCCGTGTGGACGGCCGACACGAGCGTGCCGTTGCCGGGTGCCGTGCCGCGCTCCTGCGGAATCGTCCAGTCGGTGTTGGTCGCGACCCACGGGATGCCGGGCGCGCCATCGGCGGGTGCGCGCAGGGCGAAGGCGGCCTCCGCGAGATCGGTCCACGCGACGCTCGGATGAAAGCCCTGGATCACGGCCGCGGGCTGCGTCCTCGGCCGACCGCGTCACGCGGAATCCATGCGCCTCGACGACCGACGTCAGACCCTCTCCCCCGACCACGAGGATCGTCGAACCCGCCGGAACCAGCTCCTCCAGCAGCACGATCGCCGCCTGCGGAGAGGTCACCACGTCGTTTCCGGTCACCGTCAACCCGAGTTCCGACAGGTGCTCCGCCACAGAATCGGCGGTGCGAGATGCGTTGTTGGTGATATATCCGACGCGCATCGTCTGCTGGGCGCGATTGATGCTCTCAACGGCATATGGGATGGCGTGCGCACCCGCATAGACCACGCCGTCGAGGTCTGCGAGCAGCAGATCGACGCCCGCCAGCGGGGTCTCGGCGGCCTCAGGCATCCGGATCCTCGTCCTCCTCCACGATCTCGACGACGTCGCCGCCGTCCGGATCCGCCGCGATGACGAGCGCGTCGCTGGCCCGCTCGGAACGCGCGATCCACTCCGCGGCCTCATCGTCTCGGCCGAGCTCCTCGAGCACCGTCGCGTACGCGTCGAAGAGCGCGGGACTCCAGTCGAATGCTCGCTCGGGATCGAAGGCTGCGGGACCTGCAGTTCGGTCAGCGCCGCCTCGGGCTGGCCGAGATCGAGCCGCGCGCCGGACATCGCGATCGCCAGCGCGACCTGCACGGGAACATCAAGTTCGGCGCGCGGAACGGATCGCCCGAGCTCGAGCGCGCGGTCGGGGCGCCCGACGCCGCGCTCGCTGTCGACCATCAGGGGCAGCTGATCGTTGCTGCCGGTGATGCGTCGATGAGTCCGAAGCTCGCGGAGGGCGAGGGCGAAATCCCCGGTCGCGTAGGCGGTGATGGCGACTGTCTCGCGCACGACCCCCACTCGCCCGGCTCGACGGGCGGCGGCGAGTGCGTGCCGATGCGCGAGCGCCGGATCCTCCTCGATGAGCCGGCCGGCCATGATCAGATGCTTGGCGACGCCGTCGGCGTTGTCCTTGCTGAGCGTTCGCAGCTCGCCGCGAGCGACCTTGTCGAGCTGGTTCGCGGCGACATCATCCGGGATGGGTGGGTCGTCGTGGCGCGGGCGGTCGTCCTCGTCGCGCGGCGGCCGGGGGCGGCCGTCG
>CAVSPQ010000004.1:0-291534 GCA_963730045.1 uncultured Actinomycetota bacterium | reverse complement strand
GGATGATCTGCCAGGTGCTCCAGCCGACATCGCGCAGGCGCGCGAAGAGGTAGCCGAGCACGACGATCTCCTCTTGCAGTCCCGCGCGCAACGGCCGCGAGCAGCAGCACGGGCACCGTCCACCAGTGCGCGTCGAGCCCGGCCGGGTTCACCGCGACGCCCAGGTCGAGGGCGCGTGCGCCGAGGTAGACGCCGAGCCCGCCGATCCCGATGACCAGGGCGAGCGAGAGACCCCGGATGCCGTCGGAGGCCGGCCGGAAGCCGTCGATACCCAGCCGCGACAGGTGGGGTCGCGTCGGCCTCCAGAGCAGGAAGCAGACCAGCAGGACGACCGCCAGCGAGAACCCGATGTCGAGCAGCTGGTAGATGAGGTCGAAGACCTCGCGATCGCTGAGCGACGGATTGAGCGTCGCGGTCTGCGGCCGAGCGGCTCCTCGCGGGTCGACCGGTTGACGATCGCGACGATCGCGTAGACGGCCGACTCGGCCGAGGCCGAGGGAGAGCACGATCGCGATCTCCCACCAGAGGCGCGAGCGGGAAGCGTACTCAACCGTCGATCCCGGGCGGGGGAGCGCGCACGCCGGCGTGCCGCCGGGCAGGATGTGGCGGTACCTCGCGATGACGTTGTAGCCGAGCGCAGCGACGATCGAGAACGGGCGGTGTCGCCAGCAGGTCGTCCGGCGAATCGCAGCCCGACCCGCGGCTGACCGCGCAGGATGGCGGCGAAGGCGCAGCGCTCCGGCATAGGAGTGCCGTGTGGGTCAGGAACCAGGCGAAGTCGGCGACGTCCTGGCGCGTCAGGCCCACCGCATCCAGGTCGCTCCACTGCCACGGGACGGCCTCGGGAGGCCGCGGCAGCCAGTCGCGCAGCCGGTTCACCCAGGTGGTGCAGAACGCGCAATCGCCGTCGAAGACCAGGATCGGCAGCCGGGAGTCTGGAGACGAGGTTCGGCCACGCTCCGATGCTACGCCGCTTGTACCCCGGAGCCGTCCGGAGCGTTCCACCCCGGCCGTGGGGGAAATCGCCAGAACGACGGATTTCGCGCTCGATTCTTGCGTCAGGCGCAACGATCCGTGACGATTCGTTTCCAGGGTGTAACGATTGCCCCCCAGGGATTTGCCAGGCGTTGACCCCCGTCTTAGGGTCTCAGGTATCAGTGCGGTGCCGCGATGACTCGTGTGCACCGCCACATTTCTGCACAGGAGGAACATTGCGAATCACGCGAATCGCAGCCGCAGCGGGGGGCCTGGCTATCGCCAGCGCACTCGTGCTCAGCGGATGCTCGACCGGCGGTGGGGACACGCGGCGGAAGCTCGACGCGCGGTCATCACGGCGAACGGCTCTGAGCCGCAGAACCCGCTGATCCCGGCCAACACCAACGAGACCGGTGGCGGCAAGATCATCGACAGCATCTTCGCTGGCCTCGTCTACTACACGGCAGACGGTGCTCCGGAGAACGACGTCGCCGAGTCCATCGAGGGCAACGACGACAAGACCGTCTACACCGTCAAGGTCAAGGAGGGTCAGAAGTTCACCAACGGTGAAGACGTGACCGCCAACTCCTTCGTCGACGCCTGGGACTGGGACGCTCTCGCGAGCAACGCCACCCTGAACAGCTACTTCTTCGAGGACATCGAGGGCTTCAGCTACGACGAGGACGTCTCGCTCAAGGAGAGCGGCGGCCTCGTGGTCGTCGACGACTACACCTTCGAGATCCACCTGAAGTCGTCGCTGGCGGACTACCCGCTGCGCCTCGGCTACTCGGCGTTCTACCCGCTGCCCGCGTCGTTCTTCGACGACATCGGACGCGTTCGGTGAGAACCCGATCGGCAACGGCCCGTACATGCTCGACGGCGAAGGCGCGTGGCAGCACAACGAGAAGATCGACCTCGTCGTGAACCCCGACTACGACGGCGCCGCGAGTTGCCCAGAACGGCGGTCTCACGATCGTCTTCTACACCACTCAGGAAGCGGCGTACGCCGACCTCCTCGGTGGCAACCTGGACATCCTGGACCAGATCCCGCCGAGCGCGCTCTCGACCTACAAGGACGAGCTGGGCGACCGCTACATCGACCAGGCCGCGGCCATCTTCCAGTCGTTCACCATCCCGGACCGTCTCGCCCACTTCAGCGGGCGAAGAGGGCGAGCTGCGTCGTGCAGCCATCTCGATGGCGATCAACCGCGAAGAGATCACCGACGTGATCTTCGAGGGCACCCGCACGCCGGCGCACGACTTCACGTCGCCGGTCATCGACGGCTACTCGGAGGACGTGCCCGGATCGGACGTTCTGCTCTACAACGAGGACGAGGCCAAGGCCAAGTGGGCCGAGGCTGACGCCATCTCGCCGTGGGACGGATCCTTCCAGATCGCGTACAACGCGGACGGCGGCCACCAGGAGTGGGTCGACGCCGTGGCGAACAGCATCAAGAACGTTCTCGGTATCGACGCCTCCGGCGCTCCGTACCCGACGTTCGCCGAGGTTCGCACCGCGATCACCGACCGCACGATCCAGACCGCGTTCCGCACGGGATGGCAGGCCGACTACCCCGGTCTGTTCAACTTCCTGGGACCGATCTACGGCACCAACGCCGGATCGAACGACGGTGACTACTCGCAGCGCCGACTTCGACGCTCTGCTGAAGCAGGGCTCGTCGGCGGCGGACCCGGCTGAGGCGAACGAGTACTTCCAGCAGGCGCAGGAGATCCTCTTCAAGGACCTCCCCGCGATCCCGCTGTGGTACTCGTCGGTTCAGGGTGGCTACTCGGAGGCGGTCGACAACGTCGCCATCGACTGGCACTCGGTTCCGCTGTACTACCAGATCACCAAGTCGGAGTAAGGCGCAAGCCTCAGTCTGACGATCCAGAAGTCCGTGGGGCGGCGGCAACCGCCGCCCCACGGCTCTGCCTGGGCGCGTAGCATCACCGAGTAGCGCGTCTGCCAGAGACACCAGAGAAGGTTCTCCACACATGTTCGCAATAAGCACCGTCGCTTTCCGCGAGACACGGCCGGCTGATGTTCGGTTACGTCCTCCGCCGCGTCCTGCAGATCATCCCGGTCTTCATCGGGACCACGCTGCTCATCTACTTCCTCGTCTTCGCCCTCCCCGGCGATCCGATCCTCGCCCTCTTCGGAGACAAGACGCCGAACCCCGCCGCTCATCGAGCGGCTGCGCGAGCAGTACCACCTGAACGAGCCGTTCATCGTCCAGTACTGGTACTACATCACCGGCATCTTCCAGGGTGACCTCGGCACGTCGTTCAACGGCCAGCCGGTCTCCGAGCAGCTCGCCCGGGCGTTCCCGATCACGATCCGGCTCGCGGTGCTCGCGGTGACCTATCGAGATCATCTTCGGCATCACGATCGGCCTCATCAGCGGCCTGCGCAAGGGCAGCATCTTCGACGCCGTCCTCGCTCGTCGTCAGCCTCGATCCTGATCTCGCTGCCGATCTTCGTCATCGGCTTCACGGCGCAGTTCGTCTTCGCGATCAAGCTCGACTGGTTCGAGAACCACCGTCGGCGATCGGCGCTCCGCTGCAAGACCTGATACTCCCGGCGCTCGTGCTGGCGAGCATCAACTTCGCGGTCGACGCTGCGCCTCACCCGCTCGTCGGTCATCGACACCGGCAACCAGGACTTCGTGCGCATGGCCTTCGGCAAGGGCCTCCCGACGCGTCGCGTGATCCCCGTGCACGTCCTGCGCAACTCGCTCATCCCGGTGACCACGTCGCTGGCCGCCGACTTCGGCATCCTGATCGTCGGCGCCACCGTCACCGAGGGCATCTTCAACATCGCCGGCGTCGGCGGAACGCTGTTCCGGGCGATCCGACTCGGCGAGAACCCGACCGTGGTCTCGTTCGTCACCGTCATGGTCATCCTGTACCTGATCGTCAACCTGGTCATCGACCTGCTCTACGCGGTGCTCGACCCGAGGATCCGCTATGTCAAGTAAGACCACCCGTCCGCACGCGCCGCACTACGTCGCCCCGGTCGACGACGCCGCACTCGGCGCCGTCGACGCCGTCCGCGTCAGCGAGAAGAAGAGCAACCTCTGGCTCGACGCCTGGCGCGACCTGCGCCGCCGACCGATGTTCTGGATCTCGAGCGTGCTGATCGTCTTCATCATCTGTCGTCGCGCTGTTCCCCGGCCTGTTCACGAACGAGCCGCCGAACAGCTCGTGCTACCTCACGGCGCAGCCCGATCGCGCCGACCACCCGCGAGAACAACAGCAACGGCCGCCCATCGCGGGGCACCCGCTCGGCTTCACCAAGCAGGGCTGCGACCTCTTCTCGCGCGTCGTGCACGGCACCGCGACCTCGCTGTCGGTCGGCCTGCATCGTCACCGTGCTCGTCGCCTTCATGGGCATCCTGATGGGCGGCCTCGCCGGCTTCTTCGGCGGCTGGGTCGACTCGCTGCTGATGCGTCTCGGCGACATCTTCTTCGCGATCCCGTACATCCTCGCGGCGGTCGTCGTGATGTCGGTGTTCTCGGCCTACCGCAGCGTCGTGGGTGATCGCGCTCGCGATCGGCGCCTTCGCCTGGCCATCCACCGCGCGCATCCTGAGATCCGAGGTCCTGCGCATCAAGCAGTCCGACTTCGTCATGGCGTCGACCGCGCTCGGGCGTCTCGCGTCTGAAGACCCTCGCCACGCCACGTGCTGCCGAACTCGATCGCCCCGGTCATCGTCGTCACGACCGATCTCGCTCGCCGCGGCGATCACCGCCGAGGCGACCCTGTCGTTCCTCGGCGTCGGGCTTGCCGAACAGCATCATGTCGTGGGGCAATGACATCAGCGCGGCCCAGATCGACCTGCGCACCAACCCGATGACCCTGATCTATCCGTCGATCGCGCTGTCGATCACCGTGCTGAGCTTCATCATGCTCGGCGAGACCCTGCGCGACGCGCTCGACCCGAGAGCGAGAGCTCTTCGATGAGTCAGACCACGACGGTCAGCCATCGACGGGCGGACCAATCCCGGTCAGCCCCTGCTCGAGATCAAGAACCTCGAGGTCGGGTTCCAGACCACCGAGGGCCTCATCCCGGCGGTCCGCGGCGTCGACCTCGAGATCTTCCCCGGCGAGACCCTCGCCATCGTCGGCGAGTCCGGTTCGGGCAAGTCGACGACCGCGCACGCGATCATCAACCTGCTTCCCGGGCAGCGGTCGCATCACCGGCGGTCAGATCCTGTTCGAGGGCCGCGACCTCACGAAGCTGAAGACCGCCGAGATCGAGTCGGTGCGCGGTCGCCTGATCGGCCTCGTGCCGCAGGACCCGATGCAGAGCCTCAACCCGGTGTGGAACATCGGCTTCCAGGTCGAGGAGGCGATCCGTGCCAACGGCCTCGCCCAGGACAAGCGCGACGTGCGCAAGCGCGCCATCCAGGTGCTGCGCGAGGCGGGCCTGCAGGATGCCGACCGCCGGCTCCGGCAGTACCCGCACCAGTTCTCGGGCGGCATGCGCCAGCGCGTGCTGATCGGCATCGGGCTCTCGGCCGACCCGAAGCTGCTGATCGCCGACGAGCCGACCTCGGCGCTCGACGTGACCGTGCAGCGCCGCATCCTCGACCACCTCGAGTCGCTGACGGCGCAGAAGAACACCGCCGTGATCTTCATCACGCACGACCTGGGTCTCGCCGCCGAGCGTGCCGAGAACATCGTCGTCATGCACCGCGGCAAGATCGTCGAGTCCGGGCCGGCGCATCGAGATCCTGCAGAACCCGAAGCACCCGTACACCCAGCGCCTCGTCGCCGCGGCGCCCGAGCCTCGCCTCGCAAGCGCATCCAGTCGGCGGTGCACGGCGACAAGCCGATCGAGCACCTGGCGGGCGCGGCTGCCGCCGGGGTCGACCTGACGCTCGCCGCCGAGCGCTCCAAGGCGACTGGCCGACGCCCCACCGACGATCGAGTTCATCGAGGCGACCAAGGTCTTCAAGATCCGCACCGGCAGCTTCTCGTCGACCCAGTTCACCGCGGTCGACAAGGCGTCGTTCACGGTGCCGAAGGGCTCGACGCTCGCGCTGGTGGGCGAGTCCGGCTCCGGCAAGTCGACCGCCGCGAAGATGCTGCTCGGGCTCGAGAAGCTCATCATCGGGCAGGATCCTGGTCGACGGCAAGGACGTGTCCGCGATGAAGCGCGCCGCGAGCTGCTCGCGCTGCGTCGTCAGATGCAGCCGGTGTTCCAGGACCCGTACGGCTCGCTCGACCCGCTGCACAACATCGGCAACACGATCGGCGAGCCGCTGCGTGTGCACAAGGTCGGCGACTCCGCGTCGCGCAAGGCGCGCGTGCTCGAGGTGCTCGAACAGGTGGCCCTGCCGCCCGAGCTGGCGACGCGCTATCCGAACGAGCTCTCGGGTGGCCAGCGCCAGCGCGTCGCGATCGCCCGCGCGATCGCGCTCAAGCCCGAACATCCTGGTGCTCGACGAGGCGGTGTCGGCGCTCGACGTGCTCGTGCAGGCGCAGGTGCTCAACCTGCTCGCCGACCTGCAGGCCGAGCTCGGGCTCACCTACCTCTTCATCACGCACGACCTCGCGGTGGTGCGCGTCATCGCCGACTACGTCTGCGTCATGGAGAAGGGCAAGATCGTCGAGCAGTCGACGGTCGACGACGTGTTCGAGAACCCGCGCGAGGACTACACGCGCGAGCTCCTCGACGCGATCCCCGGGGCGAAGATCCAGCTCGCCCAGTAATCGAACGTGCACAGGAGCGCTCGATAGGCTTGCGCCGGTGAGAACACAGGTCCTGGGTGCTGCGCTGGCGTGCGTCGTCGTGGCGGCGACACTGTCAGCGTGTACGTCGACCACCGTCGTCGAGGGCAGCCAGGTCGCCGTCGCCGTGTCGACCCCGTACACCTCCGCGAACGCGAGCACCTCGTTCGGCCGGTCCAGTCCCACCAACGCCGACGTCGCGTACCTGACCGGGACCGGGTTCGGATACTACGACGACCGCTACACGCTGGTCGAGGACCCCTCGTTCGGCACGCGCCGAGATCGTCGACGAGTCGCCGTTCACGGTGCGCTACACGGTCGCCGAGGGCGCGCGCTGGTCGGACGGCATCCCGGTCGACGCAGCCGACCTGCTGCTCGCCTGGGCCGGCAACTCCGGATCGCTCAACACGCCCGACTTCGATCGACACCGACTTCGTCGACGCCGACACCGGGCAGTACACCGACGACTTCCCCGACGACGTGGTCTTCTTCGACGGCACGATCGGCAGCGGTCTCGAGCTGGCGACGACGACCCCGGTCATCGTCGAGGACCGGTCGCTCGAGGTCACCTACGGCTCCTACTTCCCCGGCTGGCGCCTCGCGCTCGCTCCCGGTGTCGCGGCCCACGTCGTCGCGGACCGTGCGCTCGATCTCTCCGACGGCGCCGGCGCGCAGGCGGGCTCCGGCAACGAATCCGACGGGCCGGATCCCGGAGCCCTTCTCGACGCGGCGATGGCCGCGAAGGCGGCCCTGGTCGCCGCCGTCGTCGGGCGGCGACACCGATGAGCTCGCGGAGCTGTCCCGCTTCTGGAACACGGCGTACAACCTCACCGAGACCCCCGACGATCGCGCCCTGCTCGTCTCATCCGGCCCGTACACGGTCAGCGAGATCGTCGAGAACGAGTCGGTGACCCTCCGGCGAACCCCGAGTACAGCGGTGACCGCGAGCCGAGCTACGAGACGATCGTGCTGCGCGTCTCGCCCGACCCGCTCGAGACGGTCGACCTGCTCGAGACGCGCCAGGTCGACATCGCGACCCCCCAGCCGACCGAGGACGTCGTCTCCGCCCTCGTCGGCGTCGACGACGTCACCGTCACCGCGGGGTCGGAGGGCACGTTCGAGCACCTCGACCTGCAGTTCGCCGACTCCGCGAACGGGGCCTTCGGCGACGTGCGGGTGCGCCAGGCGTTCCTGCTCGTCGTACCTCGCCAGCAGATCGTGGACGACCTGATCTCCCCGGTGCAGCAGGATGCCGGGCTGCTCGACTCGTTCGTCCTGCGTCCCGGCGCGGAGGGCTACGCCGACGCGATCGCGAGCAACGGCTCCCGCGACTACGCGCGGACCGACGTCCGGGCGGCGACCGCCCTGCTGGCCGAGGCCGGGCGTCGTGAGCCCGACGCGTCTGCATCCTGTACGACCCGTCGAACCCGCGTCGGATCGCGGAGTTCAAGCTGATCGCCACGAGTGCGGCCCGTGCCGGGTTCCTGGTCACCGACTGCTCGAATCCCCGAGTGGGAAGGGCTGCTCGGTGTCCCCGGCGCCTACGACGCGGCCCTGTTCGCGTGGGACACCACGCGCCTCGGGCCCGGCGGCGGCGAGCGCCGTGTTCCAGAGCGACTCCCAGCTCGCGAACTTCAACCGCTACAGCAACCCCGAGGTCGACCGCCTGATCGACGAGGTGGACGCCTCCGACGATCCCGGCGAGGTCACCCGGCTGCTCACCGAGATCGACGCCGAGGTCTGGGCGGACGCCTACGGCGTGCCGCTGTTCGCCTACCCGACGGTCACCGCCGTCGTCGGCGGACGTCACCGGCGTCACCCGCTCGCCGCTCGCTCGCGGCGTGTTCTGGAACGCCTGGGACTGGACGCCGACCGTCGCCACGGACGATCCGGACCCGAACGGCTAGACTGGGCTGGTCGTTCGACAACCTGGCCGCCCGCACGCTCGGGCCCCATTCTCCCTTCCAGCACATCTTCCGAGGTATTTCCATGGCATCCGCCCGCCGCTCCGACCTGCGCAACGTCGCGATCGTCGCCCACGTCGACCACGGCAAGACGACGCTCGTCGACGCCATGCTGCGTCAGACCAACTCCTTCGGCTCGCACGAGCACATGGAGGAGCGGGCGATGGACTCCAACGACCTCGAGCGCGAGAAGGGCATCACGATCCTCGCCAAGAACACGGCGATCAGCTACGAGGGCATGCACGCGACCGACGGTCCGGTGACCATCAACGTGATCGACACCCCCGGCCACGCCGACTTCGGCGGCGAGGTCGAGCGCGGCCTGTCGATGGTCGACGGCGTGGTGCTGCTGGTCGACGCGAGCGAGGGTCCGCTGCCGCAGACCCGGTTCGTGCTGCGCAAGGCGCTCGAGTCCAAGCTTCCCGTCATCCTGCTGGTCAACAAGACCGACCGGCCCGACGCTCGCATCGACGAGGTCGTCGAAGAGAGCCACGACCTGCTGCTCGCCCTCGCGAGCGACCTGCACGACGACATGCCCGACCTCGACGTCGACTCGCTGCTCGACCTGCCCGTCGTCTACGCGTCGGGGCGCAACGGCGCAGCGTCGCTGGAACAAGCCGGAGAACGGCACGCTGCCCGACAACGACGACCTCGAGCCGCTGTTCGACGCGATCCTCAAGCACGTCCCGGCGCCCGAGTACGACGACGAGGCGCCCCTGCAGGCCTGGGTCACCAACCTCGACGCCTCGCCGTTCCTCGGCCGCATCGCGCTGCTGCGCGTGTTCTCCGGCACCATCAAGAAGGGCCAGACCGTCGCCTGGGTGCGCAACGACGGATCGCACTCGAACGTGCGCATCACCGAGCTGCTGAAGACCCGCGCGCTCGACCGTTACCCGGCCGAGTCGCGCATCGGCGGGCGACATCGTCGCGATGGCCGGCATCGAGGACATCACCATCGGCGAGACGATCGCCGACCCCGACGACATCCGCCCGCTGAAGGCGCATCACGGTCGACGACCCCGCCATCTCGATGACGATCGGCACCAACACCTCGCCCATCATCGGCAAGGTCAAGGGCCACAAGCTCACCGCGCGCATGGTGAAGGACCGCCTCGACCGCGAACTGATCGGCAACGTCTCGATCAAGGTCGTCGACATCGGGCGCCCCGACGCGTGGGAGGTGCAGGGCCGCGGCGAGCTGGCCCTCGCCATCCTGGTCGAGAACATGCGCCGCGAGGGCTTCGAGCTCACGGTCGGCAAGCCCCAGGTGGTCACCAAGACGGTCGACGGCAAGCTGCACGAGCCGTTCGAGCACCTGACGATCGACGCACCGGAGGAGCACCTCGGTGCCATCACCCAGCTGCTCGCCGCGCGCAAGGGTCGCATGGAGACCATGACCAACCACGGCACCGGCTGGGTGCGCATGGAGTTCATCGTGCCGTCGCGCGGGCTCATCGGCTTCCGCACCGAGTTCCTCACCATCACCCGCGGCACCGGCATCGCGAACGCGATCTCGCACGGCTACGAGCCGTGGGCCGGCGCCATCGTCACCCGCGTCAACGGCTCGATCGTCGCCGACCGCGCCGGCGTCGCGACGCCGTTCGCCATGACCGCCCTGCAGGAGCGCATGTCGTTCTTCGTCGAGCCGACCCAGGAGGTCTACGAGGGCATGGTGGTCGGCGAGAACTCGCGCGCCGACGACATGGACGTCAACATCACCAAAGAGAAGCAGCTGACGAACATGCGTCAGTCGACCTCCGACGTGTTCGAGCGCATGACCCCGTCCCGCAAGCTGACGCTCGAGGAGTGCCTCGAGTTCGCCCGCGAAGACGAGTGCGTCGAGGTGACGCCCGAGGTGGTGCGCATCCGCAAGGTGATCCTCGACCAGACCGAACGCGCCCGCACCCTGTCGCGGCTGAAGAAGCAGGACGCGTAGCGGAGTTTCGCGTGACGCGCCACTGCTGTGACAGCGCACCGGGCCGATAGGGTCGAAAACAGTGCGTCCCTGTCAACCCCGTTGAGGTCGCCAGGCGTCGTATCCGTGAACCGCAATTGATACGCGGTCGCGCCCGATCTGAACGGTCGGGTGTTTCGCCAACCCGAAGATCGAGGACAGCACATGACACCCGACCGACGCTTTCGATTCCTCTCGCTCGCGGCCATCGCCGCCGTCATCGCCCTGAGCGGGTGCACGGCCACCGGCGAGGACCCCGCAGACTCCACCCCGGACGCGAGCCAGTCGGCGGATCCGTCGGCCTCGGCCGTTCCGGGGTCCGATGACGACGAGTCCGCCGACGGCGAGTCCACGGACGATTCGTCGCAGGAGTCGTCGAGCTCGGGAGGCTCGGGCGGCTCGGGCGGCTCCGGCGGCAGCGGGAGCTCGTCCGCCCCGTCGAGCTCGCCCTCGACCTCGCCGTCGAGTCAGGCCGCACCGCCTGCGGCGGCCCCGGTGGTGGCCCTGACGAGTCAGAGCTGCAAGAGCGGCAAGCTCTCGGTGACCTTGACGGCACGCAGCGACAGCTCCTACCGAAAGGGGATCTCGTCGGTGCTCCTCGAGCGTCAGAACGAGTACAACGCCTGGCTGAGCTTCACCGCGACGTGGCTCGGCCCCGAGACCGGGCAGGGCGACCAGTGGACTGGCCAGCTGGTGGGAAACAACCAGAACATCGGAAAGACCCTGCGAGTCACCGTGACCGCAACGAACGGCTCGACCCAGACCATCACCACCCCGGTCACGGCCAACTGCTAGCCGCCGGACTGCTCTCGAGAGGAATGAAACCCTGATGAGGCGTACGATCCGACTTCGCCGACTCGCCACCCTGCTCCTGGCGGGGTCGCTGATCACGGCTGCGCCGATGCTCGCCGGCTGCAGCCTGATCAACACCGTCGTGGACAGCGCGACCGGCGGCACGATCCCCGAGGGCCTGGGCTCCGGCACGTCGGTGCCCGCCGACTTCCCGAGCGAGGTCCCGCTGATCGACGGCGAGGTGGTCTTCGGGCTGTCGCTGCCGGGCGACAACGGCGAGAAGGCCTGGAACGTGACCATCAACGTGACCGGTGCGGACGCGTTCGACACGATCACGACCCAGTTCACGGATGCCGGCTACGAGTTCCAAAGCGTCTCGAACGGCGACTCGGGAGCGAGCGGCGTATTCCGCAAGGACGACCTGACCGTGCTGGTCGGGGTCGCCGCATCCAACGGCAACCAGTGGACCGCGAACTACACGGTCACCAACGCGGAGACCGGGCAGTGAGCCGGCGCCTGGCGGTGGCGCTCGCCGCGGTGCTGCTGATCCCCGCGGTGCTCGCGGGCTGCTCTCCGAGCGTCCCAGCGGTCGACGGCGAGACCGGCGGCAACGATGCCACCTCGGGCCCGGCGCCCGAGGGCGGCGACGGCGGGGGTGACCCGAACGCGGAGGTGCCGGCCACCTTCCCGTCCGAGATCCCGCTCATCGACGGCGACGTCCTCGAGTCCAGCGATCTCGGCACCGGCTGGATCGTGCTCTTCGGCGTCGACGACGCGATCGCCTCCTTCGACGACGGAGCCGACGCACTCGCGGCGGCCGGTTTCACCGAGGACGCCCGCACGACCAGCGACACCGAGGGTTTCGGCAACTACACGAACGACCTGTACACGGTGCAGATCTCGGCCAACGCCGACTATCCCGGATACGGCCAGGCCGTGTCGTACACCGTCGTGAAGCGGGGCTGAGGACGTCGAGCGTGAACACCGGCATGGACAGGGCATCGATCGTCACGATCGCGCTGGCAGCGCTCTTCGCATTCGTGATCGGTGTCGCGGTCGGATTCATCACGACCTTCACGCATCGCGGTCTCCCGCCGTGGGGTCTCATCGCCGGTTTCGTCATCGTCCTCGCCCTCGTCGTCGGCTTCCGGCTGGTGTTCGCCAGCCGCATCATCGGGGCAGCCGCGGCTGTCGGAGCCATCGGCTCCACGGCGCTGCTCATGCTCCCCGGAGCGGGAGGCACGGTCTTCGTGCTGGACGATCCGATCGGCTACGCGTGGGCCATCGGACCAACGGTCCTGGCCGCCACCGCGCTCCTGTGGCCCGACCCCGTGGCGCGTCAGGAACCGTACAGCGGGCCGACCTAGGATGGATGCGTGACCTACGTCATCGCCCTCCCCTGCGTGGACCTCAAGGACCGCGCCTGCATCGACGAATGCCCCGTCGACTGCATCTACGAGGGCGACCGAATGCTGTACATCCACCCCGACGAGTGCGTCGACTGCGGGGCGTGCGAGCCGGTCTGCCCGGTCGAGGCGATCTACTACGAAGACGACCTGCCCGAGGTCTGGGCCGACTACTACAAGGCGAACGTCGAGTTCTTCGACGAGGTCGGCATCGGCTCGCCGGGCGGTGCAGCCAAGATCGGCGTCGTCGCCGGCGACCACCCGATCGTCGCCGCGGTCCCGCCGCAGGCCCACTGACCCGCCGCCCCTGACGGCGACGATGGCGCTCGAGCTCCCCGACTTCCCCTGGGACGCCCTCGCCCCCTACGGTGAGCGCGCCCGCGCCCATCCCGGCGGGATCATCGACCTGTCAGTCGGGTCGCCCGTCGACGAGACCCCGGATGTGGTGCGCACCGCCCTGCGTGCTGCCGACGATGCGCACGGCTACCCGGCGACCGCGGGATCCCCGGCCCTGCGCGAGGCGATCGTCGCGTGGTACCAGCGCCGGCACGGCGTCGACCTGGACGGTCGTCAACGTGCTCCCGACCATCGGATCGAAGGAACTCGTCGCCCTGCTGCCGACGATCCTCGGTCTGCGCGCCGGCGACGTGGTCGTCGTCCCCGACCCTCGCCTACCCGAGCTACGCCGTCGGCGCGGCCGTCGTCGGCGCGACCGTCATCGCCTCCGACGACCCCGACGACTGGCCGGGCGAGACCCGCCTGGTGTGGCTGAACAGCCCGGGCAACCCGGACGGTCGCGTGCACGGTCCCGAGTTCCTGAAGCGGGCCGTGCGCCGCGCCCGCGACCTGGGCGCGGTCATCGCGAACGACGAGTGCTACACCGAGCTCAACTGGGCGGGCGACGAACCGACGCCCAGCATCCTGGACCCGTCGTGTCATCGGCGACAGCCGACGGCTGACGCTCTCGGTGTCGTCGCTCAGCAAGCAGTCCAACCTGGCCGGCTACCGGGCGGGTTTCGTCGCCGGGTGCAGCGACCTGATCGGCGAACTTCTCGCGGTGCGCAAGCACCTCGGACTGATGCCGCCGGCGCCGGTGCAGGCGGCGATGATCGCGGCCCTGGGCGACGACGCCCACGTGAGCGTGCAGCGCGAGCGGTACCGCGCGCGCCGCGAGACCATGCAGGCGGCTCTCGAGCGTGCGGGGTTCCGCATCGACGAGAGCGGCGCCGGCCTGTACCTCTGGGCGACCCGTGGCGAGGACTGCTGGGCGACGCGTCGGGGCGTTGGCCGACCACGGCATCCTGGTCGCGCCGGGCGACTTCTACGGCGAGCCGGCGCACAGCACGTGCGGGTCGCGCTCACGGCGACGGACGCGGATGTGGCGAGGCAGCCCGTCGCTTGGAGCAGTTCTCCAAGCACTGAACACGTTCCTTGGCAGTTGTGACAGTGGTCAGAGCCAGCCCGTAGGCTGTAACTGTGAACGACGAACCGGGTCTCGCCCCGACAGATGCCGTCACCGTTCTCCTACCAGGGGAACACCGCCGAATTCCCGGTCGTGCGCGCCGTCGACGGCCGCAACAGCGCCGACATCTCGTCCTTCACCAAGCAGACCGGTCTGACCGCGCTCGATCCCGGGCTTCGTGAACACCGCGTCGACGACGAGCGCGATCACCTACATCGACGGCGACGCCGGCATCCTGCGCTACCGCGGGTACGCGATCGAAGACCTCGCGAACAACTCGACCTACCTCGAGGTCGCCTGGCTGCTCATCTACGGACAGCTGCCGACCGCCGCCGAGCTCGCGGAGTTCTCCGAGAAGATCCGCCGCCACACGCTCCTGCACGAAGACCTCAAGCGCTTCTTCTCGGCCCTGCCGCACACCGCGCACCCGATGTCGGTGCTGTCGTCCGCCGTCTCGGCGCTGTCGACGTACTACGAGGACTCGCTCGACCCTCACAACCCCGAGATGGTGGAGCTCTCGACCGTCCGCACTGCTGGCAAAGCTGCCGGTCATCGCGGCCTACGCCCACAAGAAGACGCTCGGGCAGGCGTTCCTCTACCCCGACAACTCACTGAACTTCATCGAGAACTTCCTCAAGCTCAACTTCGGCAATCTCGCCGAGGTGTACGAGGTCGACCCCGTGCTCGTGAAGGCGCTCGACCGCCTGCTGATCCTGCACGAAGACCACGAGCAGAACGCGTCGACGGCGACCGTGCGCCTCGTCGGCTCGACCGGGCGCCAACATCTTCGCCTCCATCTCGGCCGGCATCAACGCGCTCTACGGCCCGCTGCACGGCGGCGCCAACGAGGCCGTGCTGACGATGCTCGGGCAGATCCGCGACTCCGGCGAGAGCGTGCAGCACTTCGTCGACCGGGTCAAGAACAAAGAGGACGGGGTGAAGCTCATGGGCTTCGGGCACCGCGTCTACAAGAACTTCGATCCGCGTGCCCAGGTCGTCAAAGAGAGCGCCGACGAGGTGCTCGCGTCGCTCGGCGTCAGCGACCCGCTGCTCGACATCGCACGCGAGCTCGAGCAGGTCGCGCTCGCCGACGACTACTTCATCGAGCGCAAGCTGTACCCGAACATCGACTTCTACACCGGCGTGATCTACAAGGCGATGGGCTTCCCGACCCGCATGTTCACCGTGTTGTTCGCGATCGGCCGGCTGCCCGGCTGGATCGCGCACTGGCGCGAGGCGAACAGCGATCCGGGCACCAAGCTCGGCCGTCCGCAGCAGCTCTACATCGGCGAGCCGGCGCGGGACTGGCCGACCGAGCGCTGACCCGGTATTGCCCGGAGGCTGTACGCGGCTACCCTCGGGAGCGTGTTCCGAAGCTCCGCCGCCGGCTCCGCCGTGGGCGAGTCGATGTCGGGACGTACGAGGCGCCGCCGCCCGTCCGATCCGCGTCCCCGTCGAGGACATCGCCGAGGAGGGCGTCCTCATCGCGGCGTCGGCGGTCCGGATGGCGGTGAAGAACCGGCAGATCGTGCGTGCCCTCCGCGATCGCGACGACTACAGCGAGAAGGCCGCGGTCGCGGCCGCACGTGAGGTCTTCCGTGCTCTGGCCCGCGAGAAGCGCGAGGACGTCGAGCGCCTCGACGACATCATCGAGCACGCCCGCGACCGCCCGGGCCGGGCGCAGCACCAGACCGACTACCGCAAGGCCGACGCCGAACTGCTCGAGCGCCGGGAGCAGGTCTCCGACATCCTGGCCGACCGGCTCGACGACATCGCGCGACGACGACGAGTACCTGCTGCGGCGTCGTCGAGAGCGGCGCGGGATTCGGCCTGGGACGAGATCGGCGCGTCGATCATCGCGCAGCTCGTGCGGCGCCCCGAGGCTGGAGGCGCACACCGCGGAGTACAAGGCCGCAGCGGGCGCGGCGCATGAAGCAGCTGATCGCCGTCGACTTCGCGCTGCTCGAGGCGAGCGCGAAGCCCGAGTACTGAGCCGCTGCCCTGCTACTGGTGCAACGCGGCGTTCAGGGCGACGCCGTCGCCCGATCGCGGCAGCACCTCGACGGCACCCGATCTGCGAGTTGCGGCGGAACAGCAGCCCCGCGCACGCCGCTCAGCTCGACCGCCTTCACGGTGCGCGGCTCCTCACCGGGCACCAGCACCGTGACCTTCGTGCCGGCCGTGACGTAGAGCCCGGCCTCGACGACCGAGTCGTCGCCGATCGAGATGCCGATGCCGGAGTTGGCGCCGAGCAGCGCGCGCTCGCCGATCGCGACCCGCTGCGTGCCGCCGCCCGACAGCGTGCCCATGATCGACGCGCCGCCGCCGATGTCCGAGCCGTCGCCCACGACGACGCCCTGCGAGATGCGGCCCTCGACCATCGACGTGCCGAGCGTGCCGGCGTTGTAGTTCACGAAGCCCTCGTGCATGACGGTGGTTCCGGGCGCGAGGTGCGCGCCGAGGCGCACGCGTGACGCGTCGGCGATGCGCACCCGCGCCGGGCGTCACGTAGTCGAGCAGGCGCGGGAACTTGTCGATCCCGTGGGCCGAGATGCCGGCGCGCTGCAGCGCGGGGCGCAGCCGGGCGTAGGCGTCGGGGTGCATCGGGCCCGGCCGTCGTCCAGACGACGATCGGCAGCCGGCCGAAGATGCCGTCGAGGTTCACGGTGTTCGGCTTCACGAGCAGGTGGCTGAGCAGGTGCAGTCGCAGGTAGGCGTCGGGGGTGGATGCGGGCGGCACGTCGAGCTCGATCGCCACGGTCGACGAATTCCACGCGCACATCGCGGCGCGGATCGGGCCCCAGGTGAGGCGCCAGCTCGGCCGGCACCGGCCGCGATTCGCCGCCGGGGGGCGCCGAGCCGAGCGCGGGCGAGGGGAACCAGGTGTCGAGCACGGTGCCGTCGGCCGCGATCGTGGTGAGGCCGAGGCCCCAGGCGGTGGACATGGCCCCAGGGTATCGGCCCCGTAGGCTTGGCTGGTGCCTGCGCTCGACCTCACCGCCTCCACCGTCGAGCTGACGCGGCAGCTGGTCGACATCGAGTCGGTCTCCGGCAACGAGGCGTCGATCGCGGATGCGGTCGAGGCCGCGCTGCGCCCGCTCGCGCACCTCGAGGTGCTCCGCGACGGCGACGCGATCGTCGCGCGGACGCAGCTGGGCCGCGAACGCCGTGTCGTGATCGCCGGCCACCTGGACACCGTCCCGGTGAACGACAACCTTCCATCCCGCCTGGATGTCGACGGCATCCTGTGGGGTCGCGGCACCGCCGACATGAAGGCCGGCGTGCGCCATCCTGCTGAAGCTCGCCGCCGAGCTCGCCGCGCCGGCCGTCGACGTGACCTGGGTGTTCTACGACCACGAGGAGGTCGAGGCGAGCCTGAACGGCCTCGGCCGGATCGCCCGCACCCGTCCCGACCTGCTCGACGCCGACTTCGCGATCCTGGCCGAGCCGACCGACGCCGAGATCGAGGGCGGCTGCAACGGCACGCTCCGGGTCGAGGTACGCACGCGGGGTCGACGATCGCACTCCGCCCGGTCGTGGGCGGGCGACAACGCGATCCACGCGGCGGCGCCGATCCTGAACCTGCTCGCCGGCATACCAGGCGCGCGAGATCGAGGTCGAGGGTCTCGTCTATCGCGAGGGCCTCAACGCCGTCGGCATCAGCGGCGGCGTGGCAGGCAACGTCATCCCCGACGAGGCCGTCGTCACGGTGAACTACCGTTTCGCGCCGGACAAGACCGGCGCCGAGGCCGAGGCATACGTGCGCGACCTCTTCGCCGGGTACGACGTCACCCTCACCGACCTGGCCGACGGCGCCCGGCCCGGCCTCGACGATCCGCTCGCACAGGGGTTCGTGGCCGCCATCGGCAGCGAGGCCCGGCCCAAGTACGGCTGGACCGACGTCGCGCGGTTCTCGGCTCTCGGCATCCCGGCCGTGAACTACGGACCAGGTGACCCGGCGCTCGCCCACGCCGACGACGAGCGCGTGCCCGTCGAGCACATCGAGCGGTGCGAGGCGGGGCTGCGAGCGTGGCTGACCGCGTAGTCGCGCTGAGGGCGCGCTGGGGCGATCTTCCCTGGTGGGGTCAGGTCATCGCGATCTTCGTCGCCTCGCGTCTGGTCACCACGGTGATCCTGGCCATCTTCGCCGCGAACCAGCCGCTGAGCTACCGCACGGGTCCGTCTCCCGACTACTTCACCTTCGCCAGTCTCTGGGACGGTCAGTGGTACTGGCTGATCAGCCAGTCGGGCTACCCGTCGACGCTGCCGCTCACCGACACCGGCCAGGTCGCCGAGAACGCCTGGGCGTTCCTCCCCGGCTATCCCGCCGTCATGACGGTGCTGACGCTGGGCAACTCGCTGCCCTTCCCGGTCATCGCCCCCCTGGTCTCGACGGTCTTCGCCCTCGGCGCCGCCCTGCTGTTCTACCGCCTCATGGCTCGGGTCCTGCCCGGATCGGCGGCGATGTTCTCGGTCGTGCTGTTCTGCACGGCACCGCTGTCGCCGATCCTGCAGGTGTCGTACGCCGAATCGATGCACCTGTTCCTGCTCTTCGCAGCGCTGCTCCTGCTCGTGACCCGGCGGTACCTGGTGCTCATCCCGGTCGCCGCGGTGATGGCGCTCACCCGTCCGAGCGGGCTCGCGTTCGCCCTCCTCCTGCTGCTGCACCTCATCCACCGCATCGCCACCCGAAAGCGCGACCCTCTCGACGCCCGTTCGTTCGCGTCGATCGTGGCCGTGGGCCTGACGACGGCGCTCGCCGGCATCGCCTGGCCGCTCGTCGCATGGGCGGTGACCGGAAGCATGACCGCGTACACCGACACCGAACTGGTATGGCGACGGGCCTACATCGGCGACCAGGAGCTCTTCCCCTTCACGCCGTGGTTCCAGGGCGCCGAATGGTGGCTCGTCCGCGCGGGCCTGCCCGAGGGCGTGGCCTGGGGGGTGGGTGCGGGGCTGGTCGTCCTCCTGGTGGCCGGGTTCGCCGTCTTCCTCTTCACCCCGTGGGTCAGGCGCCTCGGCATCGACCTGCGGTTCTGGATGCTGAGCTACGCCCTCTACCTGCTCGCGGTGTTCTTCCCGCAGTCGAGCACGTTCCGCCTGCTGGTGCCCCTTGCGCCCGCGCTGGGCGCCCTCGCGATCCCGAGTTCCCGGGTCTACCGGGTGGGCCTCGTCGTGCTCGGGATCGCCGGTCAGATCGGCTGGCTGTACATCGCCTGGTGGATCGACGGCCTCGACTGGACGCCCCCGTGATCCCGCCCGAGACCTCCGAATCGGCTCCACAGAGACGCACTGGTTTTTCCCTGTTCCTTTGATACGGGATAATGGACAGGTATCCATCGAAAGGGGACCACGCATGGCAGCCATGAAGCCGAGGACCGGAGACGGGCCGATGGAGGCTGTGAAGGAAGGTCGCCTCATCATCGTGCGCGTACCGCTCGAAGGCGGTGGCCGCCTCGTCGTGTCGGTCAACGATGCAGAAGCCAAAGAGCTTCACGACGCGCTCGCTGCCGTTGTCGCCGCCTAGCGGCGACCGGGCAATGGTGACCGCATAGAGGTCACTCGGAGAGTTTGACCAACTGCAGCAGCCCGTCGCCTGACACGTTCAGCGACGCCTGTACCGCGGTGGACTCGTTGATCGTCGCCAGCAGGGCACGGTAATCCGAGACGGTGCCGTCGCGCTGTGCCGGATCTGCGACGCGTCCCTTCCAGAGGGCGCGTGCGACGAGCACGAGTCCTCCGCGGCGGGCGATCCGCAGCGCGTGCTCGACGTAGTCGAGAACCGACTCGGGGTCGGCGTCGACGAGCACCAGGTCGTAGGCCCCGTCGTTCATCCGCGGCAGCACCTCGCAGCGCCCCGCCGGTGATGAGGCGGATCCGGTTGGCCGGCACCTCCGCCTCGGCGAACGCATTGCGCGCGACCTGCTGGTGGTCGTACTCGACGTCGATCGACGTGAGAATCGCATCAGGGGCACCGGTCAGCAGCCACAGTCCGCTCACCCCTGCGCCGGTCCCGATCTCGAGGATCGAGTGCACGGAGCTCGCGGCCGCGAGGACCGCCAGCTGAGCGCCGACGGCGGGGGAGACCGGGTCGACCCCGAGCTCGAGCGAGTGCGCGCGAGCGGCCGCGATGGCCGGGGACTCGTCGACGAAGTCCTCGGCGTAGCGCCAGCTGAGATCCTTGCTCGACACGTCCCATCCCTCCGAGCCTCACCCGCTGTGTCTGCTTCACCATATGTCACCTCTCCGCAAGCGCCCCGCAGGCGGGCGTATGCTGACCCGGTGTCCTTCGGGTTGACCTTCGACAAGCTGCTGATCATCGCGATCATCGCTGTCTTCCTGATCGGTCCCGATCGTCTCCCGGGCTATGCCGCCCAGCTCGCCCGGCTCGTGAAGTCGTTGCGCGGGATGGCCGACGGCGCCAAGGAGCGCATGCGTGAAGAGATGGGTCCGGAGTTCGACGAGGTCGACTGGAAGAAGCTCGATCCGCGTCAGTACGACCCGCGACGCATCATCCGCGAGGCGCTGGTCGACGAGGTCGCGCCGACCGCGGCGAAACCCGTCTCTGCTCATGCGCCCCTGACCCAGCCCTACATCGAGTCCGCCTACGATCAGCGGCAGCGCAAGCTCGGCAAGGCGCGCCCGGCGCCGTTCGACGCCGAGGCGACCTGACACTGCCCGTGCCGACTCCGGCTAACGGCGGCGCAGGCCCTTCAGGACACGCAGCACCAGCAGCATCGGCCCGACGAGCTTCGAGAACTCCGCTCCCGTGCGCGGAAGCTGGAGCAGGCCGGTGGCGCCACCGATCGTCCGCGCCTCGACGAACCGCAGCAGACCCTCCGGGCCGTTCCTGCGCCCGATGCCCGACCACTTGACCCCGCCCATCGGTGCGTCGACGCTGCCGAACGTGGCCCGGTATCCCTCGTTGACGTTCACGCTGCCTGCCTGGAGCCGCGATGCCACGGCACGGGCCCGAGACCGCGAGCGCGAGAGCACCGAGGCGTTCAATCCGTAGCTCGACGCGTTCGCGGCGGCGATCGCCGCATCCTCGGAGTCGACGACTCGCACCTCGACTACCGGCCCGAACGTCTCGTCTGCGGCGCACATCATGTCGGCGGTCACGTCGGTGAACACCGTGGGCTCGACGAAATACGGCCCGAGCTCGGGGCGCGCACGCCCTCCGGCGAGAAGCGTGGCGCCCTTCTTGATGGCGTCGTCGATATGCTCGGTGACCTTCGCCAACTGCGCGGCAGTCGCGAGTGATCCCACGTCGGTCGAGTAGTCGAACGCGGCGCCGATCTTCAGGCCTGCGACGCGCTCGGCGAATGCCGGGATGAACGCATCGGCGACCCCCTTGAGCACGTAGACGCGCTCCATCGAGACACAGAGCTGACCCGCGGCCGAGAAGCAGGCATACGCGGCGTCGGCGGCCGCGCGTGCCGGATCGACGTCGTCCAGGACGATGATCGGGTTCTTGCCGCCGAGTTCCATCGAAGCGCCGACGAGCCGGCCGGCGGCGCGCTGGGCGACGACACGGCCGGTCGCGGTCGACCCGGTGAAGCAGACGTAGTCGCCGGCGTCGACGACGGCGTTGCCGATCACCGAACCTTCGCCTGTCACGACGGCCCAGAGGGCGGCTGGCAGTCCGGCGTCGATGAAAGCCCGGCGGGCGGCGAGGATCGAGATCGCGCCCTGGTTGTCG
The DNA here is from genome assembly GCA_963730045.1 of uncultured Actinomycetota bacterium. Classification (GTDB taxonomy): domain Bacteria; phylum Actinomycetota; class Actinomycetes; order Actinomycetales; family Microbacteriaceae; genus JBDSKH01. The sequence continues at coordinate 269,542 of CAVSPQ010000004.1, read as the reverse complement.
GCTTTCTGCACGACGCCGTTGCCGGCGGCGAGTGCCGGTGCGATATCCATGAGGGCGAGGCTCAGCGGGTAGTTCCATGGCGTGATGACGCCGACGACGCCTTTCGGCGTGTAGCCGACTCGCGCCGTTACCACCAGTGGGATTCCGCCGCGACGTCGTCCGCCCTTCAGGACCCGGCGAGCGGCGAGGGCGTTGTAACGGGTCGCGGCAGCCGTGTTGAAGACCTCTTCGAATGCCTGGCCGCGCGTCTTCCCCGTCTCGGTCTGCACGGCATCCAGAAGCTCTTCTCGGCGTTCCAGGATGAGGTCGTGGGCCTTCAGCAGGACGCGGCGTCGGTGTGCATCGCCTGCCTCGAACCAGGCGGCCTGCGCGACGCGGGCGGCGGCGGTGGCGTCGGCGACATCCTGAACGGTGCTGATCGGCAGGTCGTGAAGCGGCTTGCCGGTGAACGGGGCGATGACGGTGACCGCGTCGCCGGACGAAGCCGTGAGGTCGCGAACGAGGTCGGCGGCTGCCGCCCGTTCGATCGTTGAACCGGACATGGGGGGAGTCTACTTCCGCCGATATGCTGCGAGCATGCCAGCGCCGTCCCGAACCCATGCCGATGCACGACCCGGAACGCGGGCGCTGAGCGCGGGGACGGTGGCGAGATACGCAGCGGGTTCGATCGGCACCGGAGGGTTCGGAACCCTGCCAGGCCTGGTATTGGTGTTCTTCCTCACCGACACCCTCGGCGTGGCCGCGATCTGGGCCGGGATCCTGGTCACGGTCGCGAAGGTGTGGGACGTGCTCATCGACCCGGTGATCGGCGCCCGCAGCGACCACAGCCTCGCGGTGACCGGATCCCGCCGCCGGTTCATGCTGCTCGGCGCGATCCTGCTCCCCGTCTTCTTCGTCCTGACCTTCGCCGTCCCCGCGACCCTCGGACCGGTCCCGGCGGGTGTCTGGGTGCTCGTCGCCTTCGTGCTCTGCGCGACCGCCTTCAGCCTGTTCCAGGTGCCGTACATCGCACTTCCGGCGGAGCTCGTGCAGGACTACGACGCACGCACCAGACTGCTGTCGACCCGGGTGGTCGTGCTCACCTTCGCGATCCTGCTGTTCGGTGCCGGGGGTCCGGCGCTGCGCGACGCCTTCCCGCAGGACGAGCGCCTCGGCTACCTGGTGCTCGCCGTCGCCGCCGGGCTGGTGCTCGGGGCCGGGATGCTGGTGGCCGTGTTCAGCGCACCGAAGGGTGCGCCCGGCTCACCGGCGACGCGTGCCTCGATCGCCGAGAACTACCGGCTCGGGGTGCAGGCGCTGCGCCGCAGTCAGCCGTTCCGCGCGCTGCTGCTGACCTTCGTCCTGCAGGGTCTCGCGACCGGCGTCATGCTGGCCGGTGCGCAGTACGTCGCCAAGTGGGTGCTCGGCAGCGGTGTCACCTTCCTGTTCCTCGCCCTGGTCGCCCCCGCCCTGCTCTGCGCTCCGCTCTGGGCGGTCATCTCGCGCCGGATCGGCAAGGAGCGAGCGTTCACGATCGCGTCGATCATCTTCGCGCTGGCGGCGCTCAGCCTGCTCGGGCTCATCTGGGCGCCCGGTCCGTGGCTGTACGCACCGGTCGCCATCGCGGGCGCCGCCTACGCGGGGATGCAGACCCTGCCGATGGCGATGCTCCCCGACGTGATCTCCCACGACGCCCGCTCGCACGGCGTCGGCAAGGCGGGAACCTTCGGCGGGGTCTGGACGGCCGGGGAGACCGCGGGCATGGCGCTCGGCACCACGGTGCTGACGATGGTTCTGGCGATCAGCGGCTATGTCGAATCGATCGGGCAGCAGGTGGTGACGCAGTCCCCGGAGGCGATCGCCGGCATCGTCATCAGCTTCAGCGTCGTGCCCGCGGTGATCATGCTGCTCAGCCTCCTGACGCTGGCGCGGTATCGCCTGCGCAAGAACGACATCGAGCGCGCTCTGTCATGAGGTTCCAGAAGCCGGCGGCCGACATCCTCGCCCGCCTCGACGAATTGCGCTCTGCGGACGCGCCCACCCACGGCGGGCACGTGCTGAGTTACGTCTACGACTCGGGGCTCGCCGAGCTCGATGAGCTGGCGGCGCGGGCCGTGCGGGCGGTGCAGCCGGTCAACGGGCTCGACCCGACCACCTTCAGTTCGGTGGCGGCTCTCGAACGCGAGCTGATCGGTTTCGTGCGCGGACTGGTCCATGGCGATCGGGCCGACGGTGATCAGGATGTGGTGGTGGGCACGGTCACGACCGGCGGCACCGAGAGCTGCCTGCTCGCGGTCAAGACGGCGCGCGACGCGTGGCTCGCCACCCATGGTCTGGAGCCGGGTGCGGCGCGACCGCGGCTCGTCGTCCCCACCACCGTGCACGCCGCATTCCAGAAGGCCGCCCACTACTTCGGCCTCGAGCTCGACCTGGTTCCCGTCGAGCAGGACGGCGCGGTCACCGCGACCGCGATCGCCGCTCGACTCGGCGATGACGTGGCTCTCGTCGTGATGTCGGCGCCGTCGTACCCGTTCGCCGCGCTCGATCCCGTCGGCGAGGTCGCCGCACTGTGCATCGAGAGCGGCATCCCGCTGCACGTCGACGCATGCATCGGTGGGCTGGTCCTCCCGTTCTGGCGGGCGTCTGATGGGAGCAGTCTTCCCGCCTGGGATTTCGCCGTCCCCGGCGTCACGAGCATCAGCGCCGACCTGCACAAGTTCGGCTACGCGCCGAAGGGCGTCTCGGTGCTGCTGCAGCGCGGGCGCGACCGCCAGCGCGCCCAGTACTTCGCCACGACGCGCTGGCCGGGGTATCCGGTGGTGAATCCGACGATCCTCGGGTCGAAGTCGGCGGGACCGCTGGCGGCGGCCTGGGCGATCACCGAGGCGCTCGGGGAATCGGGGTTCGCCGATCTCGCGGCGTCGTGCCTGCGGTCGACGAGCGCCCTGCGGGCGGCCGTGGACGGCATCCGGGGCCTGCGGGTGGTCGGCGCCCCGGTGGGCCCACTGCTGGCCGTCGCGGCGGACACCGCGGTGCCGCCGGCCGAGCGGGTTGATCCGCACCACTGGGCGGATGCCGCACGTAGCGCCGGGTGGGTGCTGCAGCTGCAGCCGTCGGTGACGCAGCCGGACGGATCGGTGCTGCCGTCGACCACTCACCTCACCATCACGCCCGTCACCGAAAGCGTGCTGCCCGACCTCGTGCCGGCCCTCGTGGCTGCGGCGGATGCCGTGCGCGGGGAGCCGCATGTCGACCCGTCCGAGGCGCTGAGCCTGCTGCCGCCCCTCGACGGCGCGCTCGATTCCGCGACGGCGTGGGGGCTGCTGCAGGGATTCGGGATCGGGGGAGACGGAGGTGGGCTTCCGGACCGGCTCGCGCCTCTGCTCGCGGTCATCGAGGCCCTGCCCGCCCCGGTCTCCGAGCGGCTGCTGACCGAGCTGCTGGCGCGCCTCGTGGAACCCTAGACGCGCTCGGCGACGAACTGCACCGCCTCGTCGCGAAGGGCCTCGATCACCAGGCGCACGGACGGCCGCACCGCGATCTCCGGCCGCTGGATCGCCCAGATCACGCGATCGGACCTCACCCCGGCGAGCGGTCGTGTGACCAGGCCGTTCTCGTGGTCGCGCGTGGTGAATCGCGGCAGGATCGCGATGCCGTGACCGCCGGCGACCATCGACTCGACGATCCCGTTGTCGATGAAGCGCTGCACGACATCCGCCTGCTGCCCGGTGATCGCCTCCACCCGCTGCAGGATGCGGTCGAACGGATGCCCGACCGGCACCCCGATCCACTTCTCGCCGATCACGTCGGCCGGCGTGAGCTCGGCGCGTGCGGCCAGGGGATGGCCCTCGGGTAGCACGATGTCGAGGGGCTCGCGCAGCAACTCGGTGATGACGAGACTGCGCTCCCGCCACCCGGGCAGCACGCCCGGCGCGTCGGCGACGACGATGTCGTGATCGAGGGTGAGGTCGAGGAAGTCGGGCAGCAGCGGATCCTGGTCACTGCAGATCACCTTCAGCCCGGCGACACCGGCCACCCGGTGCAGGGCGCCCGGGAGGAGCATCTGCCCCACCGACGGGAACACGGTCACCGTCACCTCGCCGCGTGGCTGCTCGACGAAGTCCGCCCACACCGACTCGGCCTGCTGGATCGCGACCGCCAGATCCTTCGCCGTCTCTGCCAGGACCCTGCCGGGCGCGGTGAGGGCGAGGCCGCGCCCCGACCGTTCGGTGAGGGCGACCCCGGCCTCCTTCTCCAGCGCTTTGAGCTGCTGCGAGACGGCCGAGGGCGTGAGATGCAGGGCGCGGGCGACGGCGGTCACCGTGCCGCGGTCGGCGAGCTCGCGCAGCAGTCCGAGACGGCGAACATCCATGAAGCTACTCTACATCTGGGATGCAGTTTCTTTTGCTTGTGCTAAATGGTTGACAGGTCTGTAATGAGACCATGTTCGAAATCATCCCCGTTGTCGCGATCTCCGTTGTCGCGCTCGTCTCCACGGTTCTCGTGACCGGTCGCGACGGCTACCGCCGCGTGCCGCGCAACCGCTGACCCGAGGGTCGGCACCTACCCGACCTCACCGCAGCAGCGCCTCCGATGCGCCGTCGATCCTGGATCGCGGCGCATTTCCATGTCCGCCGGGCGGGCGACGCTCAGCGCCCGATGTAGACGTTCTCCGGGTCGTGCGGGTCGATCCAGACGTCGACCTCGCGCCCCGGCCTCCAGCGACGCGCCAGCGCGGGGCCGAAGATGTGCTCGTACACGATCGTGCGGGGCTCGCCGTCGCCGTCGTCGATCTCGAAAACGCCGATGACCAACTGCACACCCCGGTAGCGACGGTCGCTCGTCTCGCGGGTCAGGAGCGTGGCGCGGCCGAGTCGGCCCTCCGCGATGAGCCGCGCGGCATCCCGGTAGCGCTCATCGAACGCCGCCTCCTCGGGATCGTGCCGAGTCCGCACCGCCTGCCCCCGCATCCGGTTTCCGTCCCTTCATCGAAGTACTACCGGCAATTGTCTCCCGGCGAGCCCGCGAGAACGCCGTGCGAGCGCTTCGGCGAGTCGGAGGATGGCAGCGGCGGCCGGATCCTCGGGATGCGACAGCACCACGGGCGCGCCGTCGTCGCCCCCGGTGCGCAGGGCGACGCTCAACGGGATAGACGCGAGAACGGGGATCGCGGCCTCCGGCGTCGAGAGCCGCGCGGCGAGGTCGGCGCCGCCGCCGGAACCGAACAGCTCGAGCACGGTGCCGTCGGCCTGCACGAGGCCCGCCATGTTCTCCACCACCCCGATCACGGTCTGCCCGGTCTGCCGTGCGACGAGGCCGCTGCGCTCCGCGACCTCGGCCGCCGCGGGCTGCGGCGTGGTCACGACCAGCACCTCGGCCTGGGGGAGAAGCTGGCCGAGCGAGATCGCGACGTCACCCGTTCCCGGCGGCAGGTCGATCAGCAGCACATCGAGGTCTCCGAAGTACACGTCCGTCAGGAACTGCTGCATCGTCCGGTGCAGCAGCGGACCCCGCCACGAGACGGCGGTCGAACCCTCGACGAACATGCCGATCGAGATCACCTTCACGCCGTGGGCGATCGGCGGCAGGATCATGTCGCCGACCTGGGTGGGCTTCACGCCGGGCTCTCCTGGTCGGCTGAGGCCCAGGATGCCGGGGATCGAGAACCCGAAGACGTCGGCATCCACCAGCCCGACACGCAATCCGCTCGCGGCGAGCGCCACCGCGAGGTTCGCGGTGATCGTCGACTTGCCGACACCGCCCTTGCCGCTCGAGATCGCGTAGACCTTGGTGAGCGAGTCCGGCCCGAACTGCTGCTTCTTCGTGCCGCGCAACCGGGTGGTGAGCGCCTCGCGCTCGGCGACCGTCATCACGCCGATGTCCAGGTCGAGCGAGGTGACGCCGTCCACCCCGAGCACGGCAGCGCGCACGTCCCGCTCGATGGTGTCGGCGGCCGGGCACCCGACGATCGTGAGGCGCAGCTCGACGCGCGCCGCGCCGGCATCCAGGGTCACGTCGCGGATCATGTCGAGTTCGGTGATGGGCCGCCGGATCTCCGGGTCGACCACCCCGCTCAGTGCGGCACGGACCGCGTCCGCGGAGCTCACGACCGCTCCTCGCCGGCCTCACCGGTCGGGGACTCGTCTTTCGCGGCGTCCAGCTCTTCGAGCAGAGAGCGCAGCTCGGCGCGGATGAAGTCCTTGGTCGCGATGTCCTTGATCGCGAGGCGCAGCGCCACGACCTCGCGCGCCAGGTACTCGGTGTCGGCGAGGTTGCGCTCCGCGCGCTGGCGATCCTGCTCGATCTGCACCCGGTCGCGGTCGTCCTGCCGGTTCTGGGCCAGCAGGATGAGGGGCGCGGCATACGAGGCCTGCAACGACAGGATCAGGGTCAGCACCGTGAACCCGAGCGCCTGGGAGTCGAAGCGCCACGGTTCCGGCGACAGCGTGTTGTACGCCATCCAGGCGATGACGAACACCGACAGGATCAGCAGGAACCACGGCGTGCCCATCGCGCGCGCGATGCCCTCGGTGAAACGCCCGAAGCGGTCGCGGCTCTCCCAGCGCCCGCCGAAGAAGCCGGCGCGGCGATCCTTCGGAGCGTCGAAACGGGCGTCGTTACGGTCGGCTCGTGCCATGCGACGTCCTCCTTCCGCGGCTCTGGTCGCTCCGGCCGCGGCCGTGCTCGCTCTTGGTGGTGGGGATGGATGCGGTGGAGGTGCTCACCGGTTCCGGTTCGTCATGCTCTGTTTGCTCATCTCCAGCGGTGCTGCGCCAGTCATCGGGCAGGAGGTAGTCGAGGACGTCGTCAATGGTCACCACCCCGACGAGTCGGCGGTTCTCGTCCACGACGGGGAGTGAAACCAGGTTGTAGGAGGCCAGGATGCGCGACACCTCGGCGGCGCTGGTGTTCGGTTTGACCGGCTCGAGGCTGGTGTCGAGCAGCGTGCCGAGGCGCTCATGGGGCGGGTAGCGCAGCATCCGCTGGAAGTGCACGACGCCGAGGTAGCGTCCGGTCGGCGGCTCGTAGGGCGGCAGGGTGACGCAGACCGCGGCGCCGAGGGCGGGAGCCAGCTCGTGACGCCGGATGAGGGCGAGGCCCTCCGCGACGGTCGCATCGGCCGACACGATGATCGGCTCGGTGGTCATCAGGCCGCCGGCGGTGTCGGGGTCGTAGGCGAGGAGCATGCGGACGTCGTCCGCCTCCTCGGGCTCCATGAGCTCGAGCAGAGCCTCGCCGCGAGCCTCGGGGAGCTGCGCGATGAGGTCGGCCGCATCGTCGGGCTGCATCTGGTCGAGCACGTCGGCGGCACGGTCGTCGTCGAGCTGAGCGATCAGGTCGACCTGGTCTTCTTCTGCCATCTCCTCGAGCGCGTCGGCGAGACGTCCGTCGGGCAGCTCCTCGGCGACCTCCCTGCGGCGCTCCTCCGGGAGGTCGAGCAGGGTGTTCGCGAGGTCGGCTGGGCAGCAGGTCGGAGTAGGTGGCGATCAGCTGCTCGGCGGACTGGGACTCGCCCTTCGCGGTCTTCTCGCGGATCGCCTTCCACTCGGCGAATACCGTCGCGCCCTTGCTGAAGGGCGCGGCTCCCGTGCGCGGGCGCCGCAGGAACAGATCGCCCACCGCCCATTCGGACGGTGCCACCTCTTCGATCGCGACATCCTCGATGACGGCCTCGCCGGATCCGTCGCGCAGCACGACCTTGCGGCCGAGCAGCTCGGAGATCACGCGCACCTCGCCGCCGCGCTGCTCGAAGCGGCGCAGATTGATCTGGCCGGTCGCGATGACCTGCCCCGACCCGATGCTCGTGACGCGCCCGATCGACAGGAAGACGCGGCGCTTGCCGGTGATCTCCACGACCAGGCCGACGACGGTCGGGCTCTCTTCCGAGCGGTAGACGACGAGCACGTCGCGCACCTTTCCGACCTTGTCGCCATTGGGGTCGAAGACGGAGCACCCGGCCAGTCGGGCGACGAAGACTCTCGTGGCGCTCACGTGTAGAACCTTACTCGCGCGTGGGAAGATGACCGGGTGAGCAACCCCGGAGCGAATCGCGGCCCCCTCGGCCGCCGGCCCAACCTTCTGCGCGTGCCGAAGGGCGACATTCTCGGCACCTACGACACGTATCCCGAGGCCCAGGCGGTCGTCGACCGTCTCGCCAAGTCCGAGAACTTCCCGGTCGCGCAGCTCTCGATCGTCGGCAACGACCTGAAGAGCGTCGAGCGCGTCACCCGCAAGCTGTCCTGGAGCCGAGCCGCCCTCGAGGGCGCGCTCAGCGGCGCATGGTTCGGCCTCTTCGTGGCCGTGTTGCTCTCATTCTTCTCGCCCGAGATCAACTGGGCGCTGTTCGGTGCGGCGATCCTGATCGGCGCGGCGTCCGGGATGCTGTTCCGGCTCGTGAGCTACGGCATCAGCCGCCGCAGCCGCGACTTCGAGTCCACCAACCAGGTGCTCGCGTCGAACTACCAGGTGCTGATCGACCCGGCGCTGCTGAGCCAGGCGCAGGAAGCCCTGGCTCGGCCCAGCAGCGACTAGCGATCCGCAGGAGCGTCCCGGTGGACGCCTAGCGGCGTGCGGAAGCGGTTGGCTCGGAAGAACTAACCCGCGAGCCAGGCCTCGACCTCGTCGGCAGTGCGCGGGATGCCGCCCGAGAGGTTCTCGCACCCGTCCGCTGTCACGAGCACGTCGTCCTCGATGCGCACACCGATGCCGCGGAAATCCTCCGGAACGGTCAGATCGTCGGGCTGGAAGTACAGTCCCGGCTCGATCGTGAAGATCATCCCCTCGAGCAGCTCACCGTCGAGGTAGAGCTCGCGGCGAGCCTGGGCGCAGTCGTGCACGTCGATCCCGAGGTGGTGGCTCGTCCCGTGCACCATGTACCGGCGGTGGTACTGCAGGTCGGCGTCGAGGGACTCCTCGGCGCTCACGGGCAGAAGCCCCCACTCTGCGGTCTTGCGGGCGATGACCTGCATCGCGGCGGCATGCACCTCGCGGAAACGGATACCCGGCTTCACGATGGCGCGCGCAGCATCCGCCGCCTCGAGCACCGCCTCGTACACCCGGCGCTGCACCTCGGTGAAGGTGCCCGAGATCGGCAGGGTTCGGGTGATGTCGGCGGTGTAGAGCGAGTCGAGTTCGATGCCGGCATCGAGCAGGATCAGGTCGCCGTCGTTCACCGGTCCGTCGTTGCGGGTCCAGTGCAGGATGCAGGCGTGCGGTCCGCTGGCGGCGATCGTGTCGTAGCCGACCTGGTTTCCCTCTGCGCGGGCGCGGCGGTTGAACGTGCCCTCGACGAGGCGCTCTCCACGCGGGTGTGCGACGATCTGCGGGAGGTCGGCGATCACGTCGTCGAAACCCTGCTTGGTGGCGTCGATGGCCAGGCGCATCTCGCGGACCTCGTAGTCGTCCTTGACGAAGCGCATCTCGCTCAGGTCGCGGGCGAAATCGGCATCACCGGTCTCGTCGATGGTCTCCTCGGCATCCGGCCCCAGTTCGGCGGCGAGCAGGCGCCGGCCGTCGAGCTGGTCGGTGAGATCGCGGTCCGCCTCGCGGACGATCCGGGTGGTGCCGTCGGTCGCGTCGAGGACCGCGGCGAACTCGTCGAGGTGCCGGGTCGCGAGACCGAGGTCGGCAGCGACGTGGCCGAGGCTCGGGCGCGGGCCGGTCCAGAACTCGCCGATCGCGGCGTTCGCGTAGAACTCCTCGGAGTCGCGGCCGGCCGTCGGGAGCAGGTACAGGGTGGCGTCGTGGCCGGCGGCGGTCGGCTCCAGCACCAGAACCGAGCCGGGCACCGAATCGCTGCCCCAGCCGGTGAGGTACGAGAACGCCGAGTGCGCGCGGTACGGGTAGTCGGTGTCGTTCGCGCGGGTCTTGGCCGGTCCGGCCGGTACGACGAGGCGCTCGCCGGGATGCATGGAGGAGATGCGCGCGCGGCGGTCGGCCGCGTACGGCGCCTGCGCTCGCGACGTCGGCGTCGGCTCGGGGCGTTCCGCCCAGCCGCCGAAGATGAAGTCCTTGAAAGTGCTCGACTGGGGTGTCGTCGATCGGTTCTCGTTGCCCATGGCATCCATTGTCACACTGCCGCGCCTGAGGAGACAGGCCTCACGAAGCTGGGCGCAGTTGCGCGACGACCGGCCGGTGGTCGCTCCCCGAGCCGTCGTGCGCGCCGATGACGCGGAATCCGACGATCTCCCAATCCGAGGTGGCCATGACGTGGTCGATCGGGGCGCCGACCAGTTGCGGGATGATCGTCGGCCAGGTTCCGACGGCGGCGTCGCCGGTCGCACGGGCCGCATCGTGGCAGCGACCCAGTTCCCCACCGTCGGAGCCGAGCCCCGTGTAGTGGTCGAGGGTGGAGTTGAGGTCTCCGGCGAGGATGACGTTCTGGCCGGCGCACCGGTCGGCGAGCCACTGAAGCCCCTGGCGCCAGGCGGCCATCTCGCCGGGGATCGGGGCCACCGGATGAGCGGCGACGATCCGCGGGCCCGTCCCGTCGACCGGGACCGCCAGGAGGCTCGGCAGGGTGTCGGTGGTGCCCGCGGAGTCGTCACGGCGGTATTCGCCGAGTTCGGCGCTGATGAGCACGGAGGTGGTGCGCGCCTTCGAGATCTCGTCGAGACTCAGGTGGAGCGTCTGCATCGGTCGACCGTCGCCGGTGAGGATCGCCGCCACGATTCCCGCGGTCTCGGCGCTCGTCTCGGGCAGCACCACGACATCCGCCTCGACCTCCGAGCGAGCTCGGCGATGGCCTCGGCGCCGGGAGCGTCGCCGAGCGTGTTCCAGCTCAGCACGACGACATCGCCCGGTGCCGTGGTCTGGAACGCGCCGCCGCCGAAGCCGCGGGTGGCGAGCACCGCGACGCTGATCGCGCAGAAGACGAGCAGCAGCAGCGCGACCGAGGCGGCGAAGCGGCGCAGTGCGGCGCGACGCCAGGGCGACCAGCGTGAACAGCGACGACGAGGACCGCGGCGACCGCGACCGCGGCGGCGCGCAGCGAGACCAGCTGGGCGATGACCGGCGTGCGCTCCAGTCCGAGCAGCTGCGGCCAGACCGCGATGACGAGCACGACGGCGAGCGCGAGCAGCACGGCGGCGGCGAGGATCCGGCGGAACATTGCACCTGGAGCCTACCCAGCCGCGCCCGCCCGCCCTGCGCTGGCAGCATCCTCGTACCTAGACTGGCCGGATGCCCGGCATCGATCTGCACACGCACAGCAGCGTGTCGGACGGCACCGAGAGTCCCGCCGAGCTGATCGCGGCGGCCGTCGCCGCCGGCCTCGACGTCGTCGCCATCACCGATCACGACTCGACCGCCGGATGGACCTCCGCCTTCGTCGCCGCCGAGGGGACCGGGCATCACGGTCGTGCCCGGCCTCGAGCTCAGCACCCAGCTCGACTACGCGAGCGTTCACGTGCTCGGCTACCTCGTCGACCCCGAGAACGAGGCGCTCACGACCGCGACCGCGAGCATCCGCGAGGAGCGGCTGCACCGCGCCGAGGCGATGGTGTCGCGCATCGCGGCCGACTACGCGCTCGACTGGGACGACGTGCTCGCCCAGACCACGCCGGGCGCGACCGTCGGACGCCCGCACATCGCCGACGCCCTGGTCGCGCGTGGTCACGTGGCCGATCGCTCCGCGGCGTTCCAGAGCATCCTGCACTGGCGCGGCGGGTACTACCGGCCGCACCAGGCGCCGCCGCCGGTCGAGGGCGTGCGACTGATCGCCGAGGCGGGCGGTGCGGCGGTCATCGCGCATCCGGGTGGACGCGGCCCGGAGCGTCTGTTCACCGGCAAGCGGATCGGGCAGCTGCGTCGACGCCGGGCTCTTCGGCCTCGAGGTCGACCATCGTGACAACCCGCCGGCGTCACGGCCGCGCTGGGCGGCGCTCGCGCACAAACACGGGCTCGTGATGACCGGGGCGAGCGACTACCACGGCGAGGGCAAGCCGAACCGGCTGGGCGAGAACACCACGACTCGCGAGGTCTACGACGCGATCGTGGCGCACGCGACCGGCTCGGAGCCGTTCGCCGGCTAGGCGGCGGCCGAACTCAGGTCAGCTGCGGTGCCAGAGCGCCGAGAACGGTGCGTCCGGCCCCTGCAATCGCAGGTGAGTCGGCCGTGCACTCGCTCGACACCGACGGGATGTCGGTGAAGTCGAAGAACGACGGGATGGCGCCGTATTCGTCGACGGGGACTCCCGGATCGGCGACCTGAGCCCAATTCGAGAGGTCGAGCGTGCCCGACTCCTCGCCGACCGCCCAGTGTCCCGAGAACGTGTACGAGCTGGCCACATCGAGCGGGATCGGCGGCACGCCACCGGGAACGAGCATCCCTGTCGATCGCAGGCTCACCACGCCGTCGATGAACCCGTCTTCGGCGATGTCGAGTTGTCCATCCCCGGAAAGCGCGTAGTCGACGATCGGGATGCCGTTGCCTTCGAGGAACGGGGCGACCTGCGATTGCGTAGTCGCCGACGTCGAGAACCCAGTGGCCGACCTCGCAGGCGGCCGTCGGCTCGTCGACCGTCGGCTCGTCACCAGGAGGGTCGGTCTCGACGGAGCAACCGGCGAGGACGAAAAGGAAAACGGCGAGGCCGATCGGGAGCGCGAGCGCCTGCAGGGGAGTGGATGCGGTTCGGATGTGGCATGTTGGAACCTCCTCGTCGTTACAACGTACGAGGAGGGACCGGGGGTTGACAGACCCGTCGAAGAATTACGCCGCGGGTGGAGCCGAACTTGCGCCGCCGCCGAGCCGCCGCGGCGACGCCGGGTGCGCTTGCGCGGGGCCGACGCGGCGCCGTCGTGGGTGCCGCCGCCTTCGGCGCGCGCCGCCTCGGACGCGGCGCCGTCTCGCGAGCCGCCCGAGCCGCCGCGCGTGCGCTGACGCGGAGGACGCCCCCGCGGTTGGCGCTGTCGCCCTCGCGCCGGGATCCGCCGTCGCGCGAGGCTCGCGCGGTCCGCGCTCGACGTGCGGTGCGGCCGGCGACGGCTTCAGCCGTCCCTTGACGCCCTGCGGGATGTCGAGGTCGGTGAAGAGGTGCGGCGACGACGAGTAGGTCTCGACCGGCTCGGGCTGACCGAACTCGAGGCCGCGGTTGATGAGCGCCCACTTGTGCATGTCGGCCCAGTCGACGAACGTGACCGCGATCCCGGTCTTGCCGGCGCGACCGGTGCGGCCGGCGCGGTGCAGGTAGGTGTCGGGGTCGTCGGGGACCGTGTGGTTGATCACGTGCGTGACGTCGGTCACGTCGATGCCGCGCGCCGCGACGTCGGTCGCGATCAGGATGTCCTTCTTGCCGGCCTTGAACGCGGCCATGGCGCGCTCGCGCTGCTCCTGGTTGAGGTCGCCGTGCACGGCGGCCGCGTTGAAGCCGCGGTCGTTCAGCTCTTCGACCAGCTTCGCGGCGGCGCGCTTCGTGCGGGTGAAGACGACGGTGCGCCCGCGGCCCTCGGCCTGCAGGATGCGGGCGATGACCTCGTCCTTGTCGAGCGAGTGCGCGCGGTAGATCACGTGCTTGATGTTCGCCTGCGTGATCGAGTCGTCGGGATCGCTGGCCCGGATGTGGATCGGCCGGTTCATGAAGCGGCGCGCGAGCGCGACGACCGGGCCGGGCATCGTGGCCGAGAACAGCATCGTGTGCCGGGTCGGGGAGGTCTGGGCGAACAGCTTCTCGACGTCGGGCAGGAACCCGAGGTCGAGCATCTTGTCGGCCTCGTCGAGCACCATGACCTTCACGTCTTTGAGGCTCAGCAGGCGCTGGCCGGCGAGGTCGAGCAGACGGCCGGGAGTGCCGACCACGATCTGCGCGCCCGCCTTGAGCTGCTCGACCTGGCCCTCGTAGGCCTTGCCGCCGTAGATCGCGACGATCTTGGTGGCGCGGTTCGAGGCCGCGATCTCGAGGTCTTCTGCCACCTGCACGCAGAGTTCGCGCGTGGGCACGACGACGAGAGCCTGCACGCCGGGTCCGGGCTCGAGGCCGAGGGCCTGGATGAGGGGGAGGCCGAATCCGAAGGTCTTGCCGGTGCCGGTCTTGGCCTGCCCGATGATGTCCTGGCCGTCGAGGGCCAGCGGGATTGTCTGCGTCTGGATCGGGAAGGGCTCGATGATGCCCTTCGCCGCCAGCGCGTCGACCATGTCCTGGTCGATCTGGAGGTCGCTGAAAGTCAAGGATTACCTGTCTGGAATATGAGTGGATCCCAGTCTACCGGCCAGCGCCGGCGCTCACCGGCGGTCGATGGCGCGGCGGCTAGAGTGGGCGACGTGCTGAGCTTCTTCCGGCGTCGTCGGCGTCCCGCGGGCCAAGGTGCCCGTCGATCGCGCCGCGGTCGGACACCGTCGCCGTCGCGCGGGTCGAGCTCGCCGACCTCACCCCGCCGCAGGACGCGTTCCTCGGCCGGCTCGGCTACCTCACGCTCGTGCTGTTCGAGAACCTCGGCCGCGCGGTCTCCGCCGCGCCGACGACCGTCGGCGAAGACGAAGCTCAGCGCCGCCGCCGCCGAGGTGCTCGAGGCGCACGAGAGCATCGTCACCGAGATGCGCCGGCTCGGCATCGAGCCGGTCGCGGCGATGGACCCGTTCCGCGCCGAGCTCGACGACTTCCAGCGGCGCACCCAGGGCGCCGACTGGCACGAGATCCTGGTCACCTGCTACCTGACCGCCGGCTTCCTCACCGACTTCTTCGAGGGTCTCGCGGCCGGGCTGCCCGACGGCCTCTCCGAGCGCGTGTCGCGCGTGCTCGACGTCGACAAGGGCGAGGAGCTGCTCGTCGAGGAGCTGCGCGCAGGCCATCGACGCCTCGCCCCGGCTCGCGTCGCGCCTCGCGATGTGGGGGCGTCGCCTCGTCGGCGACACCATGCTCGTCGCGCGGTCGTCGCTCGCGATCGGGCGCGAGGCACCGGGCGAGGACCGCATCGAGCCGGTGTTCACCGAGCTGATCGCCGCCCACACGCGCCGCATGGACGCGCTCGGCCTGACCGCCTAGGGACGCTACGGCTGTAGCGCGCAGCCGTTCATGGTCGAGTCGGTCGTACGCGCGCCGCGTTAGCTTCGCAGCGTCGGGCGCGACCGCCGTCATCCCGAAGGCGTCGGCGACGCCCTCGTTCGTGACCTGGCCGTCGTGCGTGTTCAGCCCGAGCGCGAGCGCCGGGTCGTCGGTGATCGCCTTGCGCCAGCCCTTGTCGGCGAGCGCGACGCACGTACGGGAGCGTCGCGTTGGTCAGCGCACGGGTCGACGTGCCGGGCACCGCGCCCGGCATGTTCGCGACGCAGTAGTAGATGGTGTCGTGCACCGGGAACGTCGGGTCGTCGTGCGTCGTCGGGCGCGAGCCCTCGAAGCATCCGCCCTGATCGATCGCGATGTCGACGAGCACCGAGCCGGGCTTCATCGTGGCGACCATGGCATCCGTCACCAGCTTCGGAGCCTTCTCGCCGGGGATCAGCACCGACCCGATGACGAGGTCGGCATCCCGGATCGCCTCGGTGATCTCGTACGTGGTCGACGCGCGGGTCTGCAGGGCGCCGCCGAAGCGGGCCTCGAGCTCGCGCAGCCGCGGGATCGAGATGTCGATGATCGTCACGTCGGCCCCGAGGCCGATCGCGTTCGCGGCGGCGTGCTCGCCGGCGACACCGCCGCCGATGACGACGACCTTGGCCTTCGGGGTTCCGGGGACGCCGCCGAGCAGCATGCCGGCGCCGCCGTGCGACCGCATGAGGTGGTACGCGCCGACCTGGATCGACATGCGCCCGGCGACCTCGCTCATCGGCTGCAGCAGCGGCAGCGTGCGGTTCGGCGAGCTGCACCGTCTCGTAGGCGATCGCCGTGGTGCCCGACGGCGAGCAGCGCGTCGGTGCACGGGCGCGACGCGGCGAGGTGCAGGTAGGTGAAGAGCGTCTGGCCCGTGCGCAGGCGCGGGTACTCGGCCTCGATCGGCTCCTTGACCTTGAGCAGCAGCTCCGACTCGGCCCAGACCTCGTCGGCCGTGGGGACGAGGTCGAGCGCCGACGCCCTCGTAGGCGGCGTCGGTGATGCCCGAGCCGATGCCGGCGCCCTGCTCGATGAGCACCTCGTGCCCGCGCACGGCAAGCTCGTGAACGCCCGCGAGCGTGATGGCGACGCGGTTCTCGTTGTTCTTGATCTCTGTGGGGATTCCGACGAGCATGCCGACATTCTGGTGACATCGGCGTCCGATGGCTATGGATGCGGTGGAATCACCGGCAAGATGGGGTTCGCACCGCCGAATCGGCGGCCTGCGACCGGCGAGGAGGCCCACATGGCACTGGATGTTCGGCCCGACCGACCTCGCTCGACGACATCGATCGCCGAATCGTCGGTCTGCTGCGCGAGAACGCCCGCACCCCGAACAGCCGCCTCGCCGAACTGCTCGGCATCGCGCCGTCGACCTGCGCCGCGCGGGTCGCGGCCCTCGTCGACCGCGGGGTGATCGCCGGGTTCACCGCGATCGTGCCGCCGGCCGCCCGCGGACTGGGGCTCGAAGCGCTCATCAGCGTCAGCATCCGCACCGGAGCGCGGCAGCGGATCGGGGAGTTCCGCGCCGACCTGCAGCACCGGCCCGAGGTGCGGCAGCTGTTCTTCCTCGGCGGAGCCGAGGACTTCGTGCTGCACGTCGCGGTGCACGACACCGATGCGCTGCGCGAGTTCGTGGTCGAGCAGCTCTCGGCGCACCCGGCGGTCGCGTCGACGCGCACCAGCCTGGTGTTCCAGCACGACGAGAACCTCGTCGCGCTCTAGCGGCCCGTCGCGACCGCGTCAGTCGGGCTCCGCTGTCTTCACCAGCGTGTTCGTGAAGTCGAAGACACAGGTCCCGGTGTCCACCTGGCTCGTCCCGGTGATCTCGGAATCGCCGACCGCCTGATACGTCAGGGTCGAGGTCGTGCCTGAATCGGTCCCGGTCAGGGTCATGCTGCCGTCGTCGCCCAGCGTTCCGCTCGCCACCGTCTGGGTGCCCATGATGTTGACCGGCGCCGTCAGCGTGATCGTGTCGCCGTCCTGCACGATGACGATCCCCTCGGTGACCCGTGACGTACCCGGAGCGGGCTGCGGCAGATCGCAGCTGTTCGCCCCGACGACATCGGTGTCTGTCCAGGTGCCGGCGAGGTCGATAGCCGGTCACAGACGGGTGGACCGGAGACGGGATCGCCCACGTCCGCGGGGGCGCATCCCAGGAGCAGAAGAGGGAGCAACGCGAGCGGCAGGAGACTGCTGGCTCTGGTCATCGGTGCGACCTTCCGGGTGGGGTGGGGCGTCAGGCGCGCCCCGCCGAGAGCTGGTGCAGCAGGCGCTCGTCGGCGGTGGCGCGGTAGCGCACGATCAGGATCGCGGACGCGATCGAAGCGACGACGGCCGCGGCCAGCGACACGACCCAGATCCAGCCGCCGTCGAACGTCCAGCCGAGCCAGACCAGGCCGACCCAGACGGCTGCCGTCACCGCCGCGGCGATGGCCGGCAGCAGGAACATGCCGTACGTGCGGCGGCCCGGCAGCATGTACCGGGCGAGCGCGCCGAGGGCGGCGCCGATGACGGTGACGTAGACGAGTTCCATGGGCTAGGCGACGAAGCCGACGCGGCGGGACTCCTCCGAGCCGACCTCGAGGTACGAGAACGAGGCGGTCGGGACGATGTAGACCTTGCCCTTGTCGTCGGAGAGCTTGATGAACTTGGCGTCGGCGTCGAGAGCGGCCGACACGATCTTCTCGACCTCGGCCGAGGTCTGCGCCGACTCGAAGGCGATCTCACGGGGGCTGTTGGCGATACCGATGCGAATGTCCACGAAGTCAGAGTACGGGATGCGGTGGGGCCGTCACGCTGCGGTTCACTGTGGGCAGAACACCGCCGTCGGCGCGTCGCACGGTCCGGATACGGTGGTCGCGCATGACGGCGATCCGGTTCGAGCGAGGCGCCGCACGCCGGTCGCCGAGCCGATCGATCTCGACGACGAGCCAGCGCGCGGTCGTCGACCTGCCCGACGACGCGTCCGCGGCCGTGCTCGGGCGCTCCCGGCACCGGCAAGACGACGACGATCGTCGAACTCGTCGCCGACCGGGTCCTCGAGCGCGGCTGGTCGCCCGACGAGGTCCTCGTGCTCACGCTCGCACGCGGGCGACGGCGACCCGGCTGCGCGACCGCCTCGCGGTGCGCCTCGGCCGGCCGACGCACGGGCCGCTGGCTCGCACGGTCGCGTCGCTTCGCGTTCGAGATCGTCGACGGCCGCGGCTCGCGCCGACGGGCGCCGAGCCGCCGCGCCTCGTCACGGCGAGCGAACTGGATGCCGACATCGCCGCGATCCTCGAGGGCGCACATCGATCGACGGCACCGGGCCCGCGCTGGCCCGATCCGCTCGACCGAGGTGTGCGGCGGCTGCGCGGGTTCCGCACCGAGCTGCGCGACCTGATGGCCCGCGCCACCGAGTACGACGTCGACCGCCGGCGCGCCTCCGCGAGCTCGGCGCGGCGACCGAGCGACCGGAGTGGGTCGCCGCCGCCGACTTCATCGACGAGTACCTGCGCATCGTCAGCTCGGCGCGGCGAGCACCAGCTCGACCCGGCCGAGCTGGCCCGCTTCGCGGTCGCCGAGATCGCGAGGGCAGGTCCCGACGAGCCGGTGTCGCGGCCTTCGCCTGGTCGTCGTCGACGACCTGCAGGAGGCGACCGAGTCGACGCTCGCGATCCTGCGCGCGCTCGCCGGCGCGGCGTCGCGGTCATCGCGTTCGGCGATCCCGATGTCGCGGCGAACGCGTTCCGCGGCGGTGAGCCGGATGCGCTCGGCCGGCTCGGCGTCGAGCTCGGCGTCCGACGTCGGCAGCCCATGGTGCTCGGTCACGTCGCACCGGCACGGTCCGGCCCTGCGTTCGTTCGCGTCTCGCGCGATCACCGAGCGCATCGGCACCGCGGCCGCCGGGCTCGCAGCGCAACGCCGAGCGTCCGCTCGCGATCCGACGCGGCCGGCGTCCCGCCGGTCGCCCGCATCGAGGCGACCACCCCCGCGCGGCAGTGGGCGGCGATCGCGCGCACGCTGCGCGAAGAGCATCTGCTGCGCGGCGTGCCGTGGCGCGAGCTCGCCGTCGTCGTGCGCAGCGGATCCAGCGCGCCGGGGTGGCTCGCGCGCTCGCGCTGGCCGAGGTGCCGACGCGCACGTCGCGGCGGGTGGCATCGCCCTGCGCGACGACCGGTGGCGCGTGCGCCTGCTCGCGATCGTCGACGTGGCGATCGGCGAGGCCGAGCTCACCGCCGAGCTCGCCGCCGAGCTGCTCCTCGGCCCGTTCGGCGGCCTCGACCCGCTCGACGCTGCGCCGGCTGCGGCTCGCGCTGCGCGCCGAGGAGCTCGCGGGCGGGGGCGATCGCCACGAGCGACGAACTGCTCGTCGAGGCGCTCGAGGCACCCGGCACGGCTGGTGACGATCGACTCCCGGTCCGGCGCGCGCCGCATCCCGGCTGGCCGACACCCTCGACAGCGGTGCGCGGCGAGCGACGGCTCGATCGAAGAGCTGCTCTGGATCGCGTGGGACCGCAGCGGGCTCGCCACGCCTGGCGCGACCAGGCGCTCGGGGCCGGGGTCACCGCCGTCGAGGCGAACCGCCACCTCGACGGCGTCGTCGCCCTGTTCAGCGCGGCGAAGCGATTTCGTCGAGCGGCGGCCGAGACGTCACGCCCCGCGACCGGCCGAGTTCCTCGCCGAGGTCCTCGACGCCGAGGTGCCGGAAGACCTGCTCGCCGCCCGCAACCGACGACGCGGTGCTCGTCACCACCCCGTCCGGGACCGTCGGGCTCGAGTTCGACACCGTGGTGCGTCGCCGCCCTGCAGGACGGCGTCTGGCCGAACCTGCGGCCGCGCGGTTCCCTGCTCTCGCCGCAGCACCTCGTGCGCGGCGCTCGACGCCGACGGCGGCGCTGGCCAGCGATCGACGACCGCAAGCTGGTGCTCGACGACGAGCTGCGCATGTTCGCGCTCGCCGTCGTCGCGCGCCTCCGAGCGGGTCGTGCTCGCGGCGGTCGCCAACGACGACGAGGCGCCGAGCCCGTTCTTCGCGCTGCTTCCCGTCGGCGATCGAGCCCGGTCCGCGCTCGACTCGACGACGCAGCCGCCGCTGTCGCTGCGCGGCGTGACCGGTCGGCTGCGTCGCACCCTCGTCGATCCGCGGCGTCGCACGCGGCGGAGGCCGCGGCCGCCGCATCGCCTCGCCGAACTCGCGCGCCGCGGGCTTCCCGGTGCCGACCCGGCCGACTGGCACGGGCTCGTGCCGCCTCGACCGACGGCCGGACCGCTCTTCGACGAGCGAGACGATCCCGGTCTCCCCGTCGAGCATCGAGCGCCTCGAGGAGTCGCCGCTCGACTGGTTCCTCGAGACGATCGCGGGCGGCGACTCGGGCGTCGTCGCCGGCGTCGGCACGATCCTGCACTGGGCGATGGAGACCGTCGACGACCCGCACGGTCGAGAGCCTCTGGCAGGCGGTCGAGTCGCGCTGGGGCGAGCTCGTCTTCGAGGCGCCCTGGCTCGCCGAGCGGCAGCGCGCGCCTCGCGCGCGCTGTTCACCGAGGGTCTCGCCGAGTACCTCGCCGACTTCCGCGCGCGGGATCGCGCTCGTCGCCGCAGAGGGCCGCTTCGCGCTGGCTACGGCGAGCTGCCGGCGTGTCGACGGCTGACGACTACGGCGATCCGACGAGCGCCGCGCCCCGCCGATCCAGGTGCGCGGGTCGATCGACCGGGTCGAGCGCGCGCCGACGGCTCGGTCGTCATCGTCGACCTCAAGACCGGCCGCCCGATCACCTCCGTCGCCGCGATCGTCGGGCACTCCGCAACTCGGCGCGTACCAGCTCGCCTACGCGGCGGGGCAGTTCGACGAGGCGCTCGAGCCGCGCATCGGCGGGCACCCACCGCGGCGGGCGGCGCGAAGCTGCTCTTCGTGCGCGAGGGCACAGGCGGCAAGCGCTACCGCGAGGGCGTGCAGCCGCCGCTCGACGCCGACGGGCTCGCCGCGGTCGCGGCGCGCATCCATGCAGGCGGCGACGCTCATCGCCGCCGCGGAGTTCGAGGGCGCTGTCGAGCTGGAGCAGTTCGGCGGGTTCGGCACGACGCCGCGGCTGCGGCTGCACCGGGTGCGGGCGGTGTCCAGTGATTGACGCCGTCGACATCGCGCGGGCGCTCGACCTCGACCCGCCCGACCGACGCAGCAGATCGCCGTCATCGAGGCGCCGCTCGAGCCGGCGCTCGTCATCGCCGGCGCGGGCAGCGGCAAGACCGAGACGATGGCGAACCGGGTGATCTGGCTGCTCGCCAACGGGCACGTGCGAGCCGAGCGAGGTGCTCGGCCTCACCTTCACGCGCAAGGCGGCGGGCGAGCTCGCCGCCCGCATCCGCAAGCGGATCGAGCAGCTCGTCGCAGCAGGGCATGTTCCCCGGCGACTACGACCCGTTCGAGCCGCCGACGGTCGCCACCTACAACTCGTTCGCCAACACGATCTTCCGCGACAACGCGATCCTGGTCGCGCCGCGAGAGCGACGGCGCGGTGCTCGGCGAGGCGGGCGCCTGGCAGCTCGCCCGATCGGTGGCGACGCGGTCGCGCGACGACCGCGCTGCCGATCGCTCGAGAAGAACCTCGACCCGGTGACCGATGCCGTGCTGCGGCTGAGCCGGGCGATGAGCGAGAACATCGCCGACCCCGACGCGGTGCGCGAGTTCGCCGCTGCGGTTCGCCGAGACCGATCGACCTGCCACCGGGCGGCCGGCGGAGCTACCGCCGAGGCCGGATGGCCGCGCACGGTCGGATCGCTCGACGTGCTGCATCGACCTCGTCGCCGAGTACGACAGGCGAAGCTCGGGCGCAGCGCTCGTCGAGTACTCCGACCAGGTGGCGCTGGCGCTCGAGATCGTGCGGCAAGCAGCCGCGCGTGGTCGGAGTACCGCGACGCGCTACGCGGTCGTGCTGCTCGACGAGTACCAGGACACCTCGGTCGTGCAGACCCGGCTGCTCGCCGACGCTGTTCGGCGGGCACCCCGTGATGGCGGTCGGCGACCCGAACCAGTCGATCTACGGATGGCGCGGCGCGTCCGGCGTCGAACCTCGAGCAGTTCGCCGCGCAGTTCGGCGCGACCGGGCCGCCCGTTCGCCCTGTCGACGAGCTGGCGCAACGGCACGCGCATCCTCGATGCCGCGAACGCCCTCGTCGCCCCGTTCGGACTGGTCTCGCGCGTGCCCGGTCGAGCGGCTGGTCGCCGTCCGGCACGGCGAGCGACCACGACGATCGACGTCGTCTTCGCCGAGCACCTCGAGGACGAGGCCGACGCGGTCGCCGACTGGTTCGCCGACCGGGTCGGAACCGATCGATGCGCCGATCCCGCCGGGACCGCGCCAGCGCCGCGCTCCTCTTCCGCGCGCGCAAGACGCAGCCCGTCTTCCTCGCCGCGCTCCGGCGCACGGGCGTTCCCTACCACGTGCTCGGCATCGGCGGCCTGCTCGCCGAGCCCGAGATCGCCGACATCGTCAGCGATGCTGTCGGTGCTCGCACGACCCGGAGGCGGGGCTCGAGCTGGTCCGCGTGCTCGCCGGATCGCGCTGGCGCATCGGCGTGCAGGACCTGCACGCCCTCAACCGCCTGGCCTCCTGGCTGCGCGATCGCGACCACACGCAGCACGAGTACGCCGACGACGTGAAGGCCCGGATGCGGGCGAGCCTGACCGAGGGAGAGGGCGGCTCGATCGTCGACGCCCTCGACTTTCGTCGCGCATGCGCCCGAGGGCACAGCGCGCTGCGCGCGGTTCAGCGAGGCCGGGCTCGCCGCGGCTGCGCGAGGCCGGCCACGGTCATCGCGCGACTGCGCGGCGCGCACCGCGTTGCCGCTCCCCGACCTCGTCACCCTGGTCGAGCAGGAGCTCCAGCTCGACATCGAGGTCGTCGCCAACGAGTACCGCCCGCTCGGCGGCGCCCCGATGGAGGCGTTCTTCGACGCGATCGACGGCTACCTCGCGCTCGACGACTCGGCCACCGATCGCGGCATCGAGCTGAGCGGCTTCCTCGCCTGGCTGCGCGCCGCCGAGGAGCGTGAGGACCTCTCGCCCGCGGCCGGAGGACCCCGAGCCGGGAACCGTGCAGGTGCTCACCATCCACGGCGCCAAGGGTCTCGAGTGGGATGCCGTCGCCGTGCCGCGGATGGTCGACCGACGAGCTGCCGTCGCGCCCGATCGAGGGTCACCAACGGGTGGCTCGCGTTCGGCCAGCTGCCCTGGCCGTTCCGCGGCGACGCCGCCGACCTGCCCGAGTTCGAGTGGGAGGCGGCGACGACCCGCAAGGAGCTGGTCGACGGCCGCGACCGAGTTCAAGTCGCAGGTGCGGCGAGCGCGCTCGACGACGAGGAGCGCCGGCTCGCCTACGTCGCCGTCACCCGCGCCCGCCACCGACCTGCTGCTCAGCGGATCGTTCTGGGCGACGCAGGTGAAGTCGCGCGAGCCCAGCGTCTTCCTGCGCGAGCTCGACGACGCCGGGGTGATCGGCGCCCTGCCGACGCGCCGCAGAGTACCGAGAACCCGCTCGGCGACGACCTCGAGTCGTTCACCTGGCCGCGCGATCCCGCTCGGCGAGCGAGCGCCGTGCGCTCGTCGAGGCGCGCCGCCGCCGCCGTGCGCGCGGCCGAGCCCGCGATCGCCGGCCGGTTCGCCGGCCGACCTCACCCTGCTCCTGGCCGAGCGCGAGCGCCGCCTCGCCGGCGCGGGTCCGGTCGCGCTGCCCACCCGCGTGTCCGGCGTCGCGGTTCAAGGACTTCGTCACCGACCCGGACGGCGTCGCCGCGTCGATGCTGCGGCCGATGCCCGAGAAGCCGTTCCGCGCGACCCGGCTCGGCACGCTCTTCCACACCTGGGTCGAGACAGCGCTACGGGGTGGCCGGCGGCTGCCGACGAGCTCGACGCCGACCCGGCAGAGCTCGACGACGACGGCGACGGTGTCGACGCCGAAGAGCTCGCCCGGCTGCAGGCGACCTTCGAGGCGCTCGACGCTGGGCGGCGCGACGTCCCGATCGAGGTCGAGCGCGAGATCCACCTGCCCTTCGACGGACGCATCGTCATCTGCAAGATCGACGCGATCTACGCAGTGCCGGCCGGATGGCGGAGGCCCCGCTTCGAGGTCGTCGACTGGAAGACGGGCAAGGCGCCCAAGGATGCCGACGACGAGCGCCGCAAGCAGCTGCAGCTGGCGCTCTACCGCCTCGCCTATGCGAAGTGGGCGGGCGTGCCGATCGAGCAGATCGACGCGGCGTTCTACTTCGTCGCCGACGATCGCGTGCATCCGGCCCGAGCACATCGACGAGCGAGGACGAGCTGCTGCGCCGCTGGCGCGAGGTGTTCGGCATAGCGTGCCTGCCCGCATGACCGACAGTGTTCTGACCGACCTCGAACGCGCGTCCTCGACGCGATCGACGAGACAGCTCTCGTGCAGGAGCTCGTCGACCTGATCCGGGTGCCGAGCATCACCGGCACCGACGCCGAGTCCGACCTGCAGCACCGGCACGCGGGCAGCTCGCGCGAGCTCGGCTTCGACGTCGACGCCTGGAAGTTCGACCTCGACGAGCTCTACGCACATCCCGACTTCCCCGGCATCGAGGCCGAGCGCAGCGAGGGGTACGGTGTCGTCGGCACGATCGGCGGCGCGGCGCGGGCCGGATGCCGCCCCGGCGCTGGTCCTGCAGGGGCACGTCGACGTCGTGCCGACCGGCGATCTCGACAAGTGGGTCGACCGCGATCCGTGGAGCGGGGCGATCCGCGACGGCATCGTTCACGGGCGCGGCGCCTGCGACATGAAGGCCGGCGCAGCAGCGAATCTGGCGGTCGCCCGCGCGCTCTCGGGCATCCGGCGTCGTCCTCGAGCGGCCGTTCGCGCGTGCACTCCGTCGTCAGCGAGGAGGACGGCGGCCTCGGCGCCTTCGCGACGATGCTGCGCGGGCACCGGGGCGACGCCGCCGTGCTCACCGAGCCGACGAGCGGTCGTCTCGTGGTCGCGAACGCGGGTGCCCTGACCTTCGAGCTTGCGGATCGCCGGTCGCGCCGCCCACGGCAGCACGCGCCTCGAGGGACACAGCGCGATCGAGGCCTTCCTGCCGGTGCACGCGGCGCTGCTCGAGCTCGAGCGCGAGCGCAACGCCGACCGCGACCCGCTCTTCACCACGACGACGTTGCCGTACCCGATCTCGATCGGCACCGTGCGCGCGGGCGACTGGGCCAGCAGCGTGCCCGACCTGCTCGTGGCCGAGGGACGCCTCGGCGTGCGGCTCGACGAGTCGCCGGCCGACGCGCGCGCCGCCCTCGAGTCGGCGATCGCCCGGGCGTCGGCGGCGGACCCGTGGCTGCGCGACCACCCGGTCGAGGTGACGTGGCCGGGCGGTCAGTTCGCCAGCGGGCGCATCGACGGAGCGCACCCGTTCATCGACGAGATCGCCGGCGCGATCTCCGACATCGAGGGACGAGCGACCGAGCGTGTGGCCGCGCCCTACGGCAGCGACCTGCGTCTCTACGCCGGCCTCGGCGGCATCCCGACGCTGCACTACGGGCCCGGCGATGTGCGCTTCGCGCATGCTCCGCGCGAGCAGGTGCCGATCGACGAGCTGGTCCGCAGGTCACCCGGTCGCTGGCGGTGCTCGCCGCGCGGAGGTGCGGCGCGCACCTCTGATCAGCTCGCGCGAGCGTATCGTGGGAGGCGATGACTTCCCTGGGCGGCGCCGACCCGACGACGGTGACCCAGCCCATCCCGGTCATCCAGGGGCGGCCGCGCTGGCGCGACACGTTCGTCGCCCTCCGGGCCCACAACTACCGGCTCTACGTGATCTCGCAGCTGTTCGCGAACACCGGCGGGTGGATGGCGCGCATCGCCGTCGACTGGCTCGTGCTCGAGCTCACCGGCAACGTCGCGCTCGTCGGACTGACCGTGGCGCTGCAGTTCGCGCCGACGCTGCTGCTCGGGCCGTGGGGCGGAGTGATCTCCGACCGCTCGAACCGCCACCGTGTGCTGATCATCTGCCAGTCGATCGGCACCGTCGCGAACGGTGCGCTCGCCGCGCTGGTGCTGCTCGGCTGGGTCGAGGTCTGGCACGTCCTCGTGGTCGCCGCCCTCACCGGTGCATCGATGGCGATCGACAATCCGTCGCGGTCGGCGTTCGTCGGCGAGATGGTCGGCACCGCGCGCCTGCGCAACGCGATCAACCTGAACGGCGCGATCTTCCATCTCGGCGGTCTCATCGGCCCGGCGATCTCCGGCGTGCTCATCGTGCTGATCGGGTCGGGCTGGTCGATCGCGATCAACGCCCTGACGTCGGCGATCGCCGTGCTCGCGCTCGTGCTCATGCGGCGACGCGAGCTGCTGCCGTCGCCGCGGGTGACCGCCCAGCGTGGTCAGATCCGCGAGGCGCTGCGCTACATCGTGCGCAAGCCGGCGATCTTCTGGCCGATGGTGCTGCTCGCCTTCAACGCCGTGTTCGGGATGAGCCTGCCGGTGCTGTTCACCGCCGCCGCGAACGACACCTACCACTCGGGCGCCGTCGGCTACGGGCTGTACAGCTCGCTCGCCGCCCTCGGTGCGTTCGCCGGCGCGATGCTGTCGTCGCTGCGCCGCGAGGTGCGCCTGCGCGGACTGGTCGCGGCGGTGATCGTCTACGGCCTCGTCACCGCGTTCGCCGGCGTCGCCCCGCTCTACGTGCTGTTCCTCGCGTCGCTCGTCGGCATCGGCGTCGCGCGGCTGCTGTTCGGCACCGCGGCAGAGTCGATCACGCAGCTGTCCACGAACCAGGCGATCCGCGGGCGGGTGATGTCGTTCTACATCATGGTGCTGGTCGGCGGTCAGGCGATCGGCGGCCTCCTCATGGGCTGGATCGCGGAGCACCTCGGCTCGTCGGTCGCGTTCGTGATCGCGGGTGCGCTGCCCGCACTGGCAGGCATCACGGTCGCCGTCATCCTGGCGCAGCGGCATCAGCTGCGGATCGCGGTCAGCCTGCGCACACCGGGCAGGATGCTGCGCATCGTCAAGCGCGCGACGGCCCGGTCGCAGGTGCGAGCTAGCGCACCCGCTCGGTCTGGGCGAGCAGGCGCTCGACCTCGTCGACCCCGAGCACCGGCATCTCCTGCGGTCCGAGCGGGTTCATGATGTCTTTCTGCACCTCGTCGACGAGGCCGGAGAGCATCTGCACCGCGTCGTCGACGATCTCGGTGGAACGGGTCTCGGTGCCGTGCAGCAGCCACCGCGCGATCTCGAGCTCGCTGAGCAGGGTCGCGCGCTGCCGCAGCTGGCGGTCGACCGTGCCGCGCACGCGCGAGTAGGCGGCGAAGGCGGCGTCGAAGACGCCCTCCGCACCGCCGAACAGCCAGCTCAGGTCGCGCGCGGGGTCGCCGACCCGCAGGGCGTGCCAGCCGAGCACCCCGGTGACGGCGTCGCCGTTGCCGAGGAACGAGTCGGAGCCGAGCGAACCGTTGACCACCATCGGGCTGAACTGCCACAGCGTCGACTCCTCGGCGGCCGCCTCCCAGCGGCGCAGCAGGGCGGCCGGGATCAGGCCGGTCGCGGCGGCGCGGTCCATGAGGGCGATCGTCGAACGCAGGGTGTCGATCGAGCTGTGGGCGGGGAGCCCGGCATCCACCACGAAGCTGGTCGGCAGCGCGTGGATGGCCGCGATCGCCTCGCCGACCGACGCCGCGTACTCGAAGGTGAACGACTGCAGCGGGATCTTGGTGCCGTAGACGAACTCGTAGACGACGGCGCGCGTCCCGTCGAGCGGCACCTGGCCGGCGAACGTCGAGACGGCGAACGGAAGGCGGGTGCGGACACCGGCGCTGAGGGCGCGGAGCGCGACCAGGTCGGCCGACTGCTCCGCCTCGGCGCGCTCGCTGCGGCGGTACGCGCACGGTCCAGTGCCGGCCGTCGCTGCCGGTCAGGAGGGCGGCGTCGAAATCGCCGCCCGGGGCGCCGAACGGCTGGGATCCCGCGACATCCAGACCGTCCACGGCCGACGTCGCGAGCGCCGCTAGAGTGAGATGGGATCTGGCCATGACGACAGGGTAGGTCGGCCGATGCCCGGTGCGGTCGAGCGCCACACCCTTCTCGGCCCGGCCGGTGGCCTCCGGTCACGAAGGAAAACGCGAAAGGCCCCGTGTCCCGCTCGTTCAGCTCCCGGCTCCCGCTCTCGCGGTCGGAGATCGATCGCGACCACCTCGGCCGTGCCGGCGGGGTCGAGGGGCTGCTCTCCGACCCGGCGACGCGCGCCGTCGTCCTGCACGACGGCAAGGCCCTGCTGGCGGGACCGGCCGCGCTCGCGGTGCTGCCGGCGGCATCCATCCTCCACACCGGCGCCCTCTACCTGGGCCGTGCCCTGTCGGACTCGCCCGATCTGCCGGCCGGATCGCCGGTCGTCGCCCTGCTGCTCGACGACGAGCAGGCGGCCGTGGTCACCCGGGATCGCCCACTGGTCGAGGGCGACGGCATGGGGCGACCTGCGCCGCCTCGGCCACCGGCTGGGCGAGCGCGATGCCGGACTGTTCACGCAGGCGCTCGCGCTGGCCAACTGGCACACCGCCTACGGATTCTCGCCGCGCACCGGCGAGGCGACCGCGATCGGCGCGGCCGGCTGGACGCGGGTCGGGTCCGACGGCCGTGAGGTCTTCCCGCGCACCGACGCCGCCGTGATCGTGGGCATCACCGACGCCGACGACCGGATGCTGCTCGGCTCGAACGCGCTGTGGGAGGCGAACCGGTTCTCGCTGCTCGCCGGATTCGTCGAGCCGGGTGAGTCGCTCGAGGCGGCCGTGATCCGCGAGGTGCACGAGGAGTCGGGGCTGCGCGTCGTCGACCCGGTGTACCTCGGCAGTCAGCCGTGGCCGTTCCCGGCGTCGCTCATGGTCGGCTTCCGGGCGCAGGTGCCCGCCGGCGAGTCGACGACCGGCACGCCCGACGGCGACGAGATCCTCGAGCTGCGCTGGTTCACCCGCGACGAGCTGCGGGATGCCGCGGCGGCGCGCGAGATCATCCTGCCCGGACCGACGTCGATCGCCCGCGCGATCGTCGAGGACTGGTATGGCGACGAAGTCGACGACGGCAGCCGAGCCGGCGACGAGGTCGACGACGGCAGCCGGGCATGAGCGTCGCCGTCCCCGACCTGCTCGCCGGGCTCGACCCCGAGCAGCGCACGGCCGCCGAGACCCTGCTCGGCCCGGTCTGCATCCTCGCCGGAGCCGGCACCGGCAAGACCCGCGCCCTCACCCACCGCATCGCGCACGGGGTCGCGACCGGCGTCTACGACCCGGCGCGCGTGCTCGCCCTCACGTTCACGACGCGGGCGGCCGGCGAACTGCGCACGCGGCTGCGGCAGCTCGGTGCCGGCGGGGTGACGGCGCGCACGTTCCACTCCGCCGCGCTGTCGCAGCTCAGCCACTTCTGGCCGGACGTCGTCGGCGGCAGCCTGCCCCGCATCCTGGACCACAAGGGCCGCCTGCTCGGCCAGGCCGCCGAGTCGCTGCGGATCCGCGTCGACACCGCAGCCCTGCGCGACGTCGCGGCCGAGATCGAGTGGCGCAAGATCACGCGCCTGACGCTCGACGACTACGCGCGCGCCGCGGCATCGCGCGCACTGCCGCCTGGGCTCGGCGTCGACGAGATGGTGGCGCTGCAGCAGGCGTACGAGCAGATCAAGGACGACCGTCGGCAGCTCGACTTCGAGGACGTGCTGCTCGCCACCGCGGGCATGATCGAGTCGGAGCCGCGGATCGCCGAGCAGGTGCGCGGCGCAGTTCCGGTTCTTCGTGGTCGACGAGTACCAGGATGTCTCGCCGCTGCAGCAGGAGCTGCTCGAGCTCTGGCTCGGCACCCGCACCGAACTGTGCGTCGTCGGCGACGCGAGCCAGACCATCTACTCGTTCGCGGGGGCGTCGAGCGACTACCTGCTGGGCTTCGGGGCGCGGTATCCGGAGGCGACGATCGTGCGCCTCGAGACCAACTACCGGTCGGCGCCCGCCGTGCTGACCCTCGCGAACCGGCTCATGCGGGGGCGGGCCGGCGCGCTCGAACTGCGGTCGGATGCTGCGCCGACCGCGAAGGCGGCCCCGGTCGCCGAGCCGACCGCCTACGACACCGACCTCGATGAGGCGCGCTCGATCGCGGCGCGCCGTCGCCGCCGAGATCGCGGCCGGCACCCGGCCCGAGGCGATCGCGGTGCTGTACCGCGTGAACTCGCAGGCCGCGAACCTGGAGGCGGCGCTCGCCGATGCCGGCGTCAGCACCCGGCTGGTCGGTGCGACCCGGTTCTTCGACCTCGACATCATCAAGCGCGCCGTGCTCGAGTTGCGCAGCGTCGCGCGCACCGGTGAGCGCGGGCCGCTCTTCCAGTCGGTGAGCGACGTGCTGCGTCACCTCGGCTGGACGCTGCAGCCGCCCGAGGGCGGGGGAGCGGTGCGCGAGCGCTGGGAGGCGCTGACCGCCCTGATCGAGCTCGCCGACCAGGCGCCCGCCGGCACCACGCTCGTCGAGTTCGTCGCCGAGCTGCTCGAACGCCAGGCGGCACAGCACGAGCCGACGGTCTCGGCGGTCGTGCTCTCGACGCTGCACAGCGCGAAGGGCCTGGAGTGGGAGTCGGTGCACATCTGCGGGCTCAGCGAGGGTCTGCTGCCGGTCAACCACGCACGCGGGCTCGCGGCGATCGACGAGGAGCGCCGCCTGCTCTACGTCGGCATCACGCGGGCACGGAGTCGGCTCGCCCTGTCGTGGTCGCGTCAGGGACTGCGCGGCCAGAACCGGGAGCCCAGTCGCTTTCTGGCGGAGCTGCGCACGAGCAGCGCGGATGCGGGTGCTGCCGGGCGACGCTGATCGTCCCGCCCTCGTCGGAGAGCCGCCATGCGCGCGCGGTCGGCGGGCCCGGAGTCCAGGCGAGCCGAGCGATGCGCCGGGCGGCGAACGTCGCGACCGAGCTCACCGTCAGGGCCGAGAGCCGGGGCGCCGGGCGGCCCCAGAGCTGCGCGGCGATCGCCGGCCACGCCGGGTCGGCGTCGGTGCGGGTGAGGTGCCCGCAGTAGAGGCACGGCCCGGAGCCGGGCTCGACGAACGGCCCGACCGTGACGCTGCGATCGGTCGCGACGACCGGCAGGTGCGGCACGTCACGGCGCAGCCAGTGCTGCGCAGTCCTCGGGACCGACGACCCACGGGGCGACCAGCACGACGAGAGCGGGCGTCCGGTCGTCTGCGCGGGCGAGGCGTCCGGCGTCCTGGAGCAGCGCCGCGAGCGACGTGCCGATCGGCCCGTCGCCCAGAACGAGAGCGCGCCCGGATGCCGGTGGCCGCCGGGCGGGACAGCACGCGGTTCCAGCGCGGCGAGCAGGTCGCGCGCCCGCTCCTCGCTCACGCCGGAATCCCGCGCCAGCATGCTCCAGCCGCTCGGCGAGATGCCGCGGCGGAGCGCCGTGATCAGCCGCTCCTCGCCCGCGCCGACGTC
This sequence comes from uncultured Actinomycetota bacterium, assembly GCA_963730045.1. Lineage (GTDB taxonomy): Bacteria > Actinomycetota > Actinomycetes > Actinomycetales > Microbacteriaceae > JBDSKH01. Next base: position 238,102 of record CAVSPQ010000004.1, on the reverse strand, counting down.
GTCGAGCACGATGCGCGGCGCGTCGACGCCGAGCTGCAGGGAGGTCGGGGTGCGCCACACGATCGGGACGTCGTCCGCGAGCTTGAGCACCATGCGCGTGCAGGATGCCGCAGATCGCCGATCCGGCGGCGTGCGCGGTGTCCACAGGCGGTCTCGCACGCCGCGAGGCGGCTACTCGAACCCGGGTCAGTCCTCGTTCGGGCGGTCGCCGCTCTCGTCGTTCAGCAGGTCCTCGAGGGCCTGATCGACGTCGTCCGGCTCCGGGGTGCCGCCCTGCAGGCGAGCGACGAGGGCGGCGGGGTCGTCGATGTCCGCGTCGGTGGGGATGATGTCGGGGTGCGCCCACAGGGCGTCGCGCGCCTCGGCGCCCACGGCATCCTGAACCGCCTGCCACATCGCGGCGGCCTCGCGCAGTCGGCGCGGTCGCAGCTCGAGGCCGACGAGGGTCGCGAACGCGGACTCGGCCGGTCCGCCGGCGGCGCGGCGGCGGCGCACCGACTCGGCGATCGCGCCGCTCTTCGGGAGGCGCGTCGTCGCGGTCGCCGTCACGACATCCACCCAGCCTTCGACGAGGGCGAGCATCGTCTCGAGGCGGGCGAGGGCGGCGAGCTGATCGTCGGTCTTCGGCGGGATGAGGGCGCCGTTCGTGACGGCCGCGCGCAGCTCTTCGGGGTTCGACGGGTCGAAGTCGGCGGCGAGCTGCTCGAGCCGGTCGGTGTCGATCGTGATGCCGCGGGCGAAGTCGGTGATCTGCGTGAGCAGGTGCAGCCGCAGCCACTTCGCGTGCCGGAACAGCCGCGCGTGCGCCAGTTCGCGCACCGCGAGGTACAGCCGCACCTCGTCGGCCGGGATGTCGAGGCCGGCGCCGAACGCGTCGACGTTCTGGGCGACGAGCGCGGCCTGGCGCTGCTCGCCGTCGAGCAGCGGGATGCCGACGTCGCCGCCCGAGACCACCTCGCTCGCGAGCTGCCCGACGACCTGGCCGAGCTGCATCGCGAACAGCGTGCCGCCGACGTTGCGCATCAGCTGGCCGGCGTTGCCGATCTGGCCGAGAAGCTCCTCGGGCGCCTGCTCTTCGAGCACGCCGGTGAGGGCGTCGGCGATGGAGTTCGCGACCGGCTCGGCGAGCTGGGTCCAGACCGGCATGGTCGCCTCGGTCCAGCCGGCGCGGGTCAGCAGCACCGGCTCGACCGTGAGCGCCGCGATGTCGGTCGCCTCGTCGAGCCAGAGGGCGGCGACGTGCAGCGCCTGCTCGAGGGCGGACTGCTCGGCGGGCGTCGCCGGGACGGCCGAGCGTGCCGCGAGACCCTTCGCCTGCTCGAGGGCGAGACCCCAGTTGATGCCGTCGCTGCTGTTCTGCAGCGCCTGCTGCAGCTGCCCGATCAGCCGCTGCACCAGCTCGGGATCGTTCGGCAGGCCGGCCGCGCTGGCGAGGCGTGCGGGATCCATGTCGGTGTTGCCCGCGAGGAAGTCGCGCAGCATGTCGCGGAACTCCTCCTCGGAGGGCTCCTCCCGCGGGTCGTCGGCCATGCGATCTACGGTAGCCCCGCCCCCGGTGGTCTCACCGGCGTTTCGCCTAGGCTGAGGCGATCGCGCGGTGCGCCCGCAGCGAACATCCATCGCTGGTGAGCGAGCGCTGCGCACGCGGCTCGAACCCGAAGGACCGACGTGAGCCTGTTCCCGGACGACGACGCCTGGATCCGCTCCGCGCCGCGGACCGGCCCGCGCCAGCCGCGCGCGGTCAGCTCGCTCGTCGGCTGGATCCTGCTCATCGGCGCCGTCGCCGGAACGGTCGTGCTCGGCACCCTGCCCGCCCCGTACGTGAAAGAGAAGCCGGGCCCGGTCTACGACACCATCGGCGAGATCGACATCGAGGGCGAGTCGACGCCGGTCATCGAGATCGAGGGCGAGCAGACCTATCCGACCGAGGGCGACCTCGACATGCTGACCGTCGTGCTCGAGGGCAGCCCGCAGAACCCGCTCACCTGGATCGACATCGCGCTGGCCTGGTTCGACCCGACGCGCGCGATCATCCCGATCGAGGCCGTCTACCCGCCGGGGACCACCGACGAGGACGAGGACGCGCAGAGCGCCGCCGCGATGGTCGACTCGCAGCAGGAGGCGGTGGCGGCCGCCCTCGGCGAGCTCGGCATCGACTACACCAGCATCGTCACCGTCGACGCCGTGCATCGACGGCTTCCCGGCCGACGGCGTGCTCGAGCCGGGCGACCAGATCCTGACCGTCGACGGCGACCCGGTCGACGGGGTCACCGAACTGAGTGCCGCGCTCGCGGATGCCGGGGCGGGCACCCAGGTCGCGCTCGGCATCGTGCGCGACGGCGACGAGCAGACCGTCGACATCGCGCCCGTGGCCTCGACCGAGGACCCGGATGCGGTGCTCATCGGCATCCAGACCGGCGCGACCTACGACTTCCCGTTCGACGTGACGGTCAACCTCGGCAGCGTCGGCGGACCGAGCGCGGGCATGATGCTCGCCCTCGGCACCTACGACAAGCTGACGCCGGGCGCGCTCACCGACGGCGAGCACATCGCGGGCACCGGCACCATCACGGCCGACGGCGAGGTCGGCGCGATCGGCGGCATCCGGCAGAAGATGTACGGCGCGCAGGGCGCGGGGGCCGACTGGTTCCTCGCGCCGGCGGCGAACTGCGACGAGGTCGTCGGCCACATTCCCGGCGGGCTCGAGGTGTTCGCGGTCACGACTCTCGACGAGGCGCTCGACGTCGTGCAGACGATCGCGGCCGGTGAGGACACCTCGTCGCTCGCCCGCTGCGAGGGCTAGCGCAGCCAGAACCCGGGGCGTCTTCGCAGCCACGTCACCCTAGGATCGGGGCGTGTCCACTGCCACCAGCCGGCCTCCGCGCAGCCGCACCCGTGCCGCCCTCGCGATCACCGCGGCGATCCTCGCCGTCTTCGTCATCGCCTTCTTCGTCTTCGCCGGCCTCTACGCCGACGTGCTCTGGTTCGACCAGCTGACCTTCCTCGAGGTGCTCACGACGCAGTGGGCCGCGCTCGCCGTGATGTTCGGCATCGGCTTCGTGTCGATGGCGCATCGTCGTCTGGCTGGCCATCGCGATCGCCTACCGCTCGCGCCCGGTCTACGTGAAGCTCAACTCGCAGCTCGACCGCTATCAGCAGGTCGTCGAGCCGCTGCGCCGACTCGCCATGTTCGGCATCCCGATCGTGCTCGGCATCTTCCTCGGCGTCTCGACCGCGGGTCGCTGGGGAACCGTGCTGCAGTACCTGCACCGCACCCCGTTCGGGCAGGTCGACCCGCAGTTCGGCTTCGACGTCTCGTTCTACGTCTACGAGCTGCCGTTCTACCGCGGCATCCTCGCCTACGCGTCGGCGATCCTGCTGATCGCCGGCCTCGCGGCGCTCGCCACCTGCTACCTGTACGGCGGCATCCGCATCAGCGGACGCGAGGTGCGCGTCACGCGCCCCGCCCGCATCCAGCTCGCCATCATGGCGGCGCTCTACCTGGCGCTGCAGGCCGCCAGCATCTGGCTCGACCAGTACGCGACGCTCACCGACGACGGCGCGCTCATCACCGGTGCGGCCTACACCGACGTGAACGCGGTCATCCCCGGCCGCGTGATCCTGGCCGGCATCGCCGCGCTCGTCGCCGTGCTCGCCCTGCTCACCGCGGTCATCGGTCGCTGGCGTCTGCCGCTCATCGGCACCGCGCTGCTCGTCGTCTCGAGCCTCGTGATCGGCTCGATCTACCCGGCGATCATCCAGCGATTCCAGGTCGACCCGAGCGCGCGCACCCTCGAGGCGGAATTCATCGAGCGCGCCCTCGGGCGACGCGCACCGCGTACGGCGTCGACGACGTGCAGGTGATGCCCTACGCGGCGATGACGGATGCCGAGGCGGGCGCCCTGCGCGAGGACGCCGAGACGACCGCCAACATCCGGATCCTCGACCCCGCGATCGTGTCGGAGACCTTCGCGCAGCTCGAGCGGGTGAAGCAGTACTACCGCTTCGCCGAGCACCTCGACGTCGACCGCTACGACATCGACGGCAAGACCCAAGACACCGTCATCGCGGTCCGCGAGCTGAACCAGAGCGGTCAGAGCGCCAACGACTGGTTCAACAACACCCTCGTCTACACGCACGGCTTCGGCGTGGTCGCCGCCTACGGCAACCAGCGCTCGCCCGACGGCCAGCCGCTCTTCCTCGAGTCCGGCATCCCGTCGTCGGGCGACCTCGGCGAGTTCGAGCCGCGCATCTACTTCGGCGAGAACTCGCCGCGCTACTCGATCGTCGGCGGCTCGGTCAACGGCGAGCCGGCCGAACTCGACTACCCGTCGGGCACCGAGCGACGACGGCAACGACAAGTACACGACGTTCGACGGTGACGGCGGGCCGAAGCTCGACAACGTCTTCAAGCGCCTGGTCTACGCGATCAAGTTCCAGTCCGAGCAGATCGTGCTGTCGACGAACGTGAACGACGACTCGCAGATCCTCTACGACCGTCGCCCGCTCGACCGCGTGCAGAAGGTCGCGCCGTACCTGACGCTCGACTCCGACACCTACCCCGCGGTCGTCGACGGTCGGGTGGTCTGGATCGTCGACGGCTACACGACGACGGCGAGCTACCCGTACTCGCGCATCGAGCAGCTGTCGAGCGTGATCGCGGACACCTACACGCCTCCGCCCGGATACGCGATCGACGACATCAACTACATCCGCAACTCGGTGAAGGCCACCGTCGACGCCCAGTCCGGCGAGGTGACGCTCTACGCGTGGGACACCGAGGATCCGATCCTGCAGACCTGGGACAAGATCTTCCCGGGCACGATCAAGTCCGCTCGCGAGATGAGCGACGACCTCGTCGCGCACATCCGGTACCCGGCCGACCTGTTCAAGGTGCAGCGCTCGATCCTCGAGACGTACCACGTGACCAACGCGGGCACGTTCTACTCGGCGAACGACGCGTGGGTCACGCCGGACGACCCGACGCAGCCGGCGGCCAGCGCGAAGGCGCAGCCGCCGTACTACCTGACGATGCAGGTGCCCGGCACGGACGCCCCGGCGTTCACGCTGTACTCGACCTACATCCCGCGCACCAGCTCGGGCGACGCGTCGCAGAGCGTGCTGACCGGCTATCTCGCGGTCAACTCGGATGCCGGGCCGGACTACGGAAAGCTCACGCTGCTGACGCTGCCGAAGGACGACACCGTTCCCGGTCCGGGTCAGGCGCAGAACCAGTTCACCTCCGACACCGTCGTGGCGAACGAGCTGAACATCCTGGCGCGCGGTGACACCGAGGTGATCCGCGGCAACCTGCTGACCCTCCCGGTCGGCGGCGGGCTGCTCTACGTGCAGCCGGTCTACGTCCAGTCCAACGGCGAGACCAGCTACCCGCTGCTGCGCAAGGTGCTGGTGGCGTTCGGCGAGAAGGTCGCGTTCGAAGACACCCTGAATGCCGCCCTCGACTCGCTGTTCGACGGCGACTCCGGCGCGGACGCCGGTGACGGCGACGTGCCGACCGATCCGGAGACCCCGACCGATCCGACGGATCCGACGACTCCCGACCGAGCCGTCCGGCAACGTCGACGAGGCGGCGCTCGAGGCGGCTCTCGCCGACTACCAGGAGGCACTCGCCGATCGTAAGCAGGCGTACGCCGACGGCGACCTGGTCGCGGCGGCCGAGGCCGACGAGCGGATGCAGCAGGCGATCGAGGACGCGATCGCGGCGACCGGCGGCTGAGCTGGAGCGCCGCCCCGAAATCCCTGGTAAAGTCGAACTCACGCCGCGGGGTGGAGCAGTTCGGTAGCTCGCTGGGCTCATAACCCAGAGGTCGCAGGTTCAAATCCTGTCCCCGCAACGTCGGAAGGCCCGGTTCCTCAGAAATGAGGACCGGGCCTTCTCTTTGTGCCGTCCGAGACGCCGCGAGGCTCGCTCCATCGGTTCGTCGGCACTCGGCTCGGTAGTCTGGGGCCGTGGCCAAGGCTGGTAACGCGTCGGACCCGGCAAGCAGCGACCGACCGAGACCCCGAGCACGAGGGTCCTCGCGATCGACGCCGGGCAGACCGGCATCCGCACGCTCGTCATCGACGCCGGCCTGCGAGGAGACGAGGGCGAGCTCCCCGGCATCCTGACCCACGCGCCGCTCATCCCCCAGCTCGCGCAGGTCGTCGCCTCGGTCGCGGCGACCGCCGGCCCGATCGACGTCGTCAGCGTCGGCTCGACGGGCCTGACCCGCGAGGAGACCGATCCCGTCGCGCTCCGCGATGCCGCGATGCGCTCGGGCGTCAGCCGCGTGCTGATGGCGCACGACTCCGTCACGTCGTACCTCGGTGCGCTCGGCGACGAGCGCGGGCGTGGTCGTCGCGTCCGGCACCGGTGTCGTGACGCTGGCGGTCGGCGAGAAGAAGGTCGCGCGCGTCGACGGCTGGGGCAACCTGCTCGGCGATGCGGGCTCCGGATACTGGATCGGCCGGGCAGCGCTCGAGGCGGTCATGCGCGCCCACGACGGCCGCGGTCCGGCGACGGCGCTCACCGACGGCCGCGCTGGCGGAGTTCCCGGACCTCGAGCAGGCGTACATCACGCTGCAGAGCGACCCGGCCGGGTGCGCCGCATCGCGACGTACACGCGCAAGGTCGCGGAGCTCGCGGCGACGGACGAGGTGGCGGCGTCCATCTGCGATGCGGCGGCACGCGAGCTGGTGCTCTCCGTGGCGACCGGGCTCGAGCGCGTGGGGGAGGCCGAGCAGACATCTCCGGTCGTGTGCGCGATCGGAGGGGTGCTGCGGGCCGACGCGATCGCGAGCCGCTTCACCGCGGAACTGCGCGTGCGCTGGCCGGAGGTCGACATCCGGGAGCCCGCCGGCTCCGGGCTCGACGGCGCCGCGCTGCTGCCGCAGGTGGCGGACGACAGCGCGCTCCGTGAGCTGATCGCCGACTCCGACGGATAGCCGATCGGCCTACTCGTAGATCAGCGCGTACTCGGTGTTGGCGATGAAGATCCGCGTGATGAGGCCGCCGGAGATGGTGAACGAGATCACCTTGTCCTCTGACGACCGACCGACGATGCGCGCCCTCGGGGAAGTCGTCGACGTACGCGCCGGCCGAACCGGGGTTGTTGCGGTAGTTGTCGATCAGCGCTGGCCGGGAGGTTGAAGTCCCAGACGGCCGTCGGGGAGGTCGACGTGGGAGAGGTTGTCGATGAGCAGCAGCGTGGTCGCTGACGTCGCCCTCGCCTCTCGGTGGCCGCGTACGTGACGTGCACCGTCGGCTGCGAAGTAGCCCTCGAGCGCGGCCGTGTTGCCGGATGACATGGCGTCGACGATGTTCTCCCGCATGGCGGCGGTCGCCGGCGTCGGCCGGCGTCGGTCGTCCTCGGTCGGCTCGGGCGGTGGGCGTCGCGTGCTCGAGGACGCCGACGGGCTCCGGTGTCGCAGGGGGCGGCGCATCGGGCGCGCACCCGGCCAGGAGCGCGCCGGCGAGGGCCAGGGCGGGCAGAACGAGCAGAGTCCGAGGGTGTCGTGCGGTCATGGTGGTCTCCCATCGCTGTCATCACTATGACGTGTGGGAGGGCCCCGTGGGTTGACACGTTCTGCGTAGGCTGGCCCCATGGCAGGCCCAGAAGCGCAGGCGATCGCGGTGGCGCAGTTCGCGCCCGGAGACGACACCGACGCCAACCTCGAGACGATCTCGCGGCTGGCGGGCGACGCGGCGAACCGCGGTGCGCTGCTCGTGGTCTTCCCCGAGTACTCGTCGTACTTCACGCCCGAAGCTCGGCGCCGACTGGGTGGAGCACGCTCAGGGATTGCATGGCCCGTTCTCGCGGGCGCTCGCCGAACTCGCGACGGAGCTCGGCATCCACATCGTCGCGGGCATGGTCGAGACGCGTGCCCGACGAGGAGAAGCGGGTGGCGAACACCCTCGTCGCGCTCTCGGACACCGGCGAGATGGTCGCGCACTACCGCAAGATGCATCTCTACGACGCGTTCGGCGACCGGGAGAGCGAGTACATCGTGCCCGGCCCGCTCGATCAGACGCCGGTCTTCCCGTGGCACGGCTTCACGGTCGGCCTGCAGACCTGCTACGACGTGCGCTTTCCCGAGGTCACGCGCCGACTCGTCGACGCGGGAGCCGACCTCGTGCTGCTGCCGTCCGAGTGGGTGCGCGGGCCGCTGAAGGAGTCGCACTGGCGCACGCTCATCACCGCGCGCGCGATCGAGAACACCGTCTACGTGGCGGCCGCCGACCACGCGCCGCCGATCGGGGCGGGCAACAGCATGGTCGTCGATCCGATGGGCGTCGAGCTCGTCACGATCGGCGAGGCGACGGATGTGGCGGTCGCCTGGATCTCGCCGGCGCGCGTCGCCGAGGTGCGGCGCATCAACCCGGCGCTGGAGCTGCGGCGGTTCGGCGTGGGACCGCGCTTGGGCTGACGGTTCGATTTCCGTCCTTCCCTTCACACCCGTCCGTCTCCGCCGTTCTCCACAGTAAAAAGCCCTGATCAGGGGATGGTTTCCGTTTGTCAGTGGCCTCTGATGCGATGTCTCCATGGAACCCCACGACGACCGTGCGCAGCGCACCCGCACGAGCAGCGAGGCTCGTGACGCCGTGGGCGAGATGCTGGATGCGGTGGTGCAGATCGACGCGCATGATCGCCGGTCTGACGGCGATGCGCTTCGAGGTCATCGAACAGGCACAGCGGCTCGCGCTCCTCATCGACAGCAGCGCCGACCGGCGACACGGGACTGTCGATGCGTGCCTTCCGCGCCGAGCTCGCGTGCGCGCTGCTGATCCCAGAATCGACCGCGGATCGCCTCACCTCCGACGCCGAATCGCTCGTCAACGACCTGCCGGCAACGCTCGCCGCGCTGCGTGACGGGCGCATCCGTGAGCGGCATGCCCGCATCCTGGTCGACCAGCTCGGCGACCTCGAGGCCGACGATCGCGAGGCGATCGAGCGTCTCGCCCTGCCGTTGGCGACGACGATGACAGCCGCGAAGTTCGAGCGCCGGGTGCGTGCGCTGCGCGAGCGCCGGGTGCCCGACGATCACGCCGAGCGGCACCGTCGCGCACGCGACGAGCGTGATGTCGTCGTCCATCCCGAACGCGATGGCATGGCGTGGCTCGGAGCGCGGCTGCCCGCCGTCGATGCCATCGCCATCCACACGCGGCTCGACGCGACCGCCCGATCGCTGCGGCAGGCCGGCGACTCGCGCACGCTCGCGCAGCTCCGGGCCGACCTGTTCTGCTCGGTGCTGCTCGAGGGCGAGGGATCGGGTGCCGCGGGCGCCGCCGTCGCAGACCGCACGACGTTTCAGGCGATCCGGCCGCAGGTGATCGTGACGGTGCCCGCGCTCACCCTTCTCGGGCGTGACGCGCGCCGGCCGATCTCGAGGGTTACGGCCCGATCGATGCCGAGACCGCGCGACGGCTCGTCGCCGACAGCCCGTCCCTGCAGCGACTGCTCACGCACCCGGTGACCGGCGCGGAACTCGTCGCTCGATCGCACGCGGTACCGCGTCACCGAAGAGCTCCGCACCTGGCTGCGGGTCCGTGACGGCAGCTGCCGGTTCCCCGGCTGCGGTCGCCGGGCGGGCGGGTGCGACATCGATCACACGCACGACTGGGCCCTCGACGGCCAGACCGCGCACAACAATCTCGCCCACCTGTGCCGTTCGCATCACGTCCTGAAACACGCGACCTCGTGGAGTGTGCGACAGCCCGCCGAGCGGGCCGGCGACCTCGAATGGACCTCACCGCTCGGTCGTCGGTACGTGACCGAACCGGCGTTCGAACGCATGCCGGCAGGACCGTAGCGCGACCCGGTTCCTGTCGACCGCTGATTACTTCCGAAGCTCTGCCGAGCTGCGCCGCCGCGCGCTCGAGCAGCGCGTCCTGCTTGCAGAACGCGAACCGCACCAGCGACCGGTACTCCGCGTGGTGCTCGGGACGCACGAACGCGGTCAGCGGGATGGCGACGACCCCGACGAGACCCGGCAGGAGCCGGCAGAAGCTCGACGGCATCGGGATACCCGAGCGGGGTGGCGTCGGCGACCACGAAGTATCCGCCGGCCGGACGGGAGACCTCGAACCCGGCGGATCGCAGGCCGGCCGACAGCAGACCGCAGCGGCGCTCGAGGGCTGCCGCGGCATCCCGAAAATAGGCATCGGGCAGGCCGAGGCCCACGACGGTCGCCGGCTGGAACGGCGCGCCGTTCACGAAGGTGAGGAACTGCTTGACCGACGACGATCGCGTCGCGGATCGCGGGCGGGGCGATGAGCCAGCCGATCTTCCAGCCCGTGGTGCTGAAGGTCTTGCCGCCGCTGGAGATCGTGACGGTGCGCTCGGCGGCTCCCGGCAGGCTGGCGATCGGGATGTGGGGTGCGGCCGGGTCGAAGACGAGGTGCTCGTAGACCTCGTCGGTCACGATGATCGCGTCGTGCTGGTTGGCGAGCTCGACGATCAGCTCGAGGGTCTGCCGGTCGAGCACGGCCCCGGTGGGGTTGTGCGGCGAGTTGAGCAGGATGACGCGGGTGCGGTCGGTCACCGCGGCGCGGAGCTCGTCGAGGTCGGGGTGGAAGTCGGGCGCGCGGAGCGGCACGGTCACGTGCTTCGCGCGGGCGAGCGCGATCATCGCGCCGTAGGAGTCGTAGAACGGCTCGAGGGTGACCACCTCGTCGCCCTCGTCGAGCAGGGCGAGCAGGGTGGCGGCGATCGCCTCGGTGGCTCCGGCGGTGACGAGCACCTCGCGGTCGGGATCGACCGGGATGCCGTAGAAGCGCTGCTGGTGCTGCGGCGATCGCCTCGCGCAGGGCCGGCAGTGCCGAGACCCGGCGGGTACTGGTTGACGCCGTCGGCGATCGCCTGGCGCGCGGCCTCGAGCACCTCGGGAGGTCCGTCGTAGTCGGGGAAGCCCTGCCCGAGATTGATCGCGCCCGTGCTCGCGGCGAGGGCCGACATCTCGGCGAAGATCGTCGGCCGCAGAGATCCCTCGTCGTTGAGGAGCATCGCGCCGCGGGCTGCGCGGGTCCAGGATCCGGGGACGGCGTCGGTCACTCCGCCACGGTATCGGGTAGCCGGGTCCGGTCGCTCACAGCCGGTCGGTGCGGCCGCGGCTCGGGATGCTGTGGAGAGTTTGCGCGCGCGGTGCCGAGGTCGATCTAGGGTCGCCGAATGCGGATGGCGGCAGCGGCAACAGCACTCGGAGTGACCTTCATCGTGGCGGCGGGGCTGGCCGCGTGCTCGGAGAAGGATCCGGTGCGACCCGCCCGACCCGGTGCCGAGCCGCACGCCCGTGTTCGCGTCGGAGGAGGAGGCGCTCGCGGCGGCGGAGGAGCTGTATCGGGCGTACCTGGCGGTGGCGAACGCGGTTGGCGCAGGCGGGTGGGCAGATCCCGAGCGGTATCGAAGACGTTTGCGTCAGGAGCGGCGCTCGACGACGAGATCGAGTCGCGCCGAGCGACTTCGCAGGCAGGGCTATCGGCAGGTCGGCAGACGTCACGTTCGACTCGCTGTCGCTTCAGCAGCTCGACGACGACGGGTCCGGGCTGCAGTCGTCATCGACCGTACTACCTGTGCCTCGACGTGTCCGGGCGTCGACGTCGTCGACGCGGCGGGCGACGTCGGTTGTCGCCGACTCGATCGTCCCGATCGGCTTCGCGCTCGAGGTCGGCATGGACGACGTCGAGACGGCTCCTCAAGATCGAGCAGGAGTGAACCGTGGACTGGCGCGAGACTTCTGCTAGATCGCGTGCTCGCTGGCCGTTCGCTCGCCGTGCTCGGCTGCGGCGGTGCGATCCACTCGCTAGTGCGATGCGACACGGCGTCTGCACCACCGGCTGCGATCAGCAACGGCGGCGCGCGTACGTCGGTGGGACGACCAGCGCGCCCGGCTCCGGCGGCGGTCCGGCGGCACGGGCGGCGGCGGCTCCTCCGGCGGCACCGGCGGCCCGCCCATCATCTGGAAGTGCCTCGAGGTCTCGTGTGCCAGCGACGAGCCCGGCGCCGAGCCGATCACGCTCTCCGACATCGCATCGTTCCGCCCGACGCCCGGCGTTCAGTACATGCAGCCCGACGGGTGGATCGTTCCCGGGCTCGACGCCAACTTCTACGCGGTGACCGCGCCGCACGTGGTCAACGGCACGCTGCTCGGGCAGCCGGCGTCCGTGCGGTTCACGCCGGTCGCGTTCCACTGGGACTACGGCGACGGCAACGCCGCCACCCGCTCGACGAAGGGCGCGACCTGGGAGGCGCTCGGCATCCCGGAGTTCGAGCCGACGCCGACGAGCCACGTCTACGCGACGCGAGGGCGAGTACACGATCCGGCTCACGATCGACTTCGCGCGCCGAGTACCGATTCGCGGGCAGTCCGTACTATCCGATCGCCGGCGTGATCCCGCTGCCGAGCCAACGATCTGCACGTCTCCGTCGACGGCGCGAAGACGGTCCTGGTCGAACACGATTGCGCGGCGAATCCCAGCGGCCCGGGATGCTGAGAGCGCACGCGGAAGAACTGAAGTACGCTCCCAGTTCTGCCATATAGAACGCCCAGGTTCGAGCGGGATGCTGACTCCGCTTGAAAGGAGCACGACCCGACATGACCGAGTCACCCAGCACCGACTCACCGGAGCCCGCTGCACCGGACCCAGCCGCACCGGCACACACCGACTCGCCGCGTCACGGGACTCGCGGCGCGACCGCGCCCGAGCCGACGCGAGCACGACCGAGCCGAAGAAGAAGAGCAACGCCGGACCGCTCGTCGCGGCGCTCGCCGTCGGCGCCCTCCTCGGCGGCGCGTCCGGCGCCGGTGTCGCCACCGTCGCCATCAACGCGAACCAGGGCGACACGCAGACCGAGGCGGCCACCCCGCAGACCATCACCGTCAACGACGCCGACAACGTCAACGCCGTGACCGCCGTCGCCGCGAAGGCGTCGCCGTCCGTCGTCACGATCTCCGTCACCGCGTCACAGCGCCGGCGGCACCGGATCCGGCGTCGTGCTCAGCTCCGACGGCTACGTGCTCACCAACACCCACGTCGTCACCCTCGACGGCGCGTCCGCCGACGGCACCATCGAGGTCACCACCTACGACGGCAAGCTCTACAAGGCCAAGATCGTCGGCATCGACCCGATCGTCGACCTCGCCGTCATCAAGCTCGAAGACGCCAGCGGCCTGCAGCCGATCGAGTTCGCCGACTCCAGCGACCTCAACGTCGGCGACCAGGCCGTCGCCATCGGCGCCCCGCTCGGACTCGCCAACACCGTCACCGACGGCATCGTCAGCGCGCTCAACCGCAGCATCCAGATCGCCTCGTCGGCCGTTCCCGACGACACGTCCGAGCAGGACAGCGACGGCGGCAGGACGACAACGGCGACACCGGCCCGTTCGACTTCTGGAACTTCGGGCAGGACCCCGGCGCCACCACGACCCAGTCCGCCACCATCTCGATCCCCGTCGTGCAGACCGACGCCGCCATCAACCCCGGCAACTCCGGTGGTGCGCTCGTCAACTCGCAGGGTGAGCTGATCGGCGTCAACGTCGCCATCGCCAGCGCGGGCGGCACAGCACCGGCACGCAATCCGGATCGATCGGTGTCGGCTTCGCCATCCCGTCGAACCTCGCCAAGCGCGTCGCCGACGAGATCATCGCCGACGGCAGCGCCACCCACGGACTGCTCGGCGCGACCGTCAAGGATGCGACCAGCGACACCAGCGACGACCGTCGGCGCCGAGATCAACGAGGTCACCGGCGGCGGTGCCGCCGAGGCCGCCGGCCTCAAGCCCGGCGACGTGATCACCGTCGTTCAACGACACCCCGATCACCGGCAGCACCGACCTCACCGCCCAGGTGCGCGCGCTCGCCGCCGGCACCACCACCAGCCTCACCTACGTGCGCGGCGGCGACGCCCACACGGTCGACGTGAAGCTGGGCGCGCTGAACGTAGACGCCCGACGACCGGCGTAGCGGCGGAGGCCGAACGGTCCGCTCCCAGCTCGTCGGCACCGCTGCTACGTTTGCGACATGGGTGCGGCGTCGTCGAAGAACGCCCCCGCGCCCGGAGTCTCGTACGTCATGCCGGTGCTCAACGAAGCCGGCTACCTCGAAGCGGCCGTCACCAGCATCCTGAACCAGGACTACGCGGGCGAGATCGAACTGATCCTCGCGCTCGGCCCGTCGACCGACGGCACCGCCGCGATCGTCGAGCGCCTGCTGAAACGGGATCCCCGCATCCGGGTCGTCGAGAACGCCGGCATGGACATCCCCATCGGCCTCAACCTCGCGATCGCCGCCAGCCGCTTCCCGATCATCGTCCGCGTCGACGCCCACACCGAGCTCGCGCCCGGCTACACGGCGCGCGGCGTCGCCGCCCTCGAGCGCACCGGCGCCGCCAGCCTCGGCGGCATCATGGTCGCCACCGGCAAGCCCGGGTTCCAGGCCGCCGTCGCGCACGCCTACAACAGCCGGTTCGGACTCGGCGGCGGCGCCTATCACGGCGAGACCGCCACGGAGGGGCCCGCCGAGTCCGCCTACATGGGCATCTTCCGGCGCGACGTGCTCGACGAGGTCGGCGGCTTCGACGAGACCCTGCGGCGCGGCGAGGACTGGGAACTCAACTACCGCCTCCGCAAGGCCGGTCACGTCGTCTGGCTCGATCCCGGACTGCGCGTCAGCTACTGGCCGCGCAGCGACGCGAAGCGACTCGCGCGGCAGTTCCGCGCGACCGGCATCTGGCGCGGAGAGCTGGTGCGCCGCCTCGGCCGCGGCAACTCGCTGCGGTTCTTCGCGCCGCCGATCCTGGTGCTCACGATCGTGCTGTCGCGTCATCGCCATCCCGTTGCACGCGACCGGGGTGCTCAGCGGGTGGCTGGGCTGGATCACCGCCCTCGATCTACCTGGGCCCGCTCGCCTACCTCGGGCTGCTGATCGTCGCCGCCGTCAGCGCGACCGGATCGCTCGCCGACCGGCTGCGCTTCGCCGGGGTGCTCGCGATCATGCACCTCAGCTGGGGTGCCGGATTCATCGTCGGCCTCGTGCGCGGTGCCGGCGACGCCGTCGACACGTCGCGCACCGAGAGCTAGACGCTGCTCGAGCGCGGCAGCCAGCCGCGTCGAGCATCCGCTGCACGACGCGTTCGCCGGCGTGCCCGTCGTCGAGCGAGGTGAACCGCGTGCGCCACGCGGCGGCGCGCTCGGAGGCCGCCGCATCGGCGAGCCCGCCCGCCTCGGCGGCGAGGATGGCATCCCGAAGCGCCGCGCGCTCGTGCACCACCGGGCCGGGCGCCTCGGCGAGCAGATCGAAGTAGAAGCCGCGCAGGTCGGCGCTGTAGTGCGCGAGGTCGGGCGTGAAGAAGATGATCGGCTTGCCGGTGCCGGCGAAGTCGAACATCGCCGACGAGTAGTCGGTGACGAGCACGTCGGCGAGCAGCAGCAGCTCGGTCATGCTCGGGTAGCTGGTGACGTCGATGAGGCGGTCGCCGGCGAGATCCTGCCCGTAGCGCAGCGTGCGGGAGTGGCCGCGCACGAGCAGCACGTGGTCGTGCGCCGAGGCTGCCGGCGAACGTCGTCGAGATCGACGTAGTCGACCATCTCGGTGCGGTCGTCGCGCCAGGTCGGCGCGTAGAGCACGACGCGCGCGCCATCCGGCACGCCGACCGCGCGCCGCACCGCGGCGGCGCGCTCGGCGAGCTCGGCGGCGTCGAGGTGCAGCACGTCGTTGCGCGGGTAGCCCTCCTCCCAGATCGGGTCGCGCATGTCGTACGCCGACCGGAAGATCTTCGCGCTGTACGCGTTCTGGGCGAGCAGCGCGTCCCAGCGGGCGCGCTCGCGGCGCACGGCGATCCGGGTGCGGATGCCGACGCCGGCGCGGTCGAGGGCGAGCCGCTTGAGCATGGTGCCGTGCCAGGTCTGCAGCACGTGCTGCCCGGCGCGACGGCGGAAGCGCTTGCGCAGCCAGTCGTTGACGATCAGCACGCGGGCGGAGCCGCGCACGCGCCACCACTCGCGGCTGCCCTCGATGATGCGGATCGCCGCCGTCGGCGGCACGGCGACCGAGCCGTCGACGACGCTCCAGTAGCGCGTCGTCTGCGGGCGCAGCGTCGCGAGGGCGCGGTCGATGCCGAGCGGGTTGTCGGACGCCGACTGGCCGTAGAAGCTCTCGAGGAACACCGCGTCCTCGAGGGCGGCGGCGGGCGCGGCGGTACTCGCGCTCGAGCCGGCGCTGGGCGGCGCGGCCGCGCTCGTCGGCGGCCAGCGGCGCGCCGACGCGCACGACGAGTCCGCCCGCGTGCGACGCCGCCGGTCGCGCGGAACAGCTCGTGCGACGAGCTCGGGCGTCTCGGCGAGCGTCGACCTGCAGGCGCGACGACCCGTCGTCGAGCGTGACGCGGTACTCGCCCGACGGCAGCGCGAGCCGCGGCGCGCCCCACCGGTCGGCGAGCAGCGGGAACACCGCGGTCGTCACGCCCTTGCGCGTGCGCACCGACGCCGTCGACGCGGGCGCGCGGGCCGTCGAGCCGCGCCGACCGCACGGTCGCGTCGATCACGACGGTCAGGGTCGGGATGCCGTCGGCCGCGCCCAGCGCGAGGCGCGTGACGCGCGGGCGGGCGATCGGGTCGCACGCGGAGCGGTCGCGCGGCGTCGCACCGCCGGTGCGCGGCGAGGATCTCGTCGAGCACGCGGTCGGTCGCGTGCCCGTCGGTGTGGTCGAAGTACTCGTTGCGCAGCCAGCGCCTCGTGCGCGCCCGGCGCCGTCTCGCCGAGGCGCTCGTCGAGCACGATCGAGCGCGTGCTCCCAGCTGGTGACGTGCCGTCCGCCGCTGAACGCGCGGTACGGGTCGTACAGGCCGCGCGTCTTCGCGTAGCTCTCGACGTCGGGTGCGAGGAACACGATCGGGCCGCCGACCAGCGCGTAGTCGAACGCGATCGACGAGTAGTCGGTGATGAGCGCGTCGAACGCCGCCGAGCTCGGGCGTGATGTCGAGCAGCTCGGCCGAGCCCAGCATCCGGACGCGGTCGGAGCGCAGCGGCCCGGCCGCGTAGTCGCCCTTGCCGAGCGGATGGGTGCGCACGTACAGCTCGGCGTCGTTGCGCGTCGAGCCAGGTCGCGATCGCGTCCCAGGTCGCGGCGTCGGGCGCGGCGGGATCGGGCTGCGCCGTCGCGCCAGGTCGGGGCGTACAGGATGCGGCGCGGGCCCGTCGACCCGAGCGCCGTCGACGCTCGGCCCGCGGCGCCCGCGACAGCAGCGCGTCGTCGCGCGGATCGCCGGTCACGACGATGCGGTCGCGGCGGACCCCGAACGCGCTCGCGATGCGCGGGGCCACGAGCTCCGACGAGACCGGGAACAGCGAGATGCCTCGCCCGGCGAACCGGTACGCGCGCGCGACGACGGCACGCACCAGCCGGTGATCGGGCAGGAACGAGACCCGCAGCGCGGCGGGCGAGTCGAGGTGCAGCTTCTTCAGCGGGATGCCGTGCCAGAGCTGGACGACGAAGCCGCCGCGGGTGGCGTAGCGGTTCACATCGCCGAAGCCGTGCGTGACGACGAGCACCCGCGCGCGGAGCGGTCAGCCGGAACCCGCGCCAGCCCGACTTGCGCTCGGCATCGAGGCCGAGCGCGCGCGCGGCGGCGAGCTCGGCATCCGTCGTCGCCAGCCAGACCAGACGGATGTCGTCGCCGAGCCGCTCGCGCGCCGCCCGGTAGAGCGGCGAGTGCGCCCTCGCCGACGCCGATGCCCGACCCGAAGACCCAGAGCCGACGGGTGCGCGGAGTCACGAGCGTCGCGAGCGCCCCGAGAGCGTAGAGCGGGAGGCGCAGCACCTTGCGGGCATTGCCGGCTCCGAAAGTGAAGCTCGCCATGGTCGAACCCGATTCTGGCACGATGGGGTGAGGGATGTCGGTCGCTCAGCGATCTCCGTGCCGTGCGCAAGGTGATCCGCAATGCGGTGCGGTCGCGGTCGAATCGCAGGGCCGTCGAGCAGCGCATGCGCGAACGGACGCGCAGCCGGCGCCCGGCAGCATCCGATCGCCGTCTACTTCGCCGACACCCGCGTGAACCTGTACCAGATCCGCCAGTGGTACGCGCCGCTCGCCGAGCTCGCGAAGCGGCACCCGGTCGCGATCATCACCCGCAGCCCCGGCGCGAGCCTGACGCTGATCGACGAGTCGCCGGTCCCGGTGGTCTACCGGCGCCGCATCACCGACCTCGAGCAGTTCGTCGACGAGCAGGATCTGCGCATCGTCTTCTACGTCAACCAGAACCAGAAGAACTTCCAGATGTTCCGGTACGGGCGCATGTGGCACGTGTTCATCAACCACGGCGAGTCCGACAAGATGTACATGACCACGAACCAGTTCAAGGCGTACGACTACGCGCTCGTCGCCGGTGACGCGGCGCTCGACCGCCTCAGCCGCAAGCTCTGGGACTTCGACCTCGGCAAGAAGGCGATCCCGATCGGCCGCCCGCAGGCCGATCACTTCGCCGGCGACGCTGCCGTACACCGCCGGACGACCGCACCGTCGTGCTCTACGCCCCGACCTGGGAGGGCGACCGGCCCGCGGCCGCCTACGGCTCGATCGCGAGCCACGGCGTCGCGCTCGCCGAGGCGGTGCTCGCGTCGCCGCGCGCACCGGCTGATCTACCGTCCGCACCCGCGCAGCGGCGTGATCGACCCGGAGTACCGCGACGCGAACGCCCGCATCATCGCCGCGATCGCGGCGGCCAACCAGCGCGATCCCGCGCGCGCAGCACGTCTTCGACGACGGGCCCGACCTGGGCTGGCAGCTCGCCGCCGCCGACGTCGCGATCACCGACATCTCGGCGATGATCTACGACCGGCTCGCGACGGGCAAGCCGATCATCGTGGCGCGTCCGGTGAGCCCGGATGCCGAGGTCGACGAAGAGGGATTCCTGGGCTCGGCCGCGTGGCTCGACGCCGATCGCGCCGGCGACGTGCTCGCGCTCGTCGACCAGGTGCTGAACGACGACGAGGCGCGCGCCGTGCTCGACGCACTGGGCGGAGCGGCACTTCGGCGACACGACGCCCGGGTGCGGCGACGAAGCGCTTCCACGCGGCGGTCGAGCGCGCTGCTGGAGGAGTGGGACCGGCACGCGAAGATCCACGTCGGCGACAGGCACCTCGAGCGAATCCGACCCGCTCGACGAAGAGGACGACGAAGAGGGCCTGCCGCCGAACGAGGACTAGTCGGGCCAGACGGGCTGCCGGTCATCGGCGGCGGTCCGGCGCGGGCGGTGGCTCGAGGGCAGCGGGGAGGGCCTTGCGTCCGGGGCGCAGGCGGCGCGGCTCGCGCGGTGCGCGGCGCCGCGGCGCCCTGGGAGCTCGCGGCGCCTTCGGCGGCTTGGGCACGGCATCCAGGGTCAGCGGGAACGCGACCGGCGCGGGACCGAACGCCTCCTGCGACGACCGCACGATGTTGCGGCCCATCAGGTGGTTGCCGCCGCCGCCGATCGACGGCGCCGATGCCGAACGGGATGAGCCGGCCGACGACCGAGGTCCCCTGGGTGACCGCGAACCGGCGGATGAACGCGTTGCGGATGCGGGTCGCGATCTGGCCGAATGCGGCGCTCGGCAGGCTCGAGGTGAGCAGCTCGCCCCAGTAGGCGCTGCGGGTGCCGCCCTGTCCGGCGGCCTGGCCGGCGAACTGGCGCGATGAGGTCCTGCCCGGCGCTGCCGAGCATCAGAGCCATCACCAGCGTGCGGGCCCGCTCGGGGTCGTCGACCGCGATGCCGTGGATCTCGGTGACCGACTGCGCGAACAGGGCGCTCGCCTCGAGGAAGCCGGCGGTCTCGACGCCGGAGAGCACGAGCGCGGTGCCGGTGCCGACCGCGGGGATCGCGGCGCTCGCGCCGACGGCGGCGCCGCCGACCGTGACGGCCGCGAGGTAGCGGCGCTCGAGGATGCGGATGACCTGCTCGGGCGAGGCGTCCGGCCGCCGGCGTGCGGATCGACCGGATGTGCGCGAGGACGACCGGGCGCTGCACCGCCATGACGCGGTCGATGCCGCCCTTCACGCGCGGATGCACGTTCTCCGGGTCGAGCTGGATCTTTTGCGCCACCTACACACCGTAATCGGCGTTGTACCGGTCCACGACTTCTCGGATGGAACTGTCGAGCACCAGGGCGCCCTTGTCCAGGTACAGGCCGCGCGTGCAGAACCGCAGCAGGTCGCGCTCGTTGTGCGACACGAAGAACAGCGTGCGCCCGCCGGCGAGCAGCTCCTCGATGCGGGTGTAGCACTTCTCGCGGAACGCCTTGTCGCCGACCGCGAGCACCTCGTCGACGAGGATGATCGGCTCCTCGAGCCGCGAGATCACGGCGAACGCGATGCGCACCTTCATGCCGCTCGACAGGTGCTTGTACGGGGTCTCGATGAAGTCCTCGAGCTCGGCGAACTCGACGATCTCGTCGAAGCGCTGATCGATCTCGCGCCGTGCTCATGCCGTGCAGGCCGGCCGTCAGGTACACGTTGTCGCGCACCGTCAGGTCGTTGACGAACCCGCCGGTGATCTCGATGAGCGGCGCGACGCCGCCGTGCACCGAGATCGTCGCCCTCGTCGGGCAGCATCACCTGGGCGACCAGCTTCAGCAGCGTCGACTTGCCCTGGCCGTTGCGGCCGACGACGCCGATCGCCTCGCCCGGCGTCGACGTCGAAGCTGACGTCGCGCAGCGCCCAGAACTCGCCGGGCCGGGTGCGGCGCTTGCGCCCGGCGAACAGGTCCTTGAAGTTGCGACGGGACTGCGCGGTTGCGCTTGAAGCGCACGCCGACGCCCTGACGGAGATCGATCCGATCGCGGTCGCGAGGCTCTCGCATCAGATCTCCTTCAGCACGGTTCGGATGGTGCGGCGGAAGATCAGCATGCCGATGCCGAAGAGGGCCAGCGACATCCCGGCGCTGACGGCGACCGCGAACCAGTCGAGCTGCTGCGGGAAGAACGCGGCCCGGTAGAGGCGGATGATGCCGCTCAGCGGGTTGAACGCGCCGAGCGTGTCGCAGGTCCGAGCGGGCCAGATCCTGCAGGCCGTAGATGATCGGCGATGCGTAGAACAGGAAGCGCAGCGCGAGCTTCACGGCGCGCTCGAGGTCGCGGAAGAACACGACGAGCGGCGCGACGATCAGGCCGATGCCGAGGGTCAGGACCGCCTGGATGCACGATGGCGAGCAAGAACCAGACGGCCTCCCAGTGCAGGGTCGCGCCGGTCGACGATCGCGAAGATCGCGAGCACCGGGATGCTGGCGACGAACTCGATCCCCTTCGAGAGCACCAGCCGCGACACCCAGATCGTGCGGGGGATCGTGGTCGACCGCACCAGCTTCGCCTCGCGGGTGAAGGCGCGCGTGGCGTCCGAGACCGAGCCGGTGAACCACATCCAGGGCAGCAGCCCGCTCAGCAGGAACACGATGTACGGCTCGTGGCCGACCCCGCGGTCGAACACCTGGGTGAAGACGAACCAGTAGATGCCCGCCATGACGAGCGGGTCGAGGATCGACCAGAAGTAGCCGAGGAACGACGTCGAGTACCGGACGCGCAGATCGCGCGTGGTCAGCAGCCAGAGCGACCGCCGGTAGCGGGAGAACGGCGACCACGCGCGGGGGGTCAGCGCGGGGGAGGTCACCGGAACAATCTAGTGGCGCGCGCAGAAAGATCGTCGGCGCGAGGTCCGATGACACCCGCGCCGACGAAGATCGTGATTCGATGCCGCCCATGGGCGGATCAGACGAAGAGGTTCGCCCGCTCGAGGTCTTCGGCGAAGTCGATCTCGACCGCGTAGAGGTCGGAGATGTCGACCGGCTCGAAGCGCAGCTTGTCGTGTCGCGATCGCGAGCTCGATGCCGCGCTCGAAGTAGTCCTGGTCGCCGACCTTGCTCAGGTGGCGCACGAGCGCGGCCTTGTCGCGGCTGGAGACGAAGTTGATGCCGACCGCCTCGCCGAGACCGCCGACGACCGTCTTGGACAGCTCGTCGATGAAGCCCTCGGCGTCGACCGTGTACTTGACCTCTTCGTCGCTCACCTTGGCGGTGTTGATGCTGACGAAGCTGCGGTCGCGGGCGACCAGGTCGCCGGCGCGCACCAGGGCCTCGGGGTCGAAGACGACGTCGCCGTTCATCCACAGCACGCCGCC
Source organism: uncultured Actinomycetota bacterium (assembly GCA_963730045.1). GTDB lineage: Bacteria > Actinomycetota > Actinomycetes > Actinomycetales > Microbacteriaceae > JBDSKH01. The sequence continues at coordinate 215,964 of CAVSPQ010000004.1, read as the reverse complement.
GTCCTTCGACGCCTGCAGGGCGCGGAGGAGGCTCTTCGAGGTGTTCGTCTGGTCGTACTGCTCGTTGTAGACGAAGTCGGCGTGCGGGAAGGCCTCGATGATGTGCTCGAGCTTGTAGCCGACGACGATCGTCACGTTGACGTCGTTGCCGAACGCCTGGTGGATGTTGTCGAACTGCTGCTTCATGATGGTGCGGCCGTCGCTGAGCTCGGTGAGCGGCTTCGGCAGCGAAGCGGCCGAGTCGGCTGCCCATTCCGGCGGCGAGGATCACGATCTGAGTCGTCATCGCTGGTCTCCTTGGTGTCTTGGTCGTGGCCGTCGTCGGGGGGACAGTTCACCCGCTGTTCACGGACAGGCCGATATCAGGACACACCGTTGTGCTTCCCCTACTTTACGGATCGAGGCTGAGCGAGCCCAGGAAACGCCGAATCCGTTCTCGTTTCGTGATATCGAATCAGCTGAGTGCTTCTCGGGCCGCAAACCCCTTGATACGGTTGACGCCGTGGATTCCGAACCCGACACGCCGACGCCTCCTCGGCGCGGGCAGCAGGGCGAGCCCGGTGTCGGCGCGACCCGGTCGGCGCGGGCAAGAAACCGGGCATCGTCGGATCAGTCGGATCGAAGAAGCAGGGATCGAATGCGCGCAAGCCGGTCAAGTCGTCGCGTCGCGCAGCGGCCGCCGAGGCCACCGTGAGGCCCCCGGTGAAGTCGCCAGCTCGAGCGCAGAGCGTCCGCTCGACGACGACGAGGTCGAGGCCTCGAGACGCGCGTCGAGGCGCCCGCCGAGGGCATGACCGAAGACACCCACTCGACCGGACCGTCGTTCCGGCTGTCGTTCTCGCCCGATCTCGCAAGCCGAGCCTCGGCCGCTTCTCCGAGGGCACAGAAGCCACACCGTCGCCGAGGTCGCCGACGAGATCGCCGAAGAAGCGCGAGGCCGACAGCGCGACGCGGGACGAGGTCGAGGCCAGAAGCGAGCAGGTCACGACGAGTCAGCGACGAGGCCGAGGATCGCCGAGCGAGCCGAGGACGATCGGAGCCGAGCGACGAGGCCGACGAGCCGAGCCGAGGCGAGTCGGAGCCCGAGGCCGAGCCGGAGCCCGAGGCCGAGCCGGAGCCCGAGGCCGAGCCGGAGCCCGAGGCGAGCCCGAGGCCGAGCCGGAGCCGAAGCCGAGCCCGAGACGAGCTCGTCGAGCCGGAACCCGAGCCGGAGCCGACGAGCCCGAGCCCGAACCCGAGCCGACGAGCCGACGAGCCGGAGCCGACGACGAGGACGCCGAGCCGGACGTCCGCGCCCGAGCACGCCGCGACCCGTCCGCCCGAGCGCTGGACGCCATCCGGCAAGCGCTCCGCGCCCGCGCATCACCGGTTCCCGCTCAGCGCCGCGCCCGCTCGCATCCGACGTCGCGCTCTCGGTCCGCAACCTGACCAAGCGCTTCGGCACGATGGTCGCCGTCGACTCCGCCGACCTCGAGATCAAGGCCGGCTCGTTCTACGGCTTCGTCGGCCCCAACGGCGCCGGCAAGACCACGACGCTCTCGATGGTCACCGGCCTGCTGCGCCCCGACTCCGGTGTCGTGAAGGTCTACGGCGCCGACGTCTGGCGCAACGCCTCGGTCGCGAAGCGCATGCTCGGCGTGCTGCCCGACCGCCTCCGTCTCTTCGACCGCCTCACCGGCGCCGAGTACCTGCACCACTCCGCCGGCCTGCGCGGCCTCGACCGCGAGACGACGCTCAGCCGCACCGCCGACCTCGTCAACGCGTTCGGCCTCGAGCACTCGCTGCACCGCTTCGTGTCCGACTACTCCGCGGGCATGGTGAAGAAGATCTCGATCGCGTCGGCGATGATCCACTCGCCGCGCCTGCTGGTGCTCGACGAGCCGTTCGAATCGGTCGACCCGGTGTCGGCGCAGCTGGTCATCGACATCCTGAAGAAGTTCACGGCCGCCGGCGGAACGGTGCTGATGTCGAGCCACTCGATGCACCTGATCGAGCGCATCTGCGACCACGTCGCGATCATCGCCGACGGCCGGATGCTGGCGAGCGGCACGCTCGAGCGAGGTCCTGGACGGGCACTCGCTCGAGGACCGGTTCGTCGAACTGGCCGGCGGCGCGACAGCGGTGGAGGGCATGGAGTGGTTGCACAGCTACTCCGACTGAAGCTGCGGCTCTTCGCGAACGGCTTCCGTCGTCCGCTGTGGGCCGTCATCGTCAGCGGCCTCGGACTGGCGATCGCGATCGCGGTCGTCGCTCGTCGTCACGACCGGCGCCGGCGCTCCACGATCAGGACGACGCGACGGTGCGCCGGATCGTCATCATCGTCGGGCTCGTACCTGAGCCTCGCCGCGTTCCTGCTGCCGTTCATGCTGGTGCGGCGCGAACTGCTCGACCCGCGCGCGCTGCGCGGCTTCCGGATCCGGTCGGGCACGGTCGCGATCACGATCCTGGTGCTCTCGATCGTCGGCCCGATGCTGCTGATCGCGCCGATCGCCTGGGCGCCGACCTGGGCCTGGCGCGACGCCGAGGCGGTGCGCATCGCGCAGCTGGCCGCACCCGATCCTGTTCCTGCAGGGCGTCCTGTCGGTGCGCCTCGGCGTCGCGGCCGGTGCCGCGCTCGCGAACCGGGAGCGCTGGAGCCGCCGGGTGCGCGCGATCGGCGCCCCCATCCTGATCATCGGCCTCGATCCCGGTGCTCGCCGCGGTCGTGCCGCGCCTCGCGCTGAGCGACGCCCCGCGCAGTCCGCCGCGCCTCTTCTTCGTCGGGCTGACCAAGCTGTCGGCGTACGTGCGCACCGACGCAGATCGCCGACGGCCTGCAGTGGACGCCGCTCGGCGCGCTGTGGGCTGCGCCGTCGCACTCGGTCTTCCGGATGCCGGAGCTCGGCGAGCAGGCGCTCTGGGTCGGCGGCATCACGGTGCTCGTGCTGCTCGTGCTCTGGTTCTTCGCGGTGCGGCTGGTCTTCCGGGCCACGCGGCGGATCCCGGTCGAGCGACGCGGTGGAACGCCCGGCTGGTTCCGCCCGCTGCCCTCGACACCGACCGGCGCGATCGCCGCGCGCAGCTTCACCTACTGGATCCGCGATCCGCGCTACCGCGCCGTGCTCGGATTCCTGCCGTTCGTGCCGATCGTCGTCGCTCGCGCGCGAGCTTCATCGGCGGCTTCCCGATGGCCTGGGCGTCGCTGCTCCCGCTGCCGATCATGGTGACGCTTGCTCGCGCTGTCGACGACGCACAACGACGTCGCCTACGACTCCACCGCGGTCTGGACGCACGTCGCCGCGCAGACGCACGGCAGCCACGACCGCATCGGCCGTCTCGTCCCCGTGGTCGTCCTCGGCGCGATCCTGATCGCCGTCGGCACGCCGCTGACGGCGTGGGGCTACGGCAGCGCCGAGATCGTGCCGGCCGTTCTCGGCGTCAACCTGGCGCTGCTGCTCGGCGGCGTCGGTGTCTCGAGCGGACTCTCGGCGCGTTTCCCGTACGCGGCGCCGCGACCCGGCGACCCGGCGTTCCAGCAGCCGCAGGTGCAGGGCAGCACGGGCTCGGGTGCGCAGGCGCTCGCGGTGCTCTGCACGCTCGTCGTCGCCGCTCCCGCCATCGGCCTGCGCGATCGCTGTGGCTCGCGAACCCCGGCTTCCCGTGGAACTGGATCGCGCTGCTCGTCGGCGTGCAGGCCGGCCTGATCGCGCTGTTCATCGGCATCCGCGCCGGCGGTGGCGCATTCGATCGCCGCAGCCCGGAACTGCTGGCCTTCACCATGCGACACTGAGTTCCATGAGCGATGTGACGGCGACCGGGACGCGACGGCGGCCGGCGGTGGAACCGATGTCCTCGACCAGGAGCTCGAGCAGCTCCTCACCGAGGAGCAGCTCGAGGACGGCGACCACGAGCGGTTCGCGCACTACGTGCAGAAGGAGAAGATCCTCGAGTCGGCGCTGTCCGGCAAGCCGGTGATCGCCCTGTGCGGCAAGGTGTGGGTTCCGGGTCGCGACCCGGAGAAGTTCCCGGTCTGCCCCGACTGCAAGAAGATCTACGACAAGCTGAAGTAGGCGCGCGCGGACGCGTTACAGGTACCGCGTCGGCAGCACCGGCTCGCCGCGCGAGAGCGCGAACGCCTCGCGGCGGCAGCTCGGCGATCGCGGCGGCGTGATGCGCGCGCGCCGCGGCGACGCCGTCCGGGCCGACGTGCGCCGCGACCGGCGAGCCGTCGACCAGAGGTCGACGAGCAGGCGGCGGCCGGCGTCGTCGGCGACGGGCGGGTCCTCGACGTAGATGTCCTCGGATGTCGCGGTGCCGGCGCGCAGGGCCCGCACCGGCTGCTTGCGGCCGCCGACGGTCGCCTTGCCGTCCGACCGCTTGCCGACCGGGATCCACTCGTCGTCGTCGCCGAGATGCGCGACCAGCTTGTAGACCATGCCGGCGGCCGGAGCGCCCGATCCGGTGACCAGCGAGGTGCCGACGCCGTACGAGTCGACGGGCGCCGATCGCAGGGACGCGATCGCGTGCTCGTCGAGGTCGTTGGTGACCGTGATGCGGGTCTTCGTCGCGCCGAGCGCGTCGAGCTGGGCGCGCACCTCGCGCACCACGACGCCGAGGTCGCCGGAGTCGATGCGCACCGCACCGAGCTCGGTTCCGGCGACGCGCACCGCGGTCGCGACGCCCTCGGTGATGTCGTAGGTGTCGACGAGCAGGGTCGTGCCGACGCCCATCGCCGCGACCTGGGCGGCGAACGCCTCCTCTTCGGTGTCGTGCAGCAGCGTGAACGAGTGCGCCGCGGTGCCCATGGTCGGGACGCCCCAGGTGCGCCCGGCCTCGAGGTTCGAGGTGGCTGCGAAGCCGGCGATGTAGGCGGCGCGCGCCGCCGCGACGGCCGAGTGCTCGCCGGTGCGGCGCGACCCCATCTCGGCGAGCGGTCGCCCCTCCGCCGCGGACACCATGCGGGCGGCGGCCGATGCGACCGCCGAGTCGTAGTTGAGCACGCTGAGCGCGATCGTCTCGAGCACGACGGCCTCGGCGAACGTGCCCTCGACGACGAGGATCGGCGAGCCGGGGAAGTACAGCTCGCCCTCGCGGTAGCCGCGGATGCGCCCCGAGAAGCGGAAGTCCTCGAGCCAGTCGAGCGTCGCATCCGACACGACCTTCTGGCTCTTGAGCCAGGCCAGCTCGTCGGGGCCGAAGCGGAACGCCTCGCACCAGGTCGAGCAGGCGCCCGGTTCCGGCGACGACGCCGAAGCGGCGACCGGTCGGCAGGCGTCGCGCGAACAGCTCGAACACGCTGCGGCGCAGCGCGCGCCCGTCGCGCAGGGCGCGTCCAGCATCGTCAGCTCGTACCGGTCGGTGAGCAGCGCGGTGGTCGGTGCTGGCGCGGGTGCTGGCGTGCTCCGTGCAGGCATGGTCCGAGCCTGGGCGCTCGAGCGCGGACGCCGAACTGTCGGCTCGAGTACCGTGACCGCCCGCTGCAACCGACGCGCCGATCGGCGTCTTCGACAGCGGCGTCGGCGGGCTGACGGTCGCGCGGGCGATCCTCGACCAGCTGCCGAACGAGGCGATCCTCTACGTCGGCGACACCGCGCACTCGCCGTACGGCCCGAAGCCGATCGCCGAGGTGCGGGCCTACGCGCTCGAGGTGCTCGACGACCTCGTCGCGCAGGGCGTGAAGGCGCTCGTGATCGCCTGCAACACCGCCAGCGCCGCGATGCTGCGCGATGCGCGCGAGCGCTACGAGGCGGCCTCGGGCATCCCGGTCGTCGAGGTGATCCAGCCCGCGGTCCGCGCGGCCGTGCGCGCCACCCGCAACGGACGCGTCGGGGTGATCGGCACCGCGGGAACCATCCAGAGCCGTGCGTACGACGACGCGTTCGCCGCGGCATCCGGTCTCGAGCTGTTCACGCGGGCCTGCCCGCGCTTCGTCGAGTTCGTCGAGGCGGGCGTCACCAGCGGCGACGAGCTGTTCGCCGTCGCCGAGGAGTACCTCGCGCCGCTCCGCGATGCCGGCATCGACACCCTGGTGCTCGGGTGCACGCACTATCCGCTCATGTCGGCCGCCATCCAGTACGTGATGGGTCAGGATGTCCGGCTCGTCTCGAGCGCGGAGGAGACGGCCGCCGACGTCTACCGCACCCTCGTCACGCACGGCCTCGAGCGGCAGCGCGACCACGCCGCCCCAGCACCGTCTTCGAGTCGACCGGCGACGACGAGCGCGCGTTCCGCGCCCTCGCGCACCGCTTCCTCGGACCCGAGGTGCGTCACGTCGAGGCCTTCCCGACCGGAGCCATCCCCATCGAAAGGACCACTCCATGACATCGACCCCGAACCCGCCACCGACCCGACCCGAGCCGACGGCCGCGCCGCCGACCAGCTGCGCCCCGTCACCATCGAGCGCGGCTGGAGCGCCCAGGCCGAGGGCAGCGCGCTCATCACCTTCGGCAACACGAAGGTGCTGTGCACGGCCTCGTTCACCAACGGCGTGCCGCGCTGGCTCACCGGCAAGGGCAAGGGCTGGGTCACCGCCGAGTACGCGATGCTGCCGCGCTCGACGAACGAGCGCATGGACCGCGAGTCGGTCAAGGGCCGGATCGGCGGGCGCACGCACGAGATCTCGCGCCTCGATCGGGCGCAGCCTGCGCGCGATCGTCGACATGAAGGCGCTCGGCGAGAACACCCTCGTCATCGACTGCGACGTGCTGCAGGCCGACGGCGGCACCCGCACCGCCGCGATCACCGGGGCGTACGTCGCGATGCTCGACGCCATCGAGTGGGGCCGCGCCAAGGGCTTCATCGGCAAGAACGCGAAGCCGCTCATCGACTCGGTCGCGGCGATCAGCGTCGGCATCGTCGACGGTGAGCCGCTGCTCGACCTGATGTACACCGAAGACTCCGGTGCCGAGACCGACATGAACGTCGTCGTCACCGGTCGCGGCCTGTTCGTCGAGGTGCAGGGCACCGCCGAGGGCGCGCCGTTCGACCGCGCCGAGCTCGAACAGCCTGCTCGACCTCGCGCTCGGGGGCACGACCTCGCTCGCCGCGCTGCAGGCGGAGGCGCTGCAGGCGGGGACTCCGGCCGCGTGACGACGTTCGTGCTCGCGACCCACAACGCGCACAAGGTCGACGAGCTGCGGCGCATCCTGGGCGAGCGGCTCGGTCCGCACGAGCTCGTGGGCTACGACGGGCCGGAGGCGATCGAAGACGGCGCGACGTTCGCCGCGAACGCGCTCATCAAGGCGCGGGCGGCGGCCGAGTACACCGGGCTCCCCGCGATCGCGGACGACTCCGGCATCTCGGTCGTCGCGCTGGGCGGCGCCCCCGGCATCCACTCGGCGCGCTATGCGGGCCGGCACCGGAGTCGGGCATCGACGCCGACAACGTCGCCCACCTGCTCGAGAACCTGCACGGCGTGGTCGATCGCACGGCGACCTTCGACTGCGCGGCCGCGCTGGTCGACGGAGACTACGAGCACGTCGAGCTCGGGGTCTGGCCGGGCTGGGTGCTCGAGGCGCCGGCCGGGTCGGGCGGATTCGGGTACGACCCGGTGTTCCGGCCGGAGGGACTCGAGGTGGCGTCGGCCGAGCTCACCGCCGACGAGAAGAACGCGCAGAGCCATCGCGCTCGGGCGTTCGGCGCGCTCGTCGAGGTGCTGCGCGCCCGGTACGGCTGAGACCGGTTCTCGGAGCATTCTCAACGCGGCTGCGCCGCAGCGCGCGCCTACCCTGGATGCATGGGCCACGATCACGGGCACGCTGCGGGAGCAACCGCACCCGCCTCGCGATCGCGCTTGGTCATCGTCGCGGCCGTGCTCGTCGCGGAGATCGTCGGCGCCCTCCTCTCCGGGTCGCTCGCCCTGCTCGCCGACGCCGGCCACATGTCGAGCGACGCGATCGGCCTGGTCGTCGCCCTCATCGCGACGCGTCGTCGCGGCGCGTCCGGCGACCGATCGGCACACGTTCGGATTCCAGCGCGTCGAGGTGCTCGCCGCCCTGCTCAACGGCGTGCTGCTCTCGGTGGTGGCGGTCTCGGTCGCGATCGAGGCGATCCGCCGGCTGTCGGCGCCCGCCGACGCGCACGTGCAGGCCGTGCCGATGCTGATCGTCGCCGGGCGTCGGCCTGCTGGCCAACGTCGCCGCGATGCTCGTGCTGCGCGGGGGAGACCGACGCTCGCTCAACATGCGCGGCGCCTACCTCGAGGTGTTCGGCGATCTGCTGGGGTCGATCGCCGCGCTCGGGGCCGCCGCCGTCATCCTGCTCACCGGCTTCGCGCGCGCCGACGCGATCGCCTCGCTGCTGATCGCCGCGTTCATCGTGCCGCGCGCGTTCCTGCTGCTGCGCGACGTGGTGCGGGTGCTGACCGAGTCGGCGCCGCGCGAGACCGACGTCGAGCAGATCCGCCAGCACCTGCTCGAGACGCCGGGCGTCGTCGCCGTGCACGACGTCCACGTCTGGGCGATCACGTCCGGGCCAGCCGGTGTTCACCGCGCACGTCGAGTGCGACGACGCGGTGTTCGCAGCGCGGCGAGACGGGCGCGATGCTCGACCGGCTGGGGGACTGCCTCAAGGGGCACTTCGACGTCGAGCACTCGACCTTCCAGCTGGAGCCGGCCGGCCACGCCGACAGCGAGGAGCACGCTCATCGCTAGGCGGGCGAGCGCCGGAAGCCGCGGCCGCGCCGTCGAGGACTACCTCAAGGTCATCTACGGGCACACCGAGTGGCAGCCCGATCCGATCACGCCGTCGCAGCTCGCCGCGCGGCTCGGGCTCGCTCCGAGCACGGTGACCGAGATGGTGAAGAAGCTCGTCGCCGCCGGGCACGTCGAGCACGCGCCGTACGGTGCGGTGCGGCTCACCGACGTCGGGCGCGCCGAGGCGCTGCGCATGGTGCGCCGCCACCGGCTCGTCGAGACCTGGCTCGTGCAGCAGTATCGGCTACGGCTGGGACGAGGTGCACGACGAGGCCGAGGTGCTCGAGCACACCCTGAGCGACCGGCTGCTCGACGCGATCGACGAGCAGCTCGGGCATCCGGTGCGCGATCCGCACGGCGATCCGATCCCGGCGCGCGACGGCACGGTCGTGATCCCGGATGCCGTGCTCGCTGTCGACGCTGGACGCCGGCTCGCGCGCGGGCGGGTGGCGCGCATCAGCGATCGGGATCCCGAGGTGCTGCGTGCGCTCGCCGCGGCGGGCAGTCGGGCTCGGACTCCGAGCTTCAGCGCGGGCGACGCTCCCTGCCGAGCTCGCGGACGCGATCTGGGTCATCCGCTGGCGTAGCGCGGCCGCCGGCTGCTAGTTTCGGTCGTACCGAAATCTTTCGGTCGACCGAAAGCCGAGCATCCGTGTCCGCTCCTCGCCGATCCGCGTCGACGACAGACCGCCGCCGCCGCGCCTCCACCGAGCAAGCGCAGCCTGCTGCCGCTGCTCGGCCCCGCGATGGTCGCCGGCGTCGCCTACCTCGACCCGGGCAACGTCGCGAGCAACGCGTCGCGCGGGTGCCGCCTACGGATACCTGCTGGTCTGGGTCGTCGTGGTCGCCAACACGATGGCGTGGCTCATCCAGTACCTGTCGGCGAAGCTCGGCCTCAGCACCGGCGAGAGCCTGCCCGGCCTGCTCGGCGCGCGCTTCAAGCGCCGCACGACGCGGTACGCCTACTGGGTGCAGGCCGAGCTCGTGGCGATGGCCACCGACGTCGCCGAGGTGCTCGGCGGTGCGATCGCGCTCAACCTGCTCTTCGATCTGCCGCTTCTCGTCGGCGGCGTGATCACCGGCACCATCTCCATGCTGCTCCTCCTGCTGCACAGCCGACGGGGCTCCCGCTCGTTCGAGACCGTCATCATCGGCCTGGTCGCGATCATCGCCGTCGGGTTCTGTGCCGGGCATCTTCTTCGCCCCGCTCGACCCGGCGCAGGCGTTCGCCGGCCTGGTGCCGCGCTTCGCCGACTCGGGCTCGGTGCTGCTCGCCGCATCCATCATGGGCGCCACCGTCATGCCCCACGCGATCTACGCCCACTCGGCGCTGACCCGCGATCGGTTCGGCAAGGTGCCGGAGGGGAGCGAGCGCCGCCGGGTGCTGCGGGCGACCCGCATCGACGTGACCGTCGCGCTCGCGATCGCCGGGACGGTGAACGTCGTCATCCTGCTCCTGGCGGCGGCCACGCTGCAGGGGGTCGAGGGGACCAACACCCTCGAGGGTGCCCATGCCGCGATCGCAGCCGCCCTCGGACCGGTCGTGGCGACCATGTTCGCGGTCGGGTTGCTGGCATCCGGGCTCGCATCGACCTCGGTCGGCGCCTACGCCGGCGCGGAGATCATGAACGGCCTGCTGCACGTGCGCATCCCGCTGCTGGTGCGGCGGCTCATCACTCTGATCCCGGCGCTGATCATCCTGGTCATCGGATTCGACCCGACGCTCGCGCTCGTGCTGAGTCAGGTGGTGCTGAGCTTCGGCATCCCGTTCGCGCTGATTCCGCTGGTGCGGCTCACGTCGCTGCGCGAGCTGCTGGGGGAGTCGGCGAATCGCTGGTGGACGACGCTGCTCGCGAGCGTCGCGGCCATGCTGCTGATCGCCCTGAACGCGACCCTGCTGGTGCTGGTGATCTCGGGCGGCTGAGGCGTCGCGTGCATAAGGCCCGGACATTAAGACGGCACGTCGCTCGGGATCAGGTACGAGCTGACGTGCCGTCTGACGCCGCAGAATTGCATCGGCGCCGGGGCGGTAACCAGCCGCCTCCGGAGAGCATAGGTAGCCCTTATGGGCCCGCGGAAGTAGACGGGGTGGTCTAGAGGAACCCCCCTTTGTTGGGACGCCTCGCAAACTCCCCGCGAGGTTCGGGGGTCACCCCCCAGGGAGCCCTCGCATCCACCGGGTACGCTCGACCAGTGATGCACATCCTCCCCGCGCTCGCCAGCGGCCTCATCCCGTGGCTCGACCCGCACGCGATCATCGTCGCAGCCGGCCCGTGGGCCCTGCTGGTGGTGTGCCTCATCGTCTTCAGCGAGACCGGGTTGCTCGTCGGCTTCATCCTGCCGGGCGACACGCTTCTGATCATCACCGGCCTGCTCGCCTTCACCGGGACCATGACCGAGGCGGGCACCGGCATTCAGATCCCCATCTGGATCGTCTGTCTCACCATCTCGATTGCCGCTTTCGCCGGCGGTGAAGTCGGCTACCTCATCGGGCACAAGGCGGGGCCGCGCATCTTCGAACGCAAGGAGAGCGGGTTCTTCTCGAAGGACAACGTCATCCGCACCAACAGGTTCTTCGACCGGTTCGGGCCGTTCGCGATCATCGCGGCCCGCTTCGTGCCGATCGTCCGGACCTTCGCCCCCGTCGCCGCCGGCGTCGGTCACATGAACTATCGGCGGTACTCGCTCTACAACGCGGTCGGCGCGATCATCTGGGGAAGCGGGCTCACCTTCGCCGGATTCGTGCTGGGGTACATCCCGCCGCTCGCCGACTTCGTCATCGAGTACATCGACGTGATCCTGTTGTGCGCCATCGCGATCGCCGTCGTCCCGACCGCGTACCACGCGATCAAGCAGGCGCTGAAGGCGCGCAAGGCGAACCGCGAGGGCACCGCCGGCCCGCTCACCGAGTCCGAGGCGATCGCCGACATCTTCGAGACGGACGCGAAGAAGTAGCCGCGCAGCCGGCCAGCGGCTCGATCAGCGATCGCGTCCCCGGATCGACGGTGCGACGAGTTGATTCGACCCGCCGGTCGACCTCGTAGGTCGTGATGGTTCCGGCGACCTCGTCGGAGACCTTCTCGAGCATGCGTGACCAGCTCGTCGAGCTCGCCCTGCTCTTCGAGCTTGGCGGGCGAGAGCCAGCGGTCGAAGACGTCCGGCTCGAGGAAGACCGGCATCCGGTCGTGCACCTCGCCGGAGGCGTCGCGCGCCTCCCGGGTGATGATCGACATCGTCAGGTACCACTCGCCGGCGTCGTCCTTGCGGGGCGTGTAGATGCCCGCGGCCGCGAGCCGGTGCGTGCCGTGGATGAAATGGGCGTCCTTGGCGCCGGCCTCGCCGGTCCACTCGTAGTAGCCCCGCATCGGCACGATGCAGCGTGACGACGCGAAGGCCTTCTTCCACATCCCGTTCGAGGCGACGGTCTCGATGCGCGCGTTGAACTGAGGACGCTTGTGCTTGTCGGCGTCCATCCACTGCGGCCAGAAGTCCCACACGGCGGGCTCGACCTTGCGCAGCACCTCGCCACCGTCTGTAGCTCGCGCGTTCGCGGATCACCGGCACCGGATCGGTCGGCGCGATCGAGAACGACGGCACCCAGTCGCGGTAGTCGTTGCCGTCGAGCACGAACTCCTCGATGAGGTCGTTCGTCTTGTCGTCCATCGCGAACCTGCCGCACATGGCTCTCCACGCTACGCGCGACCCCTGTCGCCGCGACGGTCATCCGAGTATCGAAAGTATGTTCGAATCGCGGTACGATCTCTGTGAGCTCGGCCGGCTGCGTGAACGTGTGGAGGAACGGTGCCGGGCCAGCCAGAGAACGTGTCCGACGGGCACGGGTCGCCACATCGGCTCCGTCGATCGAGGTCGGCGCGACCGACGGTCGCCGCCGCCACTGGCGCGCCGTCGCGCTGGATGGCACTGAGCTCGGCGCGCACGCCCGCCGCATCGACGCAGAGGGTGCGGTCTTCGACGACTGGGTCGACGGGTGCCCGCGCGAGGCGCCCACGGCATCCGGGCTACAGGCTGATGTTCGCGCGGTGCACCGAGCGCGATCAACCGATCCCGGATGCCGCCGCGCGCGAGCACGTAGCCGCGCGTCGAGCGGTGCAGCAGCGACCCGATGTTCGCGGCATCGAGCATCGCGGTGATCTCGAACGCCAGCAGCTCGGGGCCGTCGGCGCGGCCGGCGAGGCCCGGCAGCTCCGCCTCGCGGACCGCGCGAGCGAGGAACACGAACCACTCCTCGTCGATCGCTCACGAGCAGCTCGCGGGCGGCGTCGTCCTTGGCCGAGGCATCGGCCGCGACGGCGCGGAAGAAGCACCCGCCGGCGAACACCCGGCTCTCGGAGTAGTCCAGCCACAGCTCGACGATCGCGACGAGACGGGCGACGCCATGCGGCGCGGTCGAGCGCCGGGCGCGATGACCGCGTCGATGAAGATCTCGCGCGCGGCCTCGATGGTGGCGAGCTGCAGGTCGAGCTTGGAGCCGAAGAGCGTCGCGACGTTGCTCTTGCTCACGCCGGTGTCGGCCGCGAGCGTGCCGATCGTGAGGCTGTCGAGACCACTGAGCGACGCCTGGTCGACCGCTAGCCGCAGCACGGCGCGACGGGATGCGTCGCCGCGAAGGCGGCGTCCGTCGCAGGTGGCGGTGTCGGTCACGCGCTGCTCCTCAGAGATCGGAACTAGACAATACGAACGGTCGTGCGTATATATTAGCACTCGTGTCCACGACCAGCCCCATCATCCAGACCAATGTCCCTGCCGTCGTCCGCGCGCTGCGCGTGCTCGATCGCATCGCACCACCCCTGGCCGCCGAGACGGCGTACTCGCTCTGGGTGCGTCCAGGCCGGCGCAAGGCCATTCATCCCACCGAGGCGGCGGTGATGGATGACGCGGTGCGCTCGACGATCACCGTGCGCGGGCGGCGCATCGCCGTCTATCGCTGGGGCACCGGATCCCGCGCCGTGCTGCTCGTACATGGCTGGCAGAGTCGCGCCGCGGCGTTCGCACCCCTGGTGCGCGAACTGCGGGATGCCGGGCGCACGATCGTCGCCTTCGACGCCCCAGCGCACGGGCTCTCGAGCGGGCGGCAGACCGACGTGCGGGACTACGCGGCGATCATCTCCGAGCTGGCGCGTGTGCACGACGGGTTCGAGGCGATCGTCGCGCACTCGTTCGGCACTCCGGGGGCGGCGCAGGCGATCCGCAGTGGCATCCGGGTCGGCAAGCTCGTCACCGTGAACGGCGCCGCCGACTTCGAGTACCTGCTGCAGCGGTTCGCGTCGACGCTCGGGCTGCGGCGCTCGAGCGTTCTGGCGATCGGCGGCGTACCGAGCGTCGCCTCTTCCGCGGGACATCCCGACGACATCTGGACCAGCTACTCGGCCACGGCGGCGCTGCCGACCGAGGTGCCGTGGCTCGTGATCCACGACGACGCCGACGCGACGATCGAGCTCGCCCAGGCCCACGCCCTCGTGGAGGCCCACCCGGCATCCACCGAACTGCTCGTCACGCACGGTCTCGGGCACAACCGCCCGCTGCGCGACGACGCCGTGCTGGACCGGATCACGGCGTTCCTGGTGCGTAGCCCCGCCGTCTTAGACTGACACCGCTCGCGGGAGTGGTGAAATGGTAGACACGCAGGATTTAGGTTCCTGTGCCGAGAGGCGTGTGGGTTCGAGTCCCACCTTCCGCACTACCCGGTGACCGCCCGGGCTTGCGTGAACGTTGTGGAAAGTCCGAGCACGCGTCACCCGGCTCCGGCACGATGTGCGGGTGAGCAGCCCGGTCGTCGACATCGCGGAGTCCGTGCGGGCCCGAGTGCGCGGCGACGGCGTCGATCTCGGCGCCGACGGCGCGCTGGCCGAGCGCTACGTGCGCGACGAGGTGCAGGCGCTACAGCGAGCGTGCCCTCGGCGGATCGGTGCCGCTGCTCGCCGACGAGGCGGCGGTCGCCCGGCAGGTCGTGGCCGACGCTGACCGGGCTGGGCGCCCTGCAGCCGCTGCTCGACGATCCGTCGATCGAGGAGATCTGGATCAACGGCCCGACCGCGTCTTCGTCGCCCGCGACGGCGTCTCGCAGCGCCTGGCCCTGGCGCTCGACGAGCGCGAGGTCCGCGACCTCGTCGAGCGCATGCTGCAGTCGACCGGCCGCCGCGTCGATCTGTCGTCGCCGTTCGTCGACGCGTCACTGCCCGACGGCTCGCGACTGCACGTCGTCATCCCCGACATCACCCGCGCGCACTGGGCGGTCAACATCCGCAAATTCCGATCCGGGATGCGGGGGCTCGAGCGACCTGGTGCGGCTCGGTTCGCTGACGCAGCCGGCCGCCGACTTCCTCGACCTGTGCGTGCGCACCGGCCACAACATCCTGGTGTCGGGGGCGACGCAGAGCGGCAAGACGACGCTGCTGGGCGCGCTGCTCGGGTCGGCGCCGCCCGGCGAGCGGATCGTCACCGTCGAGGAGACGTTCGAGCTCGCGCTCGTCGCGCCCGACTGGGTCGCGCTGCAATGCCGTCAGCCCAGCCTCGAGGGGACGGGCGAGGTCTCGCTGCGACGACTCATCAAAGAGGCGCTGCGGATGCGGCCGGATCGCCTGATCGTCGGCGAGGTGCGCGAGGCGGAGGCGCTCGACCTGCTCATCGCGCTGAACAGCGGCCTGCCGGGCATGTGCTCGCTGCACGCCAACAGCGCGCACGATGCGCTCGCCGAAGCTGGCGACCCTGCCCCTGCTCGCCGGGCGCAACATCGACGCGTCGTTCGTCGTGCCGACGGTCGCGTCGTCGATCGATCTCGTCGTGCACGCCGAGCTCGAGCGCAGCGGGCACCGGCGCGTGGTCGAGATCGTCGCGCCGACCGGCGAGGTCATGGATGGCGCGGATCGAGGCGACGACGCTGTTCGAGCTGCGCGACGGGGTGCTGCGACGCGACCGGTGCGACGCCCGCGCGCATCGCCAAGTTCTGGCGGACGTCGGCGCGCGTCGCCGTGGACACGGAGGCGCCGTGACCGTCGTCGCCGGGCTGGTGCTCGGTGCGGGCCTGGTGCTGGTCGCCGCGCCCTGGCTGTGGCCGCGGGTCGGCGCGGGCCGGACGTCGCGGCGTCTCCGGCATGGCGCGCGAGCGGCTCGCTCAGGCCGGGCTCGAGCGGGTCCCGTCAGCGTGTTCGTCGGCGTCAGCGCTGCTGCTCGGCGATCGCCGCGGCGGCGGTGGTCTTCTCGCGTCGTGCCCGTCGGTGGCGCTGGCGCTCGCGGCCGGCGTGGTCGGAGCAGCCGCTGCCCGCCGTCGCCGTCGGCGGTCGCGCACGCCGGCGTCGCCGAGCTGCTGCGCGGCGCGTGGCCCGACCTCGTCGACCACCTGGTGGCGGGGGTGCGAGCCGGGCAGTCGCTGCGCCGACGCGGTGGCGTCGCTCGCCGAGGTCGGGCCCGACGAGATCCGTGACGCGTTCCGCGAGTTCGGGCGGCTCGTTCGCGCGACCGGGCACGTCGGGGGAGCCCTCGACGACCTCAAGCGCCGGCTCGCCGACCCGGTCGCCGACCGCATCGTCGAGACGCTCAGGATGTCGCGCGAGGTCGGCGGCACCGAGCTGCCGTCGATCCTGCGGGCTCTCGCGGCATCGCTGCGCCAGGAGGCGGCGGTCCGCTCCGAGGTCGAGGCACGTCAGTCCTGGGTCGCTCAATGCCGCTCGTCTCGGCGTCGCCGCACCGTGGATCGTCCTGCTGATGCTCGCCATCACGGCCCGAGGCGGCCGCCGCCTACAACTCTCCCGCCGGAGCTGACCCTGCTCGTGCGTCGGATTCGTGATCACCGTCGTCGCGTACCGCCTCATGATCGCGCTCGGGACGCCTGCCCGAGGAACGGCGGTGGTTCGCGTGACCGCGACGATCGCAGTGGCCGTCCCGCTCGGGATCGCCTTCGGACTCGGCCTGTGGACCCTGATCGCCCTCGTGCCGCGCGTCGGCGCACCGCGGCTCGCGCGACGGGTCGCGCCGTATCTGGTCGACCTCTCGGCCGAGGCCCGTGCCGCCGTCGGACAGCCGGCCGACCGAGCCGGCCTCGGTGCTGGCCGCGCTCGCGGCGCCCTCCGTCGCGCAGCTCGCGCCGGCGTGCTGACGATCGTGCTCGGCGGCGACGACGGGATCGCGCAGCGGCTGCGGCAGGCGGGGTCGCCGGGCGACGTGCAGCGCGTTCCGGTCGCGGCAGCTGCTGTCCGCGGTCGGCGGATCGGGTGCCGGAGTCGTCGATCGCGGTCGTGCTCGCTCAGGTCTCCACCGCATCCGGTCTTCTGCTCGCCGGGATCGTCGTTGCTCGGGTGCCGCCGTCGGTCTCATCGCGCCGGAGCAACTGCTCGCCCGCGCGGCACGCTCGCGGCAGGCGCCGCATCGCGACCGAGCTGCCGACCGTGCTCGAGTTCCTGACCCTCTCGCTCTCCGCCGGCGAGAGCATCCTCGACGCGCTCCGCCGCGTGGCGCGCACCGGAACCGGCGAGCTCGCCCGCGAGTTCGGTCGCGTGGTCGCCGACGTCAACGCCGGCATGGCGCTGCCCGCCGCGCTGTCGCGGTGCGCCTCGACGATCGGCCTCCCCGCCCTGACCCGCACGATCGATCAGCTCGTCGGCGCACTCGAACGCGGCACCCCGCTCGCCGAGGTGCTGCTCGCGCAGGCCCAGGACTCCCGCGACGACGCCAAACGTCAGCTGCTCGAGGCGGCGGGTCGCAAGGAGGTCGCGATGCTCGTGCCGCTGGTGTTCCTGATCCTGCCGGTGACGATCGCGTTCGCGATCTTCCCGGGATTGCTGGTGCTGCAGGCTCGGGTTCTGAGCTGGGTCCTAGAGTGACGCCATGACCGACTCCGCGTCTCGATCGACAGCGAATTGCGGAGCTCGGGCTCGTGCTGCCCGCGGTCAAGGCTCCAGCCGCGAACTATGCGAACGCCGTACGCGTCGGCGATCTCGTCTACCTGTCGGGCACGGTGCCCGTGGACGACAGCGGGGAGATCCCACGGGGGAAGGTCGGCAGCGGATGTGCCGACCGCCGTCGCAGCCGAGCACGCCCGGCTCGTCGGGCTGCACCACCTGGCGATCCTGCGTGAAGAACTGGGATCGCTCGATCGCGTGCGGCGCGTGGTGAAGCTGCTCGGCATGGTCAACGCGGTGCCCGAGTTCACCGAGCACTCCGCGGTGATCAACGGCTGCTCGGATCTGCTGGTCGACATCTTCGGCGAGCGCCACGCCCGCTCTGCGGTCGGAGTCGGAAGTCTGCCGTTCGGCATCACCGTCGAGATCGAGTTGATCGTGGAGGTCGATCCTCGGTAGCGCCACGCGTCGTTCTCGAGCTGCAGCTGGGTGCGAGATCGCGATGCCTGTGGAGAATCGCGGCGTCCCGACCCCCGATTCTGCCAACCTCACGGCATGCGATCCACTGCCAGACGACCTTGCGGAGGCGATTCGCCACGAACGCGGTGACGTCCCCGGCTGGGTGCTGATCACTCTCATGACGGCTGGGCTGGTCATCGTGATCTGGGGGCTCGCCGGTCCGGCGCTCAGCGAGATCTTCGCCCACGCGATCTCGAAGGTGACCGGGCTGTAGCGTGCGTGCCGGACGTGAGCTGATCGACGCCGAGCGCGGGTCGGCGGTTGCCGAGTTCGTGATGGTGGGAGCCATCCTGACGGTGCTGACCGTCTCGGTGCTGCAACTCGCGCTCGGGCTGCATGTGCGCAACACCGTGCTCGACGCCGCGTCAGAGGGCGCACGATTCGCGGCCCTCGCCGACAACGGCCCGGTCGACGGCGTCGCGCGCTGCCGCACACTGATCACTCTCGCGATCGGGGGCGACTACGCGCGCGACATCACGGTCTCGTCGGGGGAGTGGCGCGGGCATCCCGCCGTGACCGTCACCGTGCGCACGACCCTGCCGGTGATCGGGCTCATCGGCATCGAGGGCGCCGTGGAGGTGTCGGGGCATGCGGTCGTCGAGACGCTGGACTGACGCGACTCGACGATGAAGCGGGATCCGCCTCGCTCGAGTTCATCACCGTCGGCCTGCTGCTGCTCGTCCCGATCGTCTACCTGGTCCTCACGCTGTCGGCGTTGCAGTGCGCCGCTCTCGCCGTCGACGGTGCCGCACGCCAGGCGACGCGGGTCTTCGTGCAGGGCGACGTCGGTCGGTGAGCGCGCGGTCGGCCGCGGCGCGCGCCATCGAGGTGACCCTGGCCGACTACGGCGTGGATGCCGCGGGCGCCTCGGTCGCGATCAGCTGCCGCCCGCAGCCCGTCGGCCTGCCTCACCCGACGCGGCTTCGTGACCGTCACGATCACGGTGGTCGTGCCGCTGCCGCTGGCGCCGCCGGTCCTCGACCTGGGGCTGCCTGCCGGGCTGCCGGTCTCGGCGACCGCGACCGAACAGGTGTCGCGATTCTGGGGATCGCGGTGAGCCGGCGCCGCGATCCGCCGACGACCGGGATCGATCCTGCCGCTGGTCTGCTTCTACGGGGCGCTCGCGCTGCTCGTGACCCTCATCGTCGCATCCGCGACGTCGCTCTACCTCGAGCGCAAGCGGCTGTTCACCCTCGCCGACGGCGCCGCACTGGTCGGCGCGGAATCGTTCGAGCTGGACGCGGTGACGATGACGCCGGACGGTCCGCGCGCGACGCTCACCGACGCCGGCGTGCGGGATGCGGTGGGCGCCTACCTCGCGTCGAATCCGATCGGCAGGTTCGAGACGCTCCGACCTCGACGAGGCCCTCACCCGCGACGGTCGCAGTGCGCAGGTGACCGTCTCCGCCGTCTGGCGGCCGCCGGTCGTCACCCTCTTCGTCCCTGAGGGTTATGCGGATAGACGCGACCGCGGTGTCCCGCACCGTGTTCGGGTGACTAGCTTGAGCACATGGCCACTCGGGGCAAGGCCGGCGGCGACGACCGGCGGGAGCAGACCGCCGGTGCTTTCATCGCCGCGCTCCGAGGCCGAGGCGACCGACGACGAGCGGGTCAAGTACGAGCGCGGTACTTCCCGCCGGCGACGATGCGCTCCGGCGACGCGTTCATCGGCGTGCCGATGGGGCGGGTCTTCGAGCTGGCCGGCGAGTTCTCCGACCTGCCGCTCGCCGAGATCGAGGAGCTGCTCGAGAGCGACATCCACGAGGCACGCGCCGGCGCGGTGAAGGTGCTCGCGCTGCGGGCTGCGGCCCGCGGCGCACGCGAGCAGTCCCGCACCGAGTCGTTCGAGCTGTACCTGCGCCGCCACGACCGCATCGACTCCTGGGACCTCGTCGACCTCGGTGCCCCGTACATCGTCGGCCCCTACCTCTTCGACAAGCCGCGCGACCTGCTCGACCGGCTCGCCGCATCCGAGTCGCCATGGGAGCGTCGCACCGCCCTCTACGCGACCATCGCGTTCGTCCGCACCGGCCAGGTCGACGATGCCTTCAGGATCGCCGAGCGGCTCATCGACGACCCGCACGATTCCGTGCAGAAGGCCGTCGGCACCGTCCTGCGCACCGCCGGCGATCGAGCCCCGAGCGCCTCCGCGCCGTGCTCGAGCGCCACGCGGCGACCATGCCGCGCGTCTCGCTCCGGATGGCGGTCGAGAAGCTCGACCCGCGCGACCGCGACCACTACCTCGCGGTCGGGCGCGGATCCTGAATATCGCTTGACGGTAATATTACCGAGCGAGTAATACTGGGATGAGTGATCGAGACCCTGAGCGCCCTGGCCGAGCCGAACCGGCTCGCCATCGTCGAACTGCTGCGCGAGCGGTCCGCGTTCGGTGAACGGCATCGTCGCCGCCCTCGACCTGCGGCAGCCGCTCGTCTCGAAGCATCTCAAGGTGCTGAGCGGCGCGGGCCTCGTCGTCGCCGAGGCGCGGCGCAGCAGCGGATCTACCAGCTCGAGCAGCAGCGGTTCCGCGAGATCGACGGCTGGCTCGAGACGCTTCGCCGAGGTCTGGGTCGCAGCGCCTCGACCGGCTCGACGCGCACCTGCGACAGGGCCAGGCGTGAGCGCGCTGACACGTTCGGAAGGACGCTCGAGACGCGCGAGGTCGTGCTCGAGCGCGAGCTCCCGGCATCGCGCGATCGGGTCTGGGCATCGTGGACCTCGGCCGTCGACCTCGAGGCCTGGTGGGGTCCTGACCGGCTGGACCACCACCGATCCGGTCGCTCGACGTGCGACCCGGCGGACTCTGGCACTTCGGGATGGGGCCGGAGGGCGGCGAGCCCGAGGTCTGGATCCGGGCGGTCTACAGCGAGGTCATCCACGGCTCGTCGCTGAGCTACGTCGAGGGCTTCTCCGACGAGACGGGCGCCGACCTCGATCCCGAGTCGAACGCCGTGACGGTCGACTTCATCGAGCTCGATCCGGGCGCGACGCGTCTCGTGATGCGCGTCCGCTTCTCGTCGGTCGAGCGGCTCGAAGCACGATCGCCCGGATGGGCATGACCGAGCGGATACCGCGAATCGTTCGACCGGCTCGACGCCCACCTTGAGCCTCGAAGGGAATGCATCATGACCACCGCGACCTCCGCCGACGGCACAGCGATCGCGTACTGGCGCACCGGCGACGGCCCGGCCATCGTGCTGGTCGACGCCGCGCTGTCGACGCACGGCGAATCGGCGAAGCTCGCCGCCGCTGCTCGCGCCGCGTTTCTCGGTCGTCACCTACGACCGACGGGGGCGCGGTGAGAGCGGTGAGACGCTCCCGGCAGACACGGCGCGCGAGGTCGAGGACATCGCGGCTCTCATCGACGCGGCCGGCGGCACGGCGTATCCTCTTCGGGAGCTCGTCGGGCGCGGCGCTCGCGCTCGAGGCGGCGACCCGCCTCGGCGCCAAGGTGCCGGGCGTGTTCCTCTACGAGCCGCCGTTCATCGTCGACGGCAGCCGTCCGCCGCTCCCGGCCGACCTGCCGGCCAGGATCGCGGCGCTGGTCGAGCAGGATCGTCGCGGCCCGGCGGTGGCGGCATTCTTCCGCGAGGCGATGGGCATCCCGGCTCCGTTCGTCGGAGTGATGCGCCTCCTCCCCAGCTGGCGCCGCGCGAAGGCGATCGCCCACACCCTGCGCTACGACTTCGCGCGTGCTCGCCGGTCTGCAGGACGGGACAGCCGCTGCCCGCCGATCGCTGGAAGGCACTGCAGGGCCCGGGGATCGTCATGGTCGGGCAGCAAGAGCGAGCCGTTCTTCCACACCGGGGCGCAAGCGCTCGCCGAGCTGCTGCCGAGCGTCGAGTACGTGCCGCTCGAGGGCGGGCACCACGGGTCGGCCGTCATGTCGCCGGCGGCATCGCTGCGGCGATCGCCGACGCGTTTCCGGCCGAAGGAGTCTGAACGCCTAACGGCCCTGGTCCGGCGGCCCGCCGGTAGGCTGGACCCGCCATGATCGAGCTCGACCTCTCCGACCAGATCGCGACGCTGCGAAAGACGTTCGACGACATCCGGGCCGTGATCGGGGTCGAGAAGCTCGAGGCCGAGATCGCCCGCCTCACCACGCAGGCCGGAGGCGCAGGACCTCTGGGACGACCCCGACAACGCGCAGAAGGTCACCAGCGCGCTGAGCCACCGGCAGGCGCGAGCTCGACCGCATCACCGGCATCGAGCGCCGGCTCGACGACCTCGAGGTGCTCGTGCAGCTCGCCACCGAGGGCGAGGGCGACGCCGCCAGCGCGCGCGAGGCCGAGGCCGAGCTCGCCGATCTGCAGAAGAACCTCGGCGACCTCGAGATCCAGACCCTGCTCGACGGCGAGTACGACGCACGCCCGGCGGTCATCACCATCCGCGCCGGAGCCGGCGGCGTCGACGCCGCCGACTTCGCCGAGATGCTGATGCGCATGTACCTGCGCTGGGCCGAGAAGCACAAGTACCCGGTCACCGTCATGGACACCTCCTACGCCGAGGAGGCCGGCATCAAGTCGGCGACCTTCGAGGTCGACGCGCCCTACGCGTTCGGCACCCTCAGCGTCGAGGCCGGCACGCACCGGCTGGTGCGCATGTCGCCCGTTCGGCGCCGCCGGCAAGCGGCAGACCGTCGTTCGCCGCGGTCGAGGTGATCCCGCTGATGGAGGAGACCGAGGCGATCGAGATCCCCGAGAACGACATCCGCGTCGACGTCTTCCGGTCCAGCGGTCCCGGCGGTCAGTCGGTCAACACCACCGACTCGGCCGTGCGCATCACCCACCTGCCGACCGGCACGGTCGTGTCGATGCAGAACGAGAAGTCGCAGATCCAGAACCGCGCCGCCGCGATGCGCGTGCTGGCAGTCCCGGCTGCTCATCCTGCAGAAGGAGCAGGAGGCGGCGACCAAGAAAGAGCTCGCCGGCACCATCACCGCGAGCTGGGGCGACCAGATGCGCTCGTACGTCCTCGACGGCCGTACCAGATGGTCAAGGACCTGCGCACCGACTACGAGGTCGGCAACCCCGACGACGTGTTCGACGGCGACCTCGACGGCTTCATCGCCGCCGGCATCCGGTGGCGCAAGTCCGACAAGGACTAGGCGCGCCGCTAGCGCAGTCCAGCGCAGCCCCGGCAGCCGCCGCACGACGGAGCATGATCTCGGCGACGCACGCAGGTTCGGGATCGAAGCACAGGAACGGCACGCGCGGCGTAGACGTTCGACCACGCGGTCGTCGAACTCGCCGCCGAAGGTGCGTCGAGCTGCACCGTGATCAGGATCGCCGATCCAGAGCCGCAGCGTGACGGCGGCGTAGGTCAGCGACGAAGTTGCGGATCATCCACGCCTGGTGCGCCTCGCACGTCGCCGGCCCGGATCGCGCGGTACGCCTTGCCAGCCCGGTGATCAGCCACAGCACGCCGCAGGGTGCCGAATCCGAAGAACCCGACGAACACCCGCGGTGTCTGAACGGCGCCATGACGCAGCGACTGCTCACGGCCGCCGATCGCGACCGACACGAGACTATCCGCGTCCCATCACGCGATGCACGCGCGGGACCTGCCGGCGGAGATCGCCGTCGATCGAGCACTGAAACGGGCCGACGCGACGAGCGCGACCGCGCCGCGCCAAGCGCGAGCGGGCGAGCGCGTCAGATGCGCGATCGCGCACGCCGGGTTGATCGTCGGCTGGCCGGAAGCGTAGCCGCGCGTCAGTCCTGAGGCTCGACGGACGCGTCCGTCGGCCGAGCAGCGGCGAGCGTGGCCCGGTCGCGTACTGGCTGACCGCAGTAGCGCCGCGCATCCGTCGAGCGAGCGACAGCGTGCCGATCCGAGCGTCGCACGAGTGCCGCCGTGGCGAGCGGCGCGCGGAGACCCGTCGCCCGGCAGGCCGAGGTGCGGAGGTCGACGCGTCGCACGACAGCTGGTACGGTCGCTCATGTCCGGCGCAGCGCTGAGTGCTCGAGCGCGAGGATACGGGCATCGACCTCCGCGCCGCTAGCCCGCGATAGCAGGGCGATCGTCGGGCTGAAACGCGCGGCATCCACGCTACCTGTGAGTCCGGGTCTCGCGCGGGGAGTGTCGCTCCCGGCATCCCGCGCGGGCCTCCCTAGCCTTGTACTCGCCATGATTCGTTTCGACCAGGTCACCAAGACATACGCCGGAACGACGCGACCAGCCCTCAACAGCGTGAGCCTCGAGGTGCTGAAGGGGGAGTTCGTCTTCCTGGTGGGCGCGTCGGGTTCCGGCAAGTCGAGCTTCCTCCGCCTCGTGCTGAAAGAAGAGAAGCCCTCGCAAGGGCAAGATCCACGTGCTCGGGCCAGGAGCTGAACACGCTCGCCAGCCGCAAGGTGCCGTACTTCCGCCGCAACCTCGGCGTGGTGTTCCAGGACTTCCGGCTGCTGCCCAACAAGACCGTCTTCGACAACGTCGCGTTCGCCCTGCAGGTGATCGGCAAGAGCAAGGGCTTCATCCAGGAGGCCGTGCCCGACGTGCTCAAGATGGTCGGCCTGGCCGGCAAGCAGGGCCGGTTCCCGCACGAGCTCTCCGGTGGTGAGCAGCAGCGCGTCGCGATGGCGCGCGCCGTCGTCAACAAGCCCGCGATCCTGCTGGCCGACGAGCCGACCGGAAACCTCGACCCCAACACCAGCGCCGGCATCATGCACGCTGCTGTCCGCGATCAACGCCAACGGCACCACCGTGATCATGGCCACCCACGACGTCGGCATCGTCGACCAGATGCAGCGCCGCGTGATCGAGCTGATCAGCGGGCAGGTCGTGCGCGACGAGCGCGGCGGCGGATACCAGACGCAGGCGGTGCCGGTGCAGCGCCAGCAGCCGGCCGCAGCGACCCCGACGCAGCGCCGATGCCGCGGCTCTCGCCGCCGCCGCGACTGCCTGCCCCGCGCCGAGGCCGCGACCGCAGCCCGCACCGCCGCGCCGACGCCCGCACCCGCGCCCGCGCCGACGCCCGCACCACCGCCGTCGCGAGACGCCCCGGTCACCGGCACGATCACGCGTCGTCGAGCCCGCCGTCACGAACGTGCGGATGCCGCCGGCCGAGACCGCGCCGGTCCAGCGACCGGCGGAGCGCGCCGAGGCGGCGAGAAGCCCGCCGAGCAGTCCGAGCCCACCCCGCTCGTGCCCCCGCCCCTCAACGAACCGCGGAGGCGCTGATGCGCCTCGGTCTCATCCTCAGCGAGGTCGGCCAGGGGTTCCGCCGCAACCTCTCGATGGTCGTCTCCGTCGTGCTGGTCACGTTCATCTCGCTGACCTTCTTCGGCGCCGCGATCCTGCTGCAGTCGCAGATCAGCCAGACCAAGGGCTACTGGTACGACCGCGCCCAGGTCGCCGATCTACCTCTGCACCGACATCTCGAGCGAGGCGAACTGCAGCGAGACGGCGGCGACCGAGGCGCAGAAGGACGACGTGCAGGCCGAGCTCGAGGGCGACACCCTCGAGCCCGTACATCAAGAAGGTCGAGTTCGAGGATCACGACCAGGCCTACGCGAACTTCCTCGACCAGTTCGAGGGCACGACCGCCGCGCAGCTGGTGACCCCCGACATCCTGAGCGAGTCGTTCCGGGTCAACCTCATCGACCCGAACCAGGCCGACATCATCATCGACCAGATCAGCGGCATGGCCGGGCGTCGAGAGCGTCACCGACCAGCGCGGCCTGCTCGAACCGATCTTCGCGATCATGAACGCCGCCACCTTCACGGCGATCTGCATCGCCGCGCTCATGCTCGTCGCGGCCGTGCTGCTGATCGCCACCACCATCCGGCTCAGCGCGTTCTCGCGACGGCGCGAGCTCGGCATCATGCGCCTGGTCGGCGCGTCGAACCGGTTCATCGAGACGCCGTTCATCCTCGAGGGCGTGCTCGCCGCGCTGATCGGCTCGCTGCTCGCCGGCGGGGTCATCGTCGTGCTCGTGCAGTTCTTCGTGCAGGGCTACCTCGCCGACGCCCTCCCGGGCACCGCGCTCGTCGACCTGAAGGACGCGCTGCTCGTCGTGCCGATCCTGCTCGGGTCGGGCGCGCTGCTCGCCGCGATCTCGGCCAGCGTCGCGATCCGCCGGTACCTGAAGGTTTAGACTGACTGGCTGCCCGCGTTCGCGGGCACGAGTCGGCTGTTCAGTCCAGGAGGGAGCCATGCCGCGGGAGAAGGGCGAGAAGGTCGTCGCGACCAACCGCAAGGCCCGGCACGACTACACCATCGAGGACACCTACGAGGCCGGCATCGTGCTCCAGGGCACCGAGGTGAAGTCGCTGCGCGAGGGCCGCGCGTCGCTCGTCGACGGCTACGCCTTCATCGACGGCGGCGAGATCTGGCTCGACGCCGTGCACATCCCCGAGTACACCGAGGGCACCTGGAACAACCACGCCCCGCGGCGCAAGCGCAAGCTGCTGATGCACAAGGCGCAGATCATCAAGATCTCGCACAAGACCAAGGAGGGCGGCTACACGCTGGTGCCGCTCAAGATCTACTTCGTCGACGGCCGGGCGAAGGTCGAGCTCGCGGTCGCGAAGGGCAAGCGCGAGTACGACAAGCGTCAGGCGCTGCGCGAGCGGCAGGACCAGCGCGAGGCGCAGCGCGCGATGTCGACGCGGCGGCACCTGGGCGACTAGTCGATGCGAGGCGCAGCGCTCGCCATGGCTACTGCGGCATCGGCCGGTACAGGTCCCGCGTCAGGTCCTCCGACGACCCGCCCTCGTCGGGGCGGTCGGGGTGGTCGAGCACCGCGCACAGCGTCTCGGTGTCGCCGGCCTCGTACTGCTCGAGCGTCGGCGGCGCGATCGCGCGCCGCGATGAAGTCGGTCTTCACGAGTGTCGTCGACGAGGTACAGCCGGTACTCGAGCAGCCGGTTGCAGATCTCGTCGGCGTAGATCGCGAGCGACTCGTCGGCGCGTAGTAGTCGACGCCGGGGAACGCCAGGTCGACGCTCGGCGATCACCTGCTGCTGATGCGGCGTCGAGCAGCCGACGACCGTGTACTCGTCCGACGATGCCGCCCGGCTCGAGCAGGCATGAGCCGGGAAGCAGGTCGTCGGCCGACGTCACGCCGAGCGGGATGATCGGGGTCTGCAACGCGATGCGGACGATGACGGCGATGATCAGCACGACGCACGGCGGTCGCCGCGGCGATGATGCCGATGCGCAGCCACCGCGGGAGACCGCCGAATCCGGACCGCGCCGACGTCTCGGGGTTCGCATCCGACCTCGCTCACAGCGATACCGTATCGGATGTGAGCGATCCGACGCGACGCCGCCCCCGCCGGCGCGCCCGACGCAGACCAGCCGCGGACTCGACGTGCTCACCGCGATCCTGCTCGGCGTCGTGTCGCTCACGACGGCCCTCGGCGCCTGGCAGGCGAGCACCTGGAGCGCGCAGGCCGACGACTTCGGCGAGATCGCTCGTCCGACGCCCGCGACGTCGAGCATCACCGCGGACCGTCGACTGGCAGGCACGACGACCGCCTCGACGCGGCGGCGTGCTGCAGGCGCGCAAGTACGCGCTCCTCGAGGACGACGGCGATCGCGTCCGGTGATTTCGTCGCCGAGGCCTACAACGAACGTGATGGTCAACAACTACCTCGGGCGCATCGTCGTCCGACGGGCTCGACCAGGCGTTCGCAGCAGTGGCGCGCGGACGGCTTCCCGGCCGACGAGATCGCCGACCTCCGATCCCGTGCTACCTCGCCGAACCTGCGCGGCGACGCCGACGCGTACGCGCTCGTCTCGGTGCTGGCGGGCGACTTCAAGGACGCTCTGCAGGCGAAGGCCGACGTCTTCGCGCAGGCCGCGCTCATCGACGCGCTCGCGCTGTTCCTGCTCGGTGTCGCCGGCATCAACCGGCTGCGAGCCGCGCGGTTCGCCACCCTCGCGCTCGGCGGCGTCGTCGTACCTCGCGTCCCTCGTCCTGATGGCGACGGCCTACTGATGGCGACGGGGCGAAGGTCCGGATGCCGCGGCGACCGAGTCGCGCACGCGGGCGTGCTCGAGATCGTCACCGCGATCCTGCTCGGTCTGGTCTCGGTCGCGACCGCGTTCGGCGCGTATCAGGCCGGGCAGTGGGGCCAGGAGGCGGCCGACCTGGCCGAGCGTCTCGCAGCAGGTGCGCGACCGCAACCTGGCGCTGTTCCTCGAGAGCGCGAGAACACCGCCGCGCGACGACTTCGAGCGGCTGTTCGACGTCGCTCGCGCTCAACGCCGAGTGCCGTTCTACCCGGAGCGCGCCGAGGCGCTGCTGGCCGAGCAGGACGTGATCATCGCGGCCGCGTCCCCGGCGCTCGTCGATGCGTGGGACGCGTGGCGAGATGCCGGCTACCCGCCTCGAGCAGGTCCCGCTCGACTCGCCGCAGTACGAGGCGGTGACCTTCGCGCCGAGCCGCAGTCGTACAACGTGGTGTCGACCGTCGCGTTCGAGTCGGCGGAGCATCTGCTGGAGCGCTCGTACACGATGACCATCGTCGTCGGTCGTGTTCGCGATCGCGCTGCTGCTGCTCGGTGTCGCGGGCGTGAGTTCGCGGCTGCGGGTCTCGGCGCTGACCACCGGCGGCGGCGCGCTCGCGTTCCTGGTCGGTGTCGCGATCGTGATCTTCGGGGTGTTCTGCGAGGTCGCGCGGAGCTCCGGCTAGCGCGGTCGTGAAACGCACGTCGACGCTCGACGAGACCTGGATCTGCTCGGGCGACAGGGTCAGCGGGGCGCCGCCACCGGCATCCATCGCCTGCGCCTTGAACGCCATGCGCTCGTACGGTGCCGGCCCGATGCCCGCCACCCGTGCCGTCGCCGAGCATGCCGGGGTCGGCGACCGCGATCACCGACGGGGTGCCGACGCCCGCGGCCGCCGCGTAGGTCGCCGCCTTCTGCACGGCGTCGGCGACGGCGCGTCGGCGCACGTCGTCGGTGACGGCGGTGCGGCGCTCGTCGGTGAGATCCCAGTCGATGCCGCCGACGTTGACGCCGTCCATCACGGCGAGCTGCTCGACGAGGCGGCCGAGCGCCTCGAAGTCGCTGAACTTCGCCCGGACGCCGATGGCGGCGTGGTAGACGAGCGGGCAGGCGCTTGCCGTCGTTGTTCCACGGCCGGTCGGACCAGACGTTGACCCGGTCGGACGACCACCAGGTGACCGGCCCGGCGTCGGCGTCGTGCAGCGGCGTGATCGCGGCGGTCACGTCGGCGGCGGTCTTCGTGGCGCGCTCGAACACGTCGTCGCGCTTGGGGCCGTCGAAGGCCGCCGAGATCTGGACGGTCGCGCGCTCGGCGTCGAACCAGGCGATGTGAGTGCCCTGCACGGTGATGGTGGTGGTCATGCCCCATCTGCTCAGGAGGCTGCGGTACATCAGTGGTTCACAACTCCACAGTGCGTGACAACGGCCTCTGCGATCAGACTCGCCCTCCGGGCGACGATGAGCAGATACATGGGGATGATCGGTTTCGACATCGCCTGCGAAACTGCGAGAAGCGGGCCGAGGATGCAGGGTTATCTCGTTAACGATCTCTGCAAAACATAGGTGCCAATTACAAGCGCACCGACGTTGCTCTCGCTGCGTAAGCAGTAGAGCCATAACGTCCGTCAGACCGGGCTCGCCTTCGACCCGGATCCTGGCGCCATCTAGAGGGCTTGCTGTGTGACTGTGTTCCAGGGTCACGCGGGACTTGCACTGGGGCTGGGCTCGTCGACCTAGATGCTCGTGGCAAAGGTCGGAGCCGAGTAGAACGCACTCACGAGCTGCGCCCGGAGAAGGCGCGGAATCACAGCGATGGACGGGGGTTCAATTCCCCCCATCTCCACTCATGGCCGTTGTCACGCGTTGCGGATGTGCACAGCAGAAGGGCCGCCCCTGACGGGGACGGCCCTTCTGTCTGTCTGGCGGTCGGGCTACTCGCGGCGCCCTTGACCGAACCGGTCGTCTTGGTCGCGAAGTCATCGGTCGTGGTCACGATGCAGAGGATCTCGCGGTCGTTGATCTGCGTCCAGGTCTCCTCGGTGGGGTAGTAGAAGCTGTAGTGTACAGATCGAGCTGTCGTAGTCGATGCCGACGTAGTCGGCGAATGCGGCCTTGCAGTCGGTCTCCGACTGGGCGTCACGACGTCTTCACCGGGGTACGTGCCGTCACCCTCGTCGACGATGATGCTCTTGTAGGCCTCCCAGATGTGCGGCTCGGCGCAGTCGACCTTCTGGACCTCGGAGACGGTCT
The DNA here is from genome assembly GCA_963730045.1 of uncultured Actinomycetota bacterium. GTDB lineage: Bacteria > Actinomycetota > Actinomycetes > Actinomycetales > Microbacteriaceae > JBDSKH01. The sequence goes on along the minus strand of CAVSPQ010000004.1, from coordinate 185,712 downwards.
CGCCCTCGGGGTCTCGTCGTTGAAGCAGTCGCCGACCTTGATCTGGAAGACGTCGTCGTCGCCGTCCGTGGTGTCGCGTCGCCGGTGATGTTGTCGACCTGGCCGAGGAGGCTGCAGCCGGAGAGCACGATGCCCGCCGCCGCGATCGTGGCGACGGTGAGCGCGCGCACCCAGACCTTCGTGTCGGTGGTGTTCATGTGATGGCCTCTCTCAGAGTGAATTGACGACATGTGAAAACAGCGCCGCCAGCCTAGCGAACCGCCAGCCGTTCCAGAACCTCCTGGTGCAGCGCGCCGTTGGAGGCGATGATGCTCCGGGTGTCGAGCCGGTCGTCGCCCTCGGCGGTCGTCGCCGTGCCGCCCGCCTCGCGGACGATCGGCATCAGCGCGGCGATGTCCCACGGCTTCACGTCGAACTCGCCGGCGATGTCGATCGCGCCCTCCGCGAGCAGCATGTACGACCACAGATCGCCGAAGGCGCGGGTGCGGCCGACGGCGCGGCTGAGGGCGAGCAGCTGGTCGAGGCGACCCGCCTCGTCCCAGTGCTTGAGGCTGTTGTAGCTGAGCGTCGCGTCGGCGAGGTCGTCGACGCCGCTGACCCGGATGCTGCGCGCGTCGCCGCCGTGCACCTGCGCCCACGCGCCGTGGCCGGTCGCGCGCCCACCAGCGTCGGTCGAGCGCGGGAGCGCTCACGACGCCGACCTGCGGCACCCCGTCGATCGACGAGGGAGATCAGGCTCCCCCAGATCGGCACGCCGCGCACGAAGTTCGCGGTCCCGTCGATCGGGTCGACGATCCACTGCCGGCCGGGCGCGTGCGGGTCGCCGCCGCCGAACTCCTCGCCGAGGATCGCGTCGTCGGGTCGGGCCGACGCCAGGTGGTCGCGGATCATCCTCTCGACGCGCGTGTCGGCGTCGGTGACCTGCGTGCGGTCGGGCTTCAGCTGCACGTCGAGGTCCTGGGCGCGGTACCGGTCGATCGCGATCAGGTCGGCCTCGGCGGCGAGCGTGAGGGCGACCGCGAGGTCGTCGGCGAGGGTCGGGGAAGTCGAAGTCACCCGGCCAGCGTAGCCAGCAGGCGCTGCAGCGAGTCGACGCGCTCCGCCGGCAGGCGGCCCTCGGCGACGGCCTCGTCGAGCGCGCAGTCGGGCGCATCCGGCAGGTGGCGTGCAGTCGCGCGGGCAATCCGCCGACACCTCGAGCAGGTCGGTGAACGAGCGCAGGATGTTGTCGGGGTCGACGTGCCCGAGCCCGAACGAGCGCACGCCGGGGGTGTCGATGATCCAGCCGCCGGTCGGGACGCGCAGCGAGACCGTCGACGACGAGGTGTGCCGCCCGCGGCCGGTGACCGCGTTGACGACGCCGACGGCGCGATCGGTGCCCGGCACGAGCGCGTTGACCAGGGTCGACTTGCCGACGCCCGAGTGCCCGACGGCGACGGTGGTGTGCCTCGCGAGCGCGGGCGTCAGCTCGTCGATCGGCGCGACCGTGACGCCATCGGCATCCTGCTTGCTGCGGAACACCGGGATGTCGAGGCCGGCGAAGTTCGCCAGGAACGGTTCCGGGTCGGCCAGGTCGGTCTTCGTGATCACCATCAGCGGCGCGATGCCGGCGTCGTAGGCGGCGACCAGGTACCGGTCGACGAGGCGCGGACGCGGCTCGGGATCGGCGGCCGCCACCACGATCATCAGCTGGTCGGCGTTCGCGACGATGATGCGCTCGACCTCGTCGGTGTCGTCGGCGCTGCGTCGCAGCAGCGTGGTGCGGGGCTGGATGCGGACGATGCGCGCCAGGGAGCCCTCGGCGCCGCTCGTGTCGCCCACGAGATCCACCCGGTCGCCGGTGACGATCGCCTGATCGCGGAGTTCGCGCGCACGCGTCGAGGTCAGCACGCGCTCGCGGGCGCCGGGCTTGCCGTCGGCGCGCTCGCCGGCCAGCACCGTGTAGCGGCCGCGGTCGACCGAGAGCACCCGGCCGGTGACGGCGTCCTCGTGCTCGGGGCGGGTCTTGGTGCGCGGCCGGTTGCCCTTCGGATTCGGGCGCACCCGCGCATCCGACTCGTCCCACTCGCCGAACTCGCGGTCGTCGTCATCGTCGGGTCGTGAGCCAGCTCATCCGATCGAGATCCAGGTCGTGCCGGGGCTGTCGGGTCCGCGCAGCATGTCGGCCCACAGCTCCGGGAACTCGGGCAGCGTCTTCGCGGTCGTCGCGATGTCGTCGATCTCGACCCCGTCGACCGCGAGGCCGATGAGCGCGCCGGTCGTCGCCATCCGGTGGTCCTCGTAGCTGCGCCACGGTCCGCCGTGCAGCTCGGCCGGCTCGAACGCGAGACCGTCGTCGAGTTCGGTGACCTTGCCGCCGAGCGCGTTCAGCTCGGTCGGCGAGAGCGGCGAGCCGGTCGGTCTCGTGGCCGCGCAGGTGGCCGATGCCGGTGATGCGTCCGGGGGAGCCGGCGAGGGCCGCCAGCGCGGCGAACGTGGGGGCGAGCTCCCCGCCCTCGGAGAGGTCGAGATCGACGCCGGGCAGGGCCGCCCCGCCGCGGAGGCCGGCCCCGCCATCCACGGTCAGGGCACTGCTCGGTGCGCCGTCGAGCGTCCTGCGGCGTGCGTCACGGTCGCGCCGTACCGGGCGAGCAGGTCGGCAGCTGATCGCCGACCTGGGTCGTCGCATCCGGCCAGCCCTCGATCGTGACCGTGCCGCCGGCGATCAGCGCCGCGGCCAGGAACGGGGCGGCGTTCGACAGATCGGGCTCGATCGCGATGCCGGCGCCGGCGATCGGGCCGGGCGGCACGATCCAGACGCCGGGCTCGGGGCTCTCGACGACGACGCCGCGGCGGGCGAGGGTGGCGATCGTCATCTCGATGTGCGGCATGCTCGGCAGGCGCTCGCCGACGTGCCGCAGCGTCAGTCCGCGCGTGAACCGCGGCGCGGCGAGCAGCAGTCCCGACACGAACTGGCTCGAGGCGAGGCGTCGATCGTCAGCTCGCCGCCCTCGACCGCGCCCGAGCCCTGGATCGTGAACGGCATCGTGCCGCGGCCGTCGTCGCCGACGTCGACCCCGAGGTCGCGCAGAGCCTGGATCGTGGTGCGCATCGGGCGTCGCCGGGCGCTCTCGTCGCCGTCGATCGCGACCGGGCCGAGCGCCAGCGCGGCGACCGGCGGGATGAAGCGCATGACGGTGCCGGCGAGGCCCGCGGCGATCGAGACGCCGCCGGTGAGCTCGCCGGGCGTGACGAGCCAGTCGGGCCCGAAGTCGCCGTCGCCCGGCCGCTCGCTCGATCGTCGCGCCCAGCTCGCGCAGCGCCTCGGCCATCAGGCGGTGTCGCGCGAGTGCAGCGGCCGATGCAGCACGGACGGGCCGCTCGGCGAGCGCCGACAGCACCAGCTCGCGGTTCGTGAGGCTCTTCGAGCCCGGGAGGCTCAGCCGGGCGCGAGGGGTCCGGATGCCGTCGGGCGCCGCCCAGGGGCCCGGTTCCTCGGGCGCGCCGGGGTCGCGATCGCCCAGGATGTCGGCACCTCGGTCGGAATAGCGTGACAGACCCATCGGTTGTCAAGAGTATCGCCCGCGCACGCCAGCGCATCGAACAGAGAGGAGGGCGCATGCCGATCGCCCTGCTCGACAGGCCCGTTCTCCGTGCACCTGGCCCGTCACGGACGGCGAACTAGACTCGTCGGCGATGACCGACACCAAGCCCGCAAGGCCGCTCGAAGCCAGAGCCGGCCGTCCTGCGTGCGCTGTTCGAAGAGCAGGCGATCCCGTTCATGGATCAGCTCTACGCGGCCGCGATGCGCATGACGCGCAACCCCGCCGACGCCGGCGACCTCGTGCAGGAGACCTACACGAAGGCGTACGCCGCGTTCGCCCAGTTCGAGCAGGGCACGAACCTGAAGGCGTGGCTGTACCGCATCCTGACCAACACGTTCATCAACAGCTACCGCAAGAACCAGCGCAACCCGTACCAGGGCACGATCGACGAGCTCGAGGACTGGCAGCTCGGCTCCGCCGAGTCGCTCACCCAGGGTCGCTCGACCCGCTCGGCCGAGGCCGAGGCGATCGACCACCTGCCCGACAGCGACGTCAAAGAGGCGCTGCAGTCGATTCCCGAGGACTTCCGCCTCGCCGTCTACCTCGCCGACGTCGAGGGCTTCTCCTACCAGGAGATCGCCGACATCATGAAGACCCCGGTCGGCACCGTGATGAGCCGACTGCACCGCGGGCGCCGCCTTCTGCGCGACCTGCTCGCCGGATACGCCCGCGACCGGGGCATCGTCGTCCCGGAACCCACTGGGAGGCAGAAATGACCAGGTGCGCGAAATGACCGACTGCGGATGCGACAAGGCCAAGGCCGAGCTCGAGGAGTACCTGCACCGCGAGCTGAGCGATCAGGACTTCCGCGACGTGACCGAGCACCTCGAGAACTGCGAGGACTGCACGCACGAGCACACCGTCGGGCTCACGCTGACCCAGAAGATGCAGACGGCGTGCCAGGAGAAGGCGCCCGACGAGCTGCGCGCCGCGATCCTCGCCAGGCTCGACGGCGTGGGCGTCTAGCGCTCGCGCTAGAGCGCCAGCGCTGCTTCGATCAGCGCCGTCTGCTGCGCGGCGCTGACCTTGCTCGACCCGCTCGCCGGCGACGCCGACGACGGGCGCGACACCACGCGGACCGTGCGGCCCTCGAGGTACTTCACCAGCTCGAGGCTGATGAACGGCCAGGCGCCCTGGTTCTCGGGCTCGTCCTGCACCCAGACGACCTCGGCGTTCGGGTAACGCCGCAGCGCCGCGTTGAGCTGCTCGACCGGCAGCGGGTAGAACTGCTCGAGTCGCACGAGAGCGAACGCGTTCTGCTGCTCTGGCGTCATCTTCTCGAGCTCGGCCAGCAGGTCGTAGTGCAGCTTGCCGGCATGCAGCAGGATGCGGCGCACGCCGGCCGGGTCGGCCCCGTTCGCGTTCGCAGCGCTCGCGAACCGCGCGTCGTCGAGCACCGGCTCGAAGCTTGCCCGGTCGTGAAGTCGTGCACCTCGCTGGTCGCGCCGCGGAGTCGCAGCATCGACTTCGGGGTGAACACGATCAGCGGGCGGCGCGGTCGCGCGTACGCCTGACGACGCAGCAGGTGCGCGTACGACGCGGGGGTCGACGGGCGCGCGACGGTCATGTTGTCTTCGGCGGCGAGCTGCAGGTAGCGCTCGATGCGCGCGGACGAGTGGTCGGGTCCCTGGCCCTCGTAGCCGTGCGGCAGCAGCATGACGACGCTGGAGCGCTGGCCCCACTTCTGCTCGGCGCTCGACACGAACTGGTCGATGACCGTCTGGGCGCCGTTCGCGAAGTCGCCGAACTGCGCCTCCCAGAGCACGAGCGCGTCCGGGCGCTCGACCGAGTAGCCGTACTCGAAGGCGAGGGCGGCGTACTCGCTGAGCAGCGAGTCGTAGATCGAGAAGCGCGCCTGGTTCTCTGCGAGGTTGGCGAGGGGGAGCCACTCCTGCCCGTTGAGGCGGTCGTGGAAGACCGCGTGCCGCGACACGAAGGTGCCGCGCCGGGCATCCTGACCCGCGAGCCGCACCGGGGTGCCCTCGAGCAGCAGGGAGCCGAGCGCGAGCAGCTCGCCGAAGCCCCAGTCGATCTGGCCGCTGGCGGCTCATCTCGAAGCGCTTCTTCAGCAGCTGCTGCAGCTTCGGGTGCACGGTGAAGCCCTCGGGCGGGTTGTCGTGCGCGTCGCCGATCAGGGCGACGACGCCGGCGTCGATCGCGGTCGACGCCGGCTCGCCCGCGCTGGCCAGCGGCATCCGCCTGCTGCAGCGTCGGGCTTGTCGAGGTCGGCGACCGCGGTCTGCTCGCCCTTGTCGTCGTGGGTCGAGCCCTCGGCGACGACCGGCATCGCGCCGGTCTGCGCCGCGTGGGTCTCGGCGAAGGCGCGCTCGAGGCGCTCCTGGAAGTCCTTGTGCGCCGCCTCGTACTCCTCTTCGGTGATGTCGCCGCGGCCGACGAGCGCCTCGGTGTAGAGGGTGCGGACGCTGCGCTTCGCCTCGATGAGGTTGTACATCAGCGGCTGGGTCATCGACGGGTCGTCGCCCTCGTTGTGCCCGCGGCGGCGGTAGCAGACCAGGTCGATCACGACATCCCTCTTGAACTCCTGCCGGTAGGCGAAGGCGTGCTCGGCGACGCGGACGACGGCCTCGGGGTCGTCGCCGTTCACGTGGAAGATCGGCGCCTGGATGGTCTTGGCGACATCGGTCGAGTAGACCGAGGTGTGCGCCTCGGAGGGCGGGGTCGTGAAGCCGACCTGGTTGTTGATGACGACGTGCACGGTGCCGCCGGTCTTGTAGGCGCGCAGCTGCGACATCTGCAGGGTCTCGACCACGACGCCCTGACCCGACATCGACGCGTCGCCGTGCACGAGGATCGGCAGCACGTTGTACTCGTCGTCGCCGATGCGGTCCTGCTTGGCGCGGACGATGCCCTCGAGCACGCCGTTGACCGCCTCGAGGTGCGACGGGTTCGCGGCGAGGTAGACCGGGATCTCCTTGCCGGAGGCGCTGGTGAAGGTGCCCTCGGTGCCGAGGTGGTACTTCACGTCGCCGGAGCCCTGCACGGTCTTCGGATCCTGCGTGCCCTCGAACTCGCGGAAGATCTGGCCGTAGGTCTTGCCGGCGATGTTGGTCAGCACGTTGAGGCGGCCGCGGTGGGCCATGCCGATGGCGACCTCGTCGAGGCCCGCCTCGGCGGCGCCCTGCAGGATCTCGTCCATCAGGGCGATCGTCGACTCGCCGCCCTCCAGGCTGAACCGCTTCTGCCCGACGTACTTGGTCTGCAGGAAGGTCTCGAACGCCTCGGCCTCGTTCAGCTTCGCCATGATGCGCAGCTGCTCGTCTTTGGTGGGCTTCTCGTACGGCTGCTCGAGCCGCGTCCTGGAACCAGGCCCGCTCGACCGGGTCGGGGATGTGCATGTACTCGATGCCGACGGTGCGGCAGTAGGAGTCGCGCAGCACGCCGAGCACCTCGCGCAGCAGGCCGGCGCGCTTGCCGGCGAAGCCGCCGACGACGAACTCGCGGTCGAGGTCCCAGAAGGTGAGACCGTGGTTGCCGATCTCGAGGTCGGGGTGCGAGCGCTGGCGGTACTCGAGCGGGTCGGTGTCGGCCATCAGGTGGCCGCGCACGCGGAACGAGTTGATGAGCTCCTGCACGCGCGCCGTCTTCGACACGTGGTCGGAGAGGTCGACGTTGATGTCCTCGGCCCAGTGGATCGGGTCGTAGGGGATGCGGAGCGCGGCGAAGATGCTCTCGTAGAAGCCGTTCTCGCCGATCAGCAGCTCGTGCACGCGCTTGAGGAACTCGCCCGATCCGGCGCCCTGGATGACGCGGTGGTCGTAGGTGCTGGTCAGCGTGATGGTCTTGCCGATGCCGAGCTCGGCCAGCGTCTTCGTGCGACGAGCCCTGGAACGCCGCCGGGTACTCGAGCGCGCCGGCGCCGACGATGCAGCCCTGCCCGCGTCATCAGGCGGGGCACGGAGTGCTCGGTGCCGATGCCGCCCGGGTTCGTCAGCGAGATGGTGGTGCCCTGGAAGTCGGCGGCGGTCAGCTTGTTGCCGCGGGCGCGGGCGACGACGTCTTCGTAGGCGGCGAGGAACTCGGCGAACGTCATGGTGTCGGCGCGCTTGATCGCGGGGACGAGCAGCGAGCGGGTTCCGTCGGGCTTCGGCAGGTCGATCGCGATGCCGAGGTTGACGTGGGCGGGCGCGACGACGCTGGGCTTGCCGTCGGGCTCGGCGTAGTAGACGTTCTGGCTCGGGAAGTCCTTGAGCACCTTCACCATCGCCCAGGCGATCAGGTGCGTGAACGAGACCTTGCCGCCTCGGGCGCGCTTGAGGTGGTTGTTGATGACGATGCGGTTGTCGATCATCAGCTTCGCCGGCACGGTGCGGACGCTCGTCGCGGTCGGGACGGTGAGGCTGGCGTCCATGTTGGTGGCGAGCGTCTTGCTCATGCCCTTGAGCGGCGGTGACCTCGTCGTGCGGCTCGGCGGGCGCCTCGCCCTCGACGACGGGGGTCTGCGCGGTCTGCGGCGCCTCGGCCGGGATCGGCTGCGGCTTCGCGGGGGCGGAGGTGGTGCGGGCGATCGGCGTCGCGCCGGTCTGCGGGGCGGGCTCGGCGGCGGCGGTGCGCAGCGGGTGCCGGGCGCCTGCGCGGCTTCTGCGGGGCGCCGCAGGGCCTCGCCAGTCGGCACGCATCCGGGATCTGGTCGCCGCCTGCTCGGCCTCGACGTTCTCGTCGGGCGCGTCGCCGACGATCGGGATGCTGGAGGTCGGCGTCGGGTCGGTGACGGGGTGGTAGCCCTCGAGGATCGGCCACCAGCTCTGGTCGACCGAGTTCTTGTCGACGAGGTACCGCTCGTACATCTCGTCGACGAGCCATTCGTTGGCTCCGAATTCCCCGGAGTTCCCATCGTCGGGAACCGTACCGGCCACCGGGTTTGACACGGCTGAATCGCCCACTCTCGTGTTGGTGCTGATTGTCCTCCCCAGCTTAATCACTCAGCCTGGGTGTCGCGGGCGGCACGGTGTCTCCGCCACCCGGAAAATCTCACCTTCTTGCCTCTAGCGTTGAGTCATGCGCTTCTCCACGCCCGTGCCGCCGAACGATCTCACCTACTCCGACGTCTTCCTGGTGCCCAGTCGCTCCGACGTCACGAGCCGCCTCGACGTCGACCTGGCGCCCGGCGACGGGACCGGGCGACGCTGCCGATCGTCTCGGCCAACATGAACTCGGTCACCGGACCGCGGCTTGCGGCGACCCTGGCACGACGCGGCGGGCTCGGCGTGCTGCCGCAGGACCTCTCGATGGATGACATGGTCGCCGCGATCGACACGGTCAAGCACGCGTCGCCCGTCTGGGACGACGCGTTCGACCCGCGCGACCCGCGCCTGGCGGGCGTCGACCCGGACGACGCTGCCGACGCTCGACGTGCTCGACGCGCGCGACGCCTTCGACGCGCTCGTCGACGGGCGGCCACGAGTTCGCGCGCGTCGCCGCCGGCGGCACGACCAGCCGCAAGAGCGCGCTGCGCGGCACCCTCTACGCGCCGGCGCTCGACGCGTCGCGGCCGGCTGCTGGTCGCGGCCGCGCTCGGCATCAACGGCGACGTGGCAGGCAAGGCGCGGGCGCTCGTCGACGCCGGCGCCGACGTGCTGGTGCTCGACACCGCGCACGGGCACCAGAGGCGGCATGCTGCGCGCGCTCGAGGCCGTGAAGAAGCTCGGGCTCGGCGGCTCCGGTCGTCGCGGGCAACATCGTCACCACCGAGGGTGTGCAGGATCTCGTGGAGGCCGGCGCCGACATCCTGAAGGTGGGCGTGGGGCCGGGCGCGATGTGCACGACCCGCATGATGACGGCCGTCGGGCGGCCGCAGTTCTCGGCGGTGCTCGAGACCGCGGAGGCCGCGAACGAGCTCGGCGTGCACGTCTGGGCGGATGGCGGGGTGCGCTACCCGCGCGACGTGGCGCTGGCGCTCGCCGCGGGTGCGGCGTCGGTGATGATCGGCTCGTGGTTCGCCGGCACCGTCGAGGCGCCGGGCGAGCTGGAGACCGACGACGACCGGCCGCGTGTTCAAGCAGAGCTGGGGGATGGCGTCGACGAAGGCGGTCCACGCCCGGTTCGGCGGCCTCGACCCGTACGAGCTCGCGCGCAAGGAGCTCTTCGCCGAGGGCATCTCGAGCTCGAAGATCTACCTCGACCCGCTGCGCCCGTCGCTCGAGGACCTGCTCGACATGATCACGGCCGGCCTGCGCAGCTCGTTCACGTACGCCGGCGCCGCCGACCTGCCGGCGTTCCACGATCGCGCGACGGTCGGCATCCAGAGCGCCGCCGGCTACGAGGAGGGCAAGGCGCTGCCGGTCTCGTGGTGACGGGCTCGCTGGCGGGCGGATTGAGCCGATCGCGCGATCGGTGCGAGCATGAACGCATGAGTCCTGTGCTGCACATCACCGGGGATGCCGCGGCCGACGAGCTGCTGTCGAACGATCCGCTCGCGCTGCTGATCGGGATGCTGCTGGACCAGCAGGTGCCCATGGAGACCGCGTTCGCGGGGCCGGCGAAGCTGCGGGCGCGCCTCGGGCACCTCGATGCGGCGCAGATCGCGGCGCACGATCCGGAGGCGTTCGTCGAGGTGTGCAAGCAGCCGCCCTCGGTGCATCGCTTTCCGGGCTCGATGGCGGGTCGCATCCAGAGCATGTGCGGCGCGGTCGCCGAGGAGTGGGGCGGCGACGCGGCCGCGATCTGGACGCGACGGACGCACCCGGACGGCGCCGAGATCCTGCAGCGGCTCGAGGCGCTGCCGGGGTTCGGGTCGCAGAAGGCGCGGATCTTCCTCGCGCTGCTCGGCAAGCAGTACGGGCTGGAGGCGGCGGGCTGGCGCGAGGCGGCCGAACCGTACGGCGAGGAGGGTTCCTACCGCTCGGTGGCCGACATCGTCGATCCCGCGTCGCTCGGCAAGGTGCGCGAGTTCAAGAAGGCGCAGAAGGCCGCAGCAGGAAGTAGACTCGCCGGATAATGGATGACCCTCCGTCTGGGCCGCGATGAGCGGTGAGATCGTCCTCCTGATCATCGGCCTGCTGCTCACGGTCGGGCACCGGCTTCTTCGTCGCCAGCGAGTTCACGCTCGTGAACCTCGATCGCGCCGACCTCGAGGCGCGCCAGGAACGCGGCGAGACGATGCTCGGGCCCACCATCCGGGCCCTCAAGGTCACCTCGACCCACCTCTCCAGCGCGCAACTGGGCATCACGCTCACGACGCTGCTCACCGGCTTCACGCTCGAGCCGGCGTTCAGCACGTTCCTGACCCCGCCGCTCACCGCGCTCGGGCTCGCCGAAGGCGTGCGTCCCGGTCGTCGCGACCGATCGCTCGCCGTCGCCATCGCGACGCTGCTGTCGATGATCATCGGCGAGCTCGTCCCCAAGAACTTCGCGCTCGCGCTGCCCGCGCCAGGTGTCGAAGATCGTGATCCCGTTCCAGCTCGCGTTCACGGCCGTGTTCAGCCGTTCGTGCGGGCTGCTCAACAGCACCGCCAACGTCATCCTGCGCGCGATCGGCATCGAGCCCAAAGAGGAGCTCAGCTCGGCCCGCACGGCCGACGAGCTCAAGAGCCTGCGTCCGGCGCTCCGCCAGCCAGGGCGCCCTCGACCGCGACACGGCGACCCTGCTCGCGCGCACGCTCGTCTTCTCCGACCACATCGCCGCCGACGTCATGACGCCGCGCCCGCGCGTCGCCAGCGTCGGCAAGGCCGAGAACGCCGAGGCCGTGCTCGAGCTCGCGCGACGCACCGGGTTCTCGCGCTTCCCGGTGATGGACGAGGACATCGACGACATCGTCGGGATCGTCCACGTCAAGCAGGCCGTCGCCGTCCCTCGCGAGCGTCGGGCGACCGGTCCCGGTGTCCGCGCTGCAGTCCGACGCGCTGCGCGTGCCCGAGACGATGAAGCTCGACACCCTGCTCGGCGAGCTGCGCGGCCGCGGCTACCAGATGGCCGTCGTCGTCGACGAGTACGGCGGCACGGCGGGCGTCGCCACCCTCGAGGACCTCGTCGAGGAGCTCGTCGGCGAGGTCGCCGACGAGCACGACCGGTCGCGCGCCGACGTCGTGCGCAGCCGCAACTGGCTCACCTTCCCCGGCGCGCTGCGGCCCGACGAGCTGCTCGAGCGCGCCGACGTGCTCGTGCCGGAGGACGGCCCGTACGAGACCGTCGCCGGATGGATCATGAGCGAGCTCGGCCGGATCGCCGAGGTCGGCGACACCGTCGAGATCGATGCCGGCGTGTTCCGGGTCGAGCGCATGGACGGACGCCGCATCGACCGCATCCGGTTCACGCCGGTCGCCGTCGAGGATCCGCCGAGGAGCCGACCGATGGTTGACTGGGCGGGCATCGCCTGGCTCGGCGCGCTGCTGCTGGTCAACGCGTTCTTCGTCGGCGCCGAGTTCAGCGTCATCTCGGCGCGGCGCTCGCAGATCGAGCCGCGCGCCGAGGCCGGCTCGCGCTGCGGCGAAGACCGCGCTCTGGGCGATGGAGCACGCGACGCTCATGCTGGCGACGTGTCAGCTCGGCATCACCATCGCGTCGCTGCTGATCCTGAACGTCGTCGGAGCCCGCGATCCACCACCTGCTCGAGATCCCGCTCGCGCTGACCAGCTGGCCGGAAGAGGTCATCGCGACGATCGCGTTCATCATCACGCTGATCGTTCGTGTCGTTCCTGCACGTCGTGCTCGGCGAGATGGTGCCGAAGAACCTGTCGTTCTCGGTCCCCGACCGCGCGGTGCTGATCCTGGCGACGCCGCTCGTCGCGATCTCGTGGATCTTCCGCCCGATCATCGTGGTGCTCAACGCGATCGGCGAACGGGGTGCTGCGACTGTTCCGCGTCGAGCCGAAGAACGAGGCGACGAGCGCGTTCACCGTCGAGGAGGTCGCCACGATCGTCGCGACCTCGACCCGCGAGGGCGTGCTCACCGACGTGACCGGCACGCTCTCGAACGCGTTCGAGTTCACCGAGAAGACGGTCCGGGATGTGACGGTCGGCATGACAGACGCTCGTCACCCTCCCCGAGGACGCGGCCCCCGCCGACGTCGAGCGCGCCGTCGCGCAGCACGGCTTCAGCCGGTACGTGCTGGTCGACGACGACGGCGAGCCGACCGGCTACGTGCACCTGAAGGACGTCATCGACCTCGACGAGGACGAGTACAACGACCCGGTGCCGCCGAAGCGCATCCGGCAGCTGATCTCGGTGTTCCGCGATCAGGACCTCGAGGATGCGCTCGCCACGCTGCGGCGGTCGGGCAGCCACGTCGCCCGGGTGTTCGACGAGTCGGGCGGGACGAAGGGCGTGCTGTTCCTCGAGGACATCATCGAAGAGCTCGTCGGCGAGGTGCAGGACGCCACGCGGAGGCAGCCGTGACCTCGCCGCTGACGCCGCGCCCTGCAGCGCGGCACCGGCCGCCGCATCATGCTCGGCATCACCGGGCGCCGGGCGCAGGCAAGTCGACGATCGCCGACGGCTGTCGTCGATCTGACCGAGGCCGGAGCGCGCGGCCGTCCTGGTCCCGATGGACGGCTTCCACCTCCCGCAGCGCCACGCTGCACGCAGTTGGGTCGCCGCGGCCGCATGGGCGCTCCCGACACGTTCGACGTCGCCGCGATACGTCGCCCTGCTCACGCGGCTTCGCACGCCGACTCACGCGCACGGCGCCGGTGTTCGATCGCGTCACCGATGAGCCGGTCGCCGACGCCATCGTCATCCCGGACACCGCCGACCGATCGTCACCGAGGGCAACTACCTGCTCGCCGATTCCGGCGGCTGGGAGCGGGTGCGCCCGCTTCTCGACGAGGTGCTGGTACGTCGACCTCGACGACGCGGTGCGCCTCGAACGGCTTGATCGCACGCCACGACGCGTTCGGCATGTCCCGCGACGCCGCGACCGCGTGGGCGATACGGCCCGGACGCCGAGAACGCGTCCGTTCATCGCGCGTACCCGCGACCGAGCCGACGTGCTCGTCCAGCAACCGCCTAGGTAGCCTGGGCGCATGGTGCGTCCCGATTTCACCCCTGCGAGGTGCTCGTCGTCGGTGAGGCCCTCGTCGACGTCGTCCGGCGCGACGGCGACGACGTCGTGCACCCCGGCGGCAGCCCGCTCAACGTCGCCGTCGGGCTCCAGCGTCTCGGCGTGCCGACCACACTGCACTCGACGTTCGGTGCCGATCCGCACGGCGTCGCGATCGCCCAGCACCTGGAGGCCAGCGGCGTCTCGGTGACCGCATCGACGGTGAGCGACCGCGCAGACGTCGGTCGCCCTCGCGACGCATCGGCGCCGACGGCGCAGCGACGTACACGTTCTCGATCGACTGGGACCCGGCGGACCCGGAGGTCGCCGAGGGCGACGTTCGATGCGCGTGCACACCGGCTCGATCGGCGCCGCCCTCGAGCCCGGCGCGACGATGGTCGAGACGCCTGCTCGACCGGATGCGACCGACGACGACGATCAGCTTCGATCCGAACGTGCGACCCCAGCTCATGGGCTCGCCCGAGGAGGCGCGGCCGCGGGTCGAGCGACTCGTCGCGCTCGCCGACGTCGTGAAGGCCAGCGACGAGGACATCGCCTGGCTGTATCCGGATGCCGCGGTCGCCGACGTGCAGGCGCGCTGGCTCGCGCTCGGGCCCGCCCTCGTCGTCGTCACCCGCGGAGCCGAGGGCGCCGACGCCCTCGTCGCGCGCGGCTCGGTGCACGTCGCCGCCCCGACGACCGAGGTCGCCGACACGATCGGCGCCGGCGACTCGTTCATGGCGGGGCTGCTGGCCGCGCTCAGCGACCTGAAGCTGCTCGGCGGCGATCGCAGCGCGACGGCTCCGCAGCCCTCGACACGCGCCGACTGACTCGCCGTCACGGTCGTTCGCGGCCCGCTGCGCGGCGATCACGGTGTCGCGTCCCGGGCGCCGATCCGCCGACGCGACGAGGTCACGCAGACCTACCGACGGCCTATCCCTAGCCAGCCCGGTCAGGAACGCCCGCAGGCCCTCGACCCCGGTGAAGTGGTGCCCGGTCGCGCCGAGCGCGACCGCACCCTCGACGTTGGGCGCCTTGTTGTCGATGAACACGAACTGCGTCGAACCCGATGCCGAGCTCGCGGGCGACGTGCTCGTAGACGTCGGCATGCGGCTTGAGCTTGCCGAGCTCGGCGCTCACGAAGACCCGCTCGAAGTACCGGCCGAACGGTGCGCGGCGGAACGGGTCGCCGAAGTCGAAGCCCGGCGTTCGACAGGATCGCGAGGCGGGTGCCGCCGGCGTGCAGTTCGTCGAGCAGGGCGACGGTTCCCGGCTCGACGCTGATCCAGCTGCGGAAGTCGCGCGCCCAGAGCTCGGCGACCTGCGCCGGCGTCCAGGCGACGCCGAGATCGGCGGCGACGCGGTCCCAGTACTCGGGGATCGAGATGGTCCCGTGGTCGAGGTCGTCGCGATGCGCCCAGTAGGCGGTCCAGAACGGCGTCGGCGCCGCCGCCGCATCCCGCCGGCCGCCTCGCAGGATCGCCGGCTTGTCGTCCTCGCTCTGCGGACCCGGAGATCACCTCGCCGTAGTCGAAGACGATCACGCGGCCGGGGATGCTGATGCTCACCTGCCAAGCCTAGGGTGGACGAGCATGAGCAGTCCGGCCGGGCAGGAGTTCGGCGCCGGCGACGCGCGTGCAGCTGGATCGCGGTGCCGCGGCCGGACGACGACAAGTACTCCCGCGGCGTGGTCGGCTTCGTGACCGGATCGGCCCGGTATCCCGGCGCCGCGGTCCTCGGAGTCGAAGCCGCCCTGCACACCGGTGTCGGCATGGTCCGCTACCTCGGGCCCGGACGGGCGACCCGGCTCGTGCTGGCGCGCCGTCCCGAGGCGGTGACGACCGACGGCCGCGTGCAGGCCTGGGTGCTCGGCTCCGGGCAGGACTGCCGCCGAGCGCGACGACGTCACCCGCTGAGCTGCTCGACGACCGCGCTCGCGCAGGACGTGCCCGTCGTGATCGACAGCGGCGCGCTCGACCTCGCCGGCCGCGCGACCGGCCCGGCCGTGCTGACGCCGCACGCCGGCGAGCTGGCGACGCTGCTCGGCGTCGACCGTGCCGACATCACGGCCGATCCGGCCGGCTCGGCGGTGCGCGCCGCCGCCGAGCTCGGCGGCGACCGTGCTGCTGAAGGGGCACACCTCGCACATCGCGACCCCCGACGGCTCGCTGCTGCGGGTGACGGCGCCGACCACCTGGCTCGCGACGGCCGGCAGCGGCGATGCGCTCGCCGGCATCCTGGGCGCCCTGGTCGCGACGCACGCCGGCGCGATCGCGGCCGACGCCGACGTGCTCGCGCGGCTCGCCGCGACGGCCTGCGTGCTGCACGGCGCGGCGGGCGAGCTGCGCGTCGGGCGGCGGGCCGTTCACGGTCCTCGACCTCTGCGCCGGCTGCCGAGGTCGTCGCCGACGCTGGTCGCTAGCGCTCAGCCGGCCCGAGCACTAGCCCGGCGCTGAGACGCGCCAGGAACTCGCGGGTGCGCGCCTCGCGCGGCGCCCCGAACACCTCGGCCGCGGGTCCCTGCTCGACGATGCGTCCGCCGTCGAGGAACAGCACGCGGTGCGCGACGTCGCGCGCGAACGCCATCTCGTGGGTCGCCATCAGGATCGTCGTGCCGTCGCGTCCGAGCTCGCGCACCAGCTCGAGCACCTCGCCGACCAGCTCGGGGTCGAGCGCGCTGGTGATCTCGTCGAGCAGCAGCACCTCGGGGTCGCTCGCGATCGCGCGCACGATGGCCGCGCGCTGCTGCTGCCCGCCGGACAGGCGATCGGGATGCGAGCGCGCGTGCTCCGCGAGGCCGATGCGTTCCAGCAGGGCGAGCCCGCGTTCCTCGGCGGCCGGCCGCGACATCCCGTGCACCCGCCGGAGCGCCACCGTCACGTTGTCGAGCACTGTCAGGTGCGGGAAGAGGTTGTAGTGCTGGAACACGACGCCGAAGCGGGCGCGGACCTCGTCGACCTTGACTCGCGGATCGCTGATGTCCTGCTCGCCGAGCAAGATCTGGCCGTCGTCGATGCGCTCGAGCAGGTTCAGGCAGCGCAGCAGCGTCGACTTGCCCGAGCCCGACGGGCCGATGAGCGCGACGACCTCGTGCGCCTCGAGCTCGAGCGAGATGCCGTCGAGCACCGGCTCGGTCGCCGAAGCGACTTGTGCACGTCGATGGCGCGCAGCACCGGCGGCCATCAGAGCACCTCGCCGACCTGCTCGCGCCGGCGCTGCCGGGCGCTCAGCCAGTCGGTCAGCCGGATCATCGGCAGCGCGAGCAGCACGAACAGCAGGCCGGCGACGACGTACGGCGTGTAGGTGAAGGTGTGGGCGACCTCGATCTGGGCGGCCCGCACCGCATCCACCGCGCCGAGCACCGAGATCAGCCCGACGTCCTTCTGCATCGCGACGAAGTCGTTCATCAGCGCGGGGGTCACCTTGCGGAACGCCTGCGGCAGCACGACGAGCCGCAGGGTCTTGCCGTAGCTGAGGCCGAGCGCGCGCGCGGCGAGTCGCTGCGACGGGTGCACCGCCTCGATGCCGGCCCGCCACACCTCGGAGACGTACGCCGAGTAGGTGAGCACGAGCGCGATCGTGCCGAGCACCTCGGCCGGGATGCGGGTGTCGCTGAAGCGCAGGGCCGGGATGCCGTACCCGATCAGGTACAGCACGATGATGAGCGGCATCCCGCGGAACAGGTCGGTGTACCCGGCGGCGAGGGCGCGCAGCGGGAAGAACACCGGTCCGCGCAGGGTGCGGATCGCGGCGATCGACCAGCGACAGCACGAGCACGCTGGCCGCGGCGACCAGCAGCACCCGGATGTTGAGCAGGAACCCCTCGGCGACGCGGGGGAGCGAGGCGAGCGCGACCTCCGGATCGAAGAAGGTCTGCTGCACGACCGGCCAGCCCGGGGTGCTGATGATCGCGATCCAGAGCACGCACGGCGAACGACGACGGTGCTGGCGGCGCCGATCAGGATCGAGCGGACGCTCTGCTGACGGCGGAAGGCCCGGCGCCCGAGCTCGAGGGAGCTGGGCGCCGGGCCGACCGTGGTCATGCAGTCGAAACTAGCGTGCTACTGCAGGACGGGCGCGTCGCGGCGTCGGCCAGCCACTCGTCGGCGATCGCCTGCAGCGTGCCGTCCTCGCGGAGCGCGTCGACCGCGGCCGTGACGTCCGCCGTCAGCGGGCTGTCCTTCGCGAGCACGAGGCCGAACTCGTCGCCGCTCTTGCCGTCGGGCCTGCGGCAGCTGGCCGATGATGAGGCCGCCGGTCAGCTCGACGCCGGTGAGGTAGAACGCGGTCGGCAGGTCGACGACGATCGCGTCGACCTGGCCGGACTCGAGCGCGAGCTTCGCGTCGTCGTTGGTGTTGAACACCTGGGCGCCGGCGGTCGGCTGGATCTGCTGCTCGATGGCGTCGAAGCTCGTCGTGCCGACCTGGGCGCCGATCAGGAAGGCCCTTGAGGTCGGCGATCGACGTCGGCGCCTGCGGCCGGCGAGCGTCTCGGTCGTGATGACGACCTGCGTGGTCTCGTAGTACGGCGAGCTGAAGTCGACGGCCTCGGCGCGCTCCTCGGTGATCGAGAACTGCTGCAGGTTGAAGTCGAAGTCCTTCGGGCCGGGCGCGATCGCCTCGTCGAAGGTCGTGCGGACCCAGACGACGTCGTCTGGCGCGAAGCCGAGCTCCTCGGCGACGGCGTAGGCGATGGCGGCCTCGAAGCCCTCGCCGGACTCGGGGGCGTCGTCGATGACCCACGGGTAGTACGCGGGCTCGCCGGTGCCGATCGTGATCTTGCCGTCGGTGACGTAGCCGCTGAGCCGGCGTCGCCGCCGGCGCCGGTGCCGCCGGTCTGGCATCCGGTCAGGACGACGGCGAGTGCGGCCGCGGCGGCGAGCGCGGCGGTGGCGGAGTGACGGAAGTGAAGCGTGCCATGGGGGACTCCTCGGGGTGCGGAGTGGTGCGGTGGCCTCCATTCTGGCGCGTGCACGGCGACCGCGTGGCGAACGGTTGCGAATCGTGACGCCGGTACGCTGGAAGGATGACGGATGCTGTGCGGCGTTCGGACCGCATCCGCCGGCTTCCGACCGCCCTGACGCGCCATCCGGTCGCGCTCTGGGCCGGCTTCTTCGTCGTGCACTTCGTGCTCAGCATGCTCGCGCTCTACGCGCCGGGCTACCCGCTCGGCGACGTCACGCTTCGTCTACCTGTTCTGGGTGCGAGCACGGCCTCGAGGCCGGCATCTGGCCGGGCATCGACACCGCCTGGGTGTACCCGATCGTCGCCCTGGTGCCGATGATCGTCGCCTACCTGTTCGGCCCCGACTTCTACGTGCCGACCTGGCTGACCTTCGTGATGATCGTCGACGCGGCGGCGTTCGCGGTGATCACGGCGTTCGGCCGCGACCCCCGCGTCGCCCGGGTCGGCTGGTGGTGGCTGGCGCTTCCTGCTGCTGCTCGGACCCGTCGCCCTCGGGCGGATCGACTCGATCATGGTGCCGATCGCGATCGTCGGGATGCTGGTGCTCGGCACCATGCCGCGGCTCGCGGCCGTGCTGCTGACGGTCGCGACCTGGATCAAGGTGTGGCCGGCCGCGCTGATCGCCGCGATCGTCGTCGCGGTGCGCGAGCGCTGGACGATCGCCCTCACCGCCGTCGATCACCTCCGCCGTCATCGGCGTCGTCGCCCTGCTGCTCGGCGCGGGCGCCAACGTGTTCAGCTTCATCACCGAGCAGACCGGGCGCGGGCTGCAGGTCGAGTCGCCGATCGGCACGTTCTGGATGTGGGACGCGTTCGTCAGCCGGCTCCTCCCGCAGCTTCGTCTACTACGACCAGGCGATCCTCACCTATCAGGTCGTCGGGCCCGGGCTGCGGTCGACCGCGGCCAATCTCACGACCCCGCTGCTGGCGATCGTGACGGCTGCCCTGCTCGTGCTCGGGTTCGTGGCGATCCGCCGCGGGGTCGATGCCGGCCCGCCTGCTCCCGCCGCTCGCCCTCGCGATCACGACGGCGCTCATCCTGTTCAACAAGGTCGGGCTCGCCGCAGTTCGTGACCTGGCTGGCGGTGCCGATCGTGTTCGGGCTGACGGCGTCGCTGACCGGGCGCGGGCCGTCGTTCCGCGTGCCCGCGATCCTCGCGCTGGTGATCGCGGCTCGCGACGCAGGCGCTCTACCCGTACCTCTACGGCGCGCTGCTCGGCCTCAACTTCGTCATGCTGCTCGGGCTCACCGGCCGCAACATCCTGTACCTCGTGCTGCTGGTCTGGGCGGTCGTCGGCGGTCGTCGATGCGATGCGGCGCGAGCCCGGAGCCGGTTCCGGTCTCGGACGGCGAGCCTCCTGTGACGACACTCTCGCCCGGCGCGCATCCGGCTCGCCCTGCTCGCGCTCGCACTCGGCGGGTTCGGCATCGGCGCGACCGAGTTCGTGGCGATGGGACTGCTGCCCGACATCGCGCGCGACCTGCTGCCCGCGCAGTACGCGGCCTCGCCCGAGGACGCGCTCGCGCAGACGGGCGCGATGATCGCCGCGTACGCGGCCGGCGTCGTCGTCGGGGCGCCGACGATCGCCGCGCTCGCGGCGCGCTTCCCGCGGCGCGCGGCTGCTGGTCGCGCTCGCCATCGCGTTCACGGTCGGCACCGTCGCCTCGGCGCTCGCGCCGACGTTCGAGCTCGTCGTCGTCGCGCGCTTCGTCGCCGCGCTGCCGCACGGCGCCTACTTCGGCGTCGCCGCCCTGGTCGCCGCGAGCCTGATGGGTCCCGGCAACCGCGGGCGCGGGGTCGCGTTCGTGCTCTCGGGTCTGACGATCGCCAACGTCATCGGCGTGCCGCTCATCACGCTGCTCGGCCAGAACGCGGGGTGGCGCGTCGCCTACCTCGCGGTCGCGGCGATCTTCGCGGCGACCCTGGTCGCCATCCTGGCCTTCGTGCCGGCGCAGCCCGGCGACCCGGCCGCGACGTTCCGGCGCGAGCTCAAGGTGTTCCGCCGCATCGGCGTCTGGTTCGCGCTGCTGACCGGCGCGATCGGCTTCGGCGGGTTCTTCGCCGTCTACACCTACGTCGCCCCGCTGGCGACCGAGGTGACCGGACTCCCCGCCGCGTTCGTGCCGTTCGCCCTCGTGGCCGCGGGCGTCGGCATGACGATCGGCAACCTGATCGGCGGGCGCCTCGCCGACAGCGGCGCCGTCGCGCGCGATCTTCATCTGCTTCGGGGCGTTCGCGGCGTCTCGCTGCTGATCCTGGCCCTCACCGCGTCGCACCCGGTCGGGCTGTTCGGGGGCGTGCTGCTGGTCGGCGGCGTCGGCGGCGGCGCTCAGCCCCGTCATCCAGACCCGGCTGATGGATGTCGCGGGCGACGCCCAGACGCTCGCTGCGGCCGTCAACCACTCGTCGCTCAACATCGGCAACACCCTGGGCGCGTTCCTCGGCGGTGTCGTGATCGCCGCCGGGTTCGGCTACATCGCGCCGACCTGGGTCGGGCTCGCGCTCTGCGTCCCGGGCGTCGCGTTCGCGATCGCCGGCGCGCTGGTCAGCAAGTACGCGCTGACCGAGACCGGGTCGCTGAAGACCCGGCCGCCGATCGACCCGACCTAGGCAGTCGCCCGAGCTCTCGAGGACTCAGAACGAGCCGCTCGGCGCGTCCTGGATCAGGATGCCGTCCTGGATCGCGCGCTTGCGCAGCGCGACCTTGGTGCCGACATCGATGCCCGCGACCCGGTACTTCTCGCGGATGCGCTTGAGGTAGCTCTTCGCCGTCTCCTCGGAGATGCCGAGCTCGTACGCGACCGACTTCACCGGCTCGCCACCGCCGTAGAGTGCCATCACGCGGCGCTCCTGCGCGCTGAGCTTGGGGGCGCCGCCGATGTCGCCGGCGTTCAGCGCGAGGTCGAGCTCGGCCGAGATGAAGCTCTCGCCCTGCGCCGCCGCGCGGATCGCCTCGACGATCATGCCGGCGTCCTCGCTCTTCACGAGGTAGCCGAGGGCGCCGGACGCGAGCGCCTCGCGCACGACGTTGGGCTCGGAGTACGTGCTCATCAGCACGACGTGCACGCCGGTGGTCTTGAGCGTCGAGATCTTGAGCGAGACCGGGATGTTGTCCTTGAGGTCGAGGTCGAGCAGCACGACGTCGACGGGGAACTCCGGATGCGTCAGCAGCTCCGGCCAGGTGCTGACGGCCGCGACCATCGCGATGTCGTCGGCGGCGTTGCGGATCCACTCCGTGAGAGCGCCGAGCAGCATCTTGTGGTCATCGACGAGAGCGAGTCGGATGGGCGTTGGCCATCGGTCGTTCTCCTTCCGGTTCTGGGTGTTCGGAGCGGTGCTATTGGTCGGCCGGGTTGTCGACGAGGCACTCGATGTCGACGCGCAGGCTGGAATCCTGGGTGGAGTCAGAGTAGCGCCCGACCCGCCGACGGCGTCCCAGATCGTCGGGTCGACACGATTCCGCGGGACGCCGGTCGTGGTGATCGATGATCGGGATCGGCAGCTTGTGGTCGGGCGTCGGGCCCTCGCCGGGCGCCGACCGGACCGATCTGCACGTTGACGGTGGTCGCGGGGTTCGCCTTGGTCGTGTCGCTCACCAGCAGCCAGGCGGTCGAGAGCAGACCGTCGCGCTGCGAGGGGTCCAGGAGGCCGGCGAGGCTGGACTTGTCGACGAGCGTCACCGACTTGCCGAGCAGTTCCGATTCGCTGATCGCGTGGTACAGCCAGGTCTCGCGGCGTCCCTCGATGAGGTGCAGCCGCAGCTCGGTCGCGAGGGATGCCGCGACCGACGCCATCTTCGGCGCCAGGGGCAGCGGGGTCTTCTTCGTCGCGATCGAGTCGAGCAGCTCCTCCGCCGCGAGGTCGAGTCGTGCGAGTTCCTCCGATGCGAGCATGCCGACCGCGAAGCGCGGAGCCGACACGGTGCTCTGGGTCAGCACGCGATCCAGCTCGACCTGCACCATGCGCCGGAACGCCTCGACGATCACGACGCCGATCGCGGCCGGGAGCGCCGCGAAGGCGATCGCGGTGATCTGGGGCGCGATCCAGTCGCCGTCCAGGACGCCGCCGACCGGGGCGTTCAGGAACATCGCGATCGCGAGGCCGACGGCGAGCACGCCCGCCGCCGTGAGGATCTCGATCGGGCCCGCGCACCGTCACGACGACGAGGAGGGTCATGCCGGCAGCGAGAGCCGCGGTGGCGTAGCGGCCGATGCTCTGCAGCTCCCAGACGGCGATGATGTCGAGGGCGACCGAGACCGCCAGTCCGGTGAGGAACAGCGCGAAGACCCAGTCCGGCAGCCGGTCGTTGATGATGCGCGCGGCGATGATCGCGCCGATCAGGACCGCGACCAGCACGATCCAGGCGGCGAGGGCCGCGATCGGCTTCGGGTAGACGTCGCCGCCCCAGAGCGCGACGAACCAGCTGAAGCCGTAGATCGCGCGCAGGCCGACCACGATCGCGGCGCCGAGGCCGAGGAACGCGACACCGAGGCTGGCGCGGTGCGCGCTGTTCGCGACCCGCCCCGAGCGCCGTGGCTGCTTCACCGTCTGCGCGGCCGCCCGTGATGACGACGCCGAGGGTGTTCTCCTCCGGGGCCGAGAACGTGGCCTCATCGCGGCACCTCCAGCACCACCGTCGTGCCGGAGCCGGGCGCCGAGAACAGGCGGGCGTTGCCGCCGACGTCGCGCAGGCGGGCGACGACCGACTCGGTGAATCCGAGCTTCGCGTCGTCGATGTTGTTGATGTCGAAGCCGACGCCGGAGTCGGTGACCAGGGCGCGCACGATCTTCTCGTCCTCGGTGATCGTCACGTGCGCCTCGGTGACGCCGGAGTGGCGCCGCACGTTCTCGAGGCACTCGGCGAGGGCGAGCAGGAACGCGTCGAGCACCTCGCTGGGCAGCAGCACCTGCCCGGTGCCGTGCCAGCTGACCTGCAGGCCCATGCGGCTGAAGCGCTGCTGCACCGACTCGAGCGTGGTGCCGAGCACGGCCTCGTCCATGACCGGGATCGGGGATGTGGCGGTCGACACGAACGGGCTCGCCGTCGGCCGGCGGGGTCGGGTTCGACCCGAGTCGCAGCTGCCGCAGGAGCCGCGCGTCATCGCCGGCCTGCTCGCGCAGCGCCTCCGGCTTGACGCCGACGCCGGAGTGCGCGAGCAGGGTGAGCGTGGCGAGCACCGTGTCGTGCAGCAGTCGCGCCGACTGCCGGCGCTGGGCCTCGAGCTCGCTGGCCTGCCGCTCGGCGCGATGCGCGCGGCCGATGCTCGCGATGCGCTTCTCGACCTGGGGGACGCCGACGCTGATCCAGACCGCGATCGCCGTCGGCAGCAGCCAGCCGAGCACGATGACGCCGCCGGTGCGCAGCATGTGCTGCAGGTCGCCGGTGATCGAGCACGGTCCCGCCGGCGATCGCCGCGAACGACACGACGAGCAGCGCGATGCGCGGCGCCGCTCGAGGTGAGCACGATCGCGACCGCGGCGATCGATGCCGCGGCGAGCTCGACGATGGCCGAGTAGCCGGCCTCGACGGAGGGTCCTCGGCCGACGTAGCGGAAGACCCCGATGATCGGCCGCCGCCGCTGAGCAGCGCGAGGAGCACCCAGAGCAGCGAGCGGCTGACGCCGATGCGGATCTGGCGACACGATCAGCAGCGCGAACAGCGGCAGCGAGATGACCAGCGCCAGCGGGTCGACAGCGCCCGGCAGCAGTCCGCAGATCAGGGCGACGGCGGTGAAGCTGAGACCGTAGATGCGAGAGGCCCGCTGGAGCAGCCGGTCGCGCTCTTTGGTGATCAGGTCCATGACGAGGCCATGCTGGCACAGGCTGTGACACGAACGGGGGGTGCCACGCGGGACGGCGAGAGCGCGGAACACGCGTACAGTCGGGTGCAGAGGGGCGTTCCCGAGAGGGTCGCGCCACACATCCCACGCGATCGGGGTGGCCTAGCATCGCCGATCGCATCCGGGGGGATCTGCCGGGGGGCTGCCGACGAGGCGGCCCCCCGGCCCTGTTTCTGCCCGATCTCTGCGCCGCGGTGGAGTTCGCGATGACCGTCAGCACGCGAGCGACGTCGATTGCGCACTGTCGTTGCCTACAGGCCGCAGTAGCTCGAGTAGAACGCGTACATCTGCATGCGCAGTTCGTCGGTCGCGGCCAGCACGAACCGACCGGTCGAGCCGTCGGGCGCCGTGACGTAGAGCGGCATCCGGGTGCCGACCTTGTCCTCGGCGAGGGCGTGCGCGTCGCAGCGGTTGGGCACGATCGGGATGCGGACCTCGGCCGGGCCGTCTCTTGTCGATCGCGATCGCCGAGCTCGAGTTCCGGCGACGCCGATGCCGTCGGGTCCGGCGGGGTTGAGCAGCGTCGTGCTGTTGATCGAGTCGAGGGTGATCGGTGCCGTCGGCGCCGGTCGGTTCGACGCTGATCACGAGCTCGGCGGGAGCCGGCTGTTGCGCCGGCGCGTCGAGCGAGACCGCGGTCAGTGTCGCGACCGCGTCGACGTTGACGATCAGGCAGGCGGCGTCGTGCAGCAGATCGAGCAGGTGGAACGGATCGTCGGGTTCGACCGTCGCCGTGCCGGCTCCGTCGCCGATCGTCCACCCGAACGTCGCCGTGAGCTGCGGCTCGACGCCGGAGCAGTCGGCCTCGGTCGGGAGGTCGACGCGCAGGTCGACCGCGTAGCCGGGGGCGACGGTCGCGGTGCGGTCCGGGCCCCAGACCATGTCGTCGGTGAAGAAGCTCGAGTGCAGTGCGGCGCTCGTGACCGTCAGCGGATCATCGCCGTCGTTGTGCACCTGGATCGCCATCCGGTTCTTGGGCACGTCGGGCCGCGGCTGGTAGACCGAGACCCGCACGCCGTCGGGTGCGTCGCTGGATGCGGTGGGCGCGCAGCCGCTGAGCGCTGCGACGACAGCGACCGCGACGGCGACGATCCGGCGAGGGCGCGACGCGCTCCCGAACGTGAGGATGCCATGTCAGTGTTCTAGCAGCCGCCGCAGCTCTGCGCCGACCAGCGCGTCCTCGATGAGGAACGCGTCGTGCCCGAACGGCGACTCGATGACCACCGGGCACGTCGCCGTCGATGTTGCCGGGCAGGTGCCGCGCGATGATCTGCTGCCCGCTCGACCGGGAAGAGGCGGTCGCTGTCGATCCCGAGCACGAGCGCCGTGGCGGTCGCGCGTCCGAGAGCGGCGACCGTGCCCCCGCGGTCGCGGCCGATGTCGTGGCTGTTCATCGCATCCACCAGCACCAGGTAGCTGTTGGCGTCGAACCGCCGCGTGAACTTGTTGCCGTGGAAGCCGAGGTAGCTCTCGACCGCGAAGACGCCGCCGCCGCCGAGCGGGCTGAGCCCCGACTGCCAGCTGCGCTCGAAGCGGTCGTTGAGCTCGGTCGGGGAGCGGTAGTTCAGCAGGGCCATGCGGCGGGCGAGCGCGAGTCCGCGATGCGGCCCGTCGCCGTCGCGCGCGTCGTAGTAGTCGCCGCCGGCGAATGCCGGATCCGAGCGGATCGCCTCGCTCTGCACCGAGTTCAGCGCGATCTGGTCGGCGCTCGACAGCGGGGGAGCGGCGAGCACCGCGACCCGCTCCACGCGTTCGGGGACCCGACCGCCCACTCGAGCGCCTGCATCCCGCCCATCGATCCGCCCAGCACGGCGGCCCAGCGGGTCACGCCGATGGCGTCGGAGAACGCGCGCTGCGCGTCGACCTGGTCCCGGATGCTGAGGTACGGAAAGCGCGAACCCCACTCCGCGCCGTCCTGCGGCAGCGGACGTCGGACCCGTCGACCCCTGGCAGCCGCCGAGCATGTTCGGGGCGACCACGAACCAGTCGGCGGGATCGAGGGGCTTGCCGGAGCCGACGAGTCCCGACCACCAGCCGGCCGTCGGATGCCCGGACTTCGCCGGGCCGATGACGTGGCTGTCGCCGGTCAGGGCATGCAGCACGAGGACCGCGTTGCTGGCGTCCGCGTTCAGCTCGCCCCAGGACTCGTAGGCGATCGTGACCCCGGGCAGCGTCGCACCGCTCTCGAGCGTCAGGTCGCCGATCGGCACGAACTGCCGGTCGCCCGGATCGTCGCCGGTGCGCCAGGCGCCGGATGCCGGCGGCGCGCCCGAGATGGCCCGGCGGTTGGACTCCGTGACGAACGCGGAGGGAACCGCGTCCTCGGGAGTCTGCCAGTCCATCGGGCCATTCTCCCGTCCTGCGCCTCGTGTTACGCGCCGACCGGCGCCCACGCGACGTGTGACGCCCGGCCGGGCTCGCTACGCCGACGCGGCCGCCGCGACGACCTTGCGGGCTGCCGCGAAGCCGGCCTCGAGGTCGGCCTTCAGATCGTCGATGTGCTCGAGCCCGACCGACAGGCGCACCAGGCCCGGCGTGACGCCGGTCGTGAGCTGCTGCTCGGGGGTGAGCTGCGAGTGCGTCGTCGACGCCGGGTGGATGATGAGGCTCCGCACGTCGCCGATGTTGGCCAGGTGGCTGAACAGCTCGACGTTCTCGACCAGGGCGCGACCAGCATCCACCCCGCCCTTCAGCTCGAAGCTGACGACCGCGCCGACGCCCTTGGGGGCGTACTTGTTGGCGGCCGCGTACCACGGGCTCGACGGCAGGCCGGAGTAGTTCACCGAGGCGACGTCGTCGTGGTTCTCGAGCCACTCGGCGATCTCCTGCGTGTTCTGCACGTGACGCTCGATGCGCAGGCTCAGGGTCTCGATGCCCTGGATGAGCGCGAAGGAGCTGTCCGGCGAGAGGGCTGCACCGGTGTCGCGCAGCAGCTGCACCCGGATCTTGATCACGTAGGCGATCGCGTCGCCGAGCACCGTGGTGTAGCTGGCGCCGTTGTACGACGGGTCGGGCTCGGTGAGGCCCGGGAACTTGTCGACGTGCTTGGACCACGGGAACTTGCCGCCGTCGACGATCACACCGGCGATGACGGTGCCGTGGCCGCCGAGGAACTTGGTGGCGGAGTGCACGACGACGTCGGCGCCGAACTCGAACGGGCGGATCAGGTAGGGCGTCGCGATCGTGTTGTCGACGATCAGTGGCAGGTCGTTGTCGTGCGCGATGCCGGCGACCAGCTCGATGTCGAGGATGTTGATGCGCGGGTTGCCGATCGTCTCGGCGAAGAACAGCTTCGTGTTCGGGCGGATCGCCGCCTTCCACTCCTCGGCGTCGTCCTGGTTCTCGACGAAGGTGACCTCGATGCCGAGCTTGGCGAGCGTGTACTTGAAGAGGTTGTAGGTGCCGCCGTAGATCGACGAGGACGAGACGATGTGGTCGCCCGACTGCGCGATGTTGAGAACCGCGTAGGTGATCGCCGACGAACCGGATGCCACGGCCAGTGCCGCGGTTCCGCCCTCGAGCGCGGCGACCCGCTGCTCGACGACGTCGGTCGTCGGGTTCATGAGGCGGGTGTAGATGTTGCCGAACTCGGCCAGGGCGAACAGGTTCTTGGCGTGGTCGGAGTTGTTGAAGACGTAGGAGGTCGTCTTGTAGATCGGGGTGGCGCGGGCGTTGGTCACCGGGTCGGGCTTCGCGCCGGCGTGGATCTGCTGGGTCTCGAACTTCCAGTCCGACATGGTGTGCTCCTTGGTCAGCGGGTGGCAAGTGGTCTGAGGGCGACAGTAGGCGCGGCGTCGGCCGATGTCGAAGGCACCCGAAACCCGAGGTAACACACCACGCGCGAGAAGACTCAGTTGCGGCGCGAACCGGTCGGGTCGACCCGCGACTCTCCGCGCGGAGCCGGGCGCCCGTCGCGCCGTCGCCGGCGCTGGCGCGCCGCCCTGAGACTCGTCGCGGGTGGTGAACAACCAGTCGGGCTTGGGCTCGATCAGTGGCCGGAAGATCCTGCGCACCAGGGGGCTCGACAGCGCGATCGCGATGGCGATCGACGCGAAGACCATCGTGAGCAGCCAGACCGCCGACGAGTGGTCGTCCTTGAGGATCCCCGACTCGCGGATCGGGTACAGCACGAACGAGTGCAGCAGGTACACGTACATCGTCGCCTGCCCGAACACCGTGAAGATCGTGTGGCGGCGGGGAACGAGCGCGTAGAACGCCGCGCTCAGCACCACGGCGAGCACGATCAGCCCGAGCCGCAGCAGCCCCGCCCACCAGACCGGCTCGCCGAGGCGCTGGTAGGAGTTGTCGTAGAAGAACCAGCACTTCAGGTCGAACTCGCGGAACGCGAGCACGTTCGTCAGCACGACGACCAGCCAGGTCGCGAACAGGGCGACGGCCGCGGCACGGACCAGCCAGGCCTGCCAGCCGAGCCGGCGCCACCAGTCCACGACCTTCCACTGCCGCAGGTACCAGCCGAGCAGGAAGAACGGCAGGATGCCGATCGCCCGCGACAGCGAGAACGTCGAGTCGACGTTCGAGAAGTACCCGACCCCGACCGACGCGAGGGTCGCCCAGAGCAGCGGCCACCGGAGCATCGCCAGGTACGGCAGCGCGACCCGGAAGATCGCGAGCGCCAGCAGGAACCAGAGCGTCCAGTGCGGCTCGGTGAGGTTGAGGCTCTCGTTGCCCTCGACCAGGTACTGCACGACGCTCCAGATGGTCTGCATGATGAAGTACGGCAGCAGGATGTCGGTGACGATCTTGCGCATGCCGCGCGTCCCCGGCGGGGTGGCCTTCGAGAAGTAGCCGCTGATGATCGCGAACGCCGGCATGTGGAACGCGTAGATGAACAGATACAGGCTCAGCGCGTTGTTCGAGTCGCTGGTCTGGCGTTGGATCGCGTGGCCGATCACGACCAGCACGATCGTGCCGAAGCGCGCGTTGTCCCAGAACGGGATGCGGACGCGAGGCTTCAGGGCCGGACCGCGCTGATCGACCGAGCCGGCCGGTCTCGATCGACGCGGTGGCTGTGGGGATCGCGCCGGAGCGAGGCTCTCGCTTGCTTGATCCTGTGTACGGCATCGCCCGCCAGCCTAGGAGGGAATACTGGGGGCATGGCGAAACGGGTGGTCGTGACGGGGGCGAGTTCGGGAATCGGGGATGCGACGGCGAAACTGTTCCGCGCGCACGGGTGGGATGTGGTGGGTATCGCCCGCCGCGCCGATCGCCTCGAGTCGCTGGGGGCCGATCACGGCATCCAGACCATCGTCGCCGACGTCACCGATCAGGCGGACGTCGACCGCGTTCGCGACGAGCTCGCGGACGGCGGACCGGTGCACGCGCTCATCAACAACGCGGGCGGGGCGTTCGGCTCCGCGACCGTCGAGCTCAGCGATCCGGAGGACTGGCGCGCCATGTTCGACGTGAACGTGCTGGGCACGAAGCGGATGATCTCGGCGCTGCTGCCCCTGCTGCGCGACGGCGCCAGGGATGCCGGCCACGCCGACATCCTGAGCATCACGTCGGTCGCCGCACAGGAGGTCTACGAGAACGGGGCCGGCTACAACGCCGCGAAGTTCGCCGAACACGCGCTCATGCGGGTGCTGCGCCTCGAACTCGCGGGGGAGCCGATCCGGGTCATCGAGGTGGCTCCGGGCATGGTCAAGACCGAGGGATTCGCGATCACGCGGTTCCGCGGCGATCAGGCGAAGGCCGACGCGGTCTACGCGGGCGTCGTCGAGCCGCTCGTCGCCGAGGACATCGCCGCGACGATCGTGCACGCGGTCGAGCTGCCCGGGCACATCAATCTCGACCTCGTGACGGTGCGGCCGGTGGCGCAGGCCGCGGCGTTCAAGGTCATTCGCGAGCCGTTGCGGCGCCAAGGACTAGCGGGGAGCCGGCTGCTTCTTCGGAGCGTCCGGTTCTGGCAGCGGCAACTCGGCCTCGACGTCGGCGAACGCCAGCTTCGGCACGAAGAACAGCAGCACCGCCGAGACGACGCCGGTGACGCCGCAGATGATCCAGGTCGTGAGATAACCCGAGTAGCTGGCCGCAGCGCCGACGGCCGACGACCGCGCCGGTGGCGAGCACGACGCCGAACACCGCCGAGGCGAACGAGCCGCCGATCGTCTTCGTCGTGTTCGTGAGGCCGGCCGCGATGCCGGTCTGCCCCCGTGGCGCCGCTGCAGCAGCGGCCGCGGGCAGGGCCGCGACCAGGGCACCGGAACCGATGCCCGCGATCACCATGTTCATGATGACCTGCCAGGTCTCGGCGTGGAACGGCACGAACAGCAGGTATCCCGCCGCGACGAACATGGCAGCCACGATGAGGGCGATCCTCGGCGTCGCACGTCGGGAGACGACAGGAAACAACAGGGCGCCGATGATCATCGACACCAGGTAGACGCCGATGAGGTAGGAGATGACGTCGGACTCCAGCCCCAGCCCGTAGCCGAGCGATGGGTCGGTGCTGGCGTAGGTCGACAGCGGGATCTGCGCCCCGAGGACGCTGATTCCGAAGAGGCCCGCGACGACGATCACCGGCCACATCGAGGGCTGCCGCAGCACCTTCAGGTCGATCGCGGGATCCGGCTGCTTGCGCTCGTAGCGCGCGAACGGCACGAAGACGAGGGCGCCGACCACGATGATCGCCCACACCCACCAGGTGCCGGGCCCGTTGAGCCGCAAGAACGTGAGTCCCGACGTGATCAGGATCAAGCCGAGGGAGAGCAGCGCGAAACCGCCGATGTCGAGCTTGCGACCGGGCACGGGCTCGGACTCGGGGACGCCGAAGAGGATCGCGAAGAAGACCAGGGTCACCGCGATCGCCGGCGCGAACAGGGTCAGCGTGACGTTCTGCCCGACGGCGGCGAAGATCCGGCTGCCCGAGAGGGCGCCGATGATCGCACCGGCTTCGAGGGCGACGACGAGGAAGCCGGCGGCGCGCCGGGTCTGCGATGCTCCCGTCGAGCTGCGCCGGCCACGATCGAAGATGAGGGCGACCTCGAGCGGGAGCCAGACGCTGTAGAAGCCCTGGAGCGCCCAGGCGATGAGGAACGTCGTGAAGTCGCCGGAGAATGCCAGCCACCAGGTCGCGGCCGCCGTGAGCGCTGTCGACACCAGCAGCATCCGCTTGTGCCCGAACATGTCACCGAGCTTCGCGAGCACCGGGACCGCGATCGCCGACAGCAGAAGTTGGGCGGCCTCGAACCAGTTGAAGTCGGCGTCGGTGATGCCGAGGTGCACCACGAGCTCGTGGATCAGCGGAATGTAGAAACCCTGCAGGATGCCAGAGGTGAGCTCGACGAGGAAGAGGAAGCCCACCAGCCCGAAGGTGATGGCGCCGAGCGAACGCTGATCGGTCATGGGCGGATACTAGCGGTGGCCTCGGCCCGATGCGCCGACGAGCACCATTGGCTTAATCTGAACGGATGCCAGACCCTCGCCCGCTCTCCGACCTGATCGACCCGGGCTGGGCTGAATCGCTGGCGCCGGCCGCGGGCCGCATCGCCGAACTCGGCGAGTTTCTGCGGGCCGAGACCGCCGCGGGCCGGCGCTACCTCCCCGAGGGCAAGAACGTGTTGCGCGCATTCGCCGCCCCGCTCGCCGACGTGCGCGTTCTCATCGTCGGGCAGGATCCGTACCCGACTCCTGGGCATCCGATCGGGCTGTCGTTCGCCGTCGATCCGGGCGTGCGGCCGGTGCCGCGGAGTCTGCAGAACATCTATGCCGAACTGCGCGACGACCTGGCCATCCCGACCCCCGAGCACGGCGATCTGACGGCCTGGAGCCGGCAGGGCGTGCTGCTGCTGAACAGGGTGCTCACCGTGCAGGCGGGTGCCTCCGGCTCACATCGCGGCAAGGGCTGGGAGGAGGTGACCGAGCTCGCCATCCGGGCGCTCGTGGCGCGCGGAACTCCGCTCGTCGCGATCCTGTGGGGCCGGGATGCGGGAACACTCCGGCCGTTGCTGGGCGACACCCCGGTGATCGCCTCTGCCCACCCGAGCCCGCTGTCGGCATCCAGCGGATTCTTCGGATCGCGGCCGTTCAGCCGGGCCAACGAGCTGCTGGCCGCGGCCGGCGCCGAGCCCATCGACTGGAGGATTGCATAGGCTGGGGAGGTGCTGGAAGAGGAGTACAACCCGCGCCGCCAGCTGCCTCCGCACCTGCGGCCGGCGCCCGCCGCCGAGCCCGACTTCGCCTTCAGCCTGCGCGACGCCGAGCCGAGCGACATCCCTGACATGCGCGAGATCTACAACCACTACGTCGCCAACACGACCGTCACGTTCGACGAGGATGCGCTGACGCTTGCGGAGATGCGCGCGAAGTACAAGATCGTCGCCGACCTCGGATACCCGTGGCTGGTCGCCGTCAGCCCACGCGGAGTGGTGCTCGGCTATGCGTTCGTGACGCCGTACCGCGCGAAGGCCGCTTACCGTTTCACGGTCGAGAACACGATCTATCTGGGCCCGGCGTCCACCGGCAGGGGGCTCGGCGCGGCCCTGATGGAGGAGCTGCTGGCGCGTGCCAGATCGGCAGGCGTCAAGGAGGTTGTCGCCGTGATCGCCGACCGCGGCGCCGACGCGTCGATCGCGTTGCACACGCGATTCGGGTTCACGGAGATCGGGCGCATGGGCCGCGTCGGCTTCAAGTTCGGGCGCTGGCTCGGCACCGTGCTCATGCAGAAGAGCCTGAAGTAGCGCGCAGTGCCGACCTAGGCTCGTGGCATGACCGTTTCACAACTGCGACTCGTGCTCGAGACCGACGACCTGGATGCCGCCCTCGCCTTCTACCGCGACGTCGTCGGCCTGACCGAGCGCGAGGCCTACTCCGAGGAGGACGGCGCGCGGGTCCACATCCTGGAGGTGCCGAGCGCGACCCTCGAGCTCGCGAACCCCGCAGCAGGTGCGCTTCATCGATCGCGTCGAGGTCGGGGTCGCCGGCCGCTCACCCGTACCCCCTCACGGTGCGCATCGCCTTCGAGGTGCCGGATGCTGCGGCGGCCGCCGCGGACTGGCAGGCCGGCGGTGCGCAGCAGGTCGCACCACCGACCGAGACCCCGTGGCGTTCGATCAACGCGCGCCTCGAGGCACCCGGAGGGATGCAGGTGACGGCGTTCCAGGAGCTCGGCTAGTCGAGCCGGTAGACGTTCTCGTCGATCTCCATGCCCCGGCGCGGGGCGTGAGTGCGCTCCAGACGGTCGAACACGAAGCCGACGTGCTGCAGCACGCGCTGCGAGCCGAGGTTGTCCGACGCGGTGCTGCCCCACAGGGGTCGCTCGGTGATCTCCGCCACCAGAGCCGCCAATGCCGCCGACGCGACCCCGCGCCCCCAGAGCTCGCGCGCGATCCAGTACCCGACCTGCCGTTCGCCCTCGATGATGAAGCTCACGGCGTAGCCGGCGAAGGTGCCGTCGACCTCGATGATGCGCGTGATCACGCTGTCGTCCGCGGTGATGCGCTGCCAGTGAGCCGTGAACGCGTCGCGGTCGCCCGGAGCACGGGGGAGGAAGGCGATCATGTCGGCACCGGCGACGTCCGACTCGAGTTCGAACAGTGCGTCGGAGTCGGCATCCGTCGTCGGGCGTAGAGCCACTCGCAGTGTCACAGGGCTGGCATCAGGAGACGTAGACCTGATCCGCGACCTCGCCCGCGAGCTCCACCGCCTCGCCGAAGAACGCCTCCCCGCCGAGGGCCTCGATGATCGAGACCCAGCTGTCGTCCCGGATGATGTTCAGGATGGCCGGGGCGCTGTTCTCGTCCCCGAGCTGGGCGTAGCTGATGCCGTCGTCGAGGGTGGCTTCATTGAGGCCCTGGCCGATCAGGTTGTCGACCACGGTCGCCCGGTTCGAGGCGGACAGCGGCGCGACCGAGACCGTGACGGTGCTCTCTGGCACGTCTTCGTCTCCCCAGACGCACGAGATGCCGCCGACCCGCTCTTCGGGCGTCGGGTCGGCGTAGTACTGCTCGAACTGCCCGCCGGGACCGCCGAGCAACGTCAATCCCTGCGATGCGAAGGCGTCTTGGCGCGCTTGCGGCAGGATGCCGAGGCAGTCGTCGGGCATGGTGAAGGTGCGGACGGTCGGAGCGTCGGTCGCCTCCGACGTCGGGGTCGGAGTCTGCGTGGGCTCGTCCGTCGGGTCGGCCTCCGGCTCACCGGTGCAGGCCGCGAGAGAGACCGCGATGGCCAGTGCGATCGGCACGATTGCGAAGCGCTGTGTTCTCATGGGTGCCCCTTCCCAGTCACGAGAATCTATCATCGGATGCCGACAGGGCCGGGTCCTCACAGAGGATGACCCGGCCCCGTCAGGCGGTTCTCAGGAACGCGGAGTCGCCCGCCGCAGGATGAAGAACCCGGCGATTCCGGCCAGCGCCGTCGGCACCAGCAGCCAGGTCGCGAGGGTGAGCATCCCGCTGCTGAACAGGAACTCGCCGACCGCAGGCCAGGAGTCCGTGACCGTGATGAGCGCGATCGCACCCACCATCAGGACCGCCAGGACGAACAGCGACACGATCAGTCCCAGCGCCTTCCAGCGCACGTATCCGGCGCCGAAGAACGCTCCGACGAAGAACATGAACAGCATGAGCAGGAAGAACACGACCGCGCGCTGCCACCACGCGGCGTCCTCACCGCCGAAGTACACCGAGGTGAACATCGTGCCGTACACGCCCCAGCCGTTCGTCGCATCCTCGATCACCGACAGGATCGTCAGCCCCACCGACCACATCAGTGACAGCAGCACGAACGTGACGGCGCTGCCCAGGTAGAAGTCGCGCCGGGTGACGCCGTAGCCGAGCGCGAGCGGGAAGGTGAGGTTCATCGCCTGCACCGCCACGACCATCATGTAGACGAAGATCCACAAGGATCCCCCGCTCCACTGGGTGCCCTCGGCGATCTCGTGGTAGTCGGCCGGAGCCGTGTTCGCGAAGATGAGCGCCCAGATGAGGTAGCTGAGCCCGAAGATGGCCGCCACGATCGCCCACGGCAGGATGACCGTGGTCCAGGGATTGGTCAGGTGCAGCTTGACGATCCGCGAGATGCGCGAGATCGGGGTGCCGGCCGCGGGCCGGTCGGTCAGTGTCGCGGTGGTCATTTCTCCTCGATTCCGGAGGTCGTGCTGCGCACGACGAGCTGCTGAAGTGAGACGGGGGTGATTTCCAGCCCCGATTCGGTGGCCGCGCGGCGATCGCCCGCGTCGAGCCGGGAGAGCGTCGCTGACGCGAGCCCGCCGATGCCCTCGCGGTGCAGCACCTCGCGGCCCTTCGTGAACGCGTCGACCGCGGCGGCGGTGCCGGCCACGGTGGTGGCCGATCCGCGCAGCGTCTCTGCGTCGCTGTCGATGATGATGCGACCGTCGTCGATCACGATGACGTGCTCGAGCAGATTGCTGACCTCGTCGATCAGGTGGGTCGAGAGCACGACGGTGCGCGGGTGCTCCGCGAAGTCGCTCAGCAGCCGGTCGTAGAACAGCTGCCTGGCCACCGCGTCGAGCCCGAGGTAGGGCTCGTCGAAGAAGGTCAGCGGAGCGCGGGATGCGAGTCCCACGATCACGCCGACCGCGGACAGCTGCCCGCGCGAGAGCTTCTTGATGCGGCGGTCCGCCGGCAGCCGGAAGTCCGCGACCAGCCGGTCGGCGAACTCGGCGTCCCAGTTGCGGAAGAACCACGGGGCGCTGCGCAGCACGTGCTTCACGCGGAAGTCCTCCGGGTACTTCTGGGACTCCTTGATGAACGCGGTCCGCTCGAGCACCGAGGCGTTCTCGACGGGGGAATGGCCGAAGACCTCGACCGATCCCGACGTCGCGAACTCCTGTGCGGTGAGCAGGGACATCAGGGTGGTCTTGCCGGCGCCGTTGCGGCCGAGGAGGCCGTAGATGCGGTTCTCCTCGATCGTGAACGTGGCGTCCTGGACGGCGTGGACCTTGCCGAAGTGCTTGGTCAGGCCGTGGGCCTCGACGACGGTCGTCATCGGGTGGCTCCCTTCTCGATCATGGCGGTCAGCTGCTCGACGGTGATGCCGAGCTTGTCGGCCTCCGCGATGAGCGGCACGACGTAGCTCTCTCTGAACTGCTCCTGGCGGTGGGTCATCAGGCGGGAGCGGGCTCCCTCGGCGACGAACATGCCGATTCCTCTCTTCTTGTAGAGGATCCCGGTGTCGACGAGCAGGTTGACGCCTTTCCCGGCGGTGGCCGGGTTGATCCGATGGAACGCGGCGAACTCGTTCGTCGAGGGAACCTGGGTCTCCTCGGGGAGTACCCCGGCGATGATGTCGTTCTCGATCAGCTCAGCGATCTGCTGGAAGATCGGACGGTCTTCGTCCATGGGCGCCTCCTTTCTGACGGAACGACCTCCGAGACCGGGCCCTGGTTCGTAGGTTCATTAGTGATGTAACTAACCAACCAGGTGTGATGGAGATTGTCAAGCCCGCGGGTCGATGGCCGCGTGGCGTGTCGAACCGCCCGCGTAGGCTCGCTGCGTGGGGCAACTGCACCATCTCAGCGCACTCGAGCAACTCGACTGGCTGCGGCGGGGCGAGGTCAGCCCGCGCGAGCTGACGGAGCACTACCTCGCCCGCATCGAGCGGCTGAACGACGAGCTCGGCGCGTTCGTCACCGTCACCGCCGAACGAGCGCTCGAGCGGGCGGATGCCGTGGCGGGCACCCCGAAGGCGGTCGCCTTGTGGGGCCTGCCGCTCGCCGACAAGGATCTCGTCGCCCGCGCCGGCGTACGCACCGCCTACGGATCACGGCTGTTCGCCGACAACGTGCCGGAGACGTCCGACGAGCTCGCGATCGCCCTCGACGACGCCGGTGCCGTCAGCCTCGGCAAGACCAACACCCCGGAGTTCGGGCTGCCGAGCTACACCGAGCCGCTGGCCAACGCCTCCGGCGCGCACGCCGTACGACCTCGAGCGCGGAGCCGGTGGCTCCAGCGGCGGCGCCGCCGTCGCGGTCGCTGCCGGCCTGCTGCCGCTGGCACCTGGCTCGGACGGCGGAGGTTCCATCCGCATCCCGGCCGCGTCGACCGGCCTGGTCGGACTGAAGCCGTCACGCGGGCGCATCCCCGTCGGCGCCGGCTTCTCCAGCGTGGCCGGTCTCGTCGTTCCGGGTCCGCTCGCCCGGACGGTCGCCGACGCCGCCCTGCTGCTCGATGCCCTCGTCGCCGCGGCCCCGTACGACTACGCCACCGCGGCGCCGACCTGGGACGGGGGAGCGTTCCTCAATGCGGCCGTGCGGGGCGAGGGGCGATTCCAGCTCGGGGTGACCACGAGTTCGCCGTGGGAGACGGCCTACGAACTGGAGCTCGCGCCCGGAGGCGCGGGCGGCGCTCGAGACCGCCGCCGTCGAGCTCTCCGCGATGGGCCACGGTCTCGAGGAGTTCTCGCTCGACGCCGAGGAGGGGTACGCGCCCGCCTTCCGCACCGTGTGGCAGGCGGGCGCGGCCGGCATCCCGGTCGAGGGTGACGACGTCGACGCAGCTCGAACCGCTGACGCGCTGGCTGCTCGCGCGCGGCCGGGAGGTGGGTGCCCGGGAGCTCGGCGAGGCGCTGGCGTGGCTCACCGGATTCGAGCGGCGCCTGATCGGACAGTTCGCCCCGTACGACGCGGTGCTCACCCCGTCGCTGGCGATGACGCCGCGGCCCCTCGGCTGGTACGACGCCGAGGACGGCGAGCACAACTTCGAGCAGCAGGTGCAGTTCACGCCCTTCACGAGCATGGTCAACGTCAGCGGGCTGCCGGCGATCACCCTGCCGGTCTCCGTGACGCGCGACGGCCTGCCGATGGGCGTGCAGGTGATCGGTCGGCCCGGCGGCGAGCACGTGCTGCTCGCGCTGGGAGCGCAGCTCGAACGCCGCCTCAGCTGGCAGCGGCGGCACCCGCCGCAGTGGTGAGGGCCGAGCACACCTTCGCAGCCGACGTTAGGTTAGGCATGCCTATACTGGGAGCGATGCTTCTCTCCGACCTCCTCCCCGCCTCCATCGCCTGGCGTCCCGCCGACGGCGACCTGGTGCTGCTCGCCGTGCGGGCAGACGACCTGGCGGTCGCCGAGACGGTTCTGGCCACGCTTCCGGCCAAGGCCCGCGGTCAGGTCTTCGTCGAGGTCGACTCGATGGATGAGGTGCGCGACCTGGCAGCTCCGGGTCGCGTCTGCGTGAGCTGGCTGGCCCGCGATCGCGGACGCTCGCTGCGCACCGCCGTCGACGCCTGGCTCGCCGAGATGCTGCCGGTCGACCTCGACCCGAGCACCGCGTCTACGCCTGGATCTCGGGCGAGCCCGCGGCCCGCGTCATCACGAACGCTCTAGACGCTCCGGTGCTCTGCCGGCTTCGCGGCCGCCGCTTGCGCGTGTAGCCGCCGAGTTCGAGCCCGGCGCCGACCTCGAAGCGGTTCGTCGTCGCGCGTCGATCCCGGCCGCGATGTACAGGAAGATGAACGCCAGCCCGTACCGCTTCCACTGCGCGCGGTGCTCGGCCTCGTGCTCGATCACGTTGTCGCTGTCGTTGTCCTTCGTCAGGTAGATCGCGCCGATCGTGGTGCCGCCGCGTCCGAACGACCAGGTCGGCATCCCGCGGAAGTACCGCATCCCGTTCTTCGCTCGTGAATCTCCCGCCGAGCAGCGACGCCCGTAGACGAAGATCGCACCGGTCGCGAACCAGTAGCCGGGCCGGGTCCAGATCGGCCAGAGCAGGAAGCTGCGCAGCCACGGGACCCGGCGCACGCCGTGGTCGATCGCCGCGAAGAACCGCTCCGCGGCGTTGCGCCGTCTCCGGCTCGATGTCGGGCAGCGCCTTCACGCCGACTCCTCCCGGCCGTACGTCCTCGAGGAACCGCAGCCACACCTCGTTCACGGTCGGGTAGGCCGGCACCGCGTGCCAGAGTCGCGAGAGCGGCACCTCGGCCGACCACGGCGATCGTCGCGGCCTGCAGCATCTCGCTGACATCCGGGCCGACGAACGTGACGCCGAGCAGCACCTGCTTCTCCTCGTCGACGATCGCCCGCGCCTGGCCCTGGTAACCGTCGGCATAGACGGTCGAGCCGGCCAGCCACGACAGGTCGTAGTCGATGACCCGGATGCTGCGCCCGGTCTTCGCGGCCGCCTCGGCGGTGAGACCCACCGATGCGACCTCCGGGTCGGTGAAGGTCACCTGCGGAACCGCCTGCGCGTCCGCACTGGCCACATGCCGGCCCCACATCGCATCCTGCGACCCGGTCGCCGCGGGCGCGGGCGGCGATCACGTCGCCGGCGGCACGCGCCTGGTACTTGCCCTGGTGCGTGAGCAGCGCCCGGTGGTTCACGTCGCCGACGCCGTAGAGCCAGTCGTAGCCCTTCACGAGCATCGTGTCGTCGACGTCGAGCCAGTCGCCGTCGGTCAGCCCGATCGTCGCCGAGCCCGAGATCCATGGTGCGCGGGATGCGGCCGGTCGCCACCAGCACCTGCTCGGCGACCACCTTGCCGCCGTCGCTGAGGTCGAGCACCGCGTTGCTGTCGGTGCGGTGGGCCGAGACGACCTCGACGCCCGGTGCGGATCGTCACCCCGGCCTCGGCGAGACGCGTCGGCGACCGCCTCGCTCGCGAACGGCTCCTGGCCCGGCAGCAGCGTCTCGCCGCGCACGATCATCGTGACCTTCGTGCCGAAGCTCGCGTAGGCGGTCGCCATCTCGCACGCGACGACACCGCCGCCCAGGATGGCGAGGCTGCTCGGGCGCCGTCGTCGCGCTGGTGGCGTCGTGGCTGGTCCATGGCTCGATCTCGGCGAGGCCGGGGATGTCGGGCAGCAGCGCGACGCTGCCGGTGCTGACCGCCACGGCGTGCTTGGCGCGCAGCTCGACGGTGGAGCCGTCGGGGGTCTCGACCGCGACGGTCGCGCTCGCCGGTGAACCGGGCGTGCCCGCGCACCAGGTCGATGCCGGTCGACTCGACCCACTCCACCTGCGACGCGTCGTCCCAGTCGTGCACGATCGCGTCGCGGCGCGCGAAAGCCGCCGCCGGATCCACGTCGCCGGTCACCGCCTGCGCCGCCCCGCCGACCGCCCGCGCCGCTCGCAGCGCGCTCCCGGCCCGCAGCAGTGCCTTCGACGGCATGCACGCCCAGTAGGAGCACTCGCCGCCCACCAGCTCGGCCTCGACCAGCACGACCGCTGAGGCCGCCCTTCTTGGCGTAGTCGGCGACGTTCTCGCCCACCGTCCCGGCTCCGATGACGATGAGGTCGTATTCGCGCGCTGTCATGGCTCCGAGGCTCCGACCGAGCCGCGGGTCAGCGACCGACGAACTTCGGCGGTGGTGCGCTCGGCGAACGCCCGCATCCCGATCGCGGCGTCCTCCGACGACGCCAGTCGCACCAGCTCGGGCTGCAGGCGCGCCTCGGCGGCGGCGGGACCCTCGCGCACCGCCAGCCGGGCGTTGGCGAGCGTCGCCTGCACCGCGAGCGGGGCCTGCGCGGCGATCGCCCTGCGCGAGCGCGAGTCCGCGCTCGTACTGCTCCCCGTGCGGCACGACCTCCTGCACGAGGCCGATGCGATGCGCCTCGGCGGCGTCGAAGGTGTCGCCGGTCAGCATCCAGCGCATCGCGTCGCCCCAGCCGACCCGCGCGGCGAACCGGGTCGTCGCGCCGCCGAACGGCAGGATGCCGCGCTGCACCTCGATCTGCCCGAAGCGTCGTCGAGTCGGCGGCGACCACGATGTCCGACGCGAGGGCGAGCTCGACGCCGAGGGTCAGGCAGGTGCCCTGCACGGCGAGCACCACCGGCTTCGAGACCGGGCGTCCGTCCATGCCCCAGGGGTGGATGCCGTCCTCCGGCACGAGGTCGAGTCCGGTCGGGCCGATGTGCGCCGACACGTCGGCGAGGTCGAGTCCCGCGGTGAAGTGATCGCCGTGCGCGAAGACCAGCCCGGCACGCAAGCTCGGGGTCGCGGTCGAGCTCGCCGTAGGCGACGCAGAGCTGCTGCAGCATCCGCCAGTCCGCCGCGTTGCGCTTCTCGGGGCGATCGAGGCCGATGAGCAGCACGTGCCCGTCGCGCTCGACGGTCACCCGGATTCGGATCCGCGTCTCTTTTTCGTCTCCATTGGCCATGGCGACAGCGTACGTGCCACGGATCGGCACCCGTTTCCGCTAAATTCTCCTCAGACCGATCCTTGGAGGCACGTTGCGTTCCCGCATTCTTTCCCTCGCCGTCATCGCCGGCGCTGCGGCCGTGCTGCTGAGCGGATGCAACTTCTCGTTCACGCCCCAGATCCCGACCGTCGCCGGCTCGGATGTCGCGACGGCCGTCGAGGACAAGCTCGAAGAGACAGTCGGCAGCCGTCCCGACGTGGACTGCGGTGACGACGACGTCAAGCTCGAGGTCACGGCGACGCTGACCTGCCTGCTCACCGACCCGGGCAGCGGGCTCGAGTACGACGTGGTCGTCACCTTCACCGAGGTGACCGGCACCGACTACAAGTTCGACTTCAAGGTCGCCGACTCGCCCGAACAACCCGCCGGAGCCGACCGTCGACCCGCAGCACCCCGAGCGTGACCGGCGACGACATCGCGGCACTCGTCGATGACGGCGCTCAGCCCCGAGCTGCCGGCTCCGCCGCGAGGTGCGCTGCCCCGAGCCGACCGTCGACATCATCGTCGGCAACACCACCTACTGCCAGTACGACGACGAGACCGGCAGCCACGACGTCGAGGTGACCATCACCGAGTACGACCCGGACGCCGGCACCTACGCGATCAACGCAGCGGTCATCAGCTGATCAGCTAGCTCTTCGCTTTCGCGGCGAGTGCCCCGACGATCCTCAGGAGAGTCGGGGCGTCGTCGATCCTGCTCTCCTCCGACACGGGGCGTACGCGGCGAGCGTCGCGCCTGCAGAGCGGCAGGCGCGCGGTCAGCGCCTTGATCGCGGCGACGAGCCCGTTCGCCGGGCAGGCCGAACGGCTCGGGGTCGAGCAGGCCGGCGAACTCCGATGGATCGAGCACGTCGAGGTCGACGTGCAGATAGACGGATGCCGCACCGGATGCCGCGACCGCATCCACGAGCGCGGCCGGGTCGGCGAGCTCGTCGACCGAGAACGCGCGGATGCCCGCCTCCTCGGCGAACACCTCCTCGCCCGGATCCCACGAGCGTGCACCCGCGAGGAACACCCGGTCGGCGGGCACGACGCCGTCGTCGACGATCGAGTCGCAGCACCATGCCCGGCGAACGCGCCGGACGGCGACGTCTCGGGTGAGTTGAGATCGGGATGCGCGTCGAACCAGACGAGCGCCGTGTCGCCGCTGCGGGCAGCGTGGGCGACGGCCGCGGCCGAGACCGCGCAGTCGCCGCCGACGTCACGGCGGGGCCGTCGAGCTCGCCGAGCACATCGGTCAGGCGTTCGCGCACGAGCTGGAGCGAGCTGAACCGCGCGATCCCGGTGCTCTGATCGTCACCGGCTTCGAGCGGGCACCGCGACGTCGCGCGTCGCGCCGGCCGGCAGGTCCTCGCGGATCGCCGCGGCGCCCTCCGCCTGCCGCATCGCGCGCGACGAGGGGGAGCCCTGCCACTGGGGCACGACGACGAAGGTGACCGCCATGGTCACACTCTAGGAAGCCGCGGGCGGCTCGACGCGCCGCGAGCGGGCCCGCGTCAGCCACCGCAGCAGCCGCTCGAGCGGGCCGGCGCCGAGGAAGAGGCGCCAGAGCGTGCCGATCACGCAGCGCCGAGACGATGAGCACCGGCAGGGTCGCGTCGGGATAGATCCAGCGCTCCGGCGTCGATGCGGTTCGCCTCGCGCACGATCGTGAGTGCGATCGCCTGCGCCGTGTACAGGGTCAGCGCCATCCCGCCGGCAGCCGCGATCGGGAACAGGACGAACCGGATGCCGCGGCCGGCGGGCTCGGGAAGCGAGCCCGAGCAGAGTCGCGAGACCGATGATCGCGACCGCGAGCCCGCCGGACCCGATCACCTCGGCCGCCGACGCCGGAATGCGCCTCGGCCGTGACGCCGGGGAGGCCTCGGCCGCCCCGTAGCCGAGCACGGCCGCGACGCAGCGCCGGTCCCGATCATGATCAGCTGCGTGCGGCGGCGCTCGAGCCCGGATCGCGCGCAGATCAGCCCGAAGAGCGGGAACGCCAGCCAGATCAGCACCGGGTAGCTGCCGAAGACCAGCCACTGCGCGAACGGCGTGGAGCAGCAGCGGGATCGTCGTCGGAGTCGACGTGGGCGTGCAGTCGCCTCGACGATCGCGGCGCGATCAGGGCAACCACGAGCGCCGGCGACCGGGCGAGCACCGCACCGCGGGGCGAACAGCAACGGGACGAGCAGCAGGAACGCGAGCCCGTAGTAGTCGAGGATCACCGGCAGCGGCGGGTGCAGCACGTTCGTGAGCAGGATCCCGATCAGGATCAGCGTCGCGCCCGCGGATCGCGATCGACGCCGCGCGGGCGCCGCGCTTCCGCCGGCGGCGGCGGGTCGGATCCACCGGTCAGCAGCCCGAGCGACACGCCCGCGACCGTCGCGAACAGGATCGACGACCGGCCGTCGCAGAAGTTCTCGGACCGGTCGAAGACGACGTGCGCCGCGAACATGCCGAGCAGAGCGAGGCCCCGTGCCAGGTCCGGTCCGAAGACGCGACCAGGCTCGAAGCCCCGCCCGTTCAGCTGCGGGCTCCGGCTACTCGCCGGAGGTGATCGCCTGCGGGGACGTGCCGGCCTTCAGCTCGACGAGCCGGGCCTCGACCTCGGTCGCCTTGTCGAGCTCCTCGAGCGACTCGAACTGCGAGTCGAGCGTCGAGGCCGCGATCTCCTGCCTTGCCGGCGACGAGGGCCTCCTCGCGACGCACCTTCTCCTCGAAGCGGCCGAGCTCGCTCGTCGGGTCGAGCACGTCGATGCTCTGCAGCGAGTCGGCGACCTGCTTCTGCGCCTCGTGCGGTCTTGGCGCGGGCGACCAGCTCGTCGCGCTTGGAGGTGAGCTCGCCGAGCTTGCCGCGCATGCCCTCGAGGCCGCTCTTCAGCTTGTCGACGACGTCGTTCTGCGAAGCGATGGTCGGCTCGGCGTTCTTCGCCTCGTTCTCGGCGGTGATCTGCTTGCCGATCGCCATCTTGGCGAGCTTGTCGAACTTGTCGGCGTCCTCCGCCTTGCCGGCGGCACGCAGCTCGTCGCCCTTGG
The DNA here is from genome assembly GCA_963730045.1 of uncultured Actinomycetota bacterium. Lineage (GTDB taxonomy): Bacteria > Actinomycetota > Actinomycetes > Actinomycetales > Microbacteriaceae > JBDSKH01. The sequence goes on along the minus strand of CAVSPQ010000004.1, from coordinate 141,191 downwards.
CGCTCGCGGCGAGGGCCTTGCGACCCCAGTCGGCGGCGGCCTCGATGTCTTCGGCGTGGTCCTGCTCCATGAGGCGCAGGTTGCCGATGGTCTGCGCGACGGCGCTCTCGGCCTCGGCGATGCTGTTCGTGTAGTCACGCACCAGCTGGTCCAGCATCATCTGCGGGTCCTCGGCCTGGTCGAGCAGGGCGTTGATGTTCGCGCGCAGGAGCTGCGAGATGCGCCCGAGGATGGACTGCTTTGCCATGGTGTGCCTTTCTTCGTGGTCGGTTCACGGTATCGGTAGGAACGTGGGTTGTGAGGCCGATCGAGAGTGGAACTCAGAAGCGTCCGCTGCCGCCGCGGCGACCGCTCGACCGGATCGCGACGAGCCGCCGCTGCTGCGCCGGGACGAGCCGCTCGACCGCCGCGAGGATCCGCCGAAGCCGCCGGGCCGCGAGCTCGACCAGCCGCGAGCCGACGAACCGCCCCACGACCAGCCGCCGCCGCGAGCCGCCGCCGGAGCCGCCGCCGAAGAACAGATCGTTCAGGATGCCGCCGAGTCCCGCGCTGTCGGCCTCCTGGTAGGCGGGCTCGCTCGGGGTACTCCTGCGCCGTCGGTCGTGCGCTCGTACTCTGCGACGTCGTTGCGTGCCGACTGGATCGCGGCGACCGCGAGCTTGTCGGCCTCGCGCGCCTCATCCATCGCCTGCGCCGGATCGCCGCGGCGACGGCCAGCGCCGCCTCCAGGTGGCGCTGTCGCCTCGGAGATGCGGGTGCGTGCCGCCGGCACCGACCGCGCCCCGGTGCGTCGTGATGTACTCCTGCGGCCGCTGAGACCTGGGAGCGCGCCCGCTGCAGCTGCTGTTCGAGTTCGGCGGCGTGCCGCTTGCGCAGCTCGGCGCGGGTCGGCGAGATCGGTCGGCGGCGGTGTCGATGCTCGCGAGCAGCTGCCCGACCTGACCGACGGCCTGCTGCGCAGCGCGCACCGCGACGGCGGCATCGCCCTTGGGCTTGGCGAGCTCGGCCCGCGCCTTCTCGACAGCAGTCGCGGCGAAGCCGGTCGAGCTTGCGTGCCTGCGCAGGCACGCCCGTGAGGTGATCCAGGTCGGCCTTCGGGTACTGCGCGGCGAGCGCGGCGAGCGTGTCCTCGGCGGTCTCGATCCGCGCCGCGAGCCCGTCCTGCTCCTTCGCGATCTCGTCGAGCACCTGCGGAGCGTTCTCGTCGAGCCGGCGCAGCTTCTCGAAGGAGTCGGCCTGCGCGTCGAGCGTCGCGTCCGCGCGCTCGGCGAGCTCGATGAGCTGCAGCGTCATCGCGCGGTACTGCTCCGGCGTCTCGGGGAAGGCGTCGTCGAGCTTGTGCTGGATCTCGAAGGCCTGCTTCGCGGTCGCCTTCGCGTCGGTCGAGCGCCGCGCGGAAGTCGCGGATCTGCTCGTCGCCGAACTGGGCCTCGGCGAAACCCGAGCTCCTGCTCGCTGGTCTTCAGGGCGTCGTCCAGTCCGACGAGCAGCTTGCCCGCCCGCAGCTCGAGGGTCTTGATGTCGGCCGCCGCGTCATCCAGGACCTTCTTCTTGGCGCGCCGGCGACGGACGGCGCCGACGATCAGGGCGGTGCCGACGCCGGCGACCGCGACCCCGCCGATGACGAACGGCACCGGAGACGGCGCCAGCGCGTCGGACAGGCCGTCGGCGTAGGCGATCGCGCCGCCTGCCCAGTCGTCGTCGCGCAGGCCGGGAATGAGCCTGTTCGTCGCCATGTCGGCGAGCTGGCCGTCGCTCAGCGGGAACGCATCGGCGACCGAGACGCTGTAACACGCGCTCGTCGGTCGCGATCGCCAGCAGGATGTCGCGGTCGCCGAGACCGCTCGTGATCGCGGTCTCGTTGGCCCAGTCCTGGTCGCTCGAGGTGCCGGTGAACTCGTCGACGTAGACGACGAAGAGCTGGACTCCGCGCTCCTCGAAGAGCCTGTCGATCGCCTCGCGCACGGCGGAGGTGTCGCCGCCGAGCACGCCGGAGCGGTCGAGCACGTAGGCGCCGGCGAGGTCGACCGGGTCGTCGGCGGCGGACGCCGACGGCCGGGCGTCGTCGTGAACAGCGAGGCGAGCAGTGCGAGGGCGGCGGCGGTCAGCGCCGACCCGGCCAGAAGCTGCACCCGCATCCCGGCTCCTCCCGCGTCGATCGCCCTCGGAATCCTAGCGAGTGCGGCTGAACGGAGCCGCAGAACCGTGCCGGCGGTCAGCTCAGGGAGACCCTGACCGCCGGCCCGGTGACCAGGTCGATGAAGGACCCGTCGTTGCGGGTGAAGTCGATCGCCGCCGACAGCTGGTACAGCCCGACGCCCGACGGCGGGCAGATCCTCCCGGAAGCGTCTCGGCGCTGTCGTCCTCGACGTTGCACCGCACCGGTTCGAAGGTCGCCGGGTACTGCAGCGACTCGCCGGGTGCGAGCTCGACCGGGATCGCGATCATGGTCTGCGGGCCGTTGCTGTGCCAGAGCGTCACGCCGCCCTGCGACAGCGTCATGGCCGGCAGGCCGGCCGTCGTTCCCGACACCGGCTCGCTGCCGGTGTTCGTCATCGTCACGATGGTCGGGATGCCGCGGTCGTTCGCCGAGGCGGTCACCGGTTCCACGGTCAGCACGAGGCCGTTCTCGGCGGGAGGCAACCTCGGCCACCGGTGCGGAGCACAGGTTCAGCTTCTCGGCCGGCGGCCGGTCGTACGCGGACTGGCCGGTGGAGTCCAGCGTCCGGAGCCTGTGGCTGCGAGAATTCGGCGCCGTCTCCGGCACCGCCCTCGGCGATGAGGGCCGTGTCGCTCGCCCGCAGTCGTCGACGAAGCTGCCGAGCGTGGCCGGCACGGCGATCGCGGCGATCGCCAGCACCGAGCCCGCGCCGGCGAGCACCATGCGCGGCCGCCGCCGTGCGCGGGAGCGGCGCAGGACCGCCGCCACGTCGATCTGTCCGGAGGGCAGCGTGCCCTCGTGGAAGCGATCGCGCAGCTCAGATTCGCTGGCCATTGCGCCCCCTTTCATCGTGTTCGGGTTTCGGTGCGGCGCGACCCGCGGGACCGAGGCGGTCCGCGGCCGTGCCGTCGTCGGCGAGGGCGATCGCCATCTTGGCGAGCCCGTCGCTCAGGTACCGCTTCACGGCGCCGGAGCTGATGCCGAGAGTCGTCGGCGATGTCGTCGACCTTGAGATCGTCGTAGTAGCGCAGCACCAGGCAGGCTCGCTCGCGCGGCGAGAGCTTGCGCAACTCGCGGTGCAGGTCGAGGCGAGCCGTCGTGTCGCCGTCGCGGGACGGCTGCTCGTCCGGCGCGTACTCGAGCGGGAGCGACCCGGCGCCAGCGCGTGAGGCGCCGGCCGCCGTCGAGATGGCCGTTGAGGATCGCGCGGCGCACGTACGCCTCCGCGCTCTCGACGCTGAATCCGTTGCGCAGGCGGCCGAACGTCTTCACCAGAGCGTCCTGCACCAGGTCGGCGGCCTGCTCGCGGGAGCCGCAGAGCAGCATCGCGTACCGCTGCAGGGCGTCACCGCGCGTCGCGACCAGTTCGGTCACGACTCCCTCCCACTCGGGGCGCTGCACGCATCATAACTCTAAAGATGGGTACCGGCGTGCGTTCACGTCTGGGTCGAACAGTGGCACGGGAACGTTGTGTCGGCGCCAGGGACAGCAGAAGGCCCCGACGCCAGCGAGTCGTCGGGCCCTTCCGGGTCTGGTGCGGATGCGGTGGGCCTACGCCTGCGCGGCGCGCATCCGGGTGCGCAGCTCCTCGAGCTGGGCGGTGACGGCGGCGGGGACGCGGCCCGTCGAATCCGGCGAAGAACGCCTCGGCGTCGTCGGCCTCGGCGAGGTGCGCGGCCGGGTCGATGCGGAACAGCTCCTGCCAGTCGGCGTCGCTCACGCCCGCGCCGTCGAGGTCGATCGCACCGGGAGCCGGAAGCCAGCCGACGGGGCTCTCGACGGCGGCCGCGCGGCCCTCGACGCGATCCAGGATCCAGGCCAGCACGCGGCTGTTGTCGCCGAAGCCCGGCCACAGGAAGTCGCCGTTCTCGCCCTTGCGGAACCAGTTGACCTGGAAGATGCGCGGAACGCTGCCGGCGGCGCGGAGGTCGGCTCCGACATCCAGCCAGTGCTGCCAGTGGTCGGCCATGTTGTACCCGCAGAACGGGAGCATCGCGAACGGGTCGCGTCGCAGCTCCCCGACCGTGCCCTCGGCGGCCGCCGTGCGCTCGGACGAGACCGTGGCGCCCACGAAGACGCCGTGCTCCCAGTCCCGTGCCTCCGCCACCAGAGGCACGTTGGTGGCACGGCGGCCGCCGAAGATGATGGCGTCGATGAGGACGCCCTGCGGGTCCTCCCAGTTGTCCGAGATGCTCGGGACCTGGGAGGCGGCCACAGTGAACCGCGAGTTCGGGTGGGCGGCCGGCGTGGCCGGAGTCCGGCGTCCAGTGCTCACCCGTCCAGTCGATGAGGTGGTCGGGCGCCTTGTCGGTCAGGCCCTCCCACCAGACGTCGCCGTCGTCGCGCAGGGCGACGTTGGTGAAGATCGTGTTGCCCCACAGGCTCTCGAGGGCCGTCGGCGTTGGTGCTCGGGACCGGTTCCGGGCGCGACGCCGAAGATGCCGGCCTCGGGGTTGATGGCGCGCAGGCGGCCGTCGGGGCCGGGCGCGAGCCAGGCGATGTCGTCGCCGATGGTCTCGACCTGCCAGCCGGGGATGGTCGGCTTCAGCATCGCGAAGTTGGTCTTGCCGCAGGCGCTCGGGAACGCCGCCGCGACGTGGAACACGCGGCCGCGCGGGTTGGTGACCTTGAGCAGCAGCATGTGCTCGGCGAGCCAGCCCTCGTCGCGGGCGATGACGCTGGCGATGCGCAGGGCGAAGGCCTTCTTGGCGAGGATCGCGTTGCCGCCGTAGGCGGAGCCGAACGACCAGATCTCGCGGGTCTCGGGGAAGTGCGAGATGTACTTCGTCGTCGTTGCACGGCCAGGCACGTCGACCTCGATCGGGTGCGAGCGGGGCGCCGACGGTGTGGGCGGCGGGCACCCAGGGGGTCTCCGGGCCGATCTGGGCGAGGGCGGCGGTGCCCATGCGGGTCATGATGCCCATGCTCACGACGACGTAGGGGGAGTCGGTGACCTGCACGCCGAGCCGGGCGAGCGGGCTGCCGAGCGGACCCATCGAGAACGGCACGACGTACATCGTGCGGCCGCGCATCGAGCCGTCGAAGAGACCCTCGAGCGTCGAGCGCATGTCGGCGGGGTCGTGCCAGTTGTTGGTCGGGCCGGCGTCCTCTTCGCGTTCGCTGCAGATGAAGGTGCGCGATTCGACGCGGGCGACGTCGTCGGGGTGGCTGCGGGCCAGGAAGCTGTAGGGACGGTGCTCCGCGTTGAGCTGCGTCACCGTGCCGTTCGACGACCAGGAGGCGCAGCAGCTCGTCCTGCTCGCGGCGCGATCCGTCGACCCAGACGACCGTGTCGGGCGTCGTGAGGTGCGCCATCTTCTCGACCCAGGCGATGACGCGCGGGTCGGCGCCCTCGGGCGGCAGCGCCCAGGACGAGTCGTGGACCGGCTCGATAGACCTCGTCGTCGGGGCCGGTGGTGCCGGAGTGCCGGTGGCGGTGACGGCGGACGACTTGCGGTCTGCGGTCAAGGTCATGGCTCCTCCGAAAAATTGTGGTGGTATCTCCACTCTGCGCCGAAATTGGCGGCCGCGCCATCCAGAATCGCGTGGAAAGATAGCGCGAATCTTTCCGTATAGTTCATTTCGTGAACGATCTTGCGACCCTGGGTCAGCGGATGCGGCATTTCCGCACCGAGGCCGGCCTCACCCTCGATCAGCTGGGCGCCGACGTCGGCGTCGCCGCCAGCCAGCTCTCCCTCATGGAGAACGGCAAGCGCGAGCCGCGGCTCTCGCTGCTCGGCACGATCGCCGAGCGGCTCGCGATCCCGGTCTCCGAGCTCCTCGAGCCGACCGCGCCCGAGCGAGCGCGCCGCACCTCGAGATCGAGCTCGACCGGGCGCAGTCGAGCCCGGTCTACGCCGAGCTCGGGCTGCCGACCGATCCGCGCCGGCAAGGGGATGGGCGACGACACCCTGCGTGCGCTGGTCGGCCTGCATCAGGAGCTGGCCCGCCGCTCGCGCGAGGCCGTCGCCACGCCGGAGGAGGCGCGGCGCGCCAACACCGAGCTGCGCGCCATGATGCGCGCCCGCGACAACCACCTGCCCGAGATCGAGGCGCTCGCCGAGGACCAGCTGCGCAAGGTCGGGCACGTCGCCGGCGCGCTCACCCACCGCTCGGTGCGCCAGATGGCCGAGCAGCTCGGGTTCGAGCTCGTGCACGTGCACGACCTGCCGCACTCGGCGCGCTCGGTCACCGACCTCGCAGAACGGGCGCATCTACCTGCCGCCCGGCATCGATCCCCGGCGGCCACGGCCTGCGGTCGATGGCGCTGCAGGCGATCGCGCACCGCCTGCTCGATCATGCCGCGCCGACGCAGCTACGCCGAGTTCCTGCATCAGCGGCTCGAGATCAACTACTTCGCGTCGGCCTGCCTGATGCCGCTGACCCAGTCGGTCGACTTCCTGCGGCAGGCGAAGGCCGATCGCAACATCGCGATCGAGGACTTCCGCGACGCGTTCGGCACCACCCACGAGTCGGCGGCGCTGCGCTTCACCAACCTCGCGACGCCGTACCTCGACATGACCTGGCACTTCCTGCGGGTCGGCGACGACGGCGCGGTCTACAAGGCCTACGAGAACGACGGCCTGCGACTGCCGGTGGATGTCACGGGCAGCACCGAGGGCGAGATCGTCTGCCGCCGGTGGAGCGCCCGCCGCGCGTTCGCCCGCACCAACCGGACCACCGAGTTCTACCAGTACACCGACACCCCGCAGGGCAGCTTCTTCGAGTCGACCCAGATCGGCACCAGCTCGGCGGACGAGTTCTCGATCACGCTCGGGCGTGCCGTTCGCCGACTCGAAGTGGTTCCGCGGCCGCGAGACCACGCGGCGCGAGCAGTCACGCTGCCCCGACGCCAGCTGCTGCAAGCGCCCGCCGGCCGAGCTCGCCCAGCACTGGAAGAGCCGCGCCTGGACCAGCGCCAAGGTGCACGCGCACATCTTCTCGCCGCTGCCGTCCGGCACCTTCCCCGGTGTCGACGACCGCGAGCTGTACGAGTTCCTGGAGACGCACGCGTGCGAGCTGAGCCGGCCGGCCGCCGCTGCCTCGGCTCCGGCCTCGCGCAGCCAGCGCGCCGGATCGGCCATGGCCGCCTCGGTCGATCCCGCCAGGTCGGTCGAGGGAGATCGCGACGGACGCGTCGTCCCGTCGGGTGTCACGGGCTCGGGCGTCGAGCTGCCCGGCGATCACGACGGCGCGTGCGGACCCCTGGTCGACGAGGGCGAGCGCGTTGCCGACGACCTTGCCGGTGGCGCTGGTGTCGTCGAAGCGCCCCTCGCCGGTGATGACCACGTCGGCGGATGCCGCTTGCGCGGCGAATCCGGTGAGCGTCGCGATCGCCACGCGATCCGGCCTCGATCCGGGCTCCCCAGGCCGCGAGGAACCCGAATCCCGCGCCGCCGGCCGCTCCGCGCTCCGGGCGTGCGCCGCGCCGTCGCCGAGCAGCTCGGCGTAGCGAGGCGAGCGCCGCATCCAGGGTGCGGACGTCATCCGGGGCTCGCGCCCTTCTGCGGTCCGAACACCGCCGCGGCGCCGGTCGGGCCCGAGCAGCGGTGCGGTCACATCGCTCAGCAGCCGCACTCCGCCGGCGGGGGCGTCGCGCAGCCCGGATCGGTCGATGGTCGCGACGCGGGCGAGCTCGCCGCCGCCGTCGCCGACCGGACGTCCGTCGGCGTCGAGCAGACCGCAGCCCGAGCGCCGCCAGGGCGCCCGCGCCGCCGTCGGTCGAGGCCGAGCCGCCGAGGCCGATCACGAGCGCCGTCGCTCCCGCGTCGAGCGCCGCGGCGATCACCTCACCGAGGCCGCGGGTCGTCGCGCCGAGCGGATCGAGCGCTGCCATGAGCGGCAGGCCGGACGCCTGCGCCAGCTCGACGACGGCGGTGCCGTCGGGCAGCTCGAGCCACTATCCCGGGCGTCGGGCGGCCGTCCGGTCCGGTGCACCGACCGGCCGATCGCAGCACCGGCCCGGGAACCGCCGACGCGACCGCCGCGAGCGTACCCTCACCGCCATCCGCCTGCGGCAGCAGCGCGATGTTCGTCGTCCGGGCCGCACCGACCGCCAGCCCTCGGCGATCGCCTGCGCGACATCGGCGGCGGCGAGCGTGCCCTTGAACGAATCGGGGGCGATCACGACGCGCAACGGCACCCGATCAGGCTAGTCGGCGCAGTCGGCGCACGAGACGTCTGTTCCGGTGCCCCCGACACGATTCGAACGTGCGACTTCTTCCTCCGGAGGGAAGCGCTCTATCCACTGAGCTACGGGGGCGCGATGCGGAACTAGGTTAGCAGCATGACCTCCGCCGCCCTTTCCGTCCGATCCCGCCCGCGAGCGTGACGTCCGGCCTCGGAATTGCAGCGCAGCGTGCGGTCGCGCATGACCCTCGAGGTGGTCGATCCGACCGCGTTCATGCTGGCGATCTCGACCGCGCGAGGGCGTGCCGATCAGGTCGGAGCACCTCGAGGTCAGGATCGGCGGCGAGCTCGTCGAGACCCGCGAACTGGACGAGATCCACGGCACCCGTCAGCAGCTCTTCGAGACGACGCCCGGCATCCTGGAGATCGTCTACGAGGCGACGCGTCGTCGGGCCGAGCCGCAGCCGCTGCCGGTCGAGCGCGACCGACGAGATCATCTACCTCCGGCCGAGCCGGTACGTGCAGTCGGACATCATGCAGCCGTTCGCCCGCGACACCTTCCCCGGCCTCGACGGCGCCGATCTGGTGCGCACGGTCGGCGCCTGGGTGCACGATCGGCTGACCTACGTGCCGGAGGCGAGCACGCCGACCGGAGGCGCCGTCGAGACGCTCGAGGCCGGCGCCGGTGTCTGCCGCGACTACGCGCACCTGACGGCGGCGCTGCTGCGCGCGCTCGACATCCCGGCGCGGCTCGTCTCGGTGTACGCGCCGCAACTGCAGCCGCCGGACTTCCACGCCGTGGTCGAGGCCGTCGTCGAGGGTCGCTGGGTCGTCGTGGACTCCACCCGTCTGGCGCCGCGGCGCGGGATGGTGCGGATGGCGACCGGGCGCGACGCCGCCGACACGGCGTTCCTCACCAACACGATGGCCGACATCCTGTTCCGCACGCTCGAGGTTCAGCGCGAGGCGGACGTCGAGCTCGACGACGACCCGGACGAGCTGGTCGAACTCGGCTGAGACGGCTAGCCCGTCAGCGCGGCGATCGCCGACTCGACGATCGCGGTCGCGTCGCCCGGCTCGAAGAACGCCGGCGATTCGGCGACGATCCAGTACGACCCCTGGAACACCTGCGCGATGCCGACCTGGCCGTTGATCGCCGAAGTAGGCCTCCTCGCCGTAGGTCGGCACCATCTCGCTGTCTTCGAAGGCCGCGTTCTTCAGGGCGGTGAGGGAGTCGTCGTCGAGGCTCGGCGACCGAGAGGTCGATGTTGTCGCCGCTCGTCTGGTTCTGCCAGCGGCAGGCGACGCCGGAGTAGTCGAGAGCGCGTCGCGGCCACCGAGTCCGTCGGTCGGGTCGAAGTCGTCGATCAGCACGAAGTTCGGGTTGAACTGCGTAGATGGTGTCCGGGCTCACCAGTTCGTCGCAGGTCGACGTCGATAGGGGTGCCGGCGGGTTGGGCCGTCAGAGCGTCGGCGCTGGCTCGCCGCTCGGGTCGCCGCTCGGATTCGGGCCCGCAGGTCGGTCTCGGTCGGCGTCGGTTCCGGCGTGCAGCCGGCGAGAAGAGCGACGCGCGAGGGCGGCGACGGCGAGGGGCGGGATGGCGCGGCGGAGAGTCGGCAGGCATACCCCATTGTCACCCGCCTGGCCGGGAGTCCGCCGCGACTCGCCCGGCTAGGATCGTCCCTTGTGAATCCCGCCGAACTCGCCGCCGCTCTGCTGGGCGTCGTGCGTGCAGGTCGCCGACGGCCGGGGCATCGATTCCGCAGGCGGAGATCGGCCCGGAGGACGTCACGCTCGAACGCCCGCGCAACCGCGAGCACGGCGACTGGGCGTCGAACGCGGCGCTCAAGCTGGGCAAGCGGCTCGGCATCGCGCCGCGCGACCTCGCGGTCGAGTTCGCCGAGCGCTCTGGGTGCGGTCGACGGCGTGGCCAGCGCCGAGGTCGCCGGCCCCGGCTTCCTCAACATCCGGCTGGATGCCGCGGCGTCCGGCGCGCTCGCCCAGGTGATCGTCGACGAGGGCGACGCCTACGGACGCGGCACCCTCTACGACGGCGTGACCATCAACGTCGAATTCGTCTCCGCCAACCCGACCGGTCCGCTGCACATCGGCGGCACCCGCTGGGCGGCCGTCGGCGACAGCCTGTCGCGGGTGTTCGAAGCCCAGGGCGGCATCGTCACGCGCGAGTACTACTTCAACGACCACGGCATCCAGATCGACCGGTTCGCGCGCAGCCTGGTCGCGGCGCACCTCGGTGAGCCGGCCCCCGACGACGGCTACGGCGGCGGGTACATCCTCGAGATCGCGGCGCGCGTCGAGGCCGACTACCCGGGCGGCGCTGCCGCGCTCCGCGAGCTGCCGCGCGACGAGGCGCAGGAGGTCTTCCGCGAGCTCGGCGTGAACCTGATGTTCGCCGAGGTGAAGGCGAGCCTGCACGACTTCGGCGTCGACTTCGACGTCTTCACGCACGAGAACACGCTGCACGAGTCCGGCGCGGTCGAGCACGCGATCGAGCGACTGAAGAAGCTCGGGCCACATCTTCGAGCTCGACGGCGCGACCTGGCTGCGCACCACCGAGTTCGGCGACGACAAGGATCGCGTCATCATCAAGAAGGACGGTGAGGGCGCCTACATGTCGGGCGACCTCGCCTACTACCTCGACAAGCGCGAGCGCGGATTCGAGCGCAACATCATCATCCTGGGCGCCGACCACCACGGTTACGTGCGACGCCTCATGGCGATGACGGCGGCCTTCGGCGACGTGCCCGTACGTCAATCTCGAGATCATCATCGGGCAGCAGGTCAACCTGGTGCAGAACGGCGAGCCGGTGCGCATGTCGAAGCGCGCGGGCACCGTCGTGACGATGGAGGACCTGGTGGATGCGGTGGGCGTCGATGCGGCCCGCTACGCCCTGGTGCGCAGCTCCACCGATTCGTCGCTCGACGTCGACCTCGACCTGCTGACCCGCAAGACCAACGACAACCCGGTGTTCTACGTGCAGTACGCGCACGCCCGCACCCGCGCCGTCGCCCGGAACGCCGCGGCCGCCGGTGTCGATCGCTCGGTCTTCGACGCCGCGACCCTGGAGCACGAGACCGAGAGCATCCTGCTCGGCGTCCTCGCCGAGTTCCCGCGCATCGTGCTGCAGGCGGCCGAGCTGCGCGAGCCGCACCGGGTCGCCCGCTACGTCGAGGAACTGGCCGGCGCGTACCACCGGTGGTACGACGCCTGCCGGGTCATCCCGCTCGGCGACGCGGCGATCGAGGACGTGCACCGTACCCGCCTGTGGCTCAACGACGCAACGGGTCAGGTGCTTCGCAACGGACTCGGCATGCTGGGTGTCGGCGCACCCGACAAGATGTAGCGACGAGACGAAGGACGATGAGCGACGACACGAAGTCCGACGACCTGCCCGACACGCAGCCGACCGACGTGGCGGCGGCAGCACGGGCCGCCGGCACGTCCGCGACCAGGCCGATCCCGGTCCAGTCGAAGAAGAAGCGCCGCCGCTGGCCGTGGGTGCTGGGCGGCATCCTGATCGTCCTGGTGATCCTGCTGGTCGTCGCCTTCTTCGTCGCCGACGCCTACGCCAAGGACTACGCGCGTCAGTACATCAAGGACCGCATCGTCGCCGTGCTCGGCATCGAGGACCCGTCGCAGGTCACGGTCGACATCGGCAGCGGGTCGGTGCTGCTGCAGGCGATCTCGCGGTCGAGCTCGAACGAGGTCGACGTCGACGCCGGCACCATCACGTTCGGTGCCCTGACGGGAGCGGCGACGGTGCACGCCGAGGGCGTGCCGCTCGATGCCAACGCCGCCACCGAGCAGCTCGACGTCACGTTCACCGTCGCCGAGGACCAGATCGTCGACCGTGGTCGGCAGCAACCTCAGCGGCCTTCCCATCGACTCCATCACGCTCGAGGAGCCCGCGATCCGTGGCGGCGACGCCGTTCAGCGTGTTCATCTTCACGATCCCGGTCGGCATGGGGCTCGAACCGTCGGCCGCCGACGGGCAGATCGTCCTCACGCCGACGACGCATCTCGCTCTTCGAGGAGAGCTTCACCGTCGAGCAGGCGAGCGAGCAGCTCGGCGCCCTCGCCGATCAGCTGTTCGCGAAGCAGTCGATCTGCGTCGACGAGAGCCTGCCGGTCGCTCTCACCATCGTCGACGTCGATGTGGTGCAGAAGACCCTGGTCGTGAAGATCAACGGCGACGGCGTCGTCATGGGCGGTACCGGATCTGTCGACACCGGGGACCTGCTCGGCGGAGTGATCGTGACCGAGTCGCCGGCGCCCGACGAACACCGCCCGCGGCGGCTCATCGGTGGGCCGCCGAGTCCCGACTCCGAGCGCCGCGAGGTCTACACGGCGGGCGAGCTCTTCGCGGACTTCGACCCGGTCCGGCCCGGACAGCTACGGGGACACACTCGACTTCGCGAACTTCCGCTGGTTCGTCGCCACCGGACGCGGGACACCCGACGGATGCCGCGGAGGCCGTCCAGCGGGCGGTGCACGATGCCAACGTCACCTTCGATCTCGGCGGGATCATCGCCGATCGGCGCGTCGTCGGGGTGATGGGCGGGCATCAGCTTCCGCGCGACTCCGCCGACTACCGGCGGGTCGCCGAACTCGCACGGGACCTGGCCCGGCGCGGGATGCTGGTCTGCACCGGCGGCGGACCCGGCGCCATGGAGGCGTCGCACCTGGGCGCGGCGCTGTCGCAGCATCCGGATGCGGTGCTGGAGGAGACGATCGCCGCGCTCGCGGTCGTGCCGCGCATGCCCGATCTGCACGGCATCCTGAGCGCGGACGGCACGCCGGACCCGGCACTCGTGCGTCTCGCGGGGGAGTGGTTCGCGCCCGCCTGGGTGGCGAGCCGGCGCGATCGCCGATCCGGTGCAGAGTCTCTCGATCCCGACCTGGCACTACGGGCACGAGCCGACGAGTCCGTTCGCGACGCAGATCGCGAAGCTGTTTCAGAACTCGATCCGCGAGGACGGTCTGCTGACCATCGCGCGGCAGGGGATCGTGTTCACCCGGGGGAGCGCGGGGACGCTGCAGGAGGTGTTCCAGGATGCGCAGCAGAACTTCTACGCGACGGCATCGTCCGGCGCCGGCACCGACTACTTCAGCCCGATGGTGTTCCTCGGGCGCGACTACTGGACGCAGGCGATGCCGGTCGGGCCGCTGCTCGACGCGCTGTTCGCGACGGCGGCGCCCGAGGTGCGCGCCGATGCCGAGCGTCTGCTGCTCGTCACCGACGACATCGCAGAGGCGGCCGAGCACCTCGATGCGTTCGCGGGCGGGCAGTCGCGGCTGGCGCGCGGCTAGGGACACCGGTGAATTGCCGCTAAACTGACCCCGGCTTCAGGGACCAAGCCGGGTTCGCTCGCCTCACTGTTCATTCATATCCGTGAGGTTTGACGTGTCCGCCAACCCGTGGCACCGTCCGCTCGCACCGGACTGGCTGGTCCAGCCCGACGATGCGAACGCGCTCGACGCGGGCGTCTGGCCGTCGGGTGCCGCCCGCGCCGCATCCGGGGCCATCGCCATCGACGGCGTCGACGCCACCGCGCTCGCCGCCGAGTTCGGCACGCCGCTCTACGTCGTCGACGAGAACGACGCCCGCACCCGCGCGACCCGCCTCAAGGCCGCGTTCGACGACGCGTTCGCAGCCGTCGGCGGCACCGTGAAGGTGTACTACGCCGGCAAGGCGTTCCTCTCCACCGAGATCGCGCGCTGGATGACGGCGGCCGGGCTCAACATCGACGTGTGCAGCAGCGGCGAGCTGGCCGTCGCGCTCGCGGCCGGGCGTCGAGCCCGCCGCGACTCGGATTCCACGGCAACAACAAGAGCCGCGCCGAGATCGACCGCAGTGTCGGGCTCGGGGTGGGCGCGATCGTCCTCGACAGCGTCGTCGAGCTCGATCGCGTTGCAGAGGCGGCGCGCGCCGCGGGCGTGGTGCAGGCCGTGCGGCTGCGCATCAACTCCGGCGTGCACGCCTCCACCCACGAGTACCTGGCGACCGCGCGCGAGGACCAGAAGTTCGGCATCCCGCTGGCCGATGCTCCGGATGTGGTGGCGCAGATCCGCGCGCACGATTCGCTGCGCTTCCTCGGCCTGCACTCGCACATCGGATCGCAGATCTTCGAGTCCGACGGGTTCGCAGAAGCCGCCCGCCGCCTGCTCGTCGTGCACGCCGCGCTGCTCGACGGCGGCGACGTCCCCGAGCTGAACCTCGGCGGCGGGCTTCGGCATCGCGTACACGAGCGCCGACGTCGTGACTCCGATCGAGCAGATCGCGGCGGACTTCGCGCGCGTCGTGTCGTCCGAGTGCGCCGCCCTCGGCATCCCGATGCCGGTCGTCGCGATCGAGCCGGGTCGCGCGATCATCGGGCCGAGCACCGTCACCCTCTACGAGGTCGGCACGACGAAGGACGTGCTCGTGGACGGAACCGCGGTCCGAAAGTACGTCTCCGTCGACGGCGGCATGAGCGACAACATCCGGCCGGCGCTCTACGGCGCCGACTACGCGGTCAGGATCGCGAACCGGGTCTCGGATGCCGACCCGGCCCTGGTGCGCATCGCCGGCAAGCACTGCGAGAGCGGCGACATCGTCGTGCACGCCGACTACCTGCCGGGCGACGTCACCCCCGGAGACCTCGTCGCCGTGCCTGCGACCGGTGCCTACTGCTGGTCGCTCGCCAGCAACTACAACTACCTCGGCCGGCCGGCGGTCGTCGCCGTGCGCGACGGCAGGCGCGCGTGATCGTGCGCCGAGAGACCGAGGACGACCTGCTTGTCCAGAGACATGGGAGCTGGACGCCCGCGACCGCGCCGAAGGCCCAGCCAGGGCCCGATGATCGAATACCGCAACCTCCGCGTCGCCATCCTCGGCGCCGGCTCCGTCGGCGCGCAGGTCGCGTCCCTGCTGCTCGAGCACGGCGACGAGCTCGCCAGTCGCGTCGGCGCCGGGCTCGAGCTGGTGGGCGTCGCGGTGCGCGACCCGAAGGCGAAGCGCAGCACCGACATCCCGCAGCACCTCATCACGACCGACGCGAAGTCGCTGATCCTCGGCGCCGACATCGTCATCGAGCTGATCGGCGGCCTCGAGCCGGCCCGCGAGTACCTCGAGCTCGCGATGAACTCCGGCGCCGATGTCATCACGGCGAACAAGGCGCTGCTCGCGACCCACGGCCCCGAACTGTTCGCGATCGCCGAGCAGGTCGGCGCGCAGCTGTACTACGAGGCCGCGGTGGGAGGCGCCATCCCGATCATCCGGCCGCTGCGCGACAGCCTCGCGGGCGACCGCGTGCACCGCATCCTCGGCATCGTGAACGGCACGACGAACTACATCCTCGATCGCATGGACACCGAGGGCGACACGCTCGCCGAGGCGCTCGCCGCCGCGACGACGCTCGGATACGCGGAGGCCGACCCGACCGCCGACATCGGCGGGTTCGACGCGGCGCAGAAGGCCACCATCCTGGCGAGCCTCGCCTTCCACACGACGGTGCCGCTCGAGAGCGTGTACCGCGAGGGCATCGAGAAGATCACGCACGAGCAGGTCGTCGCGGCGCGCGCCGCCGGCTACGTCGTGAAGCTGCTGGCCGTGTGCGAGCGTCTGACCGACGCCGAGACCGGCGTCGAGGGCGTCAGCGCGCGCGTGCACCCGGCACTGGTGCCGCTGACCCATCCGCTCGCCGCGGTGCACGGAGCCAACAACGCGGTCTTCCTCGAGGCCGAGGCCGCCGGCAGCCTGATGTTCTACGGCGCGGG
Source organism: uncultured Actinomycetota bacterium (assembly GCA_963730045.1). GTDB lineage: Bacteria > Actinomycetota > Actinomycetes > Actinomycetales > Microbacteriaceae > JBDSKH01. The sequence continues at coordinate 125,120 of CAVSPQ010000004.1, read as the reverse complement.
CGCCGGTGGCGTGCAGACCGCGTCCGCCGTGCTCGGAGACGTCGTCTCGGCCGCACGCCGCCACGTCATCGGTGGTCCCGGCGTCGCGGAATCGACCCAGGCCAACCTCCCGATCCTGCCGATGTCGAGCGTCACCACCCGCTACCAGATCACGCTCGAGGTCATCGATCAGCCGGGCGTGCTCGCCGCGATCGCGACCATGTTCAGCGAGCACGACGTCTCGGTCGAGGCCGTGCAGCAGTCGGTGCGGCCTGAGCCGCGTTCAAGAGGGGCGCCAACCCACCGCTACCCTGGTGATCGGCACGCATGAGGCGACGGAGTCTGCGCTCGCCGCGACAGTCGCCTCCCTGGAGGCGAGCAAGTCGGTGGCCGAGGTCACGAGCGTGCTGCGAGTAGAGGGACTGTAGATGAGCCACCAGTGGCGTGGAGTGCTCCACGAGTACCGTGACCGTCTCGACGTCACGGACGCGACGCCGATCGTCACCCTCGGCGAGGGCGGCACGCCGCTCATCCCCGCGCCCGCGCTCGAGGCGCGCACCGGCGCCAAGGTCTGGGTCAAGTTCGAGGGCATGAACCCGACCGGATCGTTCAAGGACCGCGGGATGACGATGGCCGTCTCGAAGGCCGTCGAGCACGGTGCCAAGGCGGTCATCTGCGCATCCACCGGCAACACGTCAGCGCCTCGGCCGCCGCCTACGCGACGCACGCCGGCATCACGGCCGCCGTGCTGGTGCCGGAGGGCAAGATCGCGATGGGCAAGCTCGCCCAGGCGATCGCCCACGGCGCCGAGCTGCTCCAGGTGCAGGGCAACTTCGACGACTGCCTCGACATCGCGCGCGAGCTCGCCGAGAACTACCCGGTGCACCTCGTCAACTCGGTCAACAACGACCGCATCGAGGGCCAGAAGACGGCGGCCTTCGAGGTCGTCGAGGTGCTCGGCGACGCCCCCGACTTCCACTTCATCCCGGTCGGCAACGCCGGCAACTACACGGCCTACGCCCGCGGCTACGCCGAGGAGCTGGCGATCTCGGCCACCACGAAACGCCCCCGCATGTTCGGCTTCCAGGCCGCGGGCAGCGCTCCGATCGTGCTCGGCGAGGTCGTCAAGGACCCCGACACGATCGCGAGCGCGATCCGCATCGGCAACCCGGCGTCATGGGAGCTCGCGCTCACCGCGCGCGACGAGACCGATGGATACTTCGGTGCGATCGAGGACGCCGCGATTCTCGAGGCCCACCGCATCCTGTCGAGCGAGGTCGGCGTCTTCGTGGAGCCGGCCTCCGCGATCAGCGTCGCCGGTCTGCTCGAGCGTGCCGCGGCCGGCGAGATCCCGAAGGGGTCGACCGTCGTGCTCACCGTCACCGGGCACGGCCTCAAGGACCCGCAGTGGGCGCTCCGCACCCCGGACGGCGATGACGTGAAGCCGACCGTCGTGCCGATCGACGCGGCCGAGATCGCGGGCGTGCTCGGATTGAGCGCGTGAGTGCCGCGAAGAAGTCAGCCGCCCCGGTGCCGGTCGGCACCTCGGTGCTGGTGAAGGTGCCGGCGACCACCGCGAACCTCGGTCCCGGTTTCGACACCCTCGGCCTCGCCCTCTCGGTGTACGACGAGCTGGTCGTCACCGTGCGCGCCAAGCCCGGTGCCACGGTCACCGTCGAGGGCGTCGGCGCCGGCGAGGTGCCGACCGACGAGTCCAACCTGGTCGTCCGATCGATCGCCTACACGTTCGCGGCCTACGGCATCGAGCTGCCCGGCCTCGAGCTGGAAGCGCGCAACAGCATCCCGCACGGCCGCGGGATGGGGTCGTCCGGGCGCCGCGATCGTCTCGGGCGTGATGGCGGCCAAGGGCCTGCTCGAGGGGATCGTCGAGATCGACGCGCAGGGCCTGCTCGCGCTCGCGACCGCGCTCGAGGGCCACCCCGACAACGTCGCGCCCGCGCTCTTCGGCGGGCTCACGATCGCCTGGATGACGCCGGAGGGGCCTCGCCACAAGAAGCTCATCGTGCACCGCGGTGTCTCGCCGATGGTGGCCGTGCCGGTCGAGTCGATCATGTCGACGGCGCTGGCCCGCAGTCTCCAGCCCGAATCCGTGCCGCACGAGGACGCGGTCTTCAACGTCTCGCGGTCTGCTCTGCTGATCGCAGCCCTGCTGCAGAGCCCCGAGTTGCTGCTCGCAGCGACCGAGGACAAGCTGCACCAGAGCTACCGGGCGAGCGCGATGCCGGAGACCGACGCGCTCATCCAGATCCTCCGCGCCGAGGGTCTCGCGGCCGTCGTCTCGGGTGCCGGGCCGTCGATCCTGGTGCTCGGAAGCACCCCCGCGGAACGTCTCCAAGCGACCGATCTGATCCAGAAGCACGCCACCACGCCGTGGAACTGTCTGCTGCTGGCCGTCGACTTTCGGGGTGCTACAGTGGTAACGCACTCGACCGAAGCCGTGGCTTAAACCCCGCTCGGTCCTTCAGAAGCCTGGAGTGCACATCCCAATCTGGCATTCGCCACAGTCATTCGCTCTGCGCCGTGTGCGCTTCGGTGCATGACGGAAGGAATCCCCTCACGTGACCGACGTTGATTCCGCGCATCGCGCGGATGTCCGCACCGAGCTGAGCCGTCTGCGGCTCCCGGAACTCCAGGCCCTCGCGGCCGAGCGCGGCATCGTCGGCGCGGCCAAACTTCGAAAAGGAGAACTCGTGGACACGCTTTCCGAGACCGAGGGCGGCTCGTCGTCCGCAGAGCCCATCTCAGTCGACACCGTCGCGCCGATCGACACCGTCGCCCCGGAGGGCGAGGGTCAGATCGTGCAGGACCTCGCTCCTGCCGACGACTCCGGCACCGCCGACGCAGAGCCCGCCGCCAAGGCGCCGGCCCGCCGCTCGCGCCGCGTGACGGCGTCCACCGAGGTCGCGGCCGAGCTCGCCGCCACCCCGGCCATCGACACCACGCCGGTCGCCGCCGCCGACGTCGCGGCCGACCTCGACAAGCTCCTCCCCGAGGTCACCTCGGGCGCGGACGGCGACGACGCCGAGGGCGGCAACCGCCGCGGCCGTGGCCGTGGCCGCGGTCAGGGCACGCAGAATGCGCAGGGCGGCGACCGAACGCCGACAAGCAGGCCCCCGAGAAGCAGAACGGCAACGGCGGCCGCCGCGCCAGACCGACCGTCAGCAGCAGGCCGAAGACGGCGAGAGCCGCTCGAGCCGCAGCCGCTACCGCGACCGCAAGCGCGGCCGTGGCGCCCAGAACGACGACTTCGAGCCCGAGATCAGCGACGACGACGTGCTCATCCCCGTCGCCGGCATCCTCGACGTGCTCGACAACTACGCCTTCGTGCGCACCAGCGGCTACCTGCCCGGACCGAACGACGTCTACGTCTCGCTCGGCCAGGTCAAGAAGTACAACCTGCGCAAGGGCGACGCCGTCGTCGGCGCCATCCGCCAGCCCCGCGAGGGCGAGCAGGCCGGCAACCGCCAGAAGTACAACGCGATCGTCAAGATCGACTCGGTCAACGGCAACTCGATCGAGTCGGCCGGCGAGCGCGTCGAGTTCGGCAAGCTGACCCCGATCTACCCGAACGAGCGCCTGCGCCTCGAGACCGAGCGCGAGAAGCTGTCGACCCGCATCATCGACCTGATCGCCCCGATCGGCAAGGGCCAGCGCGGCCTCATCGTCGCGCCGCCCAAGGCCGGCAAGACGCTCATCCTGCAGGCCATCGCCAAGGCGATCGCGGTCAACAACCCCGAGGTCCACATCATGGTGGTCCTGGTCGACGAGCGGCCAGAAGAGGTCACCGACATGCAGCGCTCGGTCAAGGGCGAGGTCATCGCCTCCACCTTCGACCGCCCCGCCGAGGATCACACCACGGTCGCCGAGCTCGCCATCGAGCGCGCCAAGCGCCTCGTCGAGCTGGGCAACGACGTCGTCGTGCTGCTCGACTCGATCACCCGCCTCGGCCGCGCCTACAACCTGGCGTCCCCGGCATCCGGTCGCATCCTGTCCGGCGGTGTCGACGCCAGCGCGCTCTACCCGCCGAAGCGCTTCTTCGGCGCCGCGCGCAACATCGAGGGCGGCGGCTCGCTGACCATCCTCGCGACCGCGCTGGTCGAGACCGGTTCCAAGATGGACGAGGTCATCTTCGAGGAGTTCAAGGGCACCGGCAACATGGAGCTGCGCCTCTCGCGCAGCCTCGCCGACAAGCGCATCTTCCCCGCGGTCGACATCTACGCATCCAGCACCCGCCGCGAGGAGGAGCTGCTGAGCCCCGAGGAGATCAAGATCACCTGGCGCCTGCGCCGGGCGCTCGCCGGTCTCGAACTGCAGCAGCAGCTCGAGGGCGTGCTGTCGAAGCTGCGCGAGACGGCGTCGAACACCGAGTTCCTGGTGCAGATCCAGAAGACCCTGCCCAACGGCAACGGTGCTGGCGGCAACGGGAACGGCACCTCACAAGGAGTAACCCGTGTTCGAGTCAGTCGCGACGCTGCTGGCCGAACAGGACGAACTGGCTCAGCAGCTCTCCGACCCGGCGATCCACGCGGATGCCGGGCGCGCCAAGAAGGTCAACCGCCGCTACGCCGAGCTGAGCCAGATCGCATCGCGCTCACGAGACGTGGCAGCAGGCGGTCGAGGACCTGGCCGCCGCGCGCGAGCTCTCGAAAGAGGACGAGGCGTTCGCCGCCGAGATCCCCGGTCTCGAAGAGGGGCTCGCGACCGCGCAGGAGAAGCTGCGTCGTCTGCTCATCCCGCGCGACCCGGATGACGGCCGCGACGTGATCATGGAGATCAAGGGCGGCGAGGGCGGCGAAGAGAGCGCGCTGTTCGCGGCCGACCTGCTGCGCATGTACATCCACTACGCCGAGTCCAAGGGCTGGAAGACGGAGCTGCTCGCCAGCACCGACAGCGACATGGGCGGCTACAAAGACGTGCAGCTCGCCATCAAGTCGAACGCCACCGACCCGTCGCAGGGCGTCTGGGCGCACCTCAAGTACGAGGGCGGCGTGCACCGCGTGCAGCGCGTGCCGGCGACCGAGTCGCAGGGCCGCATCCACACCTCGACGACCGGGGTGCTCGTCTTCCCCGAGGTGGACGAGCCAGAAGAGGTCGAGATCAACCAGAACGACCTGAAGATCGACGTGTTCCGCTCCAGCGGCCCCGGCGGTCAGAGCGTCAACACCACCGACTCGGCGGTGCGCATCACCCACGTGCCGACCGGCATCGTGGTGTCGATGCAGAACGAGAAGAGCCAGTTGCAGAACCGCGAGGCCGGCATGCGCGTGCTGCGCGCCCGCCTGCTCGCCCGCCAGCAGGAGGAGCAGGATGCGGTGTCGAGCGCCGCGCGCAAGAGCCAGATCCGCACGATGGACCGCTCCGAGCGCATCCGCACCTACAACTTCCCGGAGAACCGGATCGCCGACCACCGCACCGGCTACAAGGCCTACAACCTCGACTCGGTGATGAACGGCGCGCTCGAGCCGGTCATCGCATCCTGCATCGAGGCCGACGAAGAGGCGCAGCTCGCCGCCGTCGGGGATCAGTCCTGAGCGCACCGCACACGGTCACCTCGCTGCGTGACCACGCCATCGGGGTCCTCGAGGGCCGCTGCGCGTCGCCGACGCCCGACGTCGACGCCGAACTGCTCATCGGCCACGTGCTCGGCCTGAGCCGCGGGCAGGTGCAGGCGCGGGTCGCGACCGATGCCGCCGTGCACCAGGACGACGCGCTCGCCGTGCTCGAGGTCATCGAGCGCCGCGCCGCCCGCGAGCCGCTGCAGCACATCACCGGACGTGCGGCATTCCGCTCGCTCGAACTCGCCGTCGGACCCGGCGTCTTCGTGCCCCGCCCCGAGACCGAGCTCGTCGCACAGCTCGCGATCGACGCGCTCATGGCCGTCGCATCGCCCGAGCCGCTCGCGGTCGACCTCGGCACCGGCAGCGGTGCCATCGCCCTCGCCCTCGCGACCGAGGTGCCGCACGCGTCGGTCGTCGCGGTCGAGAACTCGCCGCGCGCGTTCGTCTGGACGAAGCAGAACGCGCGCGACATCGCGGCGCCGAACCTGCGCCTCGTCTTCGCCGACCTCGCGGACGCGGTGCCCGAGCTCGACGGCACCGTCGACGTCGTGGTCTCGAATCCGCCCTACATCCCGCTCGGCGCCGTGCCGCGCGACCCCGAGGTGCGGCTGCACGACCCCGAGCACGCTCTCTACGGCGGGGCAGACGGCCTGGATGTGGTGCGCGCGTTGTCCGCGCGGGCTGCGGCGCTGCTGCGCCCGGGCGGCACCCTCGTGCTCGAGCACGGCGAGCTGCAGGGTGACGCGATCCGCGCTCTGCTCACCGCGGACGGCTGGCGCGCGCCCTCCACCACCCGCGACCTCCTCGGACGCGATCGCGTCACGACCGCGACGCGCTAGCCGCGCCCTCGTCGAGACGGCAGAAAACGTCCTTACGCGGTTGCCGGTACCACGTTTCTTGCCGTTTCGAGGGCGGCAGCGCGCTACGCCCGCTCGCGCGCGAAGGTCTCCACGGCATCCAGAAGCGCCGCCGGCGTCGTGAACACATGCCCGGTGATGCCGACCGACTCGGCCCCGCGCACGTTCTCGACGCAGATCGTCGGTGAAGAACACGTCAGCGGGATCGGCGTCGTACTCGTCGAGCAGGCGCTGGAACACGACGCGGTTCGGCTTGCGAGCTCCGTAATACGCCGAGGTGCGCAGGTGGTCGCCGAAGAGCGGAGCGATCTCGGACGCGATCTCGGCCAGGTGCGCCCCGAGCAGCGGGCCGTTGTTGGTGAGCAGGCTGACCTGGCCGAGTTCGGCGGCGCGCGCGACTGCGGCGATCGAATCCGGCCACGGCGTCATGCCGCTGCGGCGGTTCGCGACCCACTGCGCGACCGTGATGTCGACGTCGAGAGCCTTCGACGAATGCGGCGTGATAGCGCTCGGCGGTCTTGTAGTCGCCGGCCTCGGCGGCCCACTCGCCAGAGGCGTTCCACCAGCGACGGCGCAGCTCGTCGAGGTCGTGACCGGTCAGCTCGGTCAGCCCCGCCATCCGGACGCGCCAGTCGTAGTCGTACAGGACGTCGTCCATGTCGAAGACGAAGAGGAGAGGGCATGGTGCCCCATCCTCCCGCACCGGGAGTCCGGGCCCGGCGAACTAGGATCGACAGGATGGCGACCTACGACACCTCGGCCCCCGCCGAGCTGCTGACCGGGATGCGCCTCGCCCGTCAGGCGATCGGGAGGGGCGAGCTCGTCGTCATCCCCACCGACACCGTCTACGGCGTCGCGGCGGACGCCTTCGCTCCCGCCGCCGTCACCCGCCTGCTCGAGGCCAAGGGCCGCGATCGCACGGCGCCGCCCCCGGTTCTGATCCCCGGCATCCCGACGCTCGATGCCCTGGCCGAGGTCGTCCCCGATGAGGTCCGAGCGCTGGTGGCGAAGTTCTGGCCAGGCGGTCTGACCGTCGTCGTGCGAGCGCGTCGCACCCTCGACTGGGATCTCGGCGAGACCCGCGGCACCGTCGCGCTCCGCATGCCCAGCGACCCGATCGCCCTCGAGCTGCTGGCCGAGACCGGGCCGCTTGCCGTGTCGAGCGCCAACACCACCGGCGAACCGGCGGCGACGACAGTCGCCGAGGCCGAGGCGATGCTGGCGGATGCGGTGGCCGTCTACCTCGACGCCGGTCCGGTGGGGGAGCGCTACGCGGGCAGCGATCCGCGCGCGGGTTCCACCATCGTCGATGCCACCGGACTCGAGTCACCTCAGGGCAAGCTGCGGATCGTGCGCCACGGCGTCATCCCCGACGACGAGCTCGTCGCGATCGTGGGGGCCGACCGGTGCGCATAGTCTTCTACCTCATCGTCGCCGGGGTGTCGGGGGTCGTGACCTTTGGGCTCGCCTGGCTCATCTACAAGATGAGCCACAAGTACCGCCTCTATCCGCAGATCCGCGCGCGCGACGTGCACACCCGGCCGACGCCACGCCTCGGCGGGGTCGCGATGTTCCTCGGCATCGTCGCCGCCATCGCGGTCGGATCGCTGCTGCCCCCGCTGGCACTCGTCTACTCCCGCCCCGGGCCGATCCTCGCCATCCTGGGCGCCTCGTTCCTCATCGTGCTGATCGGCGTCGCAGACGACATCTGGGACCTCGACTGGCTGACCAAGCTCGCCGGGCAGATCATCGCGGCCGGCCTGCTGGCCTGGCAGGGCTATCAGATCGCCAGCGTCCCCGTGCCCGGACTGCTCGTGACCTTCTCGCCTCTCATGTCGCTCGTGATCACGGTGTTCGTGATCGTGCTCGTGATGAATGCGATCAACTTCATCGACGGGCTCGACGGCCTGGTGGCGGGCGTCGCCCTCATCGCCAACAGCGTGTTCTTCGTCTACTGCTACGTGGTCTCGTTCGGACCGACCGACCAGACGGGCTACTTCAACCTCGCCCAGTTCATCGCAGCCGTCGTGATCGGAGCGTGCGCCGGCTTCCTGCCGCTCAACTGGCATCCGGCGCGACTCTTCATGGGCGACGCGGGGGCGTTGCTGGTCGGGATGCTGATGGCCGCCTCCGCGGTGGCCGTCACGGGGCAGATCGACCCGTGCCGCCTCACGGGGGAGTGCGCCGGCGCTGCCGTCCCGCTCGGAGCGAGCGGGCTGCTCCCCGCCTTCATCCCCATCCTGCTGCCGTTCGCGGTGCTCATCGTGCCGTTGCTCGACTTCGGCCTCGCGGTGCTGCGCCGCCTGCGTGCGGGCAAGTCGCCGTTCAGCGCCGACCGCAAGCACCTGCACCACCGTCTGCTCGACATGGGGCACAGCCACTTCCACGCGGTGCTGATCTTCTACGCCTGGACCGCCGTCGCATCCGTCGGCACCCTGCTCTTCCTGTTCATCCCCGACTGGTGGTGGGCGGCTCTCATCACGGTCGTCGGACTGGTGATCTGCACGATCGTGACGCTCGCTCCGCTCAGTCGCCGCAAGGCCGCAGAGGCCGCGGTGCAGAGCGCCGATCCGGCCGTCGTCGTCGGATGCCGCGCTCGCCGCCTTCGACGCCCTCGACGCCGCCGCCGAACGCTTCGACGACCCGGACCTGGAACCGACCGACGCCCAGGCCAAGGTCGCCCTCGAGCGGCTGCACGAGAAAGAGGGCTCCTGATGGCCACGATGAGCGTCGCCCCGATCTTCCGGCTCGCCCTGCGCTACGGCGTGATGGTCGCGGTCGTCGTGGCGATCGGCGGCGGCGTCATCGGCTGGCTCGTCGCGGGGGTGCCCGGCCTCATCGGCGCGCTGGTCGGCGCGGGCCTCGCCGCCGTCTTCCTCGGGCTCACCACGGCGAGCATGCTGATCGCCGGACGCGTCACCCGTGGCGACGCGTCGAACCCGCTCTTCTTCGCCGTCGTCCTGGGGGCGCTCGGCGTGAAGTTCCTGCTCTTCCTGGTGTTCGCGATCTGGCTTCGCGGGCAGACCTGGCTCGACCCCGGAGTCTTCGCGTTCACCGCCATCGCGGCGGTCATCGGCTCGCTGATCGGCGACGCGATCGCGTTCTCCCGAGCCCGCGTTCCGTACGTCAGCGACGTCAAGCTGCCGGGAGAGTAGGGCCGATTTCCTTGATAGGGTAAGGGAGACCTTCCCCCCTACGATCGCCGCGTCGTCGCGCCCTGATCAGGAGAAAGCCCTGCTAGCCTCAATCCTCGCTCCAGCCGCCGCGCTGTTCCCCACGGTGTCGCGTCGGAGTGTCCCCCCGGCGAGTTCTGCGGCCCGTCGATCGACGAGTTCTTCCCCGAGCCGGTGCTGTTCATCGGCACCCCGTTCGAGATGAACCGCATCCTGATCATCCGCATGCTCGTCGTCATCGTGCTGGCGGTCATCTTCTGGGTCGCCACCCGCAACCTGAAGCTGGTGCCCGGTCGCGGTCAGGTCGCCTTCGAGTTCATCACCGGATTCGTGCGCAACGGCATCATCGTCGAGACGCTCGGCGAGAAAGACGGCCGCCGCTTCATGCCGCTGCTGTTCACGATCTTCTTCCTGACCCTCGGCCTGAATATCACCGGTACGATCCCCGGGCTGCAGATCGCCAGCACCGGGCTCATCGGGCAGGCGATCATCATGGCCGTCGTGGCCTACGTCACGTTCATCTACGCGGGCATGCGCAAGCACGGGTTCCGGTTCTTCAAGAACGCGACCGTGCTGCCGGGCGTGCCCAAGCTGATCGTGCCGCTCATCGCGATCCTCGAGGGCTTCTCGACGTTCATCATCCGGCCGATCACGCTGACCCTCCGACTCACCATGAACATGGTGGCCGGTCACATGCTGCTCGTCCTGTGCTTCCTGGCGACGAACTTCTTCTTCGTCACCGTGCTGTTCCAGCAGGGCAACCCGATCGGCCTCCTCGGCGTCGGCACCTTCGCCTTCGGCATCGCCTTCACGGTTCTCGAGATCTTCGTGGCCGGCCTTCAGGCGTTCGTCTTCACCATCCTCACCGCCATCTACATCCAGCTGGCGCTGGCCGACGAGCACTGAGCTCGTCGAAACAGTTCTGCCCCACCTCGAAAGGACACCCACAGTGAACATCGTCGGACAGCTTGCCCCGCTCGCGTTCGGTCTCGCGGTCATCGGCTCCGGTATCGGCGTCGGCATCATCGTCGGCAAGACGATCGAATCCGTCGCGCGCCAGCCCGAACTCGCCGGCCGCCTGCAGACCCTCATGTGGATCGGTATCGCGCTCACCGAGGCGCTCTGCTTCATCGCCATCGGTGTCGCATTCATCCCGTTCCCCGCGCCCGCCGCGCCGTAAGGTGCAGGACCTCCGACCGAAGGAATCCGGATGCTGACGATCCCCATTCGCCATCCTCGACGCCCACCCCGAGGAGGAAGAGGCGACGCACTCGGTGCTGATCCCCGAGCTTCCCGACCTGATCTGGGGCTCGATCGCGTTCCTGCTGATCCTCGGGCTGATGCTCTGGCGCTTCGTGCCCAAGATCAACGCGGCGCTCGACGCCCGCAGCGACGCGATCGCCGGCGGCATCAAGCGTGCAGAAGAGGCGCAGGCCGAGGCCCAGGCGGCTCTCGAGAAGTACAACGCGCAGCTGGCCGAGGCCCGCGGCGAGGCCGGGCGCATCAAGGACGAGGCCCGTGACGACGCCAAGCGCATCCGTGCCGAACTCGTCGAGCAGGCGCAGTCGGATGCCGCGCGCATCGTCGCCAACGCGCAGAACCAGATCGAGGCCGAACGCGCCGCAGCTCTGGTGTCGCTCCGCGGCGAGGTCGGCACGCTGGCCATCGATCTCGCGTCGGGCGTCATCGGCGAGTCCCTGGATGACAAGAAGGCGTCCTCGATCGTCGACCGCTTCCTGGCGGACCTGGCCACAGCCGACGCTGCGACTGTCACGAGCACGGCAGGCACGAAGGCCAAGGCAGGAAAATGAAGATGGGTGCGGGCACGTAATGGGTTCGGCGTCACGCGCTGCCCTCGAGGCGGCGAAGAGTGCTCTCGCGCTCGGCGACGGGCGTCACGCGCGGCACCGGGGAGCAGCTGCTCTCCGCCGGGCGCGACATCGCGGGCTCGTCCCAGCTGCGCGCCCTGCTGGCCGACCCGTCGGTCGAGGTGGCGGAGAAGACCGGCCTCATCGCCAAGATCTTCAGCAGCCTCGATCCCGCCGCGGCCTCCCTTCTGGGAGGGCTCGTCGGCTCGCGGTGGTCGAACTCCGATCAGCTGATCGACGGCATCGAGCAGGTCGGTATCCGCGCCATCGCGATCAGCGCACCCGACGACGCCGACATCGAGGGCGAGCTGTTCATGTTCGCCCGCGCGGTATCCAGCGACCCCGACCTCGAGCTCGCGGTCGGCAGCAAGCTCGGCGACGCGGCCGGCAAGGCATCGCTCGTCGACAGCCTGCTCACCACCAAGGTCGATGCCGGGACGCTCGCGATCGTGCGGCACCTCGTTCAGACTCCGCGCGGTCGCCGCATCGGCCAGCTGCTCACGCTCGCCGCCGAGACCGTGGCCGACGCCTCCGGCGGCATCGTCGCGAACGTCACCGCCGCCGCGCCGCTGACGGATGCGCAGCTCTCGACCCTCGCCACGACCCTGAAGAAGCCAGTACGGCCGCGAGCCGCGCATCGCCGTGCGCGTCGATCCCTCCGTGCTCGGCGGCCTCCGCGTCCAGGTCGGCGACGACGTCATCGACGGCACCATCGCATCCCGACTCTCCGAACTCCGACTGCAGCTCGCCGGCTGACCCGGCTTCTACGACCACTTCCGAAAAAGGAACCCCATGGCAGACATCACCATCAGCCCGGACGAGATCCGCGGCGCGCTCAAGGACTTCGTGGCCGGCTACAAGCCGACCGCCGCGTCCAAGACCGAGGTCGGCTTCGTCACCGACGCCGCCGACGGCATCGCGCACGTCGAGGGGCTGCCGGGCGTCATGGCCAACGAGCTGCTGCGGTTCGCCGACGGCACTCTCGGCCTCGCGCTGAACCTCGAAGAGACCAAGATCGGTGTCATCGTGCTCGGTGAGTTCACCGGCATCGAGGAGGGCCAGGAGGTCACCCGTACCGGAGAGGTGCTCTCGGCTCCCGTCGGCGACGCCTTCCTCGGGCGCGTCGTCGACCCGCTGGGCAACCCGATCGACGGACTCGGCGACATCAAGGCAGAGGGGCGCCGCGCTCTCGAGCTGCAGGCGCCGGGCGTCATGTCGCGCAAGAGCGTGCACGAGCCGATGCAGACCGGCATCAAGGCCATCGACGCCATGATCCCGATCGGACGCGGACAGCGCCAGCTGATCATCGGCGACCGCCAGACCGGCAAGACCGCCATCGCGATCGACACGATCATCAACCAGAAAGACAACTGGGCGTCCGGCGACACCGACAAGCAGGTCCGTTGCATCTACGTCGCCATCGGCCAGAAGGGCTCCACGATCGCCGCCGTCAAGGGCGCGCTCGAGGATGCCGGGGCGATGGAGTACACCACGATCGTCGCGGCTCCGGCCTCCGACGCCGCGGGGTTCAAGTACCTCGCTCCCTACACCGGTTCGGCCATCGGCCAGCACTGGATGTACGGCGGCAAGCACGTGCTGATCATCTTCGACGACCTGTCGAAGCAGGCCGAGGCCTATCGCGCCGTGTCGCTGCTGCTGCGCCGCCCGCCGGGACGCGAGGCCTACCCGGGCGACGTGTTCTACCTGCACTCCCGTCTGCTCGAGCGTTGCGCCAAGCTCTCCGATGAGCTGGGTGCCGGATCGATGACCGGCCTTCCGATCATCGAGACAAAGGCGAACGACGTGTCGGCGTACATCCCGACCAACGTGATCTCGATCACCGACGGCCAGATCTTCCTCCAGTCCGACCTGTTCAACGCGAATCAGCGTCCGGCGGTCGACGTGGGCATCTCGGTGTCCCGCGTCGGCGGTGACGCCCAGGTCAAGTCGATCAAGGGCGTCTCAGGAACCCTGAAACTCGAGCTCGCGCAGTACCGCTCGCTCGAGGCGTTCGCCCTGTTCGCTTCCGACCTGGATGCAACCAGCCGCCGTCAGCTCGATCGCGGAGCGCGCCTGACCGAGCTTCTCCGCCAGCCGCAGTACTCGCCGTTCCCCGTCGAGAAGCAGGTCGTGTCGATCTGGGCCGGGACGAACGGCAAGCTCGACAACGTGCCCGTCGAAGACGTGCTGCGGTTCGAGAGCGAGCTGCACGACTACCTCGCGAACAAGACCAAGGTGCTCGACACCCTGCGCGAGACCAACGTGCTCGACGACGACACCAAGGCGGCACTCGAGAAGGCGGTCGACGACTTCAAGCTCGGCTTCCAGACCGGCGACGGTTCGTCGCTCAACGCTCCTGGCAAAGAGACGTTCGAGGCCACCGAGGTCGAAGACGTCAACCAGGAGAAGATCGTCAAGTCACGGCGTTAGCCGACCTTGCACGACGGCTCAACGACCTCGTATACGAACCAAGAGTAGGAAGACAACGACATGGGAGCCCAGCTTCGGGTCTACCGGCAGAAGATCAAGTCTGCCCAGACGACCAAGAAGATCACCCGTGCCATGGAGCTCATCGCGGCATCGCGAATCCAGAAGGCGCTCGCGCGAGTGAAGTCGTCCGCGCCGTACGCGCGCGCGGTGACGCGCGCTGTGTCGGCCGTCGCCACCTACTCCAACGTGAAGCACGTGCTGACGACCGAGCCGGAGTCGATCGACCGGGCCGCGATCGTCGTGTTCGCCTCGGACCGCGGATCTGGCGGGCGCGTTCAACGCGAACGTCCTGCGCGAGAGCGAAGAGCTCGGCACCCTGCTGCGCGGCCAGGGCAAAGACGTCGTCTACTACGTGGTCGGCCGTCGCGGCGTCGGATACTTCTCGTTCCGCAAGCGCCCGGTCGAGCGCGCGTGGATCGGCGACACCGACAACCCCGGCATTCGCCACCGCGCAGGAGATCGGCGAAGAGCTGGTCGCCAAGTTCGTGCAGCCGACGGCCGAGGGCGGCGTCGACGAGATCCACATCGTCTACAACCGGTTCGTCTCGATGCTGACCCAGGACCCCGAGGTCGTGCGCCTGCTTCCCCTCGAGGTCGTCGAAGGCGTCGAGGAGCCCGGCGAGTTCGTGGCGCTTCCGCTGTACGAGTTCGAGCCGGATGCCGACGTGGTGCTGGATGCGCTCCTGCCCGTCTACATCGAGAGCCGCATCTTCAATGCCCTCCTGCAGTCGGCCGCGTCGAAGCACGCGGCGACCCAGAAGGCGATGAGCGCCGCGAGCGACAACGCCGACACCCTGATGCGCGACTACACCCGTCTGGCGAACAACGCGCGCCAGGCCGAGATCACCCAGCAGATTTCCGAGATCGTCGGCGGCGCCGACGCACTCGGTACGTGACCGCGGCAAGGACGCGGTCACAATCGGACACAGGCCCTAGAGGAGACAACATGGCTACTGCAACCAAAGCAACGAAGGCTGCGAAGAAGGACGACGTCGTCGCGGGTGGCATCGGCCGCATCGCACGCGTCACCGGACCCGTCGTCGACATCGAGTTTCCCCACGACGCGATCCCCGACATCTACGCGGCGCTCAAGACCGATATCACCCTCGCCGGCGAGACCACCGAGATCACCCTCGAGGTCGCCCAGCACCTCGGCGACGATGTCGTCCGCGCCATCGCCCTGAAGCCCACCGACGGCCTCGTCCGCGGCCAGGAGGTGCGCGACACCGGCGCCCCCATCTCGGTCCCGGTCGGCGACGTCACCAAGGGCAAGGTCTTCAACGTCATCGGCGAGGTGCTCAACGCGCAGCCCGGCGAGAAGATCGAGATCACCGAGCGCTGGCCGATCCACCGGCGCCCGCCGGCCTTCGACCAGCTCGAGTCGAAGACGCAGCTCTTCGAGACCGGCATCAAGGTCATCGACCTCCTCACCCCGTACGTGCTGGGTGGCAAGATCGGCCTGTTCGGCGGTGCGGGCGTCGGCAAGACGGTTCTGATCCAGGAGATGATCCAGCGCGTCGCGCAGGACCACGGTGGTGTGTCGGTGTTCGCCGGTGTCGGCGAGCGCACCCGTGAGGGCAACGACCTCATCAACGAGATGGAGGAGGCGGGCGTCTTCGACAAGACCGCCCTCGTCTTCGGCCAGATGGACGAGCCGCCGGGAACGCGTCTGCGCGTCGCCCTCTCGGCCCTGACGATGGCGGAGTACTTCCGCGACGTGCAGAAGCAGGACGTGCTGCTCTTCATCGACAACATCTTCCGGTTCACGCAGGCGGGCTCCGAGGTGTCGACGCTGCTCGGCCGCATGCCGTCCGCGGTGGGATACCAGCCGAACCTCGCCGACGAGATGGGCATCCTGCAGGAGCGCATCACCTCGACCCGTGGTCACTCGATCACGTCGCTCCAGGCGATCTACGTCCCTGCCGACGACTACACCGACCCGGCCCCGGCCACGACCTTCGCGCACCTCGACGCGACGACCGAGCTGTCGCGTGAGATCGCATCCAAGGGTCTCTACCCGGCGGTCGACCCGCTGTCGTCGACCAGCCGCATCATGGACCCGCGCTACCTGGGC
This sequence comes from uncultured Actinomycetota bacterium, assembly GCA_963730045.1. Taxonomy (GTDB): domain Bacteria; phylum Actinomycetota; class Actinomycetes; order Actinomycetales; family Microbacteriaceae; genus JBDSKH01. The sequence continues at coordinate 109,100 of CAVSPQ010000004.1, read as the reverse complement.
GAGGACCACTACCGCGTCGCGACGAGCGTCAAGCAGATCCTGCAGAAGAACAAGGAACTCCAGGAGATCATCGCGATCCTCGGTGTCGACGAGCTCTCCGAGGAGGACAAGATCACGGTGTCGCGTGCGCGCCGCATCCAGCAGTTCCTCTCGCAGAACACCTACATGGCGAAGAAGTTCACCGGCGTCGAGGGTTCGACGGTCCCGCTGAAGGACACCATCGAGTCGTTCGACGCGATCGTGCGCGGCGACTTCGACAGCGTGGCCGAGCAGGCGTTCTTCAACGTCGGCTCGATCGGCGACGTCGAAGAGCGCTGGGCGCAGATCCAGAAGGAGAACGGCTAGTCATGGCCGAGGCTCGGCATCCAAGGGCTCAGCCACACGAGCTTCAGGTGAGCGTGGTGTCGGCCGACAGCGAGCTCTGGTCCGGCACGGCGAAGCAGGTCGTCGCGCGCACCACCGTCGGTCAGATCGGGCTGCTCGCCGGTCACGAGCCGGTGCTGGGCATCCTCGCCGAAGGCGAGGTGCGCATCACCACCACCGACGGCCAGGTCGTGACGGCGAAGGCCGACGACGGCTTCCTGTCGATGCAGAACAACGTCGTGACGATCGTCGCCGGAGCAGCCGAACTGTTGTGACCGACCACGCACCCACCGAGCCGCCCGCGGCAGAGCCGCAGCGGGCTACGCCGCGCGGGGGCTCCGATGAGCCGGTCATGCCGGTGCTGGTCGTCACCGCAGGGCTGCCGGCGAGCGGCAAGAGCACCATCGCCGAGGTCGTCGGCAACCGGCTCGGACTGCCGGTGCTCTCGGTCGATCCGATCGAGGCCGCCATCCTCAGTGCCGGAATCGACAGCGCGCAGCCGACCGGACTCGCCGCCTACCTCGTCGCCGAGACGATGGCCGAGGGCGTGCTGAGCGGCGGTCGCGGTGTCGTGATCGACGCCGTCAACGCCGTCGCAGCCGGCCCGCGAGCAGTGGGTCAAGCTGGCCGCTCGCCAGAACGTCACCCTGCGGTTCATCGAGGTGATCTGCTCCGATCCCGAGGTGCATCGCGAGCGCCTGGCGGCACGCGCGGGCCGCCATGCCGTCGTCGATACGGCGTACGCGGTCGAGCAGAGCCTCGAGGAGTGGGAACCCTGGACCGGTGAGTCGGCGGCCGTGCCGCGCGTCACGCTCGACTCGGTGCGACCGCTCGGGGTCAACATCGAGCAGGCGCTCGAGTTCCTGAACAGCTGAGCGCCGGGTCAGCTCCGGCATGCTCGTCCTGCTTGCCCCCGTCGGAGACCAAGCGCACCGGCGGCCCCGACGGCACACGCCTCGACTACGCCGCGCTGTCGTGGCCAGAGCTCACCCGGCCGCGCCGGGCGTCGGTCGAGGCGGTGCGCAAGCTGTCCCGCAACCTCGCGGCCGCCACGACTGCGCTGCGGCTCGGCAGCACGCAGGCCGACGAGGTCGCCGCGCAACCGCGTCATCCTGACTTCGCCGGTGCTGCCCGCGATCGACCGGTACGAGGGCGTGCTGTACGAGGGCCTGGATGCTGCGACCCTGACGATCGAGCAGCGCGCGTTCGCGGGGCGGCACGTCGCGATCGCGTCGGCCGCCTTCGGGCTGACCACCGCGCTGGATCCGATCCCGGCCTACCGGCTCTCGCACGACTCCCGTCTGCCTGGGCTGTCCCTCACCCGCCTGTGGCGCGCGCCCCGTCGCGGCCCTGCTCGCGTCGACCGACGGGCCTGCTGCTCGACCTCCGCTCCGAGGCGTACGCGAGCCTCGGCCCGCTGCCCGAACGCGCCGACGCCCTGTTCGTGCGCGTGGTGAGCGAGGACGCGAGCGGGCGGCGCCGCGCTCTCAACCACTTCAACAAGATGGGCAAGGGGGTGTTCGTGCGGCGGCTGATCGAGGCCGGCAGCGACCATCCGGACGCGGACGCGCTGCTGGCCTGGGCGGTCTGGCGTCGGCATCCGGCTCGAGCGCGGTGCGCCCGGCGAGCTCGATCTCGTCGTGTGATCGCCAGGCATCGGCAGCTCTCGCGGCTATCCGGCGCGCCAGCACCCCGCGACGTGGTCGTCGACCATGCCGGTGGACTGCATGAGCGCGTAGATCGTGGTCGGCCCGACGAACCGGTAGCCGAGCTTCTTGAGCGCTCGGCTCGCGGCGGTGGACTCCTCGGTCGTCGCGGGGATCTCGGCGAGCGACGCCGGAACGCCGGTGCGGCGCTCGGTGCCCATGCGGCGCGGGGCGAATCCCCAGAGCAGCGCGTCGAGCGCCCCGGATGTTCGGCGACCAGCTCCTGGGTGACGCGCGCGTTCGAGATGGTCGCCTCGACCTTCGCGCGGTTGCGGATGATGCCGGGATCGTTCATGAGCCGCTCGACGTCGCGCTCGTCGAACGCCGCGACCGCGTCGATGTCGAACCCGGCGAACGCCGTGCGGAACGTCGGCCGACGTCGCAGGATCGTGATCCACGACAGCCCGGCCTGGAACCCCTCGAGGCTCAGCTTCTCGAACAGCGGCGCGGTCGCCGTGCAGCGGGGTGCCCCACTCCTCGTCGTGGTACCGCACGTACTCGGCGTCGGCGCCGGCCCACGCGCAGCGGGCCAGGCCGTCGTCGCCGACGATGATCGAGGGCCGCGTCACGCGGCCGACGATGCTGCCGAGGCGTCGCTCGCCGGGAACAGCGCGTCGACGTCTCGTCGAGCCGATCACGAGCCGAGGCCGGCACGCTGTGCGCGATGCCCTCGTGGGCGAGGAGCCACGACTTGGTCGGGATGCCGTCGCCGCCGCTGTAGCCGGTGATGCGGCCGTCGCTGCCGAGGACGCGGTGGCAGGGCACGATGATCGGGATCGGGTTCGCGCCGACGGCGCCGCCGACGGCGCGCCCGGCGGTCGGGCGGCCGGTGGCCATGCCGAGCTCGCCGTAGGAGACGACCTCGCCCCACTCGAGCTCGACGAGCTGCTCCCACACCGCCAGCTGGAAGGCGGTGCCGGCCAGCGACAGCGGCAGATCGAAGTCGCGGCGGTGGCCGGCGAAGTACTCCTCGAGCTGCGCGACGGCGCGGTCGAGGATGGGGTCGGTCCGCTCCGGCTGATCGTCGTCGGGGAGCGTGCCGTCGCGCTCGATCGAGAGCGAGACGATCGCCTCGCCGTTGCCGACGATCTCGATGCGACCGATCGGGCTGGACATGCGGCGGAGGAAGGCGGGGGTGTCGAGCACTGTCTGCATGCTCCGAGAGTAGACCGCGCCGCCGACAGCCACTCGCGGAAATCGGACATCGCGTGCGAGCCTCTCGTGGCAGGCGCTGGGGAGGAGGAGTGACATCCTGAGGTCATGGAATCGCGCGCCCTCGGCACCTCGGCTCTGCACGTCTCGGTCATCGGTCTCGGCTGCAACAACCTCGGTCGTACCGGAACGCGACCGGAGTCAGCAGGACGGGCGCGACAGCCGTCGTCGACGCCGCGCTCGATGCCGGGGTCACGTTCTTCGACACGGCGGATGTGTACGGCAAGGAGTTCGGCCTGAGCGAGCGGATGCTGGGTGAGGCCCTGCGCGGACGGCGCGACGACGCGGTCATCGCGACGAAGTTCGGCCACGCCGAGCTGGCGCCCAGCCGCGGCGGATGCCGCCGATGGGATCGCGCGCCTACATCCGGGCCGCGGTCGAGGGCTCGCTCGAGCGGCTCGGGGTCGAGACCATCGACCTGTACCAGCAGCACACGCCCGACCCGCGACGCCGATCGAGGAGACGCTCGGCGCGCTGGCCGAGCTCGTGCAGGAGGGCAAGGTGCGCGAGATCGGCAACTCCAACTCTCGGCGGCCGAGCTGGAGGCGGCGGACGCCGCGGCGCGAGCACCGGCGGCACGCCGCGGTTCGTCTCCGCGCAGAACCAGTACAACCTGCTCGACCGCGACGGTCGAGCGCGAGCTGCTGCCCGTCGGCCGAGCGACTGGGCATCGGATTCCTGCCCTACTTCCCGCTCGCGAACGGACTCTTCACCGGCAAGTTCACGCGCACCGAGCGGCCCGCCGACACCCGCATCGCGCGGCAGCGCCCGCACGTCGCCGACGACGCGCCGTGGGACGCGATCGAGGCGTACGCCGCGTTCTGCGCCGAGCGCGGCATCGCGATGCTGGAGGCGACGCTCGGCTGGTTCCTCGCCGAGCCGGCGCTGTCGAGCGTGATCGCGGGCGCGACGCGGCCCGAGCAGGTGCGTCAGAACGCGGCAGCGGGCTCCGGATGGCGTCCCGACGCCGACGAGCTCGCCATCGATCGACGGGCTCTTCCCGCTGCGAGCGGGCGGCGCTACGGGTTGAGCACCGCGAGCGCCGCGTTGAGCGTCGTCGCGTAGAGCACCCACGCCCAGTACGGGATCAGCAGCACCGCGGCGAGCCGGCGCACCGGCCAGAAGCGCAGCATCGTGATCGAGCACCATGACGTCCAGAGCCAGGATGATGACGAGCGCGATCCAGAGTGCCGACGACCCCGATGAGCGGGTAGAGCCCGAAGAACACCGGAGTCCAGATCGCGTTGAGCACGAGCTGGGCGACGTACGCCGTGAGGGCGCGGCGGGTGCCCGCGTGGCGGCCGCGCTCCCGCCAGACCAGCCAGGCGGCGACCGACATCAGCGTGTACAGCACGGTCCAGACCGGTCCGAACACGACGTTCGGCGGATTCCAGAACGCCTTGTCGGCATCGGCGTACCAGCCGTCGACGTTCTGGATCGTCGCGAGACTGCCGAGCGCGGCGACACCGAACGAGATCGCCAGGAACGCGATCAGCGCCAGGACCGAGCGGAGTGTCGACGGAGAGCCGGATGGGTGCGGGAGGTGTGTCGGACGTCATCGTCATGGACAGCAGAGTCTGGTCCATGAAACTCAGCATCTGCCCGAAGGCCGCATCCCAGTGCGGGTCGAGGACGTGGTCGCCGCCGTCGACGGTGATCAGGGTGATGTCGGCCCCGGCGGTCTGGAAGTCCGTCGACGGTGTGCTCCTCCCAGGTCGCGTACACCGGGTCGTCGGCGGTGCCGTACGCCACCAGCAGCGGCACCGTCGGCGCGGTCGGCGAACGTCGCCGACGAGAGGTCGTCCCAGTGGGCCGGGTCGTCCTCGTAGGTGCCGTGCACCTCGACGATGGCCAGGAACTCGGCGGAGTCGCGCGGCACGTAGTGATCGACCGTCCACCATGGTCGGGTGCTCACCGGCGACATCGCCACCACGACGTCGAACACGTCGGGCGCGACGACGGCGGCGGCGAGCGATTCGCCCCCGCCGAGCGAGTGGCCGAAGACCCCGATGCGTGTCGGCGTCGAGACTCGGGATGCCGGAGGCGGCGAGTGCGCGGCCGGCGTTCACGATGTCCGCGATCGCGCCCACGTCGATGTCGGTGCCGCCGCTCGGGTCGGGATCCGAGCCGGCGAATCCCCGCAGGTCGGTGCGAGAAGACGACGTGCCCGCTGCGGGCGAACGCCTCCTGCTCGCGCACCAGGTCGCTTCCCGTCGTGTACAGCGCGGGATCGACGGCGCCGTGCACGACGATCGACGCCCGGGGAACGGTCCGTCGCCGTCGGGCACGGTACAGCATCCCGGTGATCGTCAGCCCCTCGCTGACGTAGCTCGCCGGCGCCGTGCGAGAACCCGTCGCCCGGCTCCATCGCCCCGACCTCGAGCACCGGCGACTCCGCGGGCGCCTCGATCAGGGTGCGCAGCGTGCGCGGCCCCGTCCGGCGTCGGGTGTCGGGCGTCGGGGCCGGTGCCGGCGAGCAGCCGGCGAGCAGCAGCACGGCGGCGGCGAGCACCACGCAGGCGAGAGCGCATGCGGGTCAGCCTAAGCGCGAGTCGCGGCCGGCACGTCAGTGCCCGGTCAGCGGCCCCATGACGCGCGCGATGAGCGAGCGCCGCTTCGTGACGCGCTCCTCGATGTCGGCGAACTGCGTCGCGAGCAGGCCGGCGTTGGCGCCGGCGAAGCGCAGCGGCTCCGGCTCCCACGACGGCGAGCGGTGGTTGACCCACGGCAGGCGCGTCAGCTCGGTGTCGGCGCCGGTCATGCAGGTCGGCGAGGGTGCGCCCGGCGAGGTTCGTCGTGCTGAGCCCGTCGCCGACGTAGCCGCCCGCCGAGGCGACGCGTGTCGCCGGGTCGTACGACGCCGTCGCGTGCCAGTCGCGGGGCACGCCGAGCGGCCCGCCCCAGCGGTGGGTGACCGCGGCATCCCGGTACCGCGCGCTGTCGAGCACGGGAACAGGTCGCCGAGCGTGCGCCGCAGGTGGTCGAAGACCCGCTGCACCCGGTCGTACTCCGGCCGGATGGCGCTGCCCCAGTGGTAGCGCGCGCCGCGGCCGCCGAACGCGAACCGGTTGTCGGCGGTGCGCTGCCCGTAGATCACCAGGTGCCGGAAGTCGGCGAACGTCTGCCCGTGCGCGATGCCGATCTCGTCCCAGAACGCGTCGGGCAGCGGCTCGGTCGCGATCATCAGCGAGTAGAGCGGCAGCACGCGGCGCTTGCGTCGCCCGCAGCGTCGCGCCGTAGCCCTCGGTCGCGATCACGAGCCGGTCGCAGGTGACGACGCCGCGCGTCGGTCTCGACGCGGCCGGGGCGGTAGTCGAGCACCTCGGTCTGCTCGGCGATCGTCGCGCCGCGGCCCTCGACCGCGGCGGCGAGGCCGCGAACGAGCTTGGCCGGATGCAGGCGCGCGCACGCGGGGTCGAAGGCGGCGCCCAGCGCTCCCGCGGCCTTCACCCGCTCCGGACCCCAGAGCTCGAGCGCATCGACCCCGTAGGCCGCGGCCTCCTCGACCTCGGCCGTCGCGGCCGCGAGTTGCACGCGCGACCGGGCGTACTCGATCGTGCCGCCCTTGACGTAGTCGGTGTCGATCCCGGCCTGCGTCGCCGCACGACCGACCTCGTCGACCGTCGCGACCATCGCCCGGCGCATCGCGAGCGCGGCGTCACGGCCGTGCGTGCGTTCGAGGGACGCGGTCGAGCGCGGGAAGAGGGCGCTGCACCATCCGCCGTTGCGTCCGGATGCGCCGAATCCGGCGATCTCCTTCTCGAGCACGACGATCCTGCAGCGTCGGGATCGCGCTCCTGCAGGTACCAGGCGGTCCACAGGCCGGTCAGGCCGCCGCCGACGATGGCGACATCGGCATCCACGCTGTCGCCCGGCGCAGCGAGAGGCGCCGCGGCGTCAGCGAGCCGTCGGGCAGCGAGTCGTGCCAGAAGGAGAGGTCGCGGTAGTCGTCGGTCATCGCGGCGCCCCGGCGGCGACGATGCGGGCGATCGCGCGATGCCGTCCGGTCCGATGCGGCAGCAGCCGCCGATCAGCGCCGTCGCCGTCGGCGGCCCAGTCGCGGACCAGCTCGTCGGGCAGGCTGCGGGGTCGCCGGTCCAGGCGCGGCGCGCGCCGTCCCAGATCTCGCCGCTGTTCGGGTAGGCGAGCGGTCGGCAGGTCGCCGACCTCGCGCGCGATCGCCAGGGCGCCAGAGACCTCGCGCGCGTCGCAGCAGTTCACGCCGACGGCGACGACCTCGGCGACCGCGCCGCGATCGCGAAGGCGTCGTCGCAGGGATTCCCCGGTGCGCAGCGCGCCGTCGCTCACCGTGAGGCTGATCCACGCGGGCACGCCGACGCCGTCGAGCTCGGCGACGAGCGCCTCGATCTCGGCGAGCCGGGTGATCGTCTCGATGGCGAGCACGTCGGGGCCGGCATCGGCGAGCACGCGCAGCCGGCGGCGGTGCCAGGCGCGCAGCTCGGCGACGCGTCAGGCCGTCGTCGCCCCGGTACTCGGAGCCGTCGCCGAGCGTCGCACCGTACGGGCCGACCGACGCGGCCACCCAGCCGCCGCCCGCCGCGTCGTCGCGCGCCTCGGCGGCCAGCCGCACGCTGCGGGTGAGCAGCTCGTCGGTCTCGGCGTCATCGCGGCCGATCGCCCGCAGGCCCTCGTAGCTCACCTGATACGACGCCGTCGTGGCGACCTGCGCGCCGGCAGCGAAGAACTCGGCGTGGGCGCGCGCACCTCGTCGGGGTCCTCGAGCAGGATGCGGGCCGACCACAGATCGGAGCTCACATCGTTGCCGCGCGCGTCGAGCAGGGTGCCGAGCCCGCCATCCAGGATGACGGGCCCGGTCGCCAGCGCGCAGAGGCGAACGTGCGCCGAGGTCAGAGCCGGGTCCAGGCCTCGGTCAGCACGCCGCGCAGGATCCCCTCGATCTCGTCGAACTCCTTCGGACCGATCGTGAGCGGCGGCGCGAGCTGCACGACGGGGTCGCCGCGGTCGTCGGCGCGGCAGTACAGGCCGGCGTCGAAGAGCGCCTTCGACAGGAATCCGCGGAGCATCTTCTCCGACTCGTCGTCGTCGAAGGTCTCCTTGGTCGCCTTGTCCTTGACCAGCTCGATGCCGAAGAAGTACCCGTCGCCGCGCACGTCGCCGACGATCGGCAGGTCCTTGAGGCGCTCCAGCGTCGAGCGGAAGATCGGCGAGTTCTCGCGCACGTGCTCGTTGAGCTTCTCCTCCTCGAAGATCGCGAGGTTCTCGAGCGCGACGGCGGCCGAGACCGGGTGCCCGCCGAACGTGTAGCCGTGATAGAACGCCGTGTTGCCGTGGCGGAACGGCTCGTAGATGCGGTCGCTGACGATGGTCGCGCCGATCGGCGAGTACCCGCTCGTCATCCCCTTCGCGCAGGTGATCATGTCGGGCTGGTAGCCGTAGGTCTCGCAGGCGAACATGTTGCCGATGCGGCCGAACGCGCAGATGACCTCGTCCGAGACGAGCAGCACGTCGTACTGGTCGCAGATCTCGCGCACCCGCTGGAAGTATCCGGGGGGAGGCGGGAAGCATCCACCGCTGTTCTGCACCGGCTCGAGGAAGATCGCCGCGACCGTCTCGGGGCCCTCGAACAGGATCATCTCCTCGATGCGGTTCGCGGCCCAGAGGCCGAACTCCTCCTCGCGTAGCCCGTGAACGCCCATCTCGTGCGCGCGGTAGTAGTTCGTGTTCGGCACCCGGAAGCCGCCGGGCGTGACCGGCTCGAACATCTCCTTCATCGCCGGGATGCCGGTGATCGCCAGGGCGCCCTGCGGGGTGCCGTGGTAGGCGATCGCGCGCGAGATGACCTTGTGCTTGGTCGGCCGGCCCTGCAGCTTCCAGTAGTACTTGGCGAGCTTGAAGGCGGTCTCGACGGCCTCGCCGCCGCCGGTCGAGAAGAACACGCGGTTGAGGTCGCCGGGCGCGTAGTCGGCGAGCCTGTCGGCCAGCTCGATCGCGGCGGGGTGCGCGTACGACCAGATCGGGAAGAACGCCAGCTCCTCCGCCTGCTTCGCGGCGACCTCGGCGAGGCGGCGGCGGCCGTGCCCGGCGTTCACGACGAACAGCCCGGAGAGCCCGTCGATGTACTTCTTGCCCTTCGAGTCCCAGATGTGGTGACCCTCGCCCTTGACGATGATGGGCGCGCCGTGCTCTTCGAGCACCGACTGGCGGGAGAAGTGCATCCAGAGGTGGTCTTTCGCCTTCTGCTGCAGGTCGGCCTCGTCGAATGCGGTGGGCAGATGCGGTGACTGCTGTTCGGTCGTTGTCATGATCGACCTATCTCTTCTCTCTTGGGGTGCGTCTAGCGCGTGCCCCAGTTGTAGAACTGCTTGTGCAGTTTCAGATACACGAACGTCTCGGTGGATTGCACGCCGGGGATGCCGCGGATGCGCTTGTTCAGCAGCTCGATCAGGTCTTCGTCGTTCTCGCAGACGACCTCGGCGAGCAGGTCGAAGCTGCCGGCGGTGAGCACGACGTAGTCGACGGCGTCGATCGCGCCCAGCTCCTCGGCGACGCGCGTGGTGTCGCCGGTGACCCGGATGCCGACCATGGCCTGGCGGTAGAAGCCCAGCTGCATCGGGTCGGTGACGGCCACGACCTGCATGACGCCGGACTCCGTCAGCTTCTGCACCCGCTGGCGCACGGCGGCCTCGCTCAGCCCGACGGCCTTGCCGATCTCGGCGTACGAGCGGCGGCCGTCCTCCTGCAGCTGCTCGATGATGCCCTTCGACACATCGTCGAGCACGACGGCTTTCGGACGGACGGGCATGTCTCGATTCTGTCAGTCGCGGGAGGGCGAATACAAGCGAATCCGCAATTCCGGGCGCGTTCGGACTGCCGATTTCGACAGTGCGGCGCGCACCGGGTCCCGCCGCATCATGTCGCAACCCGGGGAACAGCCGGCGCCGGGCGCAGAATAGAGCGCGTGACGGACGAGCTCGAGCACACCCGCAGCGTCCGTCCGACGCCTCCTCCGACGCTGGTCGAGCCGCCGGCGCCCCGGCGCGCCCGCGAGACGACGCCGGAGCCGCCGGAGCCGCCGCAGCATCCGAGCCCGCCCCGGTCCGCGCATCGCAGACTCCGAGTCGCCGACCCGGTCTCGATCACCGGACCGCGCGAGCCGCGCCGCCCCTACCGCCTCAAGATGGCCGACGGCGTCGTCGTCTCGCTCGATCTGACCGTGTACCTCGGCCGCAAGCCGAGCGTGCCGCGCATCGCGAGCGATCGCCGGGTGCGGCTGGTCGCCGTGCCGTCCGCCGACAAGCAGGTGTCGGCGACGCACCTCGAGCTGCGCCAGACCGGCGACGCCGTGGTCGCGACCGACATGCGCTCGACGAACGGGTCGACCGTGATCGTGCCGGGATCGAAGCCGCGCACGCTGCTGCGCGGCGAATCCGCCGTCGTCACGCCCGGAACCCTGATCGACCTCGGCGACGGCAACGTGCTCGAGGTGCTGTCGCCCGAGCGCCTGACGCCGACGATGCCGCCGAGCCGTCGGAGGCGACCGCGTGAGCCACATCGGCAAGGACCGCGTCGGCCACCGCATCGCGATCCCCGGCGGCGGCAGCGTCGTGCTGAGCTGGGCGGCGCGCAGCGACGTCGGGCACCGCCGGCAGAGCAACGAGGACAGCGTCGTGGTCGCGTCCCCGATGTTCGCGGTCGCCGACGGGATGGGCGGGCACGCGGCCGGCGACCGGGCGAGCGCCGCCGCGGTCGAGCACCTGTCGCCGCGCAAGGGCGTGCGGTTCCTCGACGTCGCGACGCTCGAGGCGATCTGGCGGCCGCAGCCGACGACATCGACACCCTGGCCGAGGGCATCCCGGTCGGGCGTCGGCACCACCGTCACCGGCGCCGCGCTCGTGCTGATCGACGGGCGTCCCGACGTTCGCCGTCTTCAACATCGGCGACAGCCGGGTCTACCGCTTCGAGGGCAACGAGCTGGTGCGGGTGACGACCGACCACTCCGTCGTGCAGGAGCTGGTCGACGCCGGCGTGCTCGCCGCCGAGGACGCCGAGGGTCATCCCGACAGCAACGTGATCACGCGCGCGCTCGGCTTCCGCGACGATCCGCGCCCGGATGTGGTGATGGTCCCGGCGCGCGCCGGCCTGCGGCTGCTGATCTGCTCCGACGGGCTCACGAAGGAGCTCGGCGACGAGCGCATCCGCATGCACCTGGCGATGGGCATGCCCGCCGGCGAGACCGCGAGCGCCCTGGTCGATGCCGCGCTCGCCGCCGGCGGTCGCGACAACGTGACGGTCGCGATCGTCGACGTCGTGGCCGCTCCGCCCATTGTGGGGCCGCCCGATCTGGGGGAGTCGTAAGCGCACCCCCGTTCAGGGGTCAACCGCCCGGTCTGTCGAGGCCGTCTGCCTAGAATGAGCAAGGTTCTTTCGGCTGGGGAGGAGGTATCGTGGCGCGCCGTTTGCCGTCTCAGCCTCCCGTGCTGCCCGGATTCTCGTACATCCATGTCCTGGGCTCCGGCGGCTTCGCCGACGTCTTCCTCTACGAGCAGAACATGCCGCGTCGTCAGGTCGCTGTCAAGGTCATGCTGAGCGAGGTCGTCAACGACCAGGTGCGGCAGATGTTCCAGGCCGAGGCCAACCTGATGGCGCAGCTCAGCGGTCACCCCTCGATCCTCACCGTCTACCAGGCCGGTGTCTCGGCCGACGGCCGGCCGTACCTCGTCATGGAGCTCTGCTCGGCGCAGCCTCAGCGAGCGCTACCGGCGCGAGCGCATCTCGGTCGCCGAGGTGCTGCGCATCGCCGTGAAGATCGGCAGCGCCGTCGAGACCGCGCACCGCGCCGGGGTGCTGCACCGCGACATCAAGCCGTCCAACATCCTGCTCACCGCGTACGGGCACCCGGTGCTGTCCGACTTCGGCATCGCCGCGTCGCTCACGGTCGCCAAAGAAGAGGACTCGGTCGGCCTCTCGATCCCGTGGTCGGCGCCCGAGGTGCTGCTCGACGAGACGCCCGGCTCGATCGCGTCCGAGGTCTGGTCGCTCGGCGCGACCGTGTACTCGCTGCTCGCCGGCCGCTCGCCGTTCGAGGTGCCCGGCGGCTCGAACTCGTCGACCGATCTGATGTCGCGCATCGCGCGCGCGAAGCCGCAGCCGATCGGCCGCGCCGACGTGCCCGCCAGCCTCGAGCAGCTGCTGCGCCGCGCGATGTCGCGCAAGCCCGAGCTGCGACCCGCGAGCGCGCTCGACTTCGTGCGCGAACTGCAGGTCATCGAGACCGAGCTCGGTGTCTCGCAGACGCCGATCGAGGTCTCGCTGGACGAGTGGGCGCTCGGCACCGTCAGCGACATGGAGGACCGCACGCGCCTGCGCCCCTCGCCCGGCGGATCGGCGAGCACCCCGCCCGCGCGCCGCCGTCGCCGCGCGATCGCCGAGAAGGCAGCCGTCTACCAGCCGGTCGGCACCGTCCGCGAGGGCAGCGCGCCGAACCGGTTCTCGGCGAGCCGGCCCGCGCCGCTCAGCCGGCGCATGCAGACCATCACCTGGATCCTCGTCGCGTCCGCCGTGCTCGTCGTCGCACTCGGCGCCACCGCCCTCGTCGTGCTGCTGCGCGCCGCCGGCGACGACGGCATCCCGACGGTCACCGACATCTCGGCGACCGAGACCGGGGGCGCCGTCGAGTTCCGCTGGCCCGATCCCGGGCTCGACGACGGCGACCGCTACCAGGTCCAGATCCGCGACGGCGAGGGCGGCATCCAGGCGTCGCCGCTGTTCCGGGTCGACGCCGATGCCGGCGACACCGTCTGCATCACCGTGACCGTCAACCGCAACGGAAAGACCGGCGACCCGAGCACCGAGAAGTGCATCGACGTCCTCGAGGACTGATCCCCATGTTGCGCAGCTGGCTGTCCGCCCACCGCTCGCTCGTCGCCACGGCGACGAGCGGGGTGCTGATCGCTGCCGTCGTCGCGACGATCGCGATCGTCTCGACCGGCTACACCGCGCAGAAGATGCAGCTGGATGACGGCTCGGTCTGGGTGGCGAACGGCATCGCGAGCAGGTGATCGGCCGCGCCAACACCGAGGTGCTCGAGCTCAACTCGGTCGTCCGCGCCGGCGCGAACCAGCTCGAGACCGTGCAGAACGGCAACACCGTGCTGCTCGTCGACCACGCCAACGCGACCGTCGACACCATCGACCCGGCGACCAGCCACGGTCGATCGACAACATCGCGCTGCCGCCCGATCAGGCGCAGGTCTTCCTCGCCGGCGACCGCGTCGTGATCTTCGAGGCCGGCACCGGCGAGCTCTGGATCGTGCCGCTCGTCGAGCTCAGCGGGTTCGACGCGACCGCGCCCGCCAGCCTCAGCCTCGGCCGCGACGCCGTCGTGAGCGTCTCGCCCGACGGCGTCCTGTTCGCCTACTCGCCCGAGGTGGGCGAGGTGCGCCGGGTCGACGCGACCCGGTCCGACGAGGTCGACGCGCACCTGGGGCCTCGACGATCGAGGGCGGATCGCGCACCTACCAGATCACCGTCGTCGGCGACCGGTGGGCGGTGCTCGATGCCGGCACCCGCATCCTGTACCTCGACGGCCGCACCGTCGACCTCACCGACGCAGATCGGCGCGACCGACGGTCCGAAGCTGCAGCTGCCCGGGCCGGGCTCCGAGCGCCTGCTGATCGGCACGCAACACGGCCTGCTGAGCGTGCCGTTCAGCGGCGCGAACCCGGTGCCGCTGGTCGACGACCGGTCGGGCACCAGCGCGGCTCCGCTCGTGCTGGCCGGCTGCGAGTACGGCGCCTGGAGCAACGGCACCGCGCTGGCGGCGCTGCGTCGGCGACGGCGGTCCGGGGTCGAGCTCGACCTCGACGAGATGCCCGGGTCGGCGGACCTGACCTTCGCGGCGAACACCGAGCGCGCCGTGCTCAACGACGCGCGCAGCGGCGCCACCTGGGCGGTCCAGCAGGACGGCGAGCTGATCGACAACTGGGACGACCTGATCGTCGAGGACGAGGACCAGCAGCAGGAGCAGAACGACGAAGACGTCCCGCCCGACATCGACGAGGAGCAGAAGCCCCCCGTCGCCGTCGACGACGAGTTCGGCGCGCGTCCGGGACGCGCCACGCTGCTGCCGGTGCTGCTCAACGACTACGACCCGAACGCCGACGTGCTCGTCATCACCCAGACCAGCGGCGTCTCCGAGAACATCGGCCACCTCGACCTCGTCACCCGCAACCAGCAGCTGCTGCTGACCCTGAACGACGGCGTCACGCGGGCCGATCTCGTTCAGCTACACGATCAGCGACGGTCGCGGCGGCACCGCGACCGCGACCGTCACGGTGACGGTGCGCTCGCCGGGCGAGAACTCGCCGCCGCTGCAGGTGCGCACCACGAAGACCACGGTCGAGGTGGGCGGCCGGATCTCGACCCAGGTCGTCGGCGACTGGGTCGATCCCGACGGCGACGCCTTCTACCTCGACGAACGCGTCGACCGCGCGACCCGGACCGGGTGAGCTACAAGCCGGACGGCGTCGTCGTGTTCTCCGACTCCGGCGAGGGCGGCGCCCTCAAGACCGTCACCCTGACGATGTCGGACGGCGCGGCCGAGGGCAGCGGCAGCCTCGCGATCACGGTCAAGGAGGCCGGCGACGTCCCGATCGTCATCGAACCGTGGGTCGCGCTCGCGACCGCCGGGCAGGAGATCACGATCCGCCCGATGTCGCACGTGCGCGGCGGACACGGCACCCTGCGCCTGAACGCCGTCCCCGCGAAGGCGGGCTCGACGATCGAGCCGAGCTTCGAGGCGGGCACCTTCACGTTCAAGAGCGACGACGTGCGCACCCACTACGTCGAGTTCACGGTCACCGACGGCGACCAGACGGCGACCGGCCTGGTGCGCATCGACGTCGCGGCGCCGCCGGACGCCAACACCCGCCCGATCACGGTGCCGAAGACGATCTTCGTGACGACGCTGAGCAACCAGATCGTCGACCCGACGCAGACCGACATCGACCCGGCCGGCGGCGTGCTCGTCGTCACCGGCGTCACCAACGTCGACCCGAACGGACCGATCCAGGCGGAGGTGCTCGACCAGCGCGAGGTGCGCGTCACGCTGCGCGGACCGCTCGACGGCACGACGGTGACGTTCAACTACCGCATCAGCAACGGTCTCGCCGAGGCCGAGGGCACCATCACGGTCGTCGAGCTCCCGATCCCCGACCAGCTGCAGCCGCCGCTCGCCACCGACGACGAGGTGACGGTGCGCGTCGGCGACGTCATCGACATCCCGGTGCTCGACAACGACGACCACCCGGACGACGCGCCGATCACCCTGCTGCCCGAACTCGCCCAGGCGCTGCCGGACGACGGTGGGTCTGCTGTTCGTCTCCGGCGACCGCCTGCGCTACCTCGCCCCGCAGACCGCCGGCAACTACACGGCCGTCTACTCGATCGCCGGACCCGACGGCCAGACGGCCCAGGCGCGCGTGACGATGTCGGTGCGCGAGATCGACGTGGCCACCAACAACGCGCCCGACGCCCGAGCCGCGTGACCGCGCGCGTGCTCGCCGGCGAGACGGTGCAGATCGAGATCCCGCTGTCGGGCATCGACCCCGACGGCGACTCGGTGCAGCTGATCGGCATCGCCAGCAACCCCGAGAAGGGCTCCGTGCTCTCGGTCGGGCCGGGGTTCATCGAGTACGAGGCCGGCGACTACTCCACGGGAACCGACACGTTCAGCTACAGCGTGACGGATGCGCTCGGCGCTCGCGCGGAGGGCACCGTGCGGGTCGGCATCTCTCCGCCGCTCGACGGCACCCGCAACCCGGTCGCCAACACCGACGAGGTGACGGTGCGGCCCGGGCGGAGCGTCTCGGTGCAGGTGCTCGCCAACGACTCCGACCCCGACGGCAGCCCGCTCACCGTGACCAGCGCCGAGCCGAACACCGACGGAGACCACCGCGGTCATCGAGGAGGACGCGATCGTCACGATCACGCCGCCCGCGGTCGAGGGCGACTACTCGGTGATCTACACGATCCAGAACGAGTCGGGCGGCACCAGCTCGGCGTTCGTCTACGTCAAGGTCGACGCCGACGCCCCGCTCGGCTACCCGGTCGCCCAGGACACCGTGCTCGCGGTCAGCGACGTGCTCGACCGCGACACCGTCGACGTGCCGATGCTCGACAACGTGTTCTTCCCCGACGGCGACTCGAGCGAGCTCGGCGTCGCGCTCGTCGCAGGGCTACGTCGTCGTCGGCCGCAGGTGCTGCCGAACAAGCGCATCCGGGTGCACGATCGGCGACAAGAGCCAGATCATCCCGTTCTCGGTCTCGCACCCCGACGACGACAGCATCCGCTCGTACGCCTTCATCTGGGTGCCGGGCTACGACGACGCCCTGCCGCAGCTCGATCGCACCGCCCCGGCGCTGCGAGGTCAACAGCGAAGACACCCTGCGCGATCGACCTCAACGACTACGTGGTCGCGCTCGGCGGCAACCGGGTGCGCCTGGCCGACACCAGCACGGTGCGCGCGACGCACGCCAACGGCGACGACCTCGTCGTCGACGAGTTCACGCTCGAGTACACCTCGGCCGACCAGTACTTCGGGCCCGCGTCGATCACGTTCGAGGTCACCGACGGCTCGTCGGCGACCGACCCGAACGGCCACACCGCCATCCTGACCCTGCCGATCGACGTGCAGCCGCGCGACAACCAGCCGCCCGCGTTCAACGGCGGGACCGTCAACTTCGAGCCGGGCGAGGAGAAGGAGCTCGACCTCGTCCGGCTCACCAACTACCCGTACGACGACGACCTCGACGAGCTGGTGTACTCGGTGCTGCCGCCGGTGCCGACCGGCTTCACCTACGAACTCAACGGCCAGCGCCTGGTGCTGCGCGCCGACGAGACCGCGGTCACCGGGTCGTCGCACCTCGATCGGCCTGACCGTGCGGGACGCGATCAACGAGGGACGCGCGGGACGCATCGTCCTGCAGGTCGTGCCGTCGACCCGCCCGCTCGCGAAGCCGGTCGCCGACCGCGCCGTCGCGCAGCGCGGCAGACCACGAGCGTCGACGTGCTGACCAACGACCAGGCGAACAACCCGTTCCCCGAGTCGCCGCTGCGGGTCATCGACATCCGCGGGCTGAGCGGCGGGCGCTTGCCCGACGGCGTGGCCATCACGCCGAGCGCCGACAACTCGCGGCTCAGCGTCACCGTCGCGTCCGGCGTCGCGCCGGTCGACATCAACCTGCAGTACCAGGTGGCGGACGCGACCGACGACCCCAACCGCTACGTGTGGGGCAACGTCACGATCTCGATCCAGGACGTCCCGGATCCGGTCACCAACATCCAGGTCTCGGAGTTCGGCGACCGGCTGCTCAAGCTGTCGTGGGCTCCCGGACAGTTCAACAACTCGCCGATCACCGAGCTACGAGGTCACGCATGACCTCGGCCGCCGACGGCGCCGGCATCTCGACCACGACCTGCACGACCACCGTCAACTGCGAGCTGCGCACGCCCGGCAACGGCCCGGCCAACGCCGTGCGCCTGTCGGTCGTCGCGATCAACGGCGATCGGACCGTCGGCACCGAGCGCGCTCGCCGGATCGATCTGGTCCGACATCATCCCGCCGCCGCCCACCGCGCTCGACTGGCGGCCGCTCGACCAGGGACTGCGGGTCAGCTGGTCGAAGCCCGACGGCGGCGCGGGCAGCCCGATCGAGCAGTACGTGGTCACGGTCGGCGGCGTGACCGACACGATCGGGCGTCGACCCGAGCGATCCGGTCGGAACGCGGTACTCGCGCAACATCACGGCGCCGTCGATCGCGAACGGCAGCTCGGTCGTCTACACCGTGAGCGCGCGCAACTCGGCGCCGAACAGCCTCGCGACCTGGAACGAGGCGTCGGGGACCGGCGTGCCCGCGGGGCCGCCGATCGCGATCGGGGCGCCCACCGCATCCGCATCGCTGACCGACGGCACGACGGCGAGCATCGCCTGGGATGGCGCGTTCGCCGACAACGGCGCATCGATCAGCGCCTACTACGTCGCGATCTACACCGGCGTCGACCCCGGCCTGCACCGTCACCGGCGTCGAGCAGGGCTCGCCGAGCGTCGAGCCCGCCGCCGGCCGGCCAGTACACCCACCACCTCGGCGGCGGAGCGACGAGCACGAACTTCGGCGGCCTCACGCCGAACCAGACCTACTCGATGATCGTCTACGCCTACAACGGCCAGGGATGCAGTCGCGTCGACGATCGGTGCCGGTCACGCCGCGCGCGGCGCCGGGCACCGTGTCGTCGGTCGTCCGCCGTCGGGACCGATTCAGACCGGCCCCGGCGACCTGGGACTTCCGCCTCGACGGCTTCTCGATCGGGTCGGGCTCGACCGACGCCGACACCTTCATCTACCGGCTGATCGGCGGCATCGACCGACCAGTCGGCAGAGCGGCGTCCGGTCGGCCCCGGCGCCTTCCTGACGACCGGCAACGGCTCGCACTACGGCAACTCGGTCTGCCGTGCAGGTCAAGGCCTGCAAGTCGTACCCGGAGGCGACGCTCTGCAGCCCCGACTGGTCGCCCGCGTTCGCGCTCGGGGTGCCGGTCAACAACTCGGTGCCCGGCGGCCTGCAGGCGGTCGTGACCGACGCAGGGGCTCTTCGACTCGACCGGGTACTGGACCTGGGGCTCGCTGCCCTCCGGCGCCGGCTACTGCGGCGTCAGCTTCACCTGCGGCCCGACGACGACGGCTCGCACGCCCGACCCAGTGCGAGGTGCACGGCGGGCTGCTCGGCCTGAACTTCCCCGACCTGGTGGTCACCATCACCGCCAACGGAACCACCTACACGAGAGAGTACGCGTGGAGTCAGTTCTGACCCCGCCGCTTCCGCACCCGATCCGACAGAAAGGACGAACCCGATGACCATGACACCCGAACAGGCCACCGCCTTCCAGGAGGCCTTCGGCCGCCTGGTGGCCGGCGTCGAGCAGGTGCTGCTCGGCAAGACCTTCGTCGTGCGCCTGGGCTTCGTCGCGCTCTTCAGCGAGGGTCACCTGCTGCTCGAGGACTTCCCCGGCACCGGCAAGACCTCGTTCGCGCGGGCGATCGCGCAGAGCGTCGCCGGCTCGGCCAGCCGCATCCAGTTCACCCCCGACCTGCTGCCCGGTGACATCACCGGCGTCAGCATCTACGACCAGCGCAAGGGCGAGTTCGACTTCCACCGCGGCCCGATCTTCGCCAACATCGTGCTCGCCGACGAGATCAACCGCGCCAGCCCGAAGACGCAGGCCGCGCTGCTCGAGGTCATGGAGGAGGGGCACGTCACCGTCGACGGCGAGAGCCACGACGTCGGCCTGCCGTTCATGGTCATCGCGACCCAGAACCCGATCGAGCAGGCCGGCACCTACCGCCTGCCCGAGGCGCAGCTCGACCGCTTCCTGCTGAAGGCATCGATCGGCTACCCGGACCACGCCTCGACCCTGCGGATCCTGGACGGCGCGGGCGTGAGGGCGCACGAGACCACGATCCCGCCGGTCGTCACGGCCGACGCCGTGCTCGAGATGGCGCAGCTCGCCCGCACCGTGCACGTCGACCCGAGCGTCAACGACTACGTGTCGCGTCTCGTCGACGCCACCCGCAGCGCGACCGAGGTGCGCCTCGGTGTCAGCGTCCGCGGCGCGCTCGCGCTCGTGCGCAGCGCCAAGACGCTCGCCGCCGCCAGCGGCCGGCACTACGTGGTGCCGGACGACGTGAAGTCGCTCGCCGAGCCCGTGCTCGCGCACCGCATCATCCTCGACCCCGAGGCCGAGTTCGACGGGGTCACCCCGTCGAGCGTCATCGGGCAGCTGCTGCTCGAGACCTCGCCCCCGAGCGATCGGCAAGCCGTGTGACGAGCCCGAACCCCGTCCCGCCGCGCGCACCACGGTCCTCGCGGACCGGCGCCGCTGTCGCGCACCGCGATCTCCGGCGAGCACAGCACGCAGACCCGCGACGACCTCGCGGGTCTCACCAACACGCGCACCCGCCTCGTCGGTGCGCGCACGGGCGTGCTCGCCGACACGATCGTGTTGCTGGTGCGGGTCGGGGCGCTCGTCGGTGCGCGCGATCGCGCGCGGTGTTCGCGCGCGTCGCGGCCGTCGTCACGCCGCTCGGGCTGGGTGATGCTCGGCGTCATCCCGATCTCGCTGATCGTCGGCTACCGGCTTGGGCTGGATCGAGCTGGTCGTCGTCGGCTGGGCCTGCGTCGTGCTGGTCGTCGTGGCGGCGATCTACCTGATCGGGCGGTCGCCGTTCACGGTCGAGCTGACCCTGCCGCACCGCCGCGTCGTGATGGGCGATCCGGCGCACGGCCGCATCGAGGTGCTGAATCCCGCGCCGGCGCCGCGCGCTCGGGGTCAAGGTCGAGATCCCGGTCGGCGCCGGCCTCGCCGAGCTCGCGATGCCGGGCCTCCGCGGCGGCGGCGAGTACCATCACGACTTCGCGATCCCGACCGTGAAGCGCGGCATCGTGTCGGTCGGCCCGGTGCGCACGGTGCGCGCCGACCCGATCGGCCTGGTGCGCCGCGAGGTGGTGTGGACCGAGTCCGCCGAGCTCGTCGTGCACCCGCGGACGATCGGCGTCCCCAGCACGAGCACCGGCCTGATCCGCGACCTCGAGGGCACGCCGACCCGCGACCTGACCTCGAGCGACGTCGCGTTCCACGCCCTGCGCGAGTACCAGCCCGGCGACGAGCGCCGCTACATCCACTGGAAGTCGACCGCCAAGACCGGCACCTTCATGGTGCGGCAGTTCGAGCAGACCCGCCGCAGCCACCTCGTCGTCGCCCTGACGCTCGCCACCGGCGACTACGCGAGCGAAGAGGAGTTCGAGCTCGCCGTCAGCGTCGCCGGCAGCCTCGGCGTGCGCGCCATCCGCGACGGCCGCACCGTGTCGGTCGTGGTCAGCACGGTCACCCCCGAGTTCGCGAAGCGCAAGATGCTCGCCGTCCGGTCGCTTGCGACCCACGTGCCCGGCGCGTCTGCTCGACGAGCTCGCCGTCGTCGACGTCGCCGCCGCCGCCCTCAACATCCGCGACATCGCGCGCGTCGCCGCCGACGACGTCGACGGCATCTCGGTCGCGTTCCTGGTCTGCGGCTCGCGCACCACCGCCGCGGAGCTGCGCGCCGCGTCGCACTCGTTCCCGCTCGGCGTCGAGGTGGTCGCGATCGTCTGCGACCCGGATGCCGTGCCCGGCTTCCGCCGCGTCTCCGGTCTCAGCGTGCTCACCATCGGCTACCTCGACGACCTGCGCATCGCGCTCGCTCGGACGGCGGCGGTCGCATGAGCAACGCCACGGTAGCCGTCCGCCGGCCGACCGCCGGCTTCATCGCGGTCAACACGCTCCTGCTCTGGGCCGCGACCGCCATCGCCGCGGTCGCGCTCTGGCCGATCTACCAGGACCCGCGGTTCATCGTCCTGGTCGCCGTCACGACGGTGCTCGGATCGATCGTGGCGATCCTGGGCGCACGTGTTCCGCTGGAAGTCGTTCGTCGTCATCCTGGTCGGCTTCGCCGTGCTCCTGCTCGCGGGGGTGCCGCTCGCGGTGCCGGACCAGGCGATCGCGGGGTTCCTGCCGAGTCTCGACGGCATCCAGGAGCTGCTCGCCGGCGTCGCGCTCGGCTGGAAGCAGCTGCTCACCATCGCACTGCCGGTCGGCGACTACCAGGCACTGCTGGTTCCGGCGTTCGTGCTCGTGCTGACCAGCACGATCGTCGCCCTCACCGTCGCGCTGCGTGCCCGATGGGGCGAGCTCGGGCGTCCTGCCGCCCATCGTCCTGTTCGTCGCCGGGATCGCGTTCGGGCCAGAGAAGGTGCCGTGGCCGGTGCCATGGGCGCTCGGCGATGCTCGCCGTCGTGCTGCTGTGGCTGGTCTGGCGGCGCTGGCGCAAGCGCCGCGAGTCGATCCGGATGCTGACGCGCGCGACCGACGGAGCGACCAGCGAGGCGGCGGTCGATTCCGTGTTCGGGCTGCGCACCCTGATCGCGGGTGGCGTGCTGCTCGCGGTGGCCGCCACGGCATCCATCGGGGCGGCAGCGGCTTTGCCGCCGACGCGGCGACCGCGACGTGCTGCGCACCACGATCGAGCAGCCGTTCGACCCGCGCGACTACCCGAGCCCGCTCGCCGGGTTCCGCAAGTACCTGCGCGACGACCGGGTGCGCGACACCCTCTTCACCGTGAGCGGGCTGCCCGCCGACGGCCGCATCCGGATCGCCACCCTCGACAGCTACGACGGCGTCGTCTACGCGGTCGGCAGCGACCAGGTCGACAGCGCGTCCGGGCAGCTTCGTGCGGATCCCGTCGGGTGTCGACCAGTCGGAGACCGCAGGGATCTCGGTCGAGCTCGAGGTGACGATCGACGACTACGAGGGAGTGTGGCTGCCGACGATCGGCCGATTCGAGACGGTCGACTTCGGCGGGCGATCGCGCCGGACGACTGCGCGACGCCTTCTACTACAACGACACCAGCGGCACCGCTGCCGTCATCGGCGGGCTCGAATCAGGCGACAGCTACCGTCTCGACGCGGTCCTGCCCGCGCAGCCGAGCGAGGCGCAGCTCGGCGAGGCCACGCCCGGTTCCGCCGACGTGCCGCGTCTCGGCGACCCTGCCCGACGAGCTCGCGCTCGCCCTCGACGGGTACGTGGAGGGGCTCTCCGATCCCGGCGATCGTCTCGTCGCCGCGCTGACGGCGCTCAAAGAGGAGGGCTACATCAGCCACGGCCTCGACGAGGACGACCCGCCGAGCCGTTCCGGACACGCTGCCGACCGCATCACCGAGCTGTTCACCGCGCCGCGCATGATCGGCGACGCCGAGCAGTACGCGGTCGCGGCTGCGCTCATGGCGCGTCAGCTCGGTTTCCCGGCGCGCGTCGTCTTCGGATTCCTGCCCGGCGGATCGGGAGCGACCATCGACGTGCGGGGCGAGGATGTCACGGCATGGATCGAGGTCAACACCGCCGAGTACGGCTGGGTCACCCTCGATCCGGTGCCGGAGGAGCGTCCGATCCCCGAGGAGGAGCCCGAGGATCCGACGCAGGTCGCGCGCCCGCAGTCGATCGTGCCGCCGCCGCCGGACCGCACCGATGCCAACCAGGACCAGTCGACGCCCGACAGCGAGCGGGAGGAGCCCGACGCCCTCGACCCGGTGCTGGCCGGCCATTCTCGGCGTGCTGCGCGTCGCCGGACTGGTGCTGGCGGTCGCGGGCGTGCTGATGGCGCCGTTCCTGTTCATCATCGCCGCGAAGGTGCGGCGCCGGCGGCTGCGTCGCACGGCACCCGACACGCTGCAGCGCATCCGCGGCGGATGGGACGAGTTCGCCGACGCCGTCATCGATCACGGCTACTCGCCCCCGGCCGCCGCCACCCGGTCGGAACTGGCCTCCGTCGTCGGCACCCTGCCGTCTCGGGTGCTCGCCGCCGTGGCCGACCGCGCCGTCTTCTCGCCGGGCTCCCCGCAGCCCGATGACGCCGACCACGTCTGGGACGCGGTCGGCGAGCTGCAGAGCCGTCCTGGACGGCAACGTCAACCGCCGACAGCGGGTGAAAGCACTCGTTTCACTGCGTTCGCTCGGTGGGTATAGTGTCCGGAATCTACTCAAGGGAGCCCGCGAATGAGTTGTCGATACTGCGGAACGGAGCTGCCGGAAGACGCCCTCTTCTGTGGCGAATGCGGTCGCGCCGTGCTCGTCGAGTCGCTGGTCGGCGCCGGCAACGTGTCAGAGGCCGCCGGGTCCGGCGTGCCGGAGTCGTACGCCCGATTCGCTCCCGTCGGCTCACCGCCGGCTGACGACGGCGGGCGCCGGGTGGCGGACCCGGTCGTCGCCGACGAGCTGCTCTGCCCGCAGTGCGGCACGATCGTCGACGACGTCGACGTGTTCTGCGGCGAGTGCGGATTCGTGCTGAAGGCGTCGCTTCCCACCGGACCGCCCGACCTCGAGCCGCGTGACACCGGAGCCGTCGAGGTGTCCTCGGAGACCCCGTGGCCGTTCGCCGAGGCGCCGGCCGCCGTGGAGGAACCGGAGCCGGAGCCGGAGCCGGTCGTGGAGCCCGAGCCGGAGCCGGTCGTGGAGCCCGAGCCGGTCGCGGAAGCAGAACCCGCGCCAGAACCCGAAGCAGCAGCTACCCTCCCCGCCCGCCCGACCCCCGGTATCCGAATCCGAATCTCAGCCCCGGAAGGACCCGAACGTGGACAACGAGAACAAGACAGAGGCAGTCGCACCCGTGACGTCTCGCGCCCGCACCATCCCCGATCCGTTCCCGTGGGGCGCGGACATCGAGGACGGCGAAGACGTCGAGGCCACGCGCATCGTCTCGCAGAACGGCACGGGCGAACGCTTCGTGCTGCAGTTCAGCACCGGCGAGAGCGTGACCGTGTCAGGGGCCGGCCTCATCGGCCGTAACCCCGCGGCACAGCCCGGCGAGTACGTCGACCAGCTGGTGTCGATCTTCGACGTCGGCAAGTCGGTGTCGAAGACGCACCTCGAGTTCGGTCAGGAGGGCGGCCGCTTCTGGGTGAGCGACCGCTACTCGACGAACGGCTCGATCGTGCGGCAGCCGGAGGCCGAGCCGCGTCGCTGCGAGCCGGGTCGCCGGTATTTCGTCGTGCGCGGGACGCGCATCGACGTCGGCGAGCAATTCTTCGTCGTGAGCTAGACCCGTCCTCCCCGGCTCGCCCGTCGCGAGCCGGTACCCGGATGCGGTGGGGCCGTCGATCGCGCGCGCGCTCGTGCGGTGGGCTGGCGCGGTGCTGCCCGATCCGCCCGTCGAACGTCTGACCCTCCCGCCACCTCCCGCGACGCCGGCGCGATCCGCATTCCCGCTCGTCGCGACGCTCGCTCCCGTCGTCGTCTCTCTCGTGCTCTGGATGCTGACGCAGTCGGTCTACAGCCTCCTGTTCGCAGTCCTCGGCCCGGTCGTCGCGGTCGGCGGCCTCGTCGACGGACGGGTGGGTCGTCGCAGGGCCGCGAAGCGGGAGCGGACCCGGTACCTCACGGCCCTGGAACGCACGGCGGCCGCCGTCGCCGATGCTCACGCACGGGAGCGGAACCGGCTCGAACTTCTGGTCCCCGACGGGGCAGCCGCCTGGGCCGACGCGGGCGGAAGGTCCGTGGCGGTGCGGGTCGGGAGCGGCACGCATCGACGGGTGCGTGGTGCTGATCGGGGACACCCCCGACGATGCGGCGGATGTCATGGCCGACGAACTGCGCGCCGTGCGGGAGGCTGCCGCGGAGCTGCGTGACGCGCCGATCGTGGTCGACGCCCGAGCCGGAGTCGGCGTCATCGGACCGCCCGTTCTGAGCGCGGCCATTGCGCGCGCGCTCGCCCTCCGGGTCGCAGCTCGTCTGTCACCCGTCGACGCGATGCTCGCCGCGCCCCCCGGCGAGCCCTGGACAGAGCACCTGCCCCATGCCGTGGTGACCGGGGATGCCGCTCGGTACGCGTTTCGCGAGGGTGACGACGACACCGATCGTCATCTCGTGGGCGGAACGCGATTCCGACCTCGCGAGTCGGCTGCACCATCCTGATCACCTCCGCGGGCGGCGGCGTGACCGGCGGGCAGCCGGGTCGGGGCGCGCGCGACCTGATGCCCGACGCGCTGACGCTCGCCGAGGCGACGGCGATGGCAGCCGGGCTGCGCGTCCGAGCCGACGCGCGCGCGCTCCGCCCGGCGGGCGAGCGCCTTCCGGCGATGGTCGCCCTCGCGACACTTCTTCCGCTCGGCACTCCTTCGTCGCCGGGCTCGCTGCCGGCGCCGATCGGTCGCGACGCCGACGGGCCCGTCATCGTCGACCTGGTCGCCGACGGCCCGCACGCGGTGATCGCGGGCACCACCGGATCGGGCAAGAGCGAGCTCCTCATCGCCTGGATCCTCGGCATCGCCGCGGGCCGCTCGCCGGACGAGGTCGCGTTCGTGCTTGTCGACTTCAAGGGCGGCTCCGCATTCGCTCCGCTAGCCGTGCTGCCGCACGTGGTCGCGACTCTCAGCGATCTCGACGCCCGGCGCACTCAGCGGGCCATCGAGAGCCTGCGCGCGGAGCTCGTCCATCGCGAGCGCGTGCTGGCCGACGCCGGCGCCCGATCGATCGACGACCTGCCGAGCGGGGTCCTGCCGCGGCTGGTCGTCGTGGTGGACGAATTCGCCGCGGTCGTCTCGGCGAGTCCCGAGTTGCACGACGTGTTCGGCGACCTCGCGGCCCGCGGCCGCTCGCTCGGCCTGCACCTCATCCTGTGCACTCAGCGCCCGGCGGGCGTGATCCGGGATGCGGTGCTGGCCAATGCCACCCTGCGGCTGTCGTTGCGGGTCACCGATCGCGCCGACAGCGTGGCGATGCTCGGCAGCGATGCGGCGGCTCGCCTTCCGGCGGATCCTCGAGGACGCGGCATCCTGCTGTCCGGAGGCGCGCCGCGCACCCTGCAGCTCGCGATGGCGGAACCCGGGGATGCCGCGCGCATCGCGTCGGAGTCACCCTCCGGGCGGGCGACGCGGCCGTGGTGCGAGCCGCTCCCGACGGTTCTCGCCCTCGAGTCGCTCCCGGTGGCCGAACAGGGGCTCGCCTTCGGGTTGCTCGACCTCCCCGCCGAACAGCGGCAACCGGTCGCGGCCCACGATCCCGCGCGGCACGGGCATCTGCTCGTGCTCGGGGGCGGCGGCGCCGGATCGTCGACGGCGCTCGAGACGCTGGCCGTCTCGGCGAGGCGAGCCGGAGTGCGGGTCGGGCGTCGTGCCACGCGAACCGGCTGACGCCTGGGCCATGCTGGTCCACGAGTCGGAGGAGCCGGCTGCGGACACCATCCTCTTCGTCGACGACCTCGATGCTCTGGTCGCCCGGTTCGACGTCGACTATCGTCACGAGTTCCTCGAGCTGCTGACCGCTCTCGCGCGCGGCACCGGGACAGTGGGGCCCGCCCTGGTGGTCGCAGCTCACCGTCTCAGCGGACCGCTGGCGGGGCTGGCCGGCATGTTCGGTTCGCGGCTGCTGCTGCGGCAGACCTCGCGGGAGGAACACGTGCTCTGCGGCGGCGACCCGCGCGGCTTCGACCCCGACCTGCCACCCGGTGCCGGCACCTGGCGCGGTGCGGTCGTGCAGGTCGCGCGGGCTGGCGAGACCGATGGGTCGGAGTCGCCGCTCGACGCGGCCGCGCCGGCGCCCGTCCGCGTCGTCCTCGGCGACCATCCCGTGCTCGCCATCGTGGCGGGCCGTCCCCGCGTGCACCTCGACTGGCTCCGCGAGGCCGGCGCGCACGTCATCGAGCTCGGGGGAGCCGCCATCCCATCTCCCCAGGAGCTGCAGGTGACGCCGGTATCCGCCCCGACCGTGCTGCTCGGCGACCCGGAGGCGTGGCTCGCCGACTGGGCGATGCTCGCGGCCGCACGGCGCGACTGGCCGATCGTGCTGATCGACGCCACCCCCTGCGGATCATCGCGCCCTGCTGCGCGATCGCGACGCTCCCGCCGCCGCTCGGCAGGATGCCGGGGGAGTGCTGGCTCTCCACCGACGGCCGTACGCGCCGCGCGATGCTCGTCCTGCCCGAGGAGACGCGCGATTCCGAAGAATTTCCATTCCGAAACCGCTGATTTCGTGAAATCTATGTTTCGGTATGGACCATTTCGCCGCAGGATGATTCCCGCTGCGTCCGCCGTATGTCAGTATCGACACACGGCACAGTCGCCGCCGCCTTCCGACAGTCCTGAAGGAGCATCCGCATGACGAGGTCCCTGCCCGAAGATCCCCTGATCCGATCGCTCGTCATCCAGGCGCGACGCTCTCAGCTCACCCGCCGCACCATGCTCGCCGGCGCCGGGGCGGGCGCCACCGCGCTCGCCCTCGCCGCGTGTGCGCCGAGCTGGTCCGAGCAAGCCGACGCCCCCGCCGGACAACTCGGCGAACGACAAGACCCTCACCTGGGCGAACTGGGCCCTGTACCTCGACGAAGACGACGCCGGCAACCACCCGACGCTCGATCGATTCATCGCCGACACCGGCATCCAGACCGCGTACAAGGTCGACGTCGACGACAACAACTCCTACTACGGCAAGGTGAAGGACCAGCTCGCGCTCGGCCAGGACATCGGAGCGGACGTCGTCTGCCTCACCGACTGGATGGTCAGCCGCTGGATCCGCTTCGGATACACCCAGACCTTCGACGACGCGAACGATCCCGAACAAGGCGAACCTCAACCCCGACCTCCTGAACGTCGACTTCGACCCGGGCCGTACGCAGTCCCTTCCCTGGCAGGGCGGCTTCGCCGGCATCTGCTGGAACAAAGAGAAGGTGCCGAACGGCCTCCGCACCGTCGACGACCTGTGGAACCCGGAGCTCAAGGGCCGCGTCGGCGTGCTCAGCGAGATGCGCGACACCCTCGGGCTCATCATGTCCAACAACGGCGTCGACATCTCCAGCGACTGGGGCGAGACCGAGTTCAACGCCGCCCTCGACACGTTCCGCGAGCAGGTCACCAGCGGCCAGATCCGCAACATCAAGGGCAACTCCTACATCGAGGACCTGCAGAACGAGGACACTCTCGCCGCGATCGTGTGGTCGGGCGACATCACGGCGCTCAACTTCGAGGCGGGCGACCGCTGGGAGTTCATCATTCCCGAGGGCGGCGGCACGCTGTGGAACGACAACTTCCTCATCCCGATCGGCTCGCCCCGCAAGGCGAACGCCGAAGCGCTCATCAACTACTACTACGACCCCGTCGTCGCGGCCGAGGTCGCGGCGTGGGTGAACTACATCACGCCGGTGGTCGGTGCGAAGGAGGCCGATGAACGAGATCGATCCCGAGCTCGCCGAGAACCAGCTGATCTTCCCCGACGAGGAGACGCTGTCGACGGTCAAGGTCTTCCGCACGCCTGAGCGGCGCGGAAGAGCAGACCTTCGGGGCCGCGTTCCAGAGCGTCCTGCTGGGGGCCTGACGGTGGCGACCAGCTTCGCGGAGTCCGGAGCGGACCTCGAGCTCGTCGGCATCACGAAGCGATTCCCCGGATTCACGGCGATCGAGCACCTCGATCTCACCATCCCGGCGGGCTCGTTCTTCGCGCTGCTCGGACCATCCGGGCTGCGGCAAGACGACGACGCTGCGCCTGATCGCCGGACTCGAGGAGCCGACCGCGGGTCGCATCCTGATCGGCGGCAAGGACGTCACGAACACCAAGTCGTATCGTCGCCCGGTCAACACGGTGTTCCAGAGCTACGCGCTCTTTCCGCACATGACGATCATCGAGAACGTCGCGTTCGGGCTGAAGCGCCGCGGAATCGAGAACGCGGCGGGACTCGCTCACGAGGCCCTCCGCCTCGTCGAACTCGACCACCTCGCCCAGCGTCGGCCGTCGCAGCTCTCGGGCGGACAGCAGCAACGCGTCGCCCTGGCCCGAGCCGTCGTCAACCGTCCGGCCCTCCTGCTGCTCGACGAGCCGCTCGGGCGCGCTCGACCTGAAGCTGCGTCGCCAGATGCAGATCGAGCTGAAGCAGATCCAGGGGGATGTCGGGCTCACCTTCCTGCACGTGACGCACGATCAAGAGGAGGCCATGACCATGGCCGACACGATCGCCGTCATGAACAAGGGCGAGATCGAGCAGATGGGCGCGCCGGAGGAGCTCTACGAGCTTCCGCGCACCGCGTTCGTCGCGAACTTCCTGGGGCAGTCGAACCTGTTCACCGGACCGGTGCTGTCGTCGCAAGGGCGACACGATCGTCGTCGATATCGCCGGGTCGCAAGGTCGAGGTCCCGCGCGACCGCGCCCAGCGTCACGCCGGCGAGGTCACGATCGGGGTGCGTCCCGAGAAGCTCGCCCTCGCTGACCGCGGAACCGAAGGCCGCCGCCGGGCTCAACCTGGTCGGCCCGGGTCGCGTGGTCGACGTGTCGTTCAGCGGAGTCAGCACCCAGTATCAGGTGCAGGTGCCCGGGCTCGGGCATGATGACCGTGTTCTCGCAGAACATGGTGTTCGGATCCGATCGTCAACGTCGGTGCCGAGGTGTGGCTGACGTGGAACGTCGACCACGGCGTTCGGCCTCGCCGACGACCCGGCGGCCGCCCGCGCTTCGAACCCGACGAGGACACCTCGCAGATCGCCACCCAGCGCCGCGAGCGTCTCGAAGCCGAGCTCGAGGAGGCCTGAGGTGGCGTTCGGCGCCTTCTCGTCGGCGACGCCGGTCGCGGCGGATCCGGCCGCACGCCGGCGCAGCCCGATCGCGCTCTTCCTTCTGCTGCCGGGCGCCCTGTATCTCAGCCTGTTCTTCCTCGTCCCGTTCGTCTCACTGATCCTGACGAGCTTCCAGGCGCCGCGCGAGTTCGGCGACATCGGCCAGTACGACTACGCGTTCAAGTGGGAGAACTACGTCCTCGGTCGTGCAGACGTACCTGCCGCACATCATCCGGTCGTTCGGCTACGCGGCGATCGCGACGATCCTCGCCCTGCTGTTCAGCTACCCGCTGGCCTACTTCATCGGGGTCAAGCTGCGGCGCTTACCCGCTCTGGCAGGCGCTCGCCCTGACCATGGTGATCGCGCCGTTCTTCATCAGTCTTCCTGCTGCGCACGCTGGCCTGGAAGCAGATCCTCAGCGACGAAGGGTCCGGTCGTCTCCGTCCTGAAGGCGCTGACGTCCTTCCCGAAGGCGCGCACATCACCGGCACGCCGGCCGCCGTCATCTTCGGCCTCACCTACAACTTCATCCCGTTCATGACCCTGCCGATCTACGCGTCGCTCGAGCGGCTCGACCTGCGCTACGTCGAGGCGGGCGGCGACCTGTACGCCAGCCCGCCGACGCACCTTCTTCCGGGTGACGCTGCCGCTCTCGCTGCCCGGCGTCATCTCGGGCACCCTGCTCACCTTCATCCCGGCGTCCGGCGACTACATCAACGCGAGCACGCAGCTTCCTCGGGGCGCCCGACACCGCCATGATCGGAAACGTCATCGAGGCGAACTTCCTGCAACTGCAGAACTATCCGGCGGCCGCCGCGCTGTCGATCGTCCTGATGGCCGTGATCCTGATCTTCGTCAGCGCCTACGTGAAGCGCAGCGGAACGGAGGACCTGCTGTGACCCTGCAAGGCAGGAGCCGCGATCGCCGAGACCGCCGAAGGCGACCCCGCCGCCGCGTCGCGCCGCCCGTTCCGGCTCGGTGTCGGCAAGTGGGGACTCGGCGTCTACGCGGTCATCGGCGTTCGTGTTCCTGCTCATCCCGATCGTCTACACGATCGTGTTCTCGTTCAACGACGTGCGTCGATCCAACATCGCGTGGCGCGGCTTCACGCTCGACAACTGGTTCAACGTCTGCGACCAGCAGGAGGTCTGCGAGGCCTTCGGCAACAGCATCCTGGTCGCCGTCATCGCGACCCTGCTGGCGACCGCCCTCGGCACGGCGATGGCGATCGCGCTCGTGCGCTACCGATTCCGTTTCCGCACCGCGACGACGCTGCTTCTGTTCCTGCCGATGGCGACCCCCGAGGTCGTGCTCGGCGCGGGCCTCGCCGCCCAGTTCCTGACGGCGGGCGTCGCGAAGGGCATCGTCACGATCATCCTGGCGCACACCATGTTCTGCATCAGCTTCGTGGTGGTCACGGTGCGCGCACGGGTGGCGAGCCTGGATCCCGGCGCTCGAAGAGGCGGGCCGCGACCTGTATGCGCAGCCCCGCGCAGGTGTTCTGGCGCATCACGTTCCCGCTCCTGCTGCCCGGCATCATCGCCGCCGCGCTGCTGTCGTTCGCGCTGAGCTTCGACGACTTCATCATCACGAACTTCAACTCGGGCGCGGCGGTGACGTTCCCGAAGTACGTCTACACGGCGGCCACACGCGGCATCCCGGCACAGGCGAACGTCATCGCGTCGGCGGTGTTCCTCATCGCGATCATCGGCGTGGTGATCGCGCAGG
Source organism: uncultured Actinomycetota bacterium (assembly GCA_963730045.1). Taxonomy (GTDB): domain Bacteria; phylum Actinomycetota; class Actinomycetes; order Actinomycetales; family Microbacteriaceae; genus JBDSKH01. The sequence continues at coordinate 76,934 of CAVSPQ010000004.1, read as the reverse complement.
TGGCGGCGGGCATCCGGCGCAAGCGGCTCGCGCGACGGCTAGCCGCTCGCGAGGGCTGCAGGCGGCTAGAACGCGACGCGCAGACCCGGGTCGACGACGGCCGCGAGCACGGCGTCGGCGCGCTCGCGCGGCACGATGCCGGCGCGCACGAGCAGCTCGAGCGCGACCAGGGTGCGCGGGCGGTTGGCGCCGTCGAGGGTCTTGACGGCAACCGCCTGTCCTGCCGTCGTCGCGAGCACGAGCACGCCCTTCGGCGCCGACCTTCGCGATCACACCCGGTCTCCGCGATCGTGACCGCGTTCTCGCGGCCCGGTCCGTCGATCGCCCACGGGTGCGCGAGGATCGCCGCCGGCAGCGGCGAGTCCGAGGCGGCGAGCCGCGCGAACGAGCGGGCCAGCCCGGCGAGCGAGATCACCGGGGTCGGGGCATTGCAGCCGTCGACGCCCCAGTGCGCGACGGCCTCGCCCGCGAAGTCGGCGATGGTCGACGGCCATGGCGACGCTGCATCGGGTGCGCGGGAGCCAGGTAGTCGGCGGTGCTCCAGCCCGGCGTGCACCGACGCCGCCAGGAACGCGGCGTGCTTGCCCGAGCAGTTCATGGTGATCCGGCGCGGGTCGCCGGTGCGGCGTGACGGGCGGCGCCGTCGAGCGGCCAGTCGAGCGGGACACTGCAGGGCGCTCTCGTCCAGGCCGGCCGACGCCAGCATCCGCTCGACGACGGCCACGTGCGCGGGCGTGCCCGCGTGGCTCGCGGCGGCGAGCACGAGCTCCTCGCCCGCGAGCGGCGAGGCCGGTGCCGAGCACCGCGGTCGCCTGCAGCGGCTTGACGGCCGAGCGCGGGTAGATGAGCGCGGCCGGGTCGCCGAGCGAATCGAGGATGCTGCCGTCGGCATCCACGCAGCACCGCGGCGCCGAGGTGGCGCGATTCGATCTCGCCGGAGCGTTCGAGCGACCGCGAGCTCGACGGAGCCCGCGGCCGTACGAGTCATCGCGGCTCAGAGCGTCGCCAGCGCGTCGTCGATGACGCTGACCGCGTCGAGCAGCTGCGCGTCGGTGATCGCGAGGCTCGGCAGGAAGCGCACGACGTTGCCGTAGGTGCCGGCGGTGAGCACCAGCACGCCCTGCTGGGCGGCGTACGCCGCGACGGCGCCGGGCACGTCGGCGCGCGGCTCGTGGGTCGCCGGGTCGGTGAACTCGACCGCGATCATCGCGCCGAGTCCGCGCACCTCGGCGATGAACGGGTACTTCTTCTGCAGCGCCAGCAGCGCGGGCTTGAGTGTCTTCTCGATGCGCTGGTCGCCTCGGCGAGCAGGTCGTCGCGCTCGATGTGCTCGAAGACGGCGATCGCGGCCGCGCAGGCGACCGGGTTGCCGCCGAAGGTGCCGCCGAGGCCGCCCGGGTGCGAGGCATCCATGATCTCGGCGCGACCGGTGACGCCGGCGAGCGGCAGGCCGCCCGCGATGCCCTTGGCCGACAGCACCATGTCGGGCACGAGCCCGAAGTGCTCGCTCGCGAAGTACTTGCCGGTGCGGGCCATGCCGCTCTGGATCTCGTCGGCGATGAAGACGACGCCGTTGGCCGTGCACCACTCCTGCAGCGCGGGGAGGTAGCCGTCGGCGGGCACCATGAAGCCGCCCTCGCCCTGGATGGGCTCGACGACGAGGCAGGCGAGGTCGGCGGCGCCGACCGTCTTCTCGAGGTACGAGATGGTGCGCGCGGCGGCGTCGGCTCCCGAGAGGCCGTCGTGCAGCGGGTAGGAGTTGGGGGCGCGGTAGACGTCGCCGGCGAACGGGCCGAATCCGAGGCCGTAGGGCATGGCCTTGAAGTTCATCGCCATCGTCAGGTTGGTGCGGCCGTGGTACGCGTGGTCGAGCACGCGCGACGCCCGACGCGGCCGGTGTACTTGCGGGCGATCTTGACGCCGTTCTCGACGGCCTCGGCGCCCGAGTTGACGAGCACGGTCTTCTTGGCGAAGTCGCCGGGCGTGTGCTCGGCGAGCAGCTCGGCGACCCGCACGTACTCCTCGTACGGGCGTGATCGTGAAGAGGGTGTGCAGCACGTCGCCGAGCTGCTCGCGGGCCGCCTCGACGACCGTGTCGACGGTGTGACCGACCGTCGTGACGCCGATGCCGGCGCCGAGGTCGAGGAACGCGTTGCCGTCGACGTCGACGACGATCGCGCCGTGGGCGCGCTCGATGTACACGGGGAGGGCGGAGGAGACGCCGGCGCTGACGACGGCCTGGCGACGCGCGTGGAGAGCGACGGACTTCGGTCCGGGGATCGCGGTGACCACCCGACGCTCGGTGGGGACGGCCTCTACGGTAGGAGCAAGCGTGTCGGTCATGCCCAGAGTCTATCCCGATGCGCTCCGGCACGTTCTTGCGGAATCACGCGTGAAACGTGCGCGAAGAAGGGAATCCGACGTAGATGCAGCATTCCTTTGCGGTTTCCGTCGAATGGACGGGCAATCGCGGCACCGGCACATCCGACTACAAGGCCTACGGCCGCGACAACCTGCTGACCGCGGACGGCAAGCCGCCGATCGAGGGATCGGCGACCCGGGTGTTCCACGGCGACGCCGTCGCGCTGGAACCCGGAGGAGACCCTGATCGCCGCGCTGGTCGAGTGCCACCTGCTGAGCTATCTCTACGTCGCCACCCAGAACGGCGTCGTCGTCGAGTCCTACACGGATGCCGCGACCGGCACCCTGCGCACCGACGGGGACGGCAGCGGCCGCTTCGACGAGCGTGACCCTGCGCCCGGTGGTGACCATCTCATCCGGGGACCCGCAGGTCGCGCGCGCGATCCACGCCGAGGCCAGCCGGCTGTGCTTCATCGCGGCGAGCGTCAACTTCCCGGTGCTCCACGAGCCCGAGATCCGTGCTCGCCGCGATGTCCGCTGAGAGCGAAGGCGCCGCGTGAGACCGCGTGACCCGCGACGGTGCGCGCGCGTAGGGTCGAGCCATGTTGCTGAGGTATGCCATCGGATCGGCCCTTCGCCGCATCCGCCTGGACCGAGAGCTCACGTTGCGCACCGTCGCCGACACCGCCCGCATCTCGATGCCCTACCTCTCGGAGATCGAGCGCGGCCGCAAGGAGCCGTCGAGCGAGATCCTCGAGGTCATCTGCCGAGCGCTGGGCCTGACCCTGGTCGATCTGCTCGCCGAGGCGACCGACGAGGCGCTCGTGGTGGATCTCCCGAGGAGCGTTCCGAGCGCATCGCGTGGTGAGCTCGTTGCGGCCCCGCCCACGCCATCCGGCGCTGCCGTCTTGGCCGCCTAGGTCGACGGCATCGAGCGCGCCGCTGCCGAGGTCTAGGGCTCGTCCGGTGTCGGCGACCCGGGACGTGATCCTTCCAGGCCGCGAAGTACGGTCGGGCCGAGAGCCACACGCTCAGCGAGAAGAAGACGAGCGCGGCCAGCAGTCCGATGATCACGCGAGCATCGTCATTCCGCCGGCGATCACGACGACGGTCGCCGTGAGCAGGCCGAACAGCACCGAGTTCACGACGATGATGAACACCATGCTGCTGCCGGCGACGTGCGTCCGTCGGCCGTGCGGCTCGAGGAAGTAGTAGGTGTGCTCTGACCCCGCGCGGTCGTCGTGCGACGAACTCATGAACGCCGCGTCGACCCCGGGCACGAGACGCGCGTACTCCGAGCGCAGCCGGTTCATCGCGAGCACGTACATGAGGTCCTCCATCGACGCGTTGGCCACGCGGAACTGGGTGAGCACGCCCGACGATGACGGCGACGGTCAGGATCGCACGGCGTACAGGGTGAAGTTCCCGTCGAACGCGGTCGCGTTGCCCGACCAGGGCGAGGCTCAGCGAGCGACGCCGACACGAAGGTCAGGAACATCGCGATGCGGGTCAGCACCTCGCTCTGCGTCGTCGAGCGCGAGGCGAGAAGGCTCCAGTGCTCGGTCGCCAGGATCTGGATGCGCAGCGCGGTGTCGGACGGTGCGGCGTCGCCGCCGGTGCGGCGGCGGTGGCGCGGACGGGTGATCGTGCCATGCGGTCATCATGCTCCCGCCGCACACCGGAGGCACAGCATCCATAGCGGAAGGATGGTCGGATGCGTACCCTGCCTCTGCCGCCGCCGTCCTCGCCGTCCCGGCGCTCGTCCTGAGCCTCGCGGCGTGCGCGCCCGAGGCCGCCCCCGAGACGCCGACACCGCGGGAACCGACACCCCGGTCGGCTGCGCCCCCAGCGGACCGATGTCCGAGGCGGTCGAGGTGAGCCGGCGACTTCGACACCGAGCCGACCGTCACGTTCCCGGCACCGCTGTCGGTCACCGCGACGCAGCGCACCGTCGTGATCGAGGGCGACGGCACCGAGGTGCAGGATGGCGCGCTCACCCAGGTGCACTTCACGCTCTACAACGGCGAGACCGGCGAGCTGTCGACCTCGACCGGATACGAGCCCGTCGACGCTCGTGCAGGCCACCGTCGACGAGGACGTCTTCCTGCCCGGGACTCGTGAAGACCCTCCGCTGCTCGACCGTCGGCTCGCGCATCGTCGGCGTCGTGCCGGCATCCGACGGCTTCGGCGACAAGGGCAACGACGACCTCGGCATCGCCGCCGGCCAGACCCGTCGTCTTCGTGCTCGATCTCGTCGCGGTCGTGCCGACCCAGGCCGAGGGCGACTCCACCCCGCTGCCCGACGGCTTCCCCGAGGTCGACTTGGGCCGACGACGGCCAGCCGACCGTGACGATTCCCGGATGCCGACCCGCCCGCCGAGCTGAAGATCGCGACCGTGATCACCGGCGCCGGTGCCGTCGTGGGTGAGGGCGACTCCGTCACCGTGCAGTACCAGGGCGTCAACTGGACGACCGGCGAGGTCTTCGACCAGAGCTGGGGCAGCGGCGCCGCCAACTTCACGACCGACGGCGTCATCCCCGGCTTCGGCGACGCGATGGTCGGCCAGACCGTCGGGTCTCGCGTCGTCGTGATCATCCCGCCCGACCAGGGCTACGGCCCGTCCGGTGGGCAGCCGGACGCCGGGCATCGCGGCGACCGACACGCTCGTGTTCGTGATCGACATCCTGGCGGCGCAGCCGGTCTAGCCGCGCGCCGCCGCCGTAGGCTGAGCGCATGCGCCGCGTCCTCATCCTCGGATCCACCGGATCGATCGGGGTGCAGGCGCTCGAGGTGATCGCCGCGAATCCGCGACCGGTTCGAGCTGGTCGGACTGGCCGCCGGCAGCGACCACGAGGCGCTCGCCGCGCAGGCCGCGCGCGACCGGGCGTCACGCGCACCGCGCTCGGGGTCGACGAGGCGGTCGCGCTGGTGCGCGAGACGGTGGCCGACGTCGTGCTGAACGGCATCACCGGCTCGGTCGGCCTCGCCCCGACGCTCGCGGCGCTCGAGGTCGGGTCGACGCTCGCCCTCGCCAACAAGGAGAGCCTCATCGTCGGCGGCGAGCTCGTGACGCGCGCCGCGAAGCCCGGTCAGATCGTGCCGGTCGACTCCGAGCACTCGGCCATCGCGCAGGCGCTGCGCTCCGGCGACCACGGCGAGGTGCGCCGGCTGGTGCTGACGGCATCCGGGGGCCCGTTCCGCGGCCGCAGCCGCGCGTCGCTGGCGGACGTGACACCCGCCGAGGCGCTCGCGCATCCGACCTGGGACATGGGACTCGTGGTCACCACCAACTCGGCGACCCTCGTCAACAAGGGCCTCGAGGTGATCGAGGCGCACCTGCTGTTCGACGTGCCGTACGACCGCATCGAGGTGACGGTGCATCCGCAGTCGATCGTGCACTCGATGGTCGAGTTCGTCGACGGCTCGACGATCGCGCAGGCCAGTCCGCCCGACATGCGCCTGCCGATCTCGCTCGGCCTCGACTGGCCGCACCGCGTCGCCGGACGTCGGCGTCCCGCTCGACTGGACGACGGCGCAGACCTGGGACGTTCGAGCCCCTCGACGCAGAGCGCGTTCCCGGCCGTCGCCCTCGCGAAGCGGGTCGGCGAGGCGGGCGGCACCTACCCGGCCGTCTTCAACGCCGCCAACGAGCAGGCCGTCGCGGCGTTCCACGCGGGCCGCATCGGCTACCTCGACATCGTCGACACGATCGAGCGGGTGGTCGACGAACTCGCGTCCGGCGCGAACGGCGGAGCGGAGCACACCGGTGGCGAGCTGACCCTCGAGGGCGTGCTCGCGGCCGAGGCCTGGGCGCGAGCCACCGCGGACGCCCTGCTCACTGGGTAGCCTGGGCGCATGAACGGACGCGCTGTTCTCGCCCGTGCTCTCGCCGTCCTGCCCGTCGCGGCGGTGCTGGTCGGCCTGCAGGTCGCGGCTCCCGCGTCGGCCTGCGCGTGCGGCGCGCCGGCCCCGCGGCCGGGGACGGACGTCATCGTCGACAAGGAGCACGCCATCCTGTCGTGGGACGGCGAGCAGGAGCGCATCGAGCTGCTGCTCGACATGCTCACCGATGCCGAGGATGTCGGTCTCATCTTCCCGACGCCCGGTCCGGCGACGGTCACCGCCGGGGACCGGCAGACGTTCGTCGACATCGAGACCGCGATCCAGCCGCGCGAGGTGATCGTCGACGACTGGTGGGACATCGACATCGGGGTCGGGGCCGGCGCTCCGGACGGCGGCGGCGCCCCCGTCGTGCTCGACCAGGTGCAGCTCGGCCCGGTGGAGGCGACGACGCTCGAAGCCTCCGACACCACGGGCCTCACCGAGTGGCTCGACGCCAACGGCTACGCGATCCGCGACGAGGTCGCCGTGCTGCTCGACGAGTACGTGCAGAAGGGCTGGTACTTCGTCGCTCTCAAGCTGACCAGCGACGTGCCGCTCGAGGGCGGGCTCGACCCGATCCGGTTCACGTTCGACTCCGACGAGCTGGTCTATCCGATGGCGCTGTCGAAGGCGGCCGAGAGTCTCCAGCAGGTGCGCCTCTACGTCTTCCAGGATCACCGGGCCCGGGTGGCGGGCATCGACGATCCGGGAGCGAACCTGCGCGTACGGCTCCGCCGTGTGGGCGGGCCCGGCTCCGGATGCGATGAGCGACCTGGGTGGCTACCTCACGGTGGTCGACCTCACCTTCGACACCCCGTCGGCGCAGATCCCCGGAGACCTGGTGATCGTCGACAACGGTGACGACGAGCCACTGCTGCCGGCCTACGAGGTGCACCGCTCCCTGAACATCGCCGGCATCCCGATGGGCGTCTTCGTGATCCTCGGCGTCGCCGCGGCGGTCGTGGTGCTGGTCGCGCTCGGCACGCTGGTGGCCCGCTTCATCCGCGTGTCGCTCGCCCGGCCCTAGCGACGCGCGGGACACGGTCTGTCCCGAGAACTGGGTCGGCGCGCATTCAGCGTGCGTCACGTAGCCTGACCGTCGTGGAAACCGTGCTGCTCTTCGTGCTGGGCGTCGTGATCATCGTGATCGGACTCGCCCTCTCGATCGGCCTGCACGAGATCGGACACCTGGTGCCCGCGAAGAAGTTCGGGGTCAAGGTCGGGCAGTACATGATCGGCTTCGGGCCGACGATCTGGTCGAAGAAGTACGGCGAGACCCAGTACGGCATCAAGGCCCTGCCGCTCGGCGGGTACATCTCGATGGCCGGCATGTTCCCGCCCGCGCGCAAGGGCGGCAAGCCGCGCACCGCATCCACCGGCTTCTTCGACACGCTGGTGCAGGATGCCCGCACATCGTCGGCCGACACCGTCAAGCCCGGCGACGAGGACCGCGTCTTCTACAAGCTCGCCGTCTGGAAGCGCATCATCATCATGCTCGGCGGGCCGACCATGAACCTGCTCATCGCGATCGTGCTGTACGCGGTCGTGCTCTGTCTGTTCGGGGTGCCGCAGAACAGCACCACGATCGGCAGCGTCTCGGAGTGCGTGGTCCCCGCGACCAGCACGCAGACCGAATGCGAGGACGACGACCAGCAGGCGCCCGCGTTCGCCGCCGGGCTGAAGCCCGGCGACCGGTTCGTCAGCATCGACGGCGAGCAGATCGACAGCGCGGAGGAGGTCGGCCAGATCATCCGCCGCTCGCCCGGTGAGACGATCGAGGTCGTCATCGATCGCGACGGCGACGAGCAGACCGTCGAGCTCACCCCGATCCTGAACCAGCTGGCCGTGCGCAACAGTCTCGGTCAGGTCGTCACCGACCTCGGCGGCAACCCGGTCACGCAGGAGGTCGGCTTCATCGGCATCGGCTACGTGACCGAGCACGCGCAGACAGCCGGTCACCGCGGTGCTTCCCGCCGTTGGCGACAACATCGTCGCGGTCGGCAAGATCATCATCACGCTGCCCAACCGCCTGGTGCAGGTCGCGCAGGCGGCGTTCGGCGGCGAGGAGCGCGACCCGGACGGCCCGATCAGCGTCGTCGGCATCGGCCGCATCGCCGGCGAGATCGCCAGCTTCGATCAGCTCACCGTCGCCGACCGCGCGGCATCGCTCGTCCAGATCCTCGCCGGCCTCAACGTCGCGCTGTTCGTCTTCAACCTGGTCCCGCTGCTGCCGCTCGACGGCGGGCACGTCGCGGGCGCGCTGTGGGAGGCGCTGCGCCGCCGGGTCGCCAAGCTCTTCAAGCGACCCGATCCCGGTCCCGTCGACACGGCGAAGCTCGTGCCGATCACCCTCGCGGTGTCTCTGCTGCTCGGCGCGATGAGCCTGCTGCTGATCTACGCCGACATCGTCAACCCGATCAGCCTCTTCTAGGCTCCCGCCCCCAGCGTTCGCCGGGTCGCCGCGCGTAGGCTGGGGAGCGTGCCAGCTGTCAACATCGGGATGCCGCCAAGGAGACGGGGCTCCTCCCGAGACCCTCGCCCCGCGCCGCAAGACCCGGCAGATCAAGGTCGGCAAGGTGCTGGTCGGCGGCGACGCGCAGGTCAGCGTGCAGTCGATGTGCACGACCCCGACGACGAACATCAACGCGACGCTGCAGCAGATCGCCGAGCTGACCGCCTCCGGATGCGACATCGTGCGCGTGGCGGTGCCGTCCCAGGACGACGCCGACGTGCTGCACATCATCGCCAAGAAGAGCCAGATCCCGGTCATCGCCGACATCCACTTCCAGCCGAAGTACGTGTTCCAGGCGATCGACGCCGGGTGCGCCGGCGTCCGGGTGAACCCCGGCAACATCCGCAAGTTCGACGACCAGGTGGGCGCGATCGCCAAGGCGGCGAAGGATGCCGGCATCAGCATCCGGATCGGCGTCAACGCCGGCTCGCTCGAACCGTCGATCATGCAGAAGTACGGCAAGGCCACGCCCGAGGCGCTCGTCGAGAGCGCCGTCTGGGAGGCGTCGCTGTTCGAGGAGCACGACTTCCACGACTTCAAGATCTCGGTCAAGCACAACGACCCGATCGTCATGGTGCAGGCGTACCGGCTGCTCGCCGAGCGGGGCGACTGGCCGCTGCACCTCGGCGTGACCGAGGCCGGCCCCGAGTTCCAGGGCACCATCAAGAGCGCGACGGCCTTCGGCATCCTGCTCAGCGAGGGCATCGGCGACACCATCCGCGTCTCGCTGAGCGCCCCGCCCGCGCAGGAGGTCAAGGTCGGCCTGCAGATCCTGCAGAGCCTCAACCTGCGCGAGCGCAAGCTCGAGATCGTGTCGTGCCCGTCGTGCGGTCGCGCTCAGGTCGACGTCTACACGCTCGCGAACGACGTCACCGCGGGGCTCGAGGGCATGACCGTGCCGCTGCGCGTCGCCGTCATGGGCTGCGTCGTCAACGGGCCCGGCGAGGCGCGCGAGGCCGACCTCGGCGTCGCATCGGGCAACGGCAAGGGTCAGATCTTCGTCAAGGGCGAGGTCATCAAGACCGTGCCGGAGTCGGAGATCGTCGCCACGCTCATCGAAGAGGCGAACCGCCTCGCGGCCGAGATGCCGCCGGGCGAGTCCGGCGTCCCCGAGGTCGTCACGGTCTAGCCCGCGCGCCGAATAGGCTGAGGGCGTGACCGACGTTCGCCCCGTGCCCCCGCCGCCCACCGGTACGCCGCTCCCTGGCTCCGACCCGGAGGGCCCGGTGTCACGGGTCGCTCCCGACCTGCCGCCCGGATCGCTCACCGCGGCCGAGCTCAAGAAGACGGCCGCCGTCATCCAGAAGATGTCGGACGCCTTCGCCCGCAAGGTCGTCGGCCAGGAGCAGCTGCGCGAGAGCATCATGGCGACCCTCATCGCCGACGGGCACATCCTGCTCGAGAGCGTCCCCGGTCTCGCGAAGTCGACGGCGGCCAGCACGCTCGCGGACGCCGTCGCAGGGTGAGTTCCGCCGCATCCAGTGCACGCCCGACCTGCTGCCGAGCGACATCATCGGCACGCAGATCTACGACGCCCGCAAGGGCGAGTTCTCGACCCAGCTCGGACCGGTGCACGCCAACATCGTGCTGCTCGACGAGATCAACCGGTCGAGCGCGAAGACCCAGAGCGCGATGCTCGAGGCGATGCAGGAGCGGCAGACCTCGATCGGCGGCACCGTCTACAAGGTGCCGACGCCGTTCCTGGTGATCGCGACCCAGAACCCGATCGAGCAGGAGGGCACCTACCTGCTGCCCGAGGCGCAGCTCGACCGCTTCCTGCTCAAGGAGGTCATCGACTACCCCGACACCGAGGACGAGCTCGAGATCCTGAAGCGCATCGACTCCGGCGTGTTCGAGGCGCCGGCACCGGCCGGGCTGAGCCTCGCCGACGTGAAGCTGCTGCAGGATGCGGCGAAGAGGGTGTACGCGCAGGACTCGGTCCGCGACTACCTGGTCGCGATCGTGCAGGCGACCCGGCACGCCGACACGGTCATCTCCGAGCCGATCTCGCCCGTCTCGTCGACTACGGCGCCAGCCCGCGTGCGAGCATCGCGTTCCTGCACGCGGCACGCGCCCTCGCGCTGCTCGCCGGACGCGGCTACGTGATCCCCGAGGACGTGAAGGCGCTCGCGCACCGCGTGCTGCGTCACCGCGTCGTGCTGACCTTCGAGGCGGACGCGCTCGAGATCCGTTCCGAGCAGGTCATCGACGCGATCATCGCGGCGATCCCCGCTCCCGTAGCGTCCATGGTCGCCCTCCTCCCGCGGGTCAAGTCACGCCTGTTCATCCACGCGAACAGGCGTTCCACGAACCTGCTCGAGGGCGAGTACGCCGCCATCACGTCGGGTCGCAGCCTCGACTTCGACGACCTGCGCGAGTACGTCCCCGGCGACGAGGTCGACGACATCGACTGGAAGGCCACCGCGCGCACCGGCTCCCCGCTCGTCAAGCGCTACAAGCAGACCCGGCGGCAGGACGTCATCCTCGCGGTCGACACCGGGCGGGGCATGGCGGCGACGGCCGAGGGCGGCAGCTCGAAGCGGGATGTGGCGATCCTGATCGCGGGAGCGCTCGGCTACCTGTCGTTGCGGCACGGCGACGCCGTTGGCCTGGTCACCCGCAGCGGCGGTCGCGTGCGGCACCGTCCGCCGCGGTCGAGCGAGGCGTACCTCGAGACGCTGCTGCGAACGGTCGAGCAGGAGACCCGACTCGACTCCGATTCGAGCGACCCCTTCGCCCTGGTCAGCTACCTGCTGCGCGGGGTGCCCAATCGCAGCATCGTCATCGTGATCGGGGACGACGTCGAGCCGGCGCCCGACATCGACGAGGCGCTCCGCGCCCTGCGCGAGAAGCACGAGCTGCTCTGGATCACGGTCGCCGACCTCGACCTGATCGACGGCGACGGCACCGGGCGCGACATCCTCGACGTCGAGGACGGCAGCCCCATCCCGACCATCCTGCGCTCCGATCGCAAGCTGGCCGCCGTCTACGAGAAGCGCAGCGACGCGCGCATCGCGGCGCAGCACGCCTACTTCCGCGCTCGCGGGGTCTCGCACTGCCGGGTCACCGACGTCGACCAGGTCGTGCCGACGCTGCTGCGCCTGCTGCAGCGGCGCCGCAAGGCGGGGTACTGAGATGCGCAGAGTCTGACCCGCCATGCCCGACATCGACGACTTCTTCCCGCCGCTCGACTACGACTGGTGGTGGTGGGTGGTGCTGCCGCTGTTCATCGCCCTGCTGGTCGCCTGGATCCTGCTGAGCAAGCGCTTCTCCCGGATGCCGGGGTGGCGCCGCCGCGGTGCCGCCGGTCCCAGCGGCCCCAAGGTGCTCCCGCTGCCGGTCGACGTGCGGCGCAAGGCGCTCGCCCGCATCACCGAGGTCGAGCAGCAGGTCGCGGCGGGCGCGCTGTCACCGCGCGACGCGCACATCGAACTCAGCGAGCATCCTGCGCGAGCTGGCGTTCTTCACCACCCGGTTCGACGCGCGCAAGATGACCCTCACCGATCTGCGGCGCGCCGGCCTCACCCGGCTCGCCGACACCATCGCCACGTTCTACCCGGTGGCGTTCGCGCCGGCCGAGGCGATCGAGGCGCAGCCCGCCATCGACGCCGCCCGGATGGCGGTATCGCAGTGGACGTGATCCTCTGATGGAACTTGTCTTCGTCTGGATGCCGCTGGTCCTGGCCGGGGTGGTCGCCGCCGTCATCGCGGTGCTCGTGGTGCTGCGCCGGCGTTCCGGGCGCGACGATGGCGACATCGTCTCAGCCGCGCACACCGAGCGGATGCTGCGCATGCCCGAGTACAAGAGCGCGTACCGGCGGGCGCTCGCCAAGCTCGGCGCGATGTTCGTGCTCGTCCTGGTGTCGCTCGGAGCGTTCTCGGTCGTCGCCGCGCGCCCGATCACGACCGATGTCGCCGACACGGACCGGGTCAACCGCGACATCGTGCTCTGCCTCGACGTGTCGGGTTCGATGACCGCCGCCGATGCGCAGATCGTGGAACGTTTCCTGGAGCTCGTGGAGCAGTTCCACGGCGAGCGGATCGCCCTCGTCGTATGGGACAGCTCGGCCGCCCAGGTGTTCCCGCTCAACGACGACTACGACTACGTCGAGGAGCAGCTCGCGAGCATCGCCGACGAGACCAGCACCGACATCGGGGACGTGGGCGACGTCTTCGGCGGAGATCCGGACGGCTCGCCGCCGCTCTGGGCAGGCACGGATCTCGGCAACGGATCGTCGCTCATCGGAGACGGCCTGGCATCCTGCGTCCTGCGCTTCGACCACCCGGAACTGGACCGTTCACGCACCATCATCTTGGCGACCGACAACCAGCTGGCAGGCATCCCGATCGTCACACTCGAGGAGGCCGCCTCGTTCTCGATCGAGCGCGACGTGCGCGTCTACGGCATCGAGCCCGGCGGTGCGTTCGGCTCGGGCGCCGAGATCGACGACCTGCGAACACAGCTGCAGCGCACCGGCGGCGAGGTCTTCAGCATGGGCGACGCCAGCGGCGGGCAGAGCATCGTCGACGAGGTGCTCGACGATCAGGCCACGACGCTGCAGGGCGTGCCGGAACTCGTCGTGACCGACCATCCCGGGCTGGCCGTTCCGCATCGGGGTGATCGCGCTGTGGCTCGTGGTGTTCCTGGCGTGGAGGTCGAAGCTATGACCTTCGAGCCGCTCTTCGAGCTGTGGACGACGGTGGTGCTCCTCGCGCCGCCCGCCGCGCTGCTGGTCTGGCAGTTGTTCCGCACCTGGCGCCCCGCCAAGGGCGTACCGCCTGGCACCTGGCGTGCGCGTGTCGACCCGGCCCGCCGTCTTCTGATCGTGGCGCTGCTCGCGTTCGCCGCCGCAGGACCCGCGCTGCCCGGCGGCATGACGAAGGTGGTCGTGTCGGACATCGACGTCTTCCTCGTGATCGACACCACGACGAGCTCGAACGCCGAGGACTACGACGACGGGTCGACGCGGCTCGACCAGATCAAGCTCGACGCGTTCCAGGTGGCGACGCCGGTACGGCGGAGCCCGCTACTCGGTGATCACGTTCGACAACGGATCGCTCGTGCGGCTGCCCCTGGTCGCGGACCCGACCGCGCTGCAGACCACGCTCGACACGCTCGAGGTCGAGCTCTCCGGTTACGCCGGCGGCTCCAGCATCAGCGAGCCGCTCGAGACCCTCGTCAAGCGGCTCAGGGGATCGCAGGCCGATCATCCCGAGCGACTGCGCCTGGTGTTCTACTTCGGCGACGGCGAGCAGACCCGTGACGACCCGCCGGAGTCGATGGCCGCGGCCGCTCAGTACATCGGCGATGGCGCGGTCTTCGGCTACGGGACGGAGGAGGGCGGCCCGATGCGCCCGAACCTCGACTTCGGGCCGAACCATTCAGCGCTCGATCCGGACGCGCCCGATCCCGCCCCCGCGCCCTACCTTCTCGACACGACGCAACCGGGTGACCCGATCGCGATCTCGCGCATCGACGAGGACGCGCTGAAGACGATCGCCTCCGAACTCGGCATCGGCTACCAGCACCGCACGCCGGGCACGGAGCCCTCGTTCCCCGACGTCGAGGATCGCATGGGCGAGGAGATCGAGGTGCCGGAGGTCGCCGTCGCCGAGCGGCTCTACTGGATCCCGGTGCTCGCCGCCTTCGCGCTCCTGCTCGGGGATCTGGTGCTCGCCGGCCGGAACGTCGGTGACCTGCGTGCCGCCCGGCCGCCGCGCACGAAGCGTGCACCCGGTCAGCCCGCGGCGCCGCGGTCGCCTCGCCCGCCCCGGCCGCCGAAGGCGGTGAGCTGATGGGCTGGTGGAGCGATCGGTTCGAGCGCGAGGGCGCCCCCGTAGAGAAGGCGATGCCAGCCCGGCGGCGGCGCATGCTGCTGTTCTCGATGCTGCTCGTCATCCCGCTGGGCGTCTTCGCGGTCGGCACCGGGATCAACGTCGCCCTCGCCTCGGCGGTGCGCTCCAGCTTCGCGGCCGGCGACTACGACGGCGCGGCCGCCTGGGCGCGCGCCGGAGTCAGCCTCAATCCGTTCGATCGCTACCTGCCGCACTACAACCTGGGCACGGCCTACGCCGCCGGCGACCTGTTGCCCGAGGCGGTCCCCGAACTGCAGACGGCCCTGGATGCTGCGCCGAGCCCCGAGGCGGCGTGCTACCCGCGCGCCAACCTCGCACTCACCTACGTGCGCCTCGGCAACCGCTACGTCGACGAGCACGCGTGGGATGCGGCGATCGACGCCTACCGCCAGGCGCGGTCGCTGTGGGCGAAGCAGCAGAACGACGTGTGCCACCAGGACCAGTCGTTCAGCGAGACCGCCGAGGAGAGCTCGGAGGAGGCCGAGCAGGGCGAGAGCGAGGCCCAGCAACAGCAGGAGCAGGAGCAGGAGAACCCGGCGCCGGATCCATCGCAGACCCCTGACCCGAACCAGACGCCGGATCCCGACCAGACCGCCTGACCCCGAACCAGACGGGCACCCCGACGCCGAATCCGACGTCGTCCCCGAACCCCTCCGGGACGCCGACCCCCGGCCCGTCGCAGTCGCCGGACCCGAACACGACGGGAACCCCGACCCCCGGCCCGTCGCCCACCCAGGGTCCGGGCGACCCCACCGACCCCGGCGACGAGGGCAGCGAGACCCTGGGAGAGAAGCTCGATCAGCTGGAGCAGCTCGGCGAGGCGTCCGACCGCGAGCGCGAGAACGGCGGCCCCAAGCACGGGCTGGCCGACAAGCCCTGGTAGGTGCTGGCTCTAGGCTTGCGGGGTGCCCACACGCCTGACCCACCTGTTCGTCCGCACCCTGCGTGAGGACCCGGTCGACGCCGAGGTCGCCAGCCACCGCCTGCTCGTGCGCGCGGGCTACATCCGACGGCAGGCGCCCGGCATCTTCGCCTGGCTGCCGCTGGGACTGAAGGTGCGCCGCAAGGTCGAGAACGTGATCCGCGAGGAGATGGCGGCGTTCGGAGCGCAAGAGGTGCACTTCCCGGCACTGCTGCCGCGCGAGCCGTACGAGGTGACCGGTCGCTGGGAGGAGTACGGCGACGGCATCTTCCGCCTGAAGGACCGCAAAGGCGCCGACTACCTGCTGGCGCCGACGCACGAGGAGGTCTTCACCCTCACCGTCAAAGACCTGTACAGCTCCTACAAGGACCTGCCCCTGTCGATCTACCAGATCCAGGACAAGTACCGCGACGAGGCGCGACCGCGCGCCGGACTGCTGCGCGGCCGCGAGTTCTCGATGAAAGACAGCTACAGCTTCGACTACACCGACGACGGCCTGGACGTGTCGTACCAGGCGCACCGCGATGCCTACGAGCGCATCTTCGCCAGGCTCGGCCTCGAGTACGTGATCGTCCAGGCGGATGCCGGAGCCATGGGCGGATCGCGCAGCGAGGAGTTCCTGCACCCGACGCCGATCGGCGAGGACACCTTCGTGCGCAACGCGAAGGGCTATGCGGCGAACGTCGAGGCCTGGACGACGCTCAGCCCTGAGGCCCGTCCTGCGGACGGCGACGCCGAAGCGCGCCGTCGCGAGAAGCTGACCCCGGCCGAGGTGCTCGACACCCCCGGCACCCCGACGATCGCGACCCTGGTCGACGTCGCCAACGAGAAGCACCCGCGCCCCGACGGCCGCGCCTGGACCGCCGCCGACACCCTCAAGAACGTCGTGCTCGCCCTCAAGCACCTCGACGGGACCCGCGAAGTCGTCGTGGTCGCCATTCCGGGCGATCGCGAGGTGGACATGAAGCGTGCCGAGGTGCAGTTCGCCCCGGCCGAGGTCGAGACGGCGACCGACACCGACTTCGAGAAGAATCCGCTGCTCGTCAAGGGCTACATCGGACCGTGGTCCGCCACCGGCGCGATCCTCGGTGAGGAGTCGGCGACCGGCATCCGGTATCTGGTCGATCCGCGCGTCGC
This sequence comes from uncultured Actinomycetota bacterium, assembly GCA_963730045.1. GTDB lineage: Bacteria > Actinomycetota > Actinomycetes > Actinomycetales > Microbacteriaceae > JBDSKH01. The sequence goes on along the minus strand of CAVSPQ010000004.1, from coordinate 60,263 downwards.
CGACGGATCAGGGTGGATCACCGGCGCGAACGCCGACGGCAAGCACGTCTTCGGACTCGTCGCGGGACGCGACTTCGGCAACGACGGCACCGCGGAGGTCGCGGACGTGCAGGCCGGGGATCCGGCGCCCGACGGCTCGGGCCCGGTCGAACTGGCGCGCGGCATGGAGATCGGCCACGTCTTCCAGCTCGGGCGCAAGTACGCCGAAGCACTCGGGCTGCAGGTGCTCGACGAGAACGGCAAGCTGGTGACCGTCACGATGGGCTCCTACGGGATCGGGGTCACACGCATCCTGGCCGTCATCGCCGAGGCGAACAACGACGAGAAGGGCCTGATCTGGCCGAAGGAGGTCGCGCCGTTCGACGTGCACGTCATCGCGACCGGCAAGGACGAGGTCGCCTATTCGCTCGCGGAGGACGTCTCTGCAGCCCTCGAGGCCGCCGGCCACGACGTCCTCTACGACGACCGTCCGAAGGTCTCGCCGGGCGTCAAGTTCGGCGACGCCGAGCTGCTCGGCGTGCCGACCATCGTCATCGTCGGCCGAGGCGCAGCCGATGGCCTGGTCGAGCTCTGGGACCGGCGCAGCGGCGACCGGACCGAGCTGCCGCTCGCCCAGCTGCTCGCCGCTCTCTGACCTCGCGAGCGGCCGTGCGCGAAACGGCAAAAGACGTTGCTCAGCTCGCGCCGAACAACGTTTTCTGCCGTCTCCCGAGGCATGTGGAGAGCCGGCGACGTCAGAAGGCGCGCAACGGCAGAGTGACGGGATGCCGCGCCGCGTCGACCTCCCTGTCACGCTGGCGAGCGCGCCCTTCCTCACCGGGGAGGCCGACCGCGCGGGGATATCTCGTGAACGCCTGCGCTCGGCCGATGTCAGCCACCCCTTTCATGGAGTCAACTCGATGCGCGGTGTCGCCAACCTGCGAGACCGTTGCGAGGCGTTTCTGCCGCTGCTCAGGCCGGGGGACGCGTTCAGTCACACGACCGCCGCCGCGCTGTTCGGTGCTCCTCTGTCGCACGGCCGGGACACGCGCCTCCATGTCACGTCGACCGGCACCGGCGACAGGTTCCGCCGCCGAGGAATCGTGGGCCACACGGCATCCGCCGTTCCCATCACGGTTCACCTCGGCCTTCCGATCGTCGCGCCCGCGCACGTGTTCGTTCAGGTTGCGTCGATGCTCTCCCACGATGACGTGGTCGCTGTCGGCGACTATCTGGTGACGCCCAATCGCCGCAGCCGCACGCCGGCCATCGCATCCATCGACGCCCTGCGCGCGGCGATTCCCCAACGCGCGCGCGGTGCCGCCCGTGCTCGCCGTGCTCTCGCCGACGTCCGCGTCGGACCCGAGTCGCGCATGGAGACGCTGCTTCGCCTCCTCCTGATCAGATCCGGGCTGCCCGAGCCGCAGATCAACCCGGCCGTGCGCATCGGAGATCAGACTCTGCACCCCGACCTCCTGTACCCGCAGTGGAGAGTGGTGCTCGAGTACGAAGGAGACCAGCACCGCACCGACGAACGACAGTGGCGGCACGACATCTGGCGGCGAGAGGCGTTCGAGGAAGCGGGATGGCGCCAGATCCGGGTGCATCGCGATGACGTCGTGAAGGAGCCGCAGGCGCTTCTCGCCCGAATCTGCCGCATCCTTGCCCGGCGGCAAAGGATGGGGGCCTCCGGTACGCTGGATCAGCATCCGAGAGACGGCGGGCGCCTATCTGAATAGTGGAGGTTGGACGTGGACATCGACCTCACCATGCTGCGGCTGATGGAGCGCGAACGCGAGATCCCGTTCGAAGAGCTCGTCGGAATCATCGAGCAGGCCATCCTGACCGCGTACCTGAAGCACACCGACCAGGCCCCGGATGTCGGCGCCCGGGTCGAGCTGGACCGCAAGACCGGGCACGTGACCGTCTACGTCCCCGAACTGGACGACGACGGCGAGGTCGTCGGTGAGGCCGTCGACAGCCCCGACGACTTCGGGCGCATCTCGGCCTTCGCCGCCAAGCAGGTCATCAACCAGCGGCTGCGTGACATCGGCGACGACAAGGTGCTGGGGGAGTTCCGTGGGCGCGAGGGCGACATCGTCGCGGGCGTCGTCCAGCAGGGTCCGAACCCGCGGATGGTGCACATCGACCTCGGCAGCGTCGAGGCGATCCTGCCTCCCGAGGAGCAGGTCCCTGGCGAGGAGTACACCCACGGCAGCCGCATCCGCGTCTACGTCACGAGCGTGAGCAAGGGACTCAAGGGGCCGTCCATCACGGTCAGCCGCACGCATCCCGGACTCGTCCGCAAGCTCTTCGCACTCGAGGTGCCCGAGATCGCCAGCGGGCTGGTCGAAATCGCCAGCCTGGCCCGCGAGGCCGGACACCGTACCAAGATCGCCGTGAAGGCGACCCAGCCGGGCATCAACGCCAAGGGCGCCTGCATCGGCGAGCTGGGTCAGCGCGTCAGCGCTGTCACTGCGGAACTGAACAACGAGAAGATCGACATCGTCGACTTCGCGGAGGACCTCGCCACGTTCGTGGCCAACGCCCTCTCGCCCGCCAAGGTCACCAGCGCCTTCGTGGTCGACGAATCGCTCAAAGCGGTACGGGCGCTGGTGCCCGACTACCAGCTCTCCCTCGCCATCGGCAAGGAAGGGCAGAATGCGCGACTGGCCGCCAAGCTCACCGGCGCGCGCATCGACATCCAGCCCGACTCGGTCATGGAGGACTAGGGCCGGAGACTCCGGGCCTCTAGGGGTACTATGGAACCCGTCAGAACCTGCCTGGGTTGCCGGCAGCGTGCTCCCCGCTCCTCACTCGTGAGGGTCGTCGCGCGCGACGGACGGGCTGTGGTGGATACCGCGGCACGACTTCCAGGCAGGGGCGCGTGGGTGCATCCAGACCATGGATGCGTCGAGAACGCGATCCGGCGCAGGGCCTTCGGGCGGGCGCTCAGGACCGATAATCTCGAAGTCGGCGATCTCGACCCCACGCAGCTCGACTCCATTGAAACGAAGGTTGATCGGACCATGGACAACTCATGAGCGGCTCGAAATGAGCTTCCTCTCGCAGTAAACGTCCACTCCTGAACGGGGTGGACCCCAGACAGGAGAAATGTGGCCAACCCACGCGTACACGAAGTCGCGGCCGATCTCGGCATCGACAGCAAGATCGCGCTCGACAAGCTCAAAGACATGGGCGAGTTCGTCAAGAGCGCTTCCTCGAGCATCGCCCCGCCGGTCGCCCGGCGACTGAAGGCGGCCCTCGAGGCCGATGGCATCAAGGCGCCTGAGAAGCCGAAGGCCCCGGCATCCAAGCCGGGTGCCTCGAAGCCTGCTCCCGCGCCCGCACCGGCGCCCGCCCCCGAGGCAGAGGCTCCCACGCCCCGCACCCGCTGGGGCCGCTGCGCCGAGCGCGCCCGCCGTAGCACCGGCTCCGGCGGCAGCCGCGCCCGCCGACGCCGATGGCGACGACGCCCCGCGCCCCGCCGGTGGCCCGCGCCCCGGCAACAACCCCTTCGCCAGCGCGCAGGGCATGTCGCGCCCCGGCGCTCCGCGTCCCGGCAACAACCCGTTCGCGGGCTCGCAGGGCATGCCGCGTCCGGGTGGCGCCGGCGGCGCGATCCCGCGCCCCGCTGCTCCTCGTCCCGGTGGCCCGCCCCGTCCGGGTGCCCCGCGTCCCGGCGGGCCCGGCGGCGCAGGTCGTCCGGGCGGCGCGCCCTTCCAGCAGCGTCCCGGAGGCCCGGGTCGCCCAGGAGGAGCGGGTGGCGGCTTCCAGCGTCCCGGCGGCGGACCGGGCGGCGCACCTGGCGGCGGCTTCGCCGGTCGTCCCGGTGGCGGCGGAGGCCGTGGCCGTGGTCCCGGCGGTGGCACCGCGGGTGCGTTCGGTCGTGGTGGCGGCAAGAGCCGCGCCCGAAAGTCGAAGCGGACGAAGCGCGCAGAATTCGAGATGCGCGATGCTCCGTCGCTCGGCGGCGTCGCGATCCCTCGCGGCGACGGCAGCCAGATCATCCGCATGCGCCGCGGCGCGTCGATCAGCGACCTGGCCGACAAGCTCGAGGTCCTGACCAAGTACTCTGTGCAGCCGGGTGCGCTCGTCACGGCGCTCTTCCACCTCGGTGAGATGGCGACCGCGACCGAGTCGCTCGACGACGCCACGTTCGGAATCCTCGGCGACGAGCTGGGTTACAAGATCCAGATCGTCAGTCCCGAAGACGAGGACAAGGAGCTGCTCGAAGGCTTCGACATCGACCTGGAGCAGGAACTCGAGGACGAGGACGACGAAGATCTCGAGATCCGTCCGCCGGTCGTGACCGTCATGGGTCACGTCGACCACGGTAAGACGAAGCTCCTCGACGCGATCCGCGAAGCCAACGTGGTCGCCGACGAGGCGGGTGGCATCACCCAGCACATCGGTGCCTACCAGGTCTGGACAGAGCACGACGGCAACGAGCGGGCCATCACCTTCATCGACACCCCCGGTCACGAGGCGTTCACCGCCATGCGTGCCCGTGGTGCTCAGGTCACCGACATCGCGATCCTGGTGGTCGCGGCCGACGACGGCATCATGCCGCAGACGGTGGAGGCGCTGAACCACGCGCAAGCGGCCAACGTGCCGATCGTCGTTGCCGTCAACAAGGTCGACAAAGAGGGGGCGAACCCCGCCAAGGTGCGTCAGCAGCTCACCGAGTTCGGCCTGGTGGCCGAGGAGTTCGGTGGCGACACCCTGTTCGTCGACGTGAGCGCTCTGCAGAAGAAGGGCATCAACGAGCTTCTGGATGCCGTCCTCCTCACCGCGGACGCCGGCCTCGACCTGCGGGCGAACCCCGACAAGGACGCTCGTGGTATCGCGATCGAAGCCAAGCTCGACAAGGGTCGCGGTGCCGTCGCGACGGTCCTCATCCAGTCGGGAACGCTGCGCGTCGGCGACCCGATCGTCGCGGGAACGGCCTACGGCCGCGTCCGTGCGATGCACGACGAGAACGGCGAAGCGATCGAGGAGGCCTACCCGGCCCGTCCGGTGCAGGTGCAGGGTCTGTCGACCGTGCCCCGTGCCGGCGACACGTTCCTGGTGACCGACGACGACCGCATGGCCCGGCAGATCGCCGAGAAGCGTGAAGCCGTCGAGCGCAATGCCCAGCTGGCCAAGGCCCGCAAGCGCATCTCGCTCGAGGACTTCACCCGCGTGCTCGCCGAGGGCAAGGTCGACGCGCTCAACCTCATCATCAAGGGTGATGTCTCCGGTGCCGTCGAGGCACTCGAAGAGGCCCTGCTCAAGATCGAGGTCGACGACAGCGTCCAGCTCCGCATCCTGCACCGCGGTGTCGGTGCGGTCACCGAGTCGGACATCGACCTGGCGACGATCGACAACGCGATCGTCATCGGGTTCAACGTGCGACCGGACGTCAAGGCCCGCGAGCGTGCACAGCGCGAGGGCATCGACGTGCGTTTCTACTCCGTCATCTACGCCGCGCTCGAGGACATCGAATCGTCGCTCAAGGGCATGCTCAAGCCCGAGTTCGAAGAGGTGCAGTCGGGTGTGGCCGAGATCCGCGAGATCTTCCGCTCGTCGAAGGCCGGCAACATCGCCGGTGTCATCGTGCGCAGCGGAACGATCACGCGCAACGCCAAGGCGCGGGTCATCCGCGAGGGCGTCGTCGTCGGCGACAACCTCGCGATCGACTCGCTCCGTCGATTCAAGGACGACGTCACCGAGGTGAAGACGGACTTCGAGGCCGGTATCGGTCTCGGCAAGTTCAACGACATCCAGATCGGTGACGAGATCGAGACGATCGAGCTCAAGGAAAAAGTCCGGGCGTAAAGCCGGGGGCGCCGGCTGGGACCGGTGACCCTTCAAAGTCAAAGGAGCGGGGCCCCTACCCCGATTGACTTTGAAGGGTCACCGGACCCACCGTCGCTGGTTCCCTCGTCGGATTCTCCAACTCGAAGTAGGAAGAGGGCTAAGGAATGCCGGGACAGGGCGACCGCGCCGCGAAGATGGCGGATCGGGTCAAGGAGATCATCGCGAAGCGCATCGAACGCGGCCTTCGCGATCCGCGACTCGGGTTCGTGACGATCACCGACGTTCGCGTCACGGGCGATCTGCAGCACGCCAGCGTGTTCTACACGGTCTACGGCACCGACGAAGAGCGTGCCGACTCGGCGCTCGCCCTCAAGGCGGCGACCGGCATGTTCCGCACCGAGGTCGGCAAGAACATCACGGCCCGGCTGACGCCGTCGTTGGAGTTCATCGCCGACGCGATTCCCGAGAATGCGGCGCAGATCGACTCGCTGCTGCGCGAGGCCCGCGAGCGCGACGCCGAAGCGCTCGAGCTCGCGTCGCACGCGAAGTACGCAGGCGACGAGGACCCGTACGTGAAGCCGCGGGATTCTGAAGACGACAGCCTCGACGAGGACGAGGAAAAGTAGCTCTCTGCGACGAGCGTGCTACCAGACCGGGAACCACTGCGGCGGGGGACAGGCGGTCCAGACTCGTTCATACTCGGTCGGCGACGAGAAGGCCGGAACCTGTTGCCCGATGTCCCAGCCGGAGGCCGTGCCGAAGGTCTCGACGTAGACCTGCTCTGATGGCATCACGGGAATGTCGAAACCCAATTCGATCATGCAGTCGCGCGCTTCGAGGTCTAGCCGGTACATCTCATGAACCTGGTCGGTCGTGGGCGTCCGCGGCTCGCCGTATCCGAGCTCATCGACGCATTCCTGCTCGGCCGCCTGGTATGCCGAGAGCTGGTCGGCCGGGATCCCGGTCTTCGGGTCTCCGCTCGTCACCGAGTTGTCGAACGTGGCGACCGCGTCCCAGCCACGCTCTTGCAGGCACTCAGCCACCAGCTCGGCATACGCGGCGACGGGGTGGGATGGGCTCGTCGCCGGCTCGGCGTCGGTGGCCACGCACCCGGCGACCAAGGCCGTCGACGCGATCAGCGCCAGCCCGAACGCACCTCGAATCACAGGTAGTAGCAGCCGGAACCGGCCGAATTGATCGACCCCGCCGTCGTCCACACGGTCCAGGAACCCGACTTCATAGCCGAGTAGGTCGTACGCGAGCCCGTACTGAGGGTGCTGGTCGCCCAGGTGTACCCGGTACCGCTCTGGCCGGTGCCCTCATAAACGTGACCGTTGCGTCCGGCATTCGAACTAACGCTGATCCAGCTTTCATCTGCATTCCTCCCGGATCTTTAGCTGATCTATCGTCAGGAATGCCCCGACGTGAGCACTCTATCAATTCGTGAGAAGATATCAATCTCACCTCCAATCCGACTGTCGCGCATGAAAGCGTGAGCGACGGGCGACCTCGACAGTGAACGGATCGCGTTGCAGACCAGGGCGGAAGTCGACGAGCGCGCCGACGAGAAGCGCGCCAATCCGACCGGCGCCCCGACGCGACGGCTGAAGCCGATCCTGGTTGCCGGTGCGTTGGCGCTCCTCGTCGGCGGGGCTCTCGGCGCGGCGGGCTTCGCCGTGTTCTCTCCCGCGCGCAGCATTGACTCGACGTCCGACTTCGTCCTGGCGACGGTCGCCGAGGGTGAGGTCGGGTCGACGATCACCCTCAACAGCGTCGCCTCCTGGGAGGCGGAGCCGCTGGGAGTCAATCGGGGGGCGGGAGTCGTCACGTCGATCAGCGTCGCCGACGGCGACGAGGTGGCCGTCGGCACCCCGGTGTACTCCCTCGACCTCCGGCCGGTGGTCGTCGCGAGCGGAAGCATCCCCTCGTTCCGCGACCTGTCGAGCGGAGGCACGGGGCCCGATGTCGTGCAGTTGCAGCAGTTCCTCGCAGAACTGGGAATGTACAGCGGGACACCCGACGGGAACTTCGGCCCATCGACAGTGCGGGCGGTGAAGGCGTGGCAACGCCAGCTGGGGGTCACGGCCGACGGCGTCGTGCGTGGCGGCGACCTCGTCTACCTGCCGAATCTCCCGATCCGTGTCGTGCTGGACCGTGAGGTGCTCGTCGTCGGCGGCTCGCTCGGCGGCGGCGAGACGGTGGTGTCCGCCCTGTCTGCCGAACCGACGTTCACGATACCGGCCAGCGACACCCAGGCGCGCCTCCTCGATCCTGGGATGCGCGTCGAGATCTCGGCGGGCGACGGACGCGAATGGACGGCCACTGTCGGCGACATCACCGTCAATGCCGAGGGTGAGACGATCGCACACCTCACGGCGGGCGACAGCGACTCCATCTGCGCGCCCGACTGCGCACTCCTGTCGCCGAACGACGAAACCCTGCTCGCCTCGCGGGTGATCGTGGTCGAGCCCGTCGTCGGCCTTCGCATCCCGACGGCCGCCATTCAGACCCGAGCAGATCAGTCGACATTTGTGACGGACGCCGACGGGATGGAGCGTGCGGTCGCCGTGATCGCGAGCGCCCAGGGGATGAGCGTCGTGGAAGGGGTCGACGCCGGCCTGGTCGTGAGAGTGCTTGGCCCGCAGCAATGACGTTCCTGCGTGCCGACGGCCTCACCTTCGGATACAGCGATCACGAGTCCCTGCTCGACGGGTGGTCGGACGAGTTCCACGGCGGCGAGGTCGTGGCCATCACCGGACCGTCGGGGCGCGGCAAGTCGACGCTGCTCTACCTCCTGGGCCTCATGCATCGACCCCGTGGCGGGCGCGTGATGCTCGACGGTGCGGACTGCACGGCGCTCACGGACTCCCAGCGGGCCCGTCTCCGCGCTCACTTTTTCGGTTTCGTGTTCCAAGACGCGGCGCTCGACGCGACCCGAAGCGTTCTCGACAATGTTCTCGAGACGAGCCTCTACCGTGGGGTTCCAAAATCGGTCATGGTCGCGCGAGCGCGGGAACTGCTCGATCGGTTCGATGTCGAACTCCGTGCTGAGGCCAAGCCGGGTCAGGTCTCTGGCGGCCAGGCACAACGGATCGCGCTCTGCCGCAGTCTCCTGAACGATCCCCGCGTGCTTCTCGCCGACGAGCCCACGGGGAACTTGGACGAGGCGTCCGCGAAGGTTGTGACCGAGGCATTCCACGACCACGCGCGTGACGGTGCCGCGGTGATCGTCGTCACCCACGACCTCGCACTGGCAGCACAGTGCCACCGCATCGTAGAACTCTGATGCTGATCCGGGTGCGTGAACTCCTCGCCGAGGCGCTCGCTTCGGCGGCGTCACAGCGCGTCGCGTCGATCGCCACGGTCGTCGTCGTGGCGGGGATGTGCCTCGCTGTGATCCTGACGACCGGGCGCGCCGTCGGGGCCCAGCAGGCCGTGCTCAACACCCTCGACTCGGCGGGCACCCGCTCGATCGTCGTGCGGGCCGACCTGGCGGCGGGCCTGGACTCCGGCGTCGTAGAGCGCGTGTCGACCCTCGACGGCGCCGAGTGGGTGGGAGCGTTCGGCCCCGGCGTGGACGTGCGCAATGCGGCCGTCGACGGGGGCGCCCCGGTCGCGCTGAGACGGCTGTGGTCGTCAGACCTCGCCGCCCTCGGCGTACCGGTCGGCGCCGAAAGCGGGGACGTCGCGTGGGGTTCGCGAGCGGCACTGGAGGTGCTTGGCATGGCGGAGGGGTCCGGCGGGGCCGCCGACGGGGCCGGCAGCGGCGTGGTCGTGCGCCAGGCTGGCTCCACGCTCAGCAGCCTCGACATGCTCGAGCCCCTTCTGTTCGCCCCCGCAGTCGACTCCGACGTCGGCACGGTCTCCTATCTCGTGGTCGTCGCGGAGCGACCGGAGCTGGTGGCTCCGCTTTCGGACATCCTGATGTCGATGCTCGACGTTTCCGATCCCTCTCTGATCGAGGTTCAGACCAGCGCCGAACTCGCCCAACTCCGCGGCCTGGTCGAAGGTCAGCTCGGAACGTTCGGGCGCACCTTGACCCTCTCGATCTTGGCGCTCATGGGCGTGCTCGTGGCGGCCGTCCTCGCCGGCCTCGTCCTCCTTCGCCGCACAGACTTCGGACGCCGCCGGGCGCTCGGGGCGACGCGCGGCCTGATCGTCGTGCTGCTGCTGTCGCAGACCGCGATCCTCGCCGCAATCGGCGCCGTATTGGGCATTGCTGCTGCGCTCGCCGTACTCGCCATCGGCGCCGACCCATTGCCCGACGTCGGCTACATTGCGGGTCTCGCGACGATCTCGATCGCCACGGCGACCGGGGCTGCTCTCACGCCGGCGGTGGTCGCTGCCCGCCGTGACCCCCTCGCTGAGCTGCGCGTGCCCTAGGGAACCAACTCAGTGTTCGCTCGCAGGTGGGCTACGGCTATTTGAGCAGTCGGCTGAGGACCCGGTCGGCGAGCGGTTTTCCGCCGGTCTGGCAGGTCGGGCAGTACTGGAACGTGCTGTCGCTGTAGATGACCTGCCGCACCGTGTCGCCACAGATGGGGCAGGGCTCGCCATTGCGGCCGTGCACGCGCAGGCCCGACTTCTTCTCCGCCTTGAGCTCGGACGCCGAGACCCCGTCCGCTCGGGCGAGAGCATCGGCGAGCGTCTCGCGCATCGCTGTGAAGAGGGTGGCGACGTCCTCCGGCGGCATGTCCGCCGGCTTGAACGGCGACATCTTGGCGACATGCAGGATCTCGTCGGAGTACGCGTTCCCGATGCCGGCGATCGTTCCCTGGTGCCTGAGCACACCCTTGATCTGCGCGCGGCCGGCCTTCTTCAGGATGCCGGCCAGGACATCCTGGGTGAACGACGCATCCATGGGGTCGGGTCCCAATCGCGCGAGACCGGGCACCTCCAGCGGATCGCGCACCAGGTGGATGGCGAGGCTCTTCTTGGTTCCCGCCTCGGTGACATCGAACCCGGAGCCCGCCGCTGCGCCCGGTGTGGCACCCAGCACCAGCCGCGCGGCCAGCGGACCCTTGCCGCGCCCGACTCCCGGGGCGGGGGCGTTCTCGCGCCAGCGGATCCAGCCGGCGCGAGCCAGGTGCATCACGATGTGCAGACCTGAGTCGACGACGATGTCCAGGTACTTGCCGTGGCGGGTGACGCCGGTGACGGTCGTGCTCTCGAGCGCCGAGAGCGGTGGGTCGTAGGTCTTCAGTGCCGAGAATGCGGTCACGTCGAACCGGACGATCGTGCGGCCGGTCAGGCGCATGCCGAGGTCGGCCGCGAGGGCCTGCACTTCGGGGAGTTCCGGCACGGTATCAAGTGTTGCTCAGACGAGGACGAACCGCACCGTCGCCGTGGCGATATCCGCCTCCGCGAGCCGGACCCGCACATCCGTACCGGGTACGAGGTGCCCGTCGCAGACCGCTTCGACGGCGGGATGGATCAGCTGAATCGTGCCCCCGTCACGGCGGGTGCCGTCGCCGGCGTCCGTCCCGCTCATCCCGCCCGCCGACAGCACGACCGCATCGAACTCGTCGCCGATCCGCGGCGCGAGCAGCGCGGCCTCAACCGCGTCGAGCGTGATGCGCTCGAGGCGGTTGGCGACGTTGCTCGAGCGCGCCATCTCCTTCGGCAGCTCGGGCAGGGCCGCGCGTGCCCAGTCCGGCACGGCCACGCCGGCCGAGTGCGCTTCGCAGATCGCCAGTCCGAATCGATCGACGAGCCGGCGGAGCGGAGCGGTGACGTGCGCGTACGGGGCGCCGACGGCCGACTGCGTGGTCTCCGCCGGTGGCTCGCCGTCGAAGGGCGTATACCCGGCACCGCGGAACAGCGAGGACGCCGCGTGCAGGATCGCGAGATGCGCCGGGTCGGTGCCGTCCAGCATCCGGAGGTACTCGCCGTAGGGCTGGTCCTCCGGCCACGGCGTTCCGAGGACACGGGCCTGGCGTCGCAACCGGTCGATGGCGTCGGGTTGCGCCGGGGGCATCGTGCGCAGGATGCCGACCCCGCCATCCAGCATCATGGTCGCCGCGGCCATGCCGGTCATCAGCGACAGTTGCGCGTTCCACGCCTCCATCGGCAGCAGTTCGCGGCGGTCGAGGCCATACCGTGACGGCCCCGTGCGGCCATCGGTCATCGAGACCAGGATCTCGGGCGTCGAGAGGCTGGCGCCGCCGCGTTCCGCCTCGAGTGCGACGCGTGCCTCGCCGACCTCGCGCAGCATCCCGAGCAGGGCGGCATCGGGGCCGCGGTTCGCGTCGAGATCGGCCTGCGAGGCTGGATAGTCGAGCTGACGCCGGCTCCGGATGCGGGCGCGGGCCACCGTCGTCGAGGTGACTCTGCCGGATCCGTCGAGCACGTGCTCCCACACGAACGCGCCGCGCACCTGATCGGGCAGCAGCGACGCGGCGCCCTCGCTGATCTCGGTGGGGTGCAACGGGATGCGGCCATCCGCCGCGTAGACCGTCTGGCCACGCAGGTGCGCCTCGGCATCGATCGCGCCGCCCGGACGCACGAACGCGGGAAGGTCGGCGATCGCGTAGAAGACGCGCCACCCACCGCCGTCGCGTTCGATCAGGAACGCCTGGTCGAGGTCGGTGGCGCCGGGCGGATCCATCGTCACGAACTCGAGGTCGGTGCGGTCGGCGTCGGGGAGCGGCTGCTCGGCGACGACGGCGTCGGCCTCGGCCACGACCTCGGGCGGGAACTCGCGAGTCAGCTCCAGTTCGGCGGGGATCGCGGCCAGCTTGGCGGTGAGTTCATCGTGTGCCGCCTCCGCGTTGAGGGCCGCGCCGGTCAGGCGCAGCGGAGTCGTAGGCACCGGGTCAGCCTATGCGGCTCACGCCCTGGGGAGCTCGTAGCCGCCTCCGGGGTCCGCGGTGACCAGGCCGTCGCGCAGGAGGCCGGCCAGCGCGCGGTCGCGCTGCACGGCATCCGGCCACAGGGCGTCGACGACGTCGGCAGGCACCGTCGTCTCGCTGGCGCGCAGCTCGCGCAGGATGACGCCGCGCACCTGGCGGTCGCTGCCCTCGTACCTCTTCTGCCTCGGCGCCGTCGGGCCGACGTAGTCGGGGTATCCGGCGGCGCGCCATGCGCACGCGGCGGCGATCGGACAGACCTCGCAGCGCGGTGAGCGGGCCGTGCAGATCACCTGGCCGAGTTCCATCGTCCCGGCGTTCACGAGGCGGGCGCGTGCCGGCTCTGCCGGGAGCAGGGTCTCCATGAGGGCATGTTCGCGACGCGGCTGGGCGGGTCCGGGCTCCCCGTCGCCCCTCGACGGCGCGGGCGAGCACGCGGCGGACGTTGATGTCGACCACCGGGGTGCGGACGCCGTAGGCGAACGCCGCCACAGCGCGGGCCGTGTACGGCCCGACCCCCGGCAGCGCGAGCAGGGCGTCGACGTCGGAGGGGACCACGTTGCCGTGATCGCTCGGCGATGGCCGTCGCGGCGCCGTGGAGCGCGAGCGCTCGGCGGGGATACCCGAGCCGGTCCCACGCGCGCACCGCCTCGCCCGGCGGGACGGCGGCCAGGTCGGCGGGCGTCGGCCACCGCGCGAGCCACTCCTCGAGCTTCGGGATGACCCGCGCGACCGGTGTCTGCTGCAGCATGAACTCCGAGATCAGGATGCCCCAGGCCGGGAATCCGGCGCGTCGCCACGGCAGCTCCCGGTGCCCCGATTCGTACCAGTCGGCGACCGCGCCCGCGATCGTGGCGGTGACATCCGGATCAGGCGCAGGCACCCGCTCAGATTAGGCTGACCCCATGGTGGATGGCAGTCGGCGCGACCTCATCGATGCGCTCGCCGAGGAGATCCTGCACAACTACGCGCACGGCCGAGTGATCGTGGCGATCGACGGCGAGGACGCCGCCACCGTCGATTCCTTCGGCGCCGACCTGGTCGAGTTGCTGAAGAAGCGTGGGCACGCGGCGTTCGCCGCCCGGATGAACGACTTCGTGTCCCCGCGGGAACGGCGAGAGGCCTGGGGCCCGGACTCCGCCGAGGTCAGGTACCGCAACACCTACGACTACTCGGTTCTGCGTCGCGTGCTGATCGACCCGTTCCGGATGGGCGGCAGCACCGGATTCGTCGCCGCCGCCTACGACCGAGCTCGCGAGCAGCAGATCCAGGCGAAATGGCTCACCGCGTCCGAGGACGCGATCCTGGTGCTTTCCGGCGAGTTCCTGCAGCGTCCCGAGCTGAGCGGGCTCTGGAACTTCACGGCATGGGTGGAGTCGAAGCCGGCCGATCCCGCCGACCCGCTCGCCGTCGGCGGCGCGCAAGCTCTACGCCAAGGACGTGAAGGCGCGTACGGCGGCGTCGGCGATCATCGACGACACCGACCCCGAGCGCCCGCTGAGAGTGTTCGCAGACAGCTGCTGAGCAGCTGTCCAGGCACAGGGCTGCTGAGCAGCTGTCCCATGCACAGGGCTGCTGAGGCGACCGCCAGGAACTCCAGCACACGTGTCGTCGCGAGCTCGGTGGCCCCGGCGTCGTAGGAGCCCAGGCTCTCGTCGCTGAACAGGTGCTGGTCGCCCGGGTAGAGGAACAGCTCCCCGTCGTCGGCCGCCGCGACGAGCTCGCGCGCCGCGTCGATGTCGCCGCTGTCCACGAACTCGGGGTCGGCATCCATCCCATGGATCTGCAGCGCCACGGCCGCGGGCCATGCGCCGCCGAATTCCTCGGCCGGGACGCTCGACTCGAAGAACACCGCACCGAGGGCCCCGGCGCGGTTCTGTGCCAGGTTCTGGGCGGGCATGACGCCCATCGAGATGCCGGCGTAGACGATCGCCTCGGGCAGTTCGGCGGCGATCGCGGCGCCGCGCTCGACCAGATTGCCGAAGCCGAGGCCGCGCGCGTGATCGACGCCGCTCGCCACCGTGTCGAAGGTCTTGCCGTCGTACAGGTCGGGAGTGTGGACGGTGTGCCCGGCTGCCCGCAGTCGATCGGCGAGGGCGACGACGCCGGTCGTGAGGCCCAGAGCGTGGTGGAAAAGGAGGATCTCAGCCATGGACACGATCCTGGCCGAGACCTCCGACACGGGCGATCACGTCGGACGGTGTCAGGAAGGTACCGGTTCGCTCGACCTCGTGCACCATGCTCGACGATCGCGGAGTTGACGGGCGCCGGGACGCCTCCGTCGCGTGCCGCGTCGACCACCGCTCCGTTGAGGAAGTCGATCTCGGTGAGCTGCCCCCGCCGGATGCTCTGCAGCGTCGAGCCCGGGTTCGGCACCGAGCCCATCCGCCGCGCCAGCAGCCGCGGGAACGCGGCGCCCGCCCACAGCGGCAGCACGCCGATCAGCTCGAGCAGACGCCCCGGAACCCCCTGCATCGACCCGAACCGCACGCCGGTCGCGCGCGCGACGCGCACCGACTCGCGCATGCTCGCGGTCATCACGCCGCGCAGCCCGTCGTCGGCGACGACCTCCTGCACGCTCAGCCCGGTGATCGCCGGCAAGCGCGTTGACGTGGTTGATGAGCAGCTTCGTCCATTGCGCGCCCTGGATGTCGTGGGTCACCTCGACCGGCAGCGCGCCACCCAGCACGCCCGCCACGCGATCCAGCACCTCACGCGGCGTCGCAGCCGGACGCGCCGATCACCAGGGGATTCTCGCCCGTCACGACCACGTGACCCGGCCCGACGTACGACGCGGCGAACAACGCGAGCCCGCTCAGCACGGGGGACGAGGGAGCGTGCTCGCGCCGCGACCGCGGAGTCCGCCGAGACCGTTCTGCACGACGAGCAGCGGAACCCCGTCGAGCGCGGCCGCACTGGCGTCGAGGGCCGCCGCGGCATCCTGGGCCTTGGTCGCCAGAATGGCGAGATCGGGGGCATCGGCAGCACGTCTCGCGCGCCCGCACCGTCGGCGACGTATTCCCCGAACCCGCCCTCGAGCCGGATGCCGTCGCGCCGGATCGCCTCGAGGTTCTCGCCGCGCGCCGTGACCTCGACGTCGTGCCCGGCGCGCGCGAGAAGGGCGGCCAGCGTTCCGCCGACCGCCCCCGCTCCGAGCACCGCGATGCGCATGGCTGTCACTCTATGCGCGCCCTGCGGGCGACGACTACGCGCTGCGACGAGCGCTACGCGTCGACAAGCTCGCGCTCCGGCACCTCGATCGACCCGGTCTCGGCGGGCCGTCCGCGCCCGGCGGGCAGGAACAGCGACGACGACCGCCGTGGCCGAGCAGCACCGCGCCGCCGACCGCGACGGCGGGGATCGCCGCGTCGACGTAGCCGGTCGGGGTCAGCTCGCCGCCCGGCTCCGGTGAACACGGCGGTGAGCACGGCGATGCCGAGCGCGACGCCGATCTCGCGGACGGTCGAGTTGGTGCCGGAACCCTTCGCCGTGTCGTGCGGCGTCAGGTTGGCGAGCACCGCGGTCGACGACGGCGCGAACACCAGCGACATCCCGATGCCGGCGGCGATGAACGCGGGCAGCATCGTCGTGTACGGCACATCGGCCGACATCGTCGCGGCGAGCCAGAACAGCCCGGCCGCCTGCAGCGTGAGACCGGTGACGATCAGCAGGCGGGTGCCGACGCGCGGCATGATGATGCCCGCGATCGGCGCGATGATCATCGGCGCGAGCGTCCACGGCGTGGTCTGGATCGCGGCCTCGAGCGGCGACGCGCCCTGCACCACCTGCAGGAACTGGATCAGGATGAACACCGCTCCGAACATGCCGAAGCTGAAGCCGAATCCGACCACGTTCGCGATCGAGAAGCTGCGGTCGCGGAACAGGCGCAGCGGCAGCAGCGGCGACGCCGTCCGGCTCTCCCAGCCACAGGAACGCCGGCGAGCAGCACGGCGCCGCCGACCAGCGACCCGAGCACCTCGAACGAGTCCCAGCCCGCGTCGTTGCCGCGGACGATGCCGAACACGATGCCCAGCACGCCGAGCCCGGCCAGGACGACGCCGGGGATGTCGAGCCGCACCCGCGCGCCGAACGCGTTGGGCAGCACCCAGAGCACGAACGGGATCGCCAGGATGCCGACGGGCACGTTGATCCAGAAGATCGACTGCCAGTTCAGGCCCTCGACGATCGCGCCGCCGACGCAGCGGGCCGACGGCGACGCCGAGTCCGGCGAGGCCGCCCCAGATGCCGATCGCGAGCGGGCGGCGCCTGGACTCGACGGCGCCGGACAGCAGCGACAGCGACAGCGGCATGATGCCGGCCCCGCCGATGCCCTGGATGGCGCGGGCGATGATCAGCTGCGTCGGGTCGGTGCTGAGGGCGGCGAAGACGGACGCGAGCGTGAAGATCGCGATGCCGGCGATGAAGATCGTGCGGCGGCCGAGCCGGTCGCCGAGTCCGACGGTCAGCAGGATGAGGCTCGCGAACACCAGCGTGTAGGCGTTGATGAACCACTGCAGCTCCTCGACCGAGGCGCCGAGCTCGGCGTGGATCACCGGCAGCGCGTTGGTGATCACGAGGTTGTCGAGGGTGGCCATGAACATCGGGATGCCGGTGGCCAGGACCACGAGGACGAAGGGGATGCGACGAGTGGGCACGAGCTGCTCCAGGGTCGAGGAAGGTTGTTGTAATCGAATGATTACTAGGACGATAAGTTATCGACTGATAACATGTCAAGCGTGACCGTGACCCGGGACCATCCCGCCACCCGCATGGCGGCCGCGGATCGTCGCGAGCTGGTGCTCGCCGCTGCCGCCGGCGTCTTCGGCGAACGCGGTTACGTCGGCGCGACCACCGATGCCGTCGCGAAGGCCTCCGGTGTCAGTCAGCCCTACGTGGTGCGCATGTTCGGCACCAAGGCCGCCCTCTTCCAGGCCGTGCTCGAGCGCTCGCTCGACCGTCTCATCGCCTCGTTCCGCGAGGAGATCGCCCAGGCTCTGCTACCGGAAGAGGCGGAGCCGGATCCGACGATCTGCACATGTGCATCGGCCGCCGCTACATCGAGCTGCTGGCCGACCGCGGCCTCCTGCTGAGCCTCATGCAGGCGTTCATGCTGGGCGCCGATCCCGAGATCGGCCCGACGGCGCGCGCCGGCTTCCTGCGCGTCTACCGTCTGCTGCGCGACGAGGCGCGCTTCACGCCGGAGGAGGCGACCGAGTTCCTGTCCGGCGGCATGATGATCAACACCCTGGTCGGGCCTGCGAATGGGCGCCGATTTCGACACCGATCCCGAGGTGCGCGAGATGCTGACCGCGACCATGCCGACCAAGGCCGCGATGCTGCGCGACCTCGCTCGGAACTGAGTTCCGGGAACCGGCGGCCCGGTATCGTCGGAGCATGAGCAATGACGCCCTGATCGACACCATCCGCGCCTCGGTGATCGGCGGCGACGACGTCGTCGACGGCCCGTTCGGACCGCGACCGGTGGTCTACGCCGACTACACCGCATCCGGGCGCTCTCTGTCCTTCATCGAGGACTACATCCGCTCCGCCGTCCTGCCGCTGTACGCCAACACCCACACCGAGTCGTCGGGCACCGGGACTGCAGACCTCGCGGTACCGCGAGGAGGCGCGCGCCATCGTCGCCGAGTGCACCGGCGCGACCGACGACCACGTCGTGCTGTTCTGCGGCAGCGGGTCGACCTACGCCATCGACAAGCTGATCGGCGTGATGGGACTGCGGGTTCCGTCGAACCTCGACGACCGCTGGCACGTGACCGACGCGATCCCGCCGAACCAGCGCCCGGTGGTGTTCATCGGGCCGTTCGAGCACCACTCCAACGAGCTGACCTGGCGCGAGTCGATCGCCGACGTCGTCGTCATCCGCGAATCCGCCGACGGGCACGTGGATCTCGATCAGCTCGCCGAGGAGCTCGTGCGCTACGCCGACCGGCCGGTCAAGATCGGATCGTTCTCGGCCGCCTCCAATGTCACCGGCATCATCACGGACTCCCGTGCGGTCTCGGCGGTGCTGCACGAGCACGGCGCACTCGCGTTCTGGGACTTCGCCGCATCGGCCCCGTACGTCGACATCGACATGGGACCGGTCGATGCGCCCTCGAGCTACGACGCGGTGTTCATCTCCACGCACAAGCTGATCGGCGGACCGGGGACCCCGGGCGTCCTCGTCGCGAAGCGGTCGCTGTTCACCAACCGGGTGCCGGTCGTCGTGGGCGGCGGCACGGTGGAGTACGTCAACTCCGACGGTCACGACTTCCACGCCGACATCGCCCACCGCGAGGAGGGCGGCACGCCCGCCATCGTCGAGTCGATCCGTGCCGGCCTGGTCTTCCAGCTGAAGGCCGCGGTCGGCGTCGACGAGATCCGGCGCCGCGAAGAGGACTTCGTGACCCGCGCGATCCGGGCCTGGGATGCCACCCCCGGTGTCGAGATCCTGGGCAGCCACGACGCCGAGCGCCTGTCGATCGTGTCGTTCGTGATCAGGTATCAGGAGGACGGAGCCGACGACTCGGAGTCGGGTCGCAAGCACCACCTGCACCACAACTTCGTGGTCGCGCTGCTGAACGACCTGTTCGGCATCCAGGCCCGCGGCGGCTGCTCGTGCGCGGGACCCTACGGGCACCGGCTGCTCGGCATCGACGACGAGACGCTCGCGGGCGATCGAGCTCGCCGTCACCGGCAGCGCGTGCGAGGGCATCAAGCCCGGCTGGGTGCGGGTCAACTTCAACTACTTCATCGACGAGGAGACCTTCGACTACATCATCGAGGCCGTGCGCCTCGTGGCGAGCGAGGGTGCCGCGCTGCTGCCGAGCTACACCTTCGAGCCGGCGACCGGGCTGTGGCGTCACCGCGACGCCGACCGGCTGACGCCGCCGATGTCGCTGCACGAGGTCGACTACTCGGCCGGCGCGATGGTCTATCCCGACCGTCGGAGCCGTCGCCCCGACCGCGATCTCGCCAGCTACCTCACCGCGGCGCGGGCTGAGCTCGATGCCGCGGCGACCCGCCCGCACGAGCCGTTCGGCCTCCCGGACACCAGCGAGGAGTTCGAGGAGCTGCGCTGGTTCCCCTATCCCGATGAGGTCAGGCCCGTGAGCCCATCCGGCATCCTCCTCGTCGACAAGCCCGGCGGCATGACCAGCCATGACGTCGTGTCGCGCGCCCGGCGGGCGCTCGGCACCCGCAAGGTCGGGCACGCCGGCACGCTCGATCCGATGGCGACCGGACTGCTGCTGCTCGGCGTCGACAGTGCCACGCGACTGCTGACCTACCTCGTGGGCCTCGACAAGGAGTACAGCGGCGACCATCCGGCTCGGCGTCGCCACCGACACCGACGACGCCGAGGGCACGGTGACAGCGACCGCCGACGCGGCGCGGCGTCACGCGCGCAGCGATCGACGCCGCGATCGCCACGCTCACCGGCGAGATCGCGCAGGTGCCCTCGAGCTTCAGCGCGGTCAAGGTCGACGGCCGCCGTTCCTACGACCGGGCGCGGGCGGGCGAAGAGGTCGTGCTGGCTCCCGCGTGACGTCACGATCTCGCGGTTCGACGTGATCGGCGAGCGACGTGATGACGGCAGTTCGTCGACCTGGATGTGGTGGTCGCCTGCTCGTCGGGCACCTACATCCGTGCGCTGGCCCGCGATCTCGGCGCCGCGACTCGGGCGTCGGCGGCCACCTCACCGCGCTGCGGCGCACGTCGATCGGACCGTTCGCGCGTGACGGATGCCGTGGGCGTCGACGCGATCGACGTCGCGGCTCTGCGGCCCCCGGCCACGATCGCGGCAGCAGCTCTTCCCGACGGCGACCCTCGACGCCGCGCAGGCGATCGACCTCGCGCACGGCAAGCGCGTCCCGCTCGCGATCGCCGATGCGCCGGTCGTCGCCGCGGTCACCGCCGACGGCCGTCTCGCCGGGATGGTCTCGGTGACCGACGGCGCCGCGCGCGTGCTGGTGAACTTCCCGACCGACGAGGTGCTGCGCATGATCCTGCGGCTTCACGATCGTGCTGGTCGGCGCCGCGCTGCTGGCCGGGCTGCTCTGCGTCGTGCTGGGCTTCGCCGGACGCAAGCCCGCCGACGTCACGATCATCGCGCTCGTCGTCGTCGAGGTGCTGCTGCTCGCGCAGATCGTCATCGCGATCATCGCTCCGGCGATCGGCAACATCGCCGACCGGCAACCCGCTCGAGTTCTGGGTGTACCTGGTGACCGCCGCCATCATCCCGCCCCTCGCCGTGCTCTGGGCGCTCGTCGAGCGCACGCGGTGGAGCACGGTCGTGCTCGGCGTCGGCGCGCTCGCCGTCGCCGTGATGGCGTACCGGATGCACCAGATCTGGACGGTCCAGCTCGCCTGAGCGTCAGCGTGCGCGGAGTCGGTGCCGACTAATCTGGACTCGATGTCCGAGACCGTGCGCCATCCCCGGAACCGCAGAGCACCGGCGTCGGCCGCGTGCTCGTCGCGGTGTACGCGATCCTGGCGATCGCGGCGACCGGTCGTTCGGTGTTCCAGATCATCGACCGGTTCGACGAGGCGCCGATCGCGTTCTCGCTGTCGGCGCTCGCCGCCGTCGTCTACATCGTCGCCACGCTCGCTCTGGCCCTCGGCTGGCGCCGCGTCGCCCTGGTCACCATCTGCTTCGAGCTCGCCGGCGTGCTCGTGATCGGCACGGTCAGCGTCGTCGCGCCCGGCGCTGCTCGGGCTGGACGAGCCTCGACCCGTTCGGCCGCGAGGCGACCGTCTGGAGCGCCTACGGCGCCGGCTACCTGCTCGTGCCGCTGGTGCTGCCGGTTCTCGGGCTGCTCTGGCTGCGCCGCAACCGCGTGCGCCGTCGCGGGGGCGTGAGCGATGGAGTTCTACGACGGCCTCGACGCGGTCCCGGCCGACTTCGGGCCGTCGGCGGTCACGGTCGGCAAGTTCGACGGCATCCATCTCGGTCATCGCGGCGTGTTCGCGCAGCTGTGCGACCGCGCGGATGCCGCGGGCCTGGTGCCGACGGTGGTCACGTTCGATCGCAACCCGCTCGCAGCATCATCCGCGCCCGACAGGTGCCGCCCGCGCTCGTGAGCCCCGCCCAGAAGGCCGAGCTGCTCGCCGACGCCGGGATCGCGCGTGACCGTCATGCTGCGCGTTCACCCCCGAGTTCGCCGCCCTGTCGCCGGAGCGAGTTCGTCCGCCAGGTGCTGGTCGACGCCCTGCACGCGAAGCTCGTGCTGGCGGGCGCCGACTTCCGGTTCGGCGAGAACGGCACCGGCGACCTCGAGGCGCTGCGCGAGGTTCGGCGCGCAGTACGGGTTCGCGGTCGAGCCGATCGACGACGTGTGCCCCGACGACGGGGAGAGCGACGCGTCGCATCTCGTCGACCTGGATCCGCGAGCTGCTCGAGGCCGGTCGCGTGCGCGAGGCGCGCGAGCTGCTCGGGAGACCGCACAGCATCCGGTCGCGGGTCGTGCACGGCGAGCAGCGCGGGCGCGAGCTCGGCTATCCGACCGCCAACCTCGACCCCGACATCGAGGGGATGCTGCCCGCCGACGGCGTGTACGCCGCGTGGGCGACGGTCGACGGTGCGCGGTACGGCGCCGCCGTGTCGATCGGCAACAACCCGACGTTCGACGGCATCCCGCAGCACCAGGTCGAGGCGCACCTGCTCGACCAGAAGCTCGACCTGTACGGCACGACCATCGAGCTGGCGTTCGTCGATCACGTGCGGGCCGATGCAGAAGTTCGACTCCGTCGATGCGCTGGTCGCGCAGCTGCAGGCGGACGAGGCGCGCATCCGCGAGATCCTCGCCGCCGCCTAGCCCGCCGGCACCCCCGCGCGGCCGTACAGGAACAGCACCAGGGCCGCGGCGGTCCCGGCGAGCTCTGGTCCGGTGCCGAACTCCCAGTCGGCGTCGGTGGCGCGCAGCGTGCGGTTCTTCACCACGGCCGGATCGCCAGGGGAGCCCGCAGGCTGCGGTCGAGCGCGACGGCGCCCGAGGTGACCGGGTCGACGGTGAGCGGGCGACCGGTCAGTGCGGCGAAGCTCCAGCGCCTCGACGAGCACCGCGCCGAGCGCCGCAACCCGGACGCGACGGCCGGGCTGCACCGCGGCCACGGCCGCCGTCAGATCGATCTCGCGCGACGACCACCTCGGTGCGCGCGACAGTCGCGCGGGGGAGCCCGGCGATGAAGCGCATCGATCGCGGCGAGCAGCTCCGCGAGCCGCGGCCCCCAGTCGCCGTGACGCCGGACTCGTCGACACGTGGCCGAGCGCTGAGGGGCAGGTAGCGCGCGAGATCGCGCGGGCCCTCGTTCACCGTCCCGGTGCTCCGAGGCCGAGTTCGCAGATCCTGGGCTCCCGCGCACCTGGATTGGACATGCGGACATTCTGCCCCTCCAAGTCTCCGAACGGGGCACCGCTGCGAGAGGGGCGCATCGCGCAGCCGTAGGCTGGACGGGTGACGACCCCTGCGCCCCGCGCTATCGCCCTGACGCGGGGTCGCCTCCTCGCCTTCGTCGGCATCGCCCTGGTCGCCCTGACCATGCGCACGGCGGTCGGGTCGATCTCGCCGATCATCGGGCTCATCGACGACGACCTGCACCTCGATCACGTGGTGCTCTCGATCATCGGCGCGGCCCCGCCCCTGATCTTCGCCCTCTCCGGACTGCTCGCGCCGCTCGTCTCGCGCTGGCTCGGGCTCGAGGGCGCGCTCCTGGCGTTGACCCTGGTCGGCGGCGCCGGCCATCTGCTGCGCGCGCTCGCTCCCGACCCCGGCATCCTGCTGATCGGCACCGTGCTCGCCCTGCTCGGTGCGGGCTGCTCGCAACGTGCTGCTGCCGCCGATCGTGAAGCGGTACTTCCCCGATCGCATCGGCACGGTGACCGGCGATCTACGTGACGGTCATGTCCCTCGGTGCGACCGTGCCGCCGATCGTCGCGGTGCCGATCGCCGACGCGGCGAGCTGGCGGGTGTCGCTCGGCGTGTGGTGCCGTGCTCGCCGTCGTCGCGGCGGCCCCGTGGGTCTGGCAGCTGGTGTTCCGCGGCAGGCATGTCGAGAACCTCGACACCGAGGCGCGCGGGATCGAGGCGGCGCACGCCGGCATCGGGCCCCGGCTGTTCCGGTCGAAGATCGCCTGGTCGATGGCGCTGCTGTTCGCGACGCCGACGATCTCCGTCTACGCGATGTTCGCCTGGCTGCCGTCGATGGCGGCCGAGCTCTCCGGGGTCGACGCCGGCACAGGCGGGGGCGCTGCTCGGCGCCTTCTCGATCTGCGGCGTCCCGGCCGCGCTGATCGTCCCGATCCTCGCGGTGCGGCTCACGACGGTGCGTCCCCTGATCGTCGTCGGGGCTCGCGTTCTTCGTCGCCGGCTTCGCCGGGTTCCTGCTCGCCCCGACCGCCGCACCGCTGCGTCTGGAGCGTCTTCATCGGCCTCGGCCCGCTCGTGTTCCCGCTGACGCTCACGCTGATCAACCTGCGCACCCGCAGCCAGGTCGGCGCCGTCGCGCTGAGCGGATTCGTGCAGGGCTTCGGGTATGTGATCGGCGCCTGCGGGCCCGCTCGTCGTCGGCCTGCTGCGGGATGCCACGGGCGGCTGGCAGGTGCCGATCCTGTTCCTGCTGGCGACCCTCGTGCTCGCGATCCCGGCTCTCGTCGTGCTGGCCCGCCCGCGGCTTCGTCGAGGACGAGGTGCGGCGTGACGCCGGCTTCGGCCGGATGCGCGCTAGCCCGCGGGCAGGTAGCTCGTGCCCAGCACGGCACTCGTGAGGTAGAACCCGACGATCATGACGCCGATCCCGACGAGCGGGACCCAGAACCCGAGCCTGCGCCGGAGCGCCCGCACGATGAAGAAACCGACGCTGAGGAACCAGGCGAAGACCACGATGCCGACGCCGATGATCGTCATCGCGCTGAGGAACGTCGGACTGCAGCGCGCGCCGTCGACGTCGACGCCCGCGCAGGCGGCGCTCAGACTGCCCCAGCTGCACCATGTATCCGAGCATGATGAACCCGATCAGGGCGGCCGATCACCACGCAGGATCACACCGGCGATGATGTCGGGGATCCGCAGCGGGCCGCGGTCCGACGGCGTCGTCGTCATGGAGCCAGCGTAGTGTTCCGGGCGACCCGCCCCGGCTCACGAGAATGGCAGCGGCCGGTCATACACTGACGCCGTGGAGGGCGCGGTTTTCGAGAGGCGGATCGATCTGCCGCGCGCCATCGTCTGGGACGCGCTGCTCGATCCGGTCCTCGTGGAGGGGTGGCTGCATCCGACGGCGCGACTGGTCGACGGCGACGTGGGGGAGCGGGTCGAACCCGTTCCCGGCGAGACCGCCGTGCTCGCGACCGTGCTCGAGCCGTTCGGAGAGCTCCGCTTCGAGCTCGACGAGCTGGAGGGCGGCACGCGCGGTACGACGACCTCGTTCCGGCTGACGGCCGAGCGACCGGCGGGCTGGCCCGACCGGGTCGACGATCTCGAGAATCTGCTCCGTGGGCACCCGGTCGACTGGGGTGACGGCTCGGCGACCGAACGCCGCGCGTGACGCGGGCAGCCGCTGAGCGGTCCACGCCGTCGTCGTGCTCATATGAGCGAACACCCCCGCATATGTTGCGCCGAACCCCGCGACGATCTAGCGTCGAAGCATGCAGCGCATGGTCTCGGACATCGGCATCTCAGAAGGCGCCGACGAACTGCTGACCGTGCGCGTCGCCGAGCTCTACTACGACGAGAACAAGACGCAGGATGAGATCGGCGCCCTCCTGGGGATCTCCCGCTGGAAGGCCGGTCGCCTGCTGACCCACGCACGCGAGTCCGGGATCGTGCGCATCGAGATCGTGCACCCGCGCGCGCGCCGCCTCGGCCTCGAGCGCGAGCTGTGTGCGCGATTCGAGCTCTCCGACGCGGTCATCGTGCCCGACCCCGACACCCGCAGCGACTCCGACGCCACCATCCGGGTCGCCCAGGCCGCGGCCGACTACCTCACCAGCCTGCGCCCGGTGCCGCGCGTTCTCGGGGTCAGCTGGGGCCGCACGCTCAACGAGGTCGCCGACCGCCTGCCCGATGGCTGGGCGACCGGAGTGACCGTGGTTCAGATCAACGGCGGAGTGAGTCTCAATCGTCGCTCCGGTGGCGCCGCCACCCTGGCGTCGACCATCGCCCAGCGCGGCGGCGGCCAGGCCGTGCTGCTGCCGAGTCCCGCGATCCTCGAGCGGATCGAGACCAAGCGCGCGATCGAAGCCGACCGCACCGTCGCCGACGTGCTCGCCCGGGCCGCCACCGCATCCGCCTACCTCTACAGCGCCGGCGTCGCCGACGCGAGCTCGGTGCTGGTCGACAGCGGCTACCTGACCCCCGACGACGTGACCGAACTGGTGCGCAAGGGCGCCGTCGGCGACGTCGTCGGACGCTACATCGACGCGGACGGCAACATCGTCGACCCCGGACTCGATGAGCGTACGGTGGGACTGGGGCTCGACGAGCTCCGGTCGTCCGCGACCGCGATCTTCGTGGTGGCGGGCAGTTCCAAGCACGACGTCGCGCGAGCGATCGTGATGAGCGGTCTGTGCACGGTCCTCGTCAGTGACGAGAGCACCGCACGGGCACTTCTGGAGGACCGATGACCATCGCAACCGTCAGCCCAGCTGGCACCCGCCGAGCGCGCCGTCCAGCTGATCGGCAGCGATCTCACCGACAAGAGCCTGCGACTGCACCTCGAGGGCCTCTCGGGCGTCGACGCCGTCGGGCTCGAGCAGCGCGCCGCCGGTCTCGCCACCCGCTCGATCAAGACCACCTCGAAGGCCTGGGCCCTCGACCGCATCATCGAGCTCATCGACCTGACCACCCTCGAGGGCGCCGACACCGCCGGCAAGGTGCGCTCGCTCGTCGCGAAGGCGATGACGCCCGACCCGTCCGACCCCACGACGCCGCGCGTCGCCGCGGTGTGCGTGTACGGCGACATGGTGCCGGATGCGGTGGCAGCCCTCGGTGCCGCGCACGGCGACCCGGATGACGGCCTCGTCTCCGTCGCGGCCGTCGCCACCGCGTTCCCGAGCGGACGCGCCTCGTTGCGCGTGAAGCTCGCGGACACCGCCGACGCCGTCGCCGCCGGTGCGGACGAGATCGACATGGTCATCGACCGCGGGGCGTTCCTCGCCGGCCGCTACGGCCACGTGTTCGAGGAGATCGTCGCCGTCAAGGAGGCCTGCCGCCGCGAGGACGGCACCTACGCCAGCCTCAAGGTGATCCTCGAGACCGGCGAGCTCAACACCTACGACAACGTGCGCCGCGCATCGTGGCTGTCCATCCTGGCCGGCGGCGACTTCATCAAGACCTCCACCGGCAAGGTCGCGCCGGCCGCCACCCTGCCCGTGACCCTGCTCATGCTCGAGGTCGTGCGGGACTGGCATCGGCTGACGGGCGAGAAGATCGGCGTGAAACCGGCGGGAGGCATCCGTCAGTCGAAGGATGCGATCCGCTACCTGGTCACCGTCGCCGAGACCGTGGGGGAGGAGTGGCTGCAGCCGCACCTGTTCCGGTTCGGCGCCTCCAGCCTCCTCAACGACGTGCTGCTGCAGCGTCAGAAGCTCTCCACCGGCCACTACAGCGGCCCCGACTACGTGACGATCGATTAGGACACCGGACATGGCTAGCAAGGACATCGAAGCGAAGGCCCCGCGCGGGGTAGTAGGAAAATCCTGGCTGGAGTACGCGCCCGCGCCGGAGTCGACCAGCATCCTGCATCTGAAGAAGAGCTACGGGCTCTTCATCGACGGCGACTGGGTGGACGGGCACGGGCAGTCGTTCTCGACGATCTCGCCGGCGACCGAGAAGAAGATCGCCACCATCGCGAGCGCGAACACCGCCGACGTCGACAAGGCGGTCGCGGCCGCTCGTCGCGCGTACGACAAGACCTGGTCGAAGATGTCGGGGTCGGATCGCGGCAAGTACCTGTTCCGCATCGCGCGGCTGGTGCAGGAGCGGGCACGCGAGCTCGCCGTCGCCGAGAGCCTCGACAACGGCAAGCCGATCAAGGAGAGCCGCGACGTCGACGTGCCGCTCGTCGCGGCCTGGTTCTTCTACTACGCGGGCTGGGCCGACAAGCTCGACTACGCCGGTCTCGGCGCCGACCCGCGCGCGCTCGGCGTGGCCGCGCAGGTCATCCCGTGGAACTTCCCGCTGCTGATGCTCGCCTGGAAGATCGCCCCCGCGCTCGCCGCCGGCAACACGGTCGTGCTGAAGCCGGCCGAGACCACCCCGCTCAGCGCGCTGCTCTTCGCGGAGATCCTGCAGCAGGCCGACCTGCCTCCCGGCGTCGTGAACATCGTCACCGGCGCGGGCGAGACGGGCGCGGCGCTGGTCCGGCATCCCGATGTCAACAAGGTCGCGTTCACCGGGTCGACCGGCGTCGGACGCGAGATCGCCAAGGCCATCGCCGGAACCGGCAAGAAGGTCACCCTCGAGCTCGGCGGCAAGGCGGCGAACATCGTCTTCGACGACGCTCCGATCGACCAGGCCGTCGAGGGCATCGTCAACGGCATCTTCTTCAACCAGGGCCACGTCTGCTGCGCCGGTTCGCGACTGCTGGTGCAGGAGAACGTGCACGCGGATGTGGTCGACCGCCTCAAGCAGCGGCTCTCGACCCTGCGCCTCGGCGACCCGCTCGACAAGAACACCGACATCGGCGCGATCAACTCCCGCGAGCAGCTGGACCGCATCCGGGACGCTGAGCGACATCGGCGAGACCGAGGGGGCCGACCGCTGGACCGCGCCGTGCGTGATCCCCGAGAACGGGTTCTGGTTCGCGCCGACCATCTTCGACAACGTGCAGACGTCGTCGACGATCGCGCGGGAGGAGATCTTCGGGCCGGTGCTCTCGGTGCTCACGTTCCGCACCCCGGCCGAGGCGATCGCGAAGGCGAACAACACGCCGTACGGCCTCTCGGCCGGCATCTGGAGCGACAAGGGCTCGAAGATCCTGGCCGTCGCCGACCAGCTGCGCGCCGGCGTCATCTGGGCGAACACGTTCAACCGCTTCGACCCGGCGTCGCCCTTCGGTGGCTACAAGGAATCGGGCTACGGCCGCGAGGGCGGCCGTCAGGGCCTGGCCGCGTACCTGCAGAGCGCTACCGCCGGTCGAGCAGCGAAGCGTGTCGAGGCCAAGGGAGGCGCGAAATGAGCCGGCTCACCATCCCCAAGACCTACAAGCTCTACATCGGCGGGGCGTTCCCGCGCAGCGAGAGCGGCCGCTCCTACGAGGTGCTGTCGGCGAAGAAGACGTTCCTCGCCAACGCGGCTCAGGCCAGCCGCAAGGACGCTCGGGATGCCGTGGTCGCCGCCCGCGCCGCACAGCACGGCTGGGCAGGCGCCACGGCCTACAACCGCGGTCAGGTGCTGTACCGCATCGCCGAGCTGCTCGACGGTCGTCGTGCCCAGTTCGTGGAGGAGATCTCCGCGGCCGAGGGCGTCTCGGCTGCCGCCGCGGGCGCCCAGGTGGACGAGTCCATCGACACCTGGATCTGGTACGCCGGCTGGGCAGACAAGTACGCGCAGGTGATCGGCTCCGGCAACCCGGTCGCCGGCCCGTACTTCAACATCTCGGTGCCCGGAGCCGACCGGCGTCGTCGCGATCGTCGCGCCGCAGGGTGGCCGGGATCGAGGGTGCCGGCTCGAGCCTGCTCGGACTCGTGTCCGTCATCGCGCCCGCCCTCGTGGCCGGCAACACCGTCGTCGTGATCGCCGACCAGGCTCGCCCGCTCAGCGCGATCAGCCTGGGCGAGGTGCTCGCGACCAGCGACGTGCCGGGCGGCGTCGTCAACATCCTGACCGGGTCGCCGGCCGAGATCGCGCCGTGGCTGGCGTCGCACGCCGACGTGAACGCGATCGACCTCGCGGGCGCCGAGCAGCTGGACTGGGTGGAGCTCGAGATCAGCTCGGCCGACACCTTGAAGCGCGTGCTGCGCCCCGAGCCGGGCGTTCCGGCGCGGAGCCTGGACCGCATCCTGGCGTTCGTCGAGACGAAGACCGTCTGGCACACGAAGGCCCTGATCTGAGGGGCGACCGGTCGTGAATGATGTCGACAGACGGGGACGGCTGGAGTCTGACCCGTTCGACGCGCGCGTCACGGCATCCGGCACCGTGCTGATCAGCCGCGGCGGGCGCCTCGTGACGACCGTGCGCGGCACGGCCGCCGAGCGCCTGGCCGTCGCCCTCGACCGCGCGGGCGACGACGACGCGCGACCCAGCTGCTGCTCGCGAAGGCGACGGGGCACTACAAGCACTGAGCAGATAGTGCTTCGGAGTGCCGAAGTCAAGATAACGAAACGGTAACGGGTCTGCTACAGTCGGCTCACCCGCGACGAAGCGGGCGCCGTCACCCCGCGGCGCAACGTCGTCGTCGAACCCGAAGGCCGGTCGATGGCGACCACACATCCGTTGCAGCGCGCCGCGCTCGCGGGCGCGCTCACGGTCGCGACCGTGCTGGTGCTCGTGCTGGTCCCGGATGCGGTGCAGGCCTACGCGCCCTACATGATCGGCACGCTGCGCTCGCCGGGCGAGCCGGCCTTCATCGCCGGTCACCGGGGCGACCGTGCGGATGCCCCCGAGAACACGCTGCCCGCGTTCGAGGCGGCCTTCGCCACCGGCATGGAGTTCGTCGAGACCGACGTCCAGCTGACCGCCGACGGCGTGCCGGTGCTGCTGCACGACCCGACCGTCGACCGCACGACCGATGGCACGGGCGCGATCGCCGAGCTCACGCTCGCCCAGGTGCAGGCCCTCGACGCCGGCTCCTGGTTCGGCCCCGAGTTCGCGGGCACCCGCATCCCGCAGCTCAGCGAGTTCCTCGACCTGCTCGCCGCGACCCCGCACAGGAAGGCGCTCATCGAGCTCAAGGAGTACTGGACCCGCGACGACCTGCGCCGCATCCTGGAACAGATCTTCCTGCGCGGGGTGCAGAACCGGGTCGTGTTCGCGAGCTTCCACCTCGGCACGATCGACGAACCTCGGTCAGGTGGCCGCGGCCATCCCGCGCATCATCATCAGACGTGACCTGCCGGCCGACCCGGTCGCGCTGGCCGCGTTCTACGGCGCGATCGCGATCATGACGTCGCCGTGGTCGCTCGAGACCTATCCGGATGCGGTGGCCGACATGCACGCGGCCGGTTTCGGCGTGCTGGTGTACACGCTCAATTCCGAGAAACGCTGGAAGGAGGCGCTGAGCTACGGCGTCGACGGCATCGTCACCGATGCGCCGTCGAAGCTCGACGACTGGATCGCCGCGACCGCACCCGGCACCTAGAGCCGGGCGGTCAGAGGACGCCCAGCAGCCTGTCGTAGAACGCGATCGCGCGCTTCCAGGTCTCGACCGGGATGCTCTCGTCGATCGCGTGCAGCGTCCCGCGTTCGGCGGAGGTGAGGTCGAACGGCAGAAACCGGTACACCGTGTCGCTGATCCGCGTGAAGTGGCGGCTGTCGCTCGCCTGCAGCATGACGTAGGGGGCGACGATCGCGTCGGGGAAGACCTCGGCGATGATGCCGGCCAGGCGATCCCACTCCGGCCCGTCGCTCGGCGACGCGGGAGAGGGGTCGGACCCGTAGGCGACCCGCACCGAGACCCGGTCGTCGGCGATCGCGTGCCGGATGTCGCGGGCCGCCTCGTCCACGCTCGAGCCCGACCGCGATCCGGACGTTGACCATCGCGGTCGCGCGCTCGGCGATGACGTTGTCGCCGGCGCTGCCGGTCAGCCGGGTCACGGCACGGGTGGTGCGCACCAGCGCCTCGCCCTCGCCGCCGCGCCTGGTCAGAGCCGCCAGCAACGGGCGGCGGAACACGGCCGGACGCGAGAAGAAGCGCTTCTGGATGCCGCGGGCACGCGGGGCGAGCGCGCGCAGCATCGCGGCGACCGGCTCGGTGAGCACGGCGCGGGACGGGTGCGTCTCGAGGCGCACGATCGCGCGGGCGAGCCGGGTGGTCGCGCCATCGCGCGCGGGGGTCGCGGCGTGGCCGCCCTTCTGCTCCACCGAGAGCTCGATGCCCGCGATGCCCTTCTCGCTGACGCCGACGAACGCGACCTGTCCCTCGACGCCGGGGAAGGCATCCTGGGCCACCGCGCCGCCCTCGTCGAGCACGAGGCCCGGACGCACGCCGCGCTCGGTCAGCAGGGCGACCGCGGCCTCGGCGCCGGTGCCGTTCGTCTCCTCGTTCGCGCCCGAGAACAGGTACACGTCGGCGTCGGGGACGTATCCGGCCGTCAGGCGGGCCTCCACGGCCTCCAGGAGGGCGACGAGCGAGCCCTTGTCGTCGAGGGTGCCGCGGCCCCAGATCCGCTCCCCGTGGCCGTCGGAGCCCGGCACGATCACCGGGTCGAAGGGCGGGTGCTGCCCACCCCGGCTCGTCGGCCGGCACGACGTCGTGGTGTGCCATCAGCACCGCCGGCCGACCGGTGCCCTGCCCCGGCCAGCGGAACAGCAGGCTCAGCGCCCCGTCGTCGCTGGGCACGGTCTCGAGCTCGAGCTTCGCGTGCAGCAGCGGATACAGCTCCGCGAGCCTCGTCGCGGAAGCGTGCGAACTCGTCGGCGTCGACCGTGCGGCATCGTTCCGCGACACGGTCGGGATGCGCAGCAGCGTCAGGAACCGTTCGATCGCGGGGTCTGCGGGCTTCGCTGGCACGCTCCCGATGGTATGCCGCGGCGCTTGGACTACGTGACGGCGCCCGCCGCCCAATCGACCACCACGTCGTTCGGCCCGTCGCCGAGCTTCGCGTGGAGCTTCGAGCCCGGGAACAGCAGCGGCAGAGCCGACGCCGGCACCGCGTTGCCGACCTGGATCTGGTACGGCGTCTCGACCCCGGTCGCGACCGTCAGTGTGAGGGCCTGCACGTCGTCGCCCTTGGCGTTCTTCAAGCCGACCGGCGCATTGGCGACGAGCACGACGGTGATCGGCTTGCCGTTCGCGAGGATGTCGGCCGCGCTGTTCGGGCCCTCGCTGGCCGGCAGCGTGACGGTCGGGGGTGCGGTGTCGAAGTCGATCGCGACCTTCGAGTGATCCGCCGGGTCGACGCGCACCGCGACGACCGCGCCGCCCGCGGAGAGCTGCGGGATGTAGACCTCCTGGATGCGCTGCGACACCTGCGCCTGATACGGCTGCGTGTTGTCGAGCATCACGTTGAGGGTCAGCGTGCACTTGCGCTCGACGAGTCCGTTGCCGATCTGCAGGGTCATGCCGGAGGCGTCGATGCCGAGCACCTCACCGCGGCCCAGGATGCCGTTCTCGATGACGTTGTCGTCGGCCGAGCCGATGAGATTGCCGAGCCAGCCCATGAGGTGCTCCTTCTGCCGGATGAACCGGCGATTCGGTCACGCTGCGCCAGGCTATTCCAGGCGACGGGCGCCCGGCAATGGTGGTTGGTCAGGCCGGATAGTGTGGATGCGATGCCAGCGAACGCCGCCACTCCGCCGTCCGGCAAACTCGGCCGCGACCGCTACGGTCGCCCGGCGTTCCGCCGCACCGCCCTCGCGCCCGGGCTGCTCGCCTCGGTCGCCCTGCTCGTCGGGGTGGCCCTCATCGAGAGCGAGGCGTTCATCGTCATCCGTTTCATCGTGTCGATCCTGGCGCTCATCGTGCTGGTGTTCGCGGTGCAGGCGCGGCACTGGTGGTGGATCCCGTTCATGCTCGCGATCGCGGTGGCGTGGAATCCGGTGTATCCGCTCGACATCGCCGGGCCGTGGTGGCTGGCGGCGCAGTACGTCGCCATCCTGGCGTTCGTGCTCGCCGGGATCTTCATCAAGGTGCCGTACAAGGCCGAGGACGCGCGCGGGTGAGCCTGCGCGACCGGCTGCGCCGCATCCCCGTGCTGGCATGGATCGCCGGACCGGTGGCGCTCGCCGCCCTCATCGCGTGGCCGTTGGGCGGATGGGACACCGTGACCCTCGTCAGCCGCGAGCTGCCCTCGTATGCCTCGAATCAGGTGCTGAACGGCCATCGATTCGACCTGCGGGTCGACGATGCGCGGCTGAGCGACCAGCATCCGGCGGGCTACCGGTCCGGGCCAGAAGAGGGTGAGGTGTACCTCGTGGTGCGCGTCGAGGCCACGAACGTCACCGACGAATCGACGACGGCGTCGCCGCTCGAGGATCACGTGATTCCCTCGCTGCCGGCGCCCGAACTCGGGTACTGGCAGATCGACTACGTGCTCGTCGAGGACGCGACGACCCTTCCCGAGCTCAACCCCGGTCTCCCGCGCCTGATCGACATGGTCTGGACGATCCCGGAGGCGGCCGTGAAGCCCGGCGACGACCTGCGGATCGCGCTCTTCGACACGATCCCCGCGAAGGCCTTCCTCTGGTACGGCCTTCGCTGGGATCCGGTCGAAGCCGGGTACGCGATCCGGAACGTGAGCGAGCGATGAGCCGTCTGCTCGGCGGTCCTCGTCGGCGCGGCGTTCGTCGCCGCCGCGATCGCGCTGTCCGTGCTCACGCCGAGCGAGGAGACCATGCAGGCGCCCTTCGTGCGGTACCATTCACGGACTCGAGGCCCCGGCGACAACGCGCACGATGACCGTCACCGTGACCGGCGCGCGACTGGCCGACCGTGTGCAGACGCCGGACTGGACCGGCACGACCGACGGCGTGTGGCTCCTGGTCGACATCGCCTTCGACCGCCGCATCGAGCTCGGCAGCATCAAGGCATCGCTGCGCATCGGCGATGTCGACTACGCCACCAGTCGGCGCACCGATGACACGATCGACCGCTCGGCCTTCCCGCAGCCGGGCCTGCCGTGGGCGGGGACGGTGCTCGTCGAACTGCCGAAGTCCGTGCTGGATGACGCTGCGGCCACGTCGGCCGTGATGCGGTTCGCCGCCCAGGAGCTTCCGCGCCTCGACGGAGCCCTGGACTTCACGCTCGACCTGACCGCGCTGGACCACCAGACATCCATCACCCTCCAGCAGCCGGGGCGGGTGGCGACATGACCGCGTGGCTGCGCCGTCATCGCTGGGGACTGATCGCGCTCGCGGTGCTGCTGCCCGCGGCGATGCTCGCCAGCATGTCGGTGTACTGGTTCCGGTACTACGACGAGCGCGCGCAGCATCCACTCGTCGTCGCGAACGGGTCGAGCGCGACCATCGAGACGACCCGGCTCGAGGGCACGGGCACGGCGACCGCCGAGCTCAGCCTCACCGACTACGACGTCGTTCC
This sequence comes from uncultured Actinomycetota bacterium, assembly GCA_963730045.1. Lineage (GTDB taxonomy): Bacteria > Actinomycetota > Actinomycetes > Actinomycetales > Microbacteriaceae > JBDSKH01. Next base: position 25,443 of record CAVSPQ010000004.1, on the reverse strand, counting down.
GGCCGAGTCGGATACCGGGCGGGAGGTCGGATTGCTCGCCGGCTCCGAGGCGGTGTCTGCACTGATCCATGTGGACGCGACAGGTGCCCCCGCCGACGCAGCCGGCTGCGAGGCCATCCTGGTCGCCCCCGGCCCCGAGGGCGAGCGCATCTGGGAGACCGCCGGCGCCGGCGACCTCGACTACATCCCGGGTGGCGAGCTCGAGTCGTTCTGCATGCTGAGCAACGGCGAGGAGTTCGACTGGGAGGCGGTGTTCGTCGTGCCAGAGGGCGTCGGCGAGACCGCGACCCTCTACATCACGACGTCAGGCCTCGTACCTCAGCGAGTTCTTCAGCTGGAGCGCTGACCCGCTCGTCGAGAACCCGCAGGCAGCGGTCGAACGCGGCGGCCACCAGGCACACCTGCAGAGGGAACACGACGAGGTCGAGGACGAGCCCGATCGGCTGCTCCCAGGCGCCCCACCACGACAGCTCGTGCGGCCCGAGCGCGCGGTACAGCACGAAGCGCAGCCACTCCGCTCCGACGGTGAGCACCCCGAAGAGCAGCACGTACAGGCCCATAGCCACGGGTCCGGCCCGCCAGATCAGGCGCAGCGCGGTCGCGATCGGCTGCCAGCGTTCGACCAGGCCGCCGAACGGCCAGCTCAGGATGCGGCGGGTGCGCGGTCCGATCCGGTTCCACCCGCGGGTCGCCGACTCGCGAGCCGCGTCGAGCCTCGACGCTCGAGCGCGTGTCTGCGCGCGCTTCACGAGCGGCAGCGCTCCACCGAGCACGATCGCGGCGAGGGCGAGCCATGCGAGGGGCTGGAAGATCACCTCGCCGAGCTGCCGGGCGATGAACGCGAAAGCGTCGCTCAGCCAGGTGATCCAGGTGAACGACAGCTGCAACTGGGCCCAGCCGTCGACCGCCCATGCGAACATGCGCCGGGTGGCGAACCACTCGGGGACGCCGACGAGCAGGTCCTTGATGAACGACAGGGCGATGAAGACCCAGACCGCCTCGAGGTAGACGGCGATGACGCCGAACCATCCCGGCAGCTTCGCCGAGAACCGTGCGATGAGCCGCCGCAGCAGGAAGGCCGCGACCACGATCGAGATCGTCTGCCAGCCGAACGGCGTGTCCAGCGGCGTCGTCACGGTGGTGGGGTCGTCGTCCAGCACCATCTGATCGGTCGCCGACTGGGCGTAAGCGAGCCCATCTTCATTGATCAGACCCCACGCCGCGTAGATCACGAAGAACGGGACGATGGCGGATCCGACGGTGTTGGCCCAGGACGTGAAGAAGCTCGGCTGCTCGCCGGGCGTCGCGCGGTCGGCGAACTCCTCGAGGCGCTCGTAGTGCGTCAGGGCCGGTCTGAGCACCAGGAACATCCCGACGTAGCTCGCCAGCCGCGCGAGCACCGCGAGGGGCAGGATCAGCTGCCCGACGAGCGGGTCGATGTTCTCGGCGGCCCAGCCCGCGAAGCGCAGCAGCATGAGCCGCGCGGCCCAGCCGGCGAGAAACCACGCGAGCAGCGCGGGCCACGTGCGGGCGAAGGCGCGCAGCGCGAGAGCGATCACCTGGTGAGCCTATCCGGGCCCGCGGGAGCCGTTGTCGCACCCGTTCTGCTAGCATCAGAGGGCGTTCCGACCCGCCGGCCAAGCCGGTTTCGGGGATTCTCGGATCGCGACCTGGATCACGATCACCGATCCGTCTGAGGCCACTGCTGTACGTGTCCACTGCCGGATCACCACAGTCGGCGCCGACCATTCGGCGCCCGAGGAGCAGCATGGCCACATCCGGCCAGAATCAGTCCGGCAAGAATCAGTCCGGCAAGAACCCGTCGGGCAAGAACACGGGAGCCAAGAAGTCGCAGCGCAGCGGCGGCAAGCGTCCGGCGGCTCAGACCCGACGGCGCCAGCACCAGGACGAGACGGGCATCATCCCCGTGCTCGCGCGCACGGTGCGCACGATCGAGAACTCGGCCGAGCGCGGCAAGGTCAACCCGAGCAACCGCACGCGGTTCCGCGTCGTCGCGGTGCTCGTGCGCGAGGAGCGCGCCCGCATCAAGGCCGACACCGGCCTGACCGATGCCGAGCGCACCAAAGAACTCACCCGCCTCGACGGCATCGCCACGATCATGGCGAAGACGGCGTCGCGTGACACCAGCCTGATTCAGCTGCTGACCGACAACGCTCCGCTGACCACCTCCGCGCAGGAGCTGCGCCGCACCATGCTGATGGAGGCCGGCAGCGAGCTGAGCCCCGACGACCTGGTCGTCGTCACCGAGGCGCCGGCGAAGGCCGCCGACGACGAGCGCCAGGTCGTGCCGCAGTCGGTCAAGCAGTTCCAGATGTCCAACCCGTTCCTGGCGCCCGACTTCTCGTCAGGGCAGGCGCACGCCACCACCGAGGGCCGGCTGAACAACTGGGAGCTCATCGAGCCGCTGTTCCGGTCCTTCGAGACCGGCGCCGGTGGCGGTGCCGCGACGATGAACCTGCCCGCCCCGCGCACGCGCGAGACGCCCGGCGGACTCGACCTGATGATCCACCAGGCCCGGTTCGTCGAGAGTGCTCGTGCCGGTCACCGCAGCTACCTCCTCGCCGACGAACCCGGACTCGGCAAGACCGCCCAGGCGCTGCTCGCTGCGAACGTCACCGGCGCCGTACCCGCTGCTCGTCGTCGTGCCCAACGTCGTCAAGGTCAACTGGGCGCGCGAGGTGCAGAAATGGACCCCGCAGCGCACCGCGACCGTCGTGCACGGCGACGGCGACGACATCGACGCGTTCGCCGACGTCACGATCGTCAACTACGAGGTGCTCGACCGGCACGTCGCCTGGCTGTCGCGCCGCGGGTTCAAGGGCATGGTCGTCGACGAGGCCCACTTCATCAAGAACAAGGATTCCCAGCGCTCCAAGAACGTGCTCGCGATCTCGCGCAGCATCCGGGCCGCGAAGCCCGACGCGCTCTTCGTCGCCCTGACCGGCACCCCGCTGATCAATCAGATCGAGGACTTCCGCATGATCTGGCAGTTCCTGGGCTGGATCGACGACAAGAAGCCGCTGCCGCGCCTGATGCGCAAGCTCGAAGAGACCGAGCTGAGCCCCGGTGACCCGGGCTTCTTCGCGGCGGCCCGTTCCGCCGTGATCGACATGGGCATCGTGCGTCGCAAGAAGGTGGATGTCGCGGCCGACATCCCCGCGCGTCGCATCGCCGACATCCCGGTCGAGCTCGACGGGGAATCGGGTCGCTCGATCCACCAGGCAGAGGCCGCCCTCGTCACCCGCCTCGTGGAGCGCCTACGCCGCCTCGAGCTCGCGCGACCGGACACCGAGCGGTCCGACCTCATCCGGATGGTGGCGGCCGCCGAGCTGGAGGAGTCGAAGGGTTCCGAGACCGGCGACAACGTGTTCGCGATGGTCCGCAGGATCGGGCAGGCGAAGGCCACCCCCGCCGCCGACTTCACGGTCAACCTGGCGCGCAACGTCGGCAAGGTGGTGTTCTTCGCCAAGCACATCGACGTGATGGATGCCGCTGAGGCCCACTTCGCGGCCGCCGGCCTGAAGACGGTGTCGATCCGAGGCGACCAGACCGCCAAGGCCCGCACCGCCGCGCTCGACGGCTTCACCAACGATCCGGATGTCTCGGTCGCGGTCGCGTCGCTGCTGACCGCGGGCGTCGGCATCAATCTGCAGGCCGCGTCGAACGTGGTGCTCGCCGAGCTCAGCTGGACCAACGCCGAGCAGACGCAGGCCATCGACCGCGTGCACCGCATCGGCCAGGAGCTGCCGGTCACCGCCTGGCGCATCATCGCCGCCGGCACGATCGACGGCCGGATCTCGGAGCTCATCGACTCGAAGGCCGGCCTCGCGGCGCGTGCCCTCGACGGTGAGGAAGCGCTCGAGGCGGCGGCCGGATCGGTGCAGCTCGAGGCGCTGGTGACCCTGCTGACGGACGCCGTGAGCGAGGTCGTCGGACCGAGCGACGACTGACGCAGCCGAACCCTCAACTATCTAGCGAGACTTCACGTCTTGCGGGCCGGTTGCGGCTCCCGCTAATTTCTAACCACTGAGGAACGCAAGTTCCGAAGTAACAGAAGGGCCCTCGGGACTCGACGAACCGCCGGACGCAAGTCAGGCGGAACGCGGAATCGGGGGCCCTTCGTTTACGCCCGTTGTGCGAGGTTTCAGCTCGCCAACACCGGCCACGATGGCCGAGGCGCCGTGTACCCCGAAATCGCCGTTCTGTCCGCATCTATGCGGACACCCGCAATGGGGGCAGACGTCGGATGCCATCAATCCGTAGTCTCATGAGTGCACTAGTTGGGGGACTAGCGGCGGCGGTGATCTCGTCATCATCGGGAGTTGGCATACGGGGGTATCCAGCTTTCCGGACGAGGCACCGCCGCCAGTATTTAACGGCCCGCGTCCCACGCGAAGCCCAGCAAGCATCCATGCGGGCGACGTACGGTCTCTTCATGGTCGACGACGAGAAGACCCCCCGAGAGCCTTCGGCCTCGGCGCGAGCGCCTACTCGGGATGGATCCTCGGTCTCATGGTCGGTCTCGCGATCGGCATCTCGCTCGGCGTCGCGATGGCGAACATCGGCGTCGGAATCGCGATCGGCATCGGAATCGGCATCGCCTTCGGTCTCGCCTTCACCCGCTCGAAGAACGCGCAGGAGACGCGCTCGCGCGCCGACCGCGACGAAGTAGGCGGCTCGAGCGCGGCACCGGCCGGAAGCCTCAACTATCTAGCGAGAGTTCACGTCTTGCGTGCCGTTCCGGGCTGAGTATTCTCGTCACAACCGATGAGGCGAAACCCGAAGCGGACGGCCTGCTCCAGCCAGCAATGGAAGTAGCAGCCGCCTCGGTGAGGGCCGCTTCCGCCCCGAGGCGCAAGCCGAGAGTGCGGTGGCGGGTTACGCGCTGCGGGGGTTTACTCCCGCCGTCGCGGAACATGTCCCGACCCGAGAGCTCGCGGGTCGGTGGCCGTCGAATCGACTACAGAATGGCCCTGGGATTTCTAGACCCGGGGCCATTCGTGCTCTGCCGTGACTGCGGCCGTCCGCGGCCAGCGCCACTTCCGCCGCGCTACTCCGTGCGCGCCGCGCAGGAACTCGTTCATCGCATCCGAGAGCTCGCGATCGACCGGGAACGCCTGCCCGTCGATCTCGCGCACCGCGGCAGCGTGCCGCACGCTCGACACCAGCCAGGCCGCGTCGGCCGCGAGCAGATCGTCGGGGGTGAGCAGCTCGTAGCCGGTCTCGTAGCCGGCGCCCTCCGCCCAGCGGAACAGATCGGCCTGCGTCGTGCCGGTCAGGATGCCGAGGTCGGTGCGCGGGGTGACGATGCGCTTGCCCGTGCGCATCACGAGGTTCGAGATGGCGCCCTCGAGCAGGTAGCCGTCGCTGCTCACGAAGAGCGCGTCGTCGGCATCCCGTCGCGCCGCCTCGCGGAACGCCGCGCGATTGACCGCGTAGCTCAGGGTCTTGGCGCCGGCGAGCAGCCACGGGCGAGGTCTGCGCGACGTCGTGCCGGTAGCCGCGGTCGAGCAGCACGATCCGGATGCCGGTGGTGCGCGCCGCGGTGTGGTCCGGTGAGGCGGCGGCGTACGCCCACCCGGTCGGATCATCCTGACCCTCGACGCCGCGGGTGAGCACGATCTTGACGAAGCCCTCGTCTGCGGGACCGAGGCGGGCGGCGACGTCGAGCACGGCATCCCGCCACTCGTCCAGATCGGGCGGCGGCAGTTCCAGGATGGCGGCGGAGTGCGCGAACCGCGCCAGGTGCGGTTCGAGCGCCTGCAGCTTGCCGGCGCGGGTGCTGATGGTCTCGAAGATGCCGTCACCGCGGGTGGCGGAGAGGTCCATCACCTCGAGTTGCGGTGCGCCGGCCTCGACGATGCGGTGGCCGAGGGTCGCCCCTCCGTCGGCCGCGAACTCGAGCATCGCGAGCACGGGACGGTGGCTCGTTCCGGCGCCCGTCGGGGCGCTGCCTCTGGCCGAACTCGATGAACCCAGCGTGGACGTCATGCGCGGCTCCTGACCCGTCCGGTCTGCTGCGCCTTGTTGCGCACCTCGTCGCCGAGCATCGACCAGATCGTGCTCGACAGAGCCGGGTATGCCAGCGCGATCTGCCGCAGCATCCGGTAGTTCACATCGCGGCTCGGGATGCGGCCGCCGTCCGCCTCGATCAGCTCGGCCCGCAGGATGAGAACCACGAGCTCGTCGACGGTCGGGATCTGCTCCATGAACGCCCACGGGTCTTCGCCGGCACGCAGCCGCTCGAAGACGACCGTGCCGAGCTCGTCGCCGGCCTCGGCGCGCAGCACCTCGAGGCTGGCGCGACGAGGGACTGCGGAGTTCATGCTCTCGACCCTATGCCTGAGCCGCCGACAATCGAGTCTTGACAATCGGCCCGGCGAAGGGGAGCCATGGGTGCCGCGCGGGCAACCGCGTTAGGGTCATCTCATGCCGAGGCTCGCCCGACTTCTCGCCGTCGCCGCGACCCTGGCATTGGTGTGCCGGCGCTCTGCGAGCGTCCGCGACGCCGCCGCCCTGCCCGGCGACACCAGCGATTTCGAGTTCGAGTCGTTCCACGCCGACTACACGCTGACCCGCGACGGCCGGCAGCACGCGAACCTCGACGTGGTCGAGACGGCGGTCGCGGTGTTCCCGAGCATCGACCAGAACCACGGCATCATCCGCGCCATCCCGGACTACTACGGCGACGTCTTCCTCGACACGACCATCATCGGCAGTCACCGACGACGACGGCGTTCCCGTCCCGTACAACGTGTCGAACGACGGCGGCTTCACGATCCTGCAGATCGGCGACGGCAACGTGTTCGTGCACGGCGACGACGACCTACGTCATCCACTACACGCAGGTCGACACGATCCGGTACTTTCCCGACACCGACGACGACGAGTTCTTCTGGGACGTCAACGGCACCGGATGGGAGCAGCCGTTCGACGAGGTCAGCGCGACCGTCACGCTCGGCCCCGAGCTCGCCGACGCGATCGGCGCGCGGGCTCTCGCTGCTACCAGGGCGCCGAAGGGCGCGACGACACCGTGCTCCGAGGGCATCGCGATCACCGAGCCCCTGGTCATCGACGCCGGCGCGCGCGATCTCGAGCCGGGCGAGAACCTCACCATCGTCATCCCGTTCCTGCCGCACACGTTCGTCGAGGGCGAGCCAGGTCGACCCGGACGCCCCGATCGACTTCGGGCCGCCGCCTCCGGTCTGGGGCGTGGTGCTCTCGCTGTTCGGCTGGCTGTCGTTCGTGGTCGGGATCGTCGGCGCCGTCGTGCTGCGCCGCAAGCGCGCGGTCGCGACGAGCACGATCATCCCGCAGTACTCGGTGCCGAAGGGCCTGGATGTGATGGTCGCCGCCGAGCTGATCGAGCGGCGGCACACGGCACTCCAGGCGCAGATTCGTGAGCCTCGCGGTGAAGCGCAAGATCCGGCTGCTCGGCTATCCGGTGCACGACGCGAGCACGGCGGACTACGCCGTCCAGTTCGTCGACGGGAGCGGGCTCGACAGCTGGGAGCAGGCGGTCGTCGACGCGCTGTTCGGGCCGGCCCCGGCATCCGGGACGTCCGCGACCTGCAGCGCAGCGGCGACGCCGACCTCTCGGCCGCGCTGAGCCCGATCGTCGCGGCGCTGCCCGCCGCCATCACGCGAGAGCGGCTTCGAGGGCGCTCCCGCCAGGACGCGCGGCTGGCGGTTGGTTCGTCGCTCGGCGCGCTCGTGCTGACCGTCGCCGGCGTCGTCGGTGCGATCGCCGCGGGCTGGATCGGCTTCGTCCTGGGGGCGTTCGCGACGGTGGTCGGCCTCGGCGGCATCGGCTTGGCCGCGTTCGGCGCTCGCACGCGTCCGACCCTGAGCCCCGAGGGAGCCCAGTGGGTCGACTACCTGCTCGGCATGAAGATGTACCTCGAGCTCGCCGAGAAGGACCGGTTCCGGATGCTGCAGAGCGCGACCGGTGCCGATCGCATCGACACCTCCGATGGCAGGCAGGTCGTGAAGCTGTACGAGAAGCTGCTTCCGTGGGCGGTCATCTGGGGCATCGAGGACTCGTGGGCGCGGGAGCTCGAGATCCAGCTGCAGCAGACCGGCGAGCAGCTGGACTGGTACGTCGGCACGACGCGGCTTCCAGTCGGCGTACTTCCTCGGCGCGCTGTCGGGGCTGTCCGCGGGCACCAGCTCGCCGGTCTCGACGAGCGGGTCGAGCTGGAGCGGCAGCAGCGGCAGCAGCTTCTCGGGCGGATCGTTCGGCGGCGGCTCGTCGGGCGGCGGCGGCGGCGGCGGCGGCGGGAGGCGGCTGGTGAGGCGATGCGGCCGCGACGCGGGAACTGCCGGGATCGGTCGGCGCTGGCGCACTGGCTCGGCGTCGTCGGGCTGGTGCTCGCCGTCGGCTGGCGCTGCTGCCCGGCGCGGCGCCGGCGCTCGCGGCATCCCGCGAGGTGCCCGATACGAGCGACTTCGAGATCCAGTCGTTCGACGCCGACTACACGCTCACCCGTGACGCGGCGCTGCACGCGCAGCTGCGGGTGGTCGAGACGATCGTGGCGGTCTTTCCGCAGATCGACCAGAACCGCGGGCTGATCCGCGACATCCCGGAGTACTACGGCAACGTGCGGCTGCACACCGCCGTCGAGAGCGTCGTCGACGAGAACGGCGACCCGGTGCCGTACGAGACCGAGTACTACCAGGACGCCTTCAGCGTGCTGCTGGGCGACGACAGCTTCGTGCACGGCGCGACGACCTACGTCATCACGTACACGCAGCGGGACACCATCCGCACGACGTTCACCGACACGGACGTCGACGAGTTCTACTGGGACGTCAACGGCACGCTGTGGTCGCAGCCGTTCGGGTCGAGTGTCGACGACCACGCTGCGACCTGCCGCCCGACCTGTCGGCCGCGCTGACCGGCACGTCCGCATGCTTCCAGGGGCCGAATCTCAGCGCCGACCCGTGCTCGGGCGGCATCGGCTCGCTGCTCGAAGCGGACGGATCGACGATGTTCACGGCATCCACGGGCGCGCTCGGGCCGAACGAGGGCCTGACGATCGCGGTCGGGTTCACCGAGGGCACGTTCGTCGAGGGCGCCTTCACCTACCCGCCGAGCTCGAACGACGACTACGACTACCCCGACTACGAGTACGAGGCAGCCGCCACCGTTGCCGGCCTGGCTGGGCGTCGGCGGCGTCGGGCTCGGCGGCCTGTCGGTGCTGCTGGGCATCGGGGCGCGCGCGATGCGCTCGACCGAGCAGAGCGGCTCGACGCGGGCGAGCGACATCATCGTTCCGCAGTACTCGCCGCCCGAGGACCTCAACATCATGCTCGCGGCGTACCTGATCGGCCGGCCGAAGACGGCATTCCCGGCGCAGATCGTCGAGCTCGCCGTGCGCAAGAAGCTGCGTCTGCTCGATCACCCGGACGACCTCGACAACGCACCGTTCGGCGCCGAGCTGCTCGACACCACCGACCTGACGCCGCTCGAGCTGCGCGTCGTCACCGCGCTGTTCGGTGCGGAGGCGGCGCGTCGGAACCCGGCGCGCGCTGGTGCCGGATGACCCGGCGCTGGGACGGGCGTTCGGGCCGATCCAGCGCGAGGTCGAGGCGAAACTGCGCACGCGAGGGCCTGCGGGACACGGCACGTCCCACCGCGGCGTGGTCGGTGCTGCTGGCGCTCACCGTGATCATCGGGATCGTCCTGGGTGCGGCTGTTCCTGTTACTCGTTCGAGTTCGCGGACAGCGCCGCGCTCTGGCTCGGCGCGATCGGCGCGTTCATCGGCTTCTCGTTCGTGTCGGGGGCGCCGTCGACGGTGGCGCCACTGACCGACAAGGGCCGCAAGCATCAACGACTACCTGCTCGGCATGAAGATGTACCTCGAGCTCGCCGAGGAGGACCGGCTCCGGATGCTGCAGAGCCCCGAGGGCGCCGAGCGCGTGAGTGCCGTCCCGGCCGTGCCCGCCAGTGCCGTGCCGTCACACCCGCGCGCATCAACACCGCCGACCGCGTGCTCATGGTGAAGCTCTACGAGGATCTGCTCCCGTGGGCGGTCATCTGGGGCGTCGAGGACCGGTGGAGCGAGGAGCTGGCGATCAAGGCGCAGGAGGCGAAGGTGCCGGTGACCTTCATCGCCGGGACGAGCGATCTCTCCACCTGGTCGATCCGCTCCACCCTGAACGGCATCAGCCGGGCGACGCCCGACCCGCCGCCGGCCGTCATCACCCGCGCCCGCAACAGCAGCGGCGACGACTCGCGCTCGTTCTGGAGCGGCGGCAGCGGAGGCTGGGGTGGCGGAGGCGGAAGCTTCAGCGGCGGCTCCAGCTCGTCGTTCTCGGGCGGTGGCGGGTTCTCCGGCGGTGGCGGAGGCGGTGGGGGCGGTCGTGGCCGCTGACAGTCCCGCTCGTCGAGTCCGCTGTCGTCGTCGCCGTACGAGGTGCTCGGGGTTCCGGCGACGGCGAGCGATGCCCAGTTGAGGCGGGCCTACCGCGCGAAGCTGCGGGAGACGCATCCCGACACCGGGGGAGCCGCGACCCGGTTCCACGCCGTGCAGCACGCCTGGGAGCTGATCGGCACCCCCGAGGCGCGCGCCGCCTTCGATCGCACCGGCCGCGGCCTGCACGAGGGCGTCTCTGGCGCGCGTCCGCCGGCGGGCAGACCTGGGCTCCGGCACCGCCGCCCAAGCGCCCCGACGCCCGCCCGCAGGCGCGCGCGTACGGACATCCCGGCGGCTGGTACCGCGAGCGCTACCTCGACCTGCTGCACGAGTGGGTCGGCCGCGGTGTCGACGTGGCCGATCCGTACGATCCCGCGCTGCTGCGGTCGGCTCCGCGCGAGGTGCGTCACCTGCTCGCGGCCGCCGTCGCCGAGGAGGACACCGCGCGCGTGCTCTCGACCCTCGGCATCGGCTTCACGGTCTGGCACGACGTGCGCACCGACGCCACCGGTCCGAGCGCCGGCCTGGTGCGAGGACGCGACGACCGCGGCAAGCTCGACCACATCGTGCTCGGCCCGACCGGCCTGTGGGCGATGCTCAGCGAGGACTGGGGCGAGCCGGTGAAGACGAAGCGCGGCGAGCTCATCGGACCGGGGCTCGCGCCGGGGGAGCGCCCCGTGCACGAGCTGTCGGTGCGCGCGCGGGCATTCGCGCGGGCGGCGCGGGTGAAGTTCTCGGCGCTGGTCGTGGTGGTTCCGGACGGTGCATCACCCGAGGATGTCATCGACCTCGGCTCGGTCCGTGGGGCTCCGGCGATTGCTCGTGCAGCGTCCGCGACTCGTGAATCTGGTTCGCGAAGGCATTCCGGGTGTGGCGACGGGCGGCACCGACCTGTTCGAGATCCGAACCCGCGTCGCGAGTGCCGTGAGTTTCATCTAGCCGACCACCTGCGTTTCGCGGCGTGACCGGCTGCCGGTGTTCCGTCGCCGGCCGCCACTCCTGCGCCGCCGATCGCACGCCTCAGGGCCGAACTGCGCGAGGGTGCCTCAATCGGTCGTCGTTCCGGATCTTCCGATTCGGGTGGCACCACCCAGTATTCGCCGCCCGACCTGCTGGACTCTCCACCCGTTGTTGTGGGTGAGCTGGTGATGGTGTCGGCACAGCAGGATGCCGTCGGCGATGTCTGTCTTTGCCGTGATCGAGTAGCCATTCGTCGATGTGGTGTGCCTCCGTCCACGATGGAGGTCGGTTGCAGCCGGGGAAGCGGCATCCCCCATCTCGTGCCGCCATCCCGATTCGCTGTCGGTGACGTGAACAGGCGTTGTCGAGCGGCCGACGTTGACGGCCTGAGCCGTCGTCGTCGAAGAGCGTCGCTACGAGCTCCGGCATCGCAGATGTGCCGCTGCGCCGTCGCCAGACCGACACTGCGTCGATCTGACCCTCCAGGTTCGCGACTCCGTGCGCGTCGCGAAGGTCACGTTCGGCGACCAGCACCTGTACCGACGGCCGCCGACCGCCGAACACGGTGCCCGAGTCGGCGAATGTGGCGATGCGGACCATGTCGACGAGCGCATCGACCGTCATCTGCTGGGATGCGTCCGCTCGTCGCGAAGGAGCTCATCGGCGCGGGCGGCGGCATCGGGATCCACGAAGCGTCGGCCCTCCGCGGCGAGGTGAGGTGATCGTGTCGACCGCGCCGCAGACGATCGCCGCCGACTCCGGGTCGAGCAGACCCGAGATGCGTGTCATGCCATCCTTCTGAGGAATGAGATGCGAGGTACGCGGCGATCGCGGCGCAGTTGTTCTCGATCGGCGACACCTTCGGCGTCGAGGACATCCCGCAGCTTCGCGCGCCCTTGCGCTGAGCTGCTCGAGTGTGACCTCGCTCGCCTCGACGATCAGGTCGACTGGCCGCGTCGCGCAGCCGAGCCGGATCGACCCGCTCGGCCAGGACTGCGAGCGTGTTGCGGATCGCATCCGCCGCCCTCGATCGTGATCCGGCCCGCGTCGGAGCCGTCAGCGATCGCGTCTCGCCATGAACGCCACCGGCCGTCTGCTCGCATCGCCGGTCGGCAGCATCGCGCCCACCTGCACCATGGTGTGCGCGTCGCGGCTCGACGTGCCCGAGAGCCTCTGGATCAGGACCTCGGGTGAGCGGGCCCCCTTGCGCTGCGCAAGCCCCGCACCCCCGAGGTCGTGGCTGGAGCGACGCGCGATTTCCGCCGCCAGCGCTGCAGCACAGACCTCCGCGCGCTGGCGGATCTGCGCGACCTCTCGTTGCGTCGCTAGGAGTTCATCGTCGTCGAGCGCCCCCACAGAGGGCACGACCAGATCGACCGTAAGGTCGGTGATCGTGCCCCAAGGGAAGCGAGTGGTCATGTCCATGATTCTCGCAACCTTCGAATCTATGTTCGATCCGGCGCCGCAATCTGTGGAGAATCCTGCCGGCCAGTCGCTCTGTGAAGTCGTCGAGGTGTGACGCAAGCCGCCACGGCATCCTGGCGTTGAATGGATGCATGACCGCCGAGATCCCCGCCGACTACCTCCCCCTGCTCGTGCGAGCCCAACTTCGGCATGCTCGGCACGATCCGCCCCGACGACACCGTGCAGGTGAACCCGATGTGGTTCGAGTACGACCCCGAGACGCACACCGTGCAGTTCACGCACACGACCTACCGCGCAGAAGTACCGCAACCTGCAGCGCAATCCCGCGATGAGCCTGGCGATCTTCGACCCCGCACGACCCCGAGTCGTACCTCGAGGTGCGCGGATGCCCTGATCGAGACGATCCCGGATCCCACGGGCGCCTTCTACGTGCACCTGCAGAACCGCTACGGCAACCCCAGCGACCGGCCGCCGCGCGACAAGGACGAGCGCGTCATCCTGGTGATGAGCATCACGAAGGCGATCGCGAAGGACGTAGCGGGCGCGCTCAGCGGCTCGAGTTCTCGGTGCGGCCGCGCACGATTCCGACGAACGTGTCGATGCGTGGATGCGATGCCGACGCCAGCCAGGCGAGTCCGATTCCCGAGTCGGGGGCGTCCGAGATCGGGCGGGCCACGACATCCCGGCGCGAGTGGGATCGGGCCACCGACGCCGGCATCAGCGCCACGCCGGCGCCGGTCGCGACCAGCTCGACCGCCGCGGCATCCTGACCCGGCAGCACGGTTCTCGCCCGCCAGGTCGGCCATCGTCAGAGTCTCGAACGCCGCGACGACGGAGTCCTCGCGCCGCCACCACGACCGGCTGCTCGCGATAGAGCGGGATGACGTGCAGGTCGTCGGTGGCGGCGACGTCGCGCAGCAGCCCCATGTGGGCCGAGCCGTCGAGCACCGACGCGAGCGCAGCATCCTGCTCCGCGGGAACCAGTGACAACGGCTCGCGCCGCATCCGCTCGTTCCAGATGCGGCCCCACTTGCCCGGCGTGACGCCGGGGACGAAGGTCACGACGAACGGCTCGGGCACCGACCCAGGCTAGCCGCGCGTCGCTGACACGGGTTATCGGCGCGTGTCCTCGTTTCTGCCTACATCAAGGGGTACACTCGGGGGCGAGCCGGACTCACCATCCGGCGGGGGGATCAGGGGGTTTCGCGATGTGGAAGAACGCTCATCCACAGGCTGTTCGGGCCGGCGACGGCGACGTTCCTCATGTCGCGCGCCTGGCGCCGGGGCGAGATGCCGTACCCCGACGATCCGCCCGTCGCGCACGGTTCTGGGCCGGATCCGGACCGCATCCTGCTGCTCGGCGGGACGCTGGTGCGTGGCATCGGTGTCCGTTCCTACGAACTCGGCATTCCCGGCCACCTCGCTCGCAAGCTCGCCGCCCGCACGGGGCACGGTGCCGACGTCGAGGCGCACGGCATCCCGATGCTGACGGTGACGCCGGGCGATCGATGAGCTGCGCGCGCGAGCACCTGCAGCGGTTCGATGCGATCGTGCTCATGATCGGCAACAGCGAGGCTGCTGACGCTGCGCCCGATGAAGCTCTGGCGCACCGACCTGCACGAGCTGTGCGAGGCGATCGCCGAGCTGGTGCCGAACGGCCCGCCCGTCGTGATCACCGCGGTTCCGCCGGTCGCGGCCGCGTTCGATGTGCCGAGACTCGTGCGCAAGCGCATCGAGCGCGTCATCACGCGGATGAACGTCGAGACCCGGCGCGCCTGCGCCACCGCGAATACCGGGCAGGCCTCGGTGACTTTCGTCGACTTCGACGGAACCGGCGCCGCCCCGAAGGTCGGGTCGCGTGCCACCGACGCCTACGAGCGGTGGGCCGCCGCGATGGTGACCCCGATCGCGCGGGCGATCTCGCGTGCCAGCGCCCGAGCTGCACGAGCACAAGGTGCCGATCGACGAGGCCGAGCGGCAGCAAGCGCTAGACGACCTTGGGGTCGTCGGCTCCGATCCCGATGCGATCTTCGACCGCATCGTCGAGATGGCGCGCGACATGCTGGGGGTGCCCGCCGCATCCCTCACGATCATCGATCACGACCGACAGTGGATGATGTCCGCGAGCGGCATCCCGGCAGAGGACATCCCGCGCTCGGAGGCGATCTGCAACACGACGATCCAGACCGCCGGCGCCTACCTGGTGGAGGATGCGAGCGCGAGCCCCGATTTTCAGAACGCGAGCTGGGTGGCGGGCGACGAGCACATCCGCTCGTACGCCGGCTATCCCGTGGAGGCGCCCGGAGGTCAGCGCGTCGGCGCCCTCTGCGTCATGGACCGGTCGCCACGTCTTTTCACCCCGGACGACGTGGCGACCCTCCGGGACCTGGCGCTGCGCGCGCAGCAGGAGCTGTGGATGGCGAGGGCCGGCTGAGACGGGTCGCTTCGGCCGCGTGGGTGCGGCGCTGCGATCAGAAAGCGTGGGTCGCGACCCACTGGGCCGGACCGTCACCGGTCGGTTCGCGGTCGAGGCGAGGCTCGACGTATTGCGCGGGACCGCGCGATGCGGTGGGCTCCGCGAATTCTGGGAGGTCGAGCGGCTCGCCGGCGACGTCCAGGTCTGCTCGATGGCGCGGGTCTGACACGGGGTCTCCTCGGCACGGGGCGTGGGTGGAGGGATTCTCTGAGTCCAGGGAACAGTGATTCGGAGTCAGGTCTCAAGCGGTTGCCTGCACACGCGGATTGATGTACTGCGGCGCTGACGTCCCTGCCTGGAAACCAGGTGTGAGCAACCTGAACAACGCCTCTTGCAACCCGAATCGGCGGGAGCATGGATCCAGATCCACGAGATCACGAGAAGAGGGAGAACACGAAATGGCTAGAGCAGTGAAGCATCCCGTTGCCGCCCAGGACGCGAACGGCGACGCCGTCGTCGTCGACAAGCCCGTCGTCGAGCGCACGGTGGCCGACGGCGACGTCGACACCCGCGACGAGATCCGCGCCGCAGAGCGCGCAGAGTTCGGCGGCATGAAGTTCGGTTCCGCATTCTTCGGCTGGCTGACCGCTGCCGGACTCACCGTGCTGCTGACGGCACTCGTCGCCGCGATCGGCACCGCCATCGGACTCAGCGCTGAGGACGTCGGCGACGGCGTCGCCCGCGTCAGCGCCCTCGGCATCGCCGGCGCCATCGCCGTCGCGGTCGTCGTGTTCATCGCCTACTTCTCCGGCGGCTACGTGGCCGGGCGGATGGCGCGCTTCAGCGGTGCGCTCCAGGGTTTCGCGGTGTGGCTGTGGGCGATCATCATCGCGCTGCTGGCCGCGGGACTGGCCTTCCTGTTCGGTGACCGCTTCGACATCCTGGGCAACCTGGATGCCTTCCCGCGCATCCCGAACAGCGTCGACGAGCTGACCGTGCAGGGCATCGTCACCGCCGTGGTGCTGGCCCTGATCCCGCTGCTCGCCGCCGTGCTCGGTGGCCTGGCCGGGATGCGGTACCACCGTCGCGTGGACCGTGCCGGCATGGACGACGACATGGTCGTCGTCGAGGACTAGTCCGACCCGACGCGCCTGCGTGATCAGCCCGCTCTGACCCGGTCGAGCGGGCTGATTCGTCGCGGCAGCGCAACCCGGTAGCGGTAACCGAGCAGAGAGACGAGCCTGGAGCAATGGCCACCAAACTGAACAAGCAAGCCCTCACGCACGCCCGCAAGCTCATCAAGGCGGGCAAGGTGGTCCACGACGAGCTCGGCGACTGGACCGAGCACCAGCTCGCCGCCGCGGCCGAGACCGCGTGGGTGAAGTCGAACGGCTGGAACGACTACGCGAAATGGCACCTCGGCGTCGACGCCGACAAGACCGCGGAGACGAAGGGCCGTTTCGGGTTCCCGTTCGGCGACTTCCGCAACGTGCACCGCTGCGGCGTCATCGCCGTCGAGGCGCGTGCCGCCCAGAACGACCACGCCGACATCGCGAAGGCCGCCAAGGGGCTGCTGAAGCTGATCGACAAGCGCGCCGACAAGGCCGCGAAGCGGGCGGCGAAGCAGAAGAAGGCGAAAAAGCCCGGCAAGAAGAAGGGCGCCGCGAAGAAGTCGGCGGCGAAGAAGCCGGCGAAGAAGAAGTAGCCGTGGCCATCCAATTCGGTCTGTCCTCTGGGTGGTTCTGAGCGCCGCTAGCATTCGGATAACCCGAGGGCAGGAGCGACGTGGGCAAGATCGAGAACCATAAGTTCACCATCCAGGACGCGTTTCAACAGAACTTCTACACGGTGCCGGACTATCAGCGCGAGTACATCTGGACCGACCGTGAGGTGGCGAAACTTCTCGACGACTTCGACGAGCAGTTGGACGCTACTGATCGCGAATACTTCATCGGGATGGTCTTGGTTTCGGCTTCAGGGCCGAACCGCTTCGATGTCATCGACGGGCAACAGCGCCTGACAACTCTGTTCCTCCTGCTCTGCGCTCTCCGACGGAGGCTCGCTCCGTTGGAGGATGTCGAGCCTCTTCTCGCAGATACTCTCGTCGACGTACTTCGATCCTTCGGGAAAGATCGTGACCTCGGCGAAGCTCGACCCGCGCTACCCCGATGCTGCCGCCGTTACCGGTCGCCTCGCCAATTCGATCTTCGATCCGCAATCGCTTCGGTCCGAGTTGCGCGGCGCGCACATCCCGATCGGCCGGTTCCGTCGACTTTCTCGTCAAGGCGTACGAACAGATCGTGCGGTACCTCGACGACAACTACCGAACTGATGACGAGATCCAGAGGTACTGGGGCTTTCTTGCCAACCGCGTGGTCTTTATTCAGATCGAGACCGACGTGCAGCTTGGCCTTGAAGATCTTCGAGACGATCAACGAGCGGGGCGTTGGTTTGAGCCCGATGGACCTCCTCAAGAACCTCCTCTTCACCAACGTGAAACCGGAGCAATTTCCTTCAAGGTGGCGTGGAAGAAGGTCACGGAACCCTTCGAGGTGGGCAAGGAGAAGCCCCTTCGGTTCCTGCGCTATTTTCTTATGGCTTCATATCCGGTGACTAACAAGGCGATCGGCGCTTCGGGCCTGCAGACAGCGAGCCCGGACATAATTCGCGAGGACGAAATCTACGACTGGCTGACCGATCGTCACAATGCTTCGGTGGTGGGCTACGAAGGCGACCCATTCGGCTTCGTCTCGACCCTGAGCAACGCGGTCGAGACCTACCTGGGCTTCATCGAGGGGAAGGGCAGTGACGGGCAGGCCAGCCCCGCCGTCAAGCGCCTGTATCAGCTCGCCGGGGGCGCGTTCAGCCTCCACTACATTCTGCTGTTGGCTGCCACTCCACTTCCGAAATCCCTGTTCGACAGGTTCGTCGGGGAACTCGAGTCGTTCCTGTTCTCGTTCATCTTCACAAAGGCGCCGAGCAGAGAACTGGAGCGGAATTTCTCGGCTTGGTCTGATGGCTTCCCGCGCTATTGCACAAGCTCCACGCGAGGAGCAGGAGGATGCCCTCGCCAGCTTTATCTCGGTGCGGCTGGCTGCGGAAGCGGAGGGCAAGCGGCGCCGCCTTCGTCGACGCGTTGCGACGCTATTCGACACGGTCGATGCCGAACTACCGCACGAAGTACTTGCTCGGACGTATGACCCAGTACGTCGACATGGCCTTTGCTGGTACCGCATTCAAGGGAACCAAGGAGCTTGGACCATATCTCGACCTGGAGATCGAGCACATCTTTTGCCCCAAAATCCCGAGGACGAACTCCGCGACGACTGGAAATCCAGTAATCCAGATGCCGAGTACGACGATTTCGCCCAGCGACTCGGGAACCTAACGATGCTGGAGAAGCCGCACAACATCGTCGCGGGCCGCGACATGTTCGAGAAGAAGTTGTCGCTCTACGAGAAGAGCGGCAATTATCTGGCGCGCAGCATCGCCCACGTGACGCAGGTAGGCGACTCAACGACCGTCACTGCCATCGACAAGGACTTCTCGATGAGTACGTCACGTGGACCGCTGAGAACGTGGAAAAGCGACCGGCGCCGCTGAACTGGCGCTGGCGATTTGGAAGGTCAAGGGCTGAGGGGCAGGGATAGCCTGAGGCTGTGACCGACGCCACCGCCCCGACAACCGCCAGCAGCCCAAACCTCGCGCGTCGCAGATGCTGAAGCCCGAGACGGCGGCGAAAAAGCTCGCGATCTACCTGCCGGCGACGCCCGAGGGCTTTCGTCCAAACCCGCTGACTCGGGATGACTTGGTCGCACTGCAGTCCGACCCGCCCGAGTGGCTGGTCACCCTCCGACGCGAGGGACCGCACCCTCGTGCCGAATCCGCCCGCAAGCTCGGCGTCTCGAACTCCGGACTCGCACGTGGGGGAGTCTCGGACTCGCTGACGACCGCCGAGATCAAGGCGTCTCCTCGAGCATATGCCGGCGTGGCTCGTCGAGGAGCGGGCGAACTGGCGGCGTCGCGGGGTAAGCCACCTAACCGCCGAAGACGGCGGTCAGGAACGCCTGACCGTCGGGTCGAGTCATGAAATAGGCCAAGCCCAAGACGATGGCCAGCCCGACGAACCGTCTCAAGCCGATTTCCCTTTCCGGGCTCGGGGGCCCGCGTTTCGGGCTCTTGTTTGCCGCCCGGACGCGCGAAGCTCGCGATGATTTGACGGCCTGGTCGCTGTGTGGGCTGGCTGTCGGTTGCTTGCTTCGTTGACCCTGGATTTGGTTTGGCTTTGATTTGCGAAGCGGACCAACCGCAGACTCGAGGGCCTGAACTCCTCGGCGATGTGCGCACCGATTGTGGGACTCAGTCGGGAGAGTCGTGCCAGGTCTCCGGCCGGACCGCCGCTTCAGCGAGTCGGGCAATCTCGGCCGCCGCGAAAACGGGCGATCACCGATCGTCGCGATCAATTCGGAGTCGGAAATGACCCGGATATCGAGGGCGCCGTCACCTGCGGGTCCTTTCGATCCATGCCCGACTGGGTCAACGAAGACGATGAGACCCATCGCATGGACGTCGAGACCGGTAGCCTTCGACAACTTGGTGCTGGCACGCCTTACCTCGAGCGCCATGTTGCGGACGAAGTGCTTCTCCTCTCGGCCACTGACGTACACCCCCACCCGGCGGACCAGACCCTTTTGCCGGGGCTGTACTCGGTGTTGATCGTGAATACGCCGGCCGGCCCAACGACGACATGGTCGATGTGAGCGTTCCGCTGCCCACGGGGACAGAGTGCAAGACCGTGTACTCCGGGCCGAGGACTGCGAGTTGCGCTGCGACCCAGCGCTCGCCGTGAACGCCCAAGTACCAACCCATGGCCTCGTCATCGATGACGACCCGCTCGAGGCCCTTGCCCAGATGGATGTTGCCGAGGTCCCATTCGCGCAGCAATTGCTCGATGAGCGAGTGGCCGGGCACACGCTGCCGAAGATCGCTCATCATGCCAGGGTGACCCTGTGCAGCGCTGTCGGATAGCCCGACTTCGGGGGTACTGCCGTGGATGACGGCGCCCCGGCATACGCTGAAGCAGTGAGACACCGACTTCCGCACCACCGTCGACCCGTCCACCGCCGAGCGACCCTCGGACAGCCGGCCTCCGCATGGACCTCCTCGACAGCGAGACCGAACTGGTCGACGCCTGGATCGAGTCCGCCACGCGCGGCTTCCACGGCGGCAAGCTCGCCGAACGCTTCCGCCGGTACCCGCGCGATACGAACACGCCCGCCGCAACCGCGCCGGAGTCTCCGGACGACTCCAGCCCGAGCCTCGAGCCCGTCGGTCCAGCAACTCCTGGATCGCCGCCTCGCCGTCCCCGGAAACCGCACGCCTCGAGCGCCTCGGCGATCAGCACCATGACCGTCGCGTCCACTCACCACGCCGGCGTCGCGCGCGCCCTGCTCGAGCGAAGCTCGCCACGGCCGCGAAGCCGGTGCGATGGCGATCCTCACCGTCGAGCCGAGTCCAGCCTCTACCAGCGCTACGGTTTCGCGCCGGCCGCCTTCGCCGCCGACTACGAGTTCGACGTCCGGCGCGTCAGCCTGCGTCGGACCGACCCCCGACGGACGCCATCGAGTACATCACCATCGACAGTTCACCAAGCACCTCGCCGAGATGCACCCGCGCCTGCTGCCGACCAGCCCCGGCAGGATCGACGTCTCGCCGCTGCGCATCTCCCAGATCGCCGGCACAGACGCCGCCGACGACCGCGCCAAGAGCTGCGAGCCGATATCTGGATGCCGGCGGCACCACCCGAGGAATCGCCCTCTACAAGCTGAGTGGCGGGGATGACGACTTCGTAGCGCATCAGCTCGACGTCGAGCACATCGTCGCCGAGACCTCGGACGCCGACGCCGCCCTCTGGCGTTACCTCCTCGAGGTGCCGCTCGTCTCCAAGGCGGGCGCGGTGCACCGGCGCCTCGAGGAACCGGTCCACTGGATGATCACCGACTGGCGCGCCGCGACCGTCAAGGTCTGGAGAGCACACATACCTCCCGCATCCTCGACGTGCCGGCAGTCTTCGAGGCGCGCCGCTACACGACCGACGGCCGGCATACAGTTCGAGGTCGACGACCCGTACGGCCACGCAACGGGTCGCTTCGAGCTGACGATTCAGGATGGCGTGGGCCGCGTCGCAACGCTCTCCAAGCCGAGCGGCGCCCCGGCTCTCACCCTCGGAGTCCCCGAACTCTCCGCGATTTACCTCGGCGGAGTGACGGCCACAACTCTCGTTGGGGCGGGACGGATACGAGAGTCCAAGCCGAGTGCCGCGGCCCTCGCAGATGGGTTGCTCCGAAGCATGACGGTCCCGTTCCTAAGCATCTGGTACTAGCGGCAAAGTCGCTCGCGTGTCAGTGAAGGTCGAGTGTGACGTCCTCGAGTTCTGAAAAACTCGAAACAAAGCGAACCGAGGAAACTCCGTCTGGTAGGTCGGCAAATTCAACCTGTGGTGTCGGGATGTCGATTGCTCGGTAGAAGGCGAGGCTTTCAGTCGCCATTCGAAGGTCGAATCGCGCGGCTAAAGTCTCGTCGATTGCTTGCCCGCACGTTCTAACAACGACGCTCCAGAAAATTGCACGCGCTTCGGCGTCCGGAAGGCTGTCTACTATCTGGCGCACCAAATCTGAGAGCGCAGTTCCTGAGTCGCTTCTATCGACCTGAACTGAGGCGAAGTAGACAGACTCCAGCCTCGGATCAAGAACTTGAGCCAGCGAGATCGAATGGTTGCGGGACATGGCTTTGGTGGTCTTGACCTCAACGCCTACGAATGGATCGCCGAACACAAAGTCAAGCACCTCGTTTGGCTCCGCATGCCACGCTCGGACCCACTGTTCCGGGGGACGTTGACGTTGCAATCAATAGAAGTTCGCCTGCAAGCCCCGTGGCGTCTGGAGTGGCGCTACTCGACAACTTCCAAAACAGGTTCACCCAGTCCGCGATCCTCGCTTGAAACACGTCATCCGGAGTGTTTTCTGGCAGGTCGGAGGCAATCGAGCGACACACGGTCGCAAATATCTCGAGCGAGGCGCCAAATGGATGGGCCAACTGCAACGCCGATACCCGCACCGTTTCAACGTGGGATTCCTCAATCAGATCGCAATTGATCCCGAAGTCCGCGCTGAGCCAAGCGGGTTGGCGGAATCGGCTTCGCAGATGGCACGGTGGCGACGATCAGAGCCATCGTGCCCTCCTGCGAACAGCCAAGAAAGACAGACCCAGGGACCAGGGCATGAACTAGGTATTGGCCAACTACAAGCTTTCCGTTGAGTGCGGGATAGGAGTTGCTCGAACACCTCCAGCACATCAGCCTGATCCATGTCGTTCAAGAGTCCGTGTCTTCGAGCAGCCAACTCGAAGCAAGTCTTTGAGGGGTCCATGCAGCGACCCGTAGAGTCTTGGCAAATGGAGCGCTGTCTCGCGTTTCTCGAATGTCGAACACGTGAAGTTGAAGCGTCACGTCGTCGGCCGCATGTAGATCTCGGTCGCCAGGGTAGTTGGCACTTCGCCCTTGGAAGGGCTGCACGTTGCCCGCCGAGGTCAGGGTGCGGACCCCGTCGACGCGGGGACGCATCCGAAGAACCCGCACCCTTTCTGCGGGCGAATCGTCGGAAAGCTTTGCCAGCCGCAGCTTCAGTGCTCTGAGTTGCGGAACGGTCGGCTGCACTCCGGAGGTCGTATGTGCTTCGACGATTTCTAGCGCATCCGAGACTGAGACGTCATACACGTCGTTGTCGTACTCATCACTTTCCGGCTGGAATCGGGAAAGTATTTGGCCAATGTTCCGGACCGCGTCATCACAGCGCTCGGACTCATCAGGGGATCGAGAGTCAAAGACCCACCGCTCGCCCTGGCTTACCGAAATGGTGGGTAGCGACGTGACTGTGCTGCGGGTGGCACGCATACCTGGCGCCAGCAAAAGTTCTCGTTCCCACTCCTTGAGAGTTGATCGCCCGCCTTCGATACTTCGGAGGCTGTTGAGCATGTGAGATTCGTGTTCCACGTAGGCCTCGAATGCTCCCCGCACATTCGGCTCGAGGTAGAGACGACACTGTCCGAAAAACTCCCGCTTGTACCCGAAGAATGAGTTCGCTGCTGGATTGTATCGGCTGTCCAACTTCCACCATCACGGTTCATGTAGGTGACCGAGAGCCCGTTGATTGTAAATCCACGATCAAGAGCCTGACCCCCGACAAGGACATACGACATCGTGGGGTCCCAGTCGATCACTGGCGTCTGCTGATCTCGCGCGTTCATCTCGATCAGTTGCAGGTTTCGGAGGACAAAGCGCACATTTCCCCAGCAGGCTTCAAATCCCGGCAAATCGCTGTCAGTCGAATTGATTGATTCCCACGCACCTCGAAACTGCTCTTTCAAGGACTCGGCATCGGTTTCGTCTTCGAACGCACCACGCCATAGATCGACGACTGCCCGAACCCACCTCACGAACGCAGCATGGGGGCCAGTCAGCCGGGACGGGTGCACCAACATTGATCTCGTGGAGGCTCGCCCTTGAGACAACAAGCTGGCGGGACCAATCACAAACTCCCGAAGCGCTTCGATGAGCGATGCAGGCGGCGGTCCGTCCGGGTCGGCCGCGAGTTGAAGATCCGCGTCGGGGATAACCTTCACGATCTGATTTGGCACCCGAAATAGTCCGCTCCGCCCACGTACCCCTCTCCTGGTTCAATAACCTTCACGAAGTCCGGCGAGAGTTGGTCGGAGATGGCCAGGAGGAGCGGTGCTGTGGTGTCGCGGTGTATTGAATGTATGCGTGGTGAGGAAACGCGTCTCGGAGCCGCCGAATGTTCGCGTACGTTGCCGATTCTTGACCGCGCCTGAAAGCCGCATTCAAACTCGCCTGATCTGCCTCGTCGTCGATCACTAGGACGCGTTGGCCTGCCCATCCGATACGTGCGCAGAGTTCGGCGAAGTTTCCAATTCTGCCGTGGTGTTTTAGTAGCAAACAGACCGCGGTCTTCTTCAAGACGAGCGGAGTTTCGGGGTCATCCCAATTCTCCTTGATAGAGGCGAGCGAGGCCTCCTCCTGTGCATCGCCTGCGGGATTGACGAGGAAAGTCCATCCGTTGGGATCGGCCTTAGTCAGGTCCCCGCGAAGTCGTCGGACTCCTTGGTCCAAGAGTGGATTGGAGATTCCGGAGATGACCACGACTAGAGGGAATCCGTTATCCCGGGCCAACGCGATGAGGGCCTCATAGGAGAGAGTTTTTCCCGATTGCACTCTTCCAACAACGAGACCTGTCCTACGCACTTGCGATGCCGGATCGACGCGAGCTGACGACAAAATCGAAATCGAGTTCTCGCGGATAGTCTCCCGCGCTTCCGCTGGCACAATCTCATTAAGGAATCCCGTGAGCGTCGCACCTACCACTATGTCCGGGTGCAGCTAGCTTGCGTTCCGCTCAGGTCCACTGCCCATACGGTAACCGGCCTTCTCGAGTAGATAGAGCGTCCGTCAGAATCCGATTTACGTTTCTCATCATGGCGCCCGCGAACTCAATCCCGGAGTCGCGCAGGAGCGTCTCGGAAATAACGAGGGCCACCGCGATTCTGAGGACAGCTTCGTACGAGTCCCGATCGCCAAGAGCAAACCGGGCTATGAATGGGTGGCTCGAATTCGAGAGAGGTCCACTTCGATCGTGCCAGGCTGGACGCGCACCGTGCGATAGCTAGAGCCATCGAGCGAGATCGGCCGATGATATGGAGCGGACGGTGACGTGCCAATCCTCGTTGAGCGCGGAGAAGTGTACGACCCGTTCTGCGGACACTGTCGATTCGGCGGCGCCGCTTGGTTCGGACTCGTTGTTGGATCCAACAACGGTCTCCGCAACCTCAAGGGCTTCCGGAAGCTCGGCCTGAATCGCTCGAGCTGTGCTGTCGGTGGCGTCCGCGATAAGACGCGCCTGCTGTCTATTGATGCGTCGGGAGCGATAATTCTCTGCTTGCCTCAAAAGGGGGAGTGGCTCGGCGTCAAGCTGCTCACGCAGGACTTCGAGCATCCTCTCTTCGAGGTCACCCCATTGGAACCCATCCTTAGTGTGGCTGACTGGAACGCCCTCTACGTTCAGTTCTCCGAAGAGTCGTTGCGATCGGAATCCGTTGCCTCCGCCGTAGATCCGATTCGGGCGGTATGG
>CAVSPQ010000003.1:0-348377 GCA_963730045.1 uncultured Actinomycetota bacterium | reverse complement strand
CCACGTATTGCTGGCTCACTCGGTCTTATGACGAGCGTGCTGACGACGCCCGACGGCGCCATCGTCGAGGCGGAGGCCGCGCACGGCACCGTCACGCGGCACTACCGCATGCACCAGCAGGGCAAGCCAACGTCGACCAACCCGATCGCGTCGATCTACGCCTGGACGCGCGGCCTGCAGCATCGCGGCAAGCTCGACGGCAACCAAGAGCTCATCGACTTCGCGACCACGCTCGAAGACGTCGTCATCAAGACGGTCGAGAGCGGCAAGATGACGAAAGACCTGGCGACCCTGATCTCCGACGACGCCCCGTACCTCACGACCGAGGACTTCCTCGCGGCGCTCGACGAGAACCTGAAGGTGCGTCTGGGCTAGGCCGGGCTAGACGCCCCAGTTGGGAGACGGTGCCGTGAAGCTCGACACGGTGCCACCCGACCCGAAGACCCCGACGTAGATTGCGAGGCCGCTCATTCCGGGCTCGCCGACGCTCGCTGCGTCGACGGGGATAGCCCCGATGGCCAGGTAGTCGGGGAAACCGGTGTCGAAGGAGCTCTCCGCACCGGCAGCCGCCATCGTGCTGCCGATGTGGATGTCGCCGTAGGTGTACACCGGGATGCCTCCGACGGCCGCCGTCGTCACGGTGACGACGAAGTCGGAGTTCATGATCGTGGTGCCCTCGTAGTCGACGATCGAGAACCCGCTCCAGTCGTACGTGCGGCTGGGGGCCGTTTCGAGCCCCCCGGCGGAATCGCTCACCACGGGAGCGGAGCCGAACACCTCGGTGAGCTCGGCGACGACCGCCGTGGCCGACTCGTAGACCGTGAAGTCGGCGAGCGGGCTGTCATCGACAGCGAAGATCAGCACGCCGTTGGTCTGCACGTGGATGCGGGCGGCTACCGAGGACGGATCCGGCCCTCCCTCGGGCTCTGGCGTGCTGGATTCGGTCGGCGTCGGGGCCGCAGACGTCGGCCCGGGTGTCGGTCCGCCGCCGCACGCGCTGAGGGCGAGCGCGAGGAGCACAGCCGGGACGGTGAGGTGAGAAGTGCGCATGAGAGACATTCCCTTCGTCACCACCACGACGCGTGGCGCCCCGTTGGAGGTTGACGGGAACCCTAGTAGATCGTCTCGCCCCGTTCGAGCATCGCGACGTACTTCTCGATGTTGCGGGTGCGGGTTTCGTCGCGTTTGGCCTGCGACAGCCGGAAGATGATGGCGAAACGGTTCTGCTTCGTGAGGCTCTGCCAGGTGGCGGCGGCCGCGGGGTTCGCCGCCAATGCCGCATCGAACTCCGGCGATGGTTCGGCATCTTTGACGCGGTAGGCGGCGTCCCACCGGCCGTCGGCCTTGGCCCGGTCTATCTCGGCCTGACCGCCGGGCTTCATCCGGCCCTCCGCGATGAGCCGGGCGACGTGGCCCTGGTTGATCTGCGACCACGGGCTGTTCTTGCGCCGCGGGGTGAACGCCTGCAGCGTGTAGTCGTCGTCCATGCGCTTGGTCTGCCCGTCGATCCAGCCGTAGCAGAGGGCGACGTCGAGTGCCTCCTGCCAGACGATGCCGGCGGCGGAGGAGAGCTTCTTGCGCAGCTGCAGGCGCACGCCCTCATCTGGCGGGTCGGCGGCCAGGAACGATTCCCACTCGGCGGTCGTCAGAAAGTAGTGGATCGCCTTGTCATCGAACGACGCCATGCCTGCAGCCTACGGGCGACCGCCGACGGCGAACGGACCGCTCAGCACCGCCCACTGCAACAGCATGATGGTCTTCGCATCGACGATGCCGGTGCCGATCCGGCTCATGGCGTCGTCGACATCCAGCTCGAGCACGTCGATCTGCTCGCCCTCGTCGGCGAGGCCGCCCCCGGCGTGCCGGGCGGTGTCGGCGCTGTACGGCGCGGCGTAGAAGTGCAGCCGCTCGGTGACCGAGCCGGGGCTCATGTAGACGTCGAAGACGTGCTCGAGCTCGCCGATCTCGTGGCCGGTCTCCTCGATCGCCTCCCGGCGGATCGCGACCTCGGGCGCATCGTCGTCGAGCAGCCCGGCGGCGCTCTCGACCAGCATCCCGTCGGGATGGCCGTTGACGTAGACCGGATAGCGGAACTGCCGGGTCAACAGCACCGTCCGGCGCTCGCGGTCGTACAGCAGGATCGTCGCGCCATTGCCGCGGTCATAGGTCTCCGCGGTCTTGCGCACCCAGGTGCCCGCGGCATCCCGTTGCTCGAAGGTGGTGCGGCGCAACACGTGCCAGGCGGTCGCGACCAGCTCGACGTCGGTGACCCGCACGTCGGAGTTGCGGGCGAGGTCGCGCCCGGTGAGGTGGAGGCCGCTGCGGCCGCGTGCGTCGGGCTCGTCTTCGCCGATGGTCATGCGTTCAACGCTAAGGCCCCGGATGCTGCGGAACCTCCGGACTCCAGCCCGCGAGCGTACGGGGTTCTGTCGTCACGACCGGCTATGGAGTGCAGGAGTCCGCACTTTCGCGATACGGGCTAGTACCCGATGAACACATCGGTGTGGATGCGGCGGGCACCCGACCGGCGCAGCGCGCTCTTGAGCGAGGCCACCATCCCGGGCGGACCCGACAGGAACGTGTGCCGGTCCTTCGCGTCGGGGACGGCCTGCATCAGCTGCTCGCCGGTCATGCGCTCCGATGGCACCCAGTTCCAGCCCTTCGGCAGCGGAGCGGGCTTCTCGCGGGAGACCACGGTGACGGCGCAGCCGGCCTTCTTCAGCTCGTCGACATAGGCCAGGTCGTCCTTCGACCCGATCGCGTACACCAGGGCGATGTCGCGCTTCGCGCCCGCCGCCGTCAGATGCGCGAGCTGCGAGATGTACGGGGTGATGCCGATCCCGCCGGCGACGAGCAGGAGCTTCGAGTCGTCGTCCGGCACCAGGAAGTCGCCGCCGACCGAGGTGCCCGTGACCTTCGCGCCCGGCTCGAGCGCGAGCAGCGCCTTCTTGAAGCTGCTCGACTTCTCCGGAAGACGGATGCCGAACCTCACCGGAGCACCGTCGCCCGGAGCGGCGGCGATGCTGAACACGCGACGCCAACCGCGCGAGTCGGGACGGCGGTGCGGGAGCGTGAGCTCCATGAACTGACCCGGCTCGAACTTCACGGGAGCGGCGGGCTGGAACTCGAACTCCCAGCTGCTCGGCGAGAGCTGCCGCTTGCCGACGTACGAGAGCCGGATGCGGCGGCGCTGCCCCGCGAAGAACGCGAGCAGGTTGCCGACCAGCAAGGCGAACTGCGGACTCGACGAGATCGGCCCGACGTGGAACGCGACGCCGAACAGGACACCGACGATCCCGGCCTCGACGATCTGCTGCCAGCGCCGCGGAGGGAGGGTGAGCGGCTCGCTCAGCATGAACCCGGCGAAGAAGACCGTCGGGTAGCTGAGCAACGCGAACTCGATACCCCCGACGAACGTCTGACCGGTCGTCACGAACGTGACGGCCCAGGTCAGCGTCGCCACGACGACGAACACCGCGCCGAGCCAGAGGCGCCGGGTGCGGAACAGGATGGCGAGCGCGCCGATCAGGGTGAACGGCAACAGGGCTGGGGTGCCGATCCACCACACGACGAAGGTGTTGCCGGTGAGGGCCGGGATGGCCCCGACGATGAACGCCGCGGCGGCGGCCGGGTTGAAGATGTGGCGCCCGCGGATCGCGAGCAGGTACTTGGTCACGGCGGCGACGGTCGCAGCGAGTGCCAGGACCGCGAGTCCACCCGGGTCGAGCGTCGGCTGGAAGATGAAGAGCAGCAGCAGCGCGGTGATGACGAGCGAGCTGAGCTGCGGCTTGGTGCGGAAGACGATCCCGAGCACGCCGTTCGCGATGTAGGACGCGATCAACAGCACCGCCGCGCTGGCCAGCAGCGGAAGGGGCTGGACCGAGATGTGCCCGAGCAACCCGAGCACGATGGCGGCGACGCCGATCAGGCCGAGGCTGATGATGACGAGCGCGTACATCGTGACGCGCCCCAGGATCCGGTCGAGCCAAGCCGTCATGCGAAGACCTCTCCAGGAAAGGACGGCGACTGCTCTACGCGCCCGTTGGCGAACATTCTGACGTAGAACACGTCCCCGCTCGCGAAAAGGTTCGGAGCGGGATCGAAGAAGAGGGCGGTGGCGAGGCCGTCGGCGTGCAGGGCGTCGGGTGCCAGCGCCCAGGTCGCGATCACGTCGGCGGTCGGGATGCCGGTCACGGCATCGATCACATGGTGGAGACCGTCGCCCCAGCTGCGCCGGTTGGAGGCGCTGGCGCACAGGGCGCCATCGCGCAACTCGACGACTCCGACGGCCTTCGTGGGGTCGGCGGGATGCTCGAGCGCGATCCGCTCGGACGCCGCGCCGCGTACCCGGAGATCGCCGCTCGCGTCGACGACGTGGGTGCCGATCCCGAGCCCGGTGAGGAGTTCGCTGATCAGGTCGACCAGGTACCCCTTGCCGGCCGCCCCGATGTCGAGCAGCACGGGGCGCGCTGTGTCGAGGTGCTCGCCGTCCCAGGCCATCGCATCCGCCCAGGTCGGCACCGCCACCCGCTCGGCCGCAGGGGTCAGGCGGTAGGACGCGTCGTACCCGAGGGACTCGAGGGTGCGACCGACCAGCGGGGACACCCGGCCACCCGTCGCGTCGTAGAGCTCGCGGTACCAGTCCATCAGCGGCCCGGCGTCTGCGGGCAGGCGGTGGCGTCCCGCGGCTGCGGGAGATCCGCGACACGACCGAGTCCGCGCGGAACCGCGACCAGTCGCGATCGAAGGCCTCGATGCGCTCGGCGACGGCCGTGCGCTGGGAGTCGCTCAGATCATCCGGGGTGTCGATGCGCCAGGGCGCACCGATCGCCTCGAACGTCCAGGCGGACGGAAGCGGCACGGCTCAGGCCAGCGCGTCTTCCTTGATCGCGGCGATCGCGATCTTGAAGCCGCCGCTGGTGAGCGACGAGCCGGAGACGCGGGTCACGTTGAGCTGGTCGATGTCCTGGCCGACGACCTGATCGGTGATGCCGCTGGCGAAGTTCGCCTGCATACCCTTCGCCGTCGGGTCGGAGGCGTGCGGAGTGACGCTGATGTCGGTGACCGTGTCATCCGCGAGCGTCAGCTCGACCGTGATGCTCTCGGTGCCGCTCGGTGCCTGGTAGCTGCCGTCGGCTGTGTAGGTGCCGTCGGCGTAGCTCTCGTCGATGGTGCTGCCCCCGGTGTCGCCACCCGTGTCGCCGCCGCCTCCCGATGAGGCCGGCGCGCAGGCGGCGAGGGCACCGGCGAGGCCGAGACCGGCGAAGGTGGCAGCGAGTACGCGGGACGACTGGGGGGACATGGATCTCCTCGGTGGGTCAGGTGCTCGGGGTGCGACGGTCGGCTAACAGCATGCCAGGTTCCGGCGAAATCCCTCTGTCACCCGAATACACGATGCCGTGCGGCAAATGGTTCACAGATGGGGTTTCCGGCTTGCGCTTTGATTGTTCGTACGCTTTACTAACAAATCATGTCGACGCCGACTCCCACCGGATACGCCACCGGTCGCACCCTGCGACCGAGCGCGAAGTCCCTGCCGGAGCACTCGCGCAGTCACAACCGGGCCCTCGTCCTGCAGACCCTCTACCGCTCGGGCAGCATCAGCCGGGCCGACCTCGCCCGAGCCACCGGCCTCACCCGGGTCACGATCTCCGACCTGGTCGCTCAGCTCATCGGCGACGACCTGATCGTCGAGCTCGGCCAGCGCACTCCGTCGTCAGAGCATGGCGCACGCCCCGGCAAGCCGGCCACGCTGCTCGACATCAACCGGAGCGGCTTCCAGATCCTCGGTCTCGACCTCAGCGACCACGCCGTGCTGCGCGGCGAGCGTGCTCGACCTCGACGGCCACATCCTCGAGCGCCGCGAGGTCCGCCTCGAGAACGCAAGCGGATCGGCCGTCGTCGACAAGGTGATCGCGCTCACGCGCGAGCTGATCGCCGCGGCCGCCGCGCCCATCATGGGCATCGGTGTCGGATCGCCCGGTGTCGTCGACCTCGGCGGCACCGTGATCAGCGCCCCGAACCTCGGCTGGAGCGACCTTCCGCTGCAGTCGCTCCTGGAAGACGCGACCGGCCTTCCCGTGCTGGTCGCCAACGACGCCAACGCCGCCGTGCTGGCCGAGCACAGCTTCGGCGGCGCGCTCAGCGACACCATGCTGGTCAAGGTCGGCCACGGTGTCGGCGCCGGGCTCCTGCTCGGCGGAACCCCGCTGTTCGGAAATCGCTTCGCCGCGGGCGAGATCGGGCACGTCGTCGTCGGAACAGACGGCGGCGCGCTCTGCGCCTGCGGCAAGGTCGGATGCCTCGAGACGTGGCTGGCCATCCCCCGGCTCACCGCGAACCTCGAGGCCACCGATGAGGCCGCCGAGCGCGAGCGCATCCTGCGCCGCGCCGGCGAGCGTCTCGGAATCGCCCTCGCGCCCGTCGTGGGCGCCCTGGATCTGGCGGAGATCGTGCTCAGCGGTCCCGCCGAACTACTCGATGGCCCTCTCGCCGAGGCCGCCATCGACACCCTCCGCAACCGGACGATGGCCGAGTTCCACGGCGATCTGACGGTTCGGATGACCGCTCTCGGTCAGGACATCGTCATGCGCGGCGCGGCCGCCATGGTCCTGTCGGGGCAACTCGGGGTCTCCTGACCCCATCCCCGCACCACGGGGTGCCAGCAGACGCTGACACCGTCGCCCTAGGAAAGGAAACAGCAATGAGGAAACTCGCACTCGCTGCGGCCATCGGCGCCACAGCAGCGCTCGTCCTCGCCGGATGCGCGCCGTCGGCGCCGGCCGAGGAGGCGACCGGAGACATCCGTGTCTGGCTCGTCGGAACGGACACCCCCGCAGGAGGCCCGCGACTATCTGAAGGAGACATTCGAGAAGGAGAACCCCGGTTCGACTCTCACCATCGAGGAGCAGCAGTGGACCGGCCTGGTCGACCTGCTGACCACGAGCCTGTCGTCGAACGACTCCCCCGATGTCGTGGAGGTCGGAAACACGCAGGCCGCCGCGTTCACCTCGGCGGGCGCGTTCCTCGACCTGACCGACCAGTACGAGGCGCTCGGCGGTGACGACCTGCTCCCCGGCTTCACCGAGGCGGGCTCGTACGACGGCAAGTTCTACGCCGCTCCGTACTACTCGGGCGCTCGCATCGTGTTCTACAACACGGCGCAGTACGCGACCGCCGGCGTCGAGGTCCCCGAGCACGCTCGACGACTACGTCGACAACGCCGGCAAGCTCGCCGCCGCGCTGCCCGGGGTCTCGGGTGTCTGGTACCCCGGTCAGGACTGGTACAACGCGCTCCCCTTCATCTGGGAGAACGGTGGCGAGGTCGCTGTCGTCGGTGACGACGGCACGTGGGACGCGCAGTTCTCGTCCCCCGAGTCGCTCGAGGGCCTCGCAGCAGGTGCAGGAGCTGATGGCGAGCTCGACGGCGCCGAAGGATGGCGACGAGACCGAACTGTGGGTTCCGTTCCGTGAGGAGAAGGCTGCGACCATCTCCGCGCCGAGCTGGGCGTACTGGTCGATCATCGCCGACGAGGACCAGGCGGAGACCGCTCTGACCAACACCCTCGGAACCTTCGCCCTGCCGGGCAAGGACGGCGGCGCCGCTCAGGTGTTCGCCGGCGGATCGAACATCGCCGTCTCGGCGAAGTCCGCTCACCCGGCTCTGGCCACGAAGGCGCTCGCGATCATCGAGAGCCCTGAGTACCAGACGATCCTGGCGGGTGCTGGCCTCGTGCCGGCGCTGACCTCGCTGGGTGGCAAGGTCGCGGCCGCGACGCCGGAGCTGGCGGCGATCATCGCCGACGCCGCCGCCAACGCGAAGCTGACCCCGGCGAGCCCGAAGTGGGCCGACGTCGAGGCTGCGCGCGTCCTGCAGGACTTCTTCGTCCAGCTGGCCAACGGCGGCGACGCCGAGGCACTGGCGACGGAGCTCGACACCAAGATCGAGGACATCCTGAACGGCTAGCCACTAGCCCCCATGGGCTGGGCGGTGCGAGTCTGAATCGCACCGCCCAGCCACCCGGTGCCCGTCGCCCTAGGAAAGCGTCCGGGGCACAGGCGAACTCTACTCGGAGACCCGTCATGACACTCGCGTTGCGCGGCCGGAGGCTGAGCAGCCGCCGCCGAGGCGAGCTGTTGCCCTACCTGCTGCTGATCCCTGCCGGCATCGTCATCCTGGCCCTGACCGGATGGCCCCTGCTTCAGCTGCTCATCATCTCGTTCCAGGAGTTCGGGCGGGCCCAGATCTTCGGCGCCCCTCCCACCTGGGTGTGGTTCGAGAACTATGCCGACGTGCTCACCGATCCCGTCTTCTGGCAGGTGCTCGGCCGCAGCATCCTGTTCGCCTTCGTGAACGTCGTGACGACGATGGTGCTGGGCGTCCTCATCGCGCTGCTGATGACCCGCCTGAACCGCGGGTTCAAGGTGCTGGTCTCGGCCGGCCTGCTGCTCGCCTGGGCGATGCCGCCGATCACCGCGACCGTCGTCTGGGGCTGGCTCTTCGACACCCAGCGCGGCGTCGTCAACTACCTGCTCAGCACGGTCCTCGGGCTCGACTTCCTCGGCCACAGTTGGCTGATCGAGCCGCTCAGCTTCTTCTTCGTCGCGACGGTGATCATCACCTGGCAATCGGTGCCGTTCGTCGCCTTCACCACATTCGCCGGGCTCACGCAGGTGCCCAACGAAGTGCTCGAGGCCGCGGCGCTCGACGGCTCGACGGGCATCCAGCGCTTCCGGTTCATCGTCTTCCCGTACATCCGCCCGGTGCTGCTCGTTCTCGCTGCTGCTGCAGATCATCTGGGACATGCGCGTCTTCCCGCAGATCAAAGCCCTGCAATCCATCGGCGGGATCGCCGCCGAGACGAACACGATCGGGCCCTACATCTACTCGGTCTCCATCGCCGGCGGAAACCTCGGGGCGGGTGGGGCGATCGCCGTGATCCTGGTGATCGTCATGATGGCACTCTCCGCGTACTACATCCGCAGCACGTTGAGGCAGGACGAGTCATGAGGGACCACACCACTCTGCCCATCCGCGCATTGCTCAGCGCGCTCGCCGTGATCGTCTTCGTCTTCTCGATCTTCCCCGTGTACTGGATGGTGAACTCGGCACTGTTGCCGACGAGCGCCGTGCAGGACTCGACCCCGCACTTCTGGCCGGACGAATTCACGCTGCGCAACTTCGTCAGCGTCGTGACCGAGCCGTCCGGAAGCATCGAGTTCCTGCCGGCCCTGACCACATCCCTCATCGTCACGGTGTCGACTGTCGTGTTCGCGCTCTTCTTCGCGTTCTTCGCGGCGCTGGCGCTGACCCGCTTCCGGTTCAAGAGCCGGCGCACCCTCGTCGTGCTGATCCTCGTCGCGCAGATGATCCCGGCCGAGGCGATGATCGTCTCGGTGTTCCGGGTGCTCGACGGCTGGGCGCTCATCAACACGATTTTCGGGCTGACCCTCGTCTACCTGGCGACGGTGCTGCCGTTCACGATCTGGACGCTGCGCGGATTCGTGGGCGGCGTCCCGATCGAGCTGGAGGAGGCCGCGATGGTCGACGGATGCTCGCGCATGGGCGCGTTCATGCGGGTGACGCTGCCGCTGCTCGGCCCCGGTCTCACGGCGACCGGCGTCTTCGCGTTCATCCAGTCGTGGAACGAGTTCACCTTCGCCCTCGTCATCATGAACAAGCCGGACACCCGCACGCTTCCGGTGTGGCTGAACGCGTTCGTGCAGGCGACCCAGGCCACCGACTGGGCGGCCATCATGGCCGGCTCCACGCTCATGGCGGTGCCGGTGATCATCTTCTTCCTTCTGGTGCAGGGCCGGATGGCGTCGGGTATCGCCGCGGGCGCGGTGAAGGGATGACGGATGCAGCGGCCGTGCTCATGCCCGGCTTCGTGGGGACCGTGCTGCCCGAGTGGCTGTCCGCCCGGCTGCGCGCCGGCCTCGGCGGGGTCTGCCTGTTCGGCGAGAACATCGAGTCGCGCGCCCAGGTGCGCGCGCTCACCGACGCGATCCGGGAGGCGAACCCGTTGGCGCTGATCGCGATCGACGAGGAGGGCGGCGACGTCACGCGTCTGTACTACGCGAACGGGTCGCCGTATCCCGGAAACGCCCTGCTCGGTCAGATCGATGACCTCGACCTGACCGCCGACGTCGCCCGCGCGGTCGCGCTCGAGCTGCGCGCGGTCGGCGTCAACCTGAACTTCGCCCCGGATGCGGACATCAACTCCAACCCCGACAACCCTGTCATCGGCGTTCGCAGCTTCGGCGACGACCCCGAGACGGTGTCCCTGCACACCGCGGCATGGGTCGTCGCCCACGAGGCCGAGGGGGTCGCGGTGAGTGCCAAGCACTTCCCGGGTCACGGCGACACCGCGCAGGACTCGCATCTGTCCCTCCCCGTCGTCGACCTGCCGCTCGATCAGCTGCGCGCCCGTGAGCTGCGGCCGTTCCTCGCCGCGGTTCAGGCCGGCGCCCGCACGATCATGTCGTCTCATGTGCTGCTGCCGCAGCTCGACCCGGATCAGCCCGCGACGTTCTCGTCCGCCATCCTCGACGGCGTCCTCCGCGGCGAGCTCGGCTTCGATGGTGTCATCGTCTCGGATGCCCTCGATATGGTCGGTGCGAGTGGAGCGATCGGGATCCCGGCAGCAGCCGTCCGTGCGATCGCCGGAGGCTGCGGACTGCTCTGCATCGGCTCTCAGAACACCGATGCGCAGCTCGCCGAGATCGAGGCTGCCCTGGTCGCGGCCGTCACCGACGGGACTCTGCCCGCCGAGAGGCTCGCCGAGGCGGCGGCCCGCAACCGCGCGCTCGCCGAGTCGCTCGCGCCTCCGGCACCGATCTCATCGCTCGACCGGCCGGAACCAGGATTCGATCCCGACCGCGCGATCGAGGCCTTCGACATCGCCCGGGACGCCTTCCTCGACCCGGATGCCCGCATCCTGATTCTGGAGACCGAGGCGAACGTCGCTATCGGACACGCCCCCTGGGGTCCGGCGTCGGCAGGGGCGACGACCATCGCCCTGCACGACGGCGACGACATCCCCCTCGACGGGGTGCCCACCATCATCGTGGGCAAGGACAACCACCGTCGGGCATGGACCCGTGAGGCGATCGACCGGGCGCGCCAGGCGAATCCCGATGTCGTGGTCGTCGACATGGGCTGGCCGTCGCCCGACCGTGCCTACGCCGACATTTCCACCTTCGGAGCCTCCCGCTATGCCGGGCAGGCCCTCATCCGCTTCATCGGAGGATCATCGTGACCGCGCCAGCCCTGCCCCCCTCGCGTCTGCGGGTCGGCATCGACATCGGCGGCACCAAGACGGATGCGGTGGCGCTGGACGAGGACGGCCACGTCATCCATGAGCTGCGGCTCGCGACCGGCTTCGGAGCCGAGTCCGTGCTCGCCACGTCGGTCGACGCGGTGCGGGGCCTCGCCGCCCTCGCCGGCGACACGGACGACTTCGTTTCGATCGGCATCGGCATCCCCGGAGCGGTCGATGTGGCATCCGGCCGGGTCGAGCACGCGGTGAACCTCGGCCTCTCCGGCCTCGACCTCGGCAGTGAACTCGAGTCGCGACTCGGCCGCGCCGTGCGGGTCGAGAACGACGTGAACGCTGCGGCGCTCGGTGCGTTCTCGCTGCTCGGCCGCACGTCGTCGCAGTCCATGGCCTATCTCAACCTCGGCACCGGACTGGCCGCGGGACTCGTGCTCGGCGGCCGCCTCTGGCGCGGATCGCGCGGCGTCGCCGGTGAGATCGGACACATCCCGGTCGACCCCGCCGGACCGCTCTGTCCCTGCGGCCAGCGTGGATGCCTGGAGCTCATGGCGTCGGGCTCGGCGGTCGCGCGCCAGTGGCCGACCGACGAACCGAAGCCCGTGCGCGCCCTCTTCGCCGCTGCGGATGCAGGGGACGCCCTCGCGATCGAGGTGCGCGCGCGGCTGGTCGACAACGTCGCCGCAGCGGTACGGTTGCTCGTGCTCACTGTGGATGTCGACGACGTCGTCATCGGCGGCGGCCTCTCTTCGCTCGGCGACGTGCTGCTGGCCGAGGTGCGCGGTGTGCTGCAGGGCTGGGCGACGACCTCGGAGTTCCTGGCCTCGTTGCAGCTGCCCGACCGGGTCGCGCTCGTGCCCAACGACTTCCCGGCTGCCGCGGTCGGCGCCGCTCTCGTGGGCGTGGATGCCGTGCCGGCCCCCGAGGCCGTCTGATGGCCGAGGTGGTGCTCGTCCGCGATCAGGCGGAGGGCGGCGAGATCGCCGCGGAGTTCATCTCACGCCTCATCGCTCGCAAGCCCGATTCGGTGCTGGGCCTTGCCACCGGATCCACGCCGCTTCCCGTGTGGAAGGCGCTCGCCGCGCGCTCGCTCGACCTGGGGCGGGTGCGCGGCTTCGCGCTCGATGAGTACATCGGCCTCCCGGCCGGGCACCCGGAGAGCTATCGCGCCGTCATCACCCGCGAGGTCGTCGAGCCGCTCGGACTCGATCCGGCGCTCGTGCGCGTGCCAGGCGACGACGGCGGAGCCACCGAGGGCGCGGGGGAGCGTTACGAGCACGACATCGCGGCCGTCGGAGGCGTCGACCTGCAGGTGCTCGGCATCGGCCGAACCGGGCACATCGGATTCAACGAGCCCGGCTCGTCGCTCGCATCGCGCACCCGGGTCAAGACGCTGACCGAGCAGACCCGTGCCGACAACGCACGGTTCTTCGACTCACCCGACGACGTGCCCAGCCATTGCCTGACGCAGGGGCTGGGCACGATCCTGCAGGCGCGGCACCTGATCCTGCTGGCGTTCGGCGAGGCGAAGGCCGACGCGATCGTGGGTGCCGTCGAGGGACCGGTGTCGGCGTCTCTGCCGGGGTCGGCGATTCAGCTGCACCCGCTGGTCACCGTGATCGTCGACGAGGCGGCGGGCGCGAAGCTCGCCTACCGCGAGTACTACCGGTTCTCCTGGGAGAACCGGCTCGACTTCGAGCGCTGAGCACTCGTCCGGCAGGCGCCGGCGACGATGATGCGCCGGCCTGCCTGGCTCGGAACCCGGTACCTCAGTGAAGACGTGAGCCGGCGGCCCACACGCTGGTGACGTGGTGGGTCTCGTCGAGGGCGACGAGGTCGGCGGCGTACCCCGGCTCGAGGAGTCCGAGCCGATCGCCGAGGCCGAGGGCGCGCGCGGGGACCGCGGTGAGCGCGGCCACGGCGGCGGGAGCCGGGATGCC
Source organism: uncultured Actinomycetota bacterium (assembly GCA_963730045.1). Lineage (GTDB taxonomy): Bacteria > Actinomycetota > Actinomycetes > Actinomycetales > Microbacteriaceae > JBDSKH01. Next base: position 335,161 of record CAVSPQ010000003.1, on the reverse strand, counting down.
CATCTCCAGCGCGCCGCGCAGGGCGGCGTCCTGCGTGAGGGTCGAGCCCGCGATGGTCGATGTCCCGGACAGATGGGCCAGCCCGTTGCGGACGCTGACGTTGAGCGACCCCAGCCGGTAGTCGCCGTCGTCCGCCCCGGCCGCCGCCATCGCATCCGTCACCAGGGCGACCCTGCCGGGTGCCTGCTCGAGCAGCAGCCTCGCCACGTCGGGATGCACGTGCTCGCCGTCGAGGATGAGTTCGAGCGTCACCCGCTCGTCCTCGAGCGCGGCGACGACCGGTCCGGGGGCGCGGTGATGGATGCCGGGCATGGCGTTGAAGGCATGCGTCAGCATGCGCGCGCCGGCGTCGAACGCGGCGCGGGTCTGCTCGGAGGTCGCCTCGGTGTGTCCGATCGACACGACCAGACCGGCGGCGACGAGCTGAGGGATCGCGTCGAGCGCGCCCGGCAGCTCGGGTGCGAGTGTGATCTGCCGTAGGGTGCCGCGGGCGGCCGTGATGAGCCCGTCGAGGTCGGCGGAGTCGGGGGCTCGCAAGTAGTCGGCGTTGTGCGCCCCACGGCGTGCGGTCGCGAGAAACGGACCCTCGAGGTGCGAGCCGAGCACGAGCGGATCGGAGGCCGTGAGCTCGGCGATCTCCGCGAGGCGCTCGCGCAGCTCGGCAAGCGGGTTCGCCACCAGGCTGATGAGCGCGCGCGTCGTGCCGTGTGCCCGGTGCGCCGCGAGGGCGGCCGCGAGCTCGGCTCCTCCGTCGTCGTACGCGTGTCCGCCGCCTCCGTGCCCGTGCAGGTCGACGAAGCCGGGAACCACGATCGCGCCGCCCAGGTCGACGGTCTCATCGGCATCCGGACCGCCCTTTCCCGAGCCGACCGCCGCGATGCTGTCGCCGTCGAAGAGCACCCAGGAGTCGGGCAGCTCGCCACGCTCGTCGATGCGGGTGGCGCCCGTCAGCAGAGTGGTGGTCATTTGAAGATGATCGTACGGGCGCCGTCGAGCAGCACCCGGTCTTCTGCGAACCACTTCACCGCCTGGGTGAGGGTGCGCGACTCCTCGTCCTGACCGATCCCCCTGAGCTCGGCGGGCGTGCGGGTGTGGTCGACCCGGACGATGTTCTGCTCGATGATCGGCCCCTCGTCGAGATCGCTCGTCACGAAGTGCGCGGTCGCGCCGATGATCTTCACGCCGCGAGCGTGCGCCTGCTTGTACGGGTTGGCGCCCTTGAACCCGGGCAGGAACGAATGGTGGATGTTGATGATCCGGCCGGTGAGAGCGGCGCACAGTTCCGGCGACAGGATCTGCATGTACCGGGCGAGCACGACCAGCTCGACGTCGTGCTCGTCGACCGCGTCCAGCACGCGGCGCTCGAATGCCGCCTTCTGCTCGGTGCCCTTCACGGGGTGCGCCTCGAAGGCGACGTCGTAGAACGCGGCGAGCTCGGCGAGATCCGGATGGTTGGACAGCACCAGGGGGAGCTCGACCGGCAGCTGCCCGGCGCGCTGGCGGAAGAGCAGGTCGTTCAGGCAGTGAGCGGCGGTGGAGACCAGCACGAGGGTGCGCAGCGGGCGACCGACGACGTCGAGCCGCCAGGTCATCCGGTACCGGTCGGTGACCGGGGCGATGGCCGCCTCGAACACCTCGCGTGACACGGCCGATTCGACCTGCAGCCGGATGAAGAACGTGCCCGTGTCGGCGCTGGAGAACTGCTGCGATTCGGTGATGTTGCCGGCCGCGTCGACGATGGCGCCGGTGACCGCGTGCACGATGCCCGGCTGATCCTCGCAGACCAGCGTCAGGATCCAGTGGGTAGGGGCGGCGGGCACGGGTTTCAGCCTATTGGCCCGCGTGCGGCAGCCCGCGCGCGCCGATATCGTGGAGCCGATGACGACGCGCACCGCGGCCCCCCGCTTCCCGTTCTTCCGGCTGCTGGTGATCACCGGGGCGATCTTCGCCGCCGTCACGAGCGAGTTCCTGCCGACCGGGCTGCTGCCGGACATGGCCGCCGAGTTGCGTGTGTCGGAATCCCAGATCGGCCTGCTCGTGACGATCTTCGCCGGCACCGTGGTGCTCACCACCGTGCCGCTCACCGCGCTCACGAACCGTTACTCGCGCAAATGGCTCATGGTGCTGCTGCTCGGCGTGTTCGCGGTTGCGAACCTGCTCGCCGCGGTCGCGCCGAGCTATGAGTTCCTGATCTTCGCGCGCATCCTCGGCGGAGCGGCACACGGACTGTTCTGGGCGGTGACCGGACCCTACGCATCCCGTCTCGTGCCGCGTCATCAGCTCGCCCGCGCCGTCGCGGTGACCGGAGCCGGTGGGACGGCCGCCTTCATCCTCGGGGTACCCATCGGCACGGCGCTCGGTCACGCCCTCGGCTGGAGGCTCGCCTTCGCCGTGATGGCCGGTGTGGTGCTGTTGTTCCTCGTGCTCGTGGTGGTGCTGCTGCCGCCCGTCTCGCACATCGTCCCGCTCGCCACGGGCGAGATCGCCACGCCGCTGCGGCACGACTCCACCCTCCCCGCCGTCGTCATCGTCGCCATCAGCGTGACGTTGCTGGTGATCGGGCAGAACACCTACTACACGTACATCGTCCCCTGGGCGATCCAGGTCGGCGGCGTCGATCCGGATGCGGTGAGCGGGCTGCTGTTCGCCTACGGAGCGGCAGGCGCGATCGGCCTGGTGGTCGCCGGCCTGTTCGGCGACCGCTACCCGCGGTTCCTGGTGGCGCTTCTTGTCGCGGGTGTCGGTCTGAGCGTCGTTGCGCTCGCCGTGTTCGGGCCGGGCTCGTCTCCTGCGGTGATCGCCGGGCTGGTCGCCTGGAGCACCTGCTTCGGCGGCCTACCCTCCCTCTTCCAGACCCGGATGCTGCACGCCGCCTCGCTGCGGATGCGCGACACGGCGTCGGCCTGGCTCACGATCGCCTTCAACCTCGCGATCGGCCTGGGCGCCCTCGTCGGAGGCGGCCTGCTCGACACGCTCGGCATCGCCTCGCTGCCCTGGGCCGAGGCCGCGCTCATCGCGGTCACGCTCGTCTTCGTGCTGGCCACCGATCGCCGTCGCGTCGCGGCGCACGCCGCGTACACTCAGGACCTCCCGACCAACCCCTGACACTGCGTAACCCTGATGCGCCGCGGACGTCGTCAGCGATAGGTTGTCGCCATGACGACGACGAAGACGCCCGCCGAATCGGCCGGCGTGACCAAGACCGGTGTCGAGCTCACCGGGCTCGAGACCATCGCCGAGAGCGAGCGGCACGGCAAGCCGAGCGGGCTCTTCTGGCCGTGGTTCGCGGCCAACGTGTCCGTGTTCGCGATCGCCTACGGCTCGTTCGTGCTCGGGTTCGGCATCTCGTTCTGGCAGGCCACGATCGTCGGTGTCATCGGCATCGTCGTCTCGTTCTTCCTGGTCGGCGTGGTCTCGCTCGCCGGCAAGCGCGGCTCCGCACCCACCATGGTTCTCAGCCGCGCGCAGTTCGGCGTCAACGGCGCCCGCGTCCCGGCGTTCCTGTCGTGGATCCTCACCGTCGGGTGGGAGACGGTGCTCACGGTGAGCGCGGTCTTCGCGATCGATGCGACGATCCAGGCGCTCGGTGGCCCGGCAGACAGTCCGGTGACCAAGATCATCGCGCTCATCGTCGTCGCGGCGGTCGTCGTGGTGGTCGGTGTGTACGGCTTCAAGCTGATCATGCGGCTTCAGCTCTGGATCACGATCGTGACCGGTGCGATCACGATCGTGTACCTGGTCACGGTGCTGCCGCTCATCGACTTCTCGGCCGTGACAGCAGTCGAGGCCGGATCGCTGGCCGCCGTCATCGGCGCCCTGGTGTTCATGATGACGGGCTTCGGGCTCGGCTGGGTCAACGCCGGCGCCGACTACTCGCGCTACCTGCCGCGCAACTCCAGCGGCAAGGCGGTCGTCGGGTGGACCACGTTCGGCGCGGCGCTCGCACCGGTCGTCCTGCTCATCGTCGGCCTCCTGCTCGCGGCTTCCTCCGAGGAGCTCGGTGCGGCGATCTCGTCGTATTCCCTCGGCCCGTTGGTCGGACTGTCGCCTGCGTGGCTCCTGATCCCGTTCGCGCTGGTGGTCGTCCTCGGCCTCGTGGCCGGCGCCATCATGGACATCTACTCGTCGGGTCTCTCGCTGCTGGCAGTCGGCCTGAGGGTTCCGCGGCCCGTCGCCGCAGCCATCGACGGCGTGCTCATGGTGCTCGCCTCGATCTACGTTCTGTTCTTCGCGGCAGACTTCTTCGGGTCGTTCCAGGGGTTCCTGATCACCCTCGGGGTGCCGATCGCGGTTTGGGCGGGCATCTTCGTCGCCGACGTCCTCCTGCGCAAGAAAGACCTGGTCGATGCCGAGCTCTACACGAGCACGGGCCGCTACGGCAGCGTGCGGTGGGTGTCCATCGGCCTCCTGGTGGTCGGCACCGTGATCGGCTGGGGCCTGGTCACCAACACCTATGCCGAGTGGCTGGGCTGGCAGGGCTATCTGTTCGGTCCGGCGGACGGCGCGTTCCGCGCCGACTGGGCCTTCTCGAACCTCGGCGTGCTGGTCGCGCTGCTCATCGGGTTCCTGGGGTACCTGCTCCTCGGCCGCTCGGCGGTGAAGGCACAGGAGTCGAAGTGACCCCCGAGCCGCAGGCTCGCCCCGCGGCCGGCGACCCCTGGCTCGTCGCCATCGACATGCAGGTGATCTTCGCCGACGCGACGAGCAAGTGGGCCACTCCCGAGTACGACCGGGCGGCGGCCGGCATCGACCGGCTGCTGCCTGCGTTCGGGGATCGAACGATCTTCACGCGGTTCGTGGCGCCCGCGACGCCGAAGGGCGCCTGGGTTCCGTACTACGCGCTGTGGCCGTTCGCGCTCGTCCCGAACGACGACCGGCTGTACGACCTCACCGAGCAGTTCATCGATCGCGCCCCGCGCGTCGAGACGCGCGAGACGTTCGGCAAGTGGGATTCCGCCTTCTCCGCGGCGATGGGCGGATCGACCGAGATGGTGATCACGGGCGTCTCGACCGACTGCTGCGTGATCTCGACCGCGCTCGCGGCCGCCGACGCCGGTGTGCACGTGCGAGTCGCGGCCGACGCCTGCGCCGGGCTGAGTCCCGCCGACCACCAGCGCGCGCTCGACGCCATGGCCCTGTACGCCCCGCTCATCGAGATCACCAGCGTCGACGAGGTGCTGGAGTCGCTGTGACCACCCGCGCCCGGGCGCTCTCGGCCCTGCAGGGGCTCGCCATCGGTGACGCGCTCGGGATGCCGACGCAGCTGATGTCGCGCGCCGCGATCGCGGAGGCGTTCGGCACCATCGACTCCTTCCGGGATGCCGTGGCCGACCACCCGATAGCGGGCGGCATGCGGGCCGGATCCATCACCGATGACACCGAGCAGGCGCTGCTCCTCGCAGCGGCCCTGATCGACGGCGCGGGCACCATCGAGCCCGAGGACTTCGCACGTCGCCTGGCTGCCTGGGAGGACGACATGCGGGCGCGCGGCTCTCTCGACCTGCTGGGTCCTTCGACCCGGGCCGCCGTCGCGGCCGTCCTCGGAGGCACGCCGGCCGACGAGGCGGGGCGATCCGGCACGACCAACGGCGCCGCGATGCGGGTCACGCCGGTGGGGATCGCCTGGCCCTCGTCCGATCTGCCCGCTCTCGTGGAGGCGGTGCGCGCGGCAGGCCGGGTCTCACACGACACCGGCATCGCGATCGCCGGGGCCTCGGCCGTCGCGGCGGCCGTCAGCGCGGGCCTCGACGGCGCGGAGCTGGATGACGCGATCGCTGTCGCCGTCGATGCCGCCCGTCTGGGCGCTGGCCTCGGTACCTGGATCGCGGGAGCCGACGTCGCATCCCGCATCGAGTGGGCGGTCGGGCTCGGGCGCGACGCCGCGGGCGACGGCGGGCTCGCCCGCTTCCTCGACCTGGTCGGGACCAGCCTGCAGACGCAGGAATCGGTCCCCGCCGCCTTCGGGCTGCTCGCTCGCGCCGGCGGTCGGGGCTGGGATTCAGCGTGTCGCGGCGGCGGCCGGCGGAGGGGACACCGACACGATCGCCGCCATCGCGGGCGCGATCGCCGGAGCATGCGGTTCGGAGTTTCCGGACGAGGCCATCGCCACGGTCACGACCGTCAATTCGCTCGACCTGGCTCCCGTGGTCGACGGACTCCTCGCGCTGAGAGCCCGCTGATGCCTCGGCTCGTCAGCGTTGGCAACGTCGTCGTCGACCTGCTCGCCGAGCTTCCGCGGCTTCCGACGTCGGGGGAGGATCTGACCGCCACCGCATCCGGGATCTCGATCGGCGGCAGCGCCAACACCCTCGTCGCCGCGCAGCGCCAGGGTCTCGAGGCGGTCTATGCCGGCGCCTACGGGTCCGGTCCGCTGGGCGGATTCGTGCGCTCGGAGCTCGAACGAGCGGGCATCGGGATCGCGCACGCGGCCCTCGCCGGCGACACCGGCTGGGACGTGGCTGTCGTCGAACCCGGCGGCGAGCGGACCTTCGTCACGACGGTCGGAGCGGAGGCCCGCCTCGACGTCGCCGCGCTGTCCGCCCTCGTGCTGGACGACGGCGACCTGCTGCACGTCTCCGGCTACGGTCTGGCGCGCGAGCCGAGCGGGACCGCACTCGCGACCTGGCTGCCGGGCGTCGATCCTGCGGTGATCGTCCTGCTCGATCCCGGACCGCTCGCAGCCGGCCTCGTCGCCGAGATCATCGAGCCGGTGCTGGAACGCATCGACTGGTGGAGCGGCAACGAGCGCGAGGCCCTGGCGGCTACCGGAGCGCGGGACGCTGTGATCGCGGCCGACCGGCTCTCCGGTCGCGGGTTCGGAGTCGTCGTGCGGCAGGGGGCGGCGGGCTGCCTGATCGTCGAGGACGGCGGGACCGTGCGGCAGATCGACGGCTTCGCGGTCGACGCGATCGACAGCAACGGGGCCGGCGACGCGCATGTCGGGGTCTTCCTGGCAGGGCTGGCGGCGGGGCTTCCGCCTGACCGGGCCGCGCGCCGCGCCAATGCGGCGGCGGCGATCGCCGTGACCCGGCGCGGGCCGACGACGTCACCCACGTCGGACGAGCTCGACGCGTTTCTCCTGACCGCCGATCCGACCTGATAACCTGACCCCGTCGCAACTGGCGTTCGGATGGGACACCATCGGGAAGCGACGGCAAAAGGGACACGGTCGCACGCCTGGGCCGCGCATCAATCCCTCCACCCGTTATGAACAGGAGCGCCCGTTGACCGACACCTTCAATCTCCCCGGTCCTTCAACGCACCGTTGGCCGAGGTCGACCCCGAGGTCGCCGCCGCACTCGAGCAGGAGCTCGGCCGGCAGCGCGACACGCTCGAGATGATCGCGAGCGAGAACTTCGTCCCGCGCGCGGTGCTCGAAGCGCAGGGATCCGTCCTCACCAACAAGTACGCCGAGGGCTACCCCGGCCGCCGCTACTACGGCGGCTGCGAGTTCGTCGACGTCGTCGAGACGCTCGCCATCGAGCGCGCCAAGAGCCTGTTCGGCTCCGAGTTCGCGAACGTGCAGTCCCACTCGGGTGCGTCGGCCAACGCCGCCGTCCTGGCCGCGATCGCGAGCCCCGGCGACCGCATCCTGGGTCTGGAGCTCGCCAGCGGCGGCCACCTCACGCACGGCATGAAGCTGAACTTCTCCGGCAAGCTCTACGAGGCCCACGCCTACGGCGTCGATCCCGAGACCGGGCTCGTCGACATGGATGTGGTGCGCGAGCGCGCGCTCGAGGTCAAGCCCCAGGTGCTCATCGCCGGCTGGTCGGCGTACCCGCGCGAGCTCGACTTCAAGCGATTCCGCGAGATCGCCGACGAGGTCGGCGCGCTGCTCTGGGTCGACATGGCGCACTTCGCCGGGCTCGTCGCCGCCGGGCTGCACCCGAGCCCCGTGCCGCACGCCCACGTCACCTCGTCGACCGTGCACAAGACGATCGGCGGACCGCGCTCCGGCTTCATCCTCACCAACGACGCCGACCTGGCGAAGAAGATCAACTCGAACGTGTTCCCCGGTCAGCAGGGCGGCCCGCTCATGCACGTCATCGCGGCCAAGGCGACGGCGTTCAAGCTGGCGGCGACGCCCGAGTTCAAGGACCGGCAGGAGCGCACCAAGCGCGGCGCCGCCATCCTGGCCGAGCGCCTCACGCAGCCCGACGCGAAGGCGGCCGGCATCGACGTGCTGACCGGCGGCACCGACGTGCACCTCGTGCTCGTCGACCTGCGCACCTCGGAGTTCACGGGCAAGGACGCCGAGGACCGGCTGCACGAGGTCGGCATCACGGTGAACAAGAACGCCGTGCCGAACGACCCGCGGCCGCCGATGGTGACGTCGGGCGTGCGCATCGGCACCCCGGCGCTCGCCACCCGCGGTTTCGGCGACACCGAGTTCACCGAGGTGGCCGACATCATCGCGCTCACCCTGATGCCCGACGCCGACATCGCCGGCGCTCTCGGCACGCGTGACGGCGCTGGCCGAAGAAGTTCCCGCTCTACGACGGCCTGACCTCGCCCGGGACGTGGAAGTGACGGCTGCGATGACGGCTCAGATACTCGACGGCATCGCCACCGCCTCGGCGATCAAGGAGGAGCTGAAGGTCCGGATCGAGCGCGCTTGCGTGAGCGCGACGTCGTGCCGGGCCTCGGCACCCTGCTGGTCGGCGAGGATCCCGGATCGCTCAGCTACGTCGGCGGCAAGCACCGCGACTCGGCGGAGGTCGGCATCGAGTCGATCCGCGTCGACCTGCCGGCCACGGCATCCGAGGCGGAGGTGCGCTCCGCGATCGCCGGGCTCAACTCCGACCCGCGGGTCACCGGCTACATCGTGCAGCTGCCGCTGCCCGCCGGCATCGACGAGAACGCGATGCTCGAGCTCATCGACCCGGCGAAGGACGCCGACGGCCTGCACCCGACCAACCTCGGCCGCCTCGTGCTCGGCGTCGACGGCGAGCTGCACTCGCCGCTGCCGTGCACCCCCGCCGGCATCGTCGAGCTGCTGCGCCGGCACGACGTGCCGATCGCGGGCAAGCACGTCGTCATCATCGGCCGCGGCCTGACGGTCGGCCGCCCGCTCGGGCTGGTCTTCACCCGCAAGGGCGTCGATGCGACGGTCACCCTGACGCACTCGCGCACGGTCGACCTCGCCGGACGAGGTGCGCGCGCGCCGACATCGTCGTCGCGGCGATCGGCGTGCCGCACTTCGTGAAGCCCGAGTGGATCAAGCCGGGCGCCGCGGTGCTGGATGTCGGGGTCACCCGCGTCGGCACGTCCGAGCTCCGGCAAGGCGCGGCTGCACGGCGACGTCGACCCGGCGGTCGCGGAGGTCGCCGGGTGGCTGTCGCCGAACCCCGGCGGCGTCGGCCCGATGACGCGCGCGCCTGCTGCTGCTCGAACGTGGTGGCGGCCGCCGGAGCGGTCAGCTCGCGTGCGCTAGGCGTCGCGCGCCGGCGTCCGTCCGACGCGGCGACGGTGAACGTCTCGGGCTGCCGAAGCCGTGCTCGGCGAAGCCGCCGTCGACCGCGACCTGCACGCGCGACACGTCGTCGACCGGGACGAGCGCGATCGCCGCGCCGCCGAAGCCGCCGCCGGTCATGCGCGCGCCGAGGGCGCCGTTCGCCTGGGCGATCTCGACGGCGAGGTCGAGCTCGGGGGTCGAGATCTCGAAGTCGTCGCGCATCGACCGGTGCGACGCGTCGAGGAGCTCGCCGATCGCGGCGGGATCGTCCGCGCGCAGCGCGGCCACGGCATCCAGGACCCGCTGGTTCTCGGTGACGACGTGCCGCATGCGACGGAAGGTCTCGTCGCTGCAGCTTGTGCTCCGCCGCCTCGAGGTCGTCGACGTCGAGGTCGCGCAGCGAGTCGACGCCCATCAGCAGCGCGGCCCGCTCGCACGAGGCGCGGCGCTCGGCGTAGCCGCCGGTCGCGTGCGCGTGCTTGACGCCGGTGTCGATGACGAGCGAGCTCGAGGCCGGCCGTCGGCGAAGCCGAGCGGCACGATCTCGGTCTCGAGCGAGCGGCAGTCGAGGAACACCGCGGAGTCGCGCTTGCCGAGCAGAGACGCCGGTCTGGTCCATGATGCCGGTCGGGGCGCCGACGAAGTCGTTCTCGGCACGCTGGCCGACGCGGGCGAGGTCGGCGAGCGGGATCCCGAGCCGCCAGAGCTCGTTCGAGCGCGAGGGCGACGGCGCACTCGATGGCGGCCGACGACGACAGCCCGGCGCCGACCGGCACGTTCGAGTCGATCATCAGGTCGAGGCCGGGCACGGCCTGCGAGGTCGGCGCCGCCTCCGCCGTCCGCAAGCGGCTCGCCGAGCGCCCACGCGACGCCGAGCGGGTACTGCGACCAGTCGCCGTCGAGCCCGCCGCGCTCGCGCAGCTCGTCGAGCTCGGCGATCGCGATCTCGGTGAAGAGCTCGTCGCCCGCGAACGTGCTGCCGACGCGCAGGATGCCGTCGTCGCGCGGTCCGGCGGCCACCAGCGTGCGCCGGTCGATCGCGAACGGCAGCACGAAGCCCTCGTTGTAGTCGGTGTGCTCGCCGATCAGGTTCACGCGGCCCGGCGCCGACCAGATGCCGACCGGCTTGTGCCCGAAGCGCTCGCGGAAGGCCTCGCGCACGTCGTCTCGCAGGTCGGTCATGCTCGTTCGATCGCCTTCCGGATGTTCTCGGCGGCGACCTCGGGCGGCACGTCGCCGACCCAGGCGCCCATCGCCGCCTCCGACCCTGCCAGATACTTGAGCTTGTCGGCAGCGCGGCGCGGCGAGGTGAGCTGCAGATGCAGCCGGAACGTGTCGCGCGCGCGGTGCACCGGCGCCTGATGCCAGGCCGCGATGTAGGGCGGTCGGGGCTGTCGTAGAGCGCGTCGATGCCGCGCAGCAGTCGCAGGTACAGGGTCGCGAGCTCGTCGCGCTCGGCGTCGGTCGTCTCGGCGAAGTCGGGCACCTGGCGATGCGGCAGCAGGTGCACCTCGATCGGCCAGCGGGCGGCGAACGGCACGAACGCGGTCCAGTGCTCGCCGGTCAGCACGACGCGCTCGCCCGCCCGCTCGAAGTCCAGGATGCGGTCGAAGAGGTCGGGTGCGCTGCGGTCGATCGCGTCCAGCGTCGCGCGGGTCTTGGGCGTGATGTACGGGTACGCGTAGATCTGCCCGTGCGGGTGATGCAGCGTGACGCCGATCGCCTCGCCGCGGTTCTCGAACGGGAAGACCTGCTCGATGCCCGGCAGCGCCGACAGCGCGGCCGTGCGGTCGGCCCACGCCTCGATCACGGTGCGGGCGCGCGACGGACGTCTGGGTGCCGAACGATCCCTCGTGCTCGGGGCTGAAGCAGACCACCTCGCAGCGGCCGACGCTCGTGCGGGTGCGTCCCGAGCCCGAGCTCGGCGAGATCGTCGAGTCCGCGCGGGGCGTTCGGTGCTCCGGCGAGTGCCGGGCCGAACGACGGCGACCGGTTCTCGAACACGGCGACGTCGTACAGCGACGGCACCTCGGACGGGTTCTCCGGCGTCTGCGGCGCGAGCGGATCGCGGTCGGCGGGCGGCAGGAACACCCGGTTCTGCCGTGCGGCGGCGATCGAGATCCACTCGCCGGTGAGCACGTCCTGCCGCATGGTCGCCGAGGCGGGTCGCGGGTCGAGCGCGCGAGTGTCGACGGCGCGATCGGGCCCGAGGGTCGTGTCGGCGTCGTCGAAGTAGATCAGTTCGCGACCGTCGGCGAGGATGGTGCTGCGTTTGACGATCTGGCCCACGGTATTACGATATCGAAAGTCGCCCTTTCGAATACGAAGAGAATCGAAACCGGATGTCGGATCCCGCCGCCGTGCGCCGTCAGGGTCTCGCGCGCCTGCTCTCCGCACGCGGGTTCGTGCGGGTCGCCGACGCGAGCCTGGAGCTCGGCGTCAGCGAGGTGACCATCCGCGGGGATCTGAGCGCGCTCGCGCGCGACGGCCGGGCGGTTCGCGTGCACGGCGGCGCGATGCCGGCCGACGTCCTGGTGGACCGCGAGTCGCCGGTCGAGTCGACGCGCGACCGGGATGCCGCGGCCAAGCGGGCGATCGGGGTCGCGGCGGCTCGACTCGTGTCGTCGGGCGACTGCGTCTATCTCGACGCCGGCAGCACGGCGCTCGCGGTCGCCGAAGCGCTGCTCGACCGGCGCGAGCTGCACGACGTGATCGTGGTCACCAGCTCGCTCACCCTCGCCCTCGCCCTCGAGCCCGGCCATCCCGCGGTTCGACGTGATCGTCACCGGCGGCACGCTCCGACCCGCTCCAGCACTCGCTCGTGAACCCGTTCGCGGCGTCGATGCTGGCGTCTCTGCGATTCGACCTGGCCTTCATCGGCTGCAACGGCATCCACCCTCTGCACGGTGTGACGAACGTGAACCTGCCGGAGGCGGAGATCAAGACGCTCGCCGTGCGCGCGGCCCGGCGCGCCGTGCTCATCGCCGACGGCGGCAAGCTCGGCCGCACCGAGGTCGCGGTGATCGGCGCGATCTCCGACTTCGCCGCGCTGGTCACCGCCGGCGAGGCGCCCGACGGCGTCGTCGACGCCCTGCGCGCGCGGGTCTCGACGTGGTCGACCGCACCCTAGGCTGGGTCGGTGACCACCGCCACCGGCACGCCCCTCATCCTGGAGCGCGGCGTCGTGCGCGCCGAGCTCGGTACCGTCGCCGCCGCTGCTCCGCTCGCTGACCGTCGACGGTGTCGCGCTCGTCGAGCACACGGCCGCCGACCAGGCCGCCGCCGTTCGGCAACGGCATCGTGCTCGTGCCGTGGCCGAACCGGGTGCGCGACGGCCGCTGGACGCTCGACGGCGAACCGCAGCAGCTCGACCTCACCGAGGTCGCCCGCGGCGGCGCCCTGCACGGCCTGCTGCGCTTCACCGACTACGCGGTGCGCGAGCAGACTCCGGATGCCGTGACGCTCGGCGCGCTCATCGCGCCCCAGCACGGCTGGCCGTTCATCCTCGACACCTGGGTGCGGTACGCGCTCGAGCCGGACGGCATCACCGTCACCCACGGAGTCCGCAACCTCTCGGCGCGACCGGCGCCGTGGGCGGTGGGCACGCATCCCTTCCTGCGGGTGGGTGACGTCCCGGTCGAGCAGCTCACGCTGACCGCGCCCGCCGCGACCTACTTCGAGGTCGACGAGCGTCTCAATCCCACCGCCGAGCAGCCCGGTCACCCCTGCCGTCGACCTGCGCGCCCCGCGCATCGTCGGCGATCTCGACCTCGACACCGCGTACGGCACGCTCACGCATGCCGACCCGCGTCCGACGCCGCGGCGACAGCGCGTGGCTGGACGCTCCCGACGGATCCCGCACGACCCTCTGGCAGGACCTCGACTGGGGCTACCTGCAGGTGTTCACCACCGACAGCTTCCCGCGCGAGGGCGTGCTGGGCCGAGCTGTCGCCGTCGAGCCGATGACCGCACCGCCTGACGCGCTCAACTCCGGTCAGAGCCTGGTCTGGATCGAGCCCGGTGTTCGACCTGGGAGGGCTCCTGGGGCCTGCGGTACACACCGGCGCCATGACCCGTCACCCCGTCCCGCGCCGCGCAGGTCCGCCGCTGGCGGAAGTACCTGGCCGACGAACGAGCCGAGGCCGCCCTCTACCGCGAGCTGGCCGAGCGCAAGACGGGCGAGGAACGCGCGATCCTGCTCGGCCTGGCCGAGGCCGAGGGGCGGCACGAAGCGCACTGGCTCGACCTGCTCGGCGACGACGCCGGGCGAGCCGCGCACCGAGCTGCGCACCCGCATCCTGCTCGTTCTGGCGCGTCGGTTCGGGTCGCTCTTCGTGCTCGCCCTCGCCCAGCGCGCCGAGGCGCGCTCGCCGTACGACGACGACGTCGACGCGACCGAGACGATGGCCGCCGACGAGCGCATCCACGGCGAGGTCGTGCGCGGGCTCGCCGCCCGAGGTCGAACACGCGCCGCCGGCAGCTTCCGCGCCGCGGTCTTCGGCGCCAACGACGGCCTGGTCTCGAACCTCGCCCTCGTGCTCGGCATCGGTGCGACCGGGGTCCCCCCGTTGACCGTGCTCTTCACCGGAATCGCCGGCCTGCTCGCAGGTGCACTGTCGATGGGCGCGGGGGAGTACGTCTCGGTGCGCTCGCAGCGCGAGCTGCTCGAGGCGTCGCGGCCCGATCCGGCGTCGCAGACGGCGCTCGCCCACCTCGACGTCGACGCGAACGAGCTCGCGCTCGTCTATCGCGCGCGCGGGCATGTCCGAGGCAGAGGCGGACGACGCACGCCGCACGCGTGCTCTCGCGGACCGGGACCTCGACGAGCGACGATCCGGATGCCGCTGGGCGTCGACCCCGACGATGCGATCGGCTCGGCGTGGGGCGCCGCGATCTCGAGCTTCTGCTTCTTCGCGTCGGGTGCCCTGATCCCGGTGCTGCCCTACCTGTTCGGAGCGACCGGATTCACGGCTGTCGCGATCGCAGCCGCGGCGGTCGGCCTCGCGCTCGTCGGCACCGGTGCCGTCGTCGGCATCCTGTCCGGCGCGTCACCGCTGAAGCGTGCGCTGCGACAGCTCGCGATCGGGTTCGGCGCCGCCGCCGTCACCTACGCTGCTCGGCCTGCTCTTCGGCGCGGCGCTGGGCTGAGCCGCTGCGGTCAGCTGCAGCGCGTCGCCGAGACGGCGGACGAGCCGCTCGGCCGTCTCGGTCGTGAGGTCGAGCCCGCGCGTCGTGCCGTCGCCGATGTAGACGCCGACGACGGGATCGCCGTCTTCGGTGTGCACCTCGATCAGGATCTCGATCGACATCGACCGTGCGGCCGGCCTCTGAGCGGATCGAGATGCCCGGCACGACGATGGTCTCGCTGCGATGACGAGCTGCCGCGCCGCGCGTCGTCTTCGGCGGCATGGTCGGCGACGCACCACGTCGGGCACCTGCGCCGGTCGTCGCGGCTCATGCGGTTGCCTCCTCGATCCGTGCGTGCAGATTAGGTCCGGACGGCGACATCGTCCGGCGTGCTGGGGAGGAGCCCACTCCGCGCGAGGAGGGAAGGGATGGTTCGTGCGCAGGTGAGGGGCTCGGCGGCCCGGGGTGCGAACCGCCGAGATTCCCTCACCTCGGAATAATACTCATGAGTATGTAGACTTTCAAGTATCATTTGGAAATCGTTGTTCCCATGGAAGGTCAGCTGCAGCGCATCGCCGGCGCCAACATCCGGGCCCATCGGCTCGAGCGCAAGCTCAGCCAAGAAGAGCTGGCCGACGCCCTCGGGGTGCATCGCACCTACATGGGCGGAGTCGAACGAGGCGAGCGCAATCTGACCCTGCGGTCGCTCGAGCGGCTTGCCGAGCGCATGGGCGTCGACCCGGTCACCCTGCTGACCCCGCCGAAGAGCTGACGGACCCCCGTTCCGCTCGTCGCCGCGCGTCGTAGGCTGCGGATGCGGGGCCGGACGCGCGAATCCGATCGGAACACGGTCCATGCAGCACGCTGTCGACGACTCCTACGCCGCCCTCGAGCGGGCGCGCCGCGACTACGTGCCGGGCTGGCATCCGCTGCTGTCGGCCGTCGAGTCCGAGCCTGGCGAGTGGATGATGATGGCCCAGTACGGGCGCTGCTACGGCGTGATCCGGCTGCTCGAGCTCGGCGACAGAGCGCGGGTACCGCGCCGTCACCTGGGCCGAGCAGGGCAGCGATCGCGAGCTGATCGGGTACTTCCGCACGCTGCGCGCGGCTGCCGCCGCGGCGCATACCCGCTACCTCGAGACCCACGCCCCTCGACCCGGCGTGACCTGAGATCCGTGCCCGTGTGCCCCGGACGCGGGGCTCCCGAACGCGGGACTGCTGGCGCCGGCTGACGCGGAGTACCGTCCGGAGAATGTCCGACAACCACGAACGCCCGCAGAGCCGCGGCCGCGTGATGGACGCCTCACACGACCACGAGTTCACCTGGCCGCAGTGCGACGTCTGCCACGAGCCGCTGGACTTCCATTCGATCGAGGACGATCCGACCTGGTTCTGCGGCGAATGCGGCACCGTCGGCTGATCCGGTTGTGCCTCGTGACATTCTGAGGGCATGAGGCCCGACGACACCGACCACTACGACGTCCTCGTGATCGGAGCCGGCCCGGCCGGCACCTCGGCCGCGCTGCGAGCCGCCGAACTCGGCGCGCGCGTCGCGGTCATCGAGGCCGAGCGCACCGGTGGCACCTGCGTCAACACCGGCTGCGTGCCGACCCGCGTGCTCGCGAAGACCGCGCGGCTCGCCCGCGAGGTGCGCATCGCGCACCGCTGGGGTCTCGCCGTCAGCGACCCGGTGATCGACTGGCCGTCGACCGTGTCACGTGTGCGGGCGACCGTCGACGAGGTGCGCGAACTGAAGGCCGAGCCGGAGCGCTTCGCCCGTGCCGGCATCGACCTCGTCCTCGAGGGGCGCGCCCGCTTCGCCGACGCGAACACCCTCGAGCTCGACGAGCGGCCGGCGGCTCACCGGCGACTCGATCATCGTCGCTGTCGGCGGCCACTCGCGCCCGCTGCCGATCCCCGGCGCCGAACTCGCCACCGTGCCGGAGCACGTGCTCGATCTGCCGTCCCTGCCCGAGCGCGTCGCGATCATCGGCGCCGGCAACACCGGCGCCCAGCTGGTGACCGTGTTCAGCGCCTTCGGATCGCACGTCACCCTGCTCGACGTCGCGCCCCGCATCCTGGCCGTCGCCGACGAGCAGATCTCGGATGCCGTGGGCGCCGCCTTCGACGAGCAGGGCGTCGCGCTGCACACCGGCATCGAGACCGTCGAGAGCCTCACCCGCGCCGACGACGGATCGATCACCCTCGCCTGGCGCGAGGGCGGTGGCGCGACGTCGGAGTCGTTCGACGCTGTCGTGATGGCGACCGGCTGGCCGGCGGATGTCGAGGGCCTGGGCCTCGAGGCGGCGGGCGTCCAGACGGTGCGGTCCGCGATCCCGGTCGATCAGTACTTCCGCAGCTCGGTGCCGCACATCTACGCGGTCGGCGACGCGAACGGCCGCGACATGCTCGTGCAGGCCGCGCACTTCGAGGGCGAGGCGGCGGCCGAGAACGCCGTGCTCGACGCGAACCGGCGCACGCCCCACCACCTGCTGCCGTCGGGCGGGTTCACCGACCCCGACTACGCCGGCGTCGGGCTGACCGAGGCCGAGGCGCGCGCACGCGACCCGAAGTGCATCGTCGCGTTCGTGCCGTACACCGAGCTGGATCGCGCGGTCATCGACGACAGGACGCCCGGCTTCCTGAAGCTCATCGCCGATCGTCGCCGCGAGCTGATCCTCGGAGCCCACGCCGTCGGCGAGAACGCGATCGAGGTGGTGCAGTCGGTGACGACGGCGATGGCGGCGGGCATCGATCCGGCGACACTGGCCGGCGTGAAATTCGCGTACCCGACGTACAGCGCGATCATCGGGCTGGCGGCGCGGAAGCTGCTGGACGATCCGAGGCCCCGGATTCGGTCTGAAGCGCCAGCGCGCACAGAGAAGCGGGGCCGCGCCCGAGACGCGACCCCGCTGCCGGCGATGAGGATCAGTAGTCCTCGTCCTCGTCGTCCCCTCCGGTGTTCCAGTTCACGTCGGTGAAGGTGACGGTCTTGCTGACGGTCTGGCCGTTCGCGCCGACGAGGGTGATCGTGGTGTCGAACGTCTCGCGGTGGTTGCAGGGGAACTCGTAGCGCTCGCCCTCCCCCTTCGAAGCCGACATGGTCGTCCTGGTTGCCGCTGGCGCCGACCCGGTAGTCCTCGGCCGTCGCCTCGTCGTCGTTCGGCGACCAGTAGACCGCCACCGCGTTGGCGCTCGACCACGAGATCGAGGGGCTCGGCTTCTCGTCGTTGCCGGTCGGGTCGCAGGAGACCTGCGCGTTGTAGTTGAAGCTCGTGAAGCGGAGCGAGTTGTCGACGGGCGCCTGGCCGCCGCCGGACCCGCCGCTGCTCTGGCCGCCGCCGCTGGTGCCGTCGCCGCTCTGGCCCTGGGTCTCGGCGTCGACCTCATCGACGGGCTCGTCGACGACGGGCGTCTGGCTCGTGTCCGGCAGGGGGGTCTGGTCACCGGCGTTGATGGTGCCGGGGCCGCCTGAGCTCTGCCCGACGAGCAGGAACACGATGGCGGTGATGGACAGGAGGAGCACGCCGCCGATGGCGATCAGTGCGATGAGGAGCTTGTTGGGGCCCGAGGTGAGAGATGTCGTGGACATGATGTGTGCCTTTCAGGAGTCTGGGGTGCTGCGTCACTCACGCGACGAACGGCGACCGTCCGCCGGGTTGACAACTCGTGCCGAGAAGCGGGAACTTTCCGCGAGCACCCCGCTGTTCTATTGCGTGAGGCCGCAGCCAGCGGCTCACAGAGGAGCAACTCCCATGACCGACACCCAGTACCGCAAGGACCCGAGCGCGATCGCCGAGCTGACCCCTCGGCAGTTCGAGGTCACCCAGAACGCGGCGACCGAGCCGCCGTTCCGCAACGAGTTCTGGAACACCCACGACGACGGCATCTACGTCGACATCGTCTCGGGTGAGCCGCTGTTCTCGTCCACCGACAAGTTCGACAGCGGAACCGGATGGCCGAGCTTCACCAAGCCGATCGTCGCCGGCAACATCGTCGAGCGCGAGGACCGTCAGTTCTGGATGGTTCAGACCGAGGTGCGGTCGGCGAACGCCGACAGCCACCTCGGCCACGTCTTCGACGACGGACCGGTCGCAGACGGCGGACTGCGCTACTGCATCAACTCGGCTGCTCTGCGCTTCATCCCTGTGGATGAGCTCGAGCGGCAGGGCTACGGTGACTACCGGAGCCTGTTCACCACGAAGGAGGCCTAGAGATGGCAACGACTGAGACCGCGATCCTCGCCGGCGGATGCTTCTGGGGAGCGCAGCAGCTGCTGCGCCGTCGCCCCGGCGTCATCTCGACTCGCGTCGGGTACTCGGGTGGCGACACACCGAACGCGACCTACATGAACCACGGTGACCACGCCGAGGCCGTCGAGATCGTCTTCGACCCGGAGCAGATCTCGTTCCGCGACATCCTGGAGTTCTTCTTCCAGATCCACGACCCGTCGACGCGTGACCGCCAGGGCAACGACGTCGGCCGCAGCTACCGCTCGGCGATCTTCTACCTGAGCGACTCGCAGAAGCAGGTTGCGGTCGACACGATCGCAGACGTGGATGCCTCCGGGCTCTGGCCCGGAAAGGTCGTCACCGAGGTCGAGCCGGCCGGTGACTTCTGGGAGGCCGAGGACGAGCACCAGGACTACCTCGAGAAGTACCCGAACGGCTACACGTGCCACTACGTGCGTCCGGGCTGGAAGCTCCCGCACCGCGAGGAGCAGCCGGCGTAGCCAGCCGACAGAACGTCCACCCCGTCACCTCACGGTGGCGGGGTGTACTGCGTTCCATGAGGACGTCCAGCGCAATATCATCCCTGCATGGTTTCTCATCGTGTGACCGTCGTGGTGCTCGGCGCGGCTGTCCTGCTCGCCGGATGCTCGACGCCCGCCATCGCGCCTCAGTCATCGCCCGAACCGACTACTCCAGAGTGGCCGCAGACGACTCTGCCAGAGCTCGGAACAGACTCGATCATCGTCGAGCCGTATGCCGACTTCGTCATCTCCTCGGGTGACCTCGCTTGGGTGTCCGGAGTCGCGCCCGGCATCGTGGCATTCGACGACACGATGACGCCCGCTTTCGAGGTGCCCGCCGATGAGGTGTGGGCGGCACTCGATTTCGGCCACGGGTTTGTGTGGGCGAGCGAATCGACCAACGGCCTCGAAGCGACAACGCTCGTCCGCATCGACCCGGCGACAGGCGAGGCGGTGCGGTTCGTCGTGCCCGCCCCGGGGGTCCCGCCGGAGTCCTCGATCGGAGTAACCGACGACGCGGTCTGGGCGATCGTCGGGCCCACTCCCGACGATAGCTACAGCGTGGTCGGGCTCGACCCGATGACCGGCGCCCTACTTCGAACCTTTGAACTCGACGTCACGCCGGCGGCGGTCCGAGGCGGGTTCGGCTCGCTCTGGATCACCAGCGCCACTGGCGAACTCCTCAGGCTCGATCCGCTGTCCGGGGAGGTACAGGCATCGATCGAACTCGAACGCAGCCTGACTTTCCTCTCGGTCGGACCAGATGCCATCTGGGTGATCAACCAGCTTGGAAACCTGTTCCGCGTTGATCCGGCGACCGACTCGATGGTCGCCAACATACCTGTGAGCTCGAACGGCATCATCGGCGGCGATATCGTCGCAACGGCTGATGCGATCTGGGTGCAGGCGAACCGCTATCCCGGCGTCGAAATCGACCCCGACTCGAACGAGGTTGTCCAGCAAGTCGGCCCGGGCGTGGGCAGCGGAAGCATCGCTGTGACCGACGACGGCGCGGTCTGGATCACGGCTCACGACATCTCGACGCTGTACCGTGTTCCGCCAGTCTGACCATTTCGGTACATCCGAGGTCGGGCGGGTAGGTCGTTACTCGCGCTCGGAATCTGGCGGCGCGCCCTGACCGTTGCCGCGGATGGCGCTGACGAAGGCGTCGATTCCCGCGATGACCGCGGTGAATCGAACCGATCTGAACAAATCGAAGGTGTGCTGCGCGCCGGGGAGCTCGGAGTACACCACCGCGTGAGAGGACGCGATTCGGAGGCGCTCGGCCAGAGCGCGTGCGCCCTCGACAGGCGCATAGGTATCCCGATCCCCGTGGACGATCATGAACGGAGGTGTTGCGCCGTCGACCGGGTACCCGAAGGGCGACGAGACCGGAAGGTCGCCAGGCCGTGTGCCGTAGTAGTAGCCGTAGTACCCGTACAGACCGATCACCCCTGCGAGGCGCGTACCGGGCGGTTGGCTGAACGCGCAGATGGAGACGAGGTGAGCTCCCGAGGAACTACCTGCCGCGAAGACGTCCTCTCCGGCTCCGAATTCGGCGGAGTGCTCGCGGGCCCAAGCCAAGGCGGCTTGCGCGTCGGCGAGGTGCTCCGCGAAGCCGGATGCCGGGCGCAGGCGATAGTTCGCGCTGATGCAGACCCAGCCCTGCCGAGCGAAGTGGTGCAGGAGCGACTGTCCACCGAATCCCTTGTCCCCGCTGAAATAGCCGCCTCCGTGAAAATAGACCAGCACGGGGCTGCCAGGTGGAGCCGTCGGGCTGTGATGCACATCGAGCCGGTTGCGCCTGTGGGGACCGTAGCGGATGTTCCTGGTTCGTCGGGATCCCGCGGCCGCTGACGGGGAAGGGCGAACAGCACGAGTCGTGCGAGCGCCGGCCTGCGGCCCCAGCGGGCTTGCGCGGCCTCGTCGATGCGGTCGAGCCAGTGAGGGCCGAGGCCACGATCCAGTGAGCGTTCCACAACGGCGAGGGTTCTCGTGGCTCGCGCCACGATCGCCGTCAGCCCGACGGCAGAGACACCCACCAGGAGCAGTCCTGCCACCGCGACCAGAGATCCCGCCTCGCCCTCGATGACCATGAGCCACGTCGAGAGCCCGAGCCAGGCGACGACGACGACCGGCGCCTCATTGACGGCCGGACTCACGAATGCGCTCGCCCGTGCAAGTACGTACGGGCGTCGAGGAGGGGCGACGGTCAGCACGACCATCAGGCAGACGACCGCGGTTCCGACGAGGAAACCCCAGGGCATGATCAGGGCGCGTCCGGGTGCATCGCGAGCTCGACCATGAGGATCTCAGGTTCTCCGTCGGCCAGGCTCCGCATCGCGGACTCGAGGTGACGCCAGGCGACCGGATGGGCAGCCTGATAGTCCTGGAGTCGGACGTCGGTCTCCTCCTGCGTGAGCAGGCGCGGCGTCGCGGGGACCCGGCGGAGTCCGCCGCTGCTGACAAAGGCGACCCCGTTTGCCGCGATGTTCCTGTACCACTGGGCGCTTCGTCCGAACCCGGAGACGACCCGCACGACGGAATCGGTGCGGTCCACGCATTCGACGACGACGAACCGTCTCTGCGCAGAGGACCGTCCCAGGTGCTCGATCATGACGAGCCTTCGGCCGAGGATGAAGCCCAACCCGAGTCTGTAAAGGAGGATCGGAAGCCGCATCAGGCGGCGGTTCCGCAGAGCCCGGGCTAGCCAATTGTCAGTTCGGTCGGCTTCAGATGACATCCCTTTCACGTTACTTGCAAGTTGCAACGATCTGAAATCTGCTCCGCGGTCAGAACGATCCGCCTGCAGCCCGCGCATGTGCGGCCGCAGCCGCGACGCCGCAGGCGTCGACAATCGGAGGAGCTGGAAGAGGGTGGGCCCGGTGGGGCTCGAACCCACGACCCGCGGATTAAAAGTCCGATGCTCTGCCAACTGAGCTACAGGCCCGTTCGTCCAGCGTACCGGGGCACGAGCGGTGGCGCGGCGGCGTACCGTTGACCCATGGCCGAATTCAACAAGCCCGTGCTCTTCGGCGGCAACGAGTTCGACGCCTTCGGGGGCGGAGACGACCCTGCGGCCATCCTCCGCGCGGCGCACGACAGCGCGAGCAAGCTGCTGGCTCGCGCTCGCGGCACCGACGACCCCGAGGTCGTCGACCGCCTCGTGACCTACACCGACGCGCACGGCCTCGACGCGCTCGCTGAGCTCTGGGCTCGGTCGTCGCCCCACAGCCTCCCCGGAGCGCTCTGGCGCATCTACCTGGTACGCGTGCTGATCCGCCAGGATCCGGATGGCGTGGCGCTACTGTTCCAGCGCGGCACGGAGGTGCTGCCCACCATCGATCCCGTCGTCGCCGGAGCGCCGCTCCCCGCCGGTCCGGCCGAGATCACCGAGCTGGCCGACACCATCCTGCGCGGTGCCTTCGAGGGTGACTTCGCGATCGCGCTCGAGCGGGCGGCGGCGTTCTGCCGGGTGACCGCCGCCGGTGCCCTGAGCATCGCCGACGACCAGGAGGTCACCAGCCCGGAGCGCTCCACCGAGCTCACGACGCGCGCACAACGGCTGATCACGACGGCCGACGAGCTGATGTCGTGCGCCCGCCTCGCGCGCGCCGACATGCTGGACTGATCGTCGCGTAAACTGTCTGGGCCGGGCCGCAGTACCCCGGGCTCCAATTTTCGCCGCTTCGAGCGGCCTCTTGCCGAGAGGCGTATCTGCGGCTCGGTTCACCTACGGGGTCTGATCGCCGAGCAGCGCATCCAGGTCGACGCCCATCGCGCGCAGCTTCTCCCTCTGCTCGGGCGTGATCTTCGAGACGTCTCCGACGACCTTCACGGTCGCGCCGGCACCGATGCCGAGCGGGTTGCCGACGAATCCCGGTCCGGCCGCCTGCAGGGGACTGGGGCGCTCGCCGCGGCGCTCGGCGGCGACACGCTCGGCCTCGGTGCGAGCGGCCGTCCGCGAGTCGACTGTTTCGTCCCAGAGGATCTCGACCTCCTGCGGGTTCGCCTTCTCGATGAGGGCGGGGAGCACGGCGCCGGCATGCGGCCAGTGCTGCCGGTGCACGACGGCGGTGAGCGAGACGGCGGTAGCCGGAATGCCGGGAGCCTCCACCACGAGCTCCAGGTGGCAGTTCTGGTACAGCGCTCTGCCGTAGTACCCACTCGCGGCGATCACCTGCGCGGTCCCTCGCACGCCGTCATCGATGCGCGCCGGGTTGAGGAGACCGTTGATCCCGGCGGCGATGTCGTCGAAGAATCCCATGGCCGCAGGATACCCGGGCGGCCCCGACCAATCCCCCTCGCGCGGTGTCCCGAACCAGTGGCATGACCCCGACCACGACCTCCCGAATCACCCTCGCGGGTGTACTCGGACTGTCGGCTCTCGTCTTTCTGCTCTCGGGATGCGCAGGTTCCACCCCATCCCAGATGCCGCCTTCCGGGGAAAGCGCGACGACGGAGCCGGCAGACCCGGGGATGGACGGCATGGACATGAGCCACGACTATGACGTCGAGGCGATCTCCATCAGGTTCGCCCCCGACACCATCACCATCGCCGCGGGCACGACCGTTCGGTGGGTGAACGGCGAGACCATCACCCACACGATCACGTCTGGCGCGTGGAAGGATGTCGACCCCGACACCGGCATCCGCGCCACCGAGACCCCCGACGGCCTCTTCGACGTCACGCTCGCCCCGGAGGGCGAGGACGGCGACTCGTTCGCGTACACCTACGAGACGCCCGGCAGCTACCCCTACTACTGCGACATCCACCTCGGGATGAACGCGACGGTCATCGTCGAGTAGCCACAAGCCACCTGTGCATCTGGGAAGAACGCACCGACAGACAAGAAAGAGACACAGAGATGCGCAAGTTCACGGCATTCGCCGCGCTCGGCCTCGCGGCCGCGCTCGCCCTCACGGGCTGCACCATGTCCGCCGACGACGGGGGCAGCTCTGACGAGCCCGTCGCCGTCGACACCGTCAACAGCGATGGATCCGGCCTCCGCGCCGCGGTCCAGGCTGCTCTTTACGACCACGTCTACCTGGCGGGGGCGGCGATCAACCAGGCGCTCGCCGACGGTGGCGACCTGACCGCACCGAAGACCGCCGCCGCGGTGCAGGCGCTCGACGACAACTCCGTCGCCGTCGCCGCGCTCATCGGCTCGGTGTACCCCGAGGCCGAGCAGCCGTTCCTCGACTCGTGGCGCTCGCACATCCCGTTCTTCGTCGACTACACCCTCGGCAAGGTCGGCAACGACCAGGCCGCTGTCGACAAGGCGGTGAGCGACCTCGGCGCCTACGCCGTGTCGTTCGGCGAGCTGATCAACTCGGTGGTCCCGGAACTGCCGGCCGAGGCCGTACAGGGCGAGCTCGAGATGCACGCGACGACGCTGCTCGCGGCGATCGACGCCAACATCGCGGGTGACCCCGAGTACTACAGCCTGCTGCAGGAGTCGGCATCGCACATGCAGATGACGGCGACCGCCCTGGCCGGCGGCATCGCCGCCAACAAGGGCATCGAGTAGCACCAGATCACCGGAATGGGGCCGGGGCAGATGGCCGCTTGGCAATCTGCCCCGCTCCCCGTTCCGAACCATTGTCAAGACCCAAACACCCGCAAGGTGGTGTGACATGCTTCCGACCGTGACCCGCGAACTCAATGACGGCGTCGATGGAATCGCGCCCATCGTGACAAGCGAGGACCTGCTCGGACGCGTCGCGCAGGGTGACCAGCAGGCTTTCGCCGAACTCTATGACCGAACGGCGTCGCGGGTCTTCGGACTCGTCAAACGGCTGCTGCGCGATCACGCACAGTCCGAGGAAGTGACGCAGGAGATCTTCCTCGAGATCTGGCAGACCGCGACCCGCTACGACGTGGGCAAGGGTGGGGCCATGGCCTGGATGCTCACCATGACGCACCGCAGGGCCGTCGACCGGGTCAGAGCATCACAGTCCAGCCGGGATCGCGACACCCGGATCGGCATCCGGGATTTCGCCCCCGAGTTCGACTCGGTGGCAGAGAACGTCGAGATCACCATCGAGACCGAAAGGGTGAAGGAAGCCATGAAGCGTTTGACAGAGCTGCAGCGTCAGGCCGTCCAACTCGCCTACTTCGGTGGTTACAGCCACAGCGAGGTCTCGCAGATGCTCAAAGTGCCGATCGGCACGGTGAAGACCCGCCTGCGCGACGGGATGATCCGCCTGCGCGATGAGCTGGGGGTGGGGTCATGACCCGCGACGAGCTGATGAACGCCGCCGGCGCCTACGCTCTGGGCGCACTGGCCGAACCCGAGAAGTCGGAGTTCGAGGCCCTGATGGCCGAGTCCGAGCAGCTGCGCGCCGAGGTGACCGAGCTGATGGATACCGCGGTCGAGCTGGGCCTGTCCGTCGCGCCGGTCGATCCGCCGCCCGCGATGCGCGCGCAGGTGCTCGCGTCGATCGCGACCACCCCGCAGCTCGAGCCCCTCGAGACCACCGACCAGGAGATCGCCCGCCGCGATACGCCGGCAGAGCTGAAGGCACGCGCCCGCTGGCGCATGCCGCTGGCTCGCCTCGGCGCGGTGGCCGCTGCGGTCGCCCTCATCGTCGGCCTCGGCTTCACGGTGCGCTTCGGCATCCAGGCGCAGGCCGACCTGGCAACCGCCTCGCAGGTCAACGAGATCCAGGCCGCCGACGACTACCAGCGCGAGACGGTCGAGATCTCCGGGGGCGGCACCGCCACCCTGGTCTGGTCGGTCGCCCTGCAGCGCTCGGCGCTCATCGTCGACGGGCTGACGGGTCTTCCCGCCGGCAGCACCTACGAGCTCTGGTACATCGACGCGAAGGGCGCAACTCCCGCCGGCACGTTCGACGTCGGCGAGGACGGCAAACGCACCGTGGTGCTGGCGGGCGACATGGGACTCGGCGACACGATCGGCGTGACCGTCGAGCCGGCGGGCGGGTCCGACATCCCCTCGACCGACCCGGTCATCGTGGTCGAGACGGCCTAGCCCCGCTCAGCCCTGGGGGCCGCCCAGCGCGTCGACGTCAATGCCCATCGCCTTGAGCTTCTCCTTCTGCTCCGGAGTGAGCTTCGAGATGTCGCCGACGATGTTCACGGTCGTGCCGGAATCCCATGCGGCATCGTACCGACGGCCACGGCGCGACGCGAGGGTCAGCCGACGAGCGCACATCGCGTGGACGTTCACGCTGTTCCCTCGCCTCGCTCCTGCAGGTCGCGTGTCGTTCACCTTCCGTTCACACGGTCGGGCTGTCATTGCATGTCGGCGTGAGCCGGCGATCACATTCCGAATGGCGGTCCCCCGCCGACGAAAGGAACACGAAAGTGTCCAACAAGATCAAGGCTGCCGCGATCACGGCGACTTTCGCAGCAGCAGCACTGCTTCTCAGCGCGTGCGGCGGCCAGCCCGCCGGCGGCGGCTCTGGTGACGGCCTCAGCGGCGCAGTCGACGGCCGACGGCTCGTCGACCGTCGCGCCCCTTGCCGAGGCGGCCGCGGACCAGTTCCGCGACGTCGAGTCCGGCGTCAACGTCACGGTCGCCACGTCCGGCACCGGTGGCGGCTTCAAGGCGTTCTGCGCCGGCGAGACCGACATCTCCAACGCCTCGCGTCCGATCAAGGACGAGGAAGCTGCCGAGTGCGAGGCTGCCGGTGTCGCCTTCACCGAGATCGTCATCGCCAACGACGGTCTCGCCGTCGTCGTCAACCCCGAGAACGACTGGGCCGACGACCTCACGGTCGAGCAGCTGAACAAGATCTGGGCTCCCGAGTCCGAGGGTGTCGTCAACAGCTGGACGGACGTCGACTCGTCGTTCCCGGACGTGCCGCTCGCACTGTTCGGCGCCGGCACCGACTCGGGCACGTTCGACTACTTCACCGACGCGATCAACGGCGAAGAGGGTGCGATCCGCGCCGACTACAGCCCGTCGGAGGACGACAACATCACGGTGCAGGGTGTTGCCGGCGACGAGGGTGGCATCGGCTTCTTCGGCCTGAGCTACGTCGAGGAGAACGCCGACGTCATCAAGACCGTCACGGTCGACGGCGTGCTCCCGACCGTCGAGACGGTTCAGGACGGCACCTACACGCCGCTGGGCCGCCCGCTGTTCATCTACGTCAAGAACGACGTCGTACACCGACTCGCCGCAGGTGAAGGCGTTCGTCGACTACTTCGTCGAGAACGCAGTCGCGGTTGCCGAGGCCGCGCTGTTCGTGCCGCTGACCGAAGAGCAGATCGCGACCGCGGCGGAAGAACTCGCCTCGCTCGGCTAACCGTTCACACGCTGGCTTCTTGTAGTCCGAACAGAAACACAGGAACATTACCGAGATGACGACAGTCGCCAGCTCGGGCGGCCCGGCAGCAAC
The DNA here is from genome assembly GCA_963730045.1 of uncultured Actinomycetota bacterium. Lineage (GTDB taxonomy): Bacteria > Actinomycetota > Actinomycetes > Actinomycetales > Microbacteriaceae > JBDSKH01. The sequence continues at coordinate 307,457 of CAVSPQ010000003.1, read as the reverse complement.
AACGCCGGGCCGCCCGACCCCCTCTCCGGCGCACTTCACCGGCAAGCCGCGCTACGGCGAGTTCGGCGATCCGACTCGTCCTGCGAATCGCCGCCGGCGATCACCGTCGATCACCACCGTCGGGCATCCTGATCGCCCTCGCGATCCCCTCGATCGGGTTCTTCGCCGCAGGTGCCGGTCTTCGAGTTCCTCTTCGGAACCCGGTGGGCGCCGCGGTTCGCCGATGCGTCCTTCGGCGTGATCCCGCTCGTCACCGCCACCGCCTGGACGACCGTGATCGCCCTCCTCGTCGCCATCCCGCTCGGGCTCGGCGCGGCGATCTTCCTCGCCGAGTACGCGAGCCCGCGTCTTCGCAAGGTCCTCAAGCCGATCCTCGAGATCCTCGCCGGCGTTCCGACCGTCGTCTACGGATACTTCGCCCTCCAGTTCGTGCAGAGCACCGTCCTCCGCGAGTGGCTGCAGCTGCGACACGGGGCGTTCAGTGTGCTCGCCGCCGGGCTCGTCATGGGCGTCATGATCGTCCCGACCATCGCCTCGATCTCCGAGGACTCCATGTCGGCCGTGCCGCACGCCATGCGTCAGGGTTCGGCGGCGCTCGGCGCCAACCGGATGCAGACCACGCTTCGAGTCGTCTTCCCCGCGGCGCTCTCCGGCATCGTCGCCGCGATCGTCCTGGGTGTCTCGCGTGCGGTCGGCGAGACGATGATCGTCGCGATCGCGGCCGGCAACCAGGCACGTATCGTGACGAGTCCCGCTCGAACAGGGACAGACCATGACCGGTTTCATCGCCAACGCGGCGCTCGGAGACTCCCGCGTCGGCTCGCTCGAGTACGACACGCTCGTTCGCCGTCGGTCTTCTGCTCTTCCTCATCACCCTGCTGATCAACTTCATCAGCATCCGGTTCGTCCGCCGATTCCGGGAGGCCTACTGATGCGCACCGTCGGCAGCACCGTCGAGAACGCGATCCGCATGACTCAGCCGATCGCATCCGGGACCAACGGCGAGCGGCGCCCCGCTGCGCTGATCTTCCTCGTCCTGCTCTGGCTGAGCCTTGCTGGTCGCGTTCGGCGTGCTGATCACGCTGATCATCACGATCATCATCGACGGACAGGGCCAGTTCTCGCTGGCGCCTGTTCACCGAGTACCCGGCGTCGTCGCCCGACCGGGCCGGTGCCCGTCCCGCGATCCTGGGCTCGGTGTGGGTGATCGGCGACGACCGCCGTGATGACCATCCCGCTGGGGATCGCCGCCGCGGTGCACCTCGAGGAGTTCGCCGACAAGAAGAACTGGTTCAACCGTCTCATCGAGCTGAACGTGCAGAACCTCGCCGCCGTGCCGTCGATCGTCTACGGACTGCTGGCGCTCGCCTTCCTCACGATGCTGGGCGTGCGCGACAAGAACATCGTCATCGCCGGCGCCCTCGCGCTGTCGCTGCTGATCCTGCCGGTCATCATCATCGCCACTCGCGAAGCGCTGCGCGCGGTGCCCGAAGAGATCCGGCAGGGCTCGCTCGCGCTCGGCGCGACGGCCGTGGCAGACGACCTGGCGCCAGACGCTGCCCTTCTGCGGTGCCCGGCATCGCGACCGGGTCGATCCTGGCGCTGTCCCGGGCTCTGGGTGAGGCCGCGCCTCTGCTCGTGCTCGGCGCGCTCGTCTTCGTGAGCTTCGATCCGAACGGCATCCTCAGCGGCTACACGACGCTGCCGATCCAGATCTTCAACTGGACCGGCCGCCCGCAGGAGGGCTTCCACCAGCTCGCCGCCGCCACGAGCGTGCTGCTCCTCTGGCGTCCTCGTTCGTCATGAACGGCGTCGCCATCTACATCCGTAACCGATTCCAGAAACGGTGGTAAACCCGATGACCGAAGCTCTCAGCCCCGAGGATGAGAAGGTGAGCACGAACACGGCTCCCCAGTTGCACGTCGCAGCTCGCCAGTCCAGCACGTTCCTCCCCGAGCAGCCGCGGGGCGTCCTGCAGTGCGAGAACGTCGACGTCTACTACGGCGACTTCCGCGCGGTCTCGGACGTGAACCTGAAGTTCGGTCTTCACGAGATCACCGCGCTGATCGGCCCGTCGGGTGCGGCAAGTCGACCCTGCTGCGGTCGCTCAACCGGATGAACGACCTGATCGACGGTGCGCGGGTCGAGGGCAAGGTCCTCTTCCAGGGCGAGGACATGTACGGCAAGCGCGTCGATCCCGATCGAGGTGCGCCGACGGATCGGGATGGTGTTCCAGAAGCCCAACCCGTTCCCGAAGTCGATCTACGACAACATCGCCTACGGTCCGCGGGTCACCGGCATGCAGGTCGACAGCATGGACGATCTCGTCGAGGAGGCCCTCACGCAAGCCGCCCTGTGGGGCGAGGTCAAGGACAAGCTCAAGCAGTCTGCCTACAGCCTCTCCGGCGGGCAGCAGCAGCGGCTCTGCATCGCCCGCACGATCGCGGTGAAGCCCGACGTCATCCTGATGGACGAGCCGTGCTCCGCCCTCGATCCGATCGCCACCGTGCGAATCGAGGACCTCATGCAGGATCTCCGCGAGGACTACACGATCGTCATCGTCACGCACAACATGCAGCAGGCGGCGCGCGTCGCCGACCGCACGGCCTTCTTCACGGCTCTCGCCGACGAGGGCACCGGGGACCGCACCGGCGTACTCGTCGAGTTCGGCAAGACGATGCAGATCTTCGAGAACCCCGACGACAAGCGCACCGAGGACTACATCAGCGGCCGGTTCGGGTGAGCTGATCTGACATGCGGGAACTCTTCCAGCAGGAACTCCGAGAGATCCAGGACCGCCTCGTCGAGATCTCCGAACTCGTGGCGGTGTCGATCGAACGTGCGACGGAGGCATTCAACGAGTCGAACGTCACGCTCGCCGAAGCCGTGATCGCCGATGATTACAAGATCGACATGCGGGCGACCGAGCTGGATGAGATGGCCATTCGCGTACTCGCCCGCCAGCAACCGGTCGCCCGCGATCTGCGGGTGGTCGTCAGCTCACTGCGGATGAGCGCGTCCCTGGATCGCATGGGCGACCTCTCGGAGCACATCGCGCAACTCACCAGGTACCGCTTCCCCGAGAAGGTCGTGGCGAAGGGACTGCGGTCCACCTTCCGAGAGATGGGAGAGCGCGACGTGAAGATCGCGCACGACCTGACCCGGTTGCTGCAGACCCAGGACCCCGAGATCGCCGACTTCATACGTGCCGAGGACGACAAGATCGACGCCCTGCACGTGAGCGTCTTCAACAAGGTTCTCGGCGAGACCTGGAAGGGCGAGGCCGTCGACACCGTGGATGCGACGCTAGCTTCGCGGTATCACGAGCGATTCGCCGATCATGCGGTATCGATTGCGAAGAAGGTGCAGTACCTGGCAACCGGCGACTGGGTGGGGGCCGACTCGCCCTGACCAGCCGGCGGCTCGACGCCCAGTCAGGCCGTTGGCGAATGGACCTCGACGGCGACGATGCCCGACTCCGGGTGCTCGACCGGGATGTGGAGCACCGCGTACTCGCCGGTCGAGAGCGCCGCCGCACGGCTCAGCGACCCCGAGAACTCGATTCCGGTCGCGGCGACGACGGCCGCGATGATCTGCGGCAGCACGGGACCGTGGCTGCAGAAGCACCGTGGTCTCGGCGCGATCGAAGGCCTTCTGCACGATCTTGGCGACCTTGTCTCCGCGGCCCGAGTAGGCATCCTGGCTGATGCCGTCGTTCTCGGTGACGTCGAGCCCGGTGATGCGCGCGGTCGGGCGCGATCGTGCTGACGCAGCGGACCGCGGTCGACGAGACGAGGGATGCGGGACGGATACGCGGCGATCCCGTGCGCGACGCTCGCCGCCTGGTCGACGCCGCGCTGCATGAGGGGACGCGTGGCATCCGGTCCGTCCCAGGTCTCGGGCGGCGACCGCCTTGCCGTGGCGGAGGGCGATGATGGCGAAGGTGCGGGCGCGTCCCTGGTCGTAGAGCTCGGCGAACCGGTCGACGATGTCGACGTCGTGCGGATAGCTGAGGCGGGCGCGCACCTTGTCGAGCGTCATCCAGGTGAGGCTCTCGATCTCGTCGTTCGAGACGAACGTCGAGTTCGCCGATCGCCGAGCGGCGACACCTCCGCCGACCAGTAGTAGACGACCTTGTCGCGACCGTTCGGCAGCTGGTACTCGACGACGCCGAGCGGCGGTCCGAGGCCGATGATCGAGCCCCGTCTCTTCGGCGATCTCCCGCACCGCGGTCTCGGGCAGGGTCTCGCCCGGATCGACCTTGCCCTTCGGCAGCGACACGTCCCGGTGCTGAGTGCGGTGCACCACCAGGATCTTGAGCTTGCCCTTCGGCGTCACCTTCCAGCAGACGGCGCCCGCGGCGAGCACCGGTGCCGTCACCGGGCCGCCCCGCGCTTGCGCGAGCCGATCTGCGTCATGAGGTCGGTCTGCAGGTCGGCGAGCGGCTTGCCCTTCTCGTCGCGGTCGTGCCGGATCCATTCGCCGTCGGTGGCGAGCCACCACGACGACGTCCCCTCCGACATCGCGGTGTCGAAGAGGTTCTCGAGCTCGGTCAGATGCTCGGGCCGCACGAGGCGCACGAGGGTCTCGACCCGGCGGTCGAGGTTGCGGTGCATCATGTCGGCGCTTCCGATGAAGACCTGCGGATCGCTCGTCGTTCGCGAACGAGAAGATGCGCGAGTGCTCGAGGTAGCGACCGAGGATGCTGCGCACCCGGATCGTCTCGCTGAGCCCCTCGACGCCGGGCCGCAGCGAGCAGATGCCCCGCACCCAGATGTCGATCGGCACGCCGGCCTGGCTCGCCTTGTAGAGCGCGTCGATGATCGTCTCGTCGACCATCGAGTTGACCTTCAGCCGGATGCCGCTCGGCTTGCCCTCGCGCGCGTTCGACGCCTCGGCCGCGATCCGCTTGAGCAGGCCCTTGCGCAGGTGGAGGGGCGCGACCAGCAGCCGCTTGAACTTCTTCTCGATCGCATAGCCCGACAGCTCGTTGAAGAGCCGGGTCAGGTCTTTGCCGACCTGGTCGTCGGCGGTCAGCAGCCCGAGGTCTTCGTAGATGCGGCTGGTCTTCGGGTTGTAGTTGCCCGTTCCGATGTGGCTGTAGTGCTTGAGCCCGCCGTTTCGCTCCTGACGCACGACCAGCGCGAGCTTGCAGTGGGTCTTGAGCCCCACCATCCCGTAGACGACGTGGACGCCGGCCTTCTCGAGCTTGCGGGCCCAGGAGATGTTGGCCTGCTCGTCGAACCGCGCCTTGATCTCGACGAGGGCGAGCACGGCCTTGCCGGCCTCGGCCGCATCGATGAGCGCCTCGATGATCGGGCTGTCACCGCTCGTGCGGTAGAGCGTCTGCTTGATGGCGAGCACGTTCGGGTCGGTTGCCGCCTGCTCGAGGAACGCCTGCACGCTGGTCGCGAACGACTCGTAGGGGTGGTGCAGCAGGATGTCGCCGCGGGCGATCGAGGCGAAGATGTCGGGCTTCTCGGTCGGGTCGCTGGGCAGCAGGCTGACGCTGGTCGTCGGGATCCGCTTCGGGAACATCAGGTCCGGCCGGTCGATGCGCTGCAGCTCGAACAGGACGCCCAGGTCGAGTGGGGCCGGCAGACGGTAGACCTCGTGCTCGGTGATATCGAGCTCCTGCATGAGCAGACCGAGGGTCACGTCGTCCATGTCGTCGCTGATCTCGAGGCGGATCGGCGGGCCGAATCGGCGGCGCAGCAGCTCCTTCTCGAGCGCCTGGATGATGCTCTCGGTGTCGTCCTCCTCGATCTCCACGTCCTCGTTGCGGGTCACGCGGAACTCGTGGTGCTCGAGGATCTCCATGCCCGGGAAGAGCTCGTCGAGGTGATTGGAGATGAGGTCCTCGAGGGGGATGAAGCGCAGGCGGCCGCTCTTGTCATCCGGAAGCCTGCACCAGGCGGGCGAGGTTCTGCGGCATCTTGAGGCGGGCGAACTCGACCTTCTGCGTCTTCGGGTTGCGCACGCGGATCGCGAGGTTCAGCGAGAGGCCCGAGATGTACGGGAACGGATGCGCCGGGTCGACCGCGAGCGGCATGAGCACCGGGAAGATCTGCGAGGAGAAGATCTCGTCGATGCGATCGCGGTCGGCCTGCTCGAGGTCGCTCCACGACTCGATGTGCACGCCGGCCTCGTCGAGGGCCGGCTTGACCATGTCCTGGAAGGCGCGCGCGTGGCGCTCCTGCAACTCGTGCGCCTTGCGGCCGATGTCGGCGAGCACGTCGAGGGGCGCGCGGCCCACGTTGGTGGGCACCGCGAGTCCGGTCGCGATGCGGCGCTTCAGGCCCGCGACGCGCACCATGAAGAACTCGTCGAGGTTGGAGGCGAAGATGGCGAGGAAGTTGGCGCGCTCGAGGATCGGCACGGTGTCGTCCTCGGCCAGCTCGAGCACCCGCTGGTTGAACGCGAGCCAGCTCAGCTCGCGGTCGAGGAACCGGTCGGCGGGCAGCGTCGCGTCGTCGACGAACTCGGGATCCGCCTCGTCGTCGTCGAGCAGGTCGGCGGCGATCGTCGCGTCGCCGAGCGGGCTGTTGCTCTCCATCGCCCTATCCTGCCACCCGCAGGATGAACGGGAAGTGTCCGGACGCGCAGACCGCCTACAGCTCGATCGCCCAGTCGTTGCTGCGGATCGGGTTGCCCTTCGGGTACTCGAAATCGAACTCGCCGAACAGCGTCATGCCGGCCTTGCGGCAGACCGCGTTGGAGGGTGGGTTGTCGGTCTTCGGGAACGCATGCAGCCAGCGCCGGCCGGAGTGCTCGCGGGCATGCTCGATCGCGAGCACCAGGGCCTGAGTCGCGTAGCCGAGACCCTGATACGCCGCCTCGACCGTCCACCCGGCTTCGAGCCGCGGCTCGTCCTTCCAGTCCTTCTGCCAGTACCCGATCACGCCGACGCCTTCCGGATGATCGTCCGTCACGATCCGGAACATGGTCGCCGCTCCGGTGCCGCGGCCGTCGACGTACCGGGCGTCGCGCTCGAGCAGCTTCTCTTCCGTCTCGGGGCCGCCGAGGTGGGTCATGAGCTCGGGCGCGTTGGCGCGACGAAGGGCGTCGAGGTCGCCGCCGCCCCAGGGTTCGAGTCTCAGCCGCCCATGATTCAGGAGACGGGCGACAGCCGGTCCTCGTCCTCGTACACGTTGAAGCGGTAGCCGACGTTGCGCACCGTGCCGATGAGCGACTCGAGGTCGCCGAGCTTCGCGCGCAGGCGCCGCACGTGCACGTCGACGGTGCGGGTGCCGCCGAAGTAGTCGTAGCCCCACACCTCGCTGAGCAGCTGCTCGCGGGTGAACACCCGCGACGGGTGCGTCGCGAGGAAGCGCAGCAGCTCGAACTCCTTGAAGGTCAGGTCGAGCGGCTTGCCGTGCACCTTGGCCGAGTAGCTGGCCTCGTCGATGACCACGCCGGAGGCCTGGATCTTCGATCCGGTCTTCTCCTGCGCGAGCCGTCCGATGACGAGCCGGATGCGGGCGTCCAGCTCGGCGGGACCGGCGGATTCGAGCACCACGTCATCCACGCCCCAGTCGGCGGAGACGGCGGTGAGCCCGCCCTCGGTGAGCACGAGCACGAGCGGCACGTTGATGCCGGTGGTGTTGAGGATCTTGCAGAGCGACTTCGCGCTGGCCAGGTCGGCGCGCGCGTCGACGAAGATCAGGTCGGTCGCCGGGGCGTTGATGAGTGCCGCCGGCTCGGCCGGGATCGGCGCGCACGCGGTGGCTGAGCAGTGCCGAGCGCGGGCAGGATGTCGCCCTCGACCGCAGAGGTCAGGATCAACAGCTGCGCCACGGGGCCTCCAAAACGCCAGGGGCACAGTCTACGGGAGCCGTAGCATGGCACTGTGTCCCGCACCATCCTGCCCGTCTGGCTCGTCACGATCGCCGCCGCGATCGCGGTCGGTGTGCTCGCCGGGCCCGCGTACCTGACCTGGCTGCCGATCGTGCTGGCCGGTGTCGTGCTGCTCACCTTCACGATCCAGCTCGCGCTGCAGCGCAAGGAGGAGACGGTCACCCGCATGGTCTTCTCGATCGGCGGCGCCCTGGTGATCCTGCTGGTCGCGACGGTCGTGCTCGCCCTTCTGCATCCGACGAACCCGCTCGTCGCCTAGGTAGACTGGGCGACATGATGCTCGCCCTGGAACTGTTCTTCATCGGACTCCTGGGTCTCGCGACGCTCGCCATCGGCTTCGTCTCCGTCGTCGTGCTCTACAACCTGTTCCGCGGCCAGCGCTGACGGCTGTGCTGACCTGACTGACATGTTCGACTTCGACGCCGGGCTGCCGGCCGAGATCGTGCCGCTGTCGTGGCTGCTCGGGGTGTGGGAGGGCACGGGCGTGCTGAGCTACCGGATGGGTGACGAGGTGCGCGACGCCGAGTTCGGGCAGCGCGTCGCGTTCACCCACGACGGCACGCCGCACGTGCAGTACGTCGAGCTCGAGCTGGCTCATCGACCCGGACGAGGGCCCGGCCACCGCGCCTCTGTATTCCGAGATCGGCTACTGGCGGCTGTCGCGCGCCCTCGGCGACGGCGACCAGGGTCCGGGCATGCTGCCGGCGGTCGGCGACCCGGTCTTCGCGACCGCGGAGTCCGTCGAGACCCTGCGCAACGAGCGCGGCGCCTTCGACATCGAGGTGGCGATCGTGCAGCCGGGCGGCGTGAGCGAGATCTACCTCGGCGAGGTGAACGGTCCGCGCATCGATCTGGCGACGGATGCCGTGGTGCGCACGGCCACCGCGAAGGAGTACGCGGCGGCGACCCGCATCTACGGGCTGGTCGACGATCACCTGCTGTGGGCGTGGGACATCGCCGCGCTCGGGCAGGACCTGCGCACGCATTCGTCGGGGAGGCTCGCCCGTGTCGAGTAGAGACATGGCGCAGTCGGCGACCCGCCGGTCCACTACGGCAACCCGGTCGGCGAGCAGCGCGCGCTCGCCGCGGGCGAGGCGATCGTCGAGCTCACCGACCGCGACGTCCTCTCGGTCACCGGCGAGGACCGGCTCAGCTGGCTCGACTCCCTCACGTCGCAGCGCCTGACCGGTCTCGCGCCGGGCGAGTCCGCCGAGACCCTGCTTCTCGACCCGAGCGGCCGTGTCGAGTTCGCCGCCCGGGTGCTCGACGACGGCGTCACGACCTGGCTGCTTCTCGACGCCGGCACCGGCGCCGGCCTGTTCGCCTTCCTCGACCGGATGCGGTTCATGCTGCGCGTGGAGGTCGCCGACCGCTCGGCCGAGTTCGCGACCGTCGGCTCGCTGGCGCGGGCGCCGGTCGCTCTCGCCGAGATCGCCGCGCAGCCCGACGGCATCCCGCTCATCTGGCACGACCCGTGGGCGGCGGTCGTCGCCGGCGGGCACCAGTACGCGATCGACGGCGAGCACCCCGGAGCCGACGTGGCACTACAGCGAGACGCTGGTCGAGCGCTCCCGGCTCGGCGAGCTGCTCGCGGTGCCCGCCGCGGGCACGCTGGCGCTCGAGGCGCTGCGCATCGCGGCCTGGCGACCGCGCGCCGCGACCGAGGTGGACGCGACGACGATCCCGCACGAGCTCGACTGGCTGCGATCGGCCGTGCACCTCACCAAGGGCTGCTACCGCGGGCAGGAGACGGTCGCGAAGGTGCACAACCTCGGCCACCCGCCGCGCCGCCTCGTGATGCTGCACCTCGACGGGTCCGACGGGGTGCTGCCCGCCGCCGGCGACCAGGTGTCGTCGGGCGACGCGGTCGTCGGGCGCGTCACCTCGGCCGCGCTGCACCACGAGCTCGGCCCGATCGCGCTCGCGGTCGTCAAGCGCAACGCCGACCCGGCCGCGACGCTCGACGGTCGCGACCGCGGACGGCACGATCGTGTCCGCCGCCCAGGAGCTCATCGTGCCGCCGGACGCCGGGGCCGAGGCCGACATCCCGAAGCTGCCGCGGCTCGGCGCCGTCAAGCGCTAGCGACCGCCGCCATGGCCGACGGTGACGCGCTTCGCAAGCTCGAGCGCAGCATCCGGCGCCGTCTCGACGCGAAGCTGGCCGCGCGTCGGGCCTGGGAGTCGCTGCCGGCCATCGTGCAGATCGTCGCCGGTGTCGCGGCGGCGTACGCGATCGCCCACTGGGGGCTCGGGCACGCGTTCCCGCTGTTCGCGGTGACCGTCACGATCAACTCGCTCGGCCTGACCCGCGACGCGCGGCCGCGTCGGGTGCTGGAGACCCTGCTCGGCATCCTGCTCGGCATCGCGCTCGCCGACGTGCTCGCCCTGTGGCTGGGCACCGGCCTGTGGCAGCTCGTGGTCGTGCTGCTGGTGGTCTTCCTGGTCGGCCGGGCCCTGTCGCCGAATCCCGCCTTCGCGGTGGCGGCGGCCGTGCCGTCGGCGCTCGTCATGCTGCTGCCGCCGCCGGACGGCGGCCCGTTCGAGCGCAGCCTCGACGGACTGGTCGGCGGCGTGGTCGCCCTGCTCGTGACCTCGCTCGTGCCGCGCGATCCGCGGCGTGCGGCGTTGCGCGACGGCCGCACCCTGTTCTCGGTGTTCGACGAGTCGCTCGGCTCGATCGTCGACTGCCTCACCGACGCCGAGCCGGCCGCGGGTGAGCTCGCGCTCGGCCGGCTGCGCCGCACCCAGCCGCTCATCGACGCCTGGACCACCACCCTCGACACCGCGGTCGCGGTCGCACGCATCTCGCCGTGGGTGCGGCGCTACCTCCCCGAGCTGCACCGGCACGAGCGGGTGCTGCGCGCCGCCGACCTGACCGCGCGGCACCTGCGGCTCGTCGCCCGGCGCTGCGAGTTCCTGGTGCGCGACGGCGAGCCCCGCCCCGCGCTCGCCGGGCGTGATCGGCGAGGTCGCGACCGGCATCCGGCTGATCGGCGAGGAGCTCGACGACCCGCAGATCGCCGGCGCGGCCCGGTCGCTGCTGAGCGATCGCTGCGCGCTCGACCCGCGGCATCGGATCCGGGGCGTCGATCGATCGTCCTGCTGATGCCGTCCGCTGATCGTCGACTTCTGGCCGTCCGGCATGGACATCGACGCGCGCGCCCTCTCCGACCGTCGACGCGTGCTCGCGCCGGCAACTTCGTGCGCATCGGCACGGTCGACAGATCGCCCGCGGCCCTGTCTGGAGACCCGACGCGGTCTAGACCGGTCGTTCAGACGAGCGCCGCGAGGGCGCCGCGACCGGCGCGTCCTCTAGCCAGGGTTCGAGAGGGCGACGGCGGCCCAGTCGAGCGTGAGCTCCCCGAGGCGCCAGCGCGAGCGGCCGTCGTGCACCGGCCAGCCGGAGGCGCGCAGCGCCTCGACGGCGGCGATCCAGCGTTGACTCGCGCCGTAGACCGCGAGGGGAGCCGCGACCGCCCACTCCCGGTCGAGCTCGGTGAGCAGGTCGTGGATGCGCTCGCCCGGCACGTTCCGGTGGATGAGCGCCTTCGGCAGGCGCTCGGCGACGATCGACGGCTGCTCCAGGTCCGCCAGGCGCAGCGAGATCGTGAAGGTGCGCGGCCCGGATGCGTCGAGCGCCACCCAGCTCGCGACCCGTCCGACCTCGTTGCAGGTCCCCTCGACGAGCAGGCCGCCGGGCTGCAGTCGCGCGGTCATCGTCGACCAGGCGTCGGCCACCTCGGACTCCTCGTACTGCCGCAGCACGTTCAGCGCCCGGATCACGGCGGCCGGCGCGGTCCGTCGGAATCTCGAAGCCGCCGAGCTGGAACGTGACGCCGTCGCGGGTGGCCGCCGCGGCATCCGGACCCGCTCCGGATCGATCTCGATTCCGACCACCCGCACGTCGGGCCGCACGCGGGCGAGCCGGTCGCGCAGCTCGAGAGTCGTGGTCGCCGATGCCCCGTACCCGAGGTCGACCACCAGCGGATCGTCGGTCCGGCGCAGCACGGGTTGCGCCGCGATCCAGCGGTCGATGCGCCGCAGCCGGTTGGTGCCGGTCGTTCCGCGGGTGATGCGTCCGCGGGGTCGTGGCCATGCCACCATCTTCTAGGCTGACGGCATGACCAGCACGCTCATCCTGCTCCGCCACGGCAACTCCGACTGGAACCAGAAGAACCTCTTCACCGGGTGGGTCGATGTCCGGCTCAGCGACCAGGGCGTCGAACGAGGCGAAGCGCGCGGGCGAGCTGCTCGCCGACGTCCGGTCTCAAGCCGTTGGTCTCCTACACGAGCGTGCTGACCCGTGCGATCCAGACCGCCGACATCGCGCTGCTGGGCGCCGACCGCGCCTGGATCCCGGTCAAGCGCAGACTGGCGCCTCAACGAGCGGCACTACGGCGCGCTGCAGGGACTCGACAAGGCCGAGACCCTCGCGAAGTACGGCGAGGAGCAGTTCATGCAGTGGCGCCGCAGCTTCGACGTTCCGCCGCCGCCGCTCGACGACGACGCCGAAGTGGTCGCAGTTCGGCGACGAGCGCTACGCCGACGTGCCCGACGCGGACTTCCCGCGCACCGAGAGCCTCAAGCTCGTGATCGACCGGATGCTGCCCTACTGGGAGTCGGACATCATCCCCTCCCTGCGCGAGGGCACGGTGCTCGTGACGGCCCACGGCAACTCGCTGCGGGCGCTCGTGAAGCACCTCGACGGCATCAGCGACGACGAGATCGCCGAGCTCAACATCCCGACCGGCATCCCGCTCGTCTACGAGCTCGGCGACGACTTCATGCCGACGGCGCCCGGCGCCTACCTCGACCCGGAGGCGGCCGCCGCCGGTGCCGCCGCCGTCGCGAACCAGGGCAAGAAGTAGGCGGATGCTGAGGTCCGACCCAGCCACCGGTAAGGCGGTCCGCCTGGAGTAAGGCGGACCGGGGTTTGGTAAGATCAGCTCATGTCGATCGCCACCGTCACCAGCGAAGGGCAGGTCACCATCCCGCAAGACGTCCGCGACCGTCTCGAATCGTGGCCGGCACGCGCGTCGAGTTCGCCCAGACGGCCGGACGGCGTCATCGAGTTCATCCCACTGACGGCCTCGATCAGCGACCTCGCGGGGATCGTGCCGTGGGACGGCCCACCGGTCTCGATCGAGCAGATGGACGACGCGATCGGCGAGTACCTGCGGCGAGGAGGATCGGCGGTCTCGCGAGGAATGATCGGTGTCGATTCCAACGTCCTGCTACGGCATCTGGTCCGAGACGACCCCCAGCAGACACCTGCGGCCAGCGCGGTTCTTCGCCGACGCGTAGCCCTGTCGATCCGGCGTACGTCAGCATCGCGGTGCTGCTCGAGGTGGTCTGGACCCTCCGACGGACCTATCGGCTCCCGCAGGTCGATGTCGCTCGCATCGTCTCGACGCTGACCCGGTCGCGCGAGATCGTCGATGCAGGATCGCGTCGCCGTCCGCCGAGCGCTGTGGGACGCCGAGGACGAGAGCGCCGACATCGCCGACGCGATCATCGCGCACTCCGCGATCGATGCAGGGTGCGACGGCGTCGTCACGTTCGACAAGCGCGCCCTGCGGCTGCCGGGCATGCTGCCGGTCGGCTGAGGCCTACGGCGTGACGCCATCCGGTGATGTCAGCGCCGCGATGACGCGCACCAACTGAAGCCAGCTCGGCGCCGTCACGACCAGCAACGTGAGCAGCCCGGCGATGCCGACCACGCCGCCGACGGCGACCAACAGGATCTGCGTCCGGGTCGCGCGGGCCTCGGCCTCGTCCTGCTCATCGAGGATCTCGTCGATGTCGACGATCGGCGGCTCCTCGTACATGGTCATCCGGGCAGACTAACCCGAACCCTGCGAGCCCGACACTCGTGGCCGCGATCTCGGCTGCTAGACGTCGGCCGGGATCCAGTCGCCGGTCGCGAGGTACTGCACCTTCTTGGCGATCGACACCGCGTGGTCGGCGAATCGCTCGTGATAGCGCGACGCGAGGGTGGCATCCACGGTGTCGACCGCGGCGCCCTTCCAGGTCTCGCCGAGCACCTTGTCGAACACGCTGAGGTGCAGGGCGTCGATCTTGTCGTCCTCGTTGCGGATGTGCTCGGCGACCGCGACGTCCTCGGTGCGCAGCAGCTCGCTGAGCTTGCGGGCGATCTCGACGTCGAGGTGGCCCATCTCGATGAAGGTCGGGCGCAGCGACTTCGGCACCACCTTCTCGGGGAAGCGGTAGCGGGCGAGCTGCGCGATGTGCTCGGCCATGTCGCCCATGCGCTCGAGCGAGGCGCTGATGCGCAGTGCGCTGACGACGATGCGCAGGTCGCGGGCGACCGGCTGCTGGCGGGCGAGGATCTGGATGGCGAGCTCGTCGAGCTCCGCGGCCAGCGCGTCGATCTTGTCGTCGTCGGCGATCACGGTCTCGGCGAGGGCGACGTTGGACTCGTTGAACGCCTGGGTGGCGTTCTCGATCGAGTCGGCGACGAGGTCGGAGATCTCGACGAGGCGATCCTGCACCTCTCGAAGCTCCTGCTGGAACACCTCGCGCATGGATGGATCCTCTCGATTTCGGGCAGGGGCGACAGGCCCCGCATTCAGCACCGTGCCGGGGCGAGGTGAACGAACGGTGTCCGCCGCCTGAACGTCACGAGAAACAGATCGTCGGTCGCTCGTTCTCACCCTGCCGGGGTGGATGCTGCGCCCTAATCTAGTCCCATGGACTCGGCCTGGCTCGTGCCCGTGGCACTCGCCTTCGGTCTTCTCGTCGGCGTCGCGGGAACCGTCGCGGTCGTCGCTGCGCACCGCCGCGGGCAGCACGCGGTCGCGGTCGTGAACCCCGGGCTGCCGGATGGGGTCGACGAGGTGATCGATTCCCTCGAGTCGGCGGGCGTCGTGATCGACGCCGTCCAACAACGTGATCAAGGCGTCGACGGGCGCGCTCGCCTTCGGCCTCGTCTGGAACCAGGCGCTCGTGCATCAGCCGCTCATCGATCTGGTCGATCAGGTGCGCCGCGACGGCATCCCGGTCAGCCAGGAGCTCAACCTGGCCCGCGGCCCGTTCGGCGAGGCGCAGCTGAATCTGCTGGTGCGCGTCGCTCGGCTCGGCAACCGGTTACGTGCTGCTGCTCGCCGACGACCGCACCGAGGCGCACCGGCTCGACGACGTGCGCCGCGACTTCGTCGCCAACGTCAGTCACGAGCTGAAGACCCCGATCGGCGCCGTCAGCCTGCTGGCCGAGGCGCTCGCGAGCGCGTCCGACGAGCCCGAGGAGGTGAGGCGCTTCGCGAAGCGGCTCACGCAGGAGTCCGAGCGCCTCGCCGGCATCACCGCCGAGATCATCGAGCTCAGCCGCCTGCAGTCGGGCGACCCCCTCACCTCGGCGGAGCGCATCAGCGTCGACTCGGTCATCGCGCAGGCCGTCGACCGCAACCGGGTGGCGGCGGAGTCGCATCGCATCTCGCTCGTGGCGTCTGGCAAGATCCGCTCGGAGGTGTTCGGAGACCAGCAGCTCCTGGTGACCGCCGTGCACAACCTGATCGCCAACGCCATCCAGTACTCGCCCGACGGCTCGCGCATCGGCGTCGGGGTGAGCGCCGACAGCGGCGTCGTCGAGATCTCGGTCACGGATCAGGGCGTCGGCATCCCCGAGGACGAGCGCGACCGCGTGTTCGAGCGCTTCTTCCGCGTCGACGCCGCCCGCAGCCGCAACACCGGGGGCAGCGGCCTCGGTCTCGCGATCGTCAAGCACGTCGTGCAGAACCACGGCGGCGACGTGCGCGTCTGGTCGCAGCAGGGCCGCGGCTCCACCTTCACCATCCGCCTCCCCGAGGCGTCCCACGAGATCGCGGCCCAACTCGGTGTCGCGCAAGAAGAGAGCGCCACGTGACCCGCATCCTGATCGTCGAAGACGAGCCGTCGCTCTCCGACCCGCTCGTCGTTCCTGCTGCAGCGTGAGGGATACGACACCGAGATCGCGGGCGACGGCCGCGCCGCCCTCACCGCCTTCGATCGCGCGGGCGCCGACCTGGTGCTGCTCGACCTCATGCTGCCCGGACTGCCGGGCACCGAGGTCTGCCGGGAGCTGCGCACCCGCTCGAGCGTGCCGATCATCATGCTGACCGCGAAGGACTCCGAGGTGGACATCGTGGTCGGCCTCGAGCTCGGCGCCGACGACTACGTGACGAAGCCGTACTCGAGTCGCGAGCTGCTCGCCCGCATCCGGGCGGTGCTGCGCCGCCGCGTCGACCTCGAGGTGGATGACGGCGGCATCGTCGAGGTCGGGGCGGTGCGCATGGACGTCGAGCGGCACTCGGTCGCCGTCGAGGGCCGCGAGGTGAACATGCCGCTCAAGGAGTTCGAGCTGCTCGAGCTGCTTCTGCGCAACGCCGGACGCGTGCTCACCCGCGGGCAGCTGATCGACCGGGTCTGGGGCTCGGACTACTTCGGCGACACCAAGACGCTCGACGTGCACATCAAGCGCATCCGCTCGAAGATCGAGGAGAGCCCGTCCGAGCCGACCCGTCTCGTGACGGTGCGCGGGCTCGGGTACCGCTTCGAGGCCTGAGCTCGCCTAGGGCGCCGGGGTCGGCGTCGCCGCCGGGTCTGTGGCCGCTCCGGTTTCGATCGGAATCGGCGTCTCGGTCGGCGTCGGCGTCGGAGTGGGAGTCGGAAGCAGCCCCGAGTACTCCGCGAGCCCGCCGTCGAGCACCGGGACCAGCAGCTGCCTGCCCTGCGCATCGCCGTACTGGAAGTAGATGGGGAGCAGTCCGCCGGGGCGGGTGTCGATGTCGGCGAGGAAGACCTGACCGCCGTCGCCGAATCCGAACTGCCCGGTCGCTGCCGCCCTTGACGTCGAGGTCGATGGTGACCTTCTCGCCGCCGGACTCGAACTGCACCGCGAGGTCGACGTCGTCGGCGCTGGAGTTGAGCGCGGAGAAGACGAGGTTGCCGCTGACCCCGTCGTCGCTGAGGACACCGCGTTCAGCACGTCGACGTCGCCGATCGTGCCGCTGACGCCGTCGCTCGACTCGTAGGGCACGAGGGTCGCCTGCGGGGTGATGAAGTTGCACCCGGCCAGGGCGATGGCCACCAGGGCGATCAGGCCGGCGGATGCGGCGACGCGTGCTCTCACAGAACCCTCCACAGTCGGATGAGCGAACTCCGGGAACAGCCTAGCCGCGCCGGGAGGGGGCCAGACCCGGCCCGGAATGCTCGGAGTCCGCTGTGATAAACTAGCGGGTCTGCGGAAGGAACAACTCCATGCTTTTTGAGGTCGGCGAAACAGTCGTTTACCCCCATCACGGCGCTGCGACCATCACGGAAGTGAAGAAGCGCACCATCAAGGGCGAGGAGAAGCTGTACCTCAAACTGAATGTCACGCAGGGCGACCTCACCATCGAGGTCCCGGCCGAGAACGTCGATCTGGTCGGCGTCCGTGACGTCATCGGCAAAGAGGGCCTCGACCGCGTGTTCGAGGTGCTGCGCGCCCCGTTCACCGAAGAGCCCACGAACTGGAGCCGCCGCTACAAGGCCAACCTCGAGAAGCTCGCCTCCGGCGACGTCATCAAGGTCTCCGAGGTCGTCCGCGACCTGTGGCGCCGCGACCAGGACCGCGGCCTGTCGGCCGGTGAGAAGCGCATGCTGGCCAAGGCCCGGCAGATCCTGATCTCCGAGCTCGCGCTCGCCGAGAAGACCGACGAAGAGAAGGCCTCGACCGTCCTCGACGAGGTCCTCGCCTCCTAGCGCATGGCCGCTCCCACCATCGGCGTCATCGTCGTCGCCGCCGGGAGTGGCGCGCGCCTCGGCAACCCTGAGCCCAAGGCGTTCGTCGAGCTCCGCGGCGCCCCGATCCTCGAGCACGCCCTGAACGGCGTGTTCGATGCCGTCGAGGCGGCGCAGGTCGTCGTGGTCGCGCCGCGTGCGAAGCTCGCCGCGGCCAAGACGATCGCGGCGCGCGCTGCCGGGCGCGGCATCCGGGTATCTCACCGTCGTCGCGGGCGGCGAGACGCGCCAGGCGTCGGTCGCCGCCGGCCTCGCGGCGCTCGATCCGACGGTCGACGGTCGTGCTCGTGCACGACGCGGCCCGTGCCCTCACGCCGGGGGCGCTGTTCGACCGGGTGATCTCTGCGGTTCGTACCGGCGGCGCGGAGGGCGGCGGGGTCATCCCGGCGCTCCCGGTCAGCGACACCATCAAGCGCATCGATCGTCGCGAGAAGGTCGTGGCGACCGTCAACCGCAACGATCTCGTCCACGTGCAGACGCCGCAGGGATTCCCGCGGGCGGCCCTCGACGCGGCCTACGCGCTGGCCGCGAAGGAGCACACCGACGACGCGGCCCTGTTCCAGGAGGCCGGAGGCGTCGGTGTCGATCGTCGAGGGCGAGGCCCGCGCGTTCAAGATCACGACCCCGTGGGACCTGCGCCGCGCGGAGAACGTGCTCGGCGTCTCGAGCGGGCATGCGCACCGGCCTCGGCGTCGACGTGCACGCCTACGACGACTCGGCACCGCTCTGGCTCGGCGGGGTCTACTGGCCCGATGAGCCCGGGCTCGCCGGCCACAGCGACGGCGACGTCGTGATCCACGCGATCTGCGACGCGCTGCTGTCGGCGGCGGGGCTCGGCGACATGGGCGGCCGATTCGGGTCGAATGACCCGCGGTTCGCCGGCGCGAAGAGCGAGATGTTCCTGCGCGAGACGCTCGCCCTGGTGACCGGGTCGGGCTATCGTGGTCGGCAACCTCGCCGTGCAGGTCATCGGCAAGCGCCCGCGGATCGCGCCGCGCCGCGGCGAAGTCGAGTCGCTGCTGACCGGGCTGGTCGGGGCACCGGTGAGCGTGTCCGCCACGACGACCGACGGCCTCGGGTTCACGGGACGTGGCGAGGGGATCACCGCGATCGCCCTCGCCACCATCGCGCGAACTGACTAGGCGCCCGCCCGCCTCCGGCGCAGCAGCGACGACGCCGGCCACGACGATCGCCGCGAGGAGCACCGCGATCAGCGCCCAGACCAGCCAGGCCGGGATCGCGCTCGCCGCGGACTCGGCACCCGTGGCGCTGACCTCGGACGGCGCTCCCGCCTCGCAGTCGGCGACCGGCAGGCTCAGCGTGACCGGGTCGAGCGCCTCGCCGGCGGGGTAGGTGCCGAATACCTCGGCGCCCTCCGGGGTGAGGGCCGCCGGGATGTCGCGCAGCATGACGACGCCATCCGCGACGGCGGACTCGATCTCCGAGAGATCGAGCGTCGCGAACGGGACGGCCACGCGGGTCAGGTCGCGGCCGTCCTGGGTGGTGCCCGCAACATCCAGCAGCAGGATGCCGCTGTCGCCGTCCAGCTCGATGCGCGGGTTCGCGATGGTCGTGTCGAGCACGCCGCCATGACCGGTGAAGCGCACGGAGCCGTCGAACTCGACGATGCCGCTGCGGGCCCCGGCGTCGAAGGCGCCGGAGCCGCCGGTCCAGAAGAAGGCAGGCGTCTCGTAACCGGCGTCGCCCGCCGTCGTCCATTCGCCGTTCGCGATCGAACCGTCGATGTAGGAGCGGAACGACTCCTTGAAGCCCCAGTCGAGGCGTGCGTCGGCGACCGTGCAGACCGTCCACCTCGCGCTCGGCGATCGTGATCGGCACGCCGACGTCGACCGACCCCTGGAACGTCAGGGTGTGATCCCCGGTCAGCCCCGTGGGCAGACGGCCGGTCCAGCGCACGACGCCGTCGGCATCGGCCGTCGCGGTGGTGTCGAGCACGACCGGATCGGAGTAGATGACGACCAGGATGCCGGCCTCGCCGGCCTGGAATCCGGATGCGGTGGCCGAGACCTCGCCGCCCTCCGCCGGGTCGTCGGTCTCGAGCTCGATGCCCTCGTCCGCGGGCGGGGTCGGCTGCGGCCGTGCGGACGTCGGAGGTGGTGCCCGTGCCCGCGGCGGCGAGCGCGATCGGCTTCCAGGCGTCGAGGCTGCGGTCGGTCAGCGCGAGGCCGTGCGCGGCGAACGTCGCGACCCCGTAGCTGACGCCCCCGGTGAGTCAGCGCCCGGCGGGATGGTGAGCGTCGTCGTGAACGCACCACCGGATACCGAGCCGGGCCGAACCCAGCTGCTCACGACCCAGCCGCCCGCCGAGGGCACCTGACCCGGTCGCCACGCCGAGGCGCTGCCGACGTTGACGTAGACGCCGTTGGCGGCGCCCGCGCCGGTGTAACCCGTACCGCGGATCGTGACGCGTGGTGGCGACCGAGGGGTCGACGCTCGCGGGGGTGATCGACAGGGTCGGGCTCGCTGCGCCCGGAGCGGTGCCGGGGTCGTGCGGGGTCGGTGCGGGGTGGTCGGGCCGCCCGGGACGACCGGAGCCGCGAATGTCACCGGCTCGAACCGGTCGTAGAGGTACGGGTCGGACACGTTGCCGGGCGGTGAACCCGTGGTACAGGCGGACGAAGACGCCGCACTGCTCACCGGTCGCGGACGCGCCCAGGCACTCGTGGGCGCCGAACGAGTCGGTCGCGGTGACGGTGGTGGAGAAGTTCCAGACGCCCGATGTCACCGATCCGGCGACGGTGCCGCCGGCCGGTCCGGACGAGGCGACGAGGTACTTCTGGGCCGGTGAGCACTGTGCACCCGTCGCGCGGCCTCCGGCGGTGCCGATCGGGCCGGCGGGTTGCACGCAGAACATGACGTACACGCCGGTGATGAGCGGCGAGCCCGCCGTGCCCGTGATGGTCGCCGGGAAGGCGCCGGTCACGGTCAGGGTGCCGCCGTCGGCGAGGTCCGTCGCCGGGGTGACCGTGATGCCGGGGGTGAACGGGGTCGCGAGGGTCAGCGCCTTCCAGGCGTCGAGGGTGCGATCGGTGACCGAGAGGCCGTGCGCCGCGAAGGTCGCGACGCCGTACGAGCCGCCCGCGGTGAGCGAGCCCGCCGGGATCGTCAGAGTGGTCGAGAACGCGCCGTCGACGACCTGGGTCGGGCGGACCCATCCGGAGACGACCCAGCCGCCCTGGCCGGGGACCTGCCCGGGCTGCCAGTCGGAGGCGCTGCCGACGTTGACGTAGACGCCGTTGGCGGCGCCGGGACCGGTGTAGCCGGTGCCCGAGATGGTCAGCGTCGTGGCGACGGCCGGGTCGACGCTCGCAGGGGTGACGGCGAGAACCGGCTGCGGCGAGCTGCGCGCCGCGAGAGCTGCGGGCTCGGACGCGTGCGGACGTCGGCGGAGTGGGTTCGGCCGTCGGCTCAGGCGTGGGTTCGGCAGAGGCCCGGCGGTGGGTTGCTGGTCGGCTGGTGATCGGCGGCGGGTTCTGGCGCACGACTGGGTCGGATGCCGGGATCTCGGCAGGCGCGGTGCGGTCTCGACGGCCGCGGCATCCGGGCGCGTCGTCGGCGAACGCGGGTGCGGCGGCGGCGGGCGCCAGAAGGGTGAGGAGAGCGAGAGGAAGAGCCAGCCAGGGCGCGCGGATGCGCCGACGAGCGGATGCGGTCACGAGGAATCACTCCGGGGATCGGGGATGGATGTCGGGACGCGCACTGCCTCGACATGTTAGCTAAGGCTACCCTAACTCACGACTCGGTCGACGTCGAACAGCTCGTCGACCGACATCTCGTCGGGCCGCGAACACGCCGCATCTAAACTCGACAGGTGACCGTCCGCCTCTACGACACCCGCACCCAGGCGCTGCGCGACTTCGAGCCGCTCGTGCCCGGCAAGGCCGGGATGTACGTCTGCGGACCGACGGTGCAGTCCTCCCCGCACATCGGCCACCTGCGCAGTGCTCTCGCCTACGACCTGTGGCGCCGCTGGCTCGAGTACCGCGGCTACGACGTCACCTTCGTGCGCAACGTCACCGACATCGACGACAAGATCCTCGACAACGCCGGCCCGGCCGAGGAGTGGTGGGCGCTCGCCTACCGCATCGAGCTCGAGTTCACCGCCGGCTACAACACGCTCGGCATGCTGCCCCCGACCTACGAGCCGCGCGCGACGGCGAGCGTCCCGCAGATGCAGGATCATCATCCAGACGCTCATCGACACGGGCAACGCCTACGTTGCCGACGACGGCACGGGCGACGTCTACTTCGACGTCAAGACCTGGGCGCCTACGGCGAGCTCACCAACCAGAAGATCGACGACATGGAGGCACTCGCCGGATGCCGCGGCGCGCGGCAAGCGCGATCCGCGCGACTTCGCGCTCTGGAAGGGCACCAAGCGCGGGGAGCCGGCATCGGCATCCTGGGTCTCGCCGTGGGGAGCGGGCCGCCCCGGATGGCACATCGAGTGCTCGGCGATGTCGAAGCGCTATCTGGGGGCCGCATTCGACATCCACGGCGGCGGTCTCGATCTGCGCTTCCCGCACCACGAGAACGAGCTCGCGCAGTCGACGGCGGCGGGCGACGCGTTCGCGACCTACTGGGTGCACAACGGGCTCGTGAACATCGAGGGCCAGAAGATGTCGAAGTCGCTCGGCAACTCGGTCTACGCGGCCGAGCTGCTGGCCGAGGCGCGCCCGGTGGTCGTGCGCTACTACCTGGCGAGCGCGCACTACCGCTCGAACATGGACTATCACCGCGGTGCGCTGGTCGAGGCGGCGGCGGCGTTCTCGCGCATCGAGGGGTTCCTCGAGCGCGCGGCCCAGCGGCTCGAGGGATCAGGGGTCTCCGACGGCGTTCCGGGTCAGCTGCCCGACGCCTTCGCCGACGGCGATGGACGACGACCTCGGGGTGCCGCAGGCGCTCGCCGTGCTGCACGACGCCGTGCGAGCCGGCAACGCGGCGCTCGACGCCGACGACCTGCCGACCGTGGCACGGCTGCGCGCCGAGGTCGAGGCGATGACCTCGATGCTCGGCGTCAACCCGCTCGACCCGATGTGGGCGCAGGCCGGGGGCGGTGCCTCGGAGGCGGCCCTCGGCGCGCTGGTCGCCCGCCTCATCGACGACCGCGACCGCGCCCGCGCCGCGAAGGACTTCGCATCCGCCGACCGCATCCGCGACGAACTGACCGCCGCCGGCATCGTCCTCGACGACACCGCGACCGGAACCCGATGGAGTCTCGATGGCTAAGCCCGGCCGGCCTGGCGCCGGCAAACCGAAGAAGAAGGGCCCGAGCGTCGGCACCGGCGGCCACAACCGCCGCGCGCTCGAGGGCAAGGGCCCGACCCCGAAGGCGACCGACCGCACCTGGCACGTCGCCGGCAAGCGCAAGGCAGCGCAGGAGCGTCTGGATGCGGCGCGGGCCAAGCACGGCGGCGGAGGCACCGGCGGCTCGGGTCGCTCGGGCGGCGCGCCGGAGCCAGTCAGGGCAAGCGGCCCGGCCGCCCGAAGAGCTCGGACGACAGCGAGATGGTGACCGGTCGCAACTCGGTCGTCGAGGCGCTGCGGGCGAAGATCCCCGCGACGGCGCTCTACGTCGCCGCCCGCATCGAGTACGACGACCGGGTGAAGGAGGCGCTCTCGCTCGCGACCAAGCGCGGCCTCCCGGTGCTCGAGGTCATGCGCCCCGAGCTCGACCGGATGAGCGGCCCCGACTCCGTGCATCAGGGTCTCGCCCTCAAGGTGCCGCCCTACGAGTACGCGTTCGCCCCCGACCTGGTCGACCGGATCGTCTCGCGCGGCCAGACGCCGCTGCTCGTCGCGCTCGACGGCGTCACCGACCCGCGCAACCTCGGTGCCATCGTGCGCTCGGTCGCGGCGTTCGGCGGTCACGGCGTGATCGTGCCGCAGCGCCGATCGGTCGGCATGACGGCCTCGGCCTGGAAGACCTCGGCGGGCGCCGCGGCGCGCATCCCGGTCGCGATGGCGTCCAACCTCACCAACACCCTCAAGGACCTGAAGTCCCGCGGGGTGTTCGTGCTCGGCCTCGACGGCGGCGGCGACCTGTCGCTGCCCGGGCTCGAGCTGGCGACGCAGCCGCTCGTGCTCGTCGTCGGCAGCGAGGGCAAGGGGCTGTCGCGCCTGGTGACCGAGACCTGCGATGCGGTCGTCTCGATCCCGATCGAGTCGAGCACCGAATCCCTCAACGCGGGCATCGCCGTGAGCGTCGCGCTGTACGAGGTGTCGCGGCTGCGCGCGAAGTGACCCCGTCTCGGGCGCCGTGGCGACCGGTTCGTCTGGCGCGATCACGCCGTTGGCACTCGCCGGAAGGCGGCGCTCCAGGGCCAGCGCCAGCACGCCGATGCCGACGCATCCGAGCACCATCACCGCGATGTACCAGGCGTCGAGGCCGTTGCCGAGCAGCAGGCCGGCGGCGATCGGCCCGGTGATCGCACCGCCCTGGAAGGCCGCCGAGTTGATCGCGTTGTAGCGTCCGCGATTGTGGTCGGATGCGAGGTCGTTGTAGATCGCCGGCACCGTCGGCTGCAGCAGGGTCTCGCCGAACGCGAAGACGCCCATGAACGCGAGCACGCCGATCGCTGCCGCGAGCGAATCGGGCAGGAGTCCGGCGGCGCCGAGGATCAGCCAGGACGCCGCCCACACGCCGGCCATCACGATCATCACCCGGGTGCGCCGCCGCCCCTTGATGCGGTTGAGCACGGTGAACTGCAACAGCACGATCACCGCGGTGTTGACCGCGAACGCGAAGCCGATCACCCGCGTCGAGCACCTCGGCGACCTCGCGCGCGAATGCCGGGAAGCCGGCCTCCATCTGCCCGTAGCCGATGAACATGGCGATGAAGGTGAGAAGCGTGATCCACAGCACCGCCGGTCGGCGCAGGATCTCGCGGTAGCCGCCGGCGGCTCGCTCGTCGTCGGTCAGGTCGGACTGGTCGGCCTGCGTGCGCACGTGCCGCAGCGGACCGAGCAGCAGCGCCATCGGGATGAGGCTCGAGGCCGCGTCGACGAGGAAGATGACCGTGAACGTCTCGGGCCGATCGACGTCGATGTAGAACCCGCCGATGATGCCGCCGACGCCGATCCCGAGGTTGACGAGCGCGAAGTTCACGCCGAAGTACTGCTGCCGCAGGTCGCCGTCGACCACCGAGGCGATGAGCGCGTTGAATCCCGGCCACGAGACGCCGAAGTTCACCCCGATGAGCACGAGCGCGACGGCCGCGACTGCGGGATGCGTCGCGAACGCGAGCAGGGAGCACCCGGCGATCATCGACGTGAGACCGGCGAGCAGGATCGCGCGCGCGCCGTACCGGTCGATGAGGGTGCCGCCCGGACCGGTGACGATGAGCCCGGTGATGGCGATCACGCTCATCAGCCCGCCCGACAGCGCGAGGTCGAAGCCGCGCACCTCGTGCAGGTAGATGATCGTGAACGGCAGGGTCAGGCCGCGCCCGAGCGTCTGGATGGCGACCGTCGACAGCAGCCATCGCCCCTCGGTGGGCAGGGCGCCCCAGAAGCTCCTCATTCCCGCCACCGTGACAGTCTGCCGGGGGCCTCGGACACCGACGCCGGCTCCGACGCTGCGTTCCGCGACTTGACGGCTGACCGCGCTGCCGCTTGACTGCTAGGAGTTAAGCACGGCTGTACACGACTGTTCAGTCGGACTGAGGGAGGACGCATGAGCCCGCGCACCATCGTCGTCATCGGCGGGACTTCCGGCATCGGCCTCGAGCTGGCCCGGCGGGTGGTCGCCGACGGCGACCACGTGGTCATCTCCGGACGCGATCAGGCCAAGACAGAAGCCGTCGCCGCCGACATCGGACCGGGGGCCAGCGCCGTGGCCGTGGACATATCCGAGCCGGAGACCATCGCCGCGTCCCTTGCGAGCATCGGCCACGTCGATGGCCTGGTGTTGGCTGCCATCGAGCGTGACGCCAACACCATCCGCGACTACGACATCGCCCGCGCCCGTCGTCTCGTGGTGCTGAAGCTCGTCGGATACACCGAGACCGTGCATGTGCTCAGCGACCGGCTCACGCCGACCGCCGACACCGGCATCGTCCTCTTCGGCGGGCGCGCGAAGGACATGCCCTATCCGGGCTCGACGACGGTCTCGACGATCAACGGCGGCGTCGAAGGTCTCACCAACTCGCTCGCCCTCGAGCTCGCACCGATCCGGGTCAACGCCCTGCATCCCGGCATCGTCGGCGACAGCCCGTTCTGGTCGAGCAAACCCCCCGAGGTGCTCGACGGTTACACCTCGCGGACGCCCGGCGGGGCGCTCGCGACGATGACGGACGTGGTGGACGCCACCCTCTTCCTGCTGGGCAACCGCGGGGTATCGGGAACCCAGCTGTACGTGGACCGCGGCTGGCGACTGACCTAGACGTGGGGCGTGCGGCTAGCGCGAGCTCAGCTCCTCCAGAAGCGCGAGGTTGCCGGTCCCCGGCTCGAGGTCGCCGCGCTCGATGCGATGCGCGAGCTCGACGACGGCGGCGTTGACCGGCGTCGGGATGCCGAGGCGTGCGCCCTCCGCGACGACCGTGCCGTTGAGGTCGTCGACCTCGCTGTGACGGCCTTTCGTCCAGTCCTGCAGGACCGTCGTCGTGGCGTTCGGGACGACGAACCCGGCGTACAGCTTGTCGAGCAGCGTGTCGACGACGGATCGCGGCCGGGCGACATCGTCGGCGCCCAGCCCGAAGATCGGCAGCAGCGGATGTCCGAGGGCGGCTCCGACGTCGCGCGCCTCGGCGCCCGACCGCACCATCAGCTCGCGCATGCCGGGGTGATCGATCGCGTCGAACATCGGGAGGCCGACGATCGCCGTCGGCACCAGCACGGTGCGTTGCTGATCAGCTTCATCCACTTGGTGGCCCGGATGTCGTCGACGATCGCGACGGTGCCGGAGTGTCCCAGCAGGGCGGCGATGTCGTCGCGCCTGCCGTCGGCCGCCGGATCGATGCTGCCGACCGCGAACCACGAGCGCGTCGGGCGCGACATGGCGCTGCACGACGGCCCGGGTCGTACATCGTCGACGAGATCTCGATGACGGTGCCCATGGTGCGATGCGCTGCCCACGACGTCCGCGATGGTGTCGGTGGTCATGCCGTTCTGCACGCCGGCGAGCGATCCCGTCGTCGGCCAGATGCGGCGCGATCAGCTCGGCCGCCCAGCGGGTGTCGTAGGCCTTCATGAGCACCAGGACGACGTCGAAGCGTCTCGCGCAGCGTCGCCACCTCGCACAGGTGCATGGTGCGCGGCTCGACGTGCAGGGTGCTCTCCGGCATCTCGATCGTGAGGCCGCGTCGCGCGCATCGCCTCGACGTGCGCCGGCCATTGCTCGATGAGCGTGACGTCGACTCCGGCGACCGTGAGGTCGGCGCCGATCGACGCGCCGTTGGCACCGGCGCCGAGCACGGCGATCTTCTGGGCGGACATGAACGAATTGAAGCACAAATGAACAGGGCGCCACGGAACCGCCCTCGAACTCAGGTCTGGACATACACAGACCCCGCGATGTAAAGTGTCACTGAAATTCTCGACGAGGAGGATACCCGAAATGGCAGACGCCACCCCTACCCCGAAGCCCGGCGACTTCGCCGCCGGCACGCCGGTCGTGTTCCGCAACGCGACGGTGATCACGGTCGACAAGGCCGGAGTCATCCCGAACGGCGACGTGCTCGTCACCGGTGACACCATCACCGCCGTCGGGCCGAAGCTGAAGGTGCCGGAAGGCACGCTCGAGATCGACGCGACCGGCGGCATCCTGACCCCCGGCTTCGTCGACACCCACCGGCACATGTGGCAGACCGCCCTGCGCGGCTACGGCGGCGACTGGGCTCTGAGCCAGTACTTCGTCTTCTACTACCTGCAGCACGGCGAGGTGTTCCGCCCCGAGGACATCTACGCGGGCAACCTGCTCAGCGCCCTGGAGTCCGTCGACACCGGCGTCACCACGACGCTCGACTGGTCGCACGCCCTGCGCACCCCCGAGTACGCGGACGCGGCCGTCAAGGCGTTCGAGGAGATCCCCGGCCGGTTCGTCCTCGGCTACGGCAACTACCTCGGAGCGCCGTGGGAGTGGACGGCCGACAAGGGCTTCCAGTCCTGGGTCAAGAACTTCACGAGCACCGACATGCTGTCGCTCGAGATCGCGTTCGACGTTCCCGACTCGGAGGACTTCCCCGAGAAGGCGGCGTTCCAGTACGCCAAGGACAACGGACTGCGCGTCACCACGCACGCCGGGGTCTGGGGCGCGACGACCGATGTCGGCATCGGCCACATGTTCGATGCCGGCGTCATGGACGACACCGTCACCTACGTGCACGCCGCCAGTCTCAGCGCCGACAGCTACCAGAAGATCGCAGCGACCGGCGGCACCGTCTCGGTCGCGACCGAGAGCGAGCAGAGCGCCGGCCAGGGCTACCCGTCGACGTGGGAGATCCGCAAGTACGGCATCCCGGCCTCGCTGTCGATGGACACCAGCGTGTGGTGGAGCGCCGACTTCTTCTCGGCGATGCGTGCCACGCTCAGCTCCGACCGGTCGAGGGCCCACCTCGAGGCGCACAAGACGGACGACACCGTCGCGGTCAACCAGCTGCGCGCCGAGGACGTGCTGTGGATGGCCACCCAGGGCGGAGCGAACGCGCTCGGCATGGGCGACAAGATCGGCTCGATCACGCCCGGCAAGAAGGCCGACCTGCTGCTGATCAAGAACGACCAGTCACCGGCGATGACCCCGATCCTGAACCCGAGCGCTCACGTCGTGTACCAGGCCAACACTGCGGACGTGCACACGGTCGTCGTCGACGGGCGCGTGCTGAAGTACGACGGCAAGCGCATCGGCCTCGACATCGGGCCGGCTCGGGATGCCGTGGCCGCGTCGGTCGAGTACGTGCGTGGCAAGCTGGGCGAGCAGACCTGGGAAGAGGGGATGCACCCGCCGCTCGAGCCCAACGAGGAGATCGAGAACCCGTACAAGTACGCGGACTGACGGTCGCCGCACCTCCGCTCGCACTCCGATCCAAGGGAACAGATGATCTTGCACCTCGCGTCCTTCCGCTGGAAGGACGACGTCACCCCCGCCGATGTCGCCGCGCTCACCGAAGCGCTGACGGCCGATGGCCGCGGCGATCCCCGCACTGCGCAGCTATCAGTGCGGGGAGAGCCTGCGGCTGCGCCCCGGTGGCCCCGACTACGGCGTCGCCGCGATCGTCGACGACGAGGCCGGCCTGTCGGCCTACCTCGACTCGGCGGCGCACGCGGAGGTGTACGAGAAGCATCTCGGGCGGATGATCGCCGAGCGCGTCGGCGGTGCAGCTGCCGGTCGGCGACGGTGCCCGGCTGTGACCGGTATGCGAGCCGGGGTGCTGCACGCCGTCCACGATCTGCGGATCGAAGAGCGCGACGTGCCGGTACCCGGCCCCGGAGAGGTGCTGGTGCGGGTCGCCGTCTGCGGCGTCTGCGGCAGTGACGCGACCGAGTTCGATCGCGGGCAGCGTCTCGGTTCCCCCGGTCATCCTCGGTCACGAGTACGTCGGTGTCGTCGAAGCCCTCGGCGACCGGGTGTCGGGGCTCTCCGTCGGCTCGGTGGTCGTCAGTGGTGCCGGGATAGCGTGCGGGACCTGCACGCTCTGCGCCCAGGGTCGCACCAACCTGTGCCGGGACTACCGCACCACCGGCCTCCAGGTCGACGGCGGCCTCGCCGGGTACGTCACCGTTCCGGCGGGCATCCTGCTCGACGTCAGCGAAAGCGGCCTGCCGCTCGACACCCTGGGCCTCGCCCAGCCGATGTCGATCGCCGTTCACGCCGTCCGCCGCAGCGGCCTCTCGGCCGGCCAGCAGGCCGTGATCGTGGGCGTGGGCGGTATCGGCGCCTTCATCACCGTGGCGGCTGCCGCGACGGGTGCCCGCGTCCTGGTCGTCGACCTCAACCCCGAACGGCTAGAGCTGGCTCGCAATCTGGGTGCCGCCGAGACGCTGCAAGCCGGGCAGGGCTCGCTGGCAGACCACCTCGTGGAAATCGGCATGGAACCGGATGTGTTCTTCGAGGTGAGCGGCTCAGCGCCCGGACTCGCGTCGGTGCTCGAGGCGGCGAGCCCCGGATCGACGATCGTGCCCATCGGCATCCAGAAGACGGATGTCGCCGTGCCGCTCGGCAGCTGGACCCTCAGGGAGTACACGATCATCGGCAGCGTCGCACATGTCTTCGCCACCGACATGCCGGAGGCCGTCCGCCTGCTCGGCACGCGGCCGGATTGGACGGACCTCGCCCACGAGGTACTGCCCCTGGACAGGGTGGTGGATGACGCGCTGCGCCCGCTCGTGGCGGGTGCGCCGTCGCAGATCAAGACTCTCATCGACCCCTGGATCACCGAGGCGCGCCCGGCGTCCCACCGTCGGGGATGAGGCCATGCCCGGGTTCCACCTGACGCGTATCGACGACGAGCTGGCCGCGCTGCCGGCCGACTATGCCGGTCACTCTTCTGGGTTCCGGCGTCAGGACCTGATCGGGGCTGAGACGGGCTCGCACCACACCACGATGTCCATCGGGCAACTCGATCCCGGCGGTCGCATCGACGTGGTCGTCCACTCGTACGAGAAGAGCATTTCGGTCGTCTCGGGCGAGCTGCGGCTGGCGATGGAGGGGACGCAGGTCACCCTCGGTGCCGATGATCTGGCGTTCGTTCCGATCGGCACCGAGCACCAGGTGGAAGCCGGGTCAGACGGGGCACGCTGGCTCGAGATGTCCACCCCCGTCCGCCTCCCCGTCGACGGACGGCGCCGGGACACCTTCTTCCTGCCCGGCACCCTGCTCGGTTCCGTGCTGGGGACGGTGGATCTGCGCGACCCGCGTAACCGGCGATTCTCCACCTTCAGCCCCTCGACCATGGATCTGGGGCGGTTGGCGGCCGGAAGCGATCCGGAGGCGCCGGAGGTGTCGGCGAGCATGGCGACGGCGCTGCTCGCCTACAGCGGCATCGGTGTGAAGATGCTCATCGATCAGCGGCAGGGGGCGCAACTGCACACCATGTTCATGGTCGAGTACCAGCCCACCGCCGTGGCGCACCCACACGACCACCCCCTCGAGGAGGCGTATGTGATGACGCAGGGGGAGATCGAGGTCATGCTCGACGGCGAGACCCACCTTCTGCGCGAGGGCGACGTGCTGTGGACGGGCTCGGGATGCGAGCACGCCTTCTACAACCGCACCGACGGCATCGTGCGCTGGATCGAGACGCAGTCACCGCAGCCTCCCGCGCAGCACTCGTATCGCTTCAGCCGCGACTGGGACTTCCTCGCGCGCTCCGGCGGGCCGACGATCGACTCGTGATGGCGGATCGGTCAGCTGCGCAGGTCGTCCATGGCGCGCAGCACGTCGACAGCAGAGGACAACGGCGCTCCGGTTCGCGCCGCATCCTCGCCGGGAGCCGTGGGCATCGACTGGTTCTGCTGGCGACGCCCGACCACGAACCAGACGCCACGGGCGACGCTCGCCCCGTTGTTGGAGTAGAGGTGCGGTCGGACCGAGTCGAACTGCAGCGAATCGCCCGGTCCGAGAACGTGGGTGTCGAAGTCGAGCTGCAGGGTGAGCTCGCCCTCGAGGATGTAGGCGTACTCGACCCCGGAGTGGCGCATGAGTTTGCCCTCGATCGAGCTCGTCGCGCCGGGGTCGTAGCTCACCAGGAGGGCATCGGCGGGACCGCCTTCGCCCACCGCGAGGCGTTCCCAGTGCACCCCGTTCTCCATCTCGAGCACGGGGTTCTCGTCGGAACGCTGGACCGCCGGCAGCACCTTACGGGTGTGACCGAGCACCGCCGAGGGACTCGCGGGTGCGCTGCCGGCGGGGATCACGCCGAGCAGCTCGTCCATCGAGACGCCGAGGTGGGTGACCATGGCGTAGAGGGTGGAGACCGACGGCTGCGTCTTGCCGGTCTCGACCTGCGAGATCAGGGAGGCCGAAACTCCGAGCGCCTGAGCGACGCTGCGAAGGCTGAGGCCACGTTGCAGCCGCGCTTCACGCAGTCGGGCGCCGATGTCCTCCGCCGTCATGCCCGGTCCCGCCGTCTCGAATCAAGCGCGGACGTCCGTCGAGCGCGTAGTCGCGAGGATACTACGGACATCGGGTCGCTTCGTCCCTGCCGGAGGCCCGGGAGGCTTCCTGCTTCCACACTAGTGTTAATCTCTGCTAAACATAATATCCGTTCTCACTTAACGTCGCGACGCGGCACTGCACCACGGAGGATTCGATGAAGAGCACCGGAACGACCGGGAGCAACGCGGTCGACTGGGAGCAACGGGTCGACTTCGATCGGCTCCGTACCGAGCGGCTGGCGCGCCTCCGAGCAGAACTCGAGGCGTCCGAATTCGGCGCCGTGCTCGCGTTCGACTTCTCGAACATCCGCTACATGACATCGACCCACATCGGCACCTGGGCGATCGACAAGCTGATCCGCTTCAGCCTCCTGACCCGCAACAGCGATCCGATCTCCTGGGACTTCGGATCGGCCGCGAAGCACCATGCCCTGTACAACCCGTGGCTCGACACGACGACCATGGAGATGGATGCCGATCCCAGCGCTCCGCACGAGGGGGCGAGCCGCCCCCGGCTCGAGTCCGGCGCCCGTGCCGGAATCTCGACCCTGCGTGGCGCGTTCAGCCCCGATGCCGGAATCGCGGAAGGGGTTGCGAAGAAGATCAAGCGCGAGCTGGAGAAGTTCGGCGTGGCCGACCAGCCCCTTGGCGTCGACGTCATCGAGCTTCCCGTGCTCTTCGCCCTTCAACAGGCCGGCATCCGCGTCGTCGACGGGCAGCAGCTGTTCATGGAGGCTCGTCGCATCAAGACCGGCGACGAGATCCGGCTTCTGACGCAGGCTGCGTCGATGGTGGATGCCGCGTACGAGGAGTTGTACCGCTTCTTGCGTCCGGGAGTCCGCGAGAACGAAGCCGTCGGGGTCGTAGCGAAGACCCTGTACGACCTGGGGTCGGAGTACGTCGAAGGAGTCAACGCCATCTCGGGCGAACGGTGTTCCCCGCACCCCCACGTGTTCTCCGACCGGCTCATCAGACCGGGCGATCCCGCGTTCTTCGACATCCTGCACAGCTTCAACGGCTACCGGACCTGCTACTACCGCACATTCGCGGTGGGCTCGGCGAGCAGTGCGCAGCGCGACGCCTACACCCGCGCCCGCGAGTACATGGACCGAGCCATCGCCTTGGTCAAGCCCGGCGCCACGACGGCCGACATCGTGAAGGTCTGGCCGACGGCGCAGGAGTTCGGGTTCCCGGATGAGGAGGCGGCCTTCGCGCTGCAGTACGGGCACGGCGTCGGACTCTCGATCTGGGAGAAGCCGATCTTCTCGCGCCTGGTCTCGCTCGACCACCCTGAAGAGCTCAAGGAGGGAATGGTCTTCGCCCTCGAGACCTACTGGCCGTCGAAGGACGGCTGGGGCGCGGCGCGCATCGAGGAGGAGGTCGTCGTCACCGCCGACGGCTGCGAGGTCATCACGAAGTTCCCGGCTGAAGAACTGCTGGTCGCCGGCCGCCGGTACTACTCGATCGACGGGCCGCTCAACCTCGAGCGTGACTCGCAGTCGCACCTGAACACGACCTGGGGTCGCGGCGAGGCGTAGCCGTCGCTACGCAGGCGCTGCGGCGACGGCGTGGATCTCGAGACGCAGCCGCGCGTCGGTCGCGAGCCGGGTCACCTCGACGGACGTGCTGGTCGGGATGTGATCTCCGAACCATTCCGACTGGTAGCGATTCACGACATCCTGGTCGGCGGCGACGTCGGTGAAGAAGCGCATGAGGTTCACCACGTCGCGACGCTCGCATCCCGACGCCGCGAGTGCGAGATCGAGGTGCTCGAACAGGTCGGCCACCTGATCCTCGATGCGTTCGGAGATCGACGCAAACACCTCGGGGATGTGCGGATGGTCGTGGTAGACGGGCGCCCCGGTCACGCCGCTGATGAACACGAGGCGAGAGGGTGAGACCACCCGGATGGCCGGGACGAACGGGCTGACGATCTCCGGGTCGAATCCGGCGTGGTGGATCACTTCGGCGTTGCCCACCTGGCGGGGCACGGGGATTTTCGAGGTCACGAGCCCTCCTGTCTAGGCAACCGATTGCATTTCTGATAGCAAATCAGTTCCGTCGTCGCAGCGCAAGCCGCTCAAATACGCAGAGATTGAGCCTTGACAGGCACGTCGAGTCCGGTTGTAGGATTGCAATCGATTGCGGAGCTAGCCTTCGCGGTTCGCCACGGGAGCCAGCGCCGGACGCCCGTGACCGCAGGTCGCGGCGCGAAGGCGGTCCGAATGAGCGAGCTGGACACCGACGGAACACTGCGTTCCCGGCAATCGGCAGCGAGTGTGCTCCGCTCCGTCGGCAGCAGCTACCGCACCGAGGTGCGCATCCTGCTCGCCGTCGCGGTGCTCGCCACGGTCTTCCTCGTGATCTACCCCGATCAGTTCGGGACCCTTCGCAACCTCGAGAACATCACCCGGCACGCCGCCGTGCTGCTCGTGGTGGCGATCGGCCAGATGTTCGCGCTGCTGGTCGGAGGATTCGACATCTCGGTCGCTGCCAACATGGGACTCGCGAGCACGGTCGGCGCGCTCCTCATGCTCCAGTACGGCACCGTGATCGGGATCGTCGGCGGGCTCGCTGCCGCAGCCGCAGTCGGCCTCGTCAACGGCATCCTGATCGCGAAGTTCCGGCTCAGCCCGTTCGTCGCCACCCTCGGCATGATGACATTCGTCACCGGGCTCGCCAATCACATCAGCAACGGGCGGTCGGTGTTCGGGCTGCCCGACGACTTTGGATGGTTCGGCCGGTTCAGCTGGGGCGTCATTCCGTCCACTGTCGGGATCGCGATCATCGTGGGCGCCATCGCCTGGGTCCTGCTGAACCGCACTCGCACCGGCCTGAACATCTACGCAATCGGCGGGAGCCGCGAGACGGCGGTGCTCGCAGGCATCCCGGTCGTGCGCAACGAGATCGTCGCCTACGTCGTCTGCGGTCTCTTCGCCGGCGTCGCCGGACTGATGCTCGCCTCACGCGTCGTCGTCGGACAGGCCAGTCTCGGCCAAGGCTACGAGCTGCTCTCGATCGCAACCGCCATCATCGGCGGCGTCGCTATCGGTGGCGGCGTCGGCCGCATCCTGGGCGTTCTCCTCGGCGTGATGCTGCTCAGCATCATCACGACCGGGATGAACATCGCCGGCCTGTCCGAGTTCATCCAGCAGATGCTCACCGGCGCCGTTCTCATCCTCGCCGTGCTGATCGACCAGCTGCGCGCCCGAACCGGCCGCTCCTGGTCGGTAGTCGGCCTGTTCCGGCGCCCCGCAGACACCACCCAACACACAGCACCGCCGTCCAATGCAACGAAGGAGATGAAGCCATGAAGCGTTCCATTCAGGTGTTCGCACCTGCCGCAGCGATCATCCTGTTCGCGACCGGATGTACGGCCGCACCAGTCGACGAGGGCGGCGGTGGCGGGGGGATCCCCGCCGAGCTCGGCACCTCGCTGACCTGCGACGCGAGTCCCACCGAGCAGGAATTGCTCGACTTCGAGGTGCCGCAGGCCGCAGAGAACTACGACCTCACGCTGATGCAGGTGAGCTCGGCCGGCTACTACTACGGCGCCATCAGCCAGGGCGCCGCGCAGGCGGCCGAGGAAGCCGGCGTGACGCTCACCGAGTACTCCGCAGACGGGTACGCGTCGCCGGACCAGCAGCTCAAGCAGATCGAGGACGCCTTGCTGGGCGGCACGGATGCTCTCGTCATGGCGCCGTCCGACATCCAGGGCTCCGTGCCGGTCGTGACGCAGGCCGTCGACGCGGGCATCCCCGTCGTCAACATCTCATCCGAGGTGGCGAGCGCCGATGTCCATATGGTGATGCAGGACGACTACACGTTCGGGCAGATGGCCGCGGACCGGGTCGCCGAGCTCCTCGGCGACGAAGGCGGGACGGGAGTCATCATCGCCGGACCGTCGAACGCGACCTGGTCGCAGCGTCGCACCGAGGGATTCCAGGACCGCGTCGCCGAGGCGTATCCGAACATCGTGATCGCCGCGGCACCCACGCAACTGGTCGATCCGGCAGAGGGCCTTCGCTCCTTCGAGGATGCCATCCAGGCGACCCCGGAGCTCGACTGGATCTTCTCGGTGCACTACTACATCCTGCAGCCGGCCTCGCTGCCCGATGAGTACCGTGGCGAGATTCCGTACGTGTCGGCCGGGTACGAGCCCGACTCGATCGGCGGTCTCGAAAACGGGTCGCTCGATTCGGTGTTCGGACTCACCCCGCGATGGATGGGCATCCTGGGCGTCTCGTACGCGATCTCCCTTCTCGAGGGCGAAGAGGTGCCGAGGGTGACATGCCTCCCCATCCCGCTCTTCACATCCGAGGACATCGGCACGCCGTTCGCGACGGAGGAACTGATCCCCTGATGTCGAACGGCGACGGGACGACCGATCCCCGCCGGCCGCTGGTGCGGCTGGCGGGGATCGGGAAGTCCTACCCCGGCGTGCGGGCACTCGACGAGATCTCCATCGAATTCCGCCCCGGCGAGATCCACTCGATCGTGGGGGAAAACGGCGCAGGCAAGTCGACCCTCGTGAAGATGCTCGCGGGCCTCGAGACCCCCGACAACGGGGAGATCTTCGTCGACGGGCAGGTCGCGAATCTCCGCGGTCCCGCCGGGTCGCGACGTGCCGGGATCAGCTATGTCCCCCAGGAGCCAGAGCTGGTGCCGACGTTCACGATCGGGCGCAATGTCATGCTCGGCCGAGAACGGCCGTGGAGCAGCAGGTCGCGGCTGACGGCAACGGAGAGAGTGACGGTCGAGGAAGCCCTCGCCCGCGTCGGCGCGGCCGCGCTCGACGTCGATGAGCTCGCGGCCGGCCTGTCGGTCGCGCAGTCGAGGCTCTGCCAGATCGCGGCGACGCTCATCCACCCCGGCAGCCTCCTCGTGCTCGACGAGCCGACGGCCGTGCTCTCCGATTCCGATGCCGACGTGCTGCTGCAACGACTCATCTCGCTCCGCGACTCGGGCACCAGCATCCTGTACGTGAGTCATCGGCTCGGGGAGGTGATGCGCCTCTCCGACCGGATCTCGGTCCTGCGCGATGGGCGTCTCGTCGGGACGTTCGCCCGCGGCGAGATCGACAGGCCGGCACTCCTCGCCCTCATGGCACGCACCCAGTCCGGTGGCGCTCCCGTGAAACGGCGTGCATCGCCGGCGCAAACCGCTGACGCGACACCGCCGGTGCTGACGGTCACCGGGCTCGGCGCGGACGGCGCGTTCGACGCCGTCACGTTCGAGGTCCGCCCCGGTGAGGTGGTCGGGGTCGCCGGGATCCAAGGCTCGGGGCACGGGAAACTGCTCGAGGCCCTGTCGGGCGCCATGTCGAGCGACACCGGGGAGATCACCGTCGACGGCGCCCCGGTCGCGCGCGGATCGCTGCACCGCGCCATGCAGGCCGGCATCCGTCTGGTGCCGGAGGAACGCCGCGTGCGGGGCATCGTCGCCGCCCGATCCATCCGCGAGAATCTCGGCATCGGTCACGGGTCGGCCGTTCAGCGGCGGTTCCTGCGCCGTCCCGCCGACGAGCGGGCGCGCAGCCGTGCGGCCATCGCCGGCTTCGGCATCCGGGCTCGCGACGGCGAGGTCGCCGCCGGCAACCTCAGCGGTGGAAACCAGCAGAAGGTCGTGATCGCCCGCGTGCTGGGGACCAGCCCGCGGGTGCTGTTGCTCAGCGAGCCGACCCAGGGCATCGACGTGCGCTCGAAGACCGAGATTCTCACCATGCTGCGCGACATCGCACGCGAACAGGGGATCGCCGTCGTGCTCGCCTCGTGCGAATTCGAGGAACTGCTGGAGTACACGGATGTGATCCACGTCATGCGTCTCGGCCGGATCTCGGCCAGTGTGCGCACCGGCGAGACCAGCTACGCGGCGCTGCTGGACGCGGCGGTACCGTGAACCGCCGGCCACGACGCCACCGATTGACTCAGAGGAGAAGACGATGACCAAGGCACAACGGGACGCCGACGAGCGCCGCGCCGCCGCCCTCGTCGCCGCGGGCAAGGCGGACGCCGACACGGTGCTGCGGGGCGGGCGGGTGCTCAATGTCCACACCGGCCGCATCGGACTCGCCGACGTCGCGATCGCGGGCCCACGGATCGCCGCCGTCGGCGACGTCGCGCATGCGATCGGCTCGAAGACCGAGGTCATCGACTGCACGGGGTCGTACCTGCTCCCCGGATTCATCGACAGCCACATCCACCTGGGCGGATCGCAGCTGACCGTGCAGCGGCTCGCCGAGGTGCTGGTGCCGCACGGCACCGCCGCCCTCTGCACGGACTTCTACGAGCTCGGCACGATCGGCGGCCTTGATGCCGTGCTGCACGAACTCGACGCGGCCAAGGGGTCCGGCATCGACATCCTGCTGTCGCCCTTCGTGGCTGCAGTGCTCGGCATCGGCGCGTTCGGCAACCTCGAGCGCTTCTCGTACGACGACCTCGAAAGGCTCCTCGAGCACGACGATTGCGTCGAGCTGCGTGAATGGAACTGCTGGGCGGCCTGGCTGCCCATCGAGGGTCAGCAACGCGTCTACGAGACCGCCCTGCGTCTCGGACGCACGATCGGCGGCCATCTCGAGGGCCTCGAAGGGCCGAACCTGCAGGCCTCGGTCGCGCTGGGCGTGCGGTCGGAGCACGAAGCCGTGTCGACGCCGCAGGCGCTGGAGCGCTGGGAGAACGGGCTCACCGTCCAGATCCGAGGCGGCTCCGCGGCGCGCGACTTCGACGACCTGCTCCCGGCGATCACCGAGCAGGGCGCCGACCCGCGCAGTTTCAGCTTCTGCACCGACGAGCAGGAGCTCGCATCGATCGCCGAGTCCGGCCATATCGACCGGCTCGTCAGGCGTGCCATCCGGGGAGGAGTCAGCCCGGTCGATGCGATCAGGATGGCGACGCTCAACGCCGCCAAGGGCATCGGCGTCGACGCCGACTACGGCTCGATCACGCCGGGCCGCATCGCCTCGATCGTCGCGGTCGCCGATCTGGCGACGTTGCCCATCACCCGGGTGGTCAGCCGCGGAGCCCTGGCGGCTGTCGACGGCGAGTACCTGCTGGAGCCGGCCATGGCCGAGTACGGGGAGGTGACCCGCAACGCGGTGGTCATCACCGACCCGCTCACGATCGACGACTTCCTGTTCGATCGCGGCGACGGCACCAGCACGGCGAGGGTCATCGGGATCGAGGCCGGCAAACTCGCGACCGAGGAACTGGTCGAGCAGGTTGAGATCGTCGCCGGCCGGCTGGCGGGCCCGTCCAGCGGACTCGCCAAGATGGCCGTCATCGACAGGCACCTGGGCGGCAGCGAGCGCGCCCTCGGCCTGGTGCGCGGGTTCGACATCCAGCGCGGAGCGAT
The DNA here is from genome assembly GCA_963730045.1 of uncultured Actinomycetota bacterium. Taxonomy (GTDB): domain Bacteria; phylum Actinomycetota; class Actinomycetes; order Actinomycetales; family Microbacteriaceae; genus JBDSKH01. The sequence continues at coordinate 268,361 of CAVSPQ010000003.1, read as the reverse complement.
CGCCGCGACCGTCAACCCCGGGATGATGAACCTCATGGTGGTCGGCGCGACAGAGGAGGACATGCTTCTCGCGGCGCAGACCGTGGCAGGGCACGGTGGCGGAATCGCGGTCGTCGTCGACGGTGAGGTGGTCGCCGAGGTCGCTTTGCCGATCCGCGGAATCGTGACCGATGCTCCGTCCGCCGAGGTGATCGAGCGCTGCATCGCCATCGAGCACGCCATCACCGACAGCATGGGCAGTGGATTCGACGGGCTCATCAGCGCCGCCGGCTTCGCCTGCCTGGCCGTGAGCATCCCCAGCCTGAAGATCACGTCGCGGGGACTCGCGCGTGTCTCGCGGAGCGAACCGGCCGAGGCGGTCGAGCTGTTCGTCGACGCGGGCTGAGCGCCCGGATCAGTCTGCGCGGCGCCCGGTGAGCGGGTGCGTGCGAGGCGCCGCGGTCGACGCGCGCGCCACGAGGGCAACGGGCAGTGTCACCGTGACGGGACTGAGCACATCCGCCTCGATGCTCTCGAGCAGCAGACGCGCCGCCTCGATGCCCATCTCGACATGGGGGACGCGCACTGTGGTGAGCGGTGGGTTGAAGTCCTCGGCGAACAGCATGTCGTTGAAGCCGACGACGGAGATGTCGTCCGGCGCGCGAAGTCCGTGCGCCCGGATCGCGCGCAAGACGCCGACCGCCAGCAGGTCGTTTCCCGCGACCACCGCGGTCGGCAGGTCTCCCTCGGTGGCGAGCAGCTCGGTCATGCCAGACTCTCCGGCACGGATGCTCAATGCGGGCGCCAGGCTGAGCCGGTGCCGGACGCCCGGATGCCGGGCGGCCGCGGCGTGGAAGGCATCGGCACGCACGATGCTCGTCGTGAAGTTCGGCGGGCCGGCCAGGTGCACGATGTCCCGGTGCCCCAGCTCGACGAGGTGGTCGACAGCCGCGGAGATGCCGGCTGCATCGTCTCCGGTGACCAGCGGGTAGCGGTTGCCCCCGCTGCCACGGTTGAGCATCACGGCCTTGACGTTGCGGCGCGCGGGATCGGAGAGGAGTGGGTGATCGGTCTGACCCGTCGCGATGATGAACCCGTCGACGCGGCGCTCGAGCAGCGAGTCGAACGCGGCTGCCTCGTGATCGTCTCGCCCGTCGGTGTTGGCGATGAGTGCGGTATAGCCGCGCGGGGCCAGGTAATCCTCGATGCCGCGCACGATCGGGGGGAACAGCGGGTTGGTCAGGTCGGGCAGGATGACGCCGACGGTCATCGACAGATTGGTGCGCAGTCCGCGTGCGACGATGTTCGGGACGTAGCCGAGCTGGCGTGCCGCGCGCTGCACGCGCTTTGCGGTCGCGGCGTTGACCTGGTGCTCGGTGAGCTTGTTGAGCGCCCGCGAGACCGTCGCCTTGTGCACGCCGGCCAACTCCGCGACATCGGCGATGGTGACTCGAGACTCCATGTGCACAGGGTATCAATCGATTGCGGCTGCAATCCGGCTTGACAAGGCGGCAGGATCGCGCGAAACTTGCAATCGATTGCAGGACATCGAGGAGGGTAGCCGTGGGCGAGACGCGGATCAGGATCGGCTGGATCGGCGCCGGCCGGATGGGCGCGCAGCTCGTGACCCGGCTGCTCGACGCCGGCTACGACGTCGCGGTCTACAACCGCACGCGAGCCAAGGCCAGGCGCTCGCCGAGCACGGGGCGCGACGCTCGTCGACCGACCCGTCGACCTCGCCGACCGCGATCTCGTCTTCAGCATGGTCTCCGCCTCGAACGACCTCGAGCGAGGTGATGCTCGGTGACGGCGGCCTGCTCACCGGCGACAGCGCTCCTCGGATCATCGCCGACTCGTCGACGGTGTCGATGGAGGCCAGCGCGCAGATCCGCGAAGCCGCCGTCGCGCGCGGCACCGCGTTCCTGGCCACCCCGGTCAGCGGCAACCCGGCGGTGATCGCGGCAGGCAAGCTGACCGTCGCCGTGTCGGGTCCGCGCGAGGTGTTCGACGAGGTCGAGCCGGTGCTGCGCGCTTTCGGGCGCGGCGTCACCTACGTCGGCGAGGGCGAGGTGGCGCGGCTGGTGAAGATCGCGCACAACGTCTATGCTCGGCGTGGTCATCCAGTCGCTCGCCGAGATCACGGTCCTGGTCGAGAAGGGCGGCGTGAGCCGCGAGGCGTTCCTCGCCTTCCTCAACGACTCGGTGATGGGTTCGACGTTCACGCGCTACAAGTCTCCGGCGTTCGTCAATCTCGACTTCACGCCGACCTTCACCAACGTGCTGCTCCAGAAGGACCTCGACCTCGGACTGGAGGCGGGGCACGAGCTCGGGGTGCCGATGCCGCTCGCGTCGGCGACCCGGCAGATCGTCGCCAGGAGGTCGGACGCCGGGCACGCCGAGCGAGGACTTCGCCACCCTGCTGCTGGAGGCGGCGCGCGGCGTCGGGCTCGAGCTCGAGTCCGAGAAGCCGTCGCGGATCGACGACGGGCTACGCACCCGGCGCGGCCGTCGATTCGAGCGTCCGCGTCCCGACCAGCGGCGTCCGCCCACTGGCGCACCCGGTCACATGGGCGTCGACTACGAGAACCGCGTCGACTTCGACCGGCTGCGCGACTACCGAGTCGACCGGGCGAAGGCAGCCCTCGAGGCCAGCGACTGCGGTGCGTTCCTGCTCTTCGACTTCTACAACATCCGGTACACCACGCAGACCTGGATCGGTGGCGCCCTCGGCGACAAGATGATCCGCTACTGCCTGCTCACCCGCGGTCACGAGCCGATCCTCTGGGACTTCGGCTCGGCCGTGCGGCACCACAAGCTCTACTCGACCTGGCTGCCCGACGAGAACTGGCGGCCGGGCTTCCTCGGATTCCGCGGCGCGGTCGCGCCCGAGGCGCGGGCCTGATGCGCGATGCGGTCACCGAGATCAAGGGCCTCCTGGTCGAGGCCGGCGTCGCCGACGCGCCGCGTCGGGATCGACATCGTCGAGCCGCCGTTCCTGTTCGAGATGCAGCGCCAGGGGATCCGGGTCGCCGACGCGCAGCAGCGCATGCTCGACGCCCGGGTGATCAAGAGCGCAGGACGAGATCATGCTGCTCAACCAGGCGGCGGCGATGGTCGACGGTGTCTACCAGGACATCGTCGACGTGCTGAAGCCCGGCGTCCGCGAGAACGAGATCGTCGCGCTCGCCAACAAGCGGCTCTACGAGTTCGGCTCCGACCAGGTCGAGGCGGTCAACGCGATCTCGGGAGAGCGGTGCAACCCGCACCCGCACAACTTCACCGACCGGATCATCCGGCCGGGCGACCAGGCGTTCTTCGACATCATCCACTCGTTCAACGGGTACCGCACCTGCTACTACCGCACCTTCGGTGTCGGAAGCGCGACGACCGAGCGCAGCGCGACGCCTACAAGCAGGCGCGCGAATGGATGGACGCCGCCCTCGACGCGATCACGCCCGGGCGTCGGGACCGACGATGTCGCGAAGGTGCTGCCCGGCGGCGACGGACTTCGGATTCGAGAACGAGCTGGCGGCGTTCGGCCTGCAGTTCGCGCACGGCCTCGGCCTCGGCCTGCATGAGCGACCGATCATCTCGCGCCTCAACTCGCTCGAGAATCCGGTCGAGCTGCAGCCCGGCATGGTGTTCGCGATGGAGACCTACTGCCCGGCGTCGGACGGCATCTCCGCGGCGCGCATCGAGGAGGAGGTCGTCGTCACCGAGACGGCACCGAGATCCTCACGAAGTTCCCCGCCCAGGAGCTGTTCGTCGCCAACGCCGTACTGACCCTCGGCTAGTCCGAGAGGCCGATCCGGGCGTGCAACCGCTTCAGCCAGCGCGGTGCCCACCACATGATGCCCTCCTGCCATGTCATGAGAGCCGGCACCAGCAGGCACCGCACGAGGGTCGCATCGAGGAGAACCGCCACGGCGAGCGCGGTGCCGAGCTGCTTGATGACCATGAGATCGCCGGTCGCGAAACCGGCGAAGACCACGATGATGATGAGCGCGGCACTCGTGATGATGCGACCTGATCGCTGCAGTCCGCGGGCGATCGCCTCCCGGCCGGGCACGCCGGCATCCACCTGCTCCTTGATGCGCGACAGGATGAACATCTCGTAGTCCATCGCGAGGCCGAACCCGAACGCGAACGTCAGCAGCAGCACGAGCACGTCGACGCCGTGCACGTCTGCCGGATCGAACCCCATCACCGGCGCGAAGTTGCCTTGCTCGAAGCCCCAGACCAGCACGCCGATCGACGCTCCGAGCGAGAGGGCGCTTGCGATCAGCGCCTTGATCGGGATGACGAGCGATCCGGTCATGAGGAAGAGGAACACCATCGTCCCGAGGGCGATGATGAGCGCCGCCACGGGCGCGCTGTCGAGCAGAGAGTTCGAGAAGTCCACGGTGCGGGCGTCCGTGCCGGTGACCCAGGCGTCGCCGAGGCCGTCCGCCTGCAGCGCGGCACGGTCGGCGCGTATCGCGTTCACGACGTCGATGCCGTCCGCGGGGTCGACACGCACGACGGTGCGCCAGGCGTCTCCCGTCTCGGCCGGTGCCCCGACCGACTCGACACCCTCGATGCCGGTTACCCTCGCGCTCCATTCCTCGGCGTCGCGCTCGGTCTCGGTGACCAGGGCGACGCGCGGGCTGGTGGCATCCGGGAATCGCTCGGACAGGGTGTCGAGGAACTCGTGTTGCGTCGACGAAGAAGGCAGAGCGTCGACGCTGGTATTCGCGAGGCGGAGCGACGCGAGCGGGCTGCCGAGCAGCACCAGCAGCAGAACGCACGCGATCGTGACGAGCGCCGGATGCCGCTGCACCCGGCGGGTGAGCTGCGAGAAGAAGCCGTCGTCGGGCGCGATGTCGCCGAATCCGGCGACCACCTTGCCGACGCCGGGGAGGCGGGTCAGCGCCCCGGGCTTGAGCAGCCGATCGCCGGTCAGGCTGAGCAACGCGGGAATCAGCGTGAGCGCGGATGCGATGGCGATCACCGTGACGGCCAGGGCGCCGAGGCCGATGGCGCGCACGATCCGCGGCTCGAAGACGAGCAGCCCGAGCGATGCGATCGCGAAGGTCACCCCCGAGAAGACCACGGTGCGGCCGGCGGTCTGGGCCGTGCGCCGGATCGCGGCGAGCCTGCCTTCCCTGCCCGCGATGCCGGCGCGGCGATGCTCTTCACGGAACCGGCTGACGATCAGCAGACCGTAGTCGATCGACAGCCCCAGCCCGACCGCCGTCACGACGTTCACGACCGTGGTGTCGATGTCGAGCAGGAAGGTGAACCCGAGCAGCGCGCCCAACGCGCCGGCGATCGACACGCCCGCCCCGATCAGCGGGATGCCCGCGGCGATGAACCCGCCGAACACGACGAGCATGACGACCAGTGCGATCGGCAGGGCGACGGCCTCCCCGCGCTTCAGGTCGTTCTCGGAGATCTCGACGATCGAGTCGACCAGCAGCTTGCCGCCGCCCACCTCGAGGGTGGCTCCCGGATGCGACTGCCGCAGCTGGTCTGCGGCCGCCCGGAGGTGGTCGGTGGCGGCATCGACCACCGCGTCGGCGGGCAGCCCGCCGTCGACGCCCTCGACGGTGACGCTGACCAGGAATCCGTCGCCGTCGTCGGCGACCAGGGGCGCGAGAGCGGGCACGGTGGAACCGTCGGGGAGCGGCGGGACGCCGACCGGGGTCACGACCGAGGTGCGGGGCAGGTCTTCGATGGTGGCGACCAGGTCGGCGATCGTCTCCACGGCATCCGGGTCGTCGGGCGCGATCCCGAACGCCAGGAGCGTCAGCGCGGAGCGCTCTTCGTCATCGCCGGCCAGAGCGTCGTCGGCGCGGGAGCTCTCTCCGTCCGCACTCGGGGCTTCGCTCTTGAGGCGGTCGAAAAGGGACTCACCGGCGATGCCGCCGACCGCGGTCGCGACGACGCCGCCGATCAGAAGGATCCAGACGGCGAGGGTGACCCAGGGGTGGCGGGCCGCGGCGTCCCCGATCGCGGCGAGCGCCCCTGGCCTGTTCGCATCGGCCACTAGACCTTCGACCGCCAGTCCTCGTCGTCGGTCTCATCCACCACGTCGATGGCCGCCGTGATCGAACCGGTCGGGGGCCCGACGACGGTGACCTCGTCGCGGCGGTGGCGCAGCACGTCGTCGATATACGAGGTGAGGGCCTCGGCGAGAGGCACATTGCGCTTCTCGTTCTGCGACATGTACCAGCGGTGGTCGAGCAGCTGGTGGAACACCTCGGCCGGCTCGAGCTTGCCCTTCAGGTCCTTCGGGATCGACCGGATGACCGGCTCGAAGACGCGCACCAGCCAATCATGCGCGACCATCTCCTCGTCGAGGTCCTTGCGGTCGCCGGTTGCTCGGTAGGCGTCGAGGTCGTTGAGCAGCCGGCGTGCCTGGTTCTCGCCGGCGTCCAGCCCGGTCAGCCGCAGCAGGCGCCGGGAGTGGTGCCCGGCATCCACCACCTTGGGCTGGATGCGGACCTGCGTCCCCGTCTCGTCCTGCCCGATCGAGAGCTCGCCGATGTCGAATCCGAGGTCGTTGAGGCGCTCGACGCGCTGGTTGATGCGCCAGCGCTCGGATTGCGGGAACGACTCGGCGACGGTGAGTTCGGTCCAGAGGTTGCGGTAGGCGCTGACGATGCCGTCGGCCACCGCGACCGGATCCACCTCATCGTCGAGCCTGCCCCCGGCCTGCAGGTCGAGCAGCTCGCCGGCGATGTTCACGCGGCCGATCTCGAGGTCGTTCTCGCGCTGCCCGTTCGACAGGCCGCCGTCGTAGAGCTTGCCGGTCTCGGCATCCACCAGGTACGCGGCGAAGGCGCCCGCATCGCGGCGGAACAGGGTGTTCGAGAGCGAGACGTCTCCCCAGAAGAATCCCGCGACGTGCAACCGCGTCAAGAGCAGGGCGAGCGCGTCGACGAGCCGGGTCGCGGTATCGGGGCGCAGCGACTGCGAGTACAGCGCACGGTAGGGGAGCGAGAACTTCAGGTGGCGCGTGACGAGCGCCGGTGCGAGTTCCTCGCCGACGTCGTCGGCACGGTCGGTGATGACGGCGACGGGCTCGACGCACGGTATGTCCATGCGCTGGAGCGTGCGCAGGAGGTCGTACTCGCGGCGGGCGAGGTCGGCCGACGTCTCCTTGACCGCGATGACGTAGCCGCTGAGGTGCGCGAACCGCACGAGATGCCGGGAGATGCCCTTCGGCAGCGCGGCGATGACGTCCGCCGGCCACAGCTCGAGGGGCAGGTTCCACGGCAGATCGAGCAGTGCCGGATCGGGCACGGCCGAGGTGACGGAGAGGGCGGAGGCCATCCTGGAAGCCTAGGGTGAGAGGGAACCTGCAATCGATTGCTTCCGAAAGGAGGAGGATGACCCACCGCCTCTACGTCAACGGCGCGGTCTTCACGGGCGAGGATTCCGCGGGCGACGAGCGGCCGTCGCCCGAGGCCCTCGCGGTCGACGGCGGGCGCGTCGTCGCCGTCGGTTCGACCGCCGACCTCCGAGCCGAGTTCGCCGGCGCGGAGGAGGTCGATCTGGGCGGGCGCACCGTCGTACCCGGAATCGTCGACGGTCACTGCCACGCGGTCCGCGGCGGCGCGACCTGGCGGCGCGAGGTGCAGTGGGGTGGTCTGCGCGACCCTCGTACGGCGCTCGCCGCGTTGTCGGCGAAAGCGGCGTCGACCCCGTCCGGTTCCTGGGTGACCGCCGTTGGCGGCTGGCATTCCAGCCAGTTCGGCGGATGGATCCCCACGTCGTCCGACCTCGATCGCGCAGCTCCGGGGCGCCCCGTGTACGTCCAGTCTCTGTACGAGGAGGCGATCGCCAGCACCGCGGCGCAGGCGGCGGTGGGCGCCGAGCTCTCTGCGCTCCCTCCCGGCAGTCTCGATCTCGACCCGGAAGGCCGCCCGACCGGTCGGGTCGTCGGCCTGCCCGCCTTCACGCTCTTCCTTCGCGCCGCGGGGACGCCCCGACCCGACGAGGAGCGCGCCGGCCTGCTGCAGATGTGCGCCGATCTCGCCGCTCTCGGCGTGACGGGCGTGACCGATCCCGGCGGGTTCGGGATGACGAGACCGCACTACGACTCGCTTCTCGCGCTCGGCGAGGAGCTTCCCCTCCGCTTCCGGTTGTTCCTCTCGGCGACGGACGCCGGCCGCGAGGCCGAGCAGGTCTCCGCGTGGCTCGACGAGGTGGCGTCCATGCCGCACAGTGATCGCCTGCGGGTTGCGGGTATCGGCGAGATCGTGCACTTCGGAAGTCACGACATGGAGGGTCTCGAGGACCGCGTGATCGCGGCCGAGACGGTGCGCGAGTTCTCCGGGATCAGCGCGGACGTCGCGAGTCGGGGGATGGCCATGCACGTGCACGCCGTCACCGACGAGGTCGCATCCATGGTCGTGGGCGAGTGGGAGCGCCTCGCCGCCACGGTACCCATCGCTCCGTTGCGGTTCTCGCTCGCGCACGGTGACCGGCTGAGCACCTCGACCATCGAGCGCATGGCGCGCCTCGGCATCGGACTCGTCGTGGACGGGAGGCAGGTCTATCGAGCCGACGCCTCCGAGGCAGCCTGGGGGCGGTCCGTCCTGGCGGACGCACCGCCGCTGGGCGATCTCGAGACCGCGGGGGTCGCTCTCGGTGTCGGCACCGACGGTACGCGGGCCTCGATCGCGAATCCGTGGGTCGCTCTCTGGTCACTGTGCGAGGGGCGCTCGATCGACGGACGACGCCGGCGTGACCCGCGGCATCTTCTGAGCCGGGTGCGGGCGCTGCAGATCGCCACCGCCGGAAACGCGTGGCTCACCGGTGACGAGGACCGCGTCGGGCGTCTGATGCCCGGCCGCCTCGCGGATTTCGCCGTGCTCGACCGCGACTATTTCACGGTGCCGGCCGACCAGATCCCGAGCATCCGGTCGATGCTCACCGTCAGCGGGGGCCAGGTGATTCACTCGGCGGGAGACTTCGCCGGCGTGTGACCTCGGTCAATCCGGCCCAGTCGTAGCCGCTGAGCTCGTCGTCGGCCATGGCCTCATCGAACAGCTCGTGGAGGACGGGAGCGGTCGGCAATGCGACCCCCACCTCGGCAGCGGCACGCTCGGCCAGGGTGAGGTCCTTCCGCCCGAGCTCCATGCTGAAGCCCGGCGGCGTGTAGCGGCGCTCTGCGATCGCCGCGCCATAACCCGAGTAGACGACACCGCCGAACAGCGAGCTGGCGAGGAGGTCGACGAACTCGCTTCCGTCGACTCCATGGCCTTCGACGAGCGTGATCGACTCGCCCAGCGCCTGAATCGCGTGGATGATGTTGTAGTTGACCGCCGCCTTGACGACATTGGCCATCCGGGGCGTCTCTCCCAACCGCCAGGTGCGGACGCCCAGGTGCGAGAAGTAGGGCTCCAGATCGTCGACGGTCGCGGCGGGACCCGCGGCCATGATGTTCAGCTTGCCGGCGGCGGCCACGGTCGCCCGCCCCAGCACGGTCGCGGCGACATACGCCACCCCGGCACGTGCGTGCACCTCGGTGAGTCGATCAGCCGCCTCGGGGCTGATCGACGCCATGTTGACGTGAACTCGGCCCGGACGCCCGGCGAGGGCCTCATCGACCAGCACGCTTTCTGCGGCGTCGTCGTTCGCGAGCATCGAGAACGACACGTCCGCCTCGAGTGCCGCCACCGGTGAATCGGCACGGGTGGCGCCCGCCGCGACAAGCTCGTCTGCGGCCTCCGGGCTCCTGTTCCAGACCCGCACGGGATACCCCGCGTCGACCAGACGGCGAGCCATCTCGGCGCCCATGGTTCCGAGACCGAGGAACGCGAGCTCGATGCTCATGCCGTCCACACCGTCTTCAGATTGCAGAACTCGCGGATGCCGGCGGCCCCGAGTTCGCGACCGTAGCCGGAGTTCTTGATCCCGCCGAACGGGAGCTCGGGGTAGGAGATCGTCATCCCGTTGAGGAAGACGCCTCCGGCCTCGAGCTCGGCCGAGAACAGCTCCTGTTCGTCCGGGTCGTTCGTCCACGCTGCCGAGCTGAGCCCGAACGTGGTGCCGTTCGCGATCTCGATCGCCTCGTGGGCGTCTGCCACCTTGTACAGGGTCGCGACCGGGCCGAACGCCTCTTCGAGGTGCAGCCGCATGTCCGAAGTGACTCCGGCGACCACGGTCGGCGGGTAGAACCACCCAGTGCCGTCCGGCACCGTGCCGCCGGTGAGGATCTCGGCGCCCTTTGCCCCGCGCGTCGTCCACCAGCTCGACGAGCTCGTCGCGGCCGGATGCGGTGGCGACCGGGCCGATCTGGGTCGCGTCGTCGAGCGGATCACCGATTTTCAAGGCGGCCATGGCGGCGGTGAACTTCTCGGCGAACGCGTCGTAGACGTCGGCGTGCACGATGAACCGCTTGGCAGCGATGCAGGACTGGCCGTTGTTCTGGGTGCGGGCGGTGACCGCTGTTGCCACCGCGCTGTCCAGGTCGGCGCTCGGCATCACGATGAACGGGTCGGATCCGCCGAGCTCGAGCACGGCCTTCTTCACCTGCGCGGCGGCCGTCGACGCGACCGAGCGGCCGGCCGGCTCCGAGCCGGTGAGCGTGACTGCCTTGATCCGCGGATCCTCGATGACCGCCGCGACCTCGCGCGATCCGATCAGCAGCGTGGTGAATGCACCTTCCGGGAACCCGGCGCGGGTGAACAGCCCGTCGAGGTACATCGCCGACTCGGGGACGTTCGAGGCGTGCTTGAGCACCCCGGCGTTCCCGGCCATCAGCGCGGGGGCGGCGAAGCGCACGACCTGCCAGAGCGGATAGTTCCACGGCATGACCGCGAGGACGACGCCGAGCGGCTGGTACCGCGCATACGCGCGCGAGGCATTGACGGATCCGGGATTCTCGAGCGGCTCATCTGCGAGGAACGCCTCGGCGTGCGCGGCGTAGAAGCGCATGCCCTTTGCGCACTTCGCGGCTTCGGCGCGCGCCGCGGTGATCGGCTTTCCCATCTCCCGCGTCATCACCTCGGCGACCTGCTCGAGTTCGCTGTCGACGAGGTCGGCGGCCGCGTTCATCCACGCTGCGCGCTGCGCGAAGGTGGTGCCGCGCATGGTGCGGTACGCGGCCTCCGCCAGCGCGAGCCGCGCTTTCGATCTCGGCGGCGTCGTGCGCCTCGAACTCCTTCTCGGTGCTCGCCGGTGGCGGGGTTGATGATCGCGATGGGCATGGTGCTCCTTGACGTGGGAGACTCAGCCGAAGACGTCGGGATGACGTGCGAGCTCGAGCCGGGTGCGACGGATGTGACCTGCCAGGACGCGTTCGGCCTCGTCGAGGTCTCGACGCCGGATGGCGGAGACCAGCAGGTGGTGCTCGTGATCGACACTCCGGTCGCCCTCCGAGCGGAACAGGCGGGTGTAGGCCCGCCGGTAGTGCTGTGTGCGGTTCCAGAGCCGCAGCACGGTCTCGCCCAGAACCGAGGTCTCGGCGACCGAGTAGCAGGAGAGGTGGAACTGCCGGTCGAGGACGAGGAAGCGCTCGACGTCCGGCGACTGTTCCATCTCGACCGCGAGCGTCTCGAGCTCGTCGATCTGCGCCTCGCTCGAGCAGAGGGATGTTGAAGCGCAGCAGCAACGGCTCGATCCGCTCGCGCATCTGGTACATCTCCTCGCACTCGGCGAGGCTGACCGTCGAGACCCAGGCGCCGGTGTTGGCGACCAGGGTGACCAGACCTTCTGCTTCCAGCATCCGCAGCGCCTCGCGCACCGGGACCCGGCTGGCGCCGTGCCGGTCGGCGAGGTCCTCCTGGCGCACGCGCGCACCCGGGGCGTATTCGCCGGCCAGGATCGCGTCGCGCAACTCGGTCGCGATCCGCGCCCCCGCTGCGCCGTGCGTCGACAACTCTGCGGTCATGGACATCATTCTGACGGGTGCGCCGGGTGCCACAGTTTCACCGGTGCGGAAGCCTCGTAGGCCTTGCCGTCGGGGAAGCTGACCAGCTCGAACTGCAGACCCCAGGGACTGCGGAAGTACAGCCATCGCTGGCCCTCGGATGCGGCGGCGCTCGCGATCGGCTCGCCCATGATCTCGACGTCGTGGCCGCGCAGGTGGGCGACCGCGGCATCCAGGTCATCGACGTAGAGGGCGAGGTGGTAGCCGCCGATGTCGCTGTTGCGTGGCTGCGGGTCCTGGCCGTCGGCGCTGTCGTACTTGAAGAGCTCGATGTTGGCGCCGGTCGCGAGACGCAGGAAGCGGATCTCGCGGATCACGGTGCGCGGGTGCACGCCCAGCTGGGTCTGCATCCAGTCGTCGTCGTCGGAGCGCTTCGGCCCCAGCGTGTAGACCGGCGTCGCGCCGATCACATCGATGAAGAAGCGCTCAGCCGTCGTCGAGATCGGGAACGGTGATGCCGATGTGATCGGTGCCCCGCAGGCCAGGGATGCCGTTCGCCATCAGAAACCCTCCTCGTTGATTGGATACATCATGGCGTAATCCGAGGCGAAAATCCAGGCGTTGCTGCCATATCCGGTTGTATTGGATGCAATCCTGCGCTAATCTGCACAACAACGACAGAGGAAGTGGCTTTCGATGCCGAAACAGCGACGTTTGGACACCGGGGTCGAGTGGGTTGAGCTCACGTCGACCGCGGCCGACTGGAAAGCGGCGGATCCCGCGCTGCTCGGCACCATGCTCGGAGAACTGCACCTCATCCGCGCCTTCGAGGAGACCGTGCTCGAGCTGGCGGGCGAGACCCTCGTGCACGGCCCGGCGCACTCGAGCATCGGCCAGGAGGGCGGGGCAGTCGGCTCCATCGTCGGGCTGACGCTCGACCGACGGCGTCAACGGCTCGCACCGTGGGCATCACCAGTTCCTCGCCAAGGCGCTCACCCACGTGTCGGGCGGCACGATCGACCCGGTGAACCTGGTCAGCCCCGAGATCCAGACCGTGCTGCAGCGCACGCTCGCCGAGATCCTCGGTCTCGCCCAGGGATACTGCCGCGGCCGCGGCGGCTCGATGCACCTGCAGTGGTTCGAGGCCGGTGCCCTCGGCACGAACGCCATCGTCGGCGGCGGCGCGCCTATGGCCGCCGGCAACGCCTGGGCTCAGAAGCGATCGGGCACGTCCGACATCACGATCAACTACTTCGGCGACGGTGCCAGCCAGATCGGCTCGATCCTCGAGTCGATGAACCTTGCCGCGACCTGGAAGCTGCCGGTCTGCTTCTTCATCGAGAACAACATGTACGCGGTATCGACACGGTCCGAGGAGATCAGCGCGGACCCGCGCTTCTCGATCCGCGGGCAAGGGTTCTCCATCCCCAGCTGGCGCGTCGACGGCATGGACCCGCTCGCCGTGCATCTCGCGATGAAGGCCGCAGAAGAGCGAATGCGCGCCGGCGACGGCCCCGCCGTGATCGAGGCCGAGGTCTACCGCTTCTTCCACCAGAACGGCCCGTACCCAGGCAGCGCGTTCGGCTACCGCACCAAGGAAGAGGAAGCATCCTGGCGTGCGCGAGATCCGCTCGAGCGCGTCGCCAAGGAGATGATCAAGCTCGGCCTCATCGACAAGGCCGGCGTCACGGCCGTTCGCGAGCAGGCTCAGGCCGCGATGACTGCGGCGGCGGCGCGAGCTGCTCGAACCCGATCCCGACCAGGCGGGCAAGCGTCGCATCCGTCCGGAGCTCTGGCCAGACCCCGGATTCGTCGACGTCGGCGTCCGCGGCGACGGCAGCGAACTCGACGCGCTGACGGTCGCCGACCCGCTCGAGCACACCGGCGGCTGGGTCGACACGAAGTTCGTGGATGCCGTGGCGGCCGTGATGGACCGCCGCATGGAGCAGGACCCGCGCATCGTCATCATGGGCGAGGACGTCCACCGCCTCCAGGGCGGAACCAACGGCGCGACCAAGGGCCTCGCCAAGAAATACGGCGACAACACCACCGAGGGCGGACGGGTGCTCGGCACCCCGATCAGCGAGAACGCGTTCTTCGGATCTCGGCGGCGGGCTCGCGCTCGACGGCCGGTACCGGCCGGTCGTCGAGTTCATGTATCCCGATTTCATGTGGGTCGCCGCCGACCAGGTCTTCAATCAGGTCGGAAAGGCGCGGCACATGTTCGGCGGCGACAACCCGGTGCCGCTGGTGCTTGCGCACCAAGGTCGCGATGGGATCCGGGTACGGCTCGCAGCACCTCATGGATCCGGCCGGCATCTTCGCGACGGCGCCCGGCTGGCGCATCGTCGCGCCGTCGTCGGCCGCCGACTACGTCGGCCTGATGAACGCGGCCCTGGCCCTGCAGGATCCGGTGCTCGTCATCGAGCACGTCGACCTGTACGGCACCGCCGACCGCATCCCCGAGGGCGACCTCGACTACATCCTGCCTCCGGGCCGGGCCGCCGTGCGTCGCACCGGCTCGGACGTCACCGTCATCTCCTACCTCTCGATGGTCGGCCACAGCCTGGAGGCGATCGAGCAGACCGGCGATCGACGCCGAGCTCATCGACCTGCGCTGGCTGGACCGCGCATCGATCGACTGGGACACGATCGGCGAGAGCATCCAGAAGACCAACGCGGTGCTGATCGTCGAGCAGGGCGCCCGCGGAACGTCGTACGGCGCCTGGCTCGCCGACGAACTGCAGCGGCGGTTCTTCGACTGGCTCGACCAGCCGATCGCACCGGGTCACCGGCGGCGAGGCGTCGCCCTCCATCTCGAAGGTGCTCGACCGGGCGGCGATCGCCCGCACCGAGGAAGTCGTGGCGGGCCTGGAGCTCGTCCGCCGCGGAATGGGGCCAGCGCTGATGGCCACCGTCGTGCGGATGCCCGCGGCGCTCGCCGGCGTCACCGAGGGCGCGATCCAGACCTGGATCGCGGCCGCCGGTCAGACGATCGCCGCCGGCGATCCGCTGGCCGAGATCGAGACCGAGAAGGCCGTCGTCGAGTACGCCGCCGAGGTCGGAGGCACCGTCGCCCGGCTGCTGGCCGAACCCGGGGAGAACGTCGCCGTCGGTGCCCCGATCGCCGTCATCCTCGCCGCCGGCGAATCGGACGACGCCGTCGATGCAGCGCTCGCCGAAGCCGGCGTCGTCGGCGCCACGGCCGGGAACCACCGCCGCGGCTCCGGCCGAACCACGGGCCGCGGCTCCGAGACTTCTCCGACGGCGGCCCAGGTGGTGGAGCCGCCGTCGGGGGACCGCGTCTTCGCCAGTCCCATCGTGCGCCGGCTGGCCAAGGAGCGCGGCGTCGATCTCGACAGTCTCACCGGCACCGGGCCGGACGGCCGCATCGTACGGCGTGACCTCGACAGGGCCGCGTCCGCCGCGCCCGGACGCGAGTCTGGCGCGGCGTCGGCACCTGCATCCCGCGCCGTCGCCGCAGCGGCCGGCTCGATCGTCGTCCCGCTGACCGGGATGCGCCGCGCGATCGCGCGTCGGCTCACCGAGAGCAAGACGACGGTGCCGCACTTCTACGTGACGGCGCACTGCCATGTCGACGCGCTGCTCGCGCTGCGCAGCGAGGTCAACGCCGTCGTGCAGCGCAAGGTCTCGCTCAACGACTTCGTCCTGAAGGCGGTCGCCGGCTGCCCTGATGAAGGTGCCGGAGGCGAATGCGATCTGGAGCGATGACCACATCTCCCGGTTCGGGCAGGCGACATCGCGGTCGCGGTTGCGGTCGAGGGTGGACTGCTCACCCCGGTGCTGCGGGGTGTCGACGCCATGACGATCACCCAGGTCGCAGCAGCTGTCGGCGGACGCGGCCGAACGCGCGCGCGCCGGCAAGCTGCGTCAGGACGAGCTCGAGGGCGGCAGCTTCTCGGTCTCGAATCTCGGAATGTACGGGGTCGACGAGTTCTCGGCGATCCTGAACCCGCCGCAGTCTGGCATCCTCGCGGTGGGTGCCGCGAAGCAGCGGCGCGATCGTCGTCGACGGCGCGCTCGCCGTGGGGCACCGTCATGACCGTGACGCTGTCGGCCGACCACCGGGTCATCGACGGAGCCGTGGCGGCGGAATGGATGGCCGCGTTCGTCGCGCTGATCGAGAACCCGGTCGCGACGATGGTCTGAGCCTCGGCTCATCCAGGCCGGTCAGCGCGCGGCGGCCGCTTCGCGGAGCATGTCGCGATGGCGCTCGAGCATCTGCCCGACGCTCAGGGGCTCGCGTCCACCGAGCACGCGCACCGTATCGGTGACGTGGCCGTAGCGACCCTCACGAATCGCGCGTCCGAGCGACACGGTCAGGGCGACGCCGTAGTGGACGTGGCCGTCCTCGCTGCCGCCGGCGGAGAGCTCGCGGAGGAACTCGTCGTCGTCGAGTTCCACGGCCTCGACCGGTGCGCCGCCGACCTCCGCGTACAGCGCGGCGAGCTCGGGTGCATCGGGCGCGGCGGGACCGGTTAGCTCGAAGAGACCCGTCGCGGCGGGATCGCGAAGAATCGCGGCGAGCGAGACGGCGCAGTCCTCGCGAGCGACGTAAGCGCAGCGCCCGGTCCCGCGATTGTGCCGCAACTGCCCGGTGCGCAGTGCGTCTGCCGCCTCGAAAGCCTGAAAGTCCGAGTAGAAGCCGCAGCGCACGATCGCCCAGTCGACTCCGCCCGCCCGGAGGTGCTGCTCGGTCCCGAAATGGCTCGGGGCAATGAGCGCGGGATTGCCGTCGCCCGGCGAGATCATCGATGTGTAGATCACGCGGCCGACACCGGCGGCGCGGGCGGCATCGATCGCCGCGATGTGTTGCTCGGTACGGCCGTCGACGGTATCGGTGCTGATGAGCAGCAGGGTGTCCACACCGTCGTAGGCGAGGCGCAGCGAGGCGGGGTCGTTCATGTCGCCCGCGCGCACGTCGACGCCCGCCGGCGCCGCGAGCGCGTCTGGGCGCCGGGTGATCAGACGCAGCTGGTCGGTCCCGGCCGCGCCGATCAACTCCGCCGTGACCAGCCCGCCGAGGTTGCCGGATGCGCCGCTGATTGCGAGCATGCCGCTCACGCTCCCCAGCCGGTGGGCGGGGTCTTCTGCTCGGGCGCGAAATGCCAGTACTCGCGGAGCTCACGACAGAGCCCGTCGTCGTCGAACACGAGCAGGAACTCGCCCGCGAGCGTCACGTCCGCCCCGCCGTTGCGCATGGTCACCCACCATTCGGCGGCAGCGCGGGTGCCCTCGACCACCGGGGTGCCGTAGCGGAAGTCGATGTCCTCCTGGGTCGCCGTGACGCGCGTCCAATAGTCGTGGACGCCTTGGCGGCCGGTGAAGGCGTCGGCGTAGGGCTCCTCCCGGTACGACGAGTCGTGGCTGAAGAGCGCAGCCGCAGCATCGGCGTCCTTCGTCTCCCACGCGACCTTGTAGGCCTCGAGCCATTCGCTGACGTTCATGGACATCGCACACTCCCTAGGGATAGTTCAGTTTGGCTTTACACAATGCCCGGCCATCGGCCCCGATGCAAGCGCTCTGCGCGCCAGATGTTACGTAACCGTCAACAATTCCTTCCAGCCCACATGGACACTCGTGTACAGTGACACTTAAATCGCACCACCCCCGTGGAGCCGGAAACCGGCCGGCGGGTCCCGAAACCGTTTCAAAGGAGAAACACGTATGAGGCACAACCCTGTGCGCCGGACCATCGCCATCGCGGCGACCATGGCCACCGCGCTCGCGCTCGCCGCGTGCTCGACCCCCGCCGACAGCGGCGATGGCGAAGGCGAGGACGAACCCATCCAGGTCGCCTTCCTGTCGTTCGCCGTCGCGAACACCTACGACACCCCCATGCTCGAGGCGGCACAGGCGGTCGCCGACGAGAACAACGTCGAACTGACCATCTTCGACGCCAACAATGATCCCAACGCGCAGTCCGCCCAGTTGCAGGACGCCATCGCGTCCGGGCAGTACGACGGGATCATCACCCAGCCGATCTACGGACCCGGACTGATCGACGGCGTCACGCAGGCGATCGCTGCGGGCATCAAGGTCGTCAACGTCGACCAGATCCTCGGCGAGGATTTCACCACGGCCGACGTGCAGGTGGACGGGCTCTCTGCCAACGTCAGCCAGCGTCCGCACGACATGGGCACCAAGCTCGGTGAGCAAACCGTCGCGGCATGCGCATCGCAGGAGCTCGACCCCTGCAAGGTGGCGTACCTCTACGACATCAAGGCGTCCGCTCTCGACGTCTCACTGCGCGAGGCATGGGACGAGGCCGTCGCAGGCTCCCCCGTCGAGGTGATCGCCGACGGCGAGACCTTCTTCAACCCGGCGAACGCGCTCACCGTGGTGCAGGACATCCTGACCGCGCACTCCGACCTCAACCTGATCGTCGGATCCGACCAGGGCATGCAGGGCGCCGACCAGGCGCTCGAGGCGGCCGGGAAGACCGGCTCGGTGCTGCTCAACGGATTCGGTGGCAGCGAGGCCGCGTTCGACCTGATCCGCAACGACCACCTCTTCTCCACCGTCATGATGGTTCCGGCCAGCAGCGGTCGGCTGGGGATGGAGGCCGTGATCGACGCTGTGCGCAACGGCAACGATCAGGGATCGGTCGACCCGTTCGGCGAACTGCCCCACGAGTGGATCGTCACCAAGGACACCGTCGACGACTTCTCGGCTGAATGGCCTGGTTGATCTATGCCCGATAAGACGGCATCCGCCGTCCCCCGCAGCTCCAGGTGGAGCTGCGGGGGATCGGTAAGTCATTCGGGGGAACCCCCGTGCTTTCCGACATCGACCTGACGATCGCACCGGGTTCGGTGCATGGGCTGGTGGGCGAGAACGGCGCGGGCAAATCGACACTGAGCAAGATCATCGCCGGTCTGCTCGTGGCCGACCAGGGTTCGCTGTCGGTCGGAGGCGAGGACGTGGTATTCCGTTCTCCGCGCGAGGCTCTCGCATACGGAATCGCCACGATCGCGCAGGAGCTCGCTCTCGTGCCCGCGCTGAGCGTCGCCGAGAACGTCTATCTCGGCACCGAGCCGGCCAGCGCATCGTTCGTGCGTCGCCGGCGACTGCGCGCCGACTTCGTCGAGCTGCAGAAGTCCACCGGCTTCGACCTCGATCCGGATGCGCGGGTCGGCTCTCTGCGCACGGCCGACCAGCAGAAGGTCGAGATCCTGCGCTCTCTCGCGCGCGGGGCGTCGTTCATCATCATGGACGAGCCGACCGCCGCGTTGTCGGGGCACGACGCCGAACTGCTCCATGGCGTGGTCCGCTCGCTCGCTGCCTCGGGTCGCACCGTCCTGCTGATCTCCCACTATCTGACCGAGATCCTCGAACTGTGCGACACCGTTACCGTCCTGCGGGATGGCCGTCACATTCGCACCGCTCCGACATCCGACGAGACGGAAGCCTCCCTGATCGAGGGGATGCTCGGCCGGTCACTGGGCTCTGTGTTCCCGGAGCGCAATGCGGTCGCTGCGGATGCCCGTGAAGTGCTCTCCGTGCGCGAACTGCGCGCGCCCGGAGTCAACGACATCTCGCTGTCCGTCCGCTCCGGCGAGATCGTCGGCCTGGCGGGGCTCATCGGTGCCGGCCGCAGCGAGATCGCGCACGCCATCTACGGCGCCACACGCGCTGTGGGTGGCGTCGTCACCGTCGGCGGCACCCAGAGGAACCGTCGGCGAATCGGGGATGCGCTGCGCGACGGCGTCTTCCTGATCCCGGAGTCGCGCAAGGAGCAGGGTCTGGTGCTGCGGAGGCCGATCCGCGAGAACGTCACGCTTCCCAACCTGGGCGCGCTCCACATCCTGAGCTGGATCCGCGCGGCCGCGGAGCGGCGCGAGGCGCGCGGGATGCTGCAGCAGGTCACCGTCGCAGGGGACGAGCGTCGTCCTGTCGCTTCGCTCTCGGGCGGCAACCAGCAGAAGGTGATGTTCGCCCGCGCGCTGCAACGTCCGCGCACGCTGCTGATCGCCGACGAGCCGACCAGGGGCGTGGACGTCGGATCGCGGAGGGCGATCTACGACCTCATCTCGGAGCAGGCGAAAGCCGGCATCGGGGTGCTCGTCATCTCCTCGGATATCGAGGAGGTGCTCGGGTTGTCCCATCGGGTGCTGGTGATCCGCGGCGGCCGGGTGGTCGCCGAACTCGAAGGCGACCGCATGACCGACGAGAACGTGCTCACGGCGGCCTTCGCCGAGAGCGCAGACGACACGAAGGTGACCGAAAGCCGATGACCGACCTGCCCGCCACCCGCCGACCGCGTTCGTTCGCGTGGAGCTCGATCGCGATCGTGATCCCGTTCCTCGTGCTGTTCGTAGCGCTCTCGATCGGAAGCCCATCGTTCCTGACACCCCTCAACATCGTCAATCTGCTCGATCGTCAGAGCGGGCTGCTGATCATCGCCGTCGCCAGCACCCTGGTACTCATCGCGGGCGGGATCGACCTGTCGGTCGGGGCGACGTACATGCTCGCCTCGGTGCTCTGCGCCCATTTCGTGCTGTCGACGGGCACCGGAGCCGGTGTCGCCGCAGCGCTCGCGGCCGGTGTCATCGTCGGTCTCGTCAACGGCGTGATCAGCACCTACCTGCGCATCAGTCCGTTGATCGCCACGCTGGCGATGAGTTTCATCATCTCCGGGGCGACCCTGCTCGTCGCACAGGGGCGTCTGCTGAACCTGACGTCGACCGACTACGCCGGGTTCAAAGCGATCGCGCAGACCCGCCTCATCGGGCTCCCGGCGTCGATCTGGATCGCGTTCGTGGTCATCGTGGTGCTCGGCGTGATGCTGGCCCGCACGACGGCGGGTCGCTATGTCTACGCGGCGGGAGGCAACGCCGAGGCTGCGCGCCTCGCGGGCATCCGGGTGAACCTGGTCCGCATCTTCACCTTCACCGTGACCGGGTTCGCCGCGGCGCTCGCCGGCATCATCGACACCGCCCGGACGTCCGGAGTGCCGACCACGAGCGCCGTCGCCACCACGGTGACGTTCACGGTGCTGGCGGGAATCGTCGTGGGAGGAACATCGATCCTCGGAGGCGAGGGCGCGATCTGGCGCACCGTCATCGGCGTGCTGTTCATCGCCCTGGTCTACAACGGGTTCAACCTGCTGCGCATCGACCCGCTCTTCCAGCAGATCGCTCTCGGCGGCATCCTGCTGATCGCGGTCGGCATCGATGCCTGGTCGCGCTTCCGACGGCCCTGATCTCGCGGCACGCAGGTCAGAGGTGCGCCGAAGGTCTCCAGCGGGAGATAATCACCCAAGAGTGGGTGGAGGAACGTGCCGAAACGGGTCGATCACGAGCAGCGCCGACGCGAGATCGTCGAGGCCGCGTGGCGTCTGGTCGCTCGCGGAGGGTTCGCCGCGGCGACCATGCGCGAGATCGCGTCCGAGGCCGGGTTCGCGAACGGCGCGCTCAAGTACTACTTCGACAGCAAGGACGACCTGCTGATCGCGGCCTTCCAGCACACCTTCTACCGGGTCAACGAGCGAGCGGCCCTGTCGATCGGAGACCGGACGGGGCTCGAGGCGATCCGCCTGTTGTGTCTCGAGATGCTGCCACTCGACGACGAGCGTCGGGTGGAGGCGCGGGTTGCCGTGGCCTTCTGGGACCGGGCCGCTACCAGCATGCCGATGCGCAAGATCCATGCCGACTCGTTCGCGATCTGGCGCAACTGGATGGAGAACGAGCTGCAGGTCGCGCGCCGGATGGGAGCAGTCGATGCCGACATTCCGGATCGGCAGATCGTGGACGAGTTCCTGGCCGTCTCGGCAGGGCTGCGCATCATGCCCATTCTCGAAGGAGGGGTGACGGAGCCGCTGGGGCAGGTCGAGCTGATCGATGCGATCGTCACGCGCCTCGAGGGACGCCGTTCGAAGCGAAAGCGTGCGAAAGCAGCGTCGGTCGGGTCCTGAACAGAGTGTTCAGTAACTCTTGACACGGGTGTGTCTTATTATCTACAAATGTAGGAATACGATTCACCGCCTGCTCGACGCCGAGCGCAACCCGGAAGGAGATGCTGCGTATGGATCCCGTCTTCCTCCTCCAGCAGCTGCTCAACGGGCTCAGCTTCGGAGCACTGCTCTTCCTCGTCGCCAGCGGCTTCACCCTCGTCTTCGGCCTCATGCGCATCTCCAATCTGGCGCACGGCGGGTTCTACATCGTCGGTGCCTACGTCGCGGTCAGCACCGTCGCCGCCAGCGGAAACTTCTGGCTCGGGGTGCTCGCGGGAGCCGTCTCGGCCGCCGCGCTCGGTCTCGTCGTCGAGCGCGGCCTCCTGCGCCGTGTGCGCAACCAGGAGATGCCAGAGGTCCTCGTCACCGTCGGTGTCTCGTTCATCATCGCCGACCTCGTCCTCGCGGTCTTCGGAGGCGATCCGAAGTCGGTCGGTGCCGGTGGAGGGGCGCCCACAGGAGCGCTCATCATCGGCGATTTCGGGTATCCGTACTACCGGCTGTTCATCATCGGCGTGACCCTGGTGATCGGCATCGCGCTCTTCCTCCTGCAGCGACGCACCCGGATCGGTGCCGTGGTCAGAGCCGGCGTCGACAACCGCGAGATGGCCGCCGCCGTCGGCATCAACATCGACGCGGTCTTCACCGGCGTCTTCATCTTCGGAGCTCTGCTCGCCGGAGTCGCGGGCGCCATCGGGTCCGGGCTGCTGAGCCTCAGCCCGTCGTCGGGCACCGAGATCCTGCTTTTCGCGATGGTCGTCGTCATCATCGGCGGGCTCGGCAGCGTCGCCGGCGCCGCCGTCGGATCCGTCCTCATCGGCATCATCGACGCCTTCGCCAAGGCATGGGTGCCCGAGTTCTCGTACTTCACGATATTCGCCCCCATGGCGCTCGTACTCGTGTTCCGTCCGTACGGTCTGCTGGGGAGGAGCACGTGAATCGCCGCGGATTGCGGTGGGCCATCCTCGCCGTCGTTGCGGCGATGATGATCGCGCTGCCGTACGTCGTGAGCAGCTACTACGTGATCCTCGCCTCGCTGGTGCTGGGGACCGCCGTCCTGGCTTCGAGCGTGAACATGCTCGCCGGCGACGGCGGCTTGTTCTCACTCGGCCACGCCGGAATCGCCGCCTCGGCGGGCTATGGGCTGGCGTGGTCGTCCCGGCAGGGATTCGAACTCTGGGCGCAGTTGCTGGTCGCTGCCGCCCTCACCCTGATCGCGAGCGTGCTGTACGGCCTGATCTCGATGCGCACCAACGGCGTGTTCTTCCTCATGGTCACGCTCGCGGCGGGGATGGTCTGCTACGGAATGGCCTACCGCTGGTCATCGGTCACCGGGGGAGACAACGGACTGACCGGCATCCGCCGCCCGGCCCTGCTCGCCGAGTACTGGCAGTACTACTTCTTCGTCCTCGTCATCTTCGTTCTGGTGACCATCGCGCTGGCGCGCGTTTCGAGCTCCCCATTCGGCCTGACGTTCCGCGGCATCCGGGACAATGCGGGTCGCATGCGCAGCCTCGGCTACGCCGTCTCGGCGTACAAGTTCTCGGCGATGCTGCTGTCCGGTGTCGTCGCCGGCCTCGCGGGCGTGCTGCTGGTCTGGCAGACCGAGTTCATCAGCCCCTCGTTCGGCGGGTTCCAGGCCTCGGCTCTCGCGCTCGTCATGGTCGTGCTCGGAGGCACCGGAACACCGCTCGGCCCGCTGGCAGGGGCCGCCGTCGTCGTCCTGACGCAGCAGGTCGTCAGCACCTATTTCGAACGCTGGCCCACCGTGCTCGGCGCGGTGTTCGTGCTCGTCGTCATCGTCGCCCGCAAGGGCATCCTCGGGGGCTTCGACTCCCTCCTCACACGTCGCCGGCGAAAGACGCCGGCGTCGCTCAACGCACCCGAAACGACAGGAGGCTAGACCATGCAATCTCATCCCAACAACCGACGGCGGCTCGCCGTCGCCGCGGCAGTAGGCATCGCCGCGCTCACCATGGCGGGCTGTGCCCCGTCGTCCTCGCTCGGAGGTGACGATGGAGCCGACGGCGGCGACTCCGGCACCTTCCGGGTCGGCATCCTCGCGCCCATGACCGGTTTCGTCTCGGCCATCGGCAAGGACCTGCAGCAGGGCTGGGACCTGTACTGGAAGGAGAACGGCAACGAGGTCGGCAATTTCACCGTCGAGACCATCCTCGAGGATGACGCCAGCAGCGCCGAGACAGCGCTCACCAAGGCGGCGCGGCTGGTCAACGAGGAGAAGGTCGACGTCGTCGTCGGACCGGTGCTCGCCAACCAGGCGCTCGCGGTCGGCGACTACCTCGATCAGCAGGGCGTCGCGAACCTCGCGCAGTCCTCGGCCGACGACGTCACGCAGCGCGAGCAAAGCCCGCTGGTGCTGCGCACCGGGGCCATGGGCGGCAGCCAGACCACCTTCCCGGCCGGGCAGTGGGCTTACGACGAGGGATACCGCACCGCGGCCACCTTGTGCGTCGACTACGCGTTCGGCTGGGAGTCGTGCGGCGGGTTCGTCAGCGCCTTCACGGCAGCCGGCGGCGAAGTCACCTCGCAGCTGTGGTACCCCGGTGACGCAACCGACCTGAGCACCTACGTCACGCAACTGACCAGCCAGGATGTCGACGTCGTCTTTGCGGGGACGGCCGGTGGCACGGACAGCTCCAACTTCCTTCGCTCCGCGTCGGACTTCGGGCTGCTGGACACCCCGTTGATGACGAACTGCTGCACGCTCGACCAGGCGATCCTGCAGGACGTCGGCGATATCTCGCTCGGCATCAAGTCGGTGTCGTACTACGCGGAAGGTGCAGACCGTGTCGCCGACTTCGTCGACGCGTTCGAGGCCGAATACGGCGTCATCCCCTCGGTGTACGCGATGGGGGCCTACGCGACCGCGCAGATGCTCGCCGCCACCCTCGCCGAGGCGGACGAGAAGCCGACGGGAGAGGACCTGATCAGCGCGATCAAGGCTGCCGACCTGTCGGACACAGTCTGGGGCGACGTCAGCTTCGACGATTACAACAACATCATCGGACCGGTCATGGTCCGAGAGGTGTCGAAGCGCGACGACGGCAAGCTCTGGAACACCGTGATCGACGAATTCGATGACGTGAGCCAGTTCTGGACGTTCGACCCGGACGAGTTCCTGGCGAACCCGCCCTACTCGACCACGCAGACCGGTCAATGAGTCGAATCATCACAACGCCGTCATCGTCCCCGGCTGCTCGCTCTGCCGGGGACGATGACAGCGTCCTGCGCCTCGACGGTGTGACGCGGCGCTTCGGCGGCCTGGTCGCCGTCGACGGGGTCAGCCTGGAGCTGCCCCCCGGCGGGCGTGTCGCCGTGATCGGCCCGAACGGCGCCGGCAAGACCACCCTCTTCCGGCTGATCGCCGGAGAATTCCGCCCCAGCTCGGGGCGCGTCCATCTGTTCGGCGACGACGTCACCCGCCTCAGTGAGCGCGCCCGCGCCCGCCGGGGCGTGTCGCGCACTTTCCAGGTGTCCACCCTCTTCGAGCAGCTCAGCGTGCTCGAGAACGTGCTGCTCGCTGCAGCGTCGGGCAGCGGCATCAGTCGGTCGTTCTGGTCCGGGCCGCCGACGCACGGCCCGTACGCCGCCCTCGCCCACGACATGCTCGAGCGCGTCGGCCTCGCCCCGCGTGCCGACGTCCGCGTCGCCGAGCTGTCGCACGGCGAGCACCGTCAGCTCGAAGTCGCGGCAGCGCTCGTGCATGAGCCGCGACTGCTGCTCCTCGACGAACCCGCGGCGGGGCTCTCCGCCGGCGAACGCGACATGCTGCGCGGGCTGCTGCGCAACATCCCGGACGATGTCGGCGTGGTGCTCATCGAGCACGACATGACCCTTGCGCTCGAGTTCGCTCACGAGGTCCTCTGCCTCGACAACGGCATCCCACTCGCGTATGGCACCCCCGACGAGATCCGCGCTAATCCGGCCGTTCAAGCCGTCTACCTCGGACGGAGGGACTGACGTGCTGCGTATCCGCGGGCTCCGAGTCGCCTACGGCAAGGCCCTCGTCCTCGACGGTGTCGACCTCGACGTCGGAGTCGGAGAGTCGGTCGCCCTGATGGGCCGCAACGGCATGGGCAAGACCACCCTGATCCGTGCGATCAGCGGCCTGCGCCCACCACAGGTGCTGGATGGCACCATTGAGCTCGACGGTGCGGAGATCACCGGATGGCCGGCGCACCGCATCGCGAAGAACGGCATCGGCCTCGTCCCACAGGGACGCCAGGTGTTCGGCAGCCTCACCGTGCGTGAGAACCTCGCGATCGTCCCCGGCGCTGACGCGCGCGAATGGACCATCGAGCGGGTGTTCGGCATGTTCCCCCGACTGGAGGAGCGCGCCAAGTCGGTCGCCCGCACCCTCTCCGGCGGCGAACAGCAGATGCTCGCGATCGGTCGTGCTCTGATGACGGGTCCGAGCCTGTTGCTCATGGACGAGCCGTCCGAGGGTCTCGCGCCTGCCGTGTTGCGCGTCATCGAAGAACGCTTGCAGACGCTGCGCGAATCGGGCCTGTCGGTCCTGGTCGCGGAGCAGAACGTCGACCTGGCGCTCGCGCTCAGCGATCGCGTGGTGATCCTCGGTGAGCGCGGTCGCATTGTCTGGCAGGGCACCCCCACCCAGCTTCAGGACGACCCGCAGCCCGTCCACCTGTTTCTCGGGCTGTAACAGCGCCCCTCACCCCGAACGGAGGCCACCCATGTCGGCACTCGAGGTCGTCGAACTCGACCAGAGCAAGGCGTTCATGCTCCCGTATGCCCCGGCGGTACGGGTCGCGGGTCCCGCCGAGTACCTCTTTCTCTCCGGAGCCGTGTCTGCGGATGACGATGAGTACCCCGACGACATCGTGGAGCAGGTGCGCCTCGTCATGCGCAGGCACACCGAGGTGCTCGAGGCGAACGGTCTGGGCTGGAACCACGTCGTGCATGTCTTCGAGTTCCTGACCGACATGCGCGACACGGTGCCGGTGCACATCACGATGGGCGAGTTCTTCACCGACTCCGACTGGAAGCCTGCCAACACCCTGATCGGCGTCAACGCCCTCGCCCGAGCGGGCGCCCGGTTCGAGCTCGACGTGATCGCGGCACGCGCGACACAGACCGATGCGCCACCGACCGCGCACTGGATGTCGGGTGCCACGGCGATCCCGCTGTACCACATGCACCCGCACGTCGAAGAGGAGTGCGTGCTGCCCGACGACATTGCCGAGCAGACCCGGCGCGTGCTGACCACCTTCGATGAGGTGCTGGCGTACACCGGCGCCGAATGGTCAGACGTGCGAAAGGCGTCTCTCTTCCTCACCGATCTGCGGGACCACGAGATCGTGCGTGCTGCCGTCGCGGCCCACCTGGGCGGTACACGCGTGGCGATCTCCCTGGTCGGCATCAATGCGCTCAGTGCGCCCGGCGCGCGTCTCGAGCTCGAGATGATGACCGGAGCCGATTCGCTGAGCGGCGTCGAACCGACCGCTGCGGCGGCGGGCGACGGTACCCGTCCGGCGGTTCTCACGGGCGTGGGAAGCGGGCTCGTCTATCTGCCCGCGGTCTCGGGACCGGGCACCGGCATCCGGTCTCAGCTTGAGACGACCCTGGATGTCGTGGCAGACCGACTCGCGGACGCCGGCCTGGGATGGCGGTCGGTGGTCAAGGTGCTCGTCCATGTCGTCGACGCGCGGGACGCCGCCGAGGTGACCTCGGCGATCCAGGCGCGCTGCGGAGACTGGGTGCCCGCCGTCACCCTCATTCAGGCCGACAATCTTCCGGTCGTCGGTGCGCGCGTGCAATTGGACGTGACCGCTGCCGGTTGAGCCGCTCGCACACAGAAAGGCGCCGCGCCCCGGAGGACGCGGCGCCTTCCTTGGGGGTCTACTTGACCGCGCCGGCCGACGTCGTGCTCGCCGCGATCGCCTTGTCGCTCAGGCGCTCGCCGCTCTCGGTGTCGAACGTGTGCACGTGCGCGGGTACGGGCGTGATGACGATCTTGTCGCCGGCGTCCGGGTGCGATCGTCCGTCGGTGCGCACCACGATGTCGACGCGCTGACCGTCGATCTCGGTGTGACCGTACAGGTAGCCGTCGGCGCCGAGCTCCTCGACGACATCGACGTCGACCTTGATGCCATCGCCCTTGGTGGAGACGACGAGGTCCTCGGGGCGGACGCCGATGGTGATCTTCTTGCCCTTGGCGTGGGCGAGGGTGTCGCGGTCGACCTTCGCGACGGCGGAGCCGAACTTGACGCCGCCCTCTGCCAGTTCGGCCGGGAACAGGTTCATGGCCGGGCTGCCGATGAAGCCGGCGACGAACACGTTCTTCGGCTTCTCGTACAGGTCGCGCGGGGTGCCGACCTGCTGCAGGACGCCGTCCTTGAGCACCGCGATGCGGTCGCCCATGGTGAGCGCCTCGGTCTGGTCGTGGGTGACGTAGACCGTGGTGACGCCGAGGCGGCGCTGCAGCGACGCGATCTGGGTGCGGGTCTGGACGCGCAGCTTCGCGTCGAGGTTCGACAGCGGCTCGTCCATGAGGAACACCTGCGGCTGACGCACGATCGCGCGCCCCATCGCCACGCGCTGACGCTGACCACCGGAGAGCGCCTTCGGCTTGCGGCCGAGGTAGGGCTCCAGGTCGAGCAGCTTCGCGGCCTCGAGAACGCGCTTGGCGCGGTCCTCCTTGCCGACGCCGGCGATCTTGAGCGCGAAGCCCATGTTCTCGGCGACGGTCATGTGCGGGTACAGCGCGTAGTTCTGGAAGACCATCGCGATGTCGCGATCCTTCGGCGGGACGTCGGTGACGTCGCGATCGCCGATCAGGATGCGGCCGTCGTTGACCTCTTCGAGGCCGGCGAGCATGCGCAGGGTGGTCGACTTGCCGCAGCCGGAGGGTCCGACCAGGACGAGGAACTCGCCGTCGGCGACCTCCAGGCTGATCTCATCAACAGCGGGCCGGGTGGAACCCGGATAGAGCCGGGTCGCCTTGTCGAAAGTGACAGATGCCATGGTCGTACTACTCCTTCACCGGCAGGTACGTGCCGGACGATCCGTTGTGAAGAGACTCGGTGGGGTCACCGCGCCGTCCGGCCAGTATGCCACCAGTTCCGAGCACGCGTATTCGGCGTCCGTCCGGCGCCCTCCCAGACAGGGTTTCTAGTCTCTCAGGAGTCGTCGCGTTTGCTCATGCCGGGCGAACCGGGTAGCTTGACGCCGTTTGACCCGACCATGAACGAGGACCAGTGACCTACGGCGAATACCCCGGCGCCGAACCGGAGTCCGCACGCGCGGCAGCCCGTGAGCGGGCACGCGAGTTGCGCGAACTGCACAAGAAGCAGGACCGCCGCCGAATCGTCCTCCTGCGCGGGGGCATCGCCGCATTCCTGCTCGTCATCCTGGCCATCATCGCCGTCGTGATCTTCCTGTTCCCGCCGACGGTGACCCGCGGACCGCAGAACATGCTGAGCGACGGCATCAAGATCGGCGAGGACCTCAAGGCCATCCACACGGTTGCTCAGGCGCCGGGCGAACTGCCGATCCCGTCGGAGGAGAACGCGCCGGGCGTCGTGAACATCCAGATCTACGTCGACTATCTGTGCACCGACTGCGCCGCCTTCCAGGAGAGCAACGACGCGCAGCTGCGCAGCTGGGTGTCGACGGGTGCGGCGACGGTCGAGATCCACCCGCTCGCTCTGCTCACGACGAAGTCGGCCGGCAGCCAGTATTCGCTTCGCGCCGCGAGCGCGGCGGCATGCGTCGCAGACCTGTCGCCCGATCACTTCTGGGACTTCCACGTCGCGCTGCTGACCGATCAGCCAGAGCAGGGGACCGAAGCGCTCAGCGACGCCGAGATCATGCAGCGCGCCGACGCGGCCGGTGTGACGGCACTCGGCCAGATCCAGCGCTGCGTCGACGAGGCGAGGTTCCGTTCCTGGGTGAAGGCCGCCACCGTGCGCGCGCTCGAGGGTCCGATCCCGAACGCCGACATCCTGGCGATCGACGACGAGCTCACCGTGCTCGTCAACGGACAGGCCTTCCCGTACACGAACGACTTCGACCCGGCCGAGCTGGCGCAGTTCGTCGTGCAGGCCGCGGGCGACGCGTTCTCGTCCAACCCGACCCCGACGCCGGGGCCGAGCGACGGCGCGACGCCGGCACCCACGCCCGCACCGTAACCGAGCCCTCTGTCGGGGTTGAACCGACGACCTTCGCTTTACAAGAGCGGTGCTCTACCACTGAGCTAAGAGGGCGAAACGCACTGAGTCTACCGGCGCGTCGGCGTTGCCCCGCCGCCTAGAGCGTCGTGAGGTAGTCCTTCGCGCTCACGGATTTCCGCCGGCCGCTCTTGGCCTTGACGGGTTTGCCGCCGACGTAGAGCCAGCCGAGCAGCAACTCGTCGGGCGCCAGTTCGTGCATCCGGTGCACGGCGCCCGAGCGGGCGAACAAACCGGTCCGCCACATGACTCCCCATCCCGCTTCATCGAGCACGAGTCCGAGCGCGTGGGCGACGCCGGATGCGACGGTCTCCTGCTCCCAGAGCGGCACCTTGTGGCTCGGCTTCGGTGACACGACCACGGCGAGCAGCAGCGGCGCTCGGAGCGGCTTGGCTGCCAATTTCTCGGCGCTGGAGCCCTCCAGTCCGGCCGCCTCGGCCAGGGCGGCTCCGAGCCGGGCGCGCGCATCGCCACGCAGCGCGATCACCCGCCACGGACGCAGGGACGCGTGATCGGCGACGGAGGCGGCCGCCTCGATCAGCTGGAGAAGCTCGCGCTTGGTGGGTGCGACGTCCGTCACCGAGGAGTGCGAACGTCGCTGCCGCATGGCGTGGGCCGCGGGCCCCTCCGTCACTTCTCGGGCTGCTCTTCGAAGCCGAGCGCGAGCGAGTTCATGCAGTACCGCAGGCCGGTCGGGGTGCCGAAGCCGTCGTCGAAGACGTGGCCGAGGTGTGATCCGCAGTTCGCGCAGCGCACCTCGGTGCGGGTCATGCCGAGCGTGGTGTCCTCGATGAGCTCCACGGCTTCCGGGTTCACCGAGTCGTAGAAGCTGGGCCAGCCGCATCCGGAATCGAACTTGGTGCCGCTCTTGAACAACTCGGCGTCGCAGGCCGCGCAGGTGTAGAGCCCTGCGCGGCTCTCGTCGAGCAGCTCGCCCGTCCAGGCGCGCTCGGTCGAGGCCTCGCGCAGCACCTTGTAGCGGTCCTCGTCGAGTTCGGCGCGCCACTCGGCATCGGTCTTGGCGACGGCGTAGGTCTTCTCGGGCTTGGTCATGGGGTTCTCCTCTCTGGTATTCAACCCGAGTCGCGCGTCTTTGGTTCCCGATCCCGGCAATCGGGACCCGATGGGTCAGGATGTCGCTGTGGCTCAGGACGGCACGGCAGCGACCGAGGGCACGGCTGCCTGGTACCGGCGCGCGGCTGTCGAGCTGGCGGCGACGTCGGAACTGCAGGTCGAGTGGGCGACGGGCATCGCGGACGATGACACCGTCGTCGCCCTCATCGACCGGCTGCCCCAAAAGCACCGGCAGCCGTCGCTCGTGTTCTCGGTCGCGCGGTGGCTGGGCGCGCCCGCGGCGGGATGGCCGGAGTTTCGCGCCTTCCTGGTCGAGGAGTGGCCGCGCATGGAGGCCGCGGCCCGCGAGCGCCGCACGCAGACGAACGAGGTCGGCAGGTGCGCGCCGCTGCTGGCCGCCCTCGACCGCATCCCCGGCCCGATCGCCCTTCTCGAGGTCGGGGCGTCTGCCGGGCTCTGCCTCGGCGTCGACGCCTACTCGTACCGCTTCGACGAGGGGCCGGTCGTCGGCGACGGATCCCCGCTGCTCGCCTGCCGGACCACGGGGGATGGACGCGCGCCGACCCGGCTGCCCGAGATCGTCTGGCGTCGGGGAGTCGACCTCGCGCCGCTCGACCCGACATCGGACGACGACATCGCCTGGCTCGAGGCGCTCCTGCCGCCGGACCGGCCCGAACGCCTGGAGCGGCTCCGCGCCGCGTGCGCGACCCTCGCGCCCGACCCGCCGGAGGTCGTCGCCGGCGACGCTCTCACCGCGCTGCCCGCGATGGCCGCCACCGCCCCATCCGGTGCCACGCTCGTGGTCGCCGCGCTCGGAACCCTCGTCTACCTGCCGCCCGCGGACCGTGCCGCCGTCGCGAGACTCGCCGCGGACCTCGGCGCTCGTCTCGTCACGCTGGAACCCGTGAGCGCGCTCCCCGACGTCGCGGCGGGGCTCGGGGCGCTGAGCGCGCCAGAACCGACGTCCTTCGTGCTGGCACTCGACGGCGGGCCCATCGCGTACGTCTCCGCGCACGGTGACGCCCTGTCGTGGCTCACCCCGGTGGGGCAACCCTGAACAGGGCATCACCCGAGATCACAGCGGCGTTCGACTTCCGCGGCGGGGCAGCGCGGTGGGAAGGGCGCGCGCCCGTAGCCTGGGCAGGTGTCGGCATCCACCGGCGCGGGCTCCTTCGCGAGCGGGCCCGCGGACCTCGACGAGTTGAGCCTGCGCGTGCTCGACTTCGAACGGGCCTGGGCCTCGCGTGCCGGTGCGAAGGACGCCGCTATCAGAGCGGAGTTCAGCATTCCCGCAGCCCGGTATTATCAGATGCTGTACGCGCTCATCGATTCGCCGGTGGCTCTGCGTTCCGATCCTCTGCTCGTCCGGCGGTTGCAGCGCCTGCGTGACGCCCGCTCCCGGGCACGCGCGGCCCGAACCTTCCGCAGCGACACGACGATCGACCAGGACCCCACCGAGTAATGGCCAACTTCCCTCAGGACCAGTTCGACCAGGTCCCTGTCGAATTGAAGCGCGTCGGCGCCCACCGTGCACCGCGCCCCCGCGGCCGCGGGGCGATCATGTTCGCCTGGGCGGCGCTCGCCACCGGCGTCCTCGTCGTCGGCGGGCTCTACGGCCTGTCACGGCTCGACCCGAACTTCTCGTTCGCTCTGCCGGGCATCGGGGGCGGCGACGAAGAGCCGGTCGCCTCGCCGTCGGCGAGCGGACCGGTCGTCGCCCCGGTCACCGATCCGGCGACGGTCGATCCGGCCCTCGGCCTGACCATCTCGGTGCTCAACGCCAGCCCCGCCGAGAGCATTCAGAACACGGCCGGCGACGCCATCCTCGCGGCAGGCTGGCCCGACCCAGCGCGGGCGAACGCCGACCAGCGCGATGCGGAGGCGACCGTCGTCTACTACCGCTCCGCCGAGTTCGAGGGCATCGCCCGCGGCCTCGTGCAGCTTCTCGGCGTCGGCACCGTGCAGCTCTCGGACCGGTTCCTGGGCGCACCCGTGACGATCATCCTGGGGTCGGACTACGCGACGGTCGCCGGCGCCGGCGCCGGCTGATCCCCCCAGCCGGTCGTCGTCGAGTCGGGACCGGTGACCAGGGGCCGCAGGCGGAAAGCGGAGCGCCTGGCCCGACCCTCGCGTTCACCGACCTAGCATGACGCCATGCGGGGAGTCGGCACGCGTGCGGGCGCGAGCGCGGTGGGCATCGCCATCGTCGCGCTGGCCCTGTCGGCGTGCGTCGATGTGCCCATGCCGGTCCCGACCCCGACCTACACGTCGACCTACGTCGCTCCGCCGCCGATCTCGCTCACGCCGCTCACCGGGCAGGTGATCGCGGCCGGCACGGTGCTCGGGCCGTCCCTCGCGGCGAAGATCGACAACCACGTGGACGCGCGCCCGCAGGTCGGCCTCGAGCACACCGACCTCGTCTTCGAGGAGCTCGTCGAGGGCGGTCTCACCCGGTACGTCGCGGTCTGGCAGTCGGACGTGCCCGCCGAGATCGGGCCGATCCGCTCGATCCGGCCGATGGATCCGGATATCGTCTCGCCGCTCGGAGGCATCATCGCCTATTCGGGTGGGCAGGGCCGATTCGTGCAGGCCATGAAGGACACGAACGTCTACAACGCGATCCACGGGCAGTCCGACACCGAGGACGTGATGTTCCGCTCCAACACCAAGAGGGCGCCGCACAACGTGCTGGTGCGGGCGCCGCAGCTGATCGCGAAGCACCCCGAGATCGTGGCGCCCGCGCAGCAGTTCTCCTTCGCCGCCGATGCCGCCGGGTCGACGGCCGTGCGCGAGGGCGCACCCGTTGTGACGATCGCGCTCCGGTTCGGCGCCCCGTCGACCCCGTCGTGGAACCTCGACCCGGCCTCCGGCCGGTACCTGCGCTCTCAGGCGGGCGCCGCCGATCTGGATACCGTGGGCGGCCAGCTGAGCGCGGCGAACGTGATCGTCCTGCGGGTCCCGATCGGCAACGACGGCGGGCGTGCCGAAGACGCTGCATGATCGGATCGGGCGAGGCCTGGGTGTCGTCGGGCGGCTCGACCGTTCACGCGACCTGGTCGAAGGGATCGCGCGACCGGTCGATCAGGCTCGTCGACGACAGCGGCACCGTCGTTCGGCTGGCGCCCGGGAACAGCTGGATCGAGCTGGTGCCGTTGTCGGGCGACGCGCAGTTCGCGGCGGCCTAGGACTCTGCGCTCGGCTTGCACTCCCTGTGGTCGAGTGCCAGAATATCCATTGGCACTCACGCGTTGTGAGTGCCAGGTCGTGTCGGCCGCAGCTCTGCCATCTGGCGGGTGCTGGCGGCCCGCGATCGGTGAGCAGCGCATGACGCGGCTCCCATCAATTCATTTACGTCCGGGAGGGACGACACCAACCCATGGCAAAGATCATTGCTTTCGACGAAGAGGCCCGCCGTGGCCTCGAGCGCGGCCTGAACATCCTGGCTGACGCCGTCAAGGTCACCCTCGGCCCCCGCGGTCGCAACGTCGTGCTGGAGAAGAAGTGGGGAGCCCCCACGATCACCAACGACGGCGTCTCGATCGCCAAGGAGATCGAGCTCGACGACCCGTACGAGAAGATCGGCGCGGAGCTCGTCAAGGAGGTCGCCAAGAAGACCGACGACGTCGCCGGTGACGGCACGACCACCTCGGTCGTGCTCGCCCAGGCGCTCGTCCGCGAGGGCCTGCGCAACGTCGCGGCCGGCGCCGACCCGATCAGCCTCAAGCGCGGCATCGAGAAGGCCGTCGCGGCCGTCGTCGACGAGCTCGTGAAGAACGCCAAGGAGGTCGAGACCAAGGAAGAGATCGCGGCCACCGCATCCATCTCCGCCGCCGACACCGAGATCGGCGCGCTCATCGCCGAGGCCATCGACAAGGTGGGCAAGGAGGGCGTCGTCACCGTCGAGGAGTCGAACACCTTCGGCACCACGCTCGAGCTCACCGAGGGCATGCGCTTCGACAAGGGCTACCTGTCGCAGTACTTCGTCACCGACCCGGAGCGCCAGGAGGCGGTCTTCGAAGACCCGTACATCCTGATCGTCAACGGCAAGGTCTCGAACATCAAGGACCTGCTGCCGATCGTCGACAAGGTGATCCAGGCCGGCAAGCAGCTGCTGATCATCGCCGAGGACGTCGACGGCGAGGCTCTGGCCACGCTGGTCGTCAACAAGATCCGCGGCATCTTCAAGTCGGTCGCCGTCAAGGCCCCCGGCTTCGGCGACCGCCGCAAGGCGCAGCTGCAGGACATCGCCACCCTCACCGGCGGCCAGGTCATCAGCGAGGAGGTCGGTCTCAAGCTCGAGAACGCCACCCTCGACCTGCTCGGCCAGGCCCGCAAGGTCATCGTCACCAAGGACGAGACCACGATCATCGAGGGCGCCGGCGAGGCCGACGCGATCGCCGGTCGCGTGAAGCAGATCCGTGCCGAGATCGAGAACACCGACAGCGACTACGACCGCGAGAAGCTGCAGGAGCGCCTGGCGAAGCTCGCCGGCGGCGTGGCCGTCATCAAGGCCGGTGCCGCGACCGAGGTCGAGCTCAAGGAGCGCAAGCACCGCATCGAGGACGCCGTGCGCAACGCGAAGGCCGCCGTCGAGGAGGGCATCGTCGCCGGTGGTGGCGTCGCCCTCATCCAGGCCGGCAAGACCGCCTTCGAGAGCAAGGCCGTCAAGGGCCTCACGGGTGACGAGGCGACCGGTGCGAACATCGTGAAGGTCGCGATCGACGCCCCGCTCAAGCAGATCGCGCTGAACTCGGGTCTCGAGCCCGGCGTGGTCGTCGACAAGGTGCGCAACCTCCCCGTCGGTCAGGGCCTCAACGCCGCGACCGGCGAGTACGTCGACATGCTGGCCGCCGGCATCAACGACCCGGTGAAGGTGACGCAAGTCGGCGCTGCTCAACGCGGCGTCGATCGCGGCCCTGTTCCTCACCACCGAGGCCGTCGTCGCCGACAAGCCGGAGAAGTCGCAGCCCGCCATGGGCGGCGACCCGACGGGTGGCATGGACTTCTAGTCCCAGCCTCAGCAGCACGACAGCGGGCGGTCCCATCACCGGAGGGGCCGCCCGCTTCGTCGTCGACACTGCCGGCGCTTCAGCGCAGGAACAGCCGCGCGTTCTGCGCCTCGACCTCGGCGTACTGCTGGCCGGCGCGGTCGAGGGCGGCGCCCAGCATGCCGAGGCTCTCTTCGACCCGCTGCTGCGTCAGCTTCCAGTCGTTCACGACGGTCTGGAACCCGGCCGAGGCCTGCCCGGTCCACGTGCTCTGCAGCGCGACGCAGCTGGCCGTGCAGCCCGCTCACCTCGCCCTGGATGCGGCCCATGGCCGAGCGGACGACACCGGTCGCTGCGGCGACGGCGTCACTGTCTACCTGAAAATGCGTCATGCCAGGAGGCTAGGAACGCAGCCCCTTCTTGGGCGGAGCGGGCGGAGCCTCGGTGGACTCGGCCGCGGGCTCGTCCGGCAGGAGGAGGGGAAGGCTGACGCGGAAGGTCGCCCCGCCGCCGGGCGTCTCGAGCACCTCGACGTGGCCGTCGTGGTTGGCGACGATGCCGGCGACGATGGCGAGGCCGAGGCCCGAGCCGCCGGTGTCGCGGGTGCGCGAGGTGTCGGCTCGCCAGAATCGCTGGAAGATCTTCTCGCGCAGCTGCGGCGGCACGCCGTCGCCGTGATCCACGATCGAGATCTGCCCGTAACCGCCCTCGCGATCGACCTCGACCGCGAACTCGATCGGGCTGTCGTCGGGCGTGAACCGCATCGCGTTGCCGACCAGGTTGGTGACGACCTGCCGGATCTTGTTCTCCTCGGCGAGCACGATCGGTCCGACGTCGGGCAGCGGCACGACCTCGGGCATCGGCAGCGGCGCCGACGACTCCCGCGCGGGGCGGCGGCGACGCAGCCGGGCGAGGGTCGCGCCCGGCGAAGGCCAGCGTGCTCGCCCACGCCGTGGTCGATGCCGGCGCGCCCGACACGATCGTCTCGGCGCCGACGACGGGCGGTTCGCTCGGGTCCTCGGGCGGGCGCGTCGACCTCCGAGACCGTCGCGGGCTCCGGCACGATGACGGTGACGCGCCGGGCGGGCGCCGACACCGAGGCGTCGAGCGCGGCATCCTGGGCGATCGGGAGCAGGTCGACGGGAGCCAGCTCGAGCGGCTTGCGCCTCGTCGAGCCGGGCGAGCTCGAGCAGGTCCTCGACGAGCCCGCCCATGCGGATCGCCTCGCGCTCGATGCGGTCCATCGCCTGCGCGACGTCGTCCGGCTCCTGGATCGCGCCCATCCGGTACAGCTCGGCGTAGCCGCGCAGCGAGACCAGCGGCGTGCGCAGCTCGTGCGAGGCGTCGCCGACGAACCGGCGCATCTGGTCGACGGTGCGCTCGCGGTCGGCGAACGCTCGGTCGATGCGCGCGAGCATCGTGTTGAGCGATCTGTTGAGCCGGCCGACCTCGGTGTTCGGCGTCGCGCCGCCGAGGCGCTGGCTGTAGTCGCCGGCGGCGAACCGGGCGGCCGTCGCCTCGACGTCGCGCAGCGGCGAGAAGGTGGATGTCACGAGCAGTTGCGTCGTCGCCGCGCCGAACACGACGACGGCGACCGCGAACCCGAGGAAGATCACCGTGTACCGGGCGATGATCCCGTTGGTGTCGTTCATGTTCAGCCCGACCAGCAGCGTCGCGGGCACCGAGCTGCCCTCGACCTTCGGCCGGGTAGGGGATGACCCGCCACTGCGTGCTGTGCGACTCGTTGTAGAGCGTGATCGCCTTGTGCTGGTTCGACATCACGTAGTCGGTCGTCAGCCCCGACGTGTCGGGCAGCAGCGCCTCCTGCTCGTCGCTCGAGGTTGTCGACGATGATGCGTCCGTCGGCGCTGATCGCCGCGAGGTAGAACGGGTTGAGGCGCTGGCCGTCGCCGTACTCCTCGATCGTGCTCGAGGTCGATCTTCGGCGGCAGCTTCTCGTAGGCGGCGGCGATCTGCTGGTCGGTCTGCTCGAGCAGGTAGGTGCGCAGCACCGTCATCGTGCCGGCGCCGGCGACCGTGAGGCCGAAGGTGAGCAGCAGCACCGTGACGCCGGTGATCTTGGCGCGCAGCGAGATCCCGTTCCACCACCGGTCGAAGGAGGCGTGCATCGACATCGCAGGCCTCCGGATCGGTCGTGGCCGTCGTGGGCGGCGTGGTACGGCTCAGACCTTGGCGGCCTTGAGCATGTACCCGAATCCGCGCTTGGTCTGGATCATCGGCTCGTTCGAGTGCTGGTCGAGTTTACGTCGCAGGTACGAGATGTAGCTCTCCACGATGCCGGCGTCGCCGTTGAAGTCGTACTCCCAGACGTGGTCGAGGATCTGCGCCTTCGACAGCACGCGGTTCGGGTTCAGCATGAGGTAGCGCAGCAGCTTGAACTCGGTGGGCGACAGTTCGACCGACTCGTCGCCGACGGTGACCTCGTGCGTGTCCTGGTCCATGGTGAGCTCGCCGGCCCGGATGACGGCGTCCTCTTCGTCTTGCATGGTGCGCCGCAGGATGGCCTTGATGCGGGCGACGATCTCGTCGAGGCTGAACGGCTTGGTGACGTAGTCGTCGCCGCCGACGGTGAGGCCGGTGATCTTGTCCTCGGTGTCGTCCTTGGCGGTGAGGAACAGGATGGGGGCCGTGTAGCCGGAGGCGCGCAGCCGCTTGGTGACGCCGAACCCGTTCATGTCGGGCAGCATGACGTCGAGGATGATGAGGTCGGGTTCCTCTTCGAGGACCGCCGAGATGGCCTGTGCGCCGTTGCCGACCGCACGCACCGCGAAGCCGGCGAATCGCAGGCTCGTGGTGAGCAGGTCGCGGATGTTGGGTTCGTCGTCGACGATCAGGATCTTGGGGCCGTCACTCATGCCACCCAGTGTCTGCGCGTTCGCTGGACGCTTCCTGGGAGCCGCGGCCGCGCCGCTGAGCAGCCGCCGGTGTAGAAAGGGGACATGGCACCGACCCGCTCCGTCACAGAGGCCTGAGTGGGGCCGCGCCGCATCGGCCGCCGCGACTTCGACTTCGACCGGCAGGTCGCCGTCATGGCGGTGATCAACCGCACGCCCGACTCGTTCTACGACAGGGGTGCGACGTTCGCGCTCGAGCAGCGCTGTCACGGCGGCTCTGGATGCGGCGGCGGCCGGCGCCGACTGGGTCGACATCGGCGGCGTCCCGTTCGGTCGCGGCCCCGACGGTCTCGGTGCAGGAGGAGATCGACCGGGTCGTGCCGGTGGTCGAGGCGATCGTCGCGGCGTCGGACGTCGTCGTCTCGGTCGACACCTACTCGGCGGAGGTCGCGCGCGCGGCGATCGCCGCCGGTGCGTCGGTCGTCAACGACACGAGCGGCCTGCGCGACGAGGCGATGGCGGGCGTCGTCGCGGCGACCGACGCGACGCTGGTGCTCACCCACAGCATCGGGCCGCCGCGCACCGAGAAGCCCGCGGCGCAGCTACGACGACGTCGTGGCCGAGGTCATCGCGTTCCTGCAGGAGCGGGTCGCGCGGGCCGAGGCTGCCGGTGTCTCGCGCGAGCGGCTGATCGTCGACCCCGGCCACGACCTCGACAAGAACACGCTGCACTCGCTCGAGATCACGCGGCGCTTCGACGAGCTCGGGCTGCTCGGGCTCCCGCTGCTCGCCGCCGTCTCGAACAAGGACTTCATCGGCGAGTCGCTCGACCGGCCGCAGGGCGAGCGTCTCGAGGGGTCGATCGCCGCGATGGTGGTCTGCATCCTGAAGGGCGCGCGGATCGTGCGCATGCACGACGTCCGGCAGTCGGTCGCCGCGGTGCGGATGACGGAGGCGATCCTCGGCTTCCGCGATCCGGTGCGCGCTCGAGCACAACACGCACCCGACCCACAACGTGTGAGCATGGACAGTGACCACCCGCATCGACCGGCTCTGGCCCGACCCGGCCGAGAACCTGACCGACGACGACCTGATCGCGGACGTCGACTCGCCCGGCGTGCGCGTTCAACTTCGTCTCGAGCATCGACGGCGCTGCGACCCGCGACGGCCTGTCGGGCGGGCTCTCCGGTGCCGCCGACAGGCGGCGCTTCGAACTGCTGCGCCGGGTCGCCGATGTCGTCGTGGTCGGGGCGGGCACGGTGCGCGACGAGGGCTACGACGCGATGCGCGTGTCGGATGCGTCGCGTGCCTGGCGCGTGGCGCACGGTCGCGCGGAGCATCCGGTGTTCGCGATCGTGACCGGCTCGCTCGACCTGGACCCGGCATCCGCGATCTTCACGAAGGCGCCGGTGCGTCCGGTGATCCTCACGACCGAGCGCGCGACGGGCAAGGCAGCGGTTCGCCGAGCGTGGCGGATGTGGTGGTCGCCGGCTCGTCGAAGGTCGACGCCGGCGCCGCGGTCGACGCACTGCGCGCGCGGGGCCTGCATCGCATCCTGTGCGAAGGGGGTCCGACGCTGTTCGGCAGCTTCATCGCCGCGCGACGCGCTCGACGAGCTCTGCGTCACGATCGCGCCCAGCCTCGAGGCGGGCGATGCGCGGCGCATCGCGCACGGCGACGCGCCGCCGCGCGACATGCGCCTCGCGACGGTGCTGCGCTCGGGCGAGACCCTGCTGCTGCGCTACACGCGCTGAGCGGGCTCTCGACGGGTGCAGGATGGATGACATGGAGGAGATCGTCGTCGCCGTGCACCGCGACTCCCGGCACCGGGTCACGAAGCCGACCGTCGACGAGATCGTCCTGATCGAGGGCATCGGCGTCGAGGGCGACGCGCACGCCGGCGTGACGGTGCAGCACCAGGTCTCGCAAGCGCTGGAATCCGCGACCTGCCCAATCTGCGGCAGGTGCACCTCATCCACTCAGAGCTCTTCGAACAGGTCGCGGCCGACGGCTTCGACGATGTCGCCGGGCGCTCATCGGCGAGAACATCACGACCCGCGGCATCGACCTGCTCGCGCTGCCGGCCGGCACCGTGCTGCGCCTCGGGCCGGATGCGGTCGTCGAGCTCACCGGTCTGCGCAATCCGTGCGTGCAGATCAACGGCATCGAGGACGGCCTGATGAAGCGCCTCGTCTCGGTCGACGAAGCCGGCGAGACCGTGCGGCTGGCCGGCGTCATGAGCGTCGTGCTCGCCGGGGGCAGTCGTGCGCGCGGGCGACAGGATCGCGGTCGAGCTGCCCGTTGGCGCGCAGCAGCCGCTCGCGCCCGTCTAGCGGACCGTGCGGTACGTGATGTGCGTCACCAACGACGTCGGTCGCACCGACACCCGCTCCATCGCCTGAGGCGGAACGCCGTCGAAGACCCGCACGCCCTCGCCGAGGATGAACGGCGTCATGTGCAGGCGCAGCTCGTCGAGCAGCCCGGCGGTGAGGAACTGCGTTCACGGTGCTCGGGCCGCCGGCGACGGAGATGTCCCCATCGCCCGCAGCCGCGCGCGCCTGGTCGAGCGCCGAGTGGATGCCATCGGTGACGAAGTGGAAGGTCGTGCCGCCTTCCATCTCGATCGGGTCGTGCGCGTAGTGCGTGAGCACGAAGACGGCGTTGTGGTACGGCGGGTTCGGCCCCCACCATCCACTCCAGTCGCGGTCCCACTCACCGCGGACGGGGCCGAACATGTTGCGCCCCATGATGGTCGCGCCCGAGTCGAGGATCGCATCGATCTCCTCGCGGTTCTCGTCAGGCGTGTCGAACATCCAGCCGTGCAGCCAGCTCTCGTCGATGTCGCCGAACGGCTTCGCCTCGGTCTGGTTCAGGCCGGTCGCGTAGCCGTCGGCCGAGACCCCGAGGTCGCTGAACACCTTGCCCATGATGTGAATCCCCTTACCAGTTGCCGTTTGCAATTGGTGGAACCCTAGCCGATACCAGTTGCATACTGCAAGTGGTTTGAGGAGGATCGCGCATGCTCGAGCATCGGTCCGGCTGCCCGATCAATCTCTCGCTCGAGGTGTTCGGCGACAAGTGGTCGCTGATCGTCATCCGCGACATGATGTTCGGCAACCGCCGGCATTTCAACGAGTTCCTCGCGAAGTCCGACGAGGGGATCGCCTCCAACGTCCTCGCAGATCGTCTCCAGCGGCTCGTCGCGCTCGGCATGATCTCCCGCGCTCCCGACGCCAGCCACAAGCAGAAGGTCATCTACAGCCTCACCGAACCCGCGATCCAGCTGGTTCCCGTGCTCGCCCACCTCGGGGCCTGGGGACGGCGACACCTTCCGGTGACCCGCGAGCTCTGCGGTTCGCGCAGAGCTGCTCGAGGCCGGGGGTCCGCGCCCTCTGGGACGACTTCATGGACGAGCTGCGCGAGCAGCATCTCGGCATCCTGCGACCCATCGGCGCTCCGTCGGTGTTCGGTCGCCTTCAGGCCGCCTACGAGGCAGAACTCGCGAGCGCCTAGGCGGCCGCGCCCAGCGCGTCGGCGTCGAGGATCGTGTAGCTGTAGCCCTGCTCGGCCAGGAAGCGCTGCCGGTTCTGCGCGAAATCCTGGTCGACGGTGTCGCGCGCGACCAGCGTGTAGAAGTTCGCGGGCAGGCCGCTCTCCTTCGGGCGCAGCAGGCGGCCGAGGCGCTGGGCCTCCTCCTGGCGCGAGCCGAACGACCCCGACGACCTGGATGGCGACGGTCGCCTCGGGCAGGTCGACCGAGAAGTTCGCGACCTTGCTCACGACCAGCACCTTGGTGCGGCCCTCGCGGAACTCCTCGTACAGCCGCTCGCGCTCCTCGACCGGTGTCGCGCCGGTGAGCTTCGGGGCGTCGAGTGCCTCGGCGAGCTCGTCGATCTGGTCGAGGTACTGGCCGATGACCAGGATGCGCTCGCCCTCGTGCTTGGCCACGAGCTCGCGCACGACGCGCAGCTTCGGCGGGCGCGGTGGCCGCGAGCCGGTAGCGCTCGTCGTCGGCGCTCGCCGCGTACTCGAGCCGCTCCTCGGCCGGCAGGTCGATGCGCACCTCGTAGCAGGATGCGGGGGAGATGAAGCCCTGCGCCTCGATCTCTTTCCACGGGGCGTCGAAGCGCTTCGGGCCGATGAGCGAGAACACGTCGGACTCGCGTCCGTCCTCGCGCACGAGCGTGGCGGTGAGGCCGAGGCGGCGTCGCGCCTGCAGCTCGGCGGTCAGCTTGAAGACCGGGGCGGGCAGCAGGTGCACCTCGTCGTAGATGATGAGGCCCCAGTCGAGAGCGTCGAGCAGCGCGAGGTGGGCGTACTCGCCCTTCCGCTTCGCGGTGAGGATCTGGTACGTCGCGATCGTGACCGGCTTGATCTCCTTGACGGAGCCCGAGTACTCGCCGACCTCGTCCTCGGTGAGCGTCGTGCGCTTCAGCAGCTCGCTGCGCCACTGGCGGGCGCTGACGGTGTTGGTCACCAGGATCAGCGTCGTGGTGTCGGCCTGCGCCATCGCACCCGGCACCGACGAGGGTCTTGCCGGCGCCGCAGGGGAGCACCACCACGCCCGACCCGCCCTCGAAGAAGTTGGCGACCGCCTTCTGCTGGTAGTCGCGCAGGTGCCAGTCGTCCTGGATCAGGTCGATCTCGTGCGGGGTGCCGGGGGTGTAGCCGGCGTGGTCCTCTGCCGGCCAGCCGAGCTTCAGCAGCTCCTGCTTGACCTGCCCGCGCGCCCAGGGCAGCAGCGTCCACTCGGTGGAGGTGCGCCGCACACCGAGGAACTGCCCGACCTTGGGGCTGCGGGTGATCTCGGCGAGCACCGCGGGATCGGTGGACGTGATGAGCAGCTCGCCGGGTGTCCCGTCGTCGGCGGGGGTGTCGCGCGTGATCACGAGGCGGCCGTAGCGCGACACCGTCTCCTCGATGTCGATCGAGACCGTCTGCGGCACCGGGAACTTGGCGAACCGCTCGAGCGTGGCGAGCATCTGCTCGGCGGTGTGGCCGGCGGCGCGGGCGTTCCACAGGCCGAGGCGGGTGATGCGGTAGGTGTGCACGTGCTCGGGAGCGCGCTCGAGCTCGGCGAAGATCGCGAGCTCGTGGCGGGCGTCGTCGGCATCCGGGTGCGCCACCTCGAGCAGCACGGTGCGGTCGCTCTGCACGATCAGCGGCCCGTTCGACATAACTGCCTCAGCCTAGTCGGGCTCGCTGGGAGCCGCCGTCCGCGGAGGGCTCAGGATGCGGGCGTGACCGCGGTGATCGACGACAGCGGCAGCGTGCGCTCGATGTCGGCACGGCGATCGCGGGCGCGCAGGCGCCCGCCGGCGAGCGCCGCCGGCTCGAGCAGGTAGTCGGTCTCGGTCCCGTCCGGCAGCCGGACGGCGACGGTGACGGTGAGCTTGTTGCGGATCGCGAGCTCGAGCTGGCGGGCGAGCCACGCCTGGCTGGTCTCCTCGGGCTCCCCGGCCTGGACCGCCCTGCACCCGCTGGATGAGGATCGCCGCCGTGTCGTCGCTCGGCGCGGAGCCCGACCCGGCCCGGCGCTCGCGACGCAGCACGACGACCGCGCCCGCGGCATCCTCGGCGACGACCGGATAGCGCGCGTCGGCCAGCGTCCAGAACAGCACGGCGGCGTCGAAGCGCGTGACGATGCGGTGCTCGCCGGCCCTCCGCAGAGCGAGCGGCGCGAGGTTCGGGTCGACGACGAGCTGACCGAGCAGCGCCGTGTCGTCGGAGCGCACGTACGCGGCCGCGCCGGCATCCGGGGCATCGGGATCGGCGGCGCCCGGGATCGAGGGCGCCGACGCGCAGGGTGCCGAACCGCTGCTCGGTGTCGGTGAGCAGGTACTCGAG
Organism: uncultured Actinomycetota bacterium; assembly: GCA_963730045.1. GTDB lineage: Bacteria > Actinomycetota > Actinomycetes > Actinomycetales > Microbacteriaceae > JBDSKH01. The sequence continues at coordinate 223,569 of CAVSPQ010000003.1, read as the reverse complement.
GGGCTGCGGGATGCCGGTGAGCGAGATGCCGGACAGGAACTCGCGGATCGCCGGCACGGTCTCGCCGGCCGTGAGGGCGCGCGTGACACTGCCCGCCGTCATCCGGTAGCTGGATGCGAGTCCGCGGGTCTCGGCCTCCGCCATGCCGCGCAGCCGGTCGTCGATCGGGGCGAGCAGTGGACCCGGCGCGATGATCGACAGGTCGGGCTGCAGGTAGACCTTGTCGACCTCGTCGGGGAAGAGCGCCGCCATCGCGGCTGTCGCGGCCTCGGGGCCGTCGACCAGCAGCGCCGTGCCGGGCGTGCTCGGCGTCGAGCCGCCCGTGATGCCGAGCAGCTCGGCCTCGCGTGCCGCCTGCGTCGTGCGCTCGCGGATCCAGGTGCCGCCCGCCGGGTACAGCCACGCCGAGGTAGTCGAGCAGGCCCTGGCCCCAGACGGCGTGGGCGCGCTGGCGCAGCAGCTCGTGCAGCTCGTCGGGGAGTCGCTCGAGCCACCCGCGTGCCAGGGCGCTCCAGCGCTCGAGCCGCGACACCGACGAGCCACTCGGCCGATGCCGCGCTCGGCGACCACTCGGCTGCCGGCGTCGGCGAGTCCGGCGCGGGCGGCGATGTCGAGCAGCAGCTCCACCTCGTCGGCGTCGATGCCGGCGGTGGCGCCGAGGCGCCGGGCGTCGGGCAGCGCGACGCCTCCGCGCGAGAGGCGGCGCGCGGGTTCCTGGCGCAGCGCGTGCAGCAGCTCGGTCACCGCCGAGAGCGTGCCGAACGCGCGGTCGCCGGCCCCGCGATCCACGAATCTGGCATCGGCCTCGCTGACCGGTTCGAGCGCGGCGGGCGGCCGGGCGCCGACCAGCTCGGGAGCGGCGGGCAGCCCGAACGCCGGCCACGCCTTCAGCTGCTCGATCACGGCGTCCCACGGCGCGTACCGGCCGGATTCCTCGGCGAGCAGCCCGGCATCCTGGGCGATCGTCGCGCGGCGCGCGACCTCGGCCGCGTCGGCGCCGAGCTGCTCGCCCAGCTGCGCCGCCGTCGGCGCCCCGGAGGTCGAGGCGAGCTCGCCGGTGGTGGCGAGCAGCGCGAGCGTGCCGCGATCGAGTCGCTCGAGCGCGGTCTGCACCGAGGTGCGGTCGAGCAGCGACTCGGCCAGGTCGAAGAAGTCCCGGATGCCGTGCTCACGCACGCCGCGTGCCGTCACCAGGCGGGCGAGGGCCTCGTCATCGAGCGCACGCAGCCGGGCAGCGAGCGCGAGGACCGACCCGCTAGTCGCCGCCATCCGGGCGAGCGGCGACGGCGCACGATGCTGATCACGGCGAAGACGATGATGAGCACGAAGAGCGATCGGCAGACCGAGCGTGGGGAACACCGCGATCAGCAGCCACGGCCCTTCGCTGGTGTCGGCGCCGCTGACGACGGCGATCAGGATCGAGATGATCGGCGACGACGCGACAGGCCACCGATGCCCGCGATCATGAACGCGAGGACGCGTTCGATACGATTGAGGGGTACCGGGGTGTTCTCTGCCACAGCACCAAGGATAGGGCCAGCACCGCGGCCCGCCGCCCCGGCATCAATCGAGAGAGGGTCGCCATGCCAACCGGCAAGGTCAAGTTCTACGACGAGGACAAGGGATTCGGGTTCATCGCATCTGACGATGGCACCGAGGTCTTCCTGCACGCCTCCGCCCTCCCCGACGGCGCCACCGTGCGTGCGGGCAGTCGGCTCGAGTTCGGAGTCGCCGACGGCAAGAAGGGCGCGCAGGCGCTCTCGGTGCGCGTGCTCGACACGCCCCCGACGCTCGGCCAGCGCAACCGCCGCAGCGCCGACGACATGGCGATCGTGGTCGAAGACCTCGTGAAGCTGCTCGACGGCATCGGCTCGAGCCTGCGACGCGGACGCTACCCCGACAAGAACCACGGCTCGAAGATCGCGGCCGTGCTGCGCAAAGTCGCCGACGACTTGGACGCGTGATCGCCGTGACGGCCGCAGAGCGCGAGGCGATCGCCCGCGGCGCGCTGGCCGAGATCACCGCCGCCGGCACCTTCGGCGACCTCATCTGCGAGACCGACGAGGGCGAGGGCGTCTACACCCTGCTCTTCGCGGCGACCATGGGCGGGTACCCGGGCTGGCACTGGACGGTCAGCGTCGCCGAGCTGCCCGACTCCGCGCCGACGGTGCTCGAGGCCGAGCTGCTGCCGGGCGACGGATCGCTTCTGGCGCCCGAGTGGGTGCCGTGGTCGGAGCGCCTGGTGGTCGGCGACGACCTGGAGAGCCTGGAGGGCATCGACGACGGCCGATCTGGATGACGTCGACGACCTCGATGACGACGTGCTCGATGACGACCACGGCGACGACCCCGATGACGGGATCGACTTCGAGTCGCGGCGTCGAGCCGGTCGAGAGCTCAGACCTGCTTGCGCTGGGCGAAGACGAGCAGAACGAGGCCGAGGCCGAGGCCGATGACGACGGTCCAGAGCCACCACTCGTGGCCCCCGTCAAGAAGCGGCGTCAGAAAAAGCAGCAGCCCGACGAGGGCGAGTAGCCAGAGCACCAGCCCGACGAGGATCGCCTTGCGATCGTCGCTCTGCACCGGCTTGGGATCGGGCCGGCGCTCGCTGTCCTTCAGCCACAGGCGCATGGGCGCAGCCTACTGCGCCTCGGCGACCACCCAGTCGATCGCGCGCGTGAGGGTGCGCACGTCATCCGGATCGATCGCCGTGAACGTCGCGACCCGCAGCTGGTTGCGGCCGAGCTTGCGGTACGGCTCGGTGTCGACGATGCCGTTGGCCCGCAGGGTCGCGGCGACGGCCGCCGCATCCACCGACTCGTCGAAGTCGATCGTCACGACGACCTGCGAGCGGTGCGCGGGGTCGGCGACGAACGGGCGTCGCGAACGCGGATGCCTCGGCCCAGTCGTAGAGCGACGCCCGACGACTCGCGCGTGCGGGCGTCGGCCCAGGCGAGGCCGCCGTTGCCGATGATCCAGTCGACCTGCGACTCCATGAGCAGCAGGGTCGACACCGCGGGGGTGTTGAGGGTCTGCTCGAGGCGCGAGTTGTCGAGGGCGTTCTTGAGGCTGAGGAACTCCGGGATGTAGCGGTCGCTCGCGGCGATCCGCTCGATGCGCTCGATGGCGGCCGGCGAGACGAGCGCGAACCACAGCCCGCCCTCGCTCGCGAAGTTCTTCTGCGGCGCGAAGTAGTAGACGTCGGCCTCGCTCGCGTCGAAGTCGGCACCGCCCGCGGCGCTCGTCGCGTCGATGACTGTGAGGGCGCCGGGGTCGCCGTGCACGCGCGTCACCGGCGCCATCACGCCGGTCGAGGTCTCGTTGTGCGGCCAGGCGTACACGTCGACGCCGTCGACGCACCTCGACCTCGCTGCGCGATCCGGCCGGTGCGTCGATGACGTGCGGCTTGCTCGAGGAACGGGGCGGATGCCGCCCCGGCGAACTTGGCGCCGAACTCGCCGAAGGTGAGGTGCTCGCTGCGCTTCTCGATGAGCGAGAACGCCGCCGCATCCCAGAACGCCGTCGAGCCGCCGTTGCCGAGCAGCACCTCGTAGCCGTCGGGAGCGCGGAACAGCTGCGACGAGCCCCGCGCGCACGCGACCGACCAGATCCTTCACCGGAGCCTGGCGGTGCGAGGTGCCGAGCAGGGCGGCGTTGCGCCCGGAGATGCTCGAGCTGCTCGGGCCGGACCTTGGACGGTCCGCACCCGAACCGGCCGTCGGCGGGCAGCAGGTCACCAGGGATCCGAGGCGCGGGCATGCGCTCGATTCTAGGGAGCGCGGCGAGGGCCGTCCCCGACAGCGCGTAACACGGCGCGACAGTAGGCTGGGGCGCGAGCCGACGCCACCGGAAGGACAGCCGTGACCGACCTCGTCGACACGACCGAGATGTACCTGCGCACCATCCTCGACCTCGAGGAAGAGGCGATCGTGCCGCTGCGCGCCCGCATCTCCGAGCGCCTCGGCCACTCGGGTCCGACCGTGTCGCAGACCATCGGCCGCATGGAGCGCGACGGTCTCGTCGTCGTCGAAGGCGACCGTCACCTCGAGCTCACCGTCGAGGGCCGCACCCGCGCGATGCACGTGATGCGCAAGCACCGTCTCGCCGAGCGCCTGCTCGCCGACGTGATCGGGCTCGACTGGGCCTACGTGCACGAAGAGGCCTGCCGCTGGGAGCACGTCATGAGCGAGCAGGTCGAGCGCCGCCTGCTCGAGATCCTCGACCACCCGACCGAGTCGCCCTACGGCAACCCGATCCCCGGCCTCGACGAGCTCGGCGACAAGCCGGCCGGCGCGCTTCCTCGAGGGCGTCGTCAACATCGTGGACCGCGTGGCGGGGCAGAGCGCGGCCGTCACCGGGACGATCCGCCGGCTCGGTGAGCCGGTGCAGTTCGAGCCGGAACTGCTGCAGCAGCTCAAGGCGGCCGGCGTCATGCCGGGCGCTGAGGCATCCATCTCGGCGGCCGGGTCGTATGTGCTCGTGCAGGTCGACGGCCACGGCGAGGGTCTCGAGCTGCCGAACGAGGTCGCGGCGCACGTCTACGTCGGGGTCTAGCAGCCAGCCGGTCGCTCCACAGCCTGGGAATGTCCCCAATCCGGGTCAGCCGGGTGACTTCGCGGAGGCCCTCCCGTAAACTCGTGCACGTCCTCCCGACCACCCCGATCGGTGGGAGGCCGCGGCTCAGAGCGTCTCGTTCACCCATCCTCTGTGCTGTGACGAGAAATGAAGTGATGGGACCGCACACCTCAGCGAACGAGGCGCAGGAGATTTCTCTTGCTTCCAGGTAACACCGCGGTACTCCCGCCTCACACCTTCCGGCCGTCGCGCTGCGACACCCGAGTCACGCATCCGGCGCATCGCCAAGTCCGAGTCGAAGGCTCTCCGCAAGGCGGAGAAGCGCGGCGACGTCATCCGTCGTCGGCGGCGCGTCGCCGCGCCGCGCTCCGCGCGCGACCGCCCGCGGCACCAAGAAGCCCGCGATCCTGAACCTGGCCGTCATGGCCGTCGTCGTGCCCGGTCTCTTCTGCACCGTCGCGCTTCCCGCGTACGCGTTCCAGGAGCAGCAGGATGACGCGGCCAACTCGTCTGCCGAGCTGCAGGCCCTCAAAGAGAGACGGCGCCCAGACCGTCGTCGGCCTCCGACGACGTGGTCGCCGCCGCTGTGCTGCGCGACACCTACACGGCGACCTCGGCCGCCGAGATGCGCCGCGTCGCGATGGCCAGCCGCCTACCGCTCGTGCAGCGGCCCGTCGGTGGCGCGAGCTGCCTCGCGAACCCGCCGTACCCGAACTTCGACCTGAACCAGGTCGTCGCGGTCGCGAAGCAGTACCAGGGCGTGCCGTACCGCTACGGCGGCGACAACCCGGCCGGCTTCGACTGCTCCGGCTTCACCCAGTACGTCTACGCGCAGTTCGGCGTCTCGCTGCCGCACTCGTCGTCGCGTCAGAGTTCCGGCGGAACCGCGATCACTCCCGACGCCGCCCTGCCGGGCGACCTCGTCGTCATGGACGGCGGCGGCCACATCGGCATCTACCTCGGCGGCAACATGATGATCGATGCCGGCACGCCCGGGCACCGGCGTCTCAGATCCGCGCGATCTACAACCCGAACCACTGGTTCGTCCGCTACGGCATCTGAGCCGACGCTCGAGCGGGTCAACCGACTCGTAACGTGCCGTTGCACCGCTGTTACCGCAACCCGGGCTACCCTGAAGTCCTCGGACACCGAGAATCTCAGGAGAGAGCCATGCGAAAGTCGAGCAGCATCCTCACCATGGATGCACGCACGGTCTTCCGCATAGCTCGCAGCATTCAGCCGGTCGTGCACTGTCACGTGCCGGTTCATCTGAGGCGCTGTCGTTCGCGACGGCGTCTCTTTCTGTCTGCTCCTCCTGACGATCCGCGGGATCCGGGAATCGAATGCCTGCAAGCCGTGCAGGCGCCTTCGAGAGGAGACCGAAGTTGCGCACCCTGGTACTCAATGCGGGCTATGAGCCCCTTGCCGTCGTGTCGTTCAAGCGGGCGCTGGTGCTCGTGATCGAGGGCAAGGCCTCGTTACTGGCCTACGACGAAGGCAACCCGGTGCTCAGCGCGACCGGCGAGTGGGAGCGCCCGTCGGTCATCCTGCTGCGTCGCTACGTGCGCATCCCGAGCGGCCGCAACGTGCCGGTCTCGCGTCGCGGTGTGCTGCGCCGCGATGGCCAGCGCTGCGCCTACTGCTCGGCGCTCGGCCTCGACGATCGACCACGTCATCCCGCGTTCGCGCGGCGGGGCCGACTCGTGGGAGAACCTCGTGGCATGCTGCCTGCGATGCAACAACGTCAAGGGCGACCGCACCCCGCACGAGATGGGCTGGACCATGCGACTGACTCCGCGCGCTCCGCACGGCACGGCGTGGCTGGTCCGCGGCGTCGAGCGTCCCGAGCCGCGCTGGGACGAGTTCCTGGCGCCCGCCGCATGAGCACCGTCTGGGAGGTCCCGGTCGCGACGCGCGACGAGCGTGGCGCTGGGTCTGCCCCGGCGCCTGTTCCGCGAATCGGAGCCGCAGCCCATGCCGCGCGACGCCCGGCCCGTCGCGTGCGCGGCACGAGCGCCTGCCGCAGTCGCTGCGCGTCTCCGGCGCGTCATCTCGCAAGTCCGAGGACTGATCTCGGCTCCCTGACCACCTCGTGAGGCTCCGGCCGATCGGGGCTGGACCCGCGCCCGCCGTCCGTGCCATGATACTTATAAGTATCATTCACCTTCCTACCCGAGGAGGCGCCCATGCGGCGATGGCATCAACGAACACTCACAGCGGCGGTCGCGGCCGCGCTGCTCACCGTCGTCGCGGTTCCCGACGACGGCGGTGGCGGCCAGCTACCAGTACGCGCTCAACCGGTACGTGGACGACTTCACGACGGTCTCGAGTGCGGTCGGTACGGTGGCCGGCGGCAAGGTCCAGATCGTCGGAACGGCGCCTCCGGGCATGAGGGTCGTCATCCAGACCTACGCGGCCGGGGCGGGCATCCTCTACGCGTCCAGCGGCGCGGCATCGGTCTCGTTCACACACGGTGCACGGTCGGGTGTGCAGTCCCGCTGCTACTGGTACTACTCAGGTGGACCCGTCGGCGGAACCGATTCCGCTCAACTGCTGGAGGTACGCATGAACCGCAATCATCGCCGTCGCGCGGCGGAGCCATCGCCGTCGTGGTCGCGATCGCCGGAGGCTCGGTGATCTGGGGAGCGGCGGGTGCCGCCGTCGCACGCGATGCTGCACTGTCGCACCGCCCAGGTGCTGGCGGCGACCAGTCGAAGGGCGGATCGTCTTCCTCCGAGCTTCCCCGCCGAGCTGCACGGAACCGGAGGCATCGATCGCTCGACATCGCGGCTCCTCGGTGCGCAGGCCGGCACCCGGTACTGGATCGCGCTGGACCGGTCGTCGAACGTCTGCGTGCTCGCGCAGTCGGTGAGCCGATCCGACGAGACGGCCGCATCGTGCTCAGCGGCCGGTGACCTCGAGGCGCGCGGTGGCTCGCTCCGGGTGGATGCCGGTTCGTGGAAGCTCGAGGCGTTCCTGCTCCCGGACTCGGTCGACGCCTCGTCGCTTCGAGGTCCGTGGACGCGCGTCGCCGACAACCTGGTGACGTACACCGGGTCGGGCGCCGCGCCGTCGATCGAGCTGAAGCGCGACCCCGGTGCACCGGGCGCCCCGCTGACGCTCACCCGCGAACCCGGGCCGGCAGGGCGCTGACATGATCCCCAAGCTGCTGTCGGCGGTGGTCGCCGGACGTCGTCGCCTTCCTCGTGAGCTCACTGTCCCATCAGTTCTCGCGAGGCTTCGAAGACGGAGTCCTGGTGTCCGGTGGCGGCACGGCGGTGACCGTCGTCGGCAGTGGGTGGGGGTGGCTGGCCGGGGCGGCGATCTTCGCGATCGCCGTCGCGGCCGCCGTCCTGGCCCGGCGTGCGGGCTGGATCGCGTGGCTCGGCTTCGGAGTGACTGTCTTGGTTCTCGCCGTGGCGGGTGCGATCACTCGGGCCCTCCTGCCGGCCAGCGACGCGCCGCCCACGGTACCGCTCGTCTGGCTGATCGACGGCGCGGCGGCGCCCCTGACCTGGGCGCTCGCGGGAGTCGCCCTGGTGCTCGCCGTCACGCGGCGCCGACGGGTCCGGGAGGGCACTGGGTAGACTCCTGCCCTGATGCAGATCCCGAAGCCCACCGACGTCGACAAGGCGCGATTCACCCAGCTCGCCGGCCGACATCCGGACGCGGTCGTGAAGCCGATGTTCGGCAACCTCGGGGCGTTCGTCAACGGCAACATGTTCGCGGGCCTGTTCGGGTCGGCGATCGGTGTGAAGATCCCGGATGCCGCGGTGGCCGAGCAATTGCGCGCCGTCGACGGCACGGGGCCCTTCGGTCCCGCGGAGCGCCCGATGTCCGGATACGTCTCGCTCCCGGCGTCGTGGTCGCTCGATGAGCTCGCCGATTGGGTGGGACGCGCCTACGAACAGGTCGCCGCGCTTCCGCCGAAACCGCCGAAGGGTCGCAAGTAGACTTTCTGCCGTCAGCCTCTGTAGCTCAATGGAAGAGCAGTTCCGTCCTAAGGAAAGGGTTGGGGGTTCGAGTCCCTCCAGGGGCACGTTATCTGCAGGTTGGCGTCGGTTTCGAGAACGCGGCTAGTCGTGTCGACACCCAGCGTTGCCAATCCAAGCGCCACGAAGTCAATTCGCCGACCCGTTGCGACCAGAAGGTGATCGAACCCCTTCCGTTCAGTACAGCCACGGCTGTATAATCAGCAGATGCTGACACTTGCTCCGCGGCTCGACGTCATGAATCGGCTGGGACGCGCCATGGCCGACCCCAACCGCTCCCGCATCCTGCTGGCCATGCTCGACGGGCCCTGCTACCCAGGCGAACTCGCTGCCGGCCTGGATATGACCAGATCCAACGTGTCGAACCACCTCACGTGCTTGCGCTCATGCGGACTTGTGGTCGCGGTCCCCGAGGGTCGGCGCACCCGCTACGAGATCGCGGATCCGCATCTGATGGTCGCGTTGACCGCGCTCATGGATGTCGTCTTGGCGGTCGACGAAGGCGCACCTTGCGCCGACGGCAATTGTCCAGTCCCCGGCTGCTGCGACTAGCACGTCAAGGACACCTGACATCACCTGGTGGAGAGGAGGCGACCATGGCCGAGTGTTGTGACACAACGTGTTGCACAGCAGACTGCGCCGACGGCTGCACCTGCTGCTGACCGTCTGAGGAGTCCCTCGGTCGGATCGGTCCGGCCGAGGGTGCCTCCACCTGAGCTTCCCCTCGCGCGTCTCACCCAGGTTGCCCATCGCCAACCTCGGGCGATAGCGTTTCTCAGCCGAAACGGCGTCGAGAAGCGGCGCTGAAGAACGGCGTCCGAGACAGGGATACCCGACCACAATGCGCAGGCTGCCCCTCCCCGAACCTCTGCCGCTGCTCGGACCGATGCGCGAGCTCGACGAGAGCAGGGTGTCGATGACCGAGCTACCCAATCGCCGCCTGCGACTCACGATCGACCACGAACCCCTGAAGGGCGTCACCCCACAGATGCTGCTGTGGTGGTTTCAGAACATCGGCGGGTCGATGACGTACCTGGGCGAGACTCACTCGCGCTACCGGGTCTGGCATCCGCTCGACCACATCCACTGGGAGCTCAAGCGAACGGCGCCTGACGGCACCGTGGGTGAGGGTGCGCGCTTCCGGATCGTCGAGATGATGGGTCGCGACGACCGCTTCTACATCGACACCATCGACCGCGTCGAGAAGCTGGACCTCACGGGCATCCGCCTCGTGCTGCGGATCGCGGGCGCGCAGTTCTTCCAACTCGAACACACCTGGTCACGAGCCGACGGGGCCACCCACTACACGAGCGTGATGGATATCGGTGGCCGCTCCGCGCTCGGGCGACCCATCAACGCCTACCTGCGCAACAACGTCTTCGGTCCGGGCATGGGGCGGGCCTGGCTGCGCCACAACGTCGAAGAGGTCGGCTACCTCGAGCAATTCCTCCCCGATCTCTACCGGGCGAATGCATCCACTGACGAGGCATCGAACGCCTCGGTCTGATCCGACGTCTGTCAGCGTGCCCGATCCATCCGCCACGCGCGGATGCCGGCGACGACCGACACGACGATCACGATCCCCGCGATGGCATACGCGATCGGTCGCACCTGCGGGTTGGACGCCGCCAGGTAGCCGATGACGGTGATCGCGACACCCCAGGTGATGGCGCCCACCAGGTTCGCGGTCAAGAAGCGCAGGTAGCGCATGCCGGCGATCCCGGCAACCGGCGGGATGAAGACGCGGCCCCAGGGGACATAGCGGGCCACCACTACCGACCACCAGCCGAAGAGCTCGTAGAAGCGCTCCGCGCGGCGAATGCCGGCCGCGATCCATCGGCCACGGCGGCGGGAGAGGTAGGGCCGACCGTAGTGACGACCCAGCACGAACCCGACCTGATCGCCCGCGAACGCGGCGATGCCGACTCCGGTCGCGAGCACCCAGATCGAGAGCTGGGAGGAACCCGCCACGATGATTCCTGCAGCAAAGAGGAGGGAGTCGCCGGTGAGAAACGGGATGACCACCCCGGCGAACAGCGCGGTCCCCGCGAACACCAGTCCCCAGACCGCGAGATAGAAGAGGATGGGGCCGAGGTCCACCAGCCACTGTGCCAGTTGATCTGCGATCGTCATCGTGCTCGGGCGTCCATACCTCCATCCTGGTGGATGATGCCGGGACGCCCGCCGGTGCCGGGCGATAGCGTGCCACCCATGGACCTCTCCACCGAACTCGCCGCCGCCCGCGAGCGCTTCGTCGCGCGCAACCCGCTCAGTCACGCGGCGCATGAGGCAGCGGCGACCGCGATGCCCGGCGGCAACACTCGTACGACGCTGTTCTACGGCCCGTTCCCGGTCACGATGGCCAACGGTGCGGGCTGCCGCATGACCGACCTCGACGGCCACGAATACGTCGACATGCTCGGCGAGTACACGGCCGGTCTTTACGGCCACAGCAACCCGATCATCCGCGCGGCGATCGACGGCGCTCTCGATGGCGGCTGGAACTTCGGATCGCAGGGGACCGACGAATCCCGCCTCGCCCAACTGCTCTGCGACCGGTTCCCGACCATCGAGCGGGTGCGGTTCACGAACTCCGGAACCGAGGCCAATCTCATGGCACTCGGAACCGCACGCTCAACGACCGGTCGCTCACGCATCCTGGTCTTCGACGGCGCCTATCACGGCGGGGTGCTGTCTTTCGGGGGCGGCGGTATCGCCGTGAACGCCCCGTTCGATTGGGTGCTCGGCACCTACAACGATGTGTCGAACGCAGAGGCGCTGGTCGCCGAGCACGAGTCCGACCTGGCGGCGATCCTGGTCGAGCCGGTGATCGGCAGTGGCGGGTGCATCCCTGCCACCGCCGAGTTCCTCGCGTCGTTGAGGCGGCTGGCCGACGAATCCGGCGCTCTGCTGATCTTCGACGAGGTGATGACGTCCCGGATGTCGGGGGGCGGCATGCAGCAACGGCTGGGCATCCGCGCAGACCTCACCACACTCGGCAAGTACATCGGCGGCGGTATGAGCTTCGGCGCGTTCGGCGGTCGTGCCGACCTGATGGCGATGTACGACCCGCGCGAACCCGGCTCGACTCCGCACGCCGGAACGTTCAACAACAACGTGCTGAGCATGGCGGCGGGGTACGCCGGCATGTCGAAGATCTTCACCCCGGATGTCGCCAACGCCCTCTTCGAGCGCGGAGAGACCCTGCGTTCGGCCCTCAATGCGCTGGCCGAGGGTCACGGCGCGCGCCTGCGGTGGACGGGCCTGGGCAGCCTCATGACCGCACACTTCCAGCTCGAGCCCATCGCGGCGCCGGGAGACGCTCTGCCGCAACCGGAGCTGCGCGAGTTGTTCCACCTGAGCATGCTCGAGCGCGGGTACTACCTGGCCCGGCGCGGCATGATCGCCCTCAGTCTCGAACTCGGCCAGCCCGAACTCGACGGGTTCGCGGCCGCAGTAGAGGGTTTCCTTGCCGATCACGGCGACCTGGTCGAGCGCTGAGCAGAAGTTCGAATCCCTCCAGCGGGGCGCCCGCGTCAGCCTTTTGTCATGTCCTGAGCGAGCATCACGAGGATGCCGCTCGGACCGCGCACGTAGGTGAGCTTGTAGACATCCTGGTAGTTCGCCACGCCGCGCAGGGGGTAGCACCCGTGGCTAGCGGCGATGTCGAGGGATTCGTCGATGTCATCCACCGAGAACGCGAGGCGGTGCATGCCGATCTCGTTGGGACGAGTTGGCTCGGTCTCGATCGCGAGGTCATCGAGATACTCGAAAAGCTCGAGCTGACCGTGACCGTCGGGCGTCGCGAGCACCGCGACTTTGGCGTGATTGCCGTCCAGTCCGACGGCCGTGTCGCTCCACTCGCCGCTGACCTCGTCGCGGCCGACGACGGTGAGGCCGAGGTCGGTGAAGAAAGCGATCGTCGCGTCGAGGTCGCGAACGGCGATGGCGACGTTCTCGAGTTTGATTCCCATGCGGGGATGCTAGCGAGAAGCGCCGACGTGGCGATCGGACTGCGGCGCCGCCCCTACCCCGTCGAGCACCCCATCCAGCACGTCCCGAGCCCGCAGCAGGTCGGCGATGCACGCGTCCAGCTGAGCCCGCTGATCCAGAAGCTCGTGGGTGAGCAACGGGGTGGCGGTTTCAGCCGGCCCGCCGTCGGCGTCGCGCATGCAGGGCAGGATCTGGGCGATCCGCCGCGAACCGAGGCCGGCCGCGAACAGCTCCTGGATTCTGATCACGCGATCTACGGCGCGCTCCGGGTACTCCCGATGTCCGCCCGCGGTCCGCGCAGATTGCAGCAGATCCTGCTCTTCGTAGTACCGCAGCGACCGGATGCTGACACCCGTCCGGCTGGAAAGCTCACCGATTCGCATCCAGACCCCCCTTGAACCTCACATCAATGTGAGATCTTACCCTGGATTCATGCACCACGCGATGTTGTCCGACCGACTCCATGTCGGCCGGATGGAGCTACCGAACCGCATCATCATGGCCCCGATGACCAGGATGCGGGCGACCGAGTCCGGCGTCCCGACGCCCGAGATGGTCGAGTACTACCGTCAGCGCGCGACTGCCGGGCTGATCGTCACCGAGGGGACCTTTCCCTCGACCGCGGGCCAGAGCGAATGGCGCATACCGGGACTTCAGACCAGGGAGCAGACGGATGGCTGGCGCCCCGTCGTCGACGCTGTCCACTCCGCGGGCGGCCGCATCGTGGCGCAACTGATGCACGGGGGCAGGAACGGTCATCCGCTGGTTCGCATCGACGGCACGATTCCCGCGGGCCCGTCGGCGGTTCGTCGCGACGAACTCGTGCACGTACCGGGCGGCGGCAAGGTGCCGTCGATCACGCCGCGGGAGCTGACCGACGACGAGATCGAGCGTGCGATCGACGATTACGACAGGGCGGCCGAGAACGCGATCTCCGCCGGATTCGATGGGATCGAGATCCACGCCGCCAACAGCTACCTGCCGCATCAGTTCCTCGCCGACAACACCAACCTCCGCCACGATCGATGGGGGAGCACTCCCGACGGCCGGATGCGGTTCACCCTGGAGGTCGTCGACCGGGTCGCGGAACGCATCGGCGCCGATCGCACCGGAATCCGGCTGTCGCCGGGAAACGAACAGTTCGGGATGCGGGAAGCACACCCGGCGCCCCTCTACCGCGCTCTCGTGATCGAGCTCGCCCGCCGCGGGCTGGCCTACCTGCATCTCTCGGAGGGAGGCGACTATCCGGCACTGCGCGACCTCCGCCCTCGATGGAACGGGGTGCTCATCGCCAACGTCGGTGAGAACCGGGAGGCCACCACGCGTGAGGACGCCGACCGACTGCTGGGCGCGGGACTCGCGGATGCGGTGTCGTTCGGCCGCGGGTTCTTGGCGAACCCCGACCTGCCCGCGCGGCTCGCGATTGACGCTCCATGGAACCCGGTCGACGAACGCACCCTCTACACCCCCGGCCCGCGCGGGTACACGGATTACCCGCCGATGCAGCGCGCAGCGGTGCCGGCCTGCGCCTGACCCGCGCCAGCTCGCAGGTTGCCGAACTGCAGCGGCTTCAGTGCCAGAACACCGCGATGACGATGTTGACGAGCGCCAGCACGCCGATCGCCGGGATCACCCAGCGGGCGACCGGATCCTTCTTGCGATTCAGGAAGGCGATCACCGTGATCACGATGAGCACGCCCAGCTTGACGCCGATCTTCGCGTTGTTCACCTCGTCGAGGTCGGCACCCTGGATGACCCCGACGAGGGCGATGCCGGTGATGAGCTGCAACCAGACGCCGTGCATCATCGTCGCGACGACCCGTCCCTTGCCCTGAAGCCCAGGAGCCAGCTGCACGAGCGCTCCGCCGAGGATGGCGGCGACGCCGACGAGGTGCAAGACGAGGAGAACGTTCCTGAGGATGTCCATGCTCACACCATAGTGACGATCCTGGTCAGCCCTCATCCTCCGGCTCGGGCGGCACCTCGGCGCCCTCGGCCTCATCGCGAGCCGCCCACTCGAGCAGCGGCGCGATGTCGAACACGGCCTTGTCGATCCCGGCGTGCAGGTCGCCGAGCGCCGCGTATCGCGCGGGCACCGTCGCAATCGTGAAGTCACGCGGATCCACCGACGCCACCTCGTCCCAGGCGATCGGGGTCGAAACGGTGCCCTCGGGGTTGCCGCGCACCGAGTACGCCGACGCGATCGTGTGATCCCGCGCGTTCTGGTTGTAGTCGACGAAGACGGCTGCAGGATCCCGGTCCTTGCGCCACCAGGTCGTGGTCACATCCTGAGGCGCCCGTCTCTCGACCTCGCGGGCGAACGCGAGCGCCGCCCGGCGCACGTCGGAGAACCCGTGCTCTGGCTTGATCCGCACGTAGACGTGCAGGCCGCTGCCCCCGGAGGTCTTGGGCCAGCCGGTGGCGCCCAACTCATCCAGCACCTCATGAGCGATGGATGCGACCCGCTGCACCGCGCGAACGACGACGCGTCGGGCATCGGGTCGAGGTCGATGCGCCACTCGTCGGGCTTCTCGGTGTCGGCGCGACGGCTGTTCCAGGGATGGAACTCGACCGTCGACATCTGCACCGCCCAGATCACGTGCGCGAGCTCGGTGACGCACAGCTCGTCGGCGGTGCGCTTGAAGCGCGGGAAGAAGACCTGCACGGTCTCCATCCAGGGCGGCGCGCCGTTCGGCAGCCGCTTCTGGTGCACCTTCTCGCCGGCCACCCCGGTCGGGAATCGGTGCATCATGCAGGGTCGTTCGCGCAGCGCGTTGACGATGCCGTCGCCGACGGAGAGGTAGTAGTTCACCAGGTCGAGCTTGGTCTCGCCGCGAGCCGGGAAGTACACGCGCGAGGGACTGCTCACCCGCACCGTGCGCTCGCCGACCTGGAGTTCGACGGGCGGTTCCTTCGGCTCGGCCATGCCGTCATCTAAACAGGTAGCGCCGCCAAGGCTCCACGCAAGGCCGTGATCGGCGGAGGATCGGGCGGGTCGCCGTAGAGGGCGAGATAGACATGCCGCGTGCCGCCGGGGATCTCGGTGGCGGTGATCGCCCGGATGCCGGTGGGCGTCGAGCGCGAGGCCCGGGATCGTGGCAACGCCCATGCCGGCCGCTACGAGCGCCTGGATGGCGACCATGTCATCCGTCGAGAACGCGATCCGCGGTTCGAAGCCCTCGCGCTCAGCAGAGCTCGACCAGGTGCTGCCGGCATCGTTCGCATCCGCCGACCCAGACGTCGTCGCGATGCTGTCGCACACTCGATCGGTCGTCGAGCGTGAGCAGGTAGGTCGGGTCGTCGCGGAGGAAGTGCAGCCGGATGCCGTTCGGATCGCTCGGTGCTCTCGTCGTAGCGGAAGACGATCGCCGCATCGACCTCACCGGCGCGGAGCAGCTCGAGCGCCTCGGGCGGATGGGTGTCGACGATCTCGAGCCGCAGACCCGGGTGATCCCGCTCGAGTGCCGCGGCGACCGCGGGGAGGAGGGCGACGACCGCGGAGGAGTACGCCGCGATCCGCAGCCGGCCGGCGTTCAGCCCGACGTAGCTGTCCAGCTCCGCGCTCGCCGAGTCGACGCGTCCGAGGATCTCGGCGGCACGGTCGGCCAGGACCCGCCCCGCCTCGGTGAGCCGGATGCCGCGACCGACACGCTGGATCAGCTGTGCGCCGGTCTCGGTCTCGAGCCGGGACGAGGTGATGACTCACCGAGGGCTGCGAAAGGTGCAACTCGCGGGCGGCGGCGGTGACCGAGCCGGTGCGCGCGACGGCTGCGAGGACGCGCAGCCGGTTGAGGTCCAGCATCCATCAACTCTATCTATGTGTTCGCAAGGAACTAGGCATTGGACTTGATGTGTCGTCGGCGGGACCCTGTGGTCATGAACGAGATGACCTCCACGATCCTCGCCGCGGCCGGTGCCTACGCGATCGCCGCGGCGCTGCTCACGATGCTGCCGGGGCCCGACACCGCGATCGTCATCGCGACCGCCGTGAACGCCGGGCGTCGCGCCGCCGTCCGGGCCGCCTTCGGAATCGCCGTTGGCCTCCTCTTCTGGGGTGCCGCCGCGAGCCTGGGCATCGCTGCGCTGCTCCGCGCCTCGGCCGAGGTCTATACGGTCTTCCGCATCGTCTGCGTCGCGTACCTGTTCTGGCTCGCGATCGGTGCGGTGCGGTCGGCGTTCCGCCGGCACGCGGGTCGGGCCGCGGCGGAGTCGCACGACCGGCGTTTCCGGATGCCGTGGGGGTTCCGCCAGGCGCTGCTGACCGCGGTGATGAACCCGAAGCTCGGCGTCTTCTTCGTGGTCTTCCTGCCGCAGTTCGTGCCGGAAGGCACGTCCTCGATGGCCATGACGCATGCTGTTCGGTGCCATCCAGGCGACGGAGGCGCTGCTCTGGTACCTGCTGATCGGCAGCCTGGCGGCGGTCGCGCGGAAGGTGCTCAGCCGCCCCCGCGTTCGCCGCGTCATGGACGGCGTGACCGGCGCGATCTTCGTGTTCTTCGGCGCCCGGCTCGCCCTCGACGCCTAGCGCAGCTGTTGCTACCGTCGAAAGGTGAACCGGCAGGAGCTCGAGAACCTCGCGCACCTGCGGCGTGCCCGCGACCTGATCGACCGCGACTACGCCAAGCCGCTCGACGTGCCGACGATGGCCGAGCAAGGCGCTCATGTCGCCGGCGCACTTCTCGCGGCAGTTCCGCGCCGCCTACGGCGAGACGCCCTACAGCTACCTGATGACCCGCCGGATCGAGCGCGCGATGGCCCTGCTGCGCGACGGGATGAGCGTGACCGACGCCTGCATGGCGGTCGGCTGTACGTCGCTCGGCTCGTTCAGCTCGCGGTTCGCCGAGATCGTCGGCGAGACCCCGACCGAGTACCGCAAGCAGCAGCACGAGGCGGTGAAGGCGATGCCGTCGCCGCATGGCGATGGAGCGCACCCGCCCGCGCGCCGGAAGACCGGCGGCACGGAATCGAGCAGAATCGAAGAAGCGACCGGCGGCAGCGCCGCATAGAGTCGCGGCATGACAATCGCACTCCAGTACACCAACGTCACGGTCAACGACGTCGACGAGTCGATCGCCTTCTACGGTGGCGCGCTCGGACTCGAGGTCCAGAACGATGTCGCCTCCGGCGAGTACCGCTGGGTCACCCTCGGCAGCGACGAGCAGCCGGGACTCGGCATCGTGCTCTCCGAGCCGCACGCCGGCCGCTCGAAGCAGGACGGCGACACGATGCAGGAGCTGCTCGTCAAGGGCGTGCTGCCGATCCTGGTGTTCCGCACCGACGACCTCGACGCGACCTTCGAGAAGGTGCGCGCGTCCGGCGCCGAGGTGCTGCAGGAGCCGATCGACATGGGCTACGCCCGCGACTGCGCGTTCCGCGACCCGTCGGGCAACATGGTGCGCATCTCGCAGGATCCGCGGCGGCCTGACGCCTAGCTCTCCGCAGGGCGGTCGACCCGCCGCCCGGCGGCCCAGACGCCGTCCACGGTGAGATCGGCATCCAGCAGGACGGCATCGGCGGCGAAGCCGGGGGAGAGCTCACCCAGGTCGCCCGCGCGCCCGATGGCGGCGGCCGGGACACCGGTGACCGCTGCGATGGCGCCGGCGACCGGGACCCCGACGGCGGTGACCGCTCGGCGCACCGCGGCATCCAGGGTCAGCGTCGAACCCGCGATCGACCCGCCGGCGTCCAGGCGAGCGACACCATCTTTCACGGTTACAGCGCGGCCTGCCAGCCCATAGTGACCATCGCCGACGCCTGCCGCCTCCATCGCGTCGGTCACGAGCGCCACCCGCCCCGGCGCGGCGGCGAACAGGATGCGGGCCACCTCCGGGTGAACGTGCTCCCCGTCGTTGATCAGCTCGAGCGTGGCACCGGATGCGATGGCCGCGCCGATCGGACCGGGCGCGCGATGGAGCAGGGCCGGCATGCCGTTGAACGCGTGGGTCAGGATGCTCGCCCCGGCATCGAACGCCGCCCGCGCCTGGTCGAAGGTCGCCGACGTGTGCCCGACGGCGACGGCGACGCCGGCAGCGACGAACCGCGCGATCGCCTCCATCCCGCCCGGGACCTCCGGCGCGATCGTGACCTGCCGCAGCGTGCCGCCGGCCGCCTCGAGCAGGCGGTCGATCGCATCCGGAGTCGGCTGCACCAGCAACTCGGCCGGGTGCGCACCCTTGTGCGCCGCATCGAGGAACGGCCCCTCGAGGTGACTGCCCAGCACGAGGGGATCGTCGGCGGCCAGCGCCGCGACGGCCCGCAGCCGCGTCTCGAGGTCGGCGAGCGGCGCCGTCACCAGCGACACCACCGAACGCGTCGTCCCGTGCGCCCGGTGCAGGGCGAGTCCGGTGCCGATGGCGTCGGCGCCGTCGTCGAACGCCGCACCTCCGCCGCCATGGCAGTGGATGTCGATGAACCCCGGAGTGAGGAACCGGCCGGCCGCGTCGATCACCTCGGTGTCCGCTCCCGCCCAGGAACGCCAGCCATCACCTGATCCCACGGCGGCGATGACACCGCCCTCGGCGGCCATCCAGCCGCCCGGAGTCACGCCCCCGCCCGACACCGACGCTGCCGAGTGGATCAGCAGTGTCGCCGAGCGGTTCACGCGATGATCACCTCGTAGCCGTGCTCGTTCAGTTCGGCTCGCTGCTCGTCCGTGATGCCGGAGTCGGTGATCAGGGTGCCGAACAGCCGGGAATCGCCCATCGTCGCGAACGCCTTCTTGCCGATCTTGCTCGAGTCGGCCACGATCACGGCGCGCACCGCCCGGCTCGCGATGAGCCGGTTGACACTCGCCTCGCGCTCATCGTGCGTGGTCGGGCCGAGCACCGGATCGATGGCGTTGACGCCGATGAAGGCCAGGTCGAGGGTGATGCTGCCGAGCACCGCGTCGGCGTAGTTGCCGACCAGCTCGTAGGAGCGGGAGTGCAGCACGCCACCGGTGACGACGGTCTTGATCTGCGGGCGCATCGCCAGCTGGGCCGCGATGTTGATCGCGTTCGTCACCACCGTGAGGTTCGGCTCGGGACTCGCCTCCATGAGGTCGGCGCGCAGGCCGAGCTCGTTCGCGATGGCCGTGGATGTGGTGCCGCCGCACAGCCCGACGACCGCTCCGCGCGGAACGAGCTCGCTCGCGGCACGGGCGATCTGCTTCTTCTGCTCGGCGTGCTGCTGGTGCTTGTACCGAAGCGGGAGGTCGTAGGCGACCGACTGCCCGACCGCACCGCCGTGCGTGCGGGTGAGCAGCTGCTGCTCGGCGAGGGTGTCGAGGTCGCGGCGCGCGGTCGCGGGGGAGACGTTCAGCTCGTCCACGATGTCGGCGACATCGACCTGGCCGCCGCGGGCGAGCATGGCGAGCACCGAGTTGAGGCGTTCTGCTCGATTCATCCCGATCCCTATGCTCTTGTGATCGCGAACAGGCGGAGCAGTCGCGCGGCCTCATCCATCACGGCCTCGCGCCCGCGCGCGAGGTACGAGCGAGAGTCTACGGCCGCCGGATGCTCCGCGAGGTAGTCCCGGATGGCCCGCGTGAAGAGCCCGTTGAAGTGGGTCGAGACGTTGATCTTCGTCATGCCCGCGCGGATGGCGTCCTGCAGCTGCGCGTCCGATGCTCCGGACGATCCGTGCAGGACCAGCGGCACCGGGACGGCCTCGGTGCAGCCCGCCGATGAGGTCCGTGTCGAGCGACGCCGTGCGCTCGGTCATCGCGTGCGAGGAGCCGACCGCGACGGCGAGGGCATCGACCCCGGTGGCCGACACGAACTCCCGCGCCTCGGCCGGATCGGTGCGCACCCCGGGGTCGTGAGCGCCACCCTTGCCGAGCACCTGGCCGAGCTCGGCCTCGAGGTAGACGCCGGCGGCCCGTGCGCGACCGGCGACGCGGCGGGTGGCCTCGACGTTCTCGCCGTAGTCGAGGTGCGAAGCGTCGAACATGACCGATCCGAAGCCGAGGGAGATGGCCTGCTCGGCGAGCTCCTCGTCCTCCGCGTGGTCGAGGTGGACTGCGACCGGGACCGACGCCCCGCGGGCGACGGCCATGGTGCCCAGCGCGATCGCCTCGAGTCCGCCGTGGTACTGCGCGCAGTTCTGCGAGATCTGCAGGATGACGGGCAGACCGGCGGCCTCGGCTCCGGCGACGAGGCCCTCCGCGGTCTCGAGATGGATCACGTTGAAGGCGCCGACGCCCGTGCCGGACGCGACCGCGGCATCCATGATCTCGCGCGTTCCGACGAGCGTCATCGCCGGACCTCGACCAGAACCTGGTCGGCGAGCTCGGGATGCGTCGGTGAGATCTCGCCGGCGAGCGGCATGAGAACGGCGGCGGCCGACCATGCGGTCGCGGTACGCAGCAACCGTTCGGGGTCGGTCTCCCCGTCCGCGAGAGCGGCGGCCGCCGCGGCGACGGCCGCATCGCCCGCGCCCGTCGCGTTGCCGGCCAGCGGTTGCGGCAGCCGGGCGTGGAGGACCGTGACCGGGTCACCAGCGCAGACGGCGAGCATGCCCTCGACGCCGAGGCTCACCACCACCCACTCGGCGCCGAGGACGATCAGAGCGCGGGCGCCGGCGACCGGGTCCGCCTCGCCCGTCGCATCCCGCAGCTCGTCGCGATTCGGCTTGAGCACGGTGGGCCGCGCCTTCGCGGCCTCGAGCAGGGCGGGTCCGGAGGTGTCGACGACGCTCGGGATGCCGGCGGCGCGGGCGGCCCGCACCAGATCGGCGAGGAACGCGTCCGGTCCTCCGGGAGGGAGGCTCCCCGAGCCGACCAGGCATCGGCAATCGGGGAGGGCTCTGGTGGCGGCGCTCGCGAGGGCGCGCCATTCCTCGGGGGAGTGATCGACCCCGAGTTCGTTGAAGATCGTCGTCTCCGCGCGCTGCTCGTCGTAGAGGGCGATCGTGCGACGGGTCGGTGCCGCGACCGCGACGACGTGGTGCGGGAGGTCGATCGCGCGCAGGTCCGCCGCGAGCTCGACGCCGGTCGCGCCGCCTGCGGTCGTCACGGCGTGCACGGGACGCCGCTGCGCGTGGAGGACGCGCGCGACGTTGAGTCCCTTGCCGCCGGCACGCGACCGACCGGTCTGCACCCGGTGGCTCCCGCCCGCCTCGATCCGCGGCACCGACCAGGTCAGGTCGACCGCGGGGTTCGGGGTGACGGTGAGGATCATGATCCGCTGCGCGGCGACACGAGGTCCCGCGCACGAAGCGCTGCCCCCAGCAGGCCGGCGTCCTCGCCCAGTTGTGCGGGCAGCAGCTGGGGTCGACGGTGGAAGGTGAGCAGGCCGTCGAGCTTCTTCGCAAGGGGCTCGAAGAACGCGTCGCCGGCCTCGGCGAGTCCACCGCCGATCACGACGGCCTCCGGCGCGAGGATCGCCACGAGCTGGCTGATGCCGAGCGCGAGCGCGCCGACGGCCTCGTCCCAGACGAGGCTCGCGTCCCGGTCCCCGGCCTGCGCGAAGGTGAGCACCTCGCGGGCGCCCTCGACCGGAGTACCGGTCAGCTCGGTGTACATGCGCGCGATGGCAGCGGCCGAGGCGACGGTCTCGAGGTGTCCGCGTCCGCCGCAGACGCACTCGCGTCCGCCGGGACGACGATCGAGTGCCCGATCTCGCCGGCGAACCCGCCCGCCGAGTACGGCCGTCCGTCGAGGAAGAGCGCTCCG
Source organism: uncultured Actinomycetota bacterium (assembly GCA_963730045.1). Lineage (GTDB taxonomy): Bacteria > Actinomycetota > Actinomycetes > Actinomycetales > Microbacteriaceae > JBDSKH01. The sequence continues at coordinate 201,357 of CAVSPQ010000003.1, read as the reverse complement.
GCGACGCCGGTGCCGACCACCAGGACGGCGACATTCTGGAACGGCCGTGCCGCCCCGAGCCGCAGCTCGGCTTCGCCGGCGCCGCCGACGTCGTGGCTGAACGCGACCGGCAGCTCGAGCCGCGACTCTGCGAGGCTGCGAAACGGCACGTCGGACCACCCGAGATTGCCGGAGAGCACGCCGACCCCCGTCACGTCGTCGACGAGACCGGGCACGAGAAGGCCGACGGCGCGCGGCCGGATGTGGGGGAAGTCGTTGAGGAACCCCGCCGCGGTGTCGGCGACGAGGTCGAGCACCTGGTCGACGGTGTCGATGCCCGCGCGCGGCGTCGGACGTCGGTGGCGGCCGAGCATGACCCCGTCGGCGGCGAAGAGCGCGTACTTGGTGTCGGTGCCGCCGACGTCGAACGCGAGCACGGCTTCACCGTCGCCGAGTTCGAGCGGCCCGGATGCCGCGGCTTCGGTCATCCGAGGATCACCGACCGGGTGAGGTTGCGGGGCTCGTCGGGGTCGAGGCCGCGGGAGCGGGCCCGCACCAGCGCCAGTTTCTGGATGAGCACCAGCTCGGCCATCGCATCCCGGTCGCTCTCGACGAATCGCGCGCCGGTCGCCTCGACCTCGGCACGCAGCCCGTCGGGTGCCTCGCCGAGCATCCAGGTGGCCCGGCCGGGAGCCGCGATCGCGATCGGGCCGTGCCGGTACTCCATCGCGGGATAGGACTCGGTCCACGACTGCGCCGCCTCGCGCATCTTGAGCGCGGCCTCGTGGGCGAGCCCGACCGTCCACCCGCGGCCGAGGAAGGCGAACTGCTCGGCGTCGACCAGTGCCGGATCGAGCTCGGTCTGGATGGCATCCGCCGCCTGCGCGATCGCCGACGTCAGATCGGCGCCGAGTGACGCGCGCAGGAGGGCGAGGGTCGTCGTCGCGAAACGGGTCTGCACGACGGACTGCTCGTCGGCGAAGGGCAGGGCGATGACCTCGTCGACGACGTCGACGAGCGGCGACGCGACGTCACCCACGATGCCGATGGTCGGCACCCTGCCGCCCGTTCGCATCGAGCAGCTCGAGCACCTCGGTCGTCGTGCCGGAGCGCGTGATCGCGACGATCGCGTCGTAGTCGCGGTCGACGAAGGCCTCGGACGCGGCGAAGGCGTCGGTTCTGCCCTGCCCGCCCGCTTCTCGGAGCCACGCATAGGACTGTGCCACGAACCACGACGTTCCGCAGCCCACGACGGCGATCCGCGCACCCGTTGCCGGCAGCCGCGCTGCTCGGTGACCATGCCGACCGCGCGGGCCCAGGCCTCGGGCTGCGAGGCGAGCTCGAGGGCCATGTGCTCGGTCCCGGGCGGGCTCTCAGGGGTGGATGGCATGCGGCTCCTCGCGCGACGACGGGTGATCGGACGATGATTGCACATGCTCGATATGGATGTCTAATGCGCAGAGTCTTGACAAGAACTGGCGCAATGCGTCATACTCGATCACGAACAGCCACACCGCGCCCGATGCCGCGCCATGGATGACGCACGCAGCGAGCACGCAAATTCCAAGAGAATAGGAAGCACTATGAAGAAGTCCCTGCGTATCGGTGCAATGGTCGCGAGCGCGACCATGGTCACCATGACGCTCGCTGCGTGCGGGTTCGGGTCATCGCCCGGAGTCCGGCGGGGCGAGTGAGATCGACCTCCTCGTGCCGAGCTACAGCGACGCGACCCAGGGTCTCTGGGAAGACGTGATCGACGGCTTCGAAGAGGAGAACCCCGACTACACGGTCAACCTCGAGGTGCAGTCGTGGGACAACCTGAACGACGTCGTCACCACGAAGATCCAGGCCGACGAGGCCCCCGACATCATGAACGGCGGTCCGTTCGCCGGATTCGCCGACGACGAACTGCTCTACCCGGTCGAGGACGTCGTCTCGGCGGACACCCTCGCCGACTTCCAGGACTCGTTCGTCGCCGCCTCGTCGGTGAAGGGCGTGCAGTTCGGCGCTCCGCTGATCGCATCGGCTCGTGCGCTGTTCGTCAACAACGACCTGCTCGACCAGGCCGGCGTCGCCGAGGCTCCCACGACCTGGGACGAGCTGCTCGACGCCGCGAAGAAGATCTCCGCACTCGGTGGCGGCATCGCCGGGTACGGCATGCCGCTCGGCTCCGAAGAGGCGCAGGCCGAGGCGGCCATGTGGTTCTTCGGCGGCGGCGGAACCTACGGCGACGAGAACGAGATCACCATCGACGGCGTTCCCGAGAACCTCGAGGCGGCCGAGCTTCATGCAGCGCATGATCGACGAGGGCGCGACCCAGGCCGACGCCGGTGCGACCGACCGCAGCCCGCTGATGGACATCTTCGTGCAGGGTAAGATCGGCATGCAGGTCGGCCTCCCGCCGACCGTCGGCCAGATCGCGGACGGCAACCCCGACCTCCACTACGAGATCGTGTCGATGCCGACGCCGGACGGCAGCGACGTGTCACGCTCGGCGTCGCCGATCACCTGATGGCGTTCAAGAACGACGACTCGAAGAAGGCGGCCATCACCGCGTTCCTCGACTACTTCTACACGTCAGACGTCTACACGCACGTGGGTGCAGGCCGAGGGCTTCCTGCCGACGACCAAGTCGGGTGCGGCCGCGTTGAACGACGACGCGGCGCTCAAGCCGTTCCTCGACCTCCTGCCCAGCGCCCAGTTCTACCCGGCCACCAACCCGAAGTGGGATGCGACCAACGCGGCGTTCAAGAGCCTCCTGGGGCAGCTCGCTCAGGGCAAGGCTCCGGCAGGACGTGCTGGCCGAGATCCAGGCAGCGGCTGACGCCGGCTAGCCCGGCGCAGATCAGAAGGCTCGGTGATTCTTCACGCATGAGGGCGCATCGACGAGATCATCGACCAGTGCGGGGCCGGCTGTGCAGCGGCCCCGCACCGGATACCGCGGCGGCGATCTGCTCAGGGCCCTGCCCTGGATCGCCCCGGCGCTCCTGCTCATCCTCGGGGTCGTGCTCTTCCCGGCCGGCGTCATGTTCTTCAACTCCACACGTGAGATCACCCTCAGCGGTCTCGACAAGGGCGATCGCGCGGGTTCGACAACTTCGCCCGGCTGTTCGCCTTCGCCGGCGTTCTGGCCCATCGTCGGTCGCACCATCATCTGGGTGATCGCGGTCGTCTCGATCACCGTGGTCATCTCGCTCGGCCTCGCCCAGCTGCTCAACAAGGCGTTCCCGGGCCGCCAGCTCGTGCGCCTGGCCGTGATCATCCCCTGGGCAGCGAGCCGTCGTCATGACGACGCTTGTCGTCTACTACGGTCTCGAGCCGTACTTCGGCATCATCAACACGTTCCTCGTACGACATCGGCCTCGTCGACGCCCCCGAGGGCTACGGGTGGACGAAGCACGCGGACACCGCCTTCGCCTGGTCGATCGCGATCGCCATCTTCGTCTCGCTCCCGTTCACCACCTACACGATCCTCGCCGGCCTCCAGAGCAGTCCCGGGCGACGCCATCGAGGCCGCCAAGATGGACGGCGCGGCCCCCGCCGCACCTACTTCAGCGTCGTGCTGCCGCAGCTGCGCGGCGCGCTCGAGCGTCGCCGTTCTCATCAACATCATCAACGTCTTCAACTCGCTGCCGATCCTCAAGGTGATGACCGGCTCGATCCCCGGCTACGACGCCGACACGATCATGACGATGATCTTCAAGTACATCCAGAACCAGCAGAAGATCGACGATCGCCAGCGCGCTGAGCGTCGTCGCCTTCCTCATCGTGCTCGCTGATCGTCGCGATCTACGTGCACGGCCGTCAAGCCCGATGAAGGAGGTCTGACGTGACGCACTCGAAGCCCCGATGCGTCGACCCGCCGCCGCCGCGTTACACGGCCGACCAGATCACCGGCCGGCACGGGTCGCCATGCGGATGGCTGGCGGCCTCGTCGTGCTGGTGATCTTCGTGCTGCCGTACACGATCATGTTCTTCGGCTCGGTGAAGACGAAGGCCGAGATCCGTTCGGTCGAACCCGACCTACTTCCCGACCGAGTGGCACTGGGAGAACTACATCACCATGTGGTCGACGCCCGAGACGCCGCTGCGTGCAGAACCTGATCTCGACGATCGTCATCTCGGTCTTCGCGACCCTCCTCGTGCTGCTCGTCTCGCTGCCGGCCGCGTACTACACGGCGCGTTTCCGCTTCCCCGGCCGCATGGTGTTCCTGTTCCTCGTGATCGTGACGCAGATGCTGCAGCCGGCCGTGCTCACCTCCGGGCCTGTTCCGGCAGTTCGTGACGCTCGGGCTCGGCCGACACGTGGATCGCGATGATCCTCGTGAACGCCGCCTTCAACCTCTCGTTCGCGGTCTGGATCATGCACAGCTTCTTCGCCGGCGTCCCGCAAGGAGATCGACGAGGCCGCGCAGATCGACGGAGCAGGACGCCTCACGGTGCTGTTCCGCATCAACCTGCCGCTCGTCTGGCCCGGCATCGTCACCGCGATCGTCTTCACGTTCGTCGCCTGCTGGAACGAGTTCGCCGCATCGCTCGTGATCCTCTCGACCGCGGGCAACCAGCCGCTCTCGGTCGCGCTGACCAAGTTCGTCGGTCAGTACGAGACCAGCTGGCACTACGTCTTCGGCGTCTCGATCGTCGCGATCGTGCCCGTCGTCATCCTGTTCATGCTCATCGAGAAGCGCCTGGTCGGCGGCCTCACCGCCGGCGCGGTGAAGTAGGGCTCCTACGCGAGATAGACCTTGCGGAGCGTCTCGTGCACCGTCCAGGTGGTCTGCATTCCGGCGGTCAGCCGCACGACCGACCCGGGCCGATGTCGATGGGCGGGGGCACGGCACCGTCGGCACGGAGTGAACTCCACCCGCGCACGGCCCGCCAGCACCACGAAGACCTCGTCGACCTCGATGTCGGTCGCGGTGCCGGGCGTCATCTCCCAGACGCCGATCTCGCGGCCGTCGCGCTCGTCGAGCACGAGCGTCGCCGTCGTCGGAGAGCCGGCGACGACCTGCGTCGGCGGCGAGCGGCTCGTGCGTCAGCGCGACGGTCGCGGCCTCGACGGAGCAGACCCGGCGTCAGCTCGACGCGTCACGAGTCGAACCCCATGCCCACGGCATCCAGGGTCTTCAGCAGGATGTTGCGCTTGCCCTCCTGATGGTCGGCGCGGTCGAGCGACGCGCGGGTCAGGTTGATGCCGATGGATGCCGCCGGCTCGGGCGGGAACGGGAGCGGGCGTCTCGCGCACCATCCGCAGTTCGGTGAGCTCCGTCGTCTCGCCCGCGAGCTTGTCGAGCATGACGTCGGCCGCGAACCGGGTCGACGCGACCCCGAGCCCGGTGAACCCGGCGGCGTAGGCGACCCTGCCGCTCGCGGGCGGTGCCGAAGAACGCGCAGAACCGGGTGCTGGTGTCGATGGCGCCCGCCCAGCGGTGGCTGAACCGCAGCCCCTCGAGCTGCGGGAACGTCGTGAAGAAGTGGCTCGCCAGCTTGCGGAACGTCTCGGGCCGCTCCTCGTAGGCCGGTCGCACGCGGCCGCCGGTGTGGTAGATCGCGTCGTACCCGCCGAACAGGATGCGGTTGTCGGCCGAGAGCCGGTAGTAGTGGAACTGGTTCGCCATGTCGGCGAGTCCCTGGCGGTTGCGCCAGCCGATCTCGGCGAACTGCTGCGCGTCGACAGCGGCTCGGTCATGAGCACGTAGTCGTAGACCGGCACGGTCATCAGCCGGTTGCGCTTCAGCAGCGACGGGAAGACGTTGGTCGCCAGCGCGACGCGCTCGGCGCGCACGTACCCGTCGTCGGTGCGGACGAGCACGGCATCGCCGTCGTCGTCGATGAGCGCGAACGAGCGAGCGCTCGAAGATGACGACGCCGAGCTCGCGGGCGACGCGTGCCAGTTCGGCGGCGAGCCGACCGGGGTGCACGAGCGCGGTCGACGCGCTTGTCCCAGCGACCGGCGAGGATAGGTGGGGGAGTTGACCTCGGCGCGCACCGCGTCCTCGTCGAGGTAGACGTCGTCGGCGGTGCTCGGCCCCTCGATCCACTCGAGCTCGTGCGGCTCGAGGGCGACGCTCAGGGTGCCGGTGCGCTCGAAGTCGACCTCCATGTCGTAGCGTCGCGACCGTCTCCTCGATCGCGTCGAGGTTGGCGTGCGCCGATGCGGTCGAGCTGCGCGCATCTCCTCCGGCCAGCGGCGCTCGCCGTTCGCCTCGCCGTGGGTGAGGCTCGCGTCGACGAACCCGCCGTTGCGTCCGGACGCCGCCCAGCCGATCGTGCTCGCCTCGACGATGACGACGCTGCGCTCGGGATCGCGCTCCTTCGCGCGGATCGCGGTCCACAGTCCGGTGTAGCCGCCGCCGACGATCGCGAGGTCGGCATCCATCGGTCCCTCGAGCCGCCGCGAGCGCTCGCCGGGCGCGTCCTCGAGCCAGAACACCGCCTTGCGGGTGTCGCGCAGCGACTCGCGGATGACGGCTCTCGTCGGGCGGCTGGCGTTCGAACACGGTCTGGTGCATGGCTACATTCTGGGATGCTCGCGCGGCGACTGTCGAGCGAACGGGGGCGTCACGCGCGCGATCACCGTGGAATCGTCGGTCAACAGCGTTGACAACGCGCGATTCGGCCTCGGTGGTGCGGTCCTCAGTACCGCGCCAGCGCGTCCGCGTCGCGGGCGTGGGTCTGCGCGCGGCGGGCGGCGTCGAGCGCCGCGACCGGATCGGCCTCGTTCTCGGCGAGCAGCAGCTCGCGCTGACCCTCGGCGAGACGGGTGCGGGCGCCGGCGCTGCCGCCGTGCGAGCCGATGTAGTCGCTGACGGCCGCGAGCTGGGTGCGCGCCGAGACCAGCGCGCCGGCCAGCGCCGAGCGGGCGCCCTCGAGTCGACGCTGCTGGTTGCGGGCGGCCGCGACGGCGATGTCGAGCCGGTCGCTGGCGTCGACGAGCCGGTCGAGGTCGGCGACCGGGTCGCGCTTGCCCTTCTTCGCGACCAGCACGAGCTCGGCCTCGAGCTCGGCGATCGCGGTGTTGACGGCGGCACCGGAGTCCGGGTCGGGCGGGGCGTCGCGCAGGGCGCGCGCGGCCTCGAGCGCCGCCTTCTCCTCCGCCTCGATGTCCCGGATGCCGTCGACGGCCTTGGCGAGCTCGTCGCGTCGGCGGTCGATGGCATCCAGCAGCTGGGCGGCCTCGCGGATCCCGGCCTCGGCCGCCGCGAGCTGCTCGGTCACCGCGCTGACGGAGTTCGCGGCGAGCCCCTTCTCGGCGTCGTCGACGGCGTCGCCCGCCTTCGCGAGCGCGGCGTCCGCGCCGCTCCGAGGTTGCCGGCGACGACGGCGATCGTCTCGTCGGGGTAGCGCTTCGTGCAGGTCGGCGAAGGTCGCGGCGCTCGTCGGCCCGGCGGTCGCGCGGCGGCCGCGAGGTTGCGCCGCAGCAGGGCGATCGTCTCGGGCGCGTCGGCCTCCGAGCGCCGCAGCGCCTCGAAGCGCGCCGCCTCGGCGCGTGACGGTCGTCGACACCCGGGTCGCGAGCGTCTGGATCTCGCGCGTCCACTCGCGACGCTGGCGGTCGCTGTCCGGTTCGGCGTCGTCGAGGCGCTGCTGGAAGCGGAACGCGCGGTCGAGATCGGCCCGCGCGGCATCCAGAGCCGCCCTGAAATCGCGCGTGCGGTCCTCGCCGAACTGCGCGACCGCGTAGCCGAGCTCGTCGAGGCCGTCGCGCAGCGCGGTGTCGGCGCGCACCAGGGCGACCCCGGCATCGGTGCGTCCCGGGGCGGGCGCCATCGCGTCGCGGCGGGCGCGGCGCGAGATCAGCACGACGCCCAGCACGGTCAGCGCCGCGAACGCCACGAGCACGACCCCGACGACGAGCGCGATCGACGTCACCGGATCGGGCATCATGCTCCGAATCCTAGTTCGCGAAACCCCCCGGAGGTCCCGGAATCGGGGCGGTGCGGTCATATCGTGGCCGTGTGTGGCATGCCGATCGACGGGAGAGCGAACTCGAGGATCTCGAGCTCGAGGCTCCGCGCGCCGAGCGATCCAGGTGACCGGTGACCGGGCCGTACCCGGTGCCGACGCCGGCGACCGGTTCGGCAACGACGTCACCGAGCCGGTGCGCGCGGTCTGGCGCGGCGAGCTCGCCGGCGTCGGCGGACGCTCGCCGCTGCTGCACTTCGACGACGGCCCGACCACCCGCATCGAGCTCAGCACCACGCACCCCGGCGGCCTCGCCCGCTTCATCACCGGCACGACGACGCTGCTCTCGCAGCTCATCCGCGACGACATGGCCCTGCGCGGCGCACGGATCGCCGCCGACCGCATCGCCGCCAAGGGCCTCGAACTCGCGACCACCCGCGGCATCGACTCGATCCGCCTCGGCATCGGCATCGCCACCTGGGGCTTCGGCGACGACTCGTACTGCGCCCCGATCCTGCTGCGCCCGCTCGCGATCCGCCGCTACGGCCGCGACGCCGAGCTCAAGCTGCGCGGCGGCCCGCAGCTCAACCCGGCGCTCGCCGAGGCGCTCGAGGCGCAGTTCGGCATCGTGCTCGACGCCGCCGCGTTCGTCGCGCTGAGCGACGCCGACGGCACCTTCAAGCCCAACGCCGTCATCGACCAGCTGCGCGCGCTCACCGGGCACCTCGCCGACTTCACCGTGCAGCCGCGTCTCGTCGTCTCGTCGTTCGCCGAGGTCGCGCCCGACCTGGTCGCCGACGCGCACCACCTCGAGCACCCGATCCTGGATGCCCTGGCCGGCAACGCGACCGCCAAGTGGGCGATCGAGGAGGGCTTCGGCGCCGTCGAGCCCGTCGACCCGGACCACCGCGACCCGTCGACCGACGTGCTGCTGCTCGACGCCGACGCCGAGCAGGAGAACGTCGTCGCCCAGATCGCGGCCGGCAACTCGATCGTCGTGAAGACGATGCCGGGCACCGGCGGCACCCAGACCATCGTCAACGCGCTCGGCGCCCTCGTCGGGCAGAACAAGCGCGTGCTCGTCGTGAGCCCGCGCCGCGCGTCGCTGCGCGGCGATCGCCGAGCGCTTCGCCGACATCGGGCTCGCCGGGCATCACCGTCTCGCCGCGCACCCTGCGCCGCGACATCGTGCGCGGCATCGCCCGCAACGAGAAGGCCAAGCAGCCGCAGCTCGCCGACGTCGACGAGGCCCTCGTGCGCCTGCGCAGCGTGCTGCTCGACTACCGCGGCGCCCTCGGCCGCGCCGACGAGGTGCTCGGCGTCTCGGTCGTCGACTGCGTGACCGAGCTGTCGCGCCTGGCGCTGCTGCCGAATCCGCCGCCACCACCGCGCGCCTCGACCGCGCGACGGTCGAGCGCCTCGCGGCCGATCGCGCGAGCGTCGCCGCGACGATGCTGCGAGGCCGCGCAGCTCGGCGAGTTCCGCTACGGGCCGGGCGACTCGCCCTGGTACGGCGCGTCGTTCGCCAGCGGCGACGAGGCGACGCGCGCCCACGAGATCGCGAAGCGGCTGCACGACGAGACGCTTCCGCGCCTGCTGGTGCGCGCGCAGCAGCTCATCGGCTCGACCCGGATGCGGCCGTTCGAGACGATCGGCGAACTCGGCATCTACCTGCGGCTGCTCACCGACATCCGCGACACGCTCGACCGCTTCCTGCCCGCCGTGTTCGACCGCTCGCTGAGCGAGCTCATCGTCGCCGCCGCTCCGCGCCGCGACAGCCCCGAGATGACGTCGGCGAACCGCCGCCGGCTCAAGAAGCTCGCGCGCGAATACGTGCGTCCCGGCATGCACGTCGGCGACCTGCACGAGGCGCTCACCGCGCATCCAGCAGCAGCGCATCCTGTGGCAGCGCTTCGTCGCCGCGGGCGTCACGCCCGAGGTGCCGACCGGCATCTGCGACGTGCACGTCGCCTGGCAGCAGGTCGCGCAGGACCTGGCGACGCTCGACGCCCCGCTCGGCCACACCGCGCGCGAGAAGCAGTTCGCGCACCTGCCGCTGCACCAGCTCGGCGAGCTGCTGACCGGCCTCGCCGCAGACTCCGACGTGCTGCAGAACCTGCAGGAGCGCAGCGGCCTGGTCGGCCGCCTGCGGCAGCTGCAGCTCGACGACCTGGTCACCGACCTCGCGCGCCGGCACGTGCCCGAGGAGCAGGTCGCCGCCGAGCTCGAGCTCGCCTGGTGGCGGTCGGCGCTCGACAGCCTGCTCGCCGCCGACCGCGCCCTGCTCGGCGCGAAGACCGACGTGCTCGAGCGGCTCGAGGCCGACTTCCGCCTCGTCGACGAGGCGCACGCCGCCGGCAGCGCCCAGCTGCTCGCCTGGCAGCTCGCCGAGAACTGGAAGATCGCGCTCGTCGACTGGCCCGACGAGTCCACCTCGCTCAAGCGGCTGCTCAAGTCCGACGGCACCGGCTCGGCCGCGCTGCAGAACGCCGCGCCGCACCTGTCGCGCGCGTTCGCGCCGATCTGGCTCGCGTCGCCGTACGAGGTCGCCGCAGATCACCGACACCATGCCGTTCGACACGGTCGTGCTCGTCGATGCCGGCGCGCTGACCGTCGCCGAGTCGATCGGCGCGATCCGCCGCGCCAAGCAGCTGGTCGCGTTCGGCGACTCCGTCACGCAGACGCCCGCGCCGTTCGAGCTCGCCCTCGACGAGCCCGACCCGGCAGCCGAGATCGAGCCGCCCGACGCCCGCGCCGTCGACGAGCTGCACGCGCGCTCGGCGCTCGCGCAGCTCTCGGCCCTGCTGCCGACCCTCACCCTCACCCGCAGCTACCGCGCCGGCGGCGAAGACCTCGCCGAGCTCGTCAACCGCCGCTTCTACGGCGGCATGATCGACTCGCTGCCGTGGGCGGGCACGTTCCTCGGTCACGGCAGCCTCGTGCTCGACTACGTCGAGAACGGCACCGGCATGCCGGACGCCGACTCCGGCGCCGTCGAGAGCGTCGATGCCGAGGTCGACCGGGTCGTCGAGCTCGTGATCGAGCACGCGGTCGCAGCGCTCCCACGAGTCGCTGATGGTGGTCACCGCGAGCGACAAGCACGCGGTGCGCGTGATGCAGGCCGTGCTCGAGGCGATGCCGTCGCATCCGGAACTCGCCGAGTTCGTCGTCGGCGACCGCGCCGAGCCGTTCGACGTGCTGCCGATCGCCCGCGCCGTCGCCCAGAGCCGCGACCGCGTCGTGTTCTCGCTCGGCTACGGCCGCACCCCGCACGGCCGCGTGCTGAGCGACTTCGGTCCGCTCGGGCAGCCCGGCGGCGAGCGCCTGCTCGCGGTCGCGATGACCCGCGCCCGCCGCTCGCTCGTGATCGTGACCTGCTTCACGCCGGCCGACGTCGAAGACGGGCGGCTGAAGCACGGCGCCGTCGCGCTCGCCGAGATCCTGGATGAGGTGGCCGCCCGCCGCGCGGAGCCCCCGCTCCCCGACGACAGCGACCCGATGCTCGTCGACCTCTCGCGCCGGCTCGAGTCCCGCGGCCTGCGCGTCGCCCTCGGCCACCGCGGCAAGCTCGGGCTGGTCGCCGCCAACGGCGGAACCTGCATCGTCGTCGAGACCGACGGCGTGCTGATGGGGCGTTCGCTGCGCGAGTCGCTGCGCCTGCGCCCCGAGGTGCTGCGCCGGCTCGGCTGGCACTACGCGCGGGTGCACGCGTTCGAGCTGTTCGCCGACCCGGAGGCCGTCGCCGACCGCATCGCCCGGCTCGCCGGTGTCGCCGGCGGGGCCGTCACCCAGGAGATCCCGGTCATTGCCTCCGCGCCTCCCGCCTGAGCAGGTGCCTCAGCCCGATCCCGACCCGGTCGGCGACGGGATCGCGCCGCGCGCCGAGCCCGAGCTCGCGCCGCCGCGCGGCAGCCGTCGCCGCGTCACGACCGAGGCGCCGCCCGGAGCCGACCCGACCCCGTCATCCGAGCCGCCGCGGCACGCGACTGGACGAGAACGACGAGCGCCTGCGCGAGGACAAGCCGCCGCACTACTGAGGTGCACGCCGAGCGAGCACGCTCGGGTACGAGCGAGCATCGCGGAACGTGCACGCCTCGCGTCGATCGTGCTCGGACGGCGCGCAGCGACGCGGTACCGAGCGCGAGCTAGCGCGTCGGCGGCGCCTGCTGCGCCCGCAGCAGATCGCGGATCTCGGTGAGCAGCTCCAGCTCGGTCGGCGGCTGGTCGGCGGCCTTCTCCTCGCCCGCCTTCTTCTTCGCGAACGAGACCTTCTTCAGGTAGTTCATCGGCACGATGAGCGCGAAGTACACGACCGTGGCGACGAGCAGGAACTGGATCAGCGCCGACAGCACGAGGCCCCACGACAGCACGATGTCGTTCTCGGTGCCCTCGCGAGTCGCGCAGGATGACGCCCGCGCCCGCGAGGTCGTTCGCGTTGAAGATGAGCGCGATCACCGGGTTGAAGATGCCGGTGACGAGGCCGTTGACGATCGCGGTGAACGCGGCGCCGATGACGACGGCGACGGCGAGGTCGATGACGTTGCCGCGCAGGATGAACTCGCGGAATCCCTTCAGCATGCGGCTACTCCTTCTTCGCGGGGGCGGCCTTCGACGCGGTGGCAGGCGTCGCGGCGGGCTTCGACGATGCGCCGCGGGTCGTGGCGCGGTCGCGGACGCGGACGCGGCGGACTCCTTCGACGCGGCGGCCGGCGCAGCATCCTGGCTCGCGCTCTCCTTCTTCTCCCGCGCCTTCGTCTCGCCGGCGCGCGAGTCGTTGCGGTAGAAGCCCGAGCCGGTGAACGAGACCCCGACGGCGTTGAACAGCTTGCGCAGCTTGCCGCCGCAGTTCGGGGCAGACGGTGAGCGAGTCGTCGGTGAACGCCTGCTGGATGTCGAAGGCGGTCGCGCACTCGGTGCAGCGGTAGGAATAGGTGGGCATGGGTCCTCAGGCGAATTCGTGCGCTCAGAACGAGACGATGCCGCTCGGCGTCACGACGCCGTTCACCGGCTGGTCGTGACGCTCGCGCGGCACCGAGTCGACGAGCTCGTCGTCGAAGATCACAGCATAGACGGGCGGGCACTTCTCCATCGATCCGAGCGTCTTGTCGAAGTAGCCGCGCCCCCAGCCCATCCGCATGCCGGTGCGGTCGACCGCGGCGGCCGGGATGACGATCAGGTCGACGTCGTTGATCGCGATCGGGCCGAGCAGCTCGGTGGCCGGCGTCGGCAGGCCCAGGATGTCGAGCTCCTCGTCGCCGCCGTCGTACGGCGCCCAGTCGAGCAGTCCGTCTTCGCGCGAGACCGGGAGCAGCACGCGGATGTCCTGCGCCGCAGGCCCACGACACGAAGTCGCGCGTGCCGGGCTCGTCGGGGAGCGACAGGTAGGCCGAGAGCGACTGCACCTTCAGGTCGCTGGCCAGGTCGATGAGGTGCTGGGTGATGGCGGCCGAGGCGTTCGTCGCGCTCGGTCGAGGTGCGGATGCGACGGCGCTCGCGGATCTCGGCGCGCAGGGCGCGCTTCTCCGATTCGGCTGCATCCGGCACGCAGCCGAGTCTAGGCGCCGGGCCGGATTGTTAGCCTGGGCTATGCCCTTCACGATCTCCAAGGCGGTCATCCCTGTCGCCGGCCTGGGAACCCGATTCCTGCCCGCGACCAAGGCGATGCCGAAGGAGATGCTGCCCGTCGTCGACAAGCCGGCCATCCAGTACGTCGTCGAGGAGGCGGTCGCCGCCGGCCTGCACGACGTGCTGATGATCACCGGCCGCAACAAGACCGCGCTCGAGAACCACTTCGACCGGGTCGGCGAGCTCGAGGCCGTCCTCCGAGCCAAGGGCGACGACGACAAGCTCGAGAAGGTCCGGCTACGCGACCGACCTCGCCGACGTGCACTACGTGCGCCAGGGCGACCCGATGGGCCTCGGCCACGCGGTGCTGCGCGCCAAGATGCACGTCGGGCCCGAGCCGTTCGCCGTGCTGCTCGGTGACGACATCATCGACGAGCGCGACCCGCTGCTGACCCGGATGCTGCAGGTGCAGGCCGAGCGCAACACCACCGTCGTCGCGCTGCTCGAGGTCGACCCGTCGATCGCGCACCTCTACGGCGATCGCCACCGTCGAGGCGACCGACGAAGACGACGTCGTGCGGATCACCGGACTCGTCGAGAAGCCCGATCCCGGCACCGCCGCCATCGCAACCTCGCGATCATCGGTCGCTACGTGCTGCGCCCCGAGGTGTTCGAGGTGCTCGAGAACACCCCGCCCGGCAAGGGCGGCGAGATCCAGCTGACCGACGCGCTGCAGGTGCTGGCGGCCGGCCCGGAGCACGGGCGGCGTCTACGGCGTCGTCTTCCGCGGTCGCCGCTACGACACCGGCGACCGGCTCGACTACCTGAAGGCGATCGTGCAGCTGGCCAGCGATCGCGACGACCTCGGCCCCGACTTCCGCCCGTGGCTGCGCGACTTCGCGGCTACGCTTTCGCGACGAATGAGCGCATCGAACATCCCGACGCTCCGTGACGGGCGGTGACGCTTCGCCCGATCCGGCTTCGGGATGCCCGCGTGCTCGAGCGGGAGCTCGCGTCGAACCGCGGCTGGCTGCGGCAATGGGAGGCCACCAACCCGCACGGGCCGGTCAGCTTCGACACCCGCGCCAGCATCCGGGCGCTGCTCGTCAACGCGCGCGGCGGGTCGGGACTGCCGTTCGCGATCGAGGTCGACGGCGAGTTCGCCGGCCAGCTGAACGTGTCGTCGATCGTCTACGGGTCGCTGTCGTCGGCATCCATCGGCTACTGGGTGGCGGAGCGGTTCGCCGGGCGCAACGTGACGCCGACCGCGGTCGCGCTGGCCACCGACCACGTCTTCTTCTCGCTCGGGCTGCACCGCATGGAGATCTGCATCCGGCCCGAGAACGCGCCGAGCCTGCGGGTGACCGAGAAGCTCGGGTTCCGCTACGAGGGGCTGCGGCGCCGGTTCATCCACATCAACGGCGACTGGCGCGACCACTTCTGCTTCGCGCTGACGGTCGAGGAGCTGCCGCAGGGCGTGCTGCGGCGCTGGAAGGACGGCAAGGTGCCGGCCGTCGGTATCGTGCCCGAGGCGGACAAGACCGCGGCGATGAAGGCGATCCGCCTGGGCTAGCTGCGGCCTAGAGCCAGACGAACGGAACCGTCGACGCGAAGATCGCGGCGCCCGTGAAGATCGTCATCCCGATCGCCGCGAGCACGATCTGCGTTCGCGGCCGACGCAGCACCGCCGCGACGCCGAGCAGGAACAGCGTGATCGCCATGAGCACCGTGCTGAGCGTCAGCAGGTCGCCGAAGCCGTTCGCCTCGTCGCCCGTCGCGATGAGCGCCTCACCCTCGTCGGCCGTCTCGGCGTAGGCGCCGAACAGGGCGTCCTGGTAGTCCTCGTCGGCCTGCGGGTCGTGATAGAAATCGGGATCGTCGGCGTCGAGCTGCGCGCGCGTTCTGGATCGCGGCGTCGAGGTCCTCCGAGACCGCGATGAAGTAGAGCTCGTCGTACTGTGCCTGCGCCGTCGCGTCGCCGGCGTCGGCGGCGACCTCGAGCACGGCAAGCTGCTGGATGGTCTGCGAGTCCTGGGTGAACTGCTGGTTGCCCTCGAGGTAGAGCGACTCGGCCTCGGTCTGCAGGTTGTTGCCCTTGGTGTACGAGGACTGCTGGATGCCGCCGTACAGCGACGCCTCGAACGACGCGTACGCGGTGCCGAGCGACACCAGGCCCAGCAGGATGACGATGATGAGTTCGGTGCGTCCGAACAGCCAGACGGGGCGTTCGGTGGTCTCGGGCTTCGACATGATGCGGTCCTCGGGTTCGGGTGTCCTGAAGCGGGTTTCAGGCGGTTGGTGAGCGAATGCTATCGCCACCGGAACGCCGCAACGCCGCCCGCGTGACGGGCGCTTCCGGCATCCGCTCGTACCGTGGCCTCATGGAACTCACCGGCGCGGGCACGGCGATCATGCTCGCCGTCGCCGCCGGGCTGTGGTTCCTCTATCTCGTGCCGACCTGGGTGCGCCGCCGCGAGTATCTGGCGACCGAGCGCACCGCGACCCGGCTGCAGCAGACCATGCGCGTTCTGGCCGAGACGGCCGAGGTCCCGGATTCCGTGCGCATCGCCGCGACGGCTCGCGAGGCCGCGCGTGCGGAGCGCGTTCTGCGGGCGCAGCAGCGGCGGGCGGATGCGATGGTCGCCCGGCAGGTGCGCGCCGAGCGGGCGGCGACGCCCGCTTCGATGCCGCGTGCCCGGACCCTGCGTCCCGCGGCGACGACGCGGACGCGCTGCGACGTCAGCGCCTGCGCCGCACGCGTCGCATGGCGAGCCTGCTGATGGTCGGCGCGACGCTGCTCGGGCTCATGCAGATCTGGCTGATGGCGACGACGGGCGCCGCCGTCGGATCGTGGATCGTGCTCGGGGGCGCCCTCGCCGCTCGGCGGCGTCGCGATCGCCGTGCAACGCCGCCTCGACGTCCGCGCGATGCCGCGCGCCGCCGCGCCCGCTGCGCACCCGGTCGAGCTCGCCGCTGCCGCGGGAGCTGCCGGCGCGCCGGCCGATCGACCCGGCACCGTGGACCCCGGTGCCCGTGCCGCAGCCGCTCTACCTGTCGAAGCCGCCGGTGCAGCGCTGACGCCCGCCGTGGACTCCGGCACCGCTGCTCCGGCAGGCCGCGGCGCAGCAGGAGGAGGCGGAGCGCGCATCCCGTCCCGCGGCTCCGGTCGTGCCGCTGCGGGCCGATCCGCCCGCGGCCGCGCGTGCCAGAACCGCTACGCCGGCATGGGCATCCTCGACCCCGCCGACAGCGCCGTCACCGACCTCGACGAGGTGCTGCGCCGCCGCCGCACCGCCGGCTGACCTCGGTCGCATGAGCTCGCTCGACGCGCACCAGGAGTACGACGAGCCGGGCATCGCCGACGGCGCGCTCGACGCCGACCCGATCGTGCAGTTCGCGGCGTGGCTGCGGGATGCCGAGGACGCCGGCCTGCCCGACCCGAACGCGATGGTGGTCGGCACGATCGAGCCCGACGGACGTCCCAGCTCGCGCACCGTGCTGCTGAAGGGCCTCGACGGCGGCGCGTTCGCGTTCTTCACGAATCGCGACTCGCACAAGGGCGCGGCGCTCGCGCACGAGTCGCGGGTGTCGCTGCTGTTCCCCTGGTACGGGCTGCACCGGCAGGTGCGGGTCGAGGGCACCGCGGAGCTCGCGCCCGAGGCCGTGAGCGACGCGTACTGGGCGACCCGGCCGCGCGGATCGCAGCTCGGGGCGTGGGCGAGCGCCCAGTCGGAGCCGATCGCGAGCCGGGCAGACCTCGACGCCCGGCAGACGGAGGTCGAGGCCCGGTTCGACGGGATCGAGACCGTTCCGCGCCCGCCGCACTGGGGCGGGTACCTGGTGACCCCGGCATCCATCGAGTTCTGGCAGGGGCGCCGGTCGCGCCTGCACGACCGGCTGCTTCTACGCGCGCGAGGGCGGCGGGTGGACGATCACCCGGCTGCAACCCTGATATCGTTGCTAGGCAGTTTCCGGGCCCTTAGCGCAGTTGGTAGCGCGTCTCGTTCGCAATGAGAAGGTCAGGGGTTCGATTCCCCTAGGGTCCACCATGAGTCCGTCGCACCGAGCGGAGGGTGACGCGATGCACACATTGCCCGACCGGGTGTCCGGCCCGATGGCTGCTCTGATTCTGGCCGTGGTCCTCGCCGGATGCACGCCGTCACCGTCGCCGACACCGACGCTGAGGCGCCGTCCAGCATCGCGAGACTCCATCGGCGCACACCGGAGGCGACCGCCGAGCCGCTCAGCATCCCGGAATGCGAGATCCTCCTGCCGATCGCGCTCGCCCAGTCGCAGTTCGGTGGGGCGACCGAGTTCTTCGGCGAGTTCCCGGCGACGGGATTCGGGGGCCGCTTCGAGGTGACCGAGACGGTCGCGGCGCTCGCAGGCGCGAGCCAGTCTCGATTGTGCCGGTGGGGAGTGCCGAACTCCGACGGGTCGTTCGCTCTGGTCGTCGCCGAGATCGCGTCGGAGGATCGGACCGCGCTCGAGGCGGCCCTGCCCGCCGCGGGCTTCTCGGCGGTGACCATGGGCACCGTCACCGGATTCGATGCCGAGCGCGAGGGTCTGGTCTCGGTGGAGGCGGCCACGCACCTGTTCACCGGCGACGTCTGGATCCTGTGCGACGGGACAACGCTCGGCCTCACGGGCGTCGTCGCGGCCTCGGCGTTGGATGCGCTCCGCACCGCGAACCCCTCGCTCGCCCTCTGACGAGTGACCTGGGCTCAGTCGCGCGCCCGCGTCGACTGGCGCACCTGCAGCGTCGTCGGCGACGGCGTGCTCTCGGTCGCCGTGTCGGGCTCCTCGACGGCGATCAGCACCTTCTGCATGATCAGGCCGCCGAGGGCGGCGAAATCCTGGCGCATGGTCGTCAGCGGCGGGAACAGGTAGGCGGCCTCCGGCACGTCGTCGAACCCGACGATGCTGACGTCCTCCGGCACGCGGAGCCCGCGATCGCGCAGCGCCGACAGCAGCCCGATCGCCATGTGGTCGTTGGCGACGAAGACCGACATGCCCGGCTCGACGCCGAGGCTGCCGGCGAGGTCGTAGCCGCTCTGCGGCGACCAGTCGCCGTGCAGCGGGTCGACGACCTCGAGCCGGTTGGCGGCGAGCTCGTCGCGCCAGCCGCGCACGCGCTCGATCGCGTCGGGATACTCGGGCGGGCCGGCGAGATGCAGGATCGTCGTGTGGCCCAGCTCGACGAGGTGCCGAACCGCTGCACGGGCCCCGCGATACTGATCGATCGAGACGATCGACGGCCCGCGGCGCGACGTCGCGGCGACGGCGATCAGCGGGATCCCGAGGTCGAGTCCGCGCACGACCTCGAGCTCGGCGACGTCGGAGACGATGAGGACGATCGCGTCGACGCGCTGCCGCAGCAGCGACTGGACGATCGAGCGCACGCTCCCCGGATCGGCGTCGATCAGGCTGACGGTGTCGACGCGTGTAGCGCGAGGCGCGGGCGGCGATGTTGAAGTGCATCGCGATCGAGTTGGAGCCGTAGTCGGGCCGGCCGGGGGAGATCAGGCCGATCGTGCGGGTGCGACGGGTGACCAGCGCCCGAGCCGCGGGGGAGGGGCTGTACCGCAGCTGCGAGATCGCGCTCTCGACGCGCGCGCGGGTCGTCGGGCGCACGTTCGGGCAGGTCGTTGAGCACGCGCGAGACCGTCTGATGGGACACGCCGGCGAGGCGTGCGACATCGAAGATGTTGGCCGCCTTGCGGGGTCGAGTCGTCGCCCCGCGGCCGCTCGTCACTCGACGTCATCGGGCTGGGTCACCATCGCCAGGAGGGAACGGCTCTCGAGCTCGTCCGCCGGGATCGTCGCCACCACGTGTCCGTCCCGCAGCACGGCGATGCGCGATGCCACCCGCAGGACCTCCTCGAGTTCAGACGAGATGAAGATCACCGACATCCCGTTGTCGGCGAGATCGCCGACGAGGTTCTGAACCTCGACCTTAGCGCCGACGTCGATGCCGCGAGTCGGCTCGTCGAGCAGCAGGACGCGGGGCGAGAGAGCGAGCAGCCGCGCGATCAGCACCTTCTGCTGATTGCCGCCGGAGAGCGTCCACGCCGGGGCCTCCGGCGAGGTCGGGCGGATGCCGAGCGCCTCGATCCAGCTCGCCGCGAGCTCGCGCTGGCGCGCCATGCTGATGCGCCGCCAGATGCCGCGCTGCGACTGCAGCGCGAGCGCGATGTTCTCGCGCACGGTCAGCTGGTCGATGATGCCCTCGGCCTTGCGGTTCTCCGACGAGTAGGCGATCCCGGTCGCGATCGCCTGCCGCGGCGTGCGCAGCATGAGCCGCTTGCCGCGGAAGAAGATCTCGCCGGTGTCCGGCCGGTCGACGCCGCTCAGGGCGCGCGCGAGCTCGGTGCGCCCCGAGCCGAGCAGGCCGGCGAAACCGAGGACCTCGCCCTCGGCGATGGCGAGGTCGACGCCGCGCAACGGACCCCGGCCGAGGTCGTGCGCCTCGAAGATCGGCTTGGCGGCGAGCAGGTCGGCCATCCCGCGCGACCGCACGGTCAGGTCGGCGGCGTCCTTGCCGAGCATCTTCTGCACCAGGTCGATGCGCAGCAGCTCGGTCGTGAGGTACTCGCCGACCAGGGCGCCATCCCGCAGCACGGTGACGCGATCGCAGATCTCGTAGACCTGGTCGAGGAAGTGCGAGACGAACAGGATGGCGACGCCGCGATCCTTGAGGTCCCGGATCACGCGGAACAGCTCGGCGACCTCGTCGGCATCGAGGCTCGATGTCGGCTCGTCGAGCACGAGCACCCGCACGTCGGTGGAGATCGCGCGCGCGATCGCGACGAGCTGCTGCACCGCGAGCGAGTGGACGCCGAGCGGCGACACCGGATCGATGTCGAGCCCGAGCCCGCTGAGCACCTCGCCGGCCTCGCGCCGCATCCGCTGCCAGTCGATCGTGCCGAAGCGGCGCGGCTCACGGCCGAGCATGATGTTCTCGGCCACCGAGAGGTTCGGCAGCAGGTCGAGCTCCTGATACACGGTCCGGATGCCGTGGCGCTGCGCCGTCGATCGGCGACGCCAGGTGCACGACCTCTCCGTCGAGCCGGATGGTCCCCTCGTCGAGCGGGTGCGCGCCGGTGAGCGCCCGGATCAGCGTCGACTTGCCGGCGCCGTTCTCGCCCATGAGCGAGTGCACCTCGCCGCCGAACATCCGGAAGTCGACGCCGTCGAGCGCCGTCTCGTTGCCGAAGCGCACGGTCGCACCGTGCATCTCGACCAACGGCGACGGTTCGCTCATGGTCACATTCTGCTAGCGGCGACTGGATCTGGCGACGATGGCCCTCTGCACCACCACGAAGATCAGCAGCAGGGCGCCGATCGTGATGCGCGTCCACGACTGCTCGGCGCCCAGATACGAGATCGCGGTCTTGATCATGCCGTAGACGAACACGCCGATCATCGAGCCGATCACGAACCCGCTGCCGCCGGTCAGCAGGGTGCCGCCGATCACGACCGCCGCGATCGTGTCCAGCTCGGTGCCGATGCCGTTGAGCGGGTAGCCGGCACCCTGGTACGCGCTGAACACCACGCCGGCGAGCCCGGCGCAGGTGCCGCTGATCACGTAGGCGAGCAGCTTGGTGCGCACGACCGGGCAGTCCCATCAGGCGGGCCGACTGCTCGTTGCCGCCGATCGCGTAGATGGTGCGCCCGAACCGCGTCGAGTGCAGCACGATCGCTCCGGCCGCGACCACGAGCAGGGCGATGATGCCGGTCGGCGCGAGGAACCAGCCCTCGATGTAGAACAGCTTCGTCTGCAGCCAGAGGATGGCCGGGTCCTCGATCTTGATCGACGACAGGCTCACCAGGAACGCGAGCCCGCGCGCGGCGAACATCCCGGCGAGGGATGCGATGAACGGCTGCACGTCGAAGAACTGGATCAGCACGCCGATCAGCAGTCCGATGGTCGCGCCGCCGATCAGCATGACCGGGATCACGACGATCGCCGGGATGCCCTCGCTGAGCAGCCGGGCCCCCATGATCGCGGTGAACGCGAGCACGGCGCCGACCGAGAGGTCGATGCCCGCCGTGAGGATCACGAACGTCATGCCGACCGCGAGGATCAGCAGGTACGCGTTGTCGAGCAGCAGCGACGACAGCACGCGCGGCGTCAGGAAGTTGCCGAAGTACGCCTGCCCGCCGACCAGCAGGGCGATCAGGATCGCGAGCGCCGCGAGGACGGGGATCCACGACGCGCGGCGGGTGGTCAGGCGCTGGAGGCGCTCGGCCAGCGGGGTCGGGCGCTGCGAGGTCGTGCTCACGACGCCACCTCCGCGCGGCGTCCGCCGACGATGCCCTTGGCCCAGGTGCGGACGCGCTGCGACTGGATCGAGGACCACGATGATGACGACCATCGCGAGGAACAGCGGGCTCACCGGTGGTGGCACGCCGAGGAAGGTGATCGTCGACTTGAGGGTCTGGATCGTGAAGACGCCGATCACCGTGCCGGCGATGCTGAACTTGCCGCCCATGAGCGAGGTGCCGCCGAGCACGACGGCCAGGATCGCATCCAGCTCGATGTACTGCCCGGCCGCGTTCGCATCCGCAGCCATGATGTTCGAGCTGTACAGGATGCCGGCGATGCCCGCGAGCAGGCCGCTCGCCGCGTAGGCGCCCCACACGATGCCGCGCGAGCGCACGCCCGCCAGCCGGCTGGCCTCCGGGTTGATGCCGACCGCCTCGGTCAGCACGCCGAGCGCGGTGCGGCGCTCGATCAGCACGACGAGGGCGATCGCGGCCACGGAGACGTAGAACGCGAACGGCAGCCCGACGAAGTAGCCCTGCGCCATGAAGCGGTACGGGCGCGCTGGTCACGGTGGTGATGAACCCGCCGGTGATGAGCAGGGCGATGCCGCGCCCGGCCAGCATCAGCACGAGCGTCGCGATGATCGGTTGGATCCCGAGCACGGCGACCAGGAAGCCGTTCCACGCGCCGAACGCGAGCGTGACGAGCACGCCGGTCGTGATCGCCAGGAAGAGGGTCGTCGGGTTCTCGGGGGTCCCCGAGCCGTCGATGATCGTCAGCGCGACGGCGCCGGAGACCGCCATCAGGGCGCCGACCGAGAGGTCGATGCCGCGGGTCGCGATGACGATCGTCATGCCGAGGGCGACGAGCATCAGCGGAGCGCTGTTGCGCAGGATGTCGATGAGCGACCCGTAGAGCTGCCCGTCGCGGATCGTGATCGACAGGAACGACGGCCGCGAGATCGTGTTGACCAGGATCAGCACCAGCGAGGGCCGCGATCGGCAGCACCAGCCGATGCGTGAGAACTTGCTTCACCTTCATGAGACGCGCTCCCGGCCTTCCTGGGCGATGAAGTCGACGACGTCGTCGACGGTGCTGTCATGGGATGAGAGTTCGCCGATCTTACGCCGATCGCGCATCACGACGATGCGCTGGGCGAGGCGGACGACCTCCTCCAGCTCGGACGAGATGAAGATGACCGAGAGGCCCTGCGTCGCCAGCTCGACGACCTTGCGCTGGATGTCGGCCTTGGCTCCGACGTCGATGCCGCGGGTCGGCTCGTCGAGGATCAGCAACCGCGGTGCGGTGGCCAGCCAGCGGGCGAGCAGCACCTTCTGCTGATTGCCGCCGGAGAGGTTCCGGCTCAGGATCGACGGGTCGGTGGGGCGCACCCCGAGCGACGCTGATGTGCTCGGCGACGATCGCATCCTGCTCATTGCGGCCGATCTTGCGCAGCCAGCCGCGCCGCGCCTGGATGCCGAGCACGATGTTCTCGGCGACCGTGAGGTCGCCGATGATGCCCTCGGCGCGCCGGTCCTCCGACGAGAACGCGATGCGGTGGTCGATGGCGTGACGCGGCGTCGTGAGTCGGGCGGGCTCGCCGCGCAGCTCGATGCGGCCGCTGTCGGCGCGGTCGGCGCCGAAGAGCAGGCGGACGAGCTCGGTGCGACCGGAGCCCGAGCAGGCCGGCGATGCCGACCACCTCGCCGTCGAAGACCTCGAGATCGGCGGGCTCCAGCATCCCGCGCCGTCCGAGGCCGGTGGCCTCGAGCAGCGGGATGCCGCGTGCGATCGATCTCGCGGTCGGCGGCGCCTTCGAGATGCTCTCGAGGTCGGCGAGCTCGCGGCCGAGCATCTTGCGCGACCAGCGTCGCCGCGGGTCAGGTCGGCCGCACGGGACTCGCCGACGAGCTTGCCGTTGCGCAGCACCGTGATGCGGTCGGAGATCTCGAACACCTGGTCGAGGAAGTGCGAGACGAACAGGATGGCGACGCCCCGGTCGCGCAGGTCGCGGATCACGCCGAAGAGCTGCTCGACCTCGCCGCGGTCGAGGCTCGAGGTCGGCTCGTCGAGCACGAGGACGCGGGAGTCGGTCACCATCGCCCTGCTGATCGCGACGAGCTGCTGGATGGCGATGGAGTGGTTCGAGAGCGTCGTGCGGGTGTCGATGTGCAGCCCGAGATTGCCCAGGTGGCGCTCGGCCTCGGCGTGAGTCGCCTTCCAGTCGATGCGTCCGGGCTCGGCGCACCTCGTGCCCGAGCATGACGTTCTCGCCGACCGACAGGTTCTGGCAGAGGTTGACTTCCTGGTACACCGTCGAGATGCCGGCGGCCTGCGCGTCGGCAGTGCTGGCGAAGACGCGGGTCTCACCGTCGACCGTGATGGTGCCGCCGTCGATCTGGTAGACGCCGGTCAGCGCCTTGATGAGGGTCGACTTGCCGGCGCCGTTCTCGCCCATCAGCGAATGCACCTCGCCGGGGCGGAGGGAGAAATCGACGTCGTCCAGGGCCAGAACGCCCGGGAAACGGACGGTGATCCCGCTCATCGCGGCGATCGGCGGGACTTCGGTGTCCGCGGTCATGTCGTGTCTACGTTCTTTCGATCCGAGGTTGGACGTCCGCGGGAGGCGATGCACTGCCTCCCGCGGACGCTGATCTCACCGGCGCATCACCCGCCGGATGTCAGATCAGTACAGGCGCTCGTCAATCACCTCAGCGGCCTGCTCCGGGGTGAAGGACTGGTCCTCGACGTAGACCTCCTTCTCGACGGAGTCACCCGCCAAGACGTCCTTCACCAGACCGGCGGCGAGCTCACCCAGGAGCGGGTTGCACTCGACGATGAAGTTGATCTTCCCGTCGATGAGCGCGAGCATGCCGTCCTTGACCGCGTCGATCGACACGATCTGGATGTCGACACCGGGAACGAATCCGGCGGCCTCGATCGCGTCGATCGCGCCGAGGGCCATGTCGTCGTTGTGTGCGTAGACCAGGTCGATGTCGGAGCCGTACTTCTGCAGGAAGCCCTCCATCACGGTCTTCCCGTCGGCGCGGGTGAAGTTACCCGTCTGCGAGTCGAGCGTGGTGATCGCGGTGCCCTCGATGGACTCCGCGAATCCCTCGGCGCGGTCGTTGGCCGGTGCCGAACCCGTGGTGCCCTCGAGCACGACGAGGTTGGTGGGGGTGTCACCGAAGGTGTCGGCGGCCCACTGACCGGCCGACGACGCCCTCGGCCCTGAAGTCCAGGCCGACCCAGGTCGCGTACAGGTCGTCCGACGCCGTGACCGTGCGGTCCTCGAGGATGACCGGGATGCCGGCCTCCTTGGCCTCGTTGAGCACGTCGTCCCAGCCGTCTTCCACGATCGGCGCGATGACGATCGCGTCGACGCCCTGGTTGATGAAGCTGCGGACCGCGGCGATCTGCGCCTCGATCTTGTTGTCGGCGGCGTTGAAGACGAGCTTGAAGCCGTTCTCCTCCGAGAACGCCGTCTTCATCGACTCGGTGTTCGCGGCACGCCAGCCGCTCTCGGAACCGGTCTGGGCGAATCCGACGGTGATGACGCCGTCATCCTCGCCGCCTGCGCCGCCTCCGGCCGCCGCCGGCACATCCGGTCATCGCGAGAGCGAGGGCTCCCGCGATCGCGATTCCGCTGATGAGTTTCTTCATAAGTCCAAAACCTCTCTGTCTTGGCCCGGCGCCTCTGCCGGATCATGTTCGCACGATGGAACCCGAAGGGCCCGTCGCACGAATGTTAGCGCTCACAAGTGGTCTGAACGCAATGCGAAGACGGTAACGGTTTGGTAACGAGAGACCGTGGCATCAATGAATACATGGAAATCAGGGCGACGACGTCATCGACGCATCGGTCGATGGATGCCGGAGAAATGTGAAGGCTCACAACCGCGGTGCTCCAGCAGCGGGGAGCGTTCCCATGGACCGCGAGGGCGGCGGATTCGGTGACCCTCGCGTCGTGTTTCCCCACATGTTAGCGCTCACAACCAGCTCGCGGCAGGGTCGGATCCGGAGCGACGGCCGGTGCTTCTGTAGGGTCGTCGTACCAGCCCGCCGGCAACGAGGAGGTCCGCATGTCCGACCGCGATCGCGTCAAGATCGTCGAGCGCGCCGGGCCATGGGGCTTCGTGTTCGTGCTCGCCTACGTCGGGGCGGCGATCTACTTCGTGTCGCACTCCGACGGCAGCTTCTGGGGCGTGATCCTGGGACTCCTCCAGGGCATCATCTGGCCGGTCTACGTGATCTACCACGTGCTCGCCGGACTCGGCGTCTACCGCCGGTGAGCACGCGCCGATCGTCCCGCAGCCGCCGTCGTCCTCGTCGCGGTCCTGGCCCTCGCCGGATGCACTGCGGCTCCGGCGGACTGATCACGCCATCACGTTCGCGGTCGCCGGCGATTCGCTGACCGCGTGGGACGACCAGACCTTCCCAGAGCCGGACGGCGAGCTCGACCCCATCACCTGGACGCACTGGGTGATCGCCGACGGCCTCCAGCTGGCAGGGGGCTACGCGCGCGGGTTCGCGACGGCACGAGACATCGCCGACAGCATGGTCGCGGTCGACGCCGACGTGCTGGTCGTCATGGTCGGCACCAACGACACCGGGGTCACAGATACCGGATGCGGTGCTCGCCTCGATCGACGACATCGTCGCGACGGCGGGCGCCCGCTCCGTGCTGATCAGCGCCATCCCGCCCGACGACGGCTTCGCCGCCGACGCACTGGAGTACAACCTCGTCCTCGTCGAGCACGCCGCCGACCGCGGCTGGGCATTCGTGGATCCCTGGGCCGACATGCGGGTCGACGGCGTCTGGGCGGATGGGCTCTCGCCGGACGGCATCCATCCGACCGCCGACGCAGCCGAGATCGCCGGGAAGATCATCAGCGGCGCCATCCGCCAGCTCGTGCCGGAGGCACCGGGTAGGTTCGAGGCCATGTCCGACGCTCCCACCGCGCCCGTCCTCGAGCACTGGAAGCGCAACGTCACCCTGTTCCTGACCGGGCAGACGGTGTCGCTGTTCGGATCGATGATCGTGCAGTACGCGGTCATGTGGTACGTCACGATCGAGACCAAGTCGGGGCTCGCGATCGCGCTGTACGCGGTGGCCGCGTTCCTGCCGCAGGGCATCGTCTCGATCTTCGGGGGCGTGCTCGCCGACCGGGTCAACCGCCGCATCCTGGTCATGACCGCGGACGCGGTCATCGCTGCTGCGACGCTCGTGCTCGCGCTGCTCATGCTCAACGGCATCACCGACCTGTGGATCATCGTGCTCGCCGTCGGGATCCGGTCGCTCGGCGCCGGATTCCAGACGCCGGCCGTGTCCGCGATGATCCCGCAGCTGACGCCGCCCGACCAGCTCATGCGCGTCAACGGCATCTTCGGCACGATCTCGTCGGCGATGATGCTGATCGCGCCCGCCGTCGCGGGAGTCGTGTTCGGCGTCTTCGGCATCGTTCCGGTGTTCTTCATCGACGTGGTGACCGCCGTCATCGGCATCGGCTTCCTCGCGCTCGTGAGCGTCCCGACCCTCGCGGCGGTGGCCGCGAAGACGACGAGCTACCGCGAAGACCTCGTCGAGGGCATTCGCTTCATCTGGCACGACCGGGTCGTGCGCTGGCTGCTCGTGATCTTCGCGATCATCTTCGTGCTCGTCGTCGCCCCGTCGTTCGTCACGCCGCTCATGATCGCTCGCACGTTCGGCGGCGAGGTCTGGCAGCTCGACGGTGCTCGAGCTCGCGTTCAGCATCGGGATGCTGCTCGGCGGGGTCGCGGTGTCGACGTTCCTGGCGAAGCGCAGCAGGATCGCGCTGATCCTCATCGCGACCTTCGGCTTCGGCGCGTGGACGATCGGCCTCGGCCTCAGCCCCAACCTGATCGTGTTCTACGTGCTTCATGTTCCTGGTCGGGCTGTTCGTGCCGCTGTTCTCGACGCCCGTCATGACCCTTCTGCAAGAGACGGTGGCGCCCGAGATGCAGGGCCGGGTCTTCAGCTACGTCGGCATCGTGATGGCGCTCTCGACACCGATCGGCATCGCGGTGTTCGGCCCCCTCGCGGATGTCATCAGCGTGCAGGCGCTGCTCGTCATCGGCGGAATCGGAATGATCGTCGTCATGCTCGTCGCGGTGCTCGTTCCCTCCGGGCGCGCCGCGATCGCGGTCGCCCGCGCGCAGACTCCGGGGGTGCCGATCCGGGGGCTGGCAACGAGCCCTCGGGGGGTTAGCCCCAGGGACCGTGTTCGGACGACGGTTCTAGCCTGGGGCCATGAACAAGCGCACCGTACCTGCCCTGCTTCTCGCCGCATCCCTGACCGCCGCCCTCGCCGGCTGCGTGTACCTCCCGATCACGCGGACCCCGCGTGACCGAGGACCGCGACGTCGACGACTTCACGGCCGTCGTGCTGAAGACCGACGGCGACGTCGTCGTGACCGTGGGAGACACCCCGTCGCTGAGCGATCACGGCCCGCCAGGCTGCCATGGGCCTGCTCACCTCGGAAGTGCGCGACGGCGTGCTGATCCTCAGCGTCAACGGACCCCACCTCGGTCTCGGCGAGGTCGACTACGCGATCACCGTGCCGATGATCTCCGATGTGACGATCGACGGCGCCGGAGACATCGACGTCGACTTCACCGGCGCCGACGACATCCACGTCGCCATCTCCGGATCGGGTGACATCGACGGAACCGGCATCGACGCGTCGGCCGTCGCCAGCTCGATCGAGGGCTCTGGCGACATCGAGCTCATCGGCCGCGCCGACGACCACACGCTCGAGATCGACGGCTCCGGCAACTTCGACGGCCAGGACTTCGAGACCAAGACCGCGGACGTGTCCGATCTCGGGATCCGGCGACGTCGAGGTCAACGTGACCGATCGGCTCCGCGCCGAGATCAGCGGCAGCGGCGAGATCCGCTACACCGGTGGCGCCGAGGTGTCGAGCGACGTCTCGGGATCGGGCTCGGTCGTCGAAGACGACTGACCGCGGTCGTCAAGTTCGGCGGCGACGGCACCCCGAGGCCCTGGCGAACGCGCTCATCGACGCCGCGAATGACGCTCTCGACCAGCCCTAGCACGCGGCGACGAGCGCACCCCCCGCCCGCGTGGCACCCCGGAGGGGGTCTACCGTCCGGGGATCATGTAACCGAGACTTCAGGCACTGCGGTTGTCGGTGGGACAGCCGCATTCGTCCTGCGGAGGAACGCATGCGCTCGAGAATCACGGCTGCGATCGCAGCGCTTGCCGCGGTCGCCCTCCTTCTGGTCGGCTGTGCCGGCCTGACGGCGGACGCCGGGTCCGACCCGAACAACCCGAACCAGGTCGAGGTGTTCACCTGGTGGGCGTCGGGCAATGAGAAGTCGAGCTTCAAGTCGCTCGTCGGCGTATTCCAGGAGCAGAACCCCGACATCCAGTTCATCGACGCATCCGTCCGCGGAAGCGGTGGCGACCAGGCGCGCGCGGCGATCGCGGCGCGTCTCGACTCGAACAACCCGCCCGACAGCTTCCAGGCCGCGGCCGGAGCCGGGCTCACCGACTACATCGAGGCCGGCCAGATCCAGGACCTCACCGTCGTGGTACGCGGCAGAACGGTCTCACCGCGGGCGTCTACCGTGCGGCCCTGCTCGAGCTGCTGAGCGTCGACGGCAAGATCTACTCGGTGCCGAGCAACATTCACCGCGTCAACGTGCTGTGGGCGAACACCGACCTGCTCGAGGAGGCCGGGCATCGATCCCGCGATCGCGCCGGCCACCTCGACGCCTGGATCGCCGACCTCGAGAAGGTGCGCGCGTCCGGGCGTCGAGTACCCGCTCGCGCTCGGCAACGACTGGACCCAGGTGCAGCTCTTCGAGAACGTGCTCGTCGCCGACCTCGGCGCCGTGCTCTACCAGAACCTCTGGAAGAGCACCGAAGAACTGGGAGGGCGACCGCCTGCGGGCCGCCGTCGCGCACTACGAGCAGCTTCTCGCCTTCGTCGATCCCTCATCGCGCAACCAGGAGTGGAACGAGGCGACCCAGTCGCGTCGTCGACGGGAAGGCGGCCTACGTGATCATGGCCGACTTCGCCCTCGCCTCGTTCCAGCAGGCGGGCTACGCCTACGGCAAGCAGTACACCGCATATCCGACGCCGGGCACGGTCGGCGTCTTCGACTTCCTCGCCGACTCGTTCACGCTGCCGGTCGGCGCTGTGCACGACAAGGCGGCGCAGCAGTGGCTGCTGACGGTGAGCTCGGCCGAAGGCCAGAAGGCCCTGAGCATCAAGAAGGGCTCGATCCCGGCGCGCACCGACACCGTCGCCGTGGACTACCCGCCGTATCAGCAGACGGCGATCGCCTCACTGCAGCTCGACACCGTGGTGCCGTCGATCGCCCACGGTGTGGCCGCGAACCCGACCTGGACGAAGGCGATCACGACGGCGGTCGTCAAGTTCGGCGGCGACGGCCACCCGGAGGCGCTGGTGAACGCACTCATCGCGGCGGCGCACAGCCAGCTCGACTAGGCGTCCGCGACCGCGGCTGCGATGCCGCTCGTCTCTGCGTGACCGCGCGCTCGTCGCTCGGGTCGAAGTCCTCGAAGATCAGCCAGGTCTTCGTCGATCGCACCGACGGGATCGACTGCAGCTGCTCCAGCACGACCCGGCGCAGGTCGTGGTTGTCGCGCGCCCGCACCAGCAGCAGCAGGTCGACCTCGCCGCCGACCAGCGCGATGTGCACCACCTCGGGGATCTCGATGAGCCGCGCCCGCAGCTCCTGCCACGGCGCCTGATCGACCGCGAGGGTGACGTAGGCCGACGAATGCAGTCCGGCGCGCACCGGGTCGACGCGTGCGCTGAATCCGGTGATCACTCCCGCGTCGACCAGCTTGTTCACCCGCGCGTAGGCGCTCGCGCGCGAGATGTGCGCCACCCGCGCGACGGCGCTCATCGAGGCGCGGGCGTCACGCTGCAGTTCGTTCAGGATGCGGTGGTCGATTTCGTCCAGTTCCATGCGGTCCTCCGCGTCCCGGTCTGCGATTGCGTTGGACGGATAGCCCGTACTGTGAGGCATTCGAAGCAATCCGTCTCGCCATGGTAGGCGCACATGCGACTCATTGCCACCACATCCGATAATTGAGCACCAGGTCGTCTACGTCCTGAGACCATCGACGGAGATGTGATGTCCGCAGTGCTGCTCCCGCGCGAGACACCCGTGCAGCTGGTCGACGCCGTCGGGTGCGGCCCACGCCGACGAGCAGTACAAGCTGCCGTCGAAGGACCGCCTGCTCGAGGGATATCGCTCCCTGCGTGATCGGCCGGCGCATCAACGACCAGTGCAACGCTCTCGTGCGCCAGGGCCGGCTCGCCGTCTACCCGTCGTCGCACGGCCAGGAGGCCTGCCAGGTCGCGGCCGTCATGGCGCTCGCCGAGCAGGACTGGATCTTCCCCACCTACCGCGACTCGGTCGCCGTGATCTCGCGCGGGGTGCCCGCGGCCGACGCCATGGTGCTGCTGCGCGGCGACTGGCACAGCGGCTACGACCCGACCGCGTACCGCGTCGCGACCCAGTCGACCCCGCTCGCCACCCAGCTGCTGCACGCCGTCGGCTTCGCGCATGCCGCGAAGCTAAGGCCAAGACCGGCAGCAGAGCGACGTCGTCGTGCTCGCGATGTGCGGTGACGGCGCCACCAGCGAGGGCGACTTCCACGAGGCGATGAACTTCGCGGCGGTGTTCCACCTGCCGGTCGTGTTCTTCGTGCAGAACAACGAGTTCGCGATCTCGGTGCCGCTCTCCCGACAGACCGCTGCCCCGTCGCTCGCGCACAAGGCGATCGGCTACGGGATGCCGGGCGAGCGCGTCGACGGCAACGACCTCCCGGCCCTGGTCGCCGTTCTGGATGCCGCGGTCGCCCGGGCGCGCACGGGTGGCGGCCCCACGCTCATCGAGGCCCACACCTACCGGATGCAGGCGCACACCAACGCCGACGACGACACGCGGTACCGCGAGCACGCCGACGTGCAGGCCTGGGTGGAGCGCGATCCGCTCACCCGGATGCGGGCGTTCCTGACCGGCAAGAAGTGGCTGACCGCCGCGCGCGAGACCGAGATCGCCGAGGAGGCCGAGGCGGTGGCCGCGGAACTGCGTTCCGTCATGAACGAGGAGCCGGTCCCCGACCCCGAGGACCTCTTCCGCTACGTGTACGCCGAGCGGACCGCACAGCTCACCGAGCAGTGGGAGCAGCTCAGCGACGAGCTCGACCGGCAGACCCAGCCCGATCACCCGGAGGCGCGTCATGACCATGACCCAGGATGCGCCGGCGACTGCGTCGCCCACGGCCCAGACCCTCACGATGGCGGCGGCGATCACCTCGGCGCTCGCCGACGCGATGGAAGCCGACGACGCGCGTCGCTGGTGTTCGGCGAGGACGTCGGCGCCCTCGGCGGAGTGTTCCGCGTGACCGACGGGCTGCGCGACCGTTTCGGTGAGGACCGCTGCTTCGACACCCCGCTCGCCGAGGCCGGCATCGTCGGCACCGCGGTCGGCATGGCGATGAACGGGATGACGCCGGTCGTCGAGATGCAGTTCGACGCCTTCGCCTACCCGGCCTTCGAGCAGGTGGTGTCGCACGTCGCGAAGATGGGCAACCGCACGAAGGGCGCGCTGCGCCTGCCGATCGTCATCCGCATCCCGTACGGCGGCGGCATCGGCGGAGTCGAGCACCACTGCGACTCGTCCGAGGCGTACTACGTGCACACGCCGGGACTCACCGTGATCTCGCCGTCGACCCCGCAGGATGCCTACTCGCTCATGCGGGCGGCGATCCGGCATCCGGACCCCGTCGTCTTCCTCGAGCCGAAGAAGCTGTACTGGTCGAAGGGCGCCGTCGACACCGGCGTGACCGCGACGATCGGCGAGGCGGCCGTCGTCCGCCCCGGCACCGACGTCACCCTGCTCGCCTACGGCACCTCGGTTCCGATGGCGCTCGCGGCCGCGGAGGCCGCCGAGGCGGAGGGTCGCAGCGTGCAGGTCGTCGACATCCGCACGCTCACGCCGTTCGACGACGCGACGGTCACGGCCGCCGTGCGCTCGACGGGGCGCGCGGTCGTGGTCGCCGAGGCTCCCGGATTCGCGAGCGTCGCGTCCGAGATCGCGGCACGGGTCTCGGAGCGCTGCTTCTCGTACCTCGAAGCGCCCGTCCGCCGGGTCACCGGGTTCGACGTGCCGTTCGCGCCGCCGAAGCTGGAGCACTTCTACCTGCCCGACGTCGACCGCATCCTGGATGCCATCGACTCGCTCTACCTGCCGGGTGAGGGCTGATGGCTGAGTCTGTGAAAAGCATGCAGATCTTCCGCCTGCCCGACCTGGGCGAGGGACTCACCGAGGCGGCGCTGGTCAAGTGGCTCGTCGCCGTCGGCGACGTCGTGCGCGTCGACCAGCCGATCGCCGAGGTGGAGACCGCGAAGAGCGTCGTCGAGGTGCCGTCGCCCTACGCCGGCACCGTCGCCGTGCTGCACGGTGCCGAGGGCGAGACGCTGCTCGTCGGCGCGCCGCTGGTCGAGGTCAGCGAGGCGGGTGCCGAAGCGGGCGCCGACGCGGGTGCCGATGCGGGGTCGCCACGGCCGCGAAAGACGCGTATCGCGCCGAGGAGCGCGCCGGCTCCGGGAACGTTCTGATCGGCTACGGCACGACGCGAGTCGAAGGGGTCGGGGCGCACGCGCCGGCCGCGTGGCGCCACCGCGCGTGAAGCCGACGGTGCGCGGACGATACCCGCCGCGACCGGCCCGCTCGCCGTGCGCTCGCCGATCGTCCGTCGGCTCGCGCAGGAGCGCGGGGTCGACCTGCACGCGGTCACCCCGACCGGTCCCGAGGGCCTCATCACCCGCGACGATGTGCTGGCGGCCGCCGGCGGGCCGGTCGCCCGCCCCGCCGCGTCCTCCGTCGCCGGCCCGGCGATGGTCGCGCGCACCGAGCCTCTGAGCATGCTGCGCAAGGCCGTCGGGCGCGAAGATGTCGCGCAGTCGCTCCGAGATCCCCGAGGCGACCGTCTGGGTGGATGTCGACGCGACCGACCTCTGGAACGTGCGCAAGTCGATGGCCGCCGACCCGGCGCTGCAGGGACCCGTGCCCTCGCTCACCGCGATGATCGCGAGCTACGTCATCGCCGCGCTGCAGCAGTATCCCGTGCTCGCGACGCGGCTCTCGGCGGACGGGACCTCCCTCGAGTACTTCGACGGCATCCATCTCGGGGTCGCGGCCGACACCGAGCGCGGGCTGATGGTGCCGGTCGTCCGGCACGCCGAGGGGATGTCGATCGGCGCAGCTCGACGGCGCGATCCGCGAGCTGGCGGAGGCTGCGCGCACGGGCGCCGCGAGCCCGGAGCAGCTCACCGGCTCGACGTTCACGCTCAACAACTACGGCAGCCTCGGCGTCGACGGCTCGGCCGCGATCATCAACCACCCCGAGGTGGCGATCCTCGGCATCGGCCGGTTCATCGAGCGGCCGTGGGTCGTCGACGGCGCGATCGTGCCGCGGCGCATCACGCAGCTCGCGCTCGTGTTCGACCACCGGGTCTGCGACGGCGGCGTACGCCGCCGGGCTTCCTGCGCGCGGTCGTCGACGCGATCGAGCACCCGTTCCGGCGGCTACGACGCGAGCTCTGACGCCCGTAGGCTCGGCTCGAGCTCCGCCCGGTGAACGTCGGCTCGCGCTTCTGCTGGAACGCGGCGAAGCCCTCGCGGTAGTCGTCGGTGTCGCAGAGCGCCGCCTGGGCGCGGTTCTCGACGTCGAGGCTCTCCCACAGGCCGATGCGCTCGTCGCGCAGCGATCGCACGAGCGCCTTGCTGGCCAGGAACGCCTGGGTCGCGCCGGTCGCGGCGGCCTGCGCGGCATCCCGAGTCGCCGACGAGCACCTCGTCGGCGGGGAACACCCGCGAGAACAAGCCCGACTCGACGGCCTCCGTGCCGGACATGAGCCGGCCGGTGTAGATCAGGTCGAGGGTCTTGTGCGCGCCGAGGCGCTCGAAGAAGAGCGCGTGCCCGCCCGAGTCGAGGGTCGCCCCGAGCTTCGCGAACGGCGAGCCGATCTTCGCGGTGTCGGCGACGTAGACGACGTCGGTGGCGATCAGCAGCCCGAGCCCGACGCCGAGGCAGGCGCCGTGCGCGACCGCGAACGTCGGCGCCGGGAACTCCGCCATGCGGCGCAGCAGCGGCGTGACGAGCCCGCCGAGGTAGCCCTGCACGTCGTCGGTGCGCGGGTCGACGCCCGGAGATGTCGCGGCCGGCGCAGAACGCACGGCCCTCGCCGCGCAGCACGAGCGCGCGCACGCCGGCCTTCTCGGCGGCGGCGTACGCCGCGTCGAGCTCGGCGATGTCATCGGGGTCGAGGGAGTTGAGCCGGTCGGGCGCGTCGAGCACGATCTCGGCGACGCCGTCGGTGATGGTGGACGTGATCATGCGTCATACGTCGTAGTCCACCTTCACGGTCGGGGTCCTGGGATGCGACTGGCAGGTGAGCACGTAGCCGCGTTCCAGCTCGTCGGGTTCGAGCGCGTAGTTCTCGGTCATCTGCACCTTGCCCTCGATGAGGCGCGCGCGGCAGGTGCCGCAGACCCCGCCGGCGCAGGCGAACGGCACGTCGGAGCGCACGCGCAGCGCGGCGTTCAGGATCGACTCGTTCGCGCTGACCGGCGTCTCGACGGTGCCCGACAGCCCGTCGAGCGTGAAGTCGATGCGGATCGTCTCCTCGTCGGGGCGCACGACGACGGGTCGGCCGACGTCGCCCTCGATGCGCTCGGCGTCGGTGGTGAACAGCTCGAACCGGATGCTGCTGGCCGGCACCCCGCGTTCGGCGAGCGTGTCGCGGCAGAGCTGCACGAGCTCGAACGGTCCGCAGAGGAACCACTCGGTGACCGCCTCGGGCCGGATCAGCACGTCGAGCATCGTCGCGAGCTTCTCGGCGTCGATGCGGCCCGAGAGCAGCGGTGCCGCGCGCTGCTCGCGCGAGAGCACGTGGTGCAGGGCGAGGCGCGCCGGGTAGCGGTCCTTGAGGTCGGCGAGCTCCTCGAGGAACATCACGTCGAGCGTCGACCGGTTCGTGTAGATGAGCGTGAAGCGCGCGGTCTCCGACCGCTCGAGCACGGTGTGGGCGACCGCCATCAGCGGGGTGATGCCGGAGCCGGCGGCGATGCCGACGATGTGCGCGTCGTCGAGGTCGGGCAGCGCGGTCGTGAACGTGCCCTGCGGGGCTCATCACGTCGATCCGGTCGCCCGGCTTGCAGCTCGCTGTTCGCCCAGGTCGAGAAGCGTCCGCCGATGTCGCGCTTGATGCCGACGCTGATGCGCGCCGCGGTGCTCGGCGGGCGGCAGATCGAGTAGCTGCGACGCAGCTCGTGCCCGTCGATGGTG
This sequence comes from uncultured Actinomycetota bacterium, assembly GCA_963730045.1. Lineage (GTDB taxonomy): Bacteria > Actinomycetota > Actinomycetes > Actinomycetales > Microbacteriaceae > JBDSKH01. The sequence goes on along the minus strand of CAVSPQ010000003.1, from coordinate 165,257 downwards.
TGCGCGCAGCGCGACGTACTGGCCGGCGAGGTAGTCGTAGTCGTCGTGCAGCTCGGGCGGGCACGGCGAAGCTGACCTCGACGCTGTCGGCGGTCAGCGGTCGCACGTCGGCGACCTCGAGCTCGTGGAAGCGGGCGCGCGGCGCGACGCGTGCTGCGGACCGCCGCCACTCAGAGCACCTTGAAGAAGTCGAACGGCTCGAGGCAGCTGCGGCACTCGTAGAGCGCCTTGCACGAGGTCGACCCGAAGCGGGCGAGCTCGCGGGTGTCGAGCGAGTCGCAGCGCGGGCACTTGACCGCCATGCGCAGCGTGACACGCGCCGCGGCCGGCCGGCGTGGACCGGCGCGCACCGTTCGGCGCGCGCGATGCCGTACTCGTGCAGCTTGCGCTTGCCGTCGCTCGCTCATCCAGTCGGTGGTCCAGGCGGGGGAGAGCACCATGCGCACCTCGACGTCGCGGTATCCGGCGTCCTGCGAGCGCCGTGCGCACGTCGTCGCGCATCGCGTCGATCGCGGGGCACCCGCTGTAGGTCGGCGTCAGCTCGACGCGCACGCGGTCGCCGTCCTCGTCGACGGAGCGCAGCACGCCGAGGTCCTCGATCGTCAGCACCGGGATCTCGGGGTCGACGACGGTCGCGGCGATGTCCCAGGCGCGGGTCTGCACCGCGGTCACCATGTCGCCCCCGGATGCTGGCGCGCGAGCACCTGCATCTCGGCGAGGAGGTAGCCGAGGTAGGACGAGTGACGTCCGCTGCGGCCGCCGCCCGACGCCATTGCGACGGTGGGCGCGCTCAGTTCGCAGCGCTCCAGGATGTCGGCCACCGCATCCCGAACCGGCTTCTCGAGCGCGCTGGGACGCACGGCGACGCCCTCGAGCCGATCGATGAGCGGCTGCGTCGCTGGAAGAGTTCGCCGAGGTACGGCCACAGGTCGGCGAGGGCGACGGTCGACGCGACGCAGGACTCGTCGGTGCCGAGGGCGAGCCGCAGCATCCACTGCTCGGCGTGGTCGACGTGGTACGCGACCTCTTTGAGCGACTTCGCGGCGATCGCCGCGAGGGTCGGGTCGGTGGACTCGCGCAGCCGCGCGTAGAGCGCCTCGAGGTAGCGCGCGGCGAACAGCTGCCGCACGATCGTGTGCGCGAAGTCGCCGTTGGGCTGCTCGAACAGCCAGGCGCTGCGGAACTCGGGCTCGTCGCGCCAGTACGCCAGGTCGTCTTCGGTGCGTCCGGATGCGGTGCCGGCATAGTGCAGCAGCGAGCGTGCGTGCCCCAGCAGATCGAGTCCGATGTTGCCGAGCGCGACGTCCTCTTCGAGCTCGGGGGCGCGGCGAGATCCACCAGCCGAGCTGCTGCGCGAGGATCAGCGCGTCGTCGCCGAGCCAGAGCGCGTACTCGGCGACGTCGGGCGTCGCGACCGCGTCGGCGTCGCCGGTGAGCTCGTCGGCGAGCTCGAGGACGTCGACAGCGACGTCGCCGTGCGGATCGTCCTCGCCGTGCCGACGGCCTCGTCGTGTCCGGCGTAGCTCTTGCTCACAGGTGCTTCACCCCCTCGGCCTTGTCGTAGTACCGGGCGTGGCGGTAGTTCTTGCCGGCCGGGCTCTCGAAGAAGGCGTCGCGGGCGTCGGGGTCGCTCGTGGTGATCGCCTCGGCGGGGACGACCCAGATCGAGACGCCCTCGCTTGCGGCGGGTGTAGACGTCGCGCGCGTTGCGCACCGCCATCTCGGGGTCGGGTGCGTGCAGCGAGCCGACGTGCACGTGGCTGAGGCCGCGGTTGGCGCGCACGAAGACCTCCCAGAGCGGCCAGGGCTCGCGTCTCGTCGGCGCCGGGCGTGCTCATGCGGCGACCTCGGCTCGGCTTCGCGCGCTGCTTCGCGGCGTAGGCGGCGGCCGCCTCGCGCACCCAGGCGCCGTCCTCGTGCGCCTGTGCGGCGGTGCTGCAGGCGCTGCGCGTTGCAGGGTCCGTTGCCGGCGAGGATCTCGTTGAACTCGGTCCAGTCGATCTCGCCGATCGACGTACTTGCCGGTGGCCTCGTCGAGGCGCAGCTCGGGGTCGGGAAGCGTGATGCCGAGCACCTCCGCCTGCGGCACCAGCATCCCGACGAAGCGCAGGCGCAGCTCGTCGTTGCTGAAGCGCTTGATGTTCCACGCCATCGACTGCGCCGAGTTGGGGGTCTCGTCGTCGGGCGGGCCGAACATCATGAGCGACGGCCAGTACCAGCGGTTCACCGCATCCTGAGCCATCTCGCGCTGGGCCTCGGTGCCGTTCATCAGCTCGAGCAGGATCTCGAAGCCCTGCCGCTGGTGGAAGCTCTCCTCTTTGCAGATGCGCACCATCGCGCGTCCGTAGGGGCCGTAGCTCGCGCGGCAGAGCGGCACCTGGTTGCAGATCGCGGCGCCGTCGACGAGCCAGCCGATCGCGCCCATGTCGGCCCAGGTCGGCGTCGGGTAGTTGAAGATGCTCGAGTAGCGCGCCTTGCCGGCGATGAGCGCGTCGGTCATGTCGTCGCGCGTGGTGCCGAGCGTCTGCGCGGCGGAGTAGAGGTAGAGCCCGTGGCCGGCCTCGTCCTGCACCTTGGCCATCAGGATCGCTTTGCGCTTCAGGCTGGGGGCGCGCGTGATCCAGTTGGCCTCGGGCTGCATCCCGATGATCTCGGAGTGCGCGTGCTGGCTGATCTGGCGCACGAGGGTCTTGCGGTACGCCTCGGGCATCCAGTCGCGGGGCTCGATGCGGGAGTCGGCGGCGATGAGCTCGTCGAAGCGCGCCTGCTCGGCGTGGCGTCGCGGCGTCGTGCCCGTCACGGGTGCCGTCATCGTCGACTCCTATCTAATACTGACCGATCGTTCAGTTAGTATATTCTGGACCGAACCCGAGGGCAACAGCGAGAGGCCGGCACATGCGCGAGATGATGAAGCGCGATCGTGCGTCGGCGTCGCTGGGGATGGTGGTCGAACGCGACGACATCGGTCACGCGGTCGTGTCGATGCTGCTGCGCGACGACATGATGAACGGCCACGACATCACCCACGGCGGATTCGTCTTCGCGCTCGCCGACACCGCGTTCGCGATCGCCTGCAACGACGACGCAGACGGTGACGGTCGCGGCCGGTGCCGACGTCACGTTCCTCAAGGCGACGACGGTCGGGCAGACGCTGCGGGCGACCGCGATCGAGCGCGTCCAGCGCGGGCGCACCGGCCTGTGCGACGTCACCGTCGTCGATGAGACCGGGGATGTGGTGGCCGAGTTCCGCGGACGCAGCATCGCGACCGACCGGGTCGTGCCGCGATGAGCGCGCGCCGCCGCAAGCGCGACCTCGACCGAGCCCCGCCGCGGCCGGCCCGGCTACGACCGCCAGGGCGTGCTCGACGTCGCGGTGCGCGCGTTCAACGAGTTCGGCTACGACGCCACCTCGATGGGCACGCTCGCCGACCGGCTCGGGCTGTCGAAGTCGGCGATCTACCACCACTTCCCGTCGAAGGACCATCTGCTCGAGGCCGCGCTCGACGAGGCGCTCGGCGGTCTCGAGGGCGTGCTCGCCGAGCCGGCTGCGGTGACGGGCGCGCCGTCGGCGCGGCTGCAGCACGTGCTGCGCCGCGCCGTCGAGGTGCTCGTCGAGCGGCTGCCGTACGTGACGCTGCTGCTGCGGCTGCGCGGCAACACCGACGTCGAACGCGCCGGCGCTGGACCGTCGCCGCGAGTTCGACCGCGCGGTCAGCGCGCTGGTCGTCGGCGGCACGGGATGCCGGCGAGCTGCGTTCCGACATCGACCCGCGGATCGCCGAGCGCCTGCTCTTCGGCATGATCAACTCGATCGTCGAGTGGTACCGGCCCGAGGGCCCGGAGGACGCGGCGCGGCTCGCCGCCGACGTGCTCGCGGTCGCGGTCGACGGGCTGCGGATGCCGCGGTCTGACCGCGCGAGCTCGATCCGCCTACGCGGGTTCTGGCGGATCCGACCTCGCCGAGAGGCCATTTCCGACCGGTTCACTGGCGCGCATATCCACCGATTGCGCCGCTCGGCCGGCTATGCCGCCGCGCGCTCCTTCGCGACCAGGGTCAGCACGTCGTACGACGCGACCAGCTCGTCGTCCTGGTTGCGCAGCACCGCATCCCAGCGCACCTCGCCGTACTCGTCGGTCTCGCGCGGCGTGATCTGCTTCGCCGTCAGCTCGACGCGGATCGTGTCGCCCGCCGAGACCGGGGTCACGAACTTCAGGTTCTCGAGACCCGAGTTCGCGAGCACCGGGCCGGGCGCAGCATCCACGAACAGCCCGGCCGCCCACGACACCAGCAGGTACCCGTGCGCCACGCGACCGGGGAAGAACGGGTTCGCGGCCGCCGCCTCCTCATCCATGTGCGCGTAGAAGTTGTCGCCGGTGAAGGCGGCGAACGTCTCGATGTCCTCCATCGTGACCTCGCGCGACGGCGAGACGACCTGGTCGCCGATCTTCAGCTCGGCGAGGCTCTTGCGGAACGGGTGCTCGCCGCCCGGCTGCCGACTTCGCGCCCGCGTGCCAGACCCCGGTGAGCGCGGTCAGCATGTCGGGCGAGCCCTGGATCGCGGTGCGGCGCATGTGGTGCAGCACCGCGCGGATGCCGCCGAGCTCCTCGCCGCCGCCGGCGCGACCCGGTCCGCCGTGCACGAGGTGCGGCATCGGGGATCCGTGACCGGTCGACGAGCGGGCGTCGTCGCGGTCGAGCAGCAGCACGCGACCGTTGTAGGCCGAGATGCGCGTCGTCAGCTCCACGGCGAACTCGGGGTCGTGCGTCGCGACCGAGCGTCACGAGCGACCCGCCGCCGCGCGCGACGAGGTCGACGGCCTGGGTGACGGTGTCGTAGCCGAAGATGCTCGAGACCGGGCCGAACGCCTCGACCTCGTGCACGGCGTCGGCGCTCGAGTCGGCGAACTTGCAGCATCATCGGGTTCGACGAACGCGCCCTCGGGATCCAGGTCCGGCGGGAGTGCTCGCCGTGCCGCCGATGACGAGCTCGCCGCCCGCATCGACCAGCTTGCCGACCTGCCGCAGCACCTCATCCCGCTGCTCGATCGAGGCGAGCGGACCCATCGTGACGCCCTCGGTGCGCGGGTCGCCGACCACGACGCGCTCGGCGAGCCGGTCGCGCAGGGCGTCGACCACGGCATCCACCGACCCGGTCGGCACGATCGCCCGCCGGATCGCCGTGCACTTCTGCCCGGCCTTCACGGTGATCTCGGCCATGAGCTGCTTGATGTACGCGTCGAACTCGGGGGTGCCGGCCACGGCATCCGGGCCGAGCACCGACGCGTTGATCGAGTCGGTCTCGCTCGAGAACACCACGCCGCCGGTCTGCACCGACGTCGTGCGAGCGCAGGCGCTCGGCGGTCGACGCCGATCCGGTGAACGCGACCAGGTCGCCGAGGCGCAGGTGATCGAAGAGGGTGGGCACGCTGCCCGACACGAGCTGCAGCGATCCCTCGGGCAGCAGGCCCGACTCGACCATGATGCGCACCATCGCCTCGGCCAGGTATCCGGATGGCGTGGCCGGCTTCACGAGCGGTCGGCATGCCGGCGAGGAAGGCGGGCGCGAACTTCTCGAGCGACCCCCAGACCGGGAAGTTGAACGCGTTGATCTGCACCGCGACGCCGGGCAGCCGCGTGTAGATGTGCTGGCCGATGAAGCTGCCGTCCTTCGACAGCGCCTCGACGGCGCCGTCGACGTAGACCTTCGCGTTGGGCAGCTCGCGCCGGCCCTTCGACGAGTAGGTGAAGAGCACGCCGATGCCGCCGTCGATGTCGACCCAGGAGTCGTTCTTGGTCGCGCCGGTGCGCGTCGAGATCGCGTAGAGCTCGTCCTTGCGCTCGGTCAGCACCTGCGCGAGCTGCTTCAGGATGACGGCGCGCTGGTGGAAGGTCAGCGCGCCGAGGCGACGTCTGCCCGACGGTGCGGGCGTACTCGAGCGCGGCGCCGAGGTCGAGGCCCTCGGTGGTGACGGCGGCGACGGGTTCGCCGGTGGAGGCGTCGCGGACGATGGTCGCCTTCTTGGCCGCCGCGGCATCCGGGGTCCACCAGGCGCCGTTCACGTAGCTCGGCAGGAGGGGTGCGGTGGTCATGAGTGCTTCTCCCAGGTGAAGAAGCCCTGGCCGGTCTTGCGGCCGAGCTTGCCCTCGGCGACGAGCTGTCGCAGCAGGGCGGGCGGTTCGAAACGGTCGCCGAGCTCGGCGTGCAGGTACTCGGCGATGCCGAGGCGCACGTCGAGTCCGACGAGGTCGGTCAGGCGCAGCGGCCCGACGGGATGCTTGTAGCCGAGGGTCATGGCGGTGTCGATGTCGTCGGCGCTGGCGACGCCGGCTTCGAGCATGCGGATCGCCTCCAGCCCGATCGCGACCCCGAGCCGCGACGACGCGAAGCCGGGAGCGTCGTGCACGGTGATCGGGCGTCTTGCCGAGGGCCGTGACCCAGCCGCGGGCGGCGTCGGCGAGCTGCGGGGAGGTCGCCGCGCCGAGCACGATCTCGACGAGCTGCGAGGCGGGCACCGGGTTGAAGAAGTGCAGGCCGAGGAAGTCCTGCGGGCCGGGTCGAGGCCGGCGGCGAGCGTGTCGATCGAGATCGACGAGGTGTTGGATGCGATGGCCGCGCCGGGCTCGATCGCCGCCTCGATGCGCGCGAGGGCTTCGATCTTGAGGTCCAGATCCTCGGGGACCGCCTCGACGACGAGGCCGCACCCGGCGAACGCCGCCGACGTCGGTCGCCGTGCTGAGCGCCGCTCCAGTGCTCGACCTGCGCGACGTCGTGCCGCGAGTCACGCTCGCGGCGAGCATCTCGCGCACCCGCGCGCCTGCGGCCGTCCGCGAGGTCGGCGTCGCGCTCGACGACGACGACCTCGGCGCCGGCCAGCACGAACGCGTGCGCGATCCCGGCGCCCATGCGCGCCGCCGCCGAGCACGCCGACGCGCTGCGGGCACGCGCGTCGACGGCGTTCACTTCTTCTTCCGCTCCAGGAACTCCGTCATGCGCCGCATCTTCTCGGGGCTCTCGAACAGCTCGGCCTGCGCCTCGAGGTCGACGGCGGGGTGCGCGTCGCGCGGTGCGGCGAACACCCGCTTCGTGAGCTGGGTGGCGCGCGGGTCGTTGGCGGCGATCCGGTCGGCGATCGCGTGGGCGGCGTCGAGCAGCTGGTCGGCGGCGTGGAGCGACGACACCAGCCCGGCCGCGAGGGCCTCGTCGGCGTCGAGCACGCGGCCGGTGAGCAGCAGCTCGATCGCGAGCGCGTCGCCGACGATCTCCTTGAGCCGCCAGGTCGCGCCCGCGGCGGCGATGATGCCGAGACCGGTCTCGGGGTTGCCGAACCGGGCCTCGGTGCGACGCGATGCGGATGTCGGCGGCGTAGGCGAGCTCGGCGCCGCCGCCGAGCGCCCAGCCGTCGACCGCCGCGATGACCGGCATCGGCAGCTCGTGGATGCGGATGAACGCGTGCGCGTTGATGCCGGCGCGGGCGTCGTCGGCGCGGCGGTCGCGCAGCTCGGCGATGTCGGCGCCCGACGCGAACACGCCGCCGGCGCCGGTGAGGATCAGGATGCGGGGCTCGGCCTCGAGCTCCGCGCACAGCGTCGTGCAGCGCGTCGATCGTCGCCTGGCCGATCGCGTTGCGGACCGCGGGACCGTCGAGCGTGGCGACCACGCGATCCGGGAGCCGTTCGACGCGGAGTGCCGTGCCGTTCGACCCGCCACGTCAGACCCGCTCCACGATCAGCGCCGTGCCCTGGCCGACGCCGACGCACATCGTGGCGAGGCCGTAGCGGGCGTCCTCGCGCTCCATGCGGCCGAGCAGGGTGACGACGAGCCGCGAGCCGCTCGAGCCGAGCGGGTGGCCGAGGGCGATGGCGCCGCCGTCGGCGTTGACGCGTGCCGGGTCGAGTCCGAGGCGGCGGATGACGGCGAGCGACTGGGTCGCGAACGCCTCGTTCAGTTCGACGGCGCCGATCTCGTCGAGCGTCAGGCCGCTGCGGCTGAGCGCCTTCTCGGTCGCGGGGACCGGGCCGAGGCCCATGATCTCGGGGGCGATGCCGGCGCTGGTGCCGGTGACGATGCGGGCGCGAGGGGTGAGGCCGTAGCGCTCGACGGCCGCGGCGCTGGCGACGACGATCGCCGAGGCGCCGTCGTTGAGCGGTGACGAGTTGCCCGCGGTGACGACCGATCCGCCGGCGACGACGGGCTTCAGGGTGGCGAGCACCTCGAGCGTGGTGTCGCGGCGCGGGGTCTCGTCGACCGTGACGTCGCCCGTGGCCGTCGGCACCGCGACGATCTCGTCGGCGAAGTGCCCCGCGTCGATCGCGGCGGCGGCGCGCATCTGGCTCTCGTAGGCGAAGAGGTCGGCGTCCTCGCGCGTGATCTTGTCGACGCGGGCGACCTCCTCGCCGGTCTCGGGCATGCTGAAGGTCGCCTTCTCGCGGGCGATCAGGCGAGGGTTGGCGAAGCGCCAGCCGATCGAGGTGTCGAACGCGGCGCCCGGCTTGCCCCACGCCTTGTCGGGCTTGGCCTGCACCCAGGGCGCGCGGGTCATCGACTCGACGCCGCCGGCGACGATGAGGTCGGCGTCGCCGGCGCGGATGGCCTGGGCGGCGATCGTGATGGCGGTCATCCCGGATGCGCAGAGCCGGTTGACGGTCACGCCGGGGACGGAGTCGGGGAGCCCGGCGAGCAGGACGGCCATCCGGGCGACGTTCCGGTTGTCTTCGCCTGCCTGGTTCGCGGCACCGAGGATGACCTCGTCGATGTCGGCCGCGGCATCCTGGATCCCGGCCCGGCGCACCGCCTCGGCGACGACGAGGGCCGCGAGGTCGTCGGGACGCACGCTCGCGAGCGCGCCGCCGTATCGTCCGACGGGGGTGCGGGCGCCGCCCACGAGGAAGGCCTCGGGCATGCGGTGGACTCCTGACTGGTTCAGATCGGGCGCTCGGCGGCGGCGAGACCGAATTAGTGAACGATCGTTCGGGAATTCATTATGGCAGGGGCGGCTCGGGCGAGGCAAGCGCCTACACTGGCCGCGTGTGGAAGATCGTACTCGGCGAGCTGGACGAGAAGATGGGCGTCACGATCGTCGAGGAGTCGGCGGAACGGGTCGTCGCGACCCTCCCCGTCGAGGGCAACCGCCAGTCGTTCGGGCTGCTGCACGGGGGCGCATCCATCGCCTTCGCCGAGGCGATCGGGTCGTGGGCGGCGGTCATCCACGCCGACTCGCTCGGCAAGAGCGCGGTCGGACTCGACATCAACGCGACCCACCACGCGTCCGCCCGCGAGGGCATCGTGACCGGCGTCGCCACCGCCATCCGGCTCGGTCGCACGGTCACCAGTCACGAGGTCGTGGTCTCGGATGAGTCCGGCCGCCGACTCTGCACGGCACGCATCACGAACCTGATCGTCGATCGCGACTGACGCGGCGTTAGTATCCGAACGGCGTCCCGCTGACACGATCGAGCGGGCGACGCAGAAGGAGGACGCCCGATGAGGGCGCTCATCAAAGACCAGGCCGCACCCGGACTGACGATGACCGAGATCCCCGAGCCGGCCCCCGGCCCCGGCGAGGCGAAGGTGCGCGTGCTGCGGACCGGCATCTGCGGCACCGACCTGCACATCGAATCCTGGGACCACTGGGCGCAGGGCGCGATCACGCCACCGCTCGTGCCTGGGCACGAGTTCTCGGGCGAGGTGGTCGAGCTCGGCGACGGCGTCGACTCGGTCAAGCTCGGCGATCTGGTGTCGGCCGAGGGGCACGTGGTCTGCGGCACCTGCCGCAACTGCCGCGCCGGACGCCGCCACATGTGCATCCGCACCTCGAGCATCGGGGTGGATCGCGACGGCGCCTTCGCCGAGTTCGTGGTCGTCCCGGCCGGCAACCTCTGGGTGCACCCGCCGGCCATGGATCCCGACCTCGCCGCCATCTTCGACCCGCTCGGCAACGCCGTGCACACCGCACTCACCTTCCCGCTCGTCGGAGAGGACGTGCTCATCACCGGCGCCGGCCCGATCGGCCTGATGGCCGCCCGCATCGCCCAGCACGTCGGCGCACGCCACGTCGTCGTCACCGACGTCAACCCGTCGCGCCTCGCGCTCGCCGAGAAGATGGGCGTCGACCTCGCGCTCGACGTGCGCACCCATCGGGTGGCCGACGCGTGGGGCGACCTCGGGCTCTCCGAGGGCTTCGACGTCGGCCTCGAGATCAGCGGCCAGGCGTCGGCGCTCGCCGAGATGCTCACCAACATGAACCACGGCGGCAAGATCGCCCTGCTCGGGCTGCCGAGCGACGACTTCGCCATCGAGTGGGCGAAGGTCGTCACCCACATGATCACGATCCAGGGCATCTACGGGCGCCAGATGTTCGAGACCTGGTACCTGATGTCGGCGATGCTCGGGTCGGGGCTGGATGTCTCTGCCGGTGATCACCGACAGATTCCCGGCGGCCGAATGGGAGACGGCCTTCCGCACCGCGCGCGAGGGCGCGGGCGGCAAGGTCCTGATCGAATGGAGCGAACGTGTGATCACCTCCGAGACGACCACCGCGAGTTCGAGACGACCCTCGACGAGATCCGCGCGGCCGGGCTGTTCAAGGCCGAGCGCTCGCTCGAGTCGCCGCAGGGTCCGCGGGTCACGATCGACGATCGCGAGTTCCTGAACCTCTGCACGAACGACTACCTCGGGCTCGCCGCGTCGCCCGCTGTGGTCGCGGCGGCGCACGCAAGCCCTCGACGCCCACGGCTTCGGGATGGCGAGCGTGCGGTTCATCAGCGGCACCCACGTCGAGCACCAGTGCCCTCGAGTCCGAGATCACCGACTGGCTCGGCACCGACGACACGATCCTGTTCCCGTCGTGCTTCGACGCGAACGGCGGCGTGTTCGAGACCCTGCTCGACGCCGAGGATGCGGTGGTCAGCGACGAGCTGAACCACGCCTCGATCATCGACGGCGTGCGGCTCTCGAAGGCACAGCGGTTCCGCTACAAGAACCGGGACATGGCCGATCTCGACGCGCAGCTGGCCGCGGCGCGCGCGGCGGGTGCGCGCAACATCCTGGTCGTCACCGACGGCGTGTTCTCGATGGACGGGTACATCGCACCTCTCGACGAGGTGTGCGACGTGGCGGAGAAGCACGGCGCGCTGGTGATGGTCGACGACTCGCACGCCGGCGGCATCCTGGGTGCGACCGGCGCCGGCACGCCCGAGCTCTTCGGTGTGCGCGACCGCGTCGACCTGGTGTCGGGCACGCTCGGCAAGGCGCTCGGCGGAGCGTCGGGCGGGTACGTCTCCGGTCGCGGGCCGCTGATCGAGCTGCTGCGCCAGCGGGCGCGGCCGTACCTGTTCTCGAACGCGGTGCCGCCGATGGTGGTGGCGGGCTCGCGCGCGGCACTGGCGATCGCCCGCTCGGAGGCCGGGGTCGAGGCGCGAGCCCGGCTGGCCGCGAACGCCGCGCGGTTCCGCTCGCTGATGACCGAGGCCGGGTTCGAGCTGCTGCCCGGTGAGCACCCGATCGTGCCGGTCATGATCCCGGATGCCGAGCAGGCCGTCGCGATGGCGGCGCGGCTCGGAGAGGCGGGCGTCTACGTGCGGGCGTTCGCCTACCCGGTCGTGCCGATGGGCAAGTCGCGGCTGCGGGTGCAGCTCTCGGCGGCGCACACGCTCGACGACATGGATGCGGCGGCGGCCGCTTTCGTCAGCGCGCGCGGGTAGAGGCCAGCAGCGGCCCGATCCGGAACGGGATCAGCTCGCCCATCGACAGCGACGTCTCGGTGCGCTCGACCCCGTCGATCGCGAGGATCTCGGCGTCGATGCGGAACAGGTCGTGCGCGTCCGTGCACACCACCCACACCATCAGGTCGTCGGCGCCGCTCATCCCGTGCGCCTGCAGCACCTCGGGGATCTCGGCGATCTGCGAGACGATCTGCGGCGAGCTCCTTCTGCCGCACCGACACAGAGATCGACGCCGTCAGCGGGTAGCCCAGCGGCTCCGGGTTGATGCGGCGGTCGAACGGCAGAAACGCCCCGGACGCCTCGAGCTGCGTCATGTGCGCCTGCACGGTGTTGCGCGAGAGGCCCAGCCGCTCGGCGAGCGCGACGTAGGAGCCGCGCGGGTCGTCGGTGAGGGCCGCGAGCAGTGCCAGGTCGATGGCGTCGTAGGCGGGCATGATGTGCAGAGTAGCAGGATGCCAGGGCTGTTTGGCGTGCATACTGCGTAGCCTCGCTGCAGACGGTTGAGCTATCTGCGACTCCGGCGTACCGTTGCTGCCAACCCCGTGCCGACGCGCGGGTCCTGAGGGAGGCGACGATGCCAGAGCCCATCCGGCTGCTCGACGAACACGGCACGCGCCACGAATCCGCCGAGTGGGATCCGCTGGATCGAGGACCTCGACGACGCCGCGCTCGCCGCACTCTACGAGGACATGGTCGTCGTCCGGCGCATCGACACCGAGGCCACCGCCCTCCAGCGCCAGGGCGAGCTCGCCCTCTGGCCGCCGCTGCTCGGTCAGGAGGCCGCGCAGATCGGCTCGGGCCGCGCGCTGCGCGCGGACGACTTCGTCTTCTCCAGCTACCGCGAGAACGCTGTCGCCTACTGCCGCGGAGTCGACATCGTGGATCTGGTGCGGGTCTGGCGCGGGATCACCGCCTCTGCGTGGAACCCCTTCGAGGTCGGCATGGCCACGCCGCAGGTGATCATCGGCGCGCAGACGCTGCACGCCACCGGGTACGCGCTCGGCGATCCAGAACGACGCGATCGCGGCGGGCGGTGAGCCCGACGGGGGACGACGGCAGTGCCGTCGCGGTCGCCTACTTCGGCGACGGCGCGATGAGCGAGGGCGACGTCGGCGAGGCGTTCGTGTTCGCCTCGACGTTCCAGGCGCCGGTCGTGTTCATCTGCCAGAACAACCAGTACGCGATCTCCGAGCCGGTTGCGGTGCAGACGCGCGTGCCGCTCGTCGATCGCCCGGCCGGCTACGGCATCCCGGCGGTGCAGGTCGACGGCAACGACGTGCTCGCCGTCACCGCCGTGACCCGGCAGGCGCTCGACCGCGCGCGCTCGGGAGGCGGCCCGAGCTTCATCGAGGCCGTCACCTACCGCATGGGCCCGCACACGACCGCCGACGACCCGACCCGCTACCGCGACCCCGCCGAGCTGGAGCTCTGGAGCGCCCGCGACCCGATCGCCCGCCTGCGCACCTACCTCGAGCAGCGTGGCGCCTTCGGCCCCGAGCTCGAGACGCGCGTCGCGGAGGCGGCCGACCGCGTGGCGCGTGAGCTGCGCGCCGGGATCTCCGGGCTCGACGACCCGCCCCCGCTCGACGTGTTCGCGCACGTGTATGCGGAGCCGCATCCGGGGCTCGATCGTCAGCGCGACGAGTACGCGCGCTATCTCGACGGGTTCGCGCCGGAGGGAACGGCACGATGACCACGCTCACCCTCGCCAAGGCCCTCAACGCCGGCCTGCGCCGCGCCCTGACCGACGACGACAAGGTCGTGCTGATGGGCGAGGACATCGGCAAGCTCGGCGGCGTGTACCGCGTCACCGACGGGCTGCAGGCCGAGTTCGGGCCGCGCCGCGTGATGGACACCCCGCTCGCCGAATCCGGCATCATCGGCACCGCGATCGGGATGGCGTACCGCGGCTACCGGCCGGTGTGCGAGATCCAGTTCGACGGGTTCGTGTATCCGGCGTTCGACCAGATCGTCTCGCAGCTCGCGAAGATGCACGCCCGCACGCGGGGCATGGTGAGGCTGCCGCTCACCATCCGCATCCCGGTCGGCGGCGGCATCGGCGCGGCCGAGCACCACTCCGAGTCCCCCGAGGCCTACTTCGCCCACACCGCAGGGCTGCGCGTCGTCAGCGTCTCGAACCCGCAGGACGCGGCGACCATGCTGCGTCAGTCGATCGCGAGCGACGACCCGGTGATCTTCTTCGAGCCCAAGCGCCGGTACCACCTGAAGGGCGAGGTCGACGATGCCGTCGACCTGGCGTCGGCGATGCCGCTCGGGTCGGCTCGCGTCGCGCACCCGCGCACGGGGGACGGCCCCGCCGTGACGCTGGTCACCTGGGGCGGGATGGTGGGGGTGGCGATGGATGCCGCGCTCGCCGCCGCCGACGAGGGCGTCGCGATCGAGGTCATCGACCTGCGATCCCTCTCACCCATCGACTACGACACCGTCGCCGCGTCGGTGCGGGCCACCGGACGCATCGTCATCGCGCAGGAGGGGCCCGGCGAGGCCGGCCTCGCGTCGGAGATCGCCGCCGTCGTCACCGAGCGGTGCTTCCACTTCCTCGAGGCGGCTCCGGTGCGGGTCACCGGGCACGACGTGCCGTACCCGCCGGCCAAGCTCGAGAAGCACCACCTGCCCGATCTGGACCGCATCCTGGACGGCGTGGATCGCGCGCTCGGACGGGTCGGCACCTCGGCGTCTGCACCGACGGTCCCGGTACGGTAGCGGCATGCTGCGGGAGTTCAAGCTTCCCGATCTCGGCGAGGGTCTCACCGAGTCGGAGATCGTCACCTGGCGGGTCGCCGCCGGCGATCGGGTCGAGCTCAACCAGATCATCGCCGACGTCGAGACCGCGAAGGCCGTCGTCGAGCTGCCGTCGCCCGTCGAGGGCGTCGTGCAGGCGCTGCACGCCGAGCCCGGCGAGACGATCGACGTGGGCGCGCTCATCGTGACGTTCGACGTCGGGCGGAGATGCGGATGTGCCGGATGCAGCGCGCACCGGTCGTGCATCCTGCGTCCGACGACCATCGACCCCGTCGAGCCGGCAGCACCGGTCGAGTCGGCGCCTGGCGACGACGACGGGCCGCGAACCCAATCTCGTCGGCTACGGCGCCGGACCGGATCGCAAGGGACACCCGGTGCGCCGCGCGCGGGTCGCCGCTCACCACGGGGCGCATCTGGCGGCGCCGAGTGAGCCCGAGTCCCCGGCTCTCGCCGCCTGCCCCCGGCCGGGCGGCTCCCACCTCGCCCGTCGAGCGTCCCCGCTCGACCCCGCCCGTGCGCCACCTCGCCGAGCAACTCGGCGTCGACCTGACCGCGGTGCCCGGCACCGGGCCGGACGGGCTCATCACGCGCGACGACGTGCATGCGGCGGCCGCAACTACGGCAGAGACGCCCGAGCCACGCTCATAGTGACGTCGAACGCGCACCTCAGCCGTCGTTGCGTCCAGTCGACGCCTCGCTCGAGCGCCGGGTCCCGATCAAGGGCGTCCGCAAGTTCACGGCCGCCGCGATGGTGCAGAGCGCGTTCACCGCGCCGCACGCGACCTGCTTCCTCACGGTCGACGTGACGCCGACGCTGGAGCTGCTCGAGCGCCTCTCCGAGCGCCGCGACCTCGCGGGCACGCGCGTGACCCTGCTCGCCCTCATCGCGCGCGCGTTCGTGATCGCGCTGCGCGCGCATCCCGAGCTCAACAGCCGGTGGGACGAGGCCGCCCAGGAGATCGTGCAGTTCGGGTACGTGAACCTCGGCATCGCGGCGGCGACCGAGCGCGGGCTGGTCGTGCCCAACATCCGGGATGCGCACGCGATGTCGCTGCTCGACCTCGCCGACGCCCTCACCGAGCTGACGCAGGAGGCGCGCGCCGGCAAGACCCCGCCCGAGCGGATGACGCGGCGGCACCATCACGATCAGCAACCTCGGCGTCTTCGGGGTCGACGCCGGAACGCCGATCCTGAATCCGGGCGAGGCCGCCATCCTGGCCCTCGGCGCGGCGCAGAACCGGCCGTGGGAGTTCCACGGCGAGCTCGCGCTGCGGCGCGTGATGACGCTGAGCCTGTCGTTCGACCACCGCCTGGTGGACGGCGAGCAGGCGGCGCGGTTCCTCGCCGACCTCGGCGGGCTGCTCGGCGACCCGGCGCTCGCGATGCTGCGCGACGGCGGGACCGAGTCCGCTTCCGCTCACCTGACGGTGCGCGCGAGCGTGCTGCCGCCGAGCGGCTAGGCGCGCAGCGCGGCCAGCGCCATCGATTCGAGGATCGCCGGCGTCGCGCCGCGACCGGTGTGCGGGGTCGAGTTCATCAGCCCGAAGCCGGCGTGCGCCCGCGCGCGCAGCTCGGCCGGGCCGGCGTCCGGGTCGAGCCGGGCGAGCACGGCGACCCAGAGCTCGACGTACTCGCGCTGCAGGGTGCGCACGGCGCGCTGGTCGGCGTCGGCGAGGCTGTCGAGGTCGCGGTCCTGCACGCGGATGACCGGCGCGTTGGCGACCGCGAACGCGACGTGGAAGGCGACCAGCTCGCGCAGGGCGGCCGCGGCATCCGGCTCGCGGTCGACGACCGCCTGTCCGCCCGCGAGCAGTCCCTCGCTCGCGTCGAGCAGGATGGCGGCGAGCACCGCCTGCTTGCCGGCGAAGTGCCGGTAGACGGCCGGCCCGCTGATCCCGGCGGCACCGCCGATGTCTTCGAGGGTGACCCGCTCGAAGCCCGCGCTCGGCGAAGAGCCGCGCCGCGGCGTCGAGCAGCGCGGCGCGCCGGTCGGCCTTGGCGCGGCCGCGCTGGGTGGTCGGGGTCTGCATGGCGCACAGTCTAGACACTTCGGTTAATCACGGCTAACCTGAATCTTGGTGAATGGCCATTCACCGAACACGCAGACACAGAGTCACGACGGGGCGACATGAGCGTCATCGAGAGCACGCTGCGCACCGACGAGCCGGGCGCCGCCGCGAACGACGCCGCGCAGCGCGCGCTCGTCGCCGAACTGCGCGAGCACCTCGAACGAGCCGCCCTCGGTGGACCCGGAGGCGTCGCGCGAGCGTCACGTCTCCCGCGGCAAGCTGCTGCCCCGCGAGCGCGTCGAGCACCTGCTCGACGACGGCAGCCCCTTCCTCGAGGTCGCCCCGCTCGCGGCGCTTCGACCTGTACGAGGGCGACGCCCCCGGTGCCGGGCTCATCGCGGGCATCGGCCTCGTCGAGGGCCGGCACGTGATGATCATCTGCAACGACGCGACGGTCAAGGGCGGCACCTACTACCCGATGACGGTGAAGAAGCACCTGCGCGCGCAGGAGATCGCGCTCGAGAACCGGCTGCCGGTCATCTCGCTCGTCGACTCGGGCGGCGCGTTCCTGCCGCTGCAGGACGAGGTGTTCCCCGATCGCGACCACTTCGGCCGCATCTTCTTCAACCAGGCGCGCATGTCGTCGCCGAGGCATCCCGCAGCTCGCCGCCGTGCTGGGCAGCTGCACCGCGGGCGGCGCCTACGTGCCGGCGATGAGCGACCAGACCGTCATCGTGCGCGGGCAGGGCACCATCTTCCTCGGCGGCCCGCCGCTGGTGAAGGCGGCGATCGGCGAGATCGTCACGCCGGAAGAGCTCGGCGGCGGCGAGCTGCACGCCCGCACCTCCGGCGTCGTCGACCACCTCGCCGAGAACGACGAGCACGCGCTGCAGATCATCCGCGAGATCGTCGCGACGCTGCCGGCGCCGACCCGGCCCCCGCCTGGGACGTCATCGACATCCGTGCCGCCCGCCGCGCCGGAGGACGAGCTCTACGCCGCCGTCCCGACCGACGTCACCGCGGCCTACGACGTGCGCGAGGTCATCGCCCGCCTGGTCGACGGCAGCGAGTTCAGCGAGTTCAAGAAGGAGTACGGCGAGACCCTCGTCACCGGTTTCGCCCACATCCACGGGCACCCGGTCGGCATCGTCGCCAACAACGGCGTGCTGTTCTCGGCGTCGGCGCTGAAGGGCGCGCACTTCATCGAGCTGTGCGATCAGCGCGGCATCCCGCTGGTGTTCCTGCAGAACATCTCGGGCTTCATGGTGGGCCGGGATGCCGAGGCCGGCGGCATCGCCAAGGACGGCGCGAAGATGGTCACCGCCGTCGCCACGACCCGCGTGCCCAAGCTGACCGTCATCATCGGCGGCTCGTTCGGTGCCGGCAACTACTCGATGTGCGGGCGGGCGTACTCGCCGCGCTTCCTGTGGACCTGGCCGGCCAGCCGCATCTCGGTCATGGGCGGCGCGCAGGCCGCGTCGCGTGCTCGCGACCGTCAAGCGCGACCAGCTCGAGGGCAAGGGCGAGACCGTGGTCGGCCGACGACGAGGAGACGTTCCGCGCCCCGATCCGCGACGACTACGAGGACGCAGGGCAGCCCGTACCACGCGACCGCCCGCCTCTGGGACGACGGCATCATCGACCCCGCCGACACCCGCCGCGATGCTCGGCCTCGCCCTCGATGTGTGCTCGCGCACGCCGCTCGCCCGAGCCGCGCTTCGGCCTGTTCCGGATGTGATGGCCGCCGTGTCGCACACCAGCATGTTCGAGACCGTCCTGATCGCGAATCGCGGCGAGATCGCCGTCCGCGTCATCCGCACCCTGCAGCGCCTCGGCATCCGCTCGGTCGCCGTCTACACCGACGCCGATGCCGGTGCGCCCGCACGTGGCGCTCGCCGACGCCGCCGTGCGCATCCCGGGTTACCTCGACATCGAGGCGGTGCTGGATGCCGCGGCGCGCCACCGGCGCGCAGGCGATCCACCCGGGCTACGGCTTCCTCAGCGAGAACGCCGACTTCGCGCGCGCCTGCGCCGCGGCGGGCGTCGTGTTCATCGGTCCGGGCGTCGAGGCGCTCCAGACCATGGGCGACAAGATCGCGGCGAAGGAGGCCGTCATCGCGCGCGGCGTGCCGACGGTGCCGGGCAGCGCGGGCACGGGTCTCGACGACGCGGCGCTGACCGCGGCCGCGGCCGAGGTCGGGTTCCCGCTGCTCATCAAGCCGTCCGCCGGCGGCGGCGGCAAGGGCATGCAGGTCGTGCGGGATGCCGGCGAGCTGCCCGCCGCGCTCGCCTCGGCCCGGCGCGTGGCGTCTCGCCGCGTTCGGCGACGACAACCTCCTGCTGGAGCGGCTGATCGAGACCCCGCGGCACATCGAGGTGCAGGTCCTCGCCGACCGCGCCGGCACGACGATCCACCTCGGCGAGCGCGAGTGCTCGCTGCAGCGCCGGCACCAGAAGGTCATCGAAGAGGCGCCGTCGCCGCTGCTCGACGCGGCGACCCGCGCCCGCATCGGCGAGGCCGCGTGCGAGGTCGCCCGCAGCGTCTCGTACGAGGGCGCCGGCACCGTCGAGTTCCTCGTCGCCGACGCCGCGCCCGACGAGTTCTTCTTCATCGAGATGAACACCCGGCTGCAGGTCGAGCACCCGGTGACCGAGCTGGTCACCGGCATCGACCTGGTCGAGCAGCAGCTGCGCATCGCGGCGGGCGAGCCGCTCGCCCTCGCGCAGGACGACATCGTGCTGACCGGGTCACGCGATCGAGGCGCGCATCTACGCGGAGTCCCCGTCGCGCGGGTTCCTGCCCGCGACCGGAACCGTGCTCGCGCTGCACGAGCCGTCCGGGCCCGGCTGGCGCGTCGACAGCGGCCTCGTCGAGGGCATGGTCGTCGGCGGCGACTTCGACCCGATGCTGGCGAAGGCGATCGGGTTCGGCGCCGACCGCGAGGAGGCGCTCGCGCACGCTCGCGCCCTGCTCGGCGAGACCGTCGTGCTCGGCGTCGACACCAACATCGACGAGCTGCGTCAGCGTGCTGGCCGATCCCGACGTCGGCGCGGGGCGGCTCGACACGGGGCTGCTCGACCGCCGCGGGACGCCCGCCGCCGCCGAGCCCGACGAGGGCGACCTCGCGCGTCGTCGCGGCGCTGCTCGACCACTGGCGCGACCGAGGGACGGGGCCGTGGACCCGTGACGGGTGGCGGGCCGGCCGAGCCGGCCACGGCATCCGCCGAGCCGTCGTCGAGCTCGGAGACCACCGCTACCGCGTCGGAGACGGACACGTGTGGGCGGTGCGCGACGGCTCGGCGCTGTGGCTGCGCCGCGAGGGACGCACGCTCGAGCTCCCGAACCCGAGCCGCGCCGAGCGGGTCGCCGACCATGCTCGCCGGGCTGGAGCGCGCATCCGGTCCCGTCAGTCCCGAGCTGCGCACCCAGATGCCCGGCACCGTCGTCGCGGTGCCCGTGGCCGACGGCGACCCCGTCGACGGCGGGCGACACGATCGTCACCGTCGAGGCCATGAAGATGGAGCACGCGCTGACCGCGCCCGGTCGCCGGAATCGTGCGCATCGACGTCGCCGTCGGCGATCTCGTCCGTCGCGACCAGGTCGTCGCCGTCATCGAAGAAGCGCACCCGAAGAAGCCGCCGCGCCCACGAAGCGCAGGCTCCACCAAGAAGAAGGACGCCGTATGAACTACGACCTGACCCCCGAGCAGCTCGACCTGCAGACGCGCGTGCGCGAGTTCGCCGACACCGTCGTCGCGCCCGCCGCGTACCAGTACGACACCGAGCGCCGGCTGCCGATGGAGATCATCGCCCAGATGGGCGAGATGGGGCTGTTCGGGCTGCCGTTCCCGAAGGAGTACGGCGGACGGCGGCGGCACCTACACCGACCTGTGCCTCGCCGTCGAGGCGCTCGCGCGCGTCGACCAGAGCATCGCCGTCACGCTCGAGGCGGGCGTCGGGCTCGGCATCATGCCGATCTACCGCTACGGCACCGAGGAGCAGAAGAAGCGCTGGCTGCCCGACCTGCTCGCCGGCCGCGCGCTCGCCGGGCTTCGGCCTGACCGAGGCGAACGCCGGGTCGGACGCCGCCGGCACCGAGACCACCGCCGTGCTCGAGGGCGAGGGCGACGACGCGGTCTGGGTCATCAACGGCACGAAGCAGTTCATCACCAACTCCGGCACCCCGATCACGAGCGTCGTGACGATCACCGCCGTGACCGGCGAGAAGGTGCGGCAAGACGGCACCGTCAAGAAGGAGCTGTCCTGCATCCTGGTGCCGACCGACACCCCCGGCTTCGTCGCCGAGCCCGCCTACGACAAGGTCGGCTGGCACACCTCCGACACGCACCCGCTGACGCTCACCGACGTGCGCGTGCCGGCGGCGAACCTGCTCGGCGAGCGCGGGCGCGGCTACGCGAACTTCCTCCGCATCCTCGACGAGGGCCGCATCGCGTTCGCCGGGCTCTGCTCGGGCGCCGCCGAGGGCTGCTTCGACGAGGCGCTGCGCTACGCCAAGGAGCGCGTCGTGTTCGGTCACCCGATCGGCGAGAACCAGTACGTGGCGTTCAAGATCGCCAAGATGCAGGCCCGCGCGCACACCGCGCACCTCGCGTTCATGGATGCCGCCCGCAAGATGGATGCCGGACTGCCCTTCAAGTTGGAGGCATCCATCGCCAAGATGGTCACGAGCGAAGCCGCCATGGACAACGCCCGCGACGCGACGCAGGTCTGGGGCGGCTACGGGTTCATGAACGAGAACGCGGTCGCACGGCACTACCGTGACTCGAAGATCCTCGAGATCGGCGAGGGCACCACCGAGGTGCAGCTGATGATCATCTCGCGGGAGCTCGGACTGACGGCCTGACGGAGAAGAGGGAACCATGCGCGAGATCGAGCAACGCGGCCTGTACTACGACGAGTTCGAGACGGACGTGAAGTACCTGCACCGGCCCGGACGCACCGTCACCGAGGCCGACAACGTGCTCTTCACGACCCTGACCATGAACACGCAGGCGCTGCACCTCGACGCCGCCTGGAGCGAGCAGCAGGAGTTCGGGCAGCGCCTGGTCAACTCGATGTTCACGCTGTCGACGGTGGTCGGCATGTCGGTCGCCCAGCTCACGCAGGGCACCATCGTCGCGAACCTGGGGTTCAGCGAGGTCGCGTTCCCGCATCCCGTGCATCACGGCGACACGCTGTACGCCGAGACCACCGTGATCGACAAGCGGCTGTCGGCGTCGCGTCCGGGGCAGGGCATCGTGACGCTCTCGCACCTCGGGCGCAACCAGCACGGCGCGACCGTGGTGCGGGCGATCCGCACGACGCTGGTGTGGACCGAGGAGGGGCACGCCAAGCAGCAGGCCGGTCGGACGCCGACCGGCCCGAGGCGGCATCGTGACGTTCACCCTCGGCCCCGCGCTGCTGTTCTGCCCGGCCGACCGGCCGGACCGGTTCGCGAAGGCGCTCGAGCGCGCCGACGCCGTGATCCTCGACCTCGAGGACGCGGTCGCGCCCGAGAACCGCGGCGCCGCGCGCGAGGCGATCGCGGCGGCCGACCTCGACCCGGCGCGCGTGATCGTGCGGGTCAACGAGCTCGGCACGCCCGACTTCGACGCCGACCTCGCGGCGCTCGCCGGCACCGCGTATCCGACTGCATCATGGTGCCGAAGGCGGATGCCGCGCTGATCGGTCACGTGCCCGACGGCTTCGACGGCGATCGCGCTGTGCGAGTCGGCGGCGGGCGTCGTCGCGGCGCCCGCGCTCGCGGCGTCCGCCGGTGTCGTCGCGCTCATGTGGGGCGCCGAGGATCTCGTCGCCTCGCTCGGCGGCACCTCGTGCCGCCACGCCGACGGCACGCTACCGGGATGTCGCGCGCACCGCCCGCGCGAACGTGCTGCTCGCGGCGGGCGCGGCCGGCATCCCCGCGATCGACACCGTGCACCTCGACATCGACGACCTCGACGGACTGCGCGCCGAGGCCGAGGACGCCGCCGCCTCGGGCTTCGCGGCGACCGCGTGCATCCACCCGTCGCACGTCGCGGTGATCCGCGAGGCGTACCGGCCGACGGCCGAGCAGGTCGCGTGGGCGCGGCGGGTGCTGGATGCCGCGGCCGGCCGAGCGAGGGCGTGTTCCGCTTCGAGGGCGGCATGGTCGACGGCCCGGTGCTGCGGCACGCGGAGGCCGTCGTGCGCACGGAGCCGGGCTAGCCCGCCCGCGTCAGCATCGTCATCCCGACCGCGCCCTCGAGCTGCTCGGTCTCGAGCGTGACGGTGACCGCGCCGAGCTCGGCGATCGACGTGACGTGGGTGCCGCCGCAGGCGATGCGCGCCTCGCCGCCGGGCAGCTCGGCGACCCAGTAGCGGCGGTCGGTGAGCAGCGTCGCCGTCGCGGTCGATGCGGATCTCGCCGCCGGCCGCGATCCACGAGGCGAGGGTCGCGTTCACGCGTGTCGGCGAGCGCCGCCGGGTCGTCGAGCGCCGCCGGGTCGAAGCCCGCCTTCCGCACCGACTTGCCGACCCGGTAGGTGTCGCGGGCCCCGTGCTCGAGGATCGTCGAGGTCTCGTTGGCGGCGCCGTCGAAGTCGGGGGAGCCGAGCGAGTCGAGCCGCGGCTCCTTCGTCCACGCACCGGCGAGCGCGGCGTTGAGCGCGAGCGACGCCAGGTGGCACGCGGTGTGCCCGGCCGAGAGCGCGGCGCGGTACGTCGCGTCGACCTCGACCGTGACGGTGTCGCCCTCGGTGAGGCTCGCGTCGGCGTCGACGAGGTGCGACGACCACGAACGCCCAGCCCTCGGTGCCCTTGCGCACCGGGATGTCGGCGCCGAGGAAGAGCGTCGTCGCCGTCGGTCGCGCCGACGACGCAGTCGAGCACCTCGATCGCGACGTCGCCGGCATCGAGCACCGCGCGGTCGGCGCCCTGGTCGGGCCAGCCGGCGTCGACCGGGTGGCAGGCGGTGCGGTCGAGCAGCACGGCGAGAACGCGCGGCCGTCGGCGAGCTCGACCGACTCGACGTGCACGCACGCGTCGCCTCGGCGGTGGTCGTCGCCGGCGGGGTAGAGCGACGACGGTGTCGGTGGTGGGGAGGGTCACCGTTCCACGCTAGTGGCCCGCAGCCGGGCGACCCGTGCGATCGGCGAGCTCGCGGGCGCTCGGCGACTCGCCGATCCGGCGAGGGCCCGGCCGGCGACCGCAGAGCACGACGCGGGTCACGGTGATCGCCGGCCACCAGGCGCGGCGCAGCCCGAGCAGCCGCCGGTACTCGACCGGGATGGAGGCGACGGCGCCGGCGAACAGGATGCGAGTAGGCGAGGCCGCGTGCCCGCGAGCGGCGGGGTCCGGATGAAGCGCACCGCCTCATCCACCCGCTCGTCGCGGCGCAGGACGCCCGCGCGTGCGGAAGTCGTCGAGCTGGGCGCGCAACTCGGCGCGCGTCGTCGGCAGGTCGCTCGGCGCCCGACCAGCTCGCCCGGCCGTCGCCCACTCGCGCACGTAGCCGTCGGCGCCGCCGGGGATCGGCCCGCCCCAGGTCTCGTGGCAGCCGAGGAACGCCTCGGTGAACGCCAGATGCACCCAGCGCAGCAGCTCGGGATCGTGGGCCGAGTACGGCGATCGCGCTCCGCTGTGTCCAGCCGCCGGGTACGCGCCCGTTCACCCGGTCGTGGAACCGCGAGACCCGCGCCGACTCGCGGTCGCGCCTGCTCGGTGCGAGCCGAACGTGGTCGCGACGATCCAGCGGATCGTGCCCGTCAGCCGCCCCAGCGGGTCGCGTCTTGTACCGCGACCAGTCGTGCACGCCCGCCATCGCGCCCGGATGCAGCGTCTGCATGAGCAGCGCCCGGATGCCGGCGACCAGCGTCGGCATCGTCGGCGTGCACCTCCCAGGTCGCCGACTCCGGACCGAAGTAGCCCTCGTCGTCGCCCTCGCCGATCTCGGCGATCCAGCGCCACGTTCCCGTCCGGGTCGCCGGTCAGCGCGCCCAGCAGCCGTGCGCGCAGAGCGGAGCGAGGGAGAGGCATCGCTTCAGGCTACGGCCGCACAATGGAGGAGTGATCTCGACCGCCCTCGCCGCCGACCTGCGCGCCGCGGGCTGACCTGGACGCCGGTCGTCGGGCGACGCGTTCCAGATCGCCGGCTCGCCGACTTCGAGGGCGACGTCTTCACGGTGAGCGACATGACGATCGAGGCGCACGCCTACCCGAGCGGCACGATCCTCGGGTTCAACGGCACCACCGAGTGGGCGCTCGACTCGGTCGCGCTCGACGACGCGCTCTGGCTGCCGCGCGAAGACCAGCTGCGGGATGCGCTGGCCGGCACGTTCGTCGACCTCACCCGCGACGGTGGGCGACGACGAACGCGCCTCCTACACGTCGTGACCACGAGGGTCGACGGCGAGGAGGCGCGTGTCGTCAGCGACGATCCGGCCGAGGCCTACGGCTTGGCCCTGCTGGCGCTCTTGCGCTCGCTGGCCTGAGCCGGTGCATCGGTCGCCGGCGGCGTGCCGCTCGGCGGCGGCAGGGTGCGGGATGCGGTGGCGGCCCGGCGGCGGCGCCGCACGATCCAGATGATGAGGGCCGCGATCACGCGCGAGCGTGATCAGCCACGGGAGCAGCACCCCGAGCACCACGAGCAGTCCCGCCCAGAACGCCGACGAACGCGTTCCAGCCGGTCGCGAGACCCGACCAGAAGTCGCCCGGCATCGGTCTTCGGCGCCTCGGCGTCGGAGCGCAGGTACAGCGAGATCGTCGACATCGACGACCTGGTCGGCGAGGTAGCGCTGCTGCGCCTCGAGGCTCTCGAGCTCGCCCTGGCGGGAGCTGATCGCGCTCTCGAGCGTGATCAGGTCGTCGATGTTGGTCGCCTGCGCCATCAGCCCGTTCAGCCGCTCGATCGAGGCGCGGAGCGCGGTGATGCGCGCATCCAGGTCCTGGCTCTGGACGGTGACGTCGCTCGTCGACAGCGAGACCTCGTCGGCGCGGCCGAGTTCCTCGAGCTTGTCGAGCGTCGCGGTCAGCTTGTCGGCCGGGATGCGCAGCTGGAGCGTCGCGCTTCCCTGGTCGTTGTCGGTCGGCGCGTACTCGGTGCGGCCGTCGACGCGACCGCCGGCCGTCTCGACGATGCGCACCGCATCCCGAGACGCCTTGATGCGGGTCGTCGGCGGTGATGGTGACGTTGCCGGTGATGATGACCTGGCGGTCGGCCGCGTTCGCGGTCGTGCCGGCGTCCTGGTCGACGCGCCGCGCCGTCGGCGCCGACGCTGGACGCCATCGGGGGCCTGCGGCATCGAGTACTCGCCGGAGTCGCCTCCTCCGGCTTGGTCGGCCGCGCCGCCGGCCGAGCACCCGGTGAGGGCGAGGGCGGCGGCGAGAAGGACGGTGGATCCGATCAGTGTTCGCCTCATGCTGCTCACGCTAGAGACCGGCGTAGCCGAGCACTACCCAACGTTCGTCACGATTCGATCGTCAGGCGCTAACGATTGGGCAACGCGGCACCCTGTGCGCCGTCTGGACGCGCTCTGGCAGGTGCATGCGAACCGGTCGCGCGGCAGGCGACCCGGGCATAGCGTCGAAGAAACCCCACGAGGGAGAGAGATCGGAGCAGTCATGGGACTCATGGACGACGCCAAGGACACCGCCGAAGCGACCGGCAAGAAGGTCGGCGAGTGGGTGGATGACACCAAGGAGCGTGTCTCCGACAAGGTCGACGAGGTCAAGGCCGACGCCGACGTCAAGGCGGCCGAAGCGCACAAGGACGCGGTCGACGCCAAGAACGAGTACAAGGAAGATCTCCGGAACTCCTGAGCCAGGATCTGGAGATCGGCGCCCGCTAGCCTGGGTGCATGGGGTGGCTGCGCGACATGGTTCCGCAGGCCACCCCTTCTCCATGTCGCGATCGATGCGGGCAGCGGTTCGCCGGTCGTGATGGTGCACGGCATCGCATCGTCGTCGGTCACGTTCGAGCGTCTGGTGCCGCTCGTCGAGCCGTTCCACCGGGTGATCGCGATCGACCTGCTCGGGTTCGGGGAGTCGCCGACGCCCGAGGACGCCGAGTACACGATCGGCGAGCACACCGCCGCGCTCGCGCGCACCCTGCGCTCGCTGAAGCTGCGTGAGCCGTTCGTGCTCGTCGGTCACTCGCTGGGTGCGCTGATCGCGACCCGGTACGCGGCCATGCAACCTGGCAAGGTGTCGCAAGCTCGTCCTGATCAGCCCGCCGATCTACCTCCCGGCCGTCGACGATCGGCGGCGCGAGCGGCCGCGCAGCGATGGGTCTCTACTTCCGCACCTACGAGTACCTGCGCGAGAACAAGGAGTTCACGATCCGGGCCGCCGCGCGGCTCGCCAGGCTGTCGCCGATCAAGAACCTGCTCGACGTCTCCGAGCGCAACTGGCGCGCGTTCGTGCTGTCGCTGCAGAACTCGATCGAGACGCAGACCACCCTGAGCGATCTCGCCGCGGTGCGGGTGCCGGTCGAGCTGGTCTACGGATCGCTCGACCCGCTGCTGGCGTCCGCCGGGATCAAGATCGCCGAGCAGCTGCGCCACGTCACGTCGCACCGGGTCGAGGGCGGCGACCACGTCATCCGGCCGCGCATGGCCCGCGTCGTCGCGACCGCCATAGGCTGATCGGATGCCCAGCCTTCCCACCCGCATCCTCGGCCGCACCGGCCGCCCCGTCTCATCCATCGGCCTCGGCACCTGGCAGCTGGGTGCCGACTGGGGCGAGGTGACCGAGGCCGACGCGCGCGCCGTGCTCGACGCGTCCCTGGATGCCGGGGTCACCTTCTTCGACACCGCGGACGTCTACGGCGACGGGCGCAGCGAGACCCTGATCGGAGCCTGGCGTCGCGATCGCGCCGACGAGCGCATCGTGGTCGCCACCAAGATCGGCCGGCGCGTCGACCTCGACCCCGAGCTGTACACGATGCAGAACTTCCGCGCCTGGATCGACCGGTCGCGCGCGAACCTCGGCGTGGACACCCTCGACCTCGTGCAGCTGCACTGCCCGCCGACCGCTGTGTACTCGATCGACCGGGTCTTCGACGACCTCGACGTGCTCGTCGACGAGGGCGCGATCGCGAGCTACGGCGTCAGCGTCGAGACCTCGGCTGAGGCGCTGACCTCGATCGCGCGCCCGCACGTGGCGAGCGTGCAGATCGTCCTCAACGCGTTCCGCCTGAAGCCGCTCGACGCGGTGCTGCCCGCAGCTCAGGATGCCGGGGTCGGCATCATCGCGCGCGTCCCCCTCGCGAGTGGGCTGCTCACCGGCCGGTACACCCACGACACGGCGTTCGCGGCCGACGATCACCGCAGCTACAACCGTGACGGGTCGTCGTTCGACCGCGGGGAGACGTTCTCGGGCGTCGACTTCGACGAGGGTGTCGAGGCCGCGCGGGAGTTCTGCGGCCCTCGCCGCCGGTGCCGGCCTGGAGCCGGCCACGCCGCCCTCGCCTGGCTCGCGCAGCTTCCGGGCGTGACGACGGTGATCCCGGGCGCCCGCAACGCGGCAGCAGGCGCACGCGAACGCCTCGGCGGGCAGCGTACGACGAGCTCGGTCCCGACTTCACGCGCGGCAGTGCGCGAGCTCTACGACCGGCGCTTCCGTGCGGCCGTGCACCCGCACTGGTAGTCAGCGCGGCGTGATCTCGTCGAGGTAGGCGTGCGCCTCGGCGAGCAGGTCGCTCCACGCGGCCTCGCCGCGGTCGAGCGGCATCTCGACCCACTCGCGCATCTCGCGGCCGCGCATGACGACGCGCGGTGCTGCTCCTGACGTGTCGAGCTCGTCCGCGCGCGCCTCGGGGACCTTGACCATGAGGTTGCCTTCGTGGTTGACGACGGCGAAGATCTTGCCGCGCACGCTCAGCCGGTCGGTCGAGAACATCCGGCCCCAGGCGACGTCGGGCCGGTTCAGGTAGGGCTCGGCGAGCCGGGCGAGCAGGGCGTCGGCGGGGTCTCTGTCGGCAGGTGTCTCTGTCGGCGGGGTCTCTGTCTGCAGTGCCTCGATCGGTCATGATGATCCCTTCAGCGCGGTGACCTCGATCTCGATCTTCATCCGGGGGTCCGACAATCCGGCCTCGATCATCATCGCGGCCGGGCGCACCTCGCCGAACACCGCGCGCAGCGCGGGCCAGCATTCCTCGAAGTCGCCGGCGTCCGGCAGCACGTAGGTGACGCGCACCACGTCGGCGAACGACGCGCCGGCCTGGTCAGCGCGGCGCCGATGTTGCGCAGGCATTGCGCGGTCTGACTCGGCGCATGTCGTCGACGATCGTCATGGTCGAGTAGTCGAAGCCGGTCGTGCCGGAGACGAACACCCAGTCGCCGGCGACCACCGCGCGCGAGTAGCCGATCTGCTCTTCGAACGTCGAGCCGGAGCTGATGAGGCGGCGTTCCATGTGTCTCTCCTCTCGATCGAGCCACTCGAACAGCAGCTCGCGGGTCGCCTCCGGGGCGTCGCGGTGCGGGGAGTGCCCGGCGCCGGGCACGATCCGGTAGTCCAGCTCGGCGGCGTCCTCGCGCGACCTCGTAGCCGTCGGCCGGCTCGAGCATCGTGTAGACGTCGGGGTCGCCGCCGAGCACCAGGGTCGGGATCGCGATGCGGCGGGCGAGCGTCGCGCAGATCCCACCGGTCGGGCTCGGCGAACGTGCGGCGCACGGCGCCCGGGATCGACCGCGGCGATCGCGGAGAGCTTCGCCGCGATGTCGCGGTCGTCCCAGTGCGGCTTCGCGGCGCGCAGCGACGTCTCGGCGTCCAGCTCGAGCTCGCCCGCCTGGTCGGCGGCGACGCGCGGCGAGCTCGTCGGCCGGGACGTACCAGACCGGGTCGAGCAGCACGAGGCGCCGCGTCCAGTCCGCGGTCGTCGGCGGCGAGCACGGTCGAGATGCTGCCGCCGAGCGAGTGCGCCGATCACCAGGTCGTACGGTCCGGTCGCGTCGCGCGCGACATCGGCGACGTACGCGTCGAGCGCGTAGCTCCGGGCGCGGGGCCGCGCCGCCGTGTCCGAGCAGCGCGACCGTCTCGGTCGGCCAGCCGGCGTCCTCGAGCCACCCGCGCACGCGCCACCAGCCGTCGGGGCCGGAGCTCGAGCCCGTGGATGAGCAGCGCGCGCTTCACGCGTGGTCCCGTCGAGGAGCCGGGCACGCCGGCGAAGTAGTGGTCGGCGTCGAAGCCGGGCAGCAGCGTCGACTGCAGGATGAAGCCCTGGCCGAGGCCGAGGAAGACGGGGACCAGGTCGTCCGCCCAGGCCGCCGCGGCATCCGGGGTCATGCCCCGCCGATCGGTGCGCCCAGCGTGCCAGGTACGGGCCCATGACCTTGCGCACCTCGGCGAAGATCGGGCCGATCATGAGCGAGACCTCGGGGTCGGTGACCGCCTCGCCCCAGAGCTGCACGAGCAGGCCGAGGATCGCGGACCTCGCTCGTGCAGCCCGGTCATCATGAGGCGCAGCATCGCGCTCGGTGGCGGGAGCTCGCCGTCGGCGCGAAGGCGGTCGGCGAACTCGGTCATCCGGTTGCCGAGGATGCGCTGCGCGACCGCGAGCGCGATCTGCTGCTTGCCGTCGAAGTGGAGGTAGATGGCGCCGGCCGACATGCCGGCCTCGGCGATGATGTCGGCCATCGACGTGCGGTGGAAGCCCTTCTGCGGCGAAGCAGCGCAGCGCGGCGTCGACGATCTGGTCGCGCCGCGCCTCCCGGTGCTGTTCGCTGACCTTCGGCATCTCGTCTCCGACTCTATGATCGACTGCGCGGGTCTTGACGCGGCGAGCGCGCGAGGTCCATTATAAAGAACGAACATTCGTTTTGTGAACCGAAAGGGATGCCATGTCGCTCCACAGCCCGTCCGCCGGCCCGACACCGTGGGCCCGCGTCGTCGCGATCGCCGTCGTGCTCGCGACCGCCGTCTCGGTGATCGTGCTGGCGTTCCTCTGGCCGGCCATCACCTCCGAGGCGAAGGACCTGCCGATCGCCGCCGCCGGCCCGTCGGCCCAGCTCGACCAGCTCGCTCGGCGGCATCGACGAGCACGCGCCCGGCGTCGTTCGAGGTCACCACGGTCGACGACCGGGATGCCGCGGTCGCCGCGATCGAGAGCCGCGAGGTCTACGGCGCGATCGTCCTCGGCGCGCAGCCGGAGGTGCTGACCTCGTCGGCCGCGAGCCCGGTCGCCGCGCAGGCGCTCGGCGGCGTCGGCGCGCAGCTGCAGGGTCAGCTCCAGCAGGCCGCGGCCGCCCAGGCCGCGCAGGCCGGCGTCGAGCCGCCCACCGTCACCGTCGAGGTGACCGACGTCGTGCCGCTCGCCGAGACCGACGCGCGCGGCATCGGCCTCGGCTCGTCGGTGCTGCCCGCTCGTCATCGGCGGACTGCTCGGCGGCATCCTGGCGACGCTCGCGCTCCAGGGGCGTGCTCGTCGCATCGTCGCGCTGATCGCTCTACGCGGCGGTCGCCGGCGCGGCGATCACCGGCATCCTGCAGGGCTGGTTCGGCATCCTGCAGGGCTCGTACCTCGTCAACGCGTCCGCCGTCGGGCTCACGCTGCTCGCCGTCGGGGCCACCGTGCTCGGACTCGCGTCGGTCATCGGCCGGCCCGGGCTCGGCGCTCGGCGCCGTGACCTTCATCCTGTTCGCGGTGCCGCTGGCGTCGGCGGCGACCCCGGTCGAGTTCCTGCCCGAACCGTGGGGCGCGGTCGGCCAGTGGTTCCCGCCGGGCGCCGGCGCGACGCTGCTGCGCGACCTGTCGTACTTCCCGGGCGCGGACGCCACGTTCCCGTGGCTGGTGCTCGGCGTGTGGGCGGTCGCCGGGCCTGCTGCTCGCGCTGGTGGGCCGTGCGCTCGACCGGCGCCCGGCATCCGGGCATCGCTGCCGGACACGGTCACGCGTCCTGAGTCGTCCCGGGACGCCCGGTCCTCCTCTTGGGGGACCGGGCGTTCTGTGGTTGGCTGTGCTCGGCGGCACGAATCAGGGCGTGACGCCGAGGAGTCTGGGACGTGGCCGATCAGGGCGTCGACGCCGACGCGATCCGCGACGCGGTCGAGCTGTTCTACGAGCGCGTGCTCGCCGATCCCGAGCTCGTCGCCGCTCTTCGCGGGCGTCGACATGCCGCGTCTGCGGGCGCACCAGCGGCTGTTCCTGCTGCACATCCTCGGCGGCCCGATCGGTACTCGACGCCGGGACATCAAGGACGCGCACGCGCGGACTCGCCATCACCGATCGCCTGTTCGACCGCACGATCGAGCATCTGATCGCGAGCCTGCGCGCTGTCGGGGTGGCTCCGGATGTGGTGGACCGCGCCGGCACGGACATCGAGGCCCTGCGCGCCCTGATCGTCACCGCGATCTAGGCACCGCCGGCGGCGCCGCTAGCTCGGCTGCGTCGGCGACCGCGTCGGTGTCGGGGATCGGGCTGGCGTCGCGGTCCCGCAGGTCGGGCATCGCCCGGTGGAACACCGCGGCGACCGCGAGGGCGAGCAGCGCGAACCCGGCCGACGCCCAGAACGCGCCGCCCGCTCCGACCCCGTCGACGAGGAACCCGGCGATCGCCGAACCGGCGGCGGCGCCGATCAGCTGGCCGGTGCCGACCCAGCCGTAGGCCTCGGCGGTGTCGCTGAACTTGACGCTCGCCGACACCGCCGAGAACATGACCGCCAGCGCGGGTGCGAGGCAGATGCCCGGCGACCACCAGCGTGAGCGGCGAGCGACCAGAACTCCCACGCGAAGATCGCGAGGGTCGCGCCGATGAAGATCACGAGCACGCGCCGCGCGAGCGCCCACGGTCCGATCGGGAGGTGGCCGAACGCGAGCCCGCCGATGAGCGACGCGATCGCCCAGATGGCGAGCACGATGCCGGAGTCGGCGCTGCCCTCGCCGAACGTCGCGACGACCCCGACCTCGATCGCCGCGCACGATCCGACCACGAGGAATCCGACGATGGTCGCGATCGAGCACCGGCGGCCGGGTCAGCACCGCGCCGAACCGCCGCTTGCTGCGCGGGATGCGCACGCGCCCGACCTCGGGCGAGAGCACGAACCACGCGCCGCCGCCGACCAGGAAGACCACCGAGAGCAGCACGCCCGCGACCGTCGAGACCTGGGTGCCGACGAACGTGACGACGACCGGTCCGGCGATCCAGATGATCTCCTGCGCGGACGCGTCGAGCGAGAACAGCGGGGTGAGCTGGCGCGAGTTCACCATCTTCGGGTAGATCGTGCGCACCGCCGGCTGGACCGGCGGGTAGCTGAGGCCGGTGATCGCGCCGAGCACGACGTAGCCCCAGAGCGGCAGCTCGGCGAGCGCGATGACGGTGAGGGCGACGCGCGCAGACGGTGATGGTCGTGACCAGCACGCGCCGCATCCCGAGCACGCCCATCAGGCGGCTGGTCAGCGGGCCGGAGATCGCCTGCCCGACGCTCGTCGCGGCGAGCACGATGCCGGCGGCCGCGTAGGAGTCGAAGATGCTCTCCATGTGCAGCAGGAACCCGAGCGAGATCATGCCGCTCGGGAAGCGCGCCGTCAGCTGCGCGGCGATGATCCGGGCGACCCCCGGAGTGCGCAGCAGAGCGACGTAACTGTTCACAGCCTTCCCACTCTAGTGACGGGGTCGGACGTCGATGGGCATGACACCGGGCGCGGCAGGATGTCGGCGGCGCGCGGCAGAGTGGGCACCTCGAGGGCGTCGACGGGCCGTCGAGCCTGTGGAATCTGTGCATAAGTCCGCGGACTTATGCACATTCTGTGGACGACACGCCCACTACATGTTGTGGTTGCCCCGATGTCGGTACCCCGATATATAGTGATCAAACCGCGCGGCCAGGACGGGGACGCCGGAGTGGCCGATTTCACGCTCGCTCTTCGGGCGACGGAGACGCGGGTGTTTTCGGCGTGCAACGAGGACGAGAAGAGAGTGGGTCGAGTGAGCATCACGGTCGTCAAGCGCAACGGAGAGCGCGAGCCCTACGACGCCAACAAGATCAACCTCGCGATCGAGCACGCCAGCCAGGGTCTCGACGAGAACATCACCTGGGTCACCCAGATCGCGTCCGAGCTCGAGCTGACCCTGTTCGACGGCATCACGACCCAGCAGCTGGACGAGGCGGTCATCCAGGTCGCGCTGCAGAACGTCAAAGACGACCCGCAGTTCGACACCGTCGCCGCCCGCCTCCTGCTGAAGACCATCTACAAGCGCGTGCTCGGCGACTACGAGACCGACGCCGAGCTCAAGGCGCTGCACGCCGAGCACTTCCGCTCCACGATCGAGCGCGGCGTCTCCGAGACGCTGTTCGACCCGCGCTTCCTCGACCTCTACGACCTCGAGCGCCTCGCGGCCGCGCTCGAGCCGAGCCGCGACGGCCTGCTGAAGTACATCGGCGTCGTCACGCTCAACAACCGCTACGGCATCAAGGCGCGCAACAACGACCCGCTCGAGGTGCCGCAGTACTTCTGGATGCGCATCGCGATGGGCCTCGCGCTCAACGAGGCCGACCCGACCAGCCACGCGCTCGACTTCTACACGAAGATGTCGAAGCTCGAGTACCTGGCCGCCGGATCCACGCTCGTCAACGCCGGCACCGCCTACCCGCAGCTCTCCAACTGCTTCGTCATGGAGATGCAGGACGACATCGAGAACATCGCCAAGAGCGTGCGCGACGTCATGTGGCTCACCAAGGGCACCGGCGGCATCGGCCTCTCGGTCACCAAGCTGCGCTCGCAGGGTTCGCCGATCCGCTCGAACAACACGACCAGCACCGGCCCGATCCCGTTCATGCACACCATCGACTCGGTGCTGCGCGCGGTCAGCCGCGGCGGCAAGAAGTTCGGCGCCCTCTGCTTCTACATGGAGAACTGGCACCTCGACTTCCCCGAGTTCCTCGACCTGCGTCAGAACTCCGGCGACCCGTACCGCCGCACCCGCACCGCCAACACCGCGGTCTGGATCAGCGACGAGTTCATGAAGCGCGTCCAGAACGACGACGACTGGTACCTGTTCGACCCGCTCGAGGTGCGGCGACCTCAACGAGCTGTACGGCGCCGCGTTCTCCGCCCGCTACGCCGAGTACGTCGCGAAGGCCGAGGCCGGCGAGCTGCGCATGTTCCAGAAGATCGGCGCGCGCGAGCAGTTCAAGTCGATCCTCATCTCCCTCCAGACCACCAGCCACCCGTGGCTGACCTGGAAGGACACGATCAACAACCGCGCCCTCAACAACAACACCGGCACGATCCACCTCTCCAACCTCTGCACCGAGATCTGCCTGCCGCAGGACGCCGAGAACATCTCGGTCTGCAACCTGGCCTCGATCAACCTGTCGACGCACCTGCGCGTCGACTCGAACGGCACGCTCGGCTTCGACTGGGATCTGATCGACGAGAGCGCCCGCAGCGCCGTGCGCCAGCTCGACAACCTGATCGACATCACCGAGTCGTCGGTCGACGAGGCGGATCACGCCAACAAGACCAACCGCGCGATCGGGCTCGGTGTCATGGGCTTCACCGACGTCGTCGAGAAGCTCGGCTTCTCGCTACGAGAGCGAAGAGGCCTACGACCTCATGGACGAGATCATGGAGCACGTCTCGTACGCCGCCATCGACGAGTCCGCCGATCTGGCGCAGGAGCGCGGCTCGTACGACAACTACGCCGGCTCGCGCTGGTCGCAGGGACTCGTGCCGTTCGACTCGATCGCCCTCACCGAGGCCGACCGCGGCGTCGAGATCAAGGTCAACCGCACGACCCGGCTCGACTGGGACACGCTGCGCGCGAAGGTGAAGAAGGGGATGCGCAACGCGACGCTCATGGCGATCGCGCCCACCGCATCCATCGGTCTCGTCGCCGGCACGACGCCCGGCCTCGACCCGCAGTTCTCGCAGATCTTCAGCCGCGCCACCTCGAACGGCAAGTTCCTCGAGGTGAACCGCAACCTGGTCGTCGACCTGCAGAAGCTCGGGATCTGGGACTCGACGCGCGAGGCGATCCTGCGGTCGCAGGGTGACATCCAGAACATCGACGCGATCCCCGACTCGCTGAAGAACGTGTACAAGACGAGCTTCCAGCTGTCGCCGTACTCGTTCCTCGAGGTGGCCGCCCGCGCGCAGAAGTGGATCGACCAGTCGATCAGCCGCAACATGTACCTCGAGACGCGCGACCTCGGCGACATGATGGACATCTACTTCGCGGCCTGGGAGCGGGGCGTCAAGACGACCTACTACCTGCACATGAAGCCGCGTCACACGGCCGAGCAGTCGACGGTCAAGGTGAACAAGAGCGAAGAGCTCTCTGCCTCTGAGCGCGGCCTAGCGGCCGCCGAGCAGCCCTCGGCTGATGCGCCTGCAGCCACGGCCCAGGCGCCGGCACGTCGTGGATTCGGGGGTCTGAAGTGAACCAGGCGAGTGCCGACACGGTCGGCGGCTACGACGTCCCGGTCGACCCGATGGACGACCTCCAGTGCGAGAGCTGCCAGTAGCCCCGAACCCCCGAACCGCCGAACCGACAACAACTGTCGGACGCGGCGACGCTTTCACCCGGATTGTGCCGGTTCGCGCACCGGCCGCAGACTAAGAACGACAGAAACGAGACGATCATGGGCATCCTCGGAACAGGCATCTCTGAAGGCCTGCTGCTCAAGCCCGTCCGCTACCAGTGGGCGATGGACCTGTACGACCAGGCCGTCGCGAACACCTGGTTCCCGAACGAGATCCAGCTCGGTGAAGACATCGCCGACTTCAAGAAGATGACCGACGAAGAGCGTCACGCCATCACCTTCCTGATGTCGTACTTCAACCCGAACGAGCTGCTCGTCAACAAGGCGCTCGCGTTCGGCGTCTACCCCTACGTCAACGCTCCCGAGGCGCACCTCTACCTCGCGAAGCAGATGTGGGAGGAGGCCAACCACTGCATGTCGTTCGAGTACGTCCTCGAGACGTTCCCGATCGACCGCAAGGAGGCCTACGCGGCGCACGCCGACATCCCGTCGATGGCGCGGAAAGAGGAGTTCGAGGTCTCGTTCATCCGTCGCATGACGGAGCAGACCCTCGACATCACGACGACCGAGGGCAAGCAGGACTTCATCCGCAACCTCGTGGCGTACAACATCATCCTCGAGGGGATCTGGTTCTACTCGGGCTTCATGGTGGCGCTGTCGTTCCGGCAGCGCAACCTGCTGCGCAACTTCGGATCGCTCATGGACTGGGTGGTGCGCGACGAGAGCCTGCACCTCAAGTTCGGCATCAACCTGATCCTGACCGTGCTCGACGAGAACCCGGATCTGCAGACGGCCGAGTTCGCCGCCGAGATCAAGAAGATGATCACCGACGCCGTCGAGATGGAGGAGCAGTACAACAACGACCTGCTCCCGAACGGCATCCTCGGCCTCAACGCCAGCTACATCAACCAGTACGTCAAGTACCTGGCCGACCGCCGGCTCGAGGAGCTCGGCTTCGACCCCGAGTACAACGTGACGAACCCGGCCAAGTGGATGGCGACGGCGAACGACACCCTGCAGCTGGTCAACTTCTTCGAGAGCACCAACACCTCGTACGAGTCGAACGCGTCGGCCGTCGGGCAAGAAGAAGGACTAGCCGCCGGCCCTGATCCGGCCGGCGGTCACCTTTCACGTAACCAGCTGTTGCGATTAGCCGAGCAGGCTCTTCATCTGGTTCGCGATCAGCAGGGTCGCGCGCTTCGGGTTGAGGCGCGAGAAGCGGTCCATGAACTTCGCGTCGCTCCCGATGCGGACCCGGAACGAGCCCTTCTCCATGCCCTCGATGATCTGGCGGCCGGCATCCGCGGGGGTCGTGGTCTTGGGCAGCTTCTTGCCCTCCATCGCCGCCATCATCTTGGCCGTGTCGACGCCCGAGTTCTCGGTGATGTTCGTGCCGACGCCGCCGGGGAAGACGACGGTGACGCCGACGCTCGTGCCCTGCAGCTCGGCGAAGAGCGCCTCGGTGAAGAGCTTCACCGCCGCCTTCGAGGCGCCGTAGGCGGCCTGGCCCGGAACGGGGAGGAAGCCGCCCATGCTCGACACGTTGAGCAGGCCCGCCTCGGGGCGCTTGAGCAGCTCGGGCAGGAACGCCTTCGACATGTTGACGACGCCCCAGAAGTTGACGTTCATGACGCGCTCGATGATGTCGAAGTCGAGGTCCTGGATCTTCACGAACGGCTGGATGATGC
This sequence comes from uncultured Actinomycetota bacterium, assembly GCA_963730045.1. Lineage (GTDB taxonomy): Bacteria > Actinomycetota > Actinomycetes > Actinomycetales > Microbacteriaceae > JBDSKH01. Next base: position 127,615 of record CAVSPQ010000003.1, on the reverse strand, counting down.
CGGCCACGTTGAAGAGGCCGTCGACCTGGCCGTGGGCCTTGATCACGGCCGCGGGGAGAGCGAGCACGGCCTTGCGGTCGGACACGTTGAGCGGCGTGGGTGGTGAGGTTCTTGCCGGCGCCGGCGAGCTTCGCCGTCTCGGCGAGACCCGCCTCGTTGAGGTCGACGGCCGCCACGCGAGCGCCGCGCTTCAGCAGCTGGAGGACGACCTCACGGCCCATTCCGTTGCCGCCACCGGTGACGACGAATACCTTGTCTGCGATCTGCACTGACCTGCTCCTCTGAATCGGGTGTCATAAGCGTACATGGATGTACGTTTCGCGCATACTGGGGACGATGAGCACGCGCACCGACGCCGCACGGAACCGCGAATCGCTGATCGCCGCCGCCCGACAGGTGTTCGAGGCGGAGGGCATCGACGCACCGCTCGAGAACGTCGCCGCCGCGGCCGGCCTCAGCCGCACGAGTCTGCACCGGGCATTCGGGTCGCGTGCAGAGCTGCTCGCCGCGATCTGGGCCGCGGATGTCGCGGAGACCGAGGCGGACGCGGCACGGTTCGCCGCCCGTCCCGACGCGTTCGTCGCCATCCTCGACAGCACGCTCGCGCAGCAGGTCGACCGCCGATCCATCCACCCGAGCACCGCGCAGATCGAGAGCGCCGACATCGTCGCTCTCGCGGCACGCTTCGTCGCCGCGATCGAGTCGACCGCTGGAGATCTCGCGCGCGGCGAGGCGTCCTGCGCGCCGACGTGTCGAACGATGCCGGGCTGCGTGCGGTGGGCATGGGCATCTGGGCGGTCTGGAACGTCGCCGAGCGCACCGAGCGCCAGCAGGTGGCGGTCGAGGTGCGAACGCTGCTTCTTCGGGGGCTGCTCGATCCGGCCTGGGCTGCATCGCATCCGGAGTGCGCCACGTCGGAGGTCGGCGGCCTCGGGTAGACAGTGATCATGAATCGCTACGTGAACGAGAAGTGGTCGTGGATCGAGGGCTCGAACGAACTGCGCGACGAGATCCTGGGGGTGCTCACCGACGCCGAGCTGGCGTTCACGCCGGGCGGCGACAACATGCCGCTGGGGGAGTTGTTCCGGCAGATGGGCGAGGTCGAGCACGCCTACCTGCACGGGCTGAAGACGTTCACCCAGGACTGGGCGTACCGCAACACGGATGCCGGGACTCGAGGGCAGCAGCGAGCGGCTGCTCGCGTGGTTCCACGAACTCGACGTCGAGCTGAAGACGATCGCCTCGGCATTCAGCGACGACGACCTGGCCAAGACGATCACGCGCGAGAGCGGCTTCGAGATGCCGATCGAGATGTCGCTCGACGTCTACCTGCAGGCGCTCCTGATCTTCCTCGGCAAGGCCGTGGTCTACCTCAAGGCCATGAGCAAGCCGCTGCCAGAGGCCGTGAAGGACTGGATCTGGTAGCGCGCTAGCCGGCGAGCACCTTGCGGATCCGCTGCACGCTCACCGGACCGGCGGCGCCGAGGTGCTGGGCGAAGAGCGACAGGCGCAGCTCCTCGAGCATCCAGCGCGCCTCGTGCCAGGCGCGGGTCGGCGTCGGGATCGAGCGGCAGTGTGCCACCCGCGTCGAGGTAGAGCTGCGTCGCCTGCTCGACCTCGGTCTGCCACTGGCGGTCGCGTCCGGGGTTGTCGGCGAGGCGCTCGACGCGGTGCGTGATGCCGGCGAGGTAGACCGGCATGCGGCGCAGGCCGCGGCCCCCGACGCGCACGAAACCCGGGAACACCAGCGCCCCGAGTTGCGCGCGGGCGTCGGCGAGCGGGGACATGAAGGCGAGGGATGAGGCGGCCGAGATCGCGCGGTCGGCGACTCGCGAGCGCGTCGATCACCTTCGCGACCTGCGCGACCAGGCCGAACAGGGCATCCATCAGACCCGCCGACACCTCGACGCGCAGCGCCTCGAACTCCGACCGCGTGAACGGTGCCCGGCCGGCCAGCTGCTCGTCGAGCACGGCGAGCAGGGCGTCGTCGAGCAGGGCCGCGTTCGACGGGTACGGGCTCGCGGCGAGCAGCAGCTTCTCGGCCTGAGTGAGGTGGTCGTTCACGTAGCCGAGCGGGCTCGGCACCGTGAGCGCCAGCAGCCGGCGGACGCCGCGCGGGTGGGCCGCGGCCTGCTCGGCGGCCGTCGCGAAGACGCGCAGTGCCACCGAGGCGCCCTCGTCGACCAGAGCGGGGTAGCCGCGGACCGTGCCCGCACCCACGGCGCTCTCGACGACCTCGGGGATGTCGCCGACATCCCAGGTCGTGATTCCGGTGCGCTCGAGCGAGCGATCGGGTCCGGATGCCGTGGTCGCCTTCGCGACGCTGGTGCGGGTGCGCTCGGCGAAGCGCGCCTGCAGTTCCGCGAGATCCTTCGAGGTGCCGAGCCGCGTGCCGCGGTCGTCGATCGCGGCGAACGTCATGCGCAGATGCGCCGGGACCCGGTCGAGGTCGAAGTCGTCGGGGGAGGTCGGGGTGTAGGTCTCGCGCCGGATCGCCTCCGCGAGAGCGGCCTCGAGACGCGTGCCGTCGGCGCGCTCCTCGACCAGCGCGGCAGCAGCTTGCGCGCCCAATCGGCGGCGGGCACCACGTTCTTGCGGATCGCCTTCGGCAGCGACTTGAGCAGCGCGGTCACCAGCTCCTCGCGGAGGGCGGGCACGAGCCAGCTGAACCCGTCCGGCTCGACGCGCGCGAGCAGAGCGAGCGGGATCTCGACGGTGACGCCGTCGTCGTCGGCACCCGGCTCGAACCGGTACGCGAGCTGGAACCGTCTGATCGCCGGCCACCCACTCGGCCGGGTAGGCATCCGGGTCGGCCTCCGGCTCGTCGTCCTCGTCGAGCAGCGCGGCGCGGGTCATCGTCAGCAGGTCGGGCTGGGTCGCCGAGGCGTCCTTCCACCACTTCTCGAACGCGCGCACGTCGGTGACGGTCGCGGGCAGGCGGCGGTCGTAGAAGTCGACGACCGCCTCGTCGTCGATCAGGATGTCGCGGCGCCGCGTCCGCTCCTCCACCTCGGTGAGCTCCTCGCGCAGTGCGCGGTTCTCGCGATCGAACGCGTACAGCGGGTTGCGGTCGATCGCGTACGGCCAGTCGCCGTCTGCCCGTCACCCCACCATCGCGTGCCGGATGAACAGCTCCCGCGCCTGCTCCGGATCGATGCGTGCGAGCTGCACGCGCCGCTTCGGCACGATCGGCACGCCGTACAGCGTCACCTTCTCGTCGGCGACCGCCGAGCCCTGCTTCTTCTCCCAGCGCGGCTCGCCGTAGCTGCGCTTGACCAGATCGCCGGCGAGCGCCTCCGCCCACGCCGGATCGATCGCGGCGACCGTGCGTGCGAACAGGCGGCTCGTCTCGACCAGCTCGGCGGCCATCACGGCGGGTGGCGCCTTCTTCGACAGCGCCGAACCGGGGAAGATCGCGAAGCGCGTGTTGCGGGCGCCGAGGTACTCGCGCATCGCGCGCTTGTCGGGCTTGCCGCTCCGGTCGGCCTTGACCCGCTCGTCGCGCAAGCCGATGCGCGACAGCAGCCCCGCCAGCAGCGAGCGATGGATGCCGTCCGGGTCCACCTGCGGAGCCCCGGCCTTGAGCGACCCGGCCCGCAACAGCTGCCGATACAGGTCCTGCCACTCGCGCACCCGCAGGTAGTTGAGGTACTCGCTCTTGCACAGGCGCCGGAACGCGCTGCTCGACAGCTCGCGCTGCTTCTCCTCGAGGTGGTTCCACAGCGCGAGGAAGGAGAGGAAGTCGCTGGTCGGATCGGCGAATCGGGCGTGCGCGGTGTCCGCCTGCGGGCGCTTCGCGAGCGGGCGCTCGCGGACATCCTGGATGCTCAGCGCCGCCACGATCACCGCGACCTCGCGCACCACCCCGTGCTTCTTCGCCTCGACCAGCATCCGCCCGAATCGCGGGTCGAGCGGAAGCTGAACGAGCTCACGCCCGGTCGGCGTGATGCGGGTGTGCTTCGTGGTCGGGTCGATCGAGATCGCGCCCAGCTCGTTGAGCAGGTCGACGCCGTCCTGGATGCCGCGGCGAGTCCGGCGGCTGCAGGAACGGGAAACGCGGCGATGTCGCCGAGTCCGATCGAGATCATCTGCAGGATGACCGCGGCCAGGTTGGTGCGCAGGATCTCGGGGTCGGTGAACTCGCTGCGCCCGGCGAAGTCCTCCTCCGAGTACAGCCGGATCGCGATCCCGTCGCTCGTGCGCCCCGCCCGGCCCGAGCGCTGGTTGGCGCTCGCCTGGCTGATCGCCTCGATCGGCAGCCGCTGCACCTTCGCCCGCGTGCTGTAGCGCGAGATGCGGGCGGTGCCGGCATCCACCACGTACTTGATGCCGGGCACGGTGAGGCTCGTCTCGGCGACGTTCGTCGCCAGCACCACACGGCGCCGGATGCCGGGGGCGCGTTTGGTCTCGAACACGCGATGCTGCTCGGCCGAGCTCAGTCGCCCGTAGAGCGGGACCACCTCGGTCTCGGGGCCGGAGGCGGCGCGCACGGCGTCCTCGGCATCCCGGATCTCGTTCTCACCCGACAGGAACACCAGCACGTCGCCCGATGGCTCGCGGGCGAGCTCGGCCAGCGCGTCGGTGATGCCCTCGTTCTGATCCCGTTGTTCCGAATCAAGGAGATCCGCGTCGTCTTCGGCCTGGTCGTCGGTGCTTCGCGGTCCGTTGCCCCCCTTCTCCTTGATGTGGACGGACGCGCGTCGGGCACCAGGGGCCGGTACCGGATCTCGACCGGGTAGGTGCGCCCGGAGACCTCGACGATCGGGGCCGGCACGCCGTCGGGCGCCGCGAAATGGGCGGCGAAGCTCTCGGGATCGATCGTCGCGCTCGTGATGATGAGCTTCAGATCGGGACGGCGCGGGAGCAGCTGCTTCAGGTAGCCGAGCAGGAAGTCGATGGTGAGGGATCGCTCGTGGGCCTCGTCGAGGATGATCGTGTCGTAGCGCCGCAGCTCGCGATCGCGGTGGATCTCGGCGAGCAGCACCCCGTCGGTCATGAGCTTGATCCGGGTCTCGGCCTTCGAGCGGTCGTCGAACCGCACCTGGTAGCCGACCAGTCCGCCCAGCTCGACGCCGAGCTCCTCGGCGATCCGCTCCGAGATGCTGCGGGCGGCGATGCGCCGCGGCTGGGTGTGGCCGATCCTCTCGCGGCCGAGCTCGAGGCAGATCTTCGGCAGCTGGGTGGTCTTGCCCGACCCGGTCTCTCCCGCCACGATGACGACCTGGTTCGCGGTGATGGCGCGCGCGAGTTCATCCCGCGCGGCGCTGACCGGCAGCTCCGGCGGGTAGGTGATGGTGGGGAGGGCGTCGGACATCAGCCCTCCAGTTTATGGTGCGCCAGGGCGGGCAGGTCCCAGCACCGGGCACCGCGCGCGACCTAGTGTTGACGGCATGACTTCTGTTCCCACCATCCAGCTCAATGACGGCCACAGCATCCCGCAGCTCGGTTTCGGCGTCTTCCTCGTCGACCCGGACGAGACGGAGCGCATCGTCAGCGACGCCCTCGAGGTCGGTTACCGGCACATCGACACGGCCGCCGTCTACGGCAACGAGAAGGGCGTCGGCGCCGCGATCGAGAAGTCGGGCATCCCGCGCGATGAGCTGTTCGTCACGACGAAGCTGTGGAACAGCGACCAGGGCACGCAGTCGGCGATCGACGCCATGGACCTGTCGCTCGACAAGCTCGGCCTCGACCACGTCGACCTGTACCTCATCCACTGGCCCCGTCCCGATCTGGATCGGTACCTGGAGAGCTGGCTCGTGCTCGAGCAGCTGAAGGAGGAAGGCAAGACGCGATCGATCGGCGTCTCGAACTTCCACCGAGCCCACCTCGAGAAGATCGTGGCCGGCAGCGACACCGTTCCGGCCGTCGATCAACTCGAGCTGCACCCGGCGTTCGCGCAGCGCGACCTGCGCGCGTTCGGCGCCGAGCTCGGCATGCACATCGAGGCATGGGGACCGCTCGGTCAGGGCAAGTACGACCTCTTCTCCGAGAAGGCGGTTCAGGATGCCGCGGCGGCCCACGGCGGTCTCGCCGGCGCAGGCGGTCATCCGCTGGCACCTGCAGAACGGGATCATCGTGTTCCCGAAGTCGAACGGGCGCGCGCGCATGGAGGAGAACTTCGACGTCTTCGGATTCGAGCTCTCTGCGGCCGAGGTCGCGGCCATCGACGCAACTCGACCGCGGCCAGCGGGTCGGTTCCGACCCCGAGAAGGCGACGTTCTAGCGGAGCTCGACCCGCACGCCCCGCGGCGTGTCCACCAGCAGTCCCGGGGTTCCGGCGAAGGCCGCCTCGAGATCCGCGCGGGTCTCGCTGAAGTGCTCCCAGTCCTCGGTGTGGAGGCCGACCACCTTGCCGGCCTGGAGGATCTGCGCGGCCTGCGCAGCATCCTCAGCTGTCAGCGTGAGGGGTGCGTCGATCGCCGCCACCCGTGCGGCGCCCGCGAACAGGATCGCGATGCCGATCGGGGCGTGGCGGCCGGCGATCTCGCGCACCTTGTCGAGCGACGCGTTGTCGCCGCTGACGTAGACGCTCGGCAATGTCGGGGCTTGCAGGAGGTAGCCGATGACAGGGCCGACCCACTCCTCGCTGCCCGGCGGACCGTGCAGGGCGGGCATGGCCGTGATGTCGACCAGGCCGACGGAGTGCTGGGCCCAGTCGGACAGTCCGAGGAAGGGAGCGCCGAGGTCGTCGCCCGCCTGCGGGGTGCTGAGCACCAGAGGCGCGGACATGGCGAAATCGGCGCCGCGGGTGTCGAGGTTGTCGGGGTGCTCGTGGTGCGAGGCGAGGACGACGTCGATGTCGCCGATGTCGCCCGGCTGCATGGCAGGGCCGCGGGTCTTGACGAGAGTGGTCGAGCCCGGATCCTCGTAGCTCTGCGGCTCGTCGAACGTCGGGTCGATCAGGAACCGGAGTCCGCCGTACTCGAGGACGGCCGAGGGTCCACCGAGGTAGGTAACGGCGATCTCGGAGGCTGCGTTCTTCTCGGCGTACATCGGCTGACTGACTCCTTTACCTTGAGACTATGACGAACCGGCTCGCGGGTGCCGTCAGCCCGTACCTTCGCAGCCACGCCGAGAACCCGGTCGACTGGTGGCCGTGGGGTGAGGAGGCGTTCGCCGAGGCGGTGCGGCGCGATGTGCCGGTGATGATCTCGATCGGCTACGCGACCTGCCACTGGTGCCATGTGATGGCCCGGGAGAGCTTCAGCGATCCCGAGGTGGCGGCGTACCTGAACGACAACCTCGTCGCGATCAAGGTCGATCGAGAGGAGCACCCGGAGGTCGACGCCAGCTACCTCGCGGCGGCGAGCGCGTTCACGCAGAGCCTCGGCTGGCCGCTCACGGTCTTCGCGACGCCCCAGGGGTCGACGTACTTCGCGGGCACCTACTTCCCGCCGCGGGCGGTCGGGGGGTCGCCGGCGTTCCGGCAGGTGGTCGACGCGGTGCTCGAGGCCTGGCGCGAAAGGCGGGCCGACGTCGAGCACGCCGGGGAGGCCGTGCGCGAGGCGATGGCGGCGATGTCAGCGGCGCGCGGGACCGGCGCTGGTGAGCTCTCGCGCGAGCAGTTCGACGCGGCCGTGACGAAGCTCGAGACGCTCGAGGACCCGGACTTCGGCGGGCTGGGGCGTGCTCCGAAGTTCCCCAATACGCCGGTGATCTCGTTCCTGCTGGAGCGGGCAGCCGCGGGGGACGAACGCGCCGACGCCTTCGCGCGCCGCACGCTGGCGACCATGGCGGCATCCGGCCTGCGCGATCCGATCGAGGGCGGCTTCTTCCGCTACGCGGTGCAGCGCGACTGGACCGAGCCGCACTACGAGCGCATGCTCTACGACAACGCGCAGCTGCTGGCGGCGTACACGGCGGTCGAAGCTCCGGATGCGATGGAGACCGTCGAGGGCATCGTCGCCTTCCTGCTCGGCGTTCTGCGATTGCCCGGCGCCGCCTTCGCATCCGCCCAGGACAGCGAGAGCATCGTCGACGGGACCGCCAGCGAGGGCGGGTACTACGCGCTGGATGCCGCCGGCCGCACCGCGCAGCAGCCGCCGGCGCTCGACGCGCAAGGTGCTCACCGGGCTGAACGGGATGGCGATCGGCGCGCTCGCCGATGCCGGTGCCCGATTCGATCGCCCCGAGTGGATCGATGCCGCGCGGGCCGCCGCCGACGCGGTGCTCGCGCTGCACGGCGACGACGCCGGGATCGCGCGTGCCTCGCTGGACGGTCGGCTCTCGGACGCGCCGGCGACCCTGGAGGATCTGGGCGGGTTGGCCGGGGGGCTGCTCCGGCTCGCGGTGGCGTGCGGGGAGGTGCGCTACGCGTCGGTGGCTCGCGTGCTCGTCGAGGCGTGCTCAGACCGCGACGGATCGATCGCGGCGCCGGCCGGACCGGACCCCGTGCTCGCGGCCCGCGGTCTCGCGACCGAAGGCGACCCCGGCGACGGGGCTCTGCCATCCGGTCGCTCGTTGCTGGCCGACGCGGCACTGCTGCTCTCGTCGCTGAGCGGCGACGACTCCCACCGTCGGATCGCCGAGGCAGCGGTCGCTCCCGCGCTCTCGTATGCCGCCGACCAGCCGAGCGCGTTCGGAGCGGTGCTCGCCGTCGCATCCCGCCTCGCCGAGCCGCTCGAACAGCTGGTGATCATCGCGCCGTCAGAGGCGGGGGAGCTGGGTGCCGCGTCGCGGGGCTGGCGGCGCGGAGTTCGTGCCGTCGTCACGCCGGACCAGGCTGCCGCCTTCGTGGCGGCCGGGTTCGAGTTGTTCGCGTCCCGCGATGCTCGGGACGGCCTCGCCACCGCCTACTACTGCGAGCACTTCGTGTGCGCGCTGCCGGTCACGACGGCGGGGGAGCTGCGTGCGCTGATCGCGTAGCCGCTCAGCGTGTCGAGACGCCGCGCGCGCTACCGCGCGAGCGTGACCAGCTCCGCCTCCGGATCGGCTTCCCACTCGTTGAGCGAGTCGTCGTAGATCGCCACGGAGCGCTCACCGAGAAGGATGAGGGCAAGGGCGGCCGATGCCGCCGCGATGCCGCTCCCGCAGTACGTCACGATGCGCGGCGAGCCGAGCGCGGGCTGCAGGATGCCGCGGAGCTTCTCGGTCTCGAGGAATGTGCGGCGCTCATGGTCGACGAGGCGCGCGGCCGGGACCGAGCTGCTCCCCGGAATGTGCCCGCCGCGCTGACGGGGCACCGCTTCGCCGCTGAACTCCTGTGGCGGGGCGGCGCACACCAGGGCCGCGTCGTGCTGCCCGCGCAGCACTCCCTCGACGTAGGTCTTGTCGACCCACAGCTCGGGGCGCTCGCTCACCGTGAAGGTGGCCGTCTCCGCCGGCACGTGACCCGTGTCGAGCGCGCGTCCTTCGTGCTTCCAGCTGGTGAGCCCGCCGTCGAGCACCGCGACCGCGTCGTAGCCGAAGGTGCGGAACAGCCACCAGACGCGCGCGGCCCACTGTCCGACAGCCGAGTCGTAGACCACGACCGTCGTCGAATTGTCGATGCCCAGTTCGCCTGCTGCGGCCGCGAAGCGCTCGGCGCTCGGACGGCTGAACGGATACCGGCCCGCAGGATCGGAGAGCTCCTCGAACAGGTCCGCGAACACCGCTCCGGGAATGTGCCCATCGAGGAGGTACTGCTCGTGGCCGCTGACGTTCCCCGGCTTTCCGTGCGGATTCGTGAAACGCACGATCGATGCGTCGAGCACGACGAGGCCCTCGGCGCCGAGGTGGTCGGCGAGCCACTGGGTAGACACGAGGGGGCCGGGCAGGGTCGGGGCCGAGTGCGCTGACATGCCGACACGCTAGTTCGGGCCCCGTGCGGGTCGCGAAGGCACCGACATACCGCGTAACGCGGATACCCAGCACCGGAACGTAGGCTCGGCGTATGGCCGGACGTCAGCACATGCTTCCGCTCCTCTCGATCGCAGCCCTGGGGCTGGGACTGGCGCTGAGCGCCTGCACCCCGATCGGGCAGTTCGTCGGGCCCGGTGGGCCGGGGGCGGATGGCCCCACCACATCCAGCTCGCCGACGCCGACGGCGACCCCGTCGCCGGAGCCGACCAGCACCGACTGCGACGACGCCGTGTTCACCGAGCCGGGCGACTACCACGTCGGCGACTGCGTGCGGCTGACGGTCGAGGGGCGGGACATCACGGTGACCGCGGGCAGCGTAGGCACCCTGATCATCACGGGGAACGCGAACGACGTGAGTGCGGCCGGCGAGGTCGGATCGCTCACCATCGACGGCAACGTCAACGACGTCGACACCCTCGACCTGTCGACACTCGAGATTCACGGCAGGTTCAACCAGGTCGGCGTGCACGGCTCGGTCGAGCGCGTCGCGATCGACGGGGACGACAACGACGTGCTCGCGGATGGCGAGGTCGGCACGGTCGAGGTGCGCGGCGAGCGGAACGCCGTGGGATCGGTGCCGTAGGTCAGCGAACCGTCTTGCGCGACGTGATCTGCCCGGTGTCGAAGCCGAGCAGGTGCAGGCCTCCATGGAACCGAGCGTGCTCGACCTTGATGCATCGGTCCATCACCACGGTCAGCCCCTTCGACTCGCCGTAGACGGCGGCGTCCTGGTTCCAGATACCCAGCTGCACCCAGACCGTCTTCGCGCCGATCGCGAGCGCCTCGTCGATCACCGAGGGGATGTCGCTGCCCTTGCGGAAGACATCCACGATGTCGGGGACGACGGGCAGCTCGGCCAGCGACTTGTAGACCTTCTGGCCCAGGATCTCGTCTGCGTTCGGATTCACGAAGTACAGGTCGTAGTCGCTGCTCTGCTGCAAGTACGTCGCCACGAAATAGCTCGATCGCGCCGGGTTAGGGGACGCCCCGACGATCGCCACGCTCTTCGCCCCGCGCAGGATCGCGAGCCGCTCCTTCGCGCTCGGCCCCACCCAGGTGCGCTGCGACTTCAGCAGCTTCGCCAGCGGCGACGATGACGGGATGTCACAGGTCAGCCCGTTCGAGAGCGTGACGGTGTCGAGGTCTTCCAGCACGGGTGTCGCAGCAGCCATGTCCCTATCCTGCCTTCGCGGCCGCAGCCAGCGCTTGATCGAGGTCGGCGATGATGTCCTCGGGGTCCTCGATTCCGACGCTGATGCGGACCAGTCCCGGCAGCACACCGCCATCCAGCAGCTGCTGTGCATTGAGCTGCGCATGCGTCGTCGATGCCGGGTGGATGACCAGCGTCTTCGCGTCCCCGATGTTCGCCAGGTGAGATGCGAGGTTCACGCTCTCGATGAACGAGCGCCCGGCGTTCCGTGCCGTGTCGGGTGACGAGCCCTTCACGCCGAACGAGAACACCGAACCCGGTCCCTTCGGCAGGTACACCTTCGCCCGCTCGTGATGGGGATGCGATGCCAGTCCCGCCCAGTTCACGAACTCGATGCGCTTGTCGGCCTCGAGCCACTCGGCGACCAGCCGCGCGTTGTCGACGTGCGCCTGCATCCTGAATGGCAGCGTCTCGACGCCCTGCGCGAGCAGCCACGCCGAGTGCGGCGAGAGTGAGGGGCCGATGTCCCGAAGCTGCTCGGCGCGCAACCGCGTCAGGAACGCGTATTCGCCGAAGTTGCCGTGCCAGTTGAGCCCGCCGTAATGCGCGACCTCCTGATCGAACAGCGGGAAGCGCTCGTTCGCCCAGTGGAACCGCCCCGACTCGACGACGACGCCGCCGAGTGTCGTGCCGTGACCGCCGAGGAATTTGGTGGCGGAGTGGATCACCACGTCGGCTCCCCACTCGATCGGACGGTTCAGGTACGGCGTCGCGACCGTCGAGTCGACGATCAGCGGCAGGTGATGCGCGTGCGCCACGTCGGCGAGCGCCGCGAGGTCGGCGATCTCACCCGACGGGTTCGAGATCGACTCGACGAAGATCAGCTTGGTCTGGTCCGTGATGGCGGCCGCGTACGCCTCGGGATCCGTCCCCTGGATGAAGGTGGTGTCGACACCGAACCGCCGCAGCGTGACGTCGAGCTGGGTGACGCTACCGCCGTAGAGCGATGAGGAGGCGACGATGTGGTCCCCGGCGCCGGCGAGAGCGGCGAACGTGATGAATTCCGCCCCGAGGCCGGACGCGGTGGCGACCGCGCCGAGACCGCCCTCCAGCGACGCAATGCGCTCCTCGAAGCTCGCGACCGTCGGATTCGCGAGCCGGCTGTAGATGTTTCCGTACTTCTGCAGCGCGAATCGGGCCGCAGCATCCGCGGTGTCGTCGAAGACGAAAGCACTGGTCTGGTAGATCGGCAGGGCACGAGCGCCGTGCACCGCATCGGGGATGTTGCCGGCGTGGATGGCGCGGGTACGGAAGCCCCAGGCGCGGTCGTGGCCGGCGCTGTCGGGCGCACTGGCGGGCTGGTCTGGCATCCTGCCAGGCTACCCAGCGCGCGACAGGGTGTTGCTGCGAGTTACGGGCGCGCTCACACCCGCGACCGGATTCGGCGCCCGTCGCTGCGCACCATCGCGGTCTCGATCAGGATGTCGAGCAACGCCGGGTAGTCGACGCCCGCGACGGCGAACATCCGCGGCACCTGCGAATGCGACGTGAAGCCGGGGAACGTGTTCACCTCGTTGAGCAGGATCCGCGGTTCGCCCGAGCCGGAGTCTGCGTCGGTGGAGCCGAGGACGAAGAAATCGACCCGAGCCAGCCCCCGGCAGTCGAGAGCTCGGAACATCGTCCGCGCGGCCTCCTCCAGCGCCAGACGCGTGACCTCGTCGACCGGAGCGGGGATCCGGAAGTCCGGCTCGCCCACGTATTTGCTCGTCGTGTCGAACACCCCGCCATCCGGGACGCCGATCTCCAACGCCGGCCCGCACTCGAGCGAACCGTCGGCACGTTCGAGCACGGCGACGTCGATCTCCCGACCGACGACGAACTCCTCGACCAGGGCCGAGGCGTCGAGCGACAGCGCCTCGCGCACCGCGGCCTCGAGCCCGCCGCGCCCCCGGACGACCGTGACCCCGTGACTCGATCCCGCCCGATTGGGCTTGACCACCACCGGGAGCGCGACCGTCTCGAGACGCGGATCGCCGACATCCCGGACCTGGATCCCGGATGCCACCCCGACCCCCGCCGCGGTGGCCAGCAGCTTGGTCGCCGCCTTGTCCATCGCCACGGAACCGGCGAAGACGCCGGAACCGACATAGGGGATGCCGATCAGATCGAGGAGAGCGGCGACCGTCCCGTCCTCGCCACGCGGTCCGTGCAGGGCGGGGATCGCGACGTCGGCGCGACCCAGGATGCGGACGGCGTCGGCGAGATCGTCAGCGAGCGGGGCGGCGCCGGACAGCGCCGACAACCCTTGTGCCCACGCGCCGTCCCGCTGGATGGTGAGCTCGATGACGTCGTACCGGTCGCGGTCGAGAGCGTCGGCGATCGCGGCTGCCGACGCCCGCGATACGTCGTGCTCGCTGCCGGTGCCGCCGCCGATCACGACCACGCTGGCACGGGTCATGCGACGTGCACCGCCCGGAGAGGAGCGCGCGGGCTCTCCGCCGCCACCGGGGTGCCCACGGTCTCCCGGGCGACCCGCGGCCCGATGCGGGTCACGATGTCGTGCTCGATGGTGGCGGCCCAGCCGGCCCAGTCGCGAAGGGTGGGCTCACCCTGATCGCCGGGCCCGAACAGGACCGCCACCTCGCCGGGCCCGACCCCGGCATCGCCGACGTCCAGCACGAGCTGGTCCATCGACACCGTTCCGACGATGGGCACACGTCGGCCGCGCAAGAGCACCGTGGCGCCGGGCGTGACTCCCACGTCCGAGATGTTGCGCGGGATCCCGTCCGCGTACCCGATCGGCAGCAGCGCGAGCCGCGTGCGCCGATCGGTGCGGTACCGCAGCCCGTACCCGACACCGGTCCCGGCGCCGACGTCGCGCACGGCCGTGACGGGCGCGCGCAAGGTCATGGCTCCGCGGAGTCCGCCGGTCGGGCGGTCCAGGGTGTGAGAGGGGTCGATGCCATACAGCCCGGCACCGATCCGCACCATCCCGAAATGGGTGGCGGGGTTCGTGATCACGCCGGCAGTCGCCGCGAGGTGCGCGAGCCTCGGGGTGAGCCCGCGGTGACGCGCCACCCGCAGCGCATTCCGGAACAGCAGGACCTGCCGCCGGTTCTCGGGGTCGCCGGGCTCGTCGGCCCGCGCCAGGTGGCTCATGACGCCGACGACGTCGAAGCGTCCGTCGTGCTCGCCCAGACGCGCCAGCTCGACGAGGGTGGTCCACTCGTCGCGATCGATGCCGTCACGAGCCAGGCCGGTATCGAGCTGCAGGTGGATGCGCGCGCGACGCCCCGAGCGCACCGCCGCGGCCGAGACCTGCTGCAACTGCGCGATGCTCGCGACCGCCAGATCGATGTCGTGGAGGAGCGCTGCGTCGTAGTCGGACCCCGGCGGGTTCAGCCAGCTGAGGATCGGCACCGACACCCCACGCCACCGGAAGGGCAGCGCCTCGTCGATGCTGGTCACGCCGAGCCACTGAGCCCGCGGCCGGCTCCCGCATCCAGCGCCGCCAGAGCCGCGGTGCCGTGCCCGAAACCGTCGGCCTTCACGACCGCCATCACCGTCGCGTCGGTCAGGGCGGCGATTCGCCGGGCGTTTCCGGCGATCGCCCCGGCGTCGATCCGGAGTGATGCGCCCGCGTACATGCCTTCACGGTAGACAGCGCGCGATGCACCGGGCGTCGGGCCGCCGGATGAACGAGGTCATCCCACAGGATGAGTCAGATCCAGCTCGGGAACCAGAAGTGCATGGTCATGAACCACCGCGGGATCTCGAGCCCGGTCCACACGGGCAGGAAGAACGCGCTGAGCACCACGCACAGCACCAGGAACGTGCCGACCACCCGCAACCCGGCGACCCGCCGCCGCTCCGGATCCCGCGGACTCGCCCAGCAGCAGCGCGATGGCCGCCGTCAACGCGAGTACCAGGAACGGCTCGAACGCGATCGTGTAGAACTGGAAGACCGTCCGCTCCAGGTACAGCAACCATGGCAGGAAGCCCGCCGCGATCCCGGTCAGGATGAACGCCTCGCGCGACACGCTGTGGCGCAGCACCAGCCCGCGCACCATCCGGACCACGAGGAAGAGGATCGCCGCCGTCCCCGCCCACCAGATCAGGGGGTTGGCGACATCGAGGATCGTCTCGGCGTTGTTGCCGTTCGCGTGCCAGTACATGCTGGTCGGCCGCACCAGGAACAACCAGCCGAGCGGGTTCGCCTGATACGAGTGCGGGGTGTGCTCGCCGACGTGGTAGCCGTACATCGACGCCTGGTAATGCCACCAGTTCTGGACGTCGCAGCGGCACCCAGGCGAGACCGCCGTCCCACGCGGCACCCCCGCCATCCTCGACCCAGTGCCGGTAGTACCCGCCGTCGGACGCGAACCACCCCGCCCAGCTGGCCACGTACACCAGCAGCGCGACCGGCACCGTGAGCAGGAACGTGATCGGACCCTGGCGCAGGACGGTCCCGCTCAGCCAGAACCGGATGCCGGCCCGCCGCCGCCGCAGGACCTCGCTGCCCAGCGCGTACACGGCGAACACCGCCAGGAAGTACAGCCCGCTCCACTTGACGCCGCTCGCGATGCCGAAGGCGACGCCGGCCGCGAGCAGCCAGGGGCGGTTCCAGAACACCGGGCCCCACGGTCTCGTTGCCGGATCGGAGGACCCCGCCCAGAGTGCGAGCCGCCGCTCGTTCCAGGCGCGATCGAGCAACACGGCACCGGCGCCCAGCAACGCGAACAACGCCAACATCGAGTCCAGCAACGCCACCCGGCTGAGCACGATCGCATTGCCGTCGATCGCGAGCAGTCCGCCGGCGATCACGGCCAGCAGCGTCGAGCGGAAGAGCCGCTGCGCGATCATCATCGTGACGAGGACCAGCAGGATGCCGCTGACCGCGACCGCGATCCGCCAGCCGAACGGGTCCCCGGCCCCGAACAGGGCGAGGCCGAGCGCGATGATCCACTTGCCGATCGGCGGATGCGCGACAAAGGACGGTGTCTCGAGGAAGATCTCCGGGTGCCCGGCATTGAAGCTGGCATTGGCGTCCGCCGGCCACGACCCCTCGTATCCGAGGTGGGAGAGCGTGTAGGCGTCCTTCACGTAGTAGGTCTCGTCGAAGACCAGCTCGTGGGGATGCCCCAGCCCGATCAGCCGGCTGAGCGCCGCGACGAGCAGAACGACCGCGGGGCCGCCCCATTGCCAGGCTCGGCGTGCGCCCGGCCGGGCCATCAGGTCCTGCCACCAGTCATCCAGGCGGGAGCCCGCCAGCTCGATGACCGTCACCCGCCCATGCTACGAGAAGTCCCCCAACGGGCAGACTGGCCCCATGCTCCTTCTCGCGGCGACACCGATCGGCAACCTCGGCGATGCGTCGCGCCGCCTCGTCGACGCGCTCTCGGCCGCCGAGGTCATCGCTGCCGAGGACACCCGCACGACCGTCCAGCTGCTCCGCGCGCTCGGAATCGAGAACCGTCCCCGACTCATCGCGCTGCACGAGCACAACGAGCGCGACCGCGCCGCCGAGCTGGTCGAGCTCGCCCGCGACGGCTCGGGTCATGGTGACCTGCTCGTGCTGTCGGATGCCGGGATGCCGACCGTGAGCGATCCCGGCTTCATCCTGGTGCAGGCCGCGATCGCGGCGGGCGTGCAGGTCTCGGTGATCCCCGGTGCGAGCGCGGTGCTCGCCGCCCTGGCGGTGAGCGGGCTGCCGACCGACCGGTTCGCGTTCGAGGGGTTCCTCCCGCGCAAGGGGAGGCTGCCCGCGCTCCGCGCTCTGGCATCCGAAACCCGCACGCTGGTGTTCTTCGAATCGCCGCACCGGATCGGCGGTGCACTGAGCGACCTGGCGAGCGCGTTCGGCCCTGACCGTCCCGCCGCCGTGTGCCGCGAGCTGACCAAGCTCTACGAGGAGGTCGTGCGCGGCACGGTCGCCGACCTGGCCGAGCGTTTCGCCGACGGCGCGCGCGGCGAGATCGTGATCGTGGTGGGCGGCGCCGCCCCCGCCTCGGCCTCACTCGAGGACGGCGTGGCGCGGGTCGCCGTGCTCGTGGCTGAGGGGTCGCGCCTGAAGGACGCCGCCGCCGAGGTCGCCGAGCAGACCGGCCTCTCGAGGCGCGAGCTGTACGAGGCGGCGCTGAAGCGGAAGTAGGCGGCCAGCCGGCCGTCGGCATGCCGGAGACCACCACCGGAAAATACCCGTCGGGGATCGCTCCCGCGGGCCCCTCCCGGGAGTACCGTGTGGTCTGCTGCACGACGATGTGCAACACGATGTGCCCACCAGCTGGGCCCAGCGAAAGGTCACGATGTCAGACAAGACCACATCATCCAAACCCGCGAAGCCTGCCGCGGCCGGACCCGGCAATGACACGGCCGACTCCGACCACCTGAAGGTCCTCGGATACGACGCCACCTTCAAGCGATCGATGTCGCTCTGGGCGAACTTCGCCCTGGGATTCACCTATCTCTCACCCCTGGTGGGCATCTACTCGCTGTTCGCCGTCGGTCTCGCGACGGGCGGCCCGCCCTCGATCTTCTGGATCTTCATCGTCGGCGCCGGCCAGCTGCTGGTCGCGCTGGTCTTCGGTGAGGTCGTGTCGCAGTACCCGATCGCCGGCGGCATCTACCCGTGGGCGAGGCGCCTGTGGGGCAAGCGCTACGCCTGGATGGCGGCCTGGGTCTACATCTGGGCCCTGATCGTGACGATCACCTCGGTCGCCGAGTACGGAAGCGGATTCCTGGGCAGCCTGTTCGGCATCGAGATGAACGCCGGATGGGGACTCGCGCTCACCGCCGTCTTGCTGCTCATCGCGCTGGGCATCAACCTGTCCGGAACCAAGAACCTCGCGCGCGTCGCCCGGATCGGCCTGTTCGCCGAACTCATCGGCGTCATCCTGCTCGGTCTGTACCTGCTGATCTTCCAGCGCAAGCAGGACTTCTCGGTGTTCGTCGACGCGATGGGCACGGGCGGCGACGTCGGCTACTTCAACGCGTTCCTCGGTGCGGCGCTCGTCGGACTGTTCCTGTTCTACGGTTTCGAGGCCTGCGGCGACGTCGCGGAGGAGGTCGCGGATCCGGCGCGCCGCATCCCGCGTGCCATGGTGCTCACCATCCTGGTCGGCGGGGTCTCGGCCCTGTTCGCGTTCGGAGGCTACGTGCTCGCCGCCCCCGATCTCGCGGGCATCGTGAGCGGGGAGATCACCGACCCGATCCCGAGCATCCTGGATGCCACGGTCGGCCCGGTCGGCGCGAAGATCTTCCTGGTCGTCGCCGTGACCGCGTTCCTGTCGTGCGTGTTGAGCCTGCAGGCGGCCGCCAGCCGGCTGCTGTTCTCGTTCGCGCGCGACGAGATGATGCCCGGTCACAGGTGGCTGGCGCACGTCTCCCCGCGGACCGCGGTCCCGACGAACGCGCTCATCGTCGCGTGCGTGGTGCCGTTGCTGATCGCCGTCGTCGTCTTCGTCAATCCGGCCGCGCTCTTCCAGGTGACGGCGTTCGCCGTGTTCGGCATTTACGTGTCGTTCCAGATGGTGGTGCTCGCCGCACTGCGCCAGCGCTTCAAGGGCTGGAAGCCGGCAGGGCCGTTCAACCTGGGGCCGGTCGGCATCATCGTCAACGTCGTCGCCCTCGCGTACGGGTTGTACGCGTTGTTCCTGCTGGGCAAGCCCGGCGAGAGCGGCGACTTCGCCACCGACTGGATCGTGCTGACCGGGTTCGGGATCGTCTTCATCGTCGGTCTGGTGTACCTGCTGCTCGCCCGGCCCGACAAGAAGTCGAACGCCGCGGCCGGTGACGCGATCGAGGTCGCCGAGAAGCTGCGCGCCACGAAGTAGGCCGCAGTGCCGGGGCCGCCCGCCGGTAACGTGCGGGCGGCCTCGGTAGAATCACAGGCAATATGACGTCCGAGCACACGAGCGCCCGCTCCTTTTACATCACGACGCCGATCTTCTACGTCAACGATGTTCCGCACATCGGCCACGCCTACACCGAGGTGGCCGCCGACGTGCTCGCTCGCTGGCACCGCCAGTCCGGCGACGACACCTGGCTGCTCACCGGAACGGACGAGCACGGGCAGAAGATCCTGCGCACGGCCGTCGCGAACGACGTGAGCCCCCGCGAATGGGCCGACCGCCTGGTCGACTCCGCGTGGAAGCCGCTGCTCGAGACGATCGACATCGCGAACGACGACTTCATCCGCACCACCGACGCCCGCCACGAGTCCGGCGTCGCCGCCTTCTTCCGGCAGCTCTACGACGCCGGCCACGTCTACACCGGCGAATACGAGGGGTACTACTGCGTCGGGTGCGAGGAGTACAAGCAGCTCGACGACCTGATGGAGACGCCGGACGGCGACTACGCCGGCCAGAAGCTCTGCAAGATCCACTCGCGTCCGGTGGAGATCCTGAAGGAGAAGAACTACTTCTTCCGCATGAGCGAGTTCGGCGAGCGCCTGATCGAGCTCTACGAGACGCAGCCCGACTTCATCCAGCCCGAGAGCGTACGCAACGAGATCATGCAGTTCGTGAAACAGGGTCTCGACGACCTGTCGATCTCCCGTTCCACGTTCGACTGGGGCGTGAAGGTGCCATGGGACGAATCGCATGTCATCTACGTCTGGGTCGACGCGCTCCTCAACTACATCACCGCGATCGGCTGGGAGCACGGCGATCCCGAGTTCGCCAGCCGCTGGCCGGCGGTGCACATCGTCGGCAAGGACATCGCGAGGTTCCACGCGGTGATCTGGCCCGCCATGCTGATGGCCGCCGGCCTGCCGGTTCCGCAGCGCGTCTTCGGCCACGGCTGGCTGCTGGTCGGCGGCGAGAAGATGTCGAAGTCGAAGCTGACCGGTATCGCCCCGCAGCAGATCACCGACGTCTTCGGGTCTGACGCGTTCCGCTACTACTTCCTGCGCGCCATCGCGTTCGGGCAGGACGGCTCGTTCAGCTGGGAGGACCTCTCCGCCCGTTACCAGGCCGAGCTCGCGAACGGTTTCGGAAACCTCGCGTCGCGCGTGATCGCGATGGTCGGCCGGTACTTCGACGGCACGGTGCCGGGGCCGGGGGCAGGCACGACGGGGGCGTACACGGCCGCCGACCTCCACATTCAGAAGACGGTGCAGGATGCCGCTGCCGCCGCCGACGAGGCGATCGAGCGTTTCGCGATCCACGAGGCGATCGGCGCGATCTGGACGATCGTCGACGAGCTGAACGGCTACATCACCGAGCAGGAGCCGTGGGCGCTCGCGAAGGACGCGGCGAACCGCGAACGACTCTCGACGGTGCTCTACACGGCGACCGAGGGGCTTCGCGCGCTCGCGGTTCTGCTGAGCCCGGTGATGCCGAAGGCGACCGAGAAGCTGTGGACCGCACTGGGCGCGGAGGCGGGGCTCGGCGCCCTGACCGCGCAGCCGTTGCGGGATGCCGGCACCTGGGGGCAACTGCCCGCCGGAACCGTCACGACGGCCATCGAGGGACTCTTCCCGCGCATCGAGGAGACGCCCGACCTGGTTGCGGGACAGGCCTCGGGAGCCGCGTGACGGACTCCCCGGCCAACTTCATGCGGACCCGGCAACGGGATCCGGAGGCCGACCCCGCCTCGGAGTACCCGCCCCTGCCGGAGGCCCTGGTCGTCCCGGTCTACGACAACCACACGCACCTCGAGATCGAGGACGGCGTCGAATCGCTGGAGCCGCGCGAGCAGCTCGACCGCGCCTCGAGCGTCGGCGTGCGCGGCGTCGTGCAGGTGGGCACCGACCTGGCGACCTCGCGCTGGAGTGCCGAGCTGGCGTCCCACGAACCTCGGGTGCTCGCCGCCGTCGCGCTGCATCCCAACGAGGCGCCGGAGCTGGTCGCCGCCGGCGACGCTCGACGAGCACCTCGTCGGCATCGACGAGCTCGCCGGGCGGCCGCGCGTTCGCGCCGTCGGCGAGACCGGACTGGACTTCTACCGCACCCCCGACGAGGCCGGGCGGGCCGCCCAGGTGCGGGCGTTCGAGGCGCACATCGAGATCGCGAAGCAACGCGGCCTCGCGCTGCAGATCCACGACCGGGATGCCCACCGGGAGGTCGTCGAGACCCTGCGCCGGGTGGGCGCGCCGGAGCGCACGGTGTTCCACTGCTTCAGCGGCGACGCCGAGTTCGCGAAGCTCGTCTCCGACGAGGGATGGTTCCTCTCCTTCGCGGGAACGGTCACGTTCAAGAACGCCGGTCCGCTGCGCGAGGCGCTGGAGATCATCCCGCGGTCGCGCATCCTGATCGAGACGGATTCCCCGTACCTGACGCCGATGCCGTTCCGCGGCCGGCCGAACTCGTCGTACCTGATCCCGCACACGCTGCGCGCGATGGCGGCGCACCTCGGCACCGACGCGTCGATGCTCGCCGCGCAGATCTCGTCCAACACCGAACTGGTGTACGGGCACTGGGACAGCGAACCGGTGGAGCCTCCGGCGGGCCCGTTCGACCCGCACCCCGAGTCCGGCGGGGCGGGCGACCCCGACTGGAGTGGCTGACGGTGGCGCTGCCTGGGCCCCGCCGAGATCCGCGACCTCGCCGCGGCACTCGACCTCCAGCCCACCAAGAAGCTCGGGCAGAACTTCGTCGTCGACGGCAACACGGTGCGCAAGATCGTGCGAACGGCTGCCGTCGTCGCCGGCGACGAGGTGCTCGAGGTCGGCCCCGGGCTCGGCTCCCTGACGCTCGGACTGCTCGAAGCCGGCGCGCGCGTCACGGCGGTCGAGATCGACGGGCGCCTTGCCGACAAGCTCGCCGAGACCGTCGACGAGCTGATGCCCGGAGCGCCGCTGACCGTCCTTCACGAGGACGCGTTGCGCGTCGACGCCGGGTCGCTCGGATCGCCGACCCGCCTGGTCGCGAACCTGCCGTACAACGTGTCGGTGCCCGTCATCCTGCACCTGCTGGCCACGCTGCCCAGCCTGCGCACGGCGCTCGTGATGGTGCAGGCCGAGGTCGGCCAGCGCATCGCGGCGCCGCCCGGTTCGAAGGTGTACGGCTCACCGAGTGCGAAGGCCGCCTGGTACGGACGCTGGAGCACCGCGGGCACGGTGAGCCGCCAGGTGTTCTGGCCGGTGCCCAACGTCGACTCGATCCTGGTGGCGTTCGAACGGGCGGCGGAGCTCCCGGGCACGGAGGTCGAGCGCATCGCGACCTTCGCCCTCATCGACGCGGCATTCGGCCAGCGCCGCAAGATGCTGCGGCAGGCGCTGAGCGCGCTTCTCGGGGGGTCGGTCGTCGCGTCAGAGCGGCTCGTGGCGGCCGGGATCGACCCGACGGCGCGGGGAGAGCAACTGGGTGTCGCGGACTTCCTTGCTCTGGCGCGTGTTGCTGGCTGAGAGCAGGATGGCTTTCATGAGCGACGCAGAGAGCACTCGCGGGTCGCGGGTGTCGAAGATCTCCGAGATGACCGGCGACGAGGCCGTTCTCGCGGCGACCGGGCGCGAGTCCGATGCATGGTTCGCGCTGTTGGATGCCGCAGGCGCCACATCCTGGACCCACGGCGCGATCGCCGGTTGGCTCTCGACCGAGCACGCGCTGCCGGGCTGGTGGACCCAGAACCTCAGTGTGCGATACGAGCAGGCACGCGGGATGCGGCAGCCCGGCCAGCAGGGCGACGGCAGCTTCTCGGCGTCCAAGAGCGCGACGATCGCGGGAACGCTCGACGAGGTCTACGCAGCGATGGTCGCGGCGTTCGGCTCGCAACTCGGCTCGCCCGCGTCGGCCCGCGCCGAGGGCAAACGACCTTTCGCGCGCTGGAAGACGGATACCGGGCAGGGCATCCTGGCGACCGCGGAGGTGGTGCGCGAACGCAGGATCCGGGTGGGAGTCGTGTTCGAGAAGCTGGCCGACACCGACGCGACCGGCCCCGCGAAAGCGGAGATCGCGCGCCTTCTCGCACTGCTCGGCTGACGTGTTCCCCTGTCATCGACAGCGGCGACGAGGTGACTGATGCGCCGCGAGTAGGGCTGCCGCAAGCGACCACGTGCGCCTCTCGGGGGTCGTCCGGTGGCTTCCCTCGGATTGTCTAGGGTGGAGGGATGATCTCGCCGGCCACACCGCGTGCGGTGCACGTGAAGGCCCCTGGCAAGATCAACGTGTTCCTCAAGGTGGGCTCCCTCGCCGACGACGGATACCACGATGTCGCGATCGCCTACCAGGCCGTGTCGCTCTACGAGGACATCCGGGTGACCGAGGCCGACGACTTCTCGGTCG
This sequence comes from uncultured Actinomycetota bacterium, assembly GCA_963730045.1. Classification (GTDB taxonomy): domain Bacteria; phylum Actinomycetota; class Actinomycetes; order Actinomycetales; family Microbacteriaceae; genus JBDSKH01. The sequence goes on along the minus strand of CAVSPQ010000003.1, from coordinate 104,398 downwards.
AGGTCTCCGGCAGCGTCGAGCTCAGTCGTGTGCCCACCGACGGTGGCAACATCGCCATCAAGGCCGCCCGCCTGCTCGCGGCCAAGACCGGCCACGCCGGCGGCGCCCACATCCAGATCGAGAAGCACGTGCCGGTGACCGGCGGCATGGGAGGCGGGTCGGCGGATGCCGCCGCCACGCTGCTCGCCTGCGACGCCCTGTGGGGCACCGAGCTGCCCCGCGACGAGATGCTCGAGCTGGCGCGCAAGCTCGGAGCGGACGTGCCGTTCGCCTTCACCGGTGGCACCGCGATCGGAACGGGCCGTGGCGACGAGCTGTCGCCCGCGCTCGCCCAGGGATCGTTCTCGTGGGTGCTGGCGCTCGCTGACTTCGGGCTCCCGACACCCGAGGTGTATCGCGAGCTCGACATGCACCGCGAGCGGCACGCGCAGGACATCTTCCCGGCCGACCCGCGGCCGGTGGTCGACACCGATGTGCTGCAGGCGCTGCGCGCCGGCGACCCGCACATGCTCGCAGCCGCCATGCACAACGACCTGCAGGCGCCCGCACTGCACCTGGAACCCTCGTTGACGGCCGTGCTCGAGCTCGGCGAGCAGAACGGCGCGCTCGCCGGGATCGTGTCGGGCTCCGGTCCGACGGTCGCGTTCCTCACGGCCGATGTCGACTCGGCGCTCGAGCTGCAGGTGGCGCTGTCCGCCTCGCGCCTCAACGTGGTGCGTGCCACGGGGCCCGTGCACGGCGCCCGCATCGTCGGGGACTGATGACGCTCGATCGCCCGGAGGGCCTGATGACGCCCGATCGCCCGGAGGGCCTGATGACGCCCGATCGCCCGGAGGGCGACTAGTGGCTCACCTGCTGGGGGCCGAGAACATCGCGCTCGAGTACCCCACCAAGGTGGTCTTCGGCGACGGCTCGGGTGGCGGCGTCACGCTCGGCATCGAGGAGGGTGACCGCATCGGCGTCGTCGGGCGCAACGGCGACGGCAAATCGAGTCTGCTGCGCGTGCTCGCGGGCCGCCAGCAACCCGATTCCGGACGGGTGACGCGCCGCGGCGGCAGCGGGCCGGGAGGGCTGCGCATCGGGATGCTGGACCAGTCCGACGAGCTGGCCCCCGGCAAGACGGTGGCCGACCACGTCGTCGACGGACGGGCCGAGCACGAGTGGGCGGGCGACGCCCGCGTGCGCGACGTGATCGCGGGGCTCATCGGCCGCGGAGGCCCCGGAGACATCCCCTGGGACGCCGAGCTCGGATCGCTGAGCGGCGGACAGCAGCGCCGGGTCGCGCTCGCCGCGCTGCTCACCCACGAGTGGGACATCGTCCTTCTCGACGAGCCCACCAACCATCTCGACATCGAAGGCGTCGCGTGGCTGGCGCAGCACCTGCGGCAGCGCTGGCCGGCGAACCAGGGCGGACTCGTGGTGGTCACCCACGACCGGTGGTTCCTCGATGAGGTGTCGACGGCCACCTGGGAGGTCCACGACGGAATCGTCGAACCGTTCGAGGGCGGTTACGCCGCCTACATCCTGCAGCGTGTCGAACGCGACCGGCAGGCCGCGGCGAGCGAATCGCGCCGGCAGAACCTGCTGCGCAAGGAGCTCGCCTGGCTGCGACGGGGCGCGCCGGCACGCTCGACGAAGCCGAAGTTCAGGATGGATGCCGCGGCGGCCCTGATCGAGAACGAGCCGCCGGCGCGCGACAGTGTCTCGCTCGCGCAGCTGGCGGTGTCGCGACTCGGCAAGGACGTCGTCGACCTGCTCGACGTGAGCGTGTCGTACGGCGACGTCCCGGTGTTGCGCGCCATCGAGTGGCGGATCGCACCCGGGGAGCGCACCGGCATCCTGGGCGTCAACGGCGCGGGCAAGTCGACGCTGCTCGGACTGGTGGCCGGAACGGTGACGCCGACCTCCGGGCGGGTCAAACAGGGCAAGACCGTGCAGATCGCCGTGCTCGACCAGCGACTCGCGGACCTCGATCACATCGCCCACCTGCGGGTGAGCGCCGTCATCGCCGACCAGCGTGCCGCGTATGTCAGCGGCGGCGTGGAGCTGTCACCCGGTCAGCTGCTCGAGCGGCTGGGGTTCACCAGCGCCCAGTTGTCGACTCCCGTCAAGGATCTGTCGGGCGGGCAGAAGCGGCGCCTGCAGCTGCTTCTGATCCTGCTCGAGGAGCCGAACGTGCTGATCCTCGACGAGCCCACCAACGACCTCGACACCGACATGCTCGCCGCCATGGAGGACCTGCTCGACTCCTGGCCGGGCACCTTGCTCGTGGTCTCGCACGACCGGTACCTCATCGAGCGCGTCACCGATCAGCAGTACGCGCTGCTCGGCGGGCACCTGCGGCACCTGCCGGGCGGCGTGGAGGAGTACCTGAAGCTGAGCGCTTCAGCCGGTCGGGTCTCGAGACCCGGCGCCGACACGCTTCCAGATTCGGCGGGCACTTCTCAGCCGGCGGGCCTGACCGGCGCCGCCCTGCGCGATGCCGAGAAGGAGCTCGCCGCGATCGATCGGCGCCTCGCCAAGCTGGCCGACGCCATCCGGAGCACGCACGACGAGTTCGCCGCGCACGACCAGAGCGACTACGCCGGGCTCGGCACGTTGCAGGGCAGGCTGTCCGAGCTCGAGTCGGAGGCGGCCACGCTCGAGGAGCGCTGGCTCGAGGTCAGCGAGAGCCTGGAGGAGCGGGCGGGCGGCTAGACGCCGCCACCGCCGCCCCCGCCACCGCCGCCACCCGAGGAGCCGCCGCCGCCCGAGCCGCCGCTCGAGGACGAGCTGGCCGATCCCGAGTACGAGGTCGACACGCTCGTGCTCAGGCTGCCGATGCTCGCCGCGAACGCGCCAACGTTGAAGGCGGTCAGGTTCGAGCCCGAGTACCAGTCCGGCGGGTTGGTGTCGTAGTACTTGGCGAGCTCGCCCGCCCACTCCTTCTCGAGGCCGAAGATCACCGCGTACGGCAGCAGGCGCTCGTAGATCTTGACGATGTCGGGTTGACCGACGGTCTTCGTGCGCTCGGCGCCAGACACGCTCTGCAGCATCTGCAGCCGGTCGGCTTCGGCGAGGCGGATGTATTCGCGCAGCCCCTCGAGGTGCTCTTTCGCGAGAGCACCCTCCTTGGTGAGCGGCCGCCGGCCGCCCAGCATGATGAGCGCCCCGACGCCGATCCAGGATGCAGCGATGGTGCCGAAGACGCCGGCGATGATGCCGAGCTCGTTCTGCGCCCCGATCCCGCCGAACAGCAGCAGCAGGAATCCGGCCACCACGAGCAGCGCGACGATGGCGATCGGCAGGCCGGGCGGCTTCCTCCGCAGCTTGCGCCTGACGGCCTCGGCGGCCACGGCTTTCGTGATCGACACGACCTGCTGGCCGAGGATCTGGTCCTTCTTGACGAGCCAGCGCACCTCGCCCGATGGTGCCGTGGCGGCCTGCGTGACCGTGGTCTGCCGGCCGATCGTGACGATGCCGGGTGTCGAGACGGCTCCGCGGCCGAGGAGGTTGCGCAGGAAGCCGATGCCCGACGTCGCGAAGAGCGCTGTCATGACGCGCTGGTCGTCGCCGGACAGCTCGCTCTCGTCGAGCGCCTGGACTCCGAACGTCGTGCCGCTGGCGAAGAAACCCTCCGCCGGCTTCTCGACGATGCGGATCTTGCGACGGACCGCGAGGTCGACGATCGACGCCGCCATCCCCTTCTTGGACCTGTCGACGAGGTTCGCCGCGAGCAAGGCGCTGATGTCATCTGCCGGCTCGTACTGCGCGACCACGATGCCGGTGCCGCGCGCGCCGCGCATCACCGTGAAGCGGAAGATGAACGCCAGGATCACGGCGAGGAGCGACGCACCGGCACCGAAGAACACCGTCGGAGGAACCCACGCGAAGATGTCGAACGGCGCCTCGGCGAACGTGTGCGCCGGGAACGCCGCGACCACGGTCAGGTTCTGGAACGCACCGAGGTCGGTGACGCTCGCCGTGATCGTCCCATCGCTCTCGGTGGCCTCGCATTGCGTGGTCGACCCGTCCGGTCCGTAGTAGCAGGAGGTGCCGGCCAGAACGCCGGCCAGGCCGTCGGCGAGCTCGACGGTCGCGGAGACCTCGCCGAACGGCTGCGCCCATCCCGTTCCGTTGACGTCCCAGTAGAACTCGTCGTCGTTCGTGTCGGCGAAGTACCTGGTCACGTCGCGCTGGGTGTACTCGATGACGTAGGTCTGCGTGCCGTGGACGTACTGACCCTCGGGGACGGCGATCGTCAGCACCTGGTACGAGCCGGAGTCGTCGGACTCGAAGCCCTGCTCGAAGTCGCGTCGCTGACCGTTCTCGTCGGTGACGGACACGATCTTGTTCTGCAGCGGGTGCCCGTCGTACGTCGACGGGATGTAGCGCCGGATGCCGCGATTCTGATCGAAGTCGGGGAACACCGCGACGAGCGTCTCGGTGGTGGTCAGGGTGGAGCGCTGGTCGTCGTCGATGCCGAGAACATAGTGCGCGTCGAACGAGTCGAAGACGAAGTCGTCGACTCCCGCGGGCACGCCCGGTGCACCCACGACGGAGGCGGCGGCGTGGCCGAGCGCGGTGTCGCGGCCGTCCGGCGGCGAGTTCGATGCGGAGGCCGCCGTTCCGGGGATGGCTGCGCCGAGCAGCGCGAGGACCGCGATCGCCATGCCGCGCCGGGCACGTGAGATCAGTGGCCGCTGGGGCAGGGGTGCGTGCTCTGGTTTCGACATCGCTAGGAGGCTATCGTCCGAGCCGGATACGGTCGAGAGATGGAACAGGTCCCCGGTGAGATCGCCGCCCGCATCTCCGCCCTCGAGGCGAAGGTCGCGGAGCTCTACCGGCAGCTCGAGCTCGTCGAGCCGTCGACCCCCGGCGCCGTCGCGGAGGGCCTTCCCGCCGGCATCGCCGATCTCGCGCGGTCCGGACGACGCGAGGAGGCGATCCGTGCCGCGATGGAGGAGTACGGGGTGTCCACCGTCGATGCCTCGGCACGCGTGAACGCCTACCTCCGCTCGATCGGGCACTAGCCCGCCATTCGGAGCACCGCATGAGCCGGCTGCGGCGTGCGCGGCTAGGCTCACGCCGTGCCCGTCTCCACCCCACCTGTTTCTTCGCGTCTGGCCGGGCTGGGAGTGTTCCTCCCGGAGTCCACGCGGACCACGGCCGAGACCGAGCGGGTGCTGCGCTCCGGCAACCCCGGACTCAAGCTCGCGACGGGCCTGATCCACCGGATGACGGGCGTCGAGACCGTGCACGTGCGGCCAGACGGGTGGGAGGCCTCCGATCTCGCTGTCGCCGCCGCGCGGCGCGCGCTCGCCGAAGCGCCCGGCCCGATCGACCTCGTGCTCTTCGCGAGCGCGAGCCAGGATCTGGTCGAGCCCGCCACGAGCCACATCGTGGCGGCGAAGCTCGGGCTCGAGGCCCCGGTCATGGACGTCAAGAACGCCTGCAATTCGGTGGTGAACGCGATGCAGGTGGCCGACGGCCTCATCCGGAGCGGGCAGTACCGTCGTGTTCTGATCGCGAGCGGCGAGGGACCGAGCGTCGCGGTGCGCTGGGAGCTGCGCGATCACGACGAGTTCATCCGCTCGTTCCCGGGGTACACGATGAGCGACGGAGGCGCCGCCCTGGTGTTGGAGGCCGACGACTCGGGGGAGGCAGGCATCCTGGACTCGCGGTTCGTGGCCGTCTCCCGGCACTGGGGAGTCGGCACGCTGCCGGGCGGCGGCACGATGCGGCCGCACGACGCCGACGCCGCCTACTTCGACATGGACGGGCGGGCGCTGCAGCAGGCGTTCCTCGAACTCGGGCCGCAGCCGGTGCTCGACCTGCTGGCCGACAACGACTGGACCTGGGACGACTTCGATCTGGTCGCCATCCACCAGGTGGCGCTTCCCTACCTGCCGCCGATCTTCGAGCGGCTCGGGGTGCCCGACGACCGCACGGTGATCACCGTCGCGGAGCACGGCAACCTGGCGTCGGTGACCCTGCCCCTGCAGCTGCATCTCGCCCGCGAGCGCGGCATGGTCGGGGACGGGTTCGCGCGTGCTGCTCATCGGGCTGGCGGGCGGGATCAGCCTCGGGCTGGTGGCGGTGAGGTTGTGATGCGTCTTGCTGTGGTGGTCCCGGTCTACAACGAGGCGGCCGGCATCCGCCCGACCCTCGAGGCGCTCGCCGCTCAGCGCGACACCGACTTCGATGTCGTCTTCGTCGACAACGGCTCGGCGGATGCGTCGGTCGCCATCATCGAGCGGTTCGCCGCGTCGCGCGGACTGACGCGATGGCGCGTCGTCCACGAGCCGGAGAAGGGCACCGGCGCCGCGGCCGACACCGGCATGCGCGCCGCGCTCGACGCGGGAGCCGAGCTGCTCGCCCGGACCGACGCCGACTGCCTGCCGCGCGCCGACTGGACAGCCGCCGTGCGCCGCGCGCTGACGCCGCGCGCCGAGGGCGGGCTCGGCCTGCGCCTGGTCGGGGGCGAGCTCGTGCCGCGCCGGGACGAGGGCCTCGGGTGGCCGACCCGCGCCGTCCTTCGTGCTGCGGTGCACGTGGCCGAGGCCTTCGGACGTGTGCGCTCCGGCAACCGCTCGCCCGAGTACCTGGGCCCGTACCTGATGGCGGCGGGCTGCAACGTGGGGATCACCGCCGAGCTGTACCTGGCGGCGGGCGGCTTCCCGCGCACCCGCATCGAGGATCTGCACGAGGACCGCGCACTCGTGAACGCGGTGCGCCGCATCACCCCCGACTACGCGCGCCGCGGCGATGTCGTCGTCCAGGGGTCGTCGCGCCGGGTGCGGGCATGGGGACTGCGCAACACCCTGCTCTGGTACAAGGACCACGCCTACCGCCCCGAGCACGTGGACATCCGGTGAGCAGCGCTCCCGGTATCCGGCTGGCTCGCCGGAACGAGGAACGCGTCATGCGCGCCGCACATCCGGTCGCCTATCCCGCCCTCTCCGCGATCCGCGGTCCGGTGCGGCGTGTGCCGGGGCTCGGCGTGCTGGTCACGGATGCGACCCTGTTGCGGCAGGTCCTGATGAACACCGCCAGCTTCAGCAAGAACGGGCCGGGCGCGCCGAGCGATCTCTGGACACCGGTGCTCGGTCCGAGCGTCCTGCTCAACATGGAGGGCGACGACCACCTCGCGCTGCGCCGCAAGCTGGGCCCGCTCTTCGCGCCGGCGTTCGTGGATGCGATGGTCGCCGAGTCGCTGGGCGCGGCGACCCGCGAACTGGCGGCACGGCTCGCGTCGGGGGAGCCGGTCGATCTGGTGGCGCACGCGCGACGGGGGGCGTCGGCGGTCATCTCGCGCCTGGTCGGCCTCGACGACGCCTCCGACGGATCGACACCGATCGACGACGAGCTGTTCGCCCGGGTGTCCGCGGTGACCGGCTTCGTCTCGCTGGCCCGCCCGCGCCTGACCGCACCGCAGCTCGCGGTCGCCCGCGGCATCCTGAGCGAACTGGGGGAGCATGCGGTGCGCGCCTACCGGGGCGACGAGTCGACCGTGCCCGGACGGATGCGCGCGCTCGGACTCGACGAGCGCGAGGCGCTGGGCGCGGTCGGCGCGTTCGTGCTGACCGGCACCGAGACGATCGTGTCGTACCTGCCGAGGCTCGTCGCGATCCTGATCGACAGCGGGTGGCTGCCCCGGCTGGCCGCCGACCGGGAACTGGTCGAGCCGGCGATCGCGGAGGGACTGCGGGTGACGACCCCGTCGCCCGTGATGCTGCGCTCGACGATCGCGCGCCGACCGCATCGGGAACGTCGCGGTACGGCCGGGCGATCGCGTCATCCTGGCGACGTTCGCGGCGAACCGGGCGCTGGGGGAGTTCGATCCGGAGATCGAACGCGGCCGCGCAGCTCAAGCAGCTGTGGTTCGGGGCGGGTGCGCACTACTGCCTCGGCGCACCGCTGGCGATGGCGCAGATCCGGGTCACGCTCGACGCGCTGCTCGAGACGCCGGGCCTGCGGGTCGTATCGCGGCGGGCGGCGCGCGGGGTGCTGATCCCGTCGTACGCGTCGCTGGTGCTGGAGCGCATGACCGACCTGCTGCGAGGCGGTACTGGCCTCGGCGGCGCGGCATCCGCGACGAGCCGGCCCTCACGTTCGGCGGCGTACCGCTGACGCTACGAGCGAGCTGGTCCGGAACGCATCCGCGCGATGTCCGCGGGGCTCCGGACGAGGGACTCGCCGCGGGCGACCGGGTGCTGTTCTCGGTGCGGCCCGGACCGGATGCCGTGGTGCTGGCGCTCGGGATCGTGCACGCCGGCGGGATGGTCGTCTTCGCCGATCCGGGAGCCGGTGAAGCGCTGTTCCGCGCCCGGGCCGCGCTCGCGGCGCCGCGCTGGGTCGCGGCCGAGTCGGTGCTGTACCTCGCGTCGTCCGGACCGCTGCGCCGGCTCGCGCGGCGCCGCGGGCTCGAGCTCGCGCCGTACGCGCGTCTGGTCCCGGACGCGCGGCACATCTACTCGGGGCGCCGGCTGCCGGGCGTGCCGCGCGGCGCGCGCTGTCGGGAGCCTCGCCGGTTGGCGTTGACGCGGCCGGCGGCGACCGTCGCGTGCACGACGGTCAGGCGGACGCCCTCATCATCTTCACATCGGGCACCACCGACGTGCCGAAGGCCGTCGTGCACACGCAGGACGAGCCTCGGCGCCGGTCTCGCCGACTTCGCGGCGGAGGTCGGCATCCGGCCCGGCCAGCGCGTGCTGACCGACCAGCTGATGGTGGGTGTACCGGCCCTGATCGCCGGCGCGCACTGGACGATGCCGCCGTTCGGCGCGAACCCCGGCGCGCGGCCGGAGCAGTACCTGATCGCCCTCGCCCGAGGCCGAACTGCTGTTCGCGGTGCCGGCCGCGCTCGACGCGATGCTCACGCGCGCTGGAGGTCGCCCACGGCTCACGCCGCCGCGCCTCGACACGATCGTCATCGGCGGAGCCCCCGTGCTGCGCCCGCTGCTGGCGCGTGTCCACGCGCGTTTCCCGGAGGCGCGCATCCGCGCCATCTACGGGATGACGGAGATCCTCCCGGTCGCGATCGCGGACGGGGTGCAGAAGCTCGCGGCGCGTACCGGGCGCGGGCGATCCGGTCGGCCGGATCGTTCCGAGCGTGACGGCGCGCATCGCCGACGGCGAGCTGGTGCTGAGCGGCCCCGGACTGGCGCGCGGGTACCTCGCCGACCTGCCGCGGCATCCGCTCACCGAACTGCGCACCGGTGACCTGGCGCGCATCGACGGAGGGGAACTCACCCTGCTCGGTCGCCGCAAGGACATGTTCATCCGCGGCACGCAGAACGTCTACCCCGGTCTCTACGAACCGATCATCGCGAGCCTGCCGGGGGTGGCCGACGCCGCGATGGTCGGCCTCCCCGACGAGATCGGCGACGACCGCATCGTCGTGGCACTCGTCCCCGAGCGCGGGCACGATGGCGTCGACCTCGTGGCCCGGGTCACCCGCGCTCTGCCGGGTCTGATCGACGCGGGGGTGCTCCCGGATGCGGTGGTCGCCGTCGACGATCTGCCGCGCTCGGGACGGGGCCGAAAGCTCGACCGTGCGGCGCTGGCCGATCTGCTGAAGGATCGGGTGCCATGAGAGTGGCGGTCACCGGTGCCGGCGGTTTCGTCGGCGGTGCCGTCGCGACCGCGCTCGCCGACGCCGACCACGAGGTCGTCGGATTCGGTCGGCGACTCGACGGCTGGACGCACGCACGCGCGCGCTACCGGCGCTGGGACATCACGTCTGGTCCGCTGCGCGCCGATCGCGACTTCGAGGCGGTGGTGCACTGTGCCGCTCTCGCCGACGACTGGGCGCCGCGCGACGAGGCGATGCGGGTCAACCGCGATGGGACCCGGGCGGTGGTGCGCTCGTTTCCGGATGCGCGGATCGTGCACCTGTCGACGTCGAGCGTGTACGACGCATGGTCGCCGAGCGTGGAGGTCACCGAGGGCGAGGCTCCGGTCCGCCGGTTCCTGAGCGCGTACTCCGAGAGCAAGACCCTGGCGGAGTTCGAACTGGCCGGAACGGATGCCGTCATCCTGCGACCGCATGCCGTCTACGGGCCGGGCGACACGACGCTGCTGCCGCGCATCCTGGCCGGGGTGCGCCGTGGGCGACTCGTGCTGCCCGACGGCGCCGACGTGCGGCACAGCCTCACCCACATCGCCAACCTCGTGCTCGCCGTGCGTCGTGCACTCGATCCGGCGTCGCCGCGCGGCACGTACAACATCGCCGACGACATGCCGGTGCTGCTCTCGGCGGTGCTGGACGAGTTCCTCGAGCGTCGCGGCGTGCCGGCTCGCATCGTGTCGATGCCGTACGCGGCGGCATTCGTGCTCGGCGGCACGCTCGAATCGCTCTCCCGCGTGACCGGTCGCCGGCCGCGGCTCACGCGGTACGCGGTCTCGCAGCTCGGCCTGGAGCGGACGCTCGACCTGTCGGCGGCGCGCTCGTCACTCGACTACCGGCCCACTCCCACGACCCTCGAGGGGGCGGAGAGCTGGTGAGGGATCAGGCCGTGATGAGCAGGCGCGACACCGAGTCCAGGGCGCCGGGCACCAGGGAGTAATACGCCCAGGTGCCGCGCTTCGTGCGGTTGAGGAAGCCGGCGTCAGTCAGCACCTTGAGATGGTGCGAGACCGTCGGCTGGCTGAGGCCGATCGGTCCGGTGAGGTCGCACACGCACGCCTCCTGACCCTCGGAGGCCGCGACGATCGAGATCAAGCGAAGCCGTGCCGGGTCGGCGAGGGCCTTGAGCGAGCGAGCCAGGTCGTCGGCCTGGCCCGGATCCATGGTCGCCCGCGTGAGGGGGGCGCAGCACGCAGCCGCCTGGATCACGGGAAGAAGGGTCATGGTGCTCATGCATCGACGATAGCAAATATTGACAGAGATCGATATAGGCTCCACACTGGAATCAACACATCGACATCGGTCGATGGAACGAAAGGCGCTCGCGTGACCCTCCTCGACTCCGCTCCCACCCGGCGCTCAGCCGCACTCACCGCCCTACCCGTCGCGATCGTGGGCGCGGGCCCGGTCGGACTCGCCGCCGCGGCGCACCTGCTCGAGCGCGGAATCGAGGTGGTCGTCCTCGAGGCCGGCGACGGCATCGCGCGGAACGTCGCCGAATGGGGTCACACCCGGCTGTTCTCGCCGTGGCGGCACCTGATCGATCCGGCGAGCCGGCGGATGCTGGAGGCGGCGGGCTGGGCAGCTCCCGACGACGACGGCCTGCCGACCGGTGCTGAACTGATCGACGCGTACCTGCGACCGCTCGCCGGTCTCGAGCCCATCGCCTCCCGAACCCGGTTCAGCGTCGAGGTGACGGCCATCAGCCGGCTCGGCATGGACCGAACCCGAACGACGGGTCGCGCCGATGCCCCGTTCCTGCTGCGCACGCGGCAGCCGGACGGGACGATGGGCGAGCTCACCGCTCGCGCCGTGATCGATGCGTCCGGCACGTCCCATACGTCGAACAGCCTGTCGTCCGACGGACTCGACCCGCTCGGTCTCGCCGAGGTGGCGGACCGGATCACCGGGCCGTTGCCCGACGTGCTCGGCCGCGATCGCGACCGCTTCTCCGGGCGACGGATCGCGGTTGTCGGCGCGGGGCACTCGGCGGCGAACACCCTGCTCGCGATCGAGACCCTGGCCCGCGAGGAACCGGGGACCCGTCCGGTGTGGATTGTCCGCAACGACGTCGCCGCGCGGGTCTCGGACTCCGATAGCGACCAGCTGACCGCGCGTGCGTCGATCGGCGCCCGGGTGCGTGCGCTGGTCGCATCCGGTGCCATCGAACTCGTCACCCGATTCGAGATCATCCGCGTGCGATCGTCGGAATCCGGCGGCGTGATCCTGATCGGCGCGCGGGACGGCGAGCTGACCGAGCTGGACGCCGACCTCGTGGTCAACGCGACCGGCTTCCGTCCGCACCTGGACATGCTGCGCGAGATCCGCCTCGAGCTCGACGAGGTCGTCGAGGCCCCCCGCCGGCTGGCGCCGCTGATCGACCCCAATATCCATAGCTGCGGCACCGTCGAACCACACGGTTTCGTGGAGCTCGCGCATCCCGAGCCGGGGTTCTTCATCGCGGGGATGAAGAGCTACGGGCGTGCCCCGACGTTCCTGCTGGCCACGGGGTATGAGCAGGTGCGATCGATCGCCGCGTGGCTGGCCGGCGACTACCGGGCTGCTCGCGAGGTGCAACTGGTCCTTCCCGCCACCGGCGTCTGCTCGTCCGGCATCGCGGCCGCAAACGCGAAAGGATGTTGCTCATGACAGATTCCGCGCCCAGCGTGCTCTTCGTATGCGTTCACAACGCCGGACGGTCGCAGATGGCGGCCGGATACCTGGAAGCGATGTCCCGCGGGCGGGTCGAGGTGCTCTCGGCAGGCTCCGAGCCGAAGAACACGATCAACCCGGTGGCCGTGGAGGCCATGGCAGAGGACGGCATCGACATCGCGGGCAACGTCCCCAAGATCCTGACCGTCGATGCGGTGAAGGAATCGGACGTCGTCATCACCATGGGCTGCGGCGACACCTGTCCGATCTTCCCGGGCAAGCGTTATGAAGACTGGGAGCTCGAAGACCCGGCGGGCAAAGACCTCGCGACGGTGCGGCGCGTGCGGGACGAGATCAAGTCTCGCGTCGAAACCCTTCTGGCGGAGATCCTCCCGGGATGACCCGACCTGCCGCGCCTCTCGAGCGCGAGCTGGTCCACCACCACGACGAGCACCACCACGACGAGCACCACCACGACGACTAGCCCTTCTGGACCACCAGCTCCGCATACGCGGGGATCAGCACCCGGCGCCCGTAGCGCCGCGACACCACGCGGAACGGCCGCCCGTCCCCGAGCAGCAGGTCGACGATCGCCGACAGCTCGGCCCGCGCGAGTGGCCCGCCCAGACAGAGGTGCCGCCCCGCCCCGAACCAGAGCTGCCGGTGCTGCGGCAGGTACGGCCGGTCGATCCGGTACTCGCCCGCCAGGTTGTTCGCGGTCCAGGTGAGCACGACGACCCGCTCGCCCGCGCGCAGCTGCCGGCCCGCCATCGAGAAGTCGGCCATCACGCTGCGTCCGATGATCGGCGCCGGAGACGTGACCCGCAGCGCCTCGCGCACCGCGTCGTCGTGGTGCTCGGGCGCCGCGAGCAGCCGGTGCTGCTCGCCGGAGTCGTAGAGCAGCGCGGCGGTGCGCGCCATCGCCGACGCCGCCGTCTCGGTGCCCGCGACCATGAGCAGCGTGGCGAGCCCCTTGGTCTCCTGCACCGTCAGCCCGAGCGACCGGCACCGGCCGATGATGGTGTCCTCGTGCGCCGTCGGGAACACCTCGTCGATGTGCCCGGTGAGCTTCTCGACGATCTCGCGGGCCCGCGCGATCTTCTCCGGCGGCAGCACGTGTCGGCCGTCGTGCCGAGCGCGGTCGCGGCGAGCTCCTCGCCGGTCGCGAAGATCTCGCGGTAGGCGTCGTCGGGTCGCGCGACCGCGGCATCGGACGACCGGCAGCCCGAGCAGCGTGCACACCATCTGCCCGACCAGCACGCGGGACAGATCGGCCAGATCGAGCGGCGCGCCGGACTCGAACGACGCGCGCGCCGCATCCAGTCGCTCGCCCCAGGCGCGTCTGCACGAACGCCGCGCTGGTCTTCTCGGTGAACAGCTCGCGGCTGCGGGTGCGCAGGTCGTGGTGGCCGGGTCCGTCGAACAGGTCGTAGACCCAGTCGCCGAGGATCTGCGCCCACAGGTGCCCGACCCCGCCCTCGCTCAGCAGGGTCAGGTGGTCGGCGTCGTTGAGCAGCGCGCGGGCGGTGCGCGGGTCGGCGGTGATCCAGCCGAGTTTCGGCACGCGCAGCAGCGGGCGGGCGAACTGCCCGAGCCAGTTCAGGATGGGGAGGGCCGGCCGCGCAGACCGCAGCAGCCGGTGCTCGTGGGCCTTCGCGCCCGATCCCCACCCGTCGCGGACGAGAGACAGCCGGCGCTCGCGGACGGGCGGGGCGAGGTCCTCGGCGACGGGCATCGTCTACTGCGCTGCTCGTCGAAGTCGAGGCTCAGCTTCCGGAGCAGCGCCGGCGAGCCGCTCCTGGTCGGCCTTCGAGAGCCCCTCGAGCAGTTCGGCCTCGCCGGTCAGCAGCTCGCTGATCGCGGCATCGACCGCCTCGGTTCCGCGGCTCGGTCATGACGACCAGCACGCCGCGTCCGTCGTGCGGGTCGGTGCGGCGCTCGACGAGACGCCGTTCGACGAGCCGGTCGATGCGGTTGGTCATGGTGCCGCTCGACACCAGGGTCTGCTGCAGCAGCGCCTTCGGGCTGAGCTGGTACGGCGTGCCGGCGCGGCGCAGCGCGGCGAGCACGTCGAACTCCCACGGCTCGAGCCCGGATGCGGCGAAGGCCTGCCGGCGCGCGCGGTCGAGGTGCTTCGCCAGCCGCGCGACCCGCGACAGCACCTGCAGCGGCGCGAAGTCGACATCGGGCCGCTCGCGCGACCAGTCGTCGACGATGCGGTCGACTTCGTCGGAGGCGGGCACTGCTCCATTATCGCTGGCTCCGCGACTCGCTCAGCGCTGCTCTGGCAGACTTGAGCCGCCCGCGACGCATGCCGCGGCCGATCCGCTGTGGTGTAACGGCAGCACGACGGCCTTTGGAGCCGTTAGGTCCAGGTTCGAATCCTGGCGGCGGAGCGTGGCTGCCTCCCCGATCCCGGTGCATCCTCGACGTCGACACCGGCGTCGACGACGCCCTCGCGATCCTGACCGCGGTGCGGCATCCGGAGCATCGACCTGATCGGCGTCAGCTGCGTCACCGGCAACGCCTCGCTCGAGCGCGTGGTCGAGAACACGCTGCGGGTCCTGGATGTCGCGGGGGCCCCCGAGCATCCCGGTCGCCGCCGGGGCGGTGCGTCCGCTGCTCGCGCCCTCCGCGCTCGGCGGGACACGTGCACGGCGACGACGGCCTCGCCGGGATCGTGCTGCCCGACGAGCGCGCGCGTCCCCGACCCGGGCGGCGCGGTCGCGATGCTGCGCCGCGCTGATCCTCGAGCATCCGGAGCCGGTGACGATCGTCGCCCTGGCGCCGCAGACGAACCTCGCGCTGCTGCTGCGGATGCATCCCGAGGTCGCCGACAACATCGAGCGCATCGTGTTCATGGGCGGCTCGGTCGGCGATCGGCAACGCGACCGCCGTCGCCGAGTTCAACGTCTGGCACGACCCGGAGGCGGCCGCGGCCGTGCATCGACTCCGGCGTGCCCTGCTACATGTACGGGCTCGACGTCTTCATGCAGGTCGCGATCGACGAGACGCTCGCGCACGGCCTGGCCGAGTCACGCCGAACCCGGTGGTCGCGCTCGCCGGGCAGCTGCTGTCGCACCGCATCTCGTTCAGCGCCGACGAGGAGGCCGTCTACTCCGGTCTGATCGGCGACGCGGGCGCGGTGTGCGCGCTCATCGACCCGGACGCGCTGCAGCGTCGAGCACCTGCCGGTGCGCGTCGAGCTGACCGGCTACGGCCGCGGGCAGACGATCGTCGACCGGCGCGCGCGCGGCGGCGAGGACCTCGTGCACGGCACTCGGCGGGATCTGGACGCCGATGGATGTCGCGCTCGACGTCGACGCGGACCGGCTCGCCGAGGTGTTCCTGACCGACGATCGGAGCAGTGGACATGAGCGTGACGGCGTTCTTCGAGATCGTCGCCATCACCTTCGAGGTGATCGGCGTCGGAGTCATGGCGCTCGGATTCGTCGTCGCGCTGGGCTCGCGCATCCGCACCTGGGTCGTCTCGCGCGACGGGCGCACCGCGTTCACGACGCTGCGCGACTCGTTCGGGCTGGTGATCCTGCTCGGACTCGAGGTGCTGGTCGCCGCCGACCTCGTGCGCACCGTCACCTCGACGCCGTCCCTGACGAACGCGCTCGTGCTCGCGATCATCGTGCTGATCCGCACCGTGCTGAGCTTCTCGCTGCAGATCGAGATCGAGGGCGTCGCGCCGTGGAAGCGCGCGCTGCTCACGAGTCCGCAGCTGATCGCGCGCGCGGTCCGGACGCTCGACGGCACCAGACGGCAGAATGAGATCATGACCGATTCCCGCCTCGCCGTGATCGTGCTCGCCGCCGGTCAGGGCACGCGCATGAAGTCGGTCCGCCCGAAGGTGCTGCACCCGCTCGCCGGCGTGCCGCTCATCGGGCACGTGCTCGCCACCGCGCGCGAGCTGTCGGCGGCGCACGTCGTCACCGTGGTGCGCCACGAGCGCGACTCGGTCGCCGCGGCGATCCTCGAGCTGATGCCCGAGGCGATCGTCGTCGACCAGGACGAGATGCCCGGCACCGGCCGCGCCGTCGAGATCGGTCTCGGCGCGCTGCCCGACGACTTCGACGGCGACGTCGTCGTCGTGAGCGGCGACGTGCCGCTGCTCGACGCCGCGACGCTGACCGGCCTGCTCGCGGCGCACCGCCAGGCGGCCGCCGCCGCGACGCTGCTCAGCGCCATCGTCGACGACGCCACCGGATACGGCCGCATCGTCCGCGACGACGACGGCTGCGCTGAACCGCATCGTCGAGCAGAAGGACGCCGGCGACGACGAGCTGCTGATCACCGAGATCAACTCCGGCACCTACGTGTTCGCGGTCGCCGGCCTGCGCACCCAGCTGCCGCGCGTCGGCTCGAGCAACGCGCAGGGCGAGAAGTACCTCACCGACGTCGTCGCCCTGCTGCGCGACGCCGGGCAGCCGGTGGCCGCCGTCCCGGTACCCGAGCCCGTGGATCGTCGAGGGCATCAACGATCGCGTCCAGCTCGCGCGCACGGCGGCGCGCCTCAACGCGATGATCGTGCGCGGCTGGCAGCTGGCCGGGCGTGACGGTGCAGGACCCGGCGACGACCTGGATCGACCTGCGCGCGACCCTCGCCGAGGACGTCGAGCTGCTGCCGGGCACCCACATCTCCGGCGCGACGACCGTCGCCCGCGGTGCCCGCATCGGACCGCAGACGACCCTGCACGACTGCGAGGTCGGCGAGGACGCGACCGTCAGCCGCAGCGACGCGACGCTCGCGGTGATCGGCGCCGGACGCATCCGTCGGGCCGTTCGCCTACCTGCGCCCGGGCACCGAGCTCGGCGCCGACGGCAAGATCGGCACGTTCGTCGAGACCAAGAACGCGAAGATCGGCGCCGGCAGCAAGGTGCCGCACCTCAGCTACATCGGCGACACGACCGTCGGCGAGGGCTCGAACATCGGCGCCGGCACGATCACCGCCAACTACGACGGCGTCGACAAGCACGCCACCGTGGTCGGCTCGCACGTGCGCACCGGATCGCACAACGTCTTCGTCGCGCCGGTCACGATCGGCGACGGCGCGTACTCGGGCGCGGGCACCGTGATCCGCAAGGACGTGCCGCCGGGCGCGCTCGCGATCAACGTCGCGCCGCAGCGCAACATGGACGGCTGGGTCGCCGCCAACCGTGCCGGGATCGAAGGCGGCGGAGGCGGCTGCCGCGGCCGATCCGGACAATGTCGAAGGGGCCGAGGGCACCGACTAGATAGCTGGACTCTCAACGGCGGAAGGCGGAGCGTGGCGGCCATCAAGATCACCGGCCAGAAGCGGCTCGTGCTCGTCTCCGGTCGGGCGCACATGCAGCTCGCCGAGGACATCGCCGCCGAACTCGAGACCGACCTCGTCCACACCGACGCCCGCACCTTCGCGAACGGCGAGATCTACGCCCGCTTCGATGAGAGCATCCGCGGCTGCGACATGTTCGTCATCCAGTCGCACACCGCCCCGATCAACGAGTGGCTCATGGAGCAGCTCATCATGATCGACGCGGCCAAGCGCGCCAGCGCCAAGCGCATCACCGTGGTGGCGCCGTTCTACCCGTACGCGCGGCAAGACAAGAAGGGCCGCGGCCGCGAGCCGATCTCGGCCCGCCTGATCGCCGACCTGTTCAAGGCCGCCGGCGCCGACCGCATCATGAGCGTCGACCTGCACGCCGCGCAGATCCAGGGCTTCTTCGACGGGCCCGTCGACCACCTGTTCGCGATGCCGGTGCTGCTCGAGCACTTCAAGGCGAAGCTGGATACCGACATGCTGACCGTGGTCAGCCCCGACATGGGCCGGGTGCGGGTCGCCGACATCTGGAGCGACAAGCTGGGCGCGCCGCTGGCGATCATCCACAAGCGCCGCGACCCGCTCATCCCGAACCAGGTCACCGTGCACGAGATCGTCGGCGAGGTCGAAGGCCGCATGTGCCTGCTCGTCGACGACATGATCGACACCGGTCGCACCATCGTGAAGGCGGCCGAGGCGCTGAAGGCGCAGGGCGCGACGGCGGTCGTGGTCGCCGCGACCCACGCGGTGTTCTCCGACCCGGCCACCGAGATCCTGCAGAGCGAGTTCATCGACTCGGTCGTCGTCACCGACACCCTGCCGATCCCGGAGGAGAAGCGCTGGGACCGCCTGACGGTGCTGCCGATCGCGCCGCTCATCGCGCGCGCGATCCACGAGGTGTTCGACGACGGGTCGGTCACGTCGATGTTCGACGGCGCCGCGTAGCAGAGACGCCGATTGCTTGGCTCCAGGCGTCCTGCAGTGCGCTGCGCCGGCTAGCCCCAGGCGCCGGGGGAGCCTTCACCACCTCCACCGGCGTGTAGTGCCAGTGGCCGCCGTTCGCGTAGTGGCCGCTCGCCCACGGTGACGCCCAGATCGCAGCCTCGATCTCCGCCGTCGGCGCCGAGCGCTCGAAGGCGGCGACGAATCCCTGGTAGCCGGGCAGGGTGCGCATCGCCTCGGCGGCGTTCTCGGCCGCGACGACCAGGTTCGGGTATCTGCCCGAGCCGCCACCGCCTCCCGGAACCCCATCCGTTGTTGAGCGGGTTGTTGCGGTTGAACCAGTCGTCGGGGCCGTTCTCCTGGCGCATCCAGCGGGTGAAGACGGTGACGTTGTCGTCGGTCACCGGCAGGTCGGCGAAGATCAGCACCAGCTTCGCCCAGTCGTAGTTGGTGCCGCTCGCCGCCAGCGTCTCGACGCCGGGGGTCGCCGTGTACTCGCCGAGGTCGACCACTGTCG
Organism: uncultured Actinomycetota bacterium; assembly: GCA_963730045.1. GTDB lineage: Bacteria > Actinomycetota > Actinomycetes > Actinomycetales > Microbacteriaceae > JBDSKH01. Next base: position 85,368 of record CAVSPQ010000003.1, on the reverse strand, counting down.
GCCCGGCCTCGCCGTTCGACGGTGAGGGTCTGGGCGTGGGCGTCGAGGTAGATCTGCAGCTCTTCGGCGTCGGTCGGGGGAGCGGGCGGCGCCACCGACAGGATCATCATGAAAGCGAAAGCGACGATCGCCGCGCCGACGGCGTGGAGCCGCATGGAGCGCACCGTCTGCGCGGGGTCGACCGAGCACGGCGCGGAGCGCGGAGAGCGGAGAAGGCGAAGACACGACAGCGAAGGACGGTAGCAGCGCAGGCTGGGTCGGTGCTGTGACCGAGGATGCCGGGTGGCGCAGGCGGGTGGCTCAGGCCGGGTGGCTCAGGCCGGGACGCCCGGCGACTCGTCGCGCTGCGGACTCAGGCCGGGGATCAGGCCGAGCGAACGCAGCAGGATCTCGGCCCCGCCGAACCGGACGGCGTAGCAGTACCAGCCGGGACCCTCGGCGCCGGCGAGCTCGAACCGTGCGACCGCGTCGACCGCCTCGGGATCCTGCGAGCCGACGACGAAGCGGCACGCGGCATCGGCGGTCGAGATCTGCGTGCTCGACCGTCACGAGCACGCCGGGCAGGATGAGTCCGGTCAGCCCGAGCGCCACCATGATGCGCAGAGCGCGTCGTCGTGCCACCGAGCGGAGCGGACGCGCGTCGCCCGGTTCGTAGTCGGTGAGCTCGCGCGGGTCGTCGTCGGTCATGGCCGTTCCAGTGTCGCACGCGGTGTTCGCGGTGGTGGGCTAGCATCCCGCCGTGGAGCGGGTGCGGAGACAGGGAGGGCCGCCTGCAGCGACGGCTCGGGATCCCGGGCGCCACCGCGATCGGCGTCGCGTCGATGCTGGGGGCCGGCGTGTTCGTCGTCTGGGCGCCCGGCGACGGCCGCCGCCGGATCCGCCGTGCTTGTCGCCCTTCCGCTCGCCGCCGCCATCGCGGCGCTCAACGCCGCCAGCACGACCCGGCTCGCGATGCGGCACCCGGTCTCGGGAGGCGCGTACGCGTACGGTCGCGCCGAGCTCGGGCCGATGGCCGGGTTCTCGGCCGGGTTCCTGTTCCTGCTCGGCAAGACCGCGTCGGTCGCGGCGATCGCCCTGGTCGGCGGCAGCTATCTGTGGCCGGGATCCGAACGGCCGGTCGCCGTCGCGCTGGTCGTCGTGCTCGCCGCGCTGAACGCGACCGGGGTGCGGTCGACGGCGATCGTGAGCGCGGTCGCGGCCGCCGTGGTCATCGTGGTGCTCGTCGCGGTCCTCGGCGTCTCCCTGCCGGGGGCCGATGTCGCGCGGCTCGCCGGCGACGCGCGCCCGCTCGGAGTGCTCCCGGCCGCCGGGCTCATCTTCTTCGCCTTCGCCGGGTACGCCCGGGTCGCGACCCTCGGCGAGGAGGTGCGGGATCCGGTTCGGGTCCTGCCGCGAGCGGTGCTGCTCGCCGTGGCCGTCGTGTTCGTGCTCTCGGCGGCGACGCTCGCTCGCGCTGCTGGCGGGTCTCGGCGTCGAGGGGCTGGCCGCGGCCACGGCGCCGGTGGCCGAGCTGGCGCCTCCCGGCTGGGAGCTCGTGCTGCGGGCGGCCGCCGGTGTCGCCTGCGTCGGATCGCTCGCCGGGGTGCTCGCCGGGCTGAGTCGCACCGGCCTGGCGATGGCGCGGGACGGCGAGCTGCCGTCCGCGCTGGCGCGCATCGGCCGACGCACGGCGACGCCGGTCGTCTCCGACGTCTCCGTCGCGGTCGTCGCGGTGGTCGGCGGTGCTGCTGCTCGAGCCGGTGCACGTCATCGGCGTCTCGGCGTGCGCGGTGCTCGGGTACTACGCGATCGCGCACCTGGCGGCGCTCCGCGCGGGCCGGCGAGCTGGGGCTCGCGCGCGGCATCCCGATCGCCGGACTGGCCGGCTGTCTGCTGGTGGCCGCCACGACATCCTGGCCGGCCCTTCTCGGCGTCGCGGTCGCGCTCGCGGTCGCCCTCGGCGTGCGCGCCCTGGTCCGGACGGGTGCGCGCCGCGTAACGTGACGGGATGGCCGACGCCGAGACCGAGCTCCGGATGCGGATGGCGACGGCCCTCGGTCTCGACGCGACCGCGCCCGTCCAGGTGTCGGGCTCGGCCACGCTCGACTCGGCCTACCCGGTCTCGGATCTCGCCACGGCATCCATCGCCACGGCCGCGCTGGCCGCCGCCGACCTGTGTGCCGCCGTCGGGTTCGCCCGGCCGCGAGGTCGTGGTCGATCGCGGGCTGGCCGACGCCTGGTTCGGGTTCGCGCTGACGCCCGATCGGCTGGTCGATCCCGTCGCCGTGGGATCCGATCGCGGGGGACTATGCGACCCTCGACCGGGTCCGAACGGCACGGCTGGATCCGGCTGCACACCAACGCCCCCCGGCACCGCGCCGCCGCGCTGCGCGTCCTCGGGGTCGAGGCAGAGCGCGAGCACGTGGCCGCGGCCGTCGCGCGCTGGGCGGCCGACGAGCTCGAGACGGCGATCGTCGCCGAGGGCGGCTGCGCCGCGACGCTGCGATCCCCGGAGGAGTGGGCGTCGCATCCACAGGGCGCCGCCGTCGCGATCGAGCCGCTCGTCGCCCTCGACGACACCGACCGGGATGCGGCGGCGAGCACGTGGGCGCCGTCGCCGGAGCGACCGCTGGCCGGGCTTCGCGTGCTCGACCTCACCCGCGTGCTCGCCGGACCGGTGGCCACCCGCCTGCTCGCCGGGCTCGGAGCCGACGTGCTGCGCATCGACCCGCCCGACTGGGACGAGCCGGGAGTCGTGCCCGACATGACGGTCGGCAAGCGCGCGGCGCGACTCGACGCCCGCGATCCCGCCGACCGCGAGCGCTTGCTGGCGCTGCTGGCCGGCGCGGACGTGCTGGTGCACGGCTACCGCTCCGACGCGCTCGAGCGCCTCGGACTCGGGGAGGTCGTCCGGCGCCGCGTGCGTCCCGGCCTCATCGACGTGTCGCTCGACGCCTACGGGCACACCGGCCCGTGGGCCACCCGCCGCGGCTTCGACAGTCTGGTGCAGATGTCGACCGGGATCGCCGGATCGGGCCTGCGTCAGGGGACGGCCGAGAAGCCGACCCCGCTGCCGGTGCAGGCGCTCGACCACGGCACCGGGTACCTGATGGCGGCCGCTGTGCTCACCGGTCTGGCGCGACGGGCGACCGGATCGCACGGGATGCGGGCGCGGCTGTCGCTGGCGCGCACCGCCGCCGAATTGGAGAAGGCACGCCGGTTGCCGTCGCAGCCGGTGGGAGCCGCGGCGTCTCATTCGCGTGTCCCGCTGGACACGGCGTGGGGGTCCGCCTCTCTGCCGCCCGCGCCGCTCGTCGCTGACCGGCGTGCGGGTCGGCTGGGACCGCGGACCGCGGCCGCTGGGGAGCGACGCGCCGATCTGGTAGACGCGCTCCGTCGATTTCGGGGTACAGGCCTCGCAGCTGCATGGGGGACATTTCTTGTCCCCCATTCCAGGCGCACCTGCTATGGGGCTGTCGTGCCCGTGACCGTCTCGGCCAGCGTGTGAGTCGTACCGGTGGGTCTCTCAATGACCGGTGCGCAACCCGATCAGCCTCTCTGGAGTACTCGAACCGTGGACCGCTACCCTGCCCGTGATGGAGTCGCGACCGAGCGTGCGACGCGGCCTGAAGGGCGTGCTCGCGGCGACGGCCGCGCTCGCTCTGGCGTTCGCGGGACTGGCGATCTCGCCCGATGCGCAGGAGGCGCAGGCGAACCCCGCCGCGGCCGCCGGGACCACCACGATCTCCACGGTCGGCGCCTTCAGTGGCACCGTCCCGGCCGGCGTCTGTTCGGTCACCGCCACCGTTCTGGGTGCTGCGGGCGGTAGCGCGGGCGTCGCAGCGGTGACCAACGGCAACGGTGCCGGCGCTCGGATCACCGTGACCTACCCGGTCGTCCCCGGCCTCGCCTACTCCGGATCGGTCGGCGGCGGCGGCACGCAGCCGACGGGTGCCGGCACCTCGTCGACGTCAGGCTCCGGCGGCGCGAATGGCGGTGCCGACGGCGGCATCAGCGGTCCCATCTCGAGCATCAGGCACCACGGTGCCGGCGGTGGTGGCTACACCGAGCTGATGCTCGGCGGCACCACGGCGGTCGTCGCGGGCGGTGGCGGCGGCGGTGGCGGTGGCCACTCGACCACGGCCACGGGTGGACGGCGGCAACGCGGGACTTCCGGCGGGCACAGGTGTCACGAACGGATCGACCGCTAGCGGTGGCAAGGACACGACATCGTCCAACCCGCAGCCCGTCGTCACCGGTGGGGTCGGCGGCGGCGCCACGGCGGGTGCCGGCGGCACGAACAGCAACTCGTCTTCCGTCAACGGGCTGGCCGGATCCGGTCGCAACGGTGGCGCGGGTGGCGCGGACCCCAACCCCGACGCGGGTGGTGGCGGTGGTGGTGGCTACACCGGTGGTGGCGGTGGCGCATCGACCGTCGGCTACAACACTCAGAACGGCGTCGATGACGTCGCCGGAGCCGGCGGCGGTGGAGGATCGAGCTACATCGCTCCGACCGTGCCGCTCGGTGCGGGAACCAGTGCGCCGAGCGCCATCTCGTCGGTTGCCGGCGCGAAGATCGCCTCAGGCGCTGGCAACGGCGCCGCGGGATCCGTGAGCCTGGTCTGGAACTCCTGCATCTACGACCTGGCCGTCGACAAGTCGGTCTCCCCGACCTTGACGCCGACCAACGCGCACGGTCACCTGGACCGTCGCCGTCACCAACCTCGGCCCCTCGGCGATGACCCAGGGCGACACCGTGACCATCGCCGACACCCTGCCCGGCGTGCGGAGCCAAGACCATCACGGCGATCTCGGTCTCGGGTGGCTCCAACGCCATCCTGGGGCGCGGTGCCGTCACCTGCACGCGCCGCGGTCGGCGCTGCCATGCCCGCGAGCCTCGACTGCTCCCGTCCGTACCAGATCGGTGCGGGTGCGGCCAGCGGCGTCCGCGGCCTGGATGTCGGGGAGACCCTCACGGTCACCTACACGCAGCTGGTCACCGAGGCCGCCGGCACGACGCTGACCAACACGGCCACCGTCGTCGACCGCCAGACCGGGGACACCAACGACACCGACAACGCGGCAACCACCGTCGTCAGCACCCCCGGGAGCCGTCAACGACGTGCGCACCGGCAACGCCATCGGCACCGTCGTCAACGTGCCCGTGACGACCAACGACACGGGCACACTCCAGGCGAACTCCGTCACGCTCTGGAACCCGGCCGGCGCGGGGAACCCGATCTCGAGCCCCTACGTCGTCGCCGGCCAGGGCACCTGGACCGTCGCCTCCGATGTCGTGACCTTCACGCCGGCGGCGGGATACAAGGGCGACCCGACACCGGTCACCTATCGCGTCACGGCCACCAACGGCCTGACCGCGACTGCCACGGTGACGATCACCTACGTCCCGACCGCCACCAACGACACTCGCAGCAACCTCGTCATCGGCGCGCCCACATCGGTTGCCGTTCTCACCAACGACGACGGGACCTGGGACAACTCGACCCTGCGCCTGGTCGATCCCGGAACCGGCACGCCCACTGCGAGTCCGGTCGTCGTCGCCGGTCAGGGCACCTGGAGCATCTCCGGCGCGAACGTCGTCTTCACCCCGGCGTCCGGCTTCCTGACCGATCCGTCCCCGATCACCTACCGGATCACCGACACGACCGGCGACACCGTCGCCGCGACGGTCACGCTGAACTACGTGCCGGCGGCGGCCAACGACTCCAGCCTCGGCAACGCCCTCGACACCCCCGTCAACGTGAGCGTGCTCACCAACGACACCGGAAGCTTCACCGTGGGATCGCTGGTCTTCGTCTCCGGGCTCGGGACCACCCTCAGCGTTCCCGGCGAGGGCACCTGGTCCGTGCAGCCCGGCGGCGTCATCCGGTTCACCCCGGAGCCCGGCTACAAGGGCGACCCGACCCCGGTGAGCTACCGCATCACCGACACCACGGGTGACTCGGTGACGGCCCTGGTGACGATCGCCTACGTGCCGGCGGCGGCGAACGACTCGAGCCTCGGCAACACACTCGGTTCCACCGTGACCGTCCCCGTGCTGACCAACGACAACGGCACCTGGGCCGCGGGCAGCCTGCGCATCATGGACGGCCTCCTGCCGGTCACCAGCCTGCCGGTCGCCGGCCAGGGCACCTGGTCGGTCGTCGGCAACTCGATCCAGTTCGTGCCGCAGGCCGGGATTCCTCACCGACCCGGCGCCGGTCTTCTACCGCGTCGCCGACACCACCGGCGACTTCGCAACCGCGACCGTCACCGTGACCTACCTGCCGCAGGCCGCCAACGACTCGCTCGGCGGGCTCACCATCGGCTCGCCCGCCACCGTCCACCCGCTGACCAACGACACCGGCGACTGGACCGTCTCGACCCTGCGCCTCGTCGACCCGGGCACCGGCACGCCGACCGCCGGCCCCGTCGTGGTCGCCGGTCAGGGCACCTGGAGCATCTCGGGCGCCGACGTCATCTTCACGCCCCTGGGCGGCTTCCTGCTCGACCCGACGCCGATCGGCTACCGGATCACCGACAGCACGGGCGACACCGTCTCGGCGACCATCAGCCTCGACTACGGTCCCGGAGCTCTGAACGACTCCAGCCTGGGCAACGCGCTCGGCACCGTCGTGAACCTCAACGTGCTCGCCAACGACACCGGCAACTTCGACACCACCACGCTCGGCTTCGGTCCCGGCAACGTGGGCGTCGGCGCGAGCTACACCGCCGTCGGCCAGGGCGTCTGGACCGTCTCGGCCCCCGGCGTGATCACGTTCACCCCGGCGCCCGGCTTCGAGGTCGACCCGACCCCTGTCAACTATGTGGTCAGGGACACGCTCGGCGACTCGACCGGTGCCCTCATGACGATCACCTACGTGCCGTCCGCGGACGACGACGCCGACCTCGGCAACGCCTGGGGCACCGACGTGAACGTCGACGTGCTGGCGAACGACGACGGCGACTTCGTGGCCGGAACGGTCAGCATCATGGACGGTGTCCTCCCGGTCCCGAGCCTCATCGTCCCCGGTGAGGGAACCTGGAGCGTTCAGCCGGACGACACCATCACCTTCCACCCGGAGCCGACGTTCCTGACCGACCCGACCCCGATCCACTACCGCGTGCAGGACAGCACCGGCGACTTCGCGACGGCCGTCGTGACCGTCACCTACGTCCCGCTCGCGGTGAACGACACCCAGGGCGGCCTCGCCATCGGGACCGTCGCCACCGTCTCCGTTCTGTCCAACGACCACGGTGACTTCGTCATCCCGTCGCTGCGCCTCGTCGACCCGCTCACCGGCACGCCGAGCGCCGGCCCGGTCACGGTGGCCGGTCAGGGCGTCTGGAGCATCTCGGGCGCGAACGTGGTCTTCACGCCGGCGCCCGGATTCCTCGTCGATCCCGCGCCGATCTCGTACCGCATCACCGACAGCACGGGCGACACCGTGACCGCGCAGATCACGCTCGACTACGGCCCCGGCGCCGCCGACGACTCCGATCTGGGCAACGCGCTCGGCACCGTCGTCGACGTGAGCGTCTTCGCGAACGACTCGGGCGTGTTCGATCCGGCGACTCTCGGATTCGGAGGACCCGGCACCGGGCCGGGCACGCTGCTCCCGGTGGCCGGCGGCACCTGGTCGGTCGAGGCCAACGGCATCATCCGCTTCACGCCCGCGCCCGGCTTCTACGGCGACCCGGCGCCCGTGCAGTACTTCGCCGACGACATCACCGGCGACCCCGCCGACGCGTTCGTCACGATCACCTACCTGCCGGAGGCGTCGAACGACTCCGACCTGAACAACGCCTTCGGCACCGCGGTGAACGTCGACGTGCTCGCGCAACGACACTGGGCGACTGGGCTCCCGGAACGGTGCAGCTGCTCGACGGCCTGAACCCCGTCGCGACGCTGCTGGTTCCCGGCGAAGGCACCTGGGCGGTGCAGCTCGACGGCACCGTCACGTTCACCCCGGCGCCCGGCTTCCTGACCGACCCCGCGGTCGTCCGGTACCAGGTGACCGACACCACCGGCGACACGGTCGCCGCGTCGATCACCGTGACCTACCTGCCGCTCGCCGTGGATGACGCGCAGGGCGGCCTCGTGATCGGATCGGTCGCGACCGTGCCGGTGCTCGGCAACGACCGAGGCGACTTCGTCATCGCGAGCCTGCGTCTGCTCACCCCGGTGACCGGGGTCCCGACAGCGGGCCCCGTGACGGTGGCCGGTCAGGGCGTCTGGAGCATCTCGGGTGCGAACGTGGTCTTCACGCCCGCCTCCGGTTTCCTCGTCGACCCCGACCCGATCTCGTACCGCATCACCGACTCGACCGGCGACTCGACCTCGGCGCTCGTCACGCTCGACTACGTGCCGTCGGCGGCGGACGACTCCGACCTCGGCAACGCGATCGACGACATCGTCGACGTCAGCGTCTGGGCCAACGACGTGGGCAGCTTCGACATCACGACCCTCGGCTTCGGTCCCGGCAACGTCGGGGTCGGCGCGACCCTGGTCGTCGGCGGCCAGGGAACCTGGAGCGTGCTCGGCCGGCGGCGTCGATCCGCTTCGCACCCGCACCCGGATTCAAGGGCGACCCGACTCCGGTGCAGCTACATCGTCTCCGATGTGACAGGCGACTCGGTGAACGCGCTCATCACGATCACCTACGTGCCCGCGGCAGCTGACGACTCCGATCTCGGCAACGCCTACGGCACGAACGTGAACGTCGACGTGCTGGCGAACGACAACGGCGACTTCGTCGCCGGCTCCGTGCGCATCATGAACGGTCTGCTGCCCGTCTCGAGCCTCGTCGTCCCCGGCCAGGGCACCTGGACGGTCCAGCCGGATGACTCGATCACCTTCGAGCCCGGACAGCGGGTTCCTGACCGACCCGACGCCGATCCACTACCGCGTGCAGGACACCACGGGCGACTTCGCCACGGCCGTGGTCACCGTGACCTACCTGCCGCGTCGCGGTGAACGACGCGCAGGGCGGTCTCGTGATCGGCTCGGTCGCGACCGTGCCGGTGCTCGGCAACGACACCGGTGACTTCAGCATCCCGTCCCTGCGCCTGGTCGACCCCGGTACCGGTACGCCGACCGCGGGCCCGGTGACCGTCGCCGGTCAGGGTGTCTGGAGCATCTCGGGTGCGAACGTGGTCTTCACGCCGGCACCCGGATTCCTCGTCGACCCCGCACCGATCTCGTACCGCATCACCGACACCACGGGCGACACGGTCAGCGCGCAGATCACGCTGAACTACGTGCCCGCGGCGGTGAACGACTCCGACCTCGGCAACGCCATCGACGACATCGTCGACGTCAGCGTGCTGGCCAACGACATCGGAAGCTTCACCGTCGGTTCGCTGGTGTTCGTTTCCGGCGGCGGAACCACCCTGTCGGCTCCCGGGAGGGCGACTGGTCGGTGCAGCCCGGCGGCGTCATCCGGTTCTCCCCGGCGCCCGGCTTCCAGGGCGACCCGACGCCGGTGAGCTACCGCATCACCGACATCACCGGCGATTCGGTCACCGCGCTCATCACGATCACCTACGTGCCGTCGGCCGCCGATGACTCCGACCTGACAACACGATCGGCACGAACGTGAACGTGGACGTGCTCGGCGAACGACATCGGGGACTTCGTCTCCGGCAGCGTCCGGCTGCTCGACGGCGTCAACCCGGTCTCGACGCTGTCGATCCCCGGCCAGGGCACCTGGACCGTCCAGCCCGACGACACGATCACGTTCGACCCGGACGTCGCCTTCGTCGCCGACCCGAGCGTCGTGAGCTACCAGGTCACCGACTCCACGGGCGACGTCGTCTCCGCACGGATCACCGTCACCTACCTGCCCGACGCGGCCGACGACTCCGACCTCGGCAACACGCTCGGCACCACGGTGAACGTGCCGGTGCTCTCCAACGACATCGGCGACTTCGTGCTCACCAGCGTGCGCATCGTCGCCCCCGGCGGCCCGGTGCTGCAGCTCGTCGTGGCCGGCGAGGGACGCTGGCAGGCCAACAGCGACGGCACGGTCTCGTTCTTCCCGGAGGTCGGCTTCATGCTCGACCCGGCGCCCGTCGACTACCAGGTGACCGACGTCACCGGCGACACGGTCGACGCGCAGGTGACGATCACCTACCTGCCGACCGTCGCGCCCGACGTGCAGAACGGCTTCGCCTTCGGCTCGCCGGCCACGCTCAACGTGCTCACCAACGACACCGGTGACTTCGACGTGTCGAGCCTGCGCGTGATCGATCCAGGCACCAACCTCGGCGTGATGTCGCTCAACGTCCCCGGCCAGGGCGACTGGACCGTCGACAACCTGCTCGGCCGCCTCACCTTCACGCCGGAGCCCGGATTCATGAACAACCCGACGCCGGTGAACTACGAGATCACCGACCTGACCGGTGACGTGGTCCGCGCGCTGGCGACGGTCACCTACCTGCCGACGGCGGCCGACGACGAGAGCCTCGACAACGCGAGCGGCACCACCGTGACCGTGCCGATCCTCGCCAACGATGTCGGACTCTTCGACACCTCGGCATCGCGGATCATGGATCCCAACGCCACGGTGACCGTCCCGTCCATCCCTGCACCCGGTTCGTCGGGCGGGGCGAACAGCACGGCCTCGATCCAGACGCTCGCGCCGGTCATGAGCATGGTCGTCCCGGGCCAGGGGACCTGGCGGATGAACACATCGACGAGCTCGGTGTCGTTCCAGCCATTCGCGTCCTTCCGAGGCAATCCGACACCGGCGACGTACCGCGTCACCGACGTCAACGGCAACCTCGTGACCGCGAACGTGACGATCACCTACCTGCGCACCGCAGGCCTGGCTCTCACGGGCATGTCCGTGGACGCGCCGCTCTGGGGCTCGATCGCCGCGATCGTGATGGGTCTCGTGCGTCGTGCTCTTCACCCGCCTGCGCCGCGTCGCCCGTCACCGCATGTGAGGTGGCGGCGCCGCGCTAGTGCGATGGCGACCGCGTCGACCTCGCTGCGGTCGCCCGACCACAGCGTGTGGAAGGTGCCGTCCTTGTCGACGCGTCCGTAGGTGTGCGCGCCGAAGAAGTCGCGCTGTCCCTGCACGAGTGCGGCGGGCAGCCGGTCGGCGCGCAGGCCGTCGTAGTACGCGAGCGATGACGAGAACGCCGGGCTCGGGATGCCGGCCGCGGCGGCGTGGGCGACCACGCGGCGCCAGGCCTCCTGGGTGCGGGTCACGACGTCGACGAAGAACGGCGCGGTCACGCAGCGCGACGAGCCCGGGGTCGGCGGCGTAGGCCTCGGTGATCCGGTTGAGGAACCGCGCCCGGATGATGCAGCCGCCGCGCCAGATCTTCGCGATCTCGCCCTTCTTGATGTCCCAGTCGTACTGCTCGGCGCCGGCGACGATCGCGTCGAAGCCCTGCGAGTAGGCGATGATCTTCGAGGCGTAGAGCGCCTGGCGCACGTCCTCGATGAACGCGTCGGCGTCGGCCACCGCCGGCACCGCCGCCGGGCCCGGGCAGCCCGGATGCGGCGGCGCGCTGGGCGGGCTTCGACGACAGCGAGCGGGCGAACACCGCCTCCGCGATGCCCGACACCGGGATGCCGAGGTCGAGCGCGTTCTGCACGGTCCACACGCCGGTGCCCTTCGATCCCGCCTGGTCGAGGATGACATCGACGAGCGGCTTGCCGGTCGTCGCGTCGACCTGCCGCAGCACCTCGGCCGTGATCTCGATCAGGTAGCTCTCGAGCTCGCCCGCGTTCCACTCGGCGAAGATGTCGGCGATCTCGGCGGGCGTCTTGCCGGTGCCGCGGCGGATCAGGTCGTAGGCCTCGGCGATCAGCTGCATGTCGGCGTACTCGATGCCGTTGTGGATCATCTTGACGAAGTGGCCGGCGCCGTCGTGTCCGACGTGGGTGACGCAGGGCTCGCCCTCGGCGACCGCGGCGATCGACTTCAGGATCGGGCCGAGCGTCTCCCACGCCTCGTCGGATCCGCCCGGCATGATCGACGGCCCGTTGAGCGCGCCCTCCTCGCCGCCGGAGATGCCGGCGCCGACGAAGTTGATGCCGGTCTCGCGCACCGCCTTCTCGCGGCGGATGGTGTCGGTGAACAGCGCGTTGCCGCCGTCGACGATGATGTCGCCCGGCTCGAAGACCTTGACCAGCTCGTCGATGACGGCGTCGGTGCCCTTGCCGGCCTGCACCATGATGATCGCGGTGCGCGGCTTCTGGCAGGGCGGCGGCGAACGCGGCGTAGTCGGCGGTCGGCACGAACCCGGCCTCGGGGTGCTCGTCGATCAGGGTCTGCGTCTTCTCGTACGATGCGGTTGAAGATCGCGACCGTGTTGCCCTCGCGGCTGGCGAGGTTGCGGGCCAGGTTGGAGCCCATCACCGCCAGTCCGACGACTCCGATGTTGGCGGCTCCGACAGGGCTGTGGGGCGCTTCCTGGGGCATGATTTCAGGCTACCGCTAGCGTGGAGGTGTGCGTTCCGTCGTCGTCATGGGGGTCTCCGGGTCCGGGAAGACGACCGTCGGCGATGGCGCTGGCCGCGGCCGCTGGGCATGCCATTCGTCGACGCCGACGACCTGCATCCGCGGTCGAACGTCGAGAAGATGGCGGCCGGCATCCCGCTCACCGACGAGGACCGCTGGCCGTGGCTGGATGCCGTCGGCGCGGTGCTCGCCGACCGGCCGGTGGTCGTGGCGTGCTCGGCGCTGCGGCGGGCCTACCGCGACCGACTGCGTGCCGCTGCCCCCGGCCTGCGCCTCGTCTACCTGCACGGCACCCGCGACCTGCTCGCCGAGCGGATGGGCGGGCGCGAGCCACTTCATGCCGGTGGCCCTGCTCGACTCGCAGCTCGCGACCCTCGAGGTGCCCGGCGCCGACGAGCGACCGCTCGACTACGACGTCGTCCTCGCGGTCGACGAGATCGTCGCCGACGCCGCGGGGCGGCTCGCAGAGGACGGCTCCGGCACGGAGCGTCCCGCCGGGGCGACGGCGCCGTCGCGAGAAGATGGCGCATGACCGACGCCCTCCGGGTCGTGGTGGCGACCCCGCTCAGCGACGAGAACCTCGCGCTCCTGCGCCGGCTCGAACCGCGGCTCGACGTGGTGCACGATCGCCGCTCTGACGGGCCCGCCCAGCGACGACTGGATGGCGCGGTTCGACCGGCCGGCCGAGCTGCAGGCCGCCTACGAGGACTACGTCGACTCGGCCGACGTGCTCTACGGGGTGCCCGATCAGTCCGGGCGCGCGCTCGCCCGCACGGTCGCGGCCAACCCGCGGCTGCGCTGGGTGCACACGATCCCGGCGGGTGGCGGGCAGCAGGTGCGCGCGGCGCGACTCGACCGGGCCGACTCTGGACCGCATCCTGTTCACGACCTCGGCCGGCGTGCACGCCGAGCCGCTCGTCGGAGTTCGCGGTGTTCGGCGTGCTGGCCGGCGCGAAGCTGCTGCCGTGGTTGCTCGAGGCGCAGCGCCGTCACGAGTGGGCGCGCGCGCCGCGTGATGCCCATCGCGTCCGACCTCACGGTCGCGATCGTCGGGCTCGGCTCGATCGGACGCCTCACCGCGGCCAAGCTGGCCGGTCTCGGCTACCGCGTCGTCGGCGTGCACCGCCGCCCGGTCGAGGTTCCGGGCGTCTCGCGGGTGTACGGCGTCGACCAGCTCGCGGAGGTCGCGGCCGCTCGTCGACGCGCTCGTGCTCGCGCTGCCCGGCACCGAGCCAGACCGAGAAGATGCTCAGCCGCGAGGTGCTGGCGGCGGCGCAAGCCGGGCATCACGATCGTCAACGTCGGGCGCGGCACGACGGTCGACGAGCCGGCGCTCATCGACGCGCTCGCCGACGGCCGCGTCGGCTTCGCGGTCGCTCGACGTGACCGTACTCCGAGCCGCTCGCTGCCGACAGCCCGCTCTGGGACCTGCCCAACGTGATCATCGCCCCGCACACCGCCGCGATCAGCCCGCACGAGCCGCGGATGATCACCGAGCTGTTCGCCGAGAACGCGCGGCGGCTGCTCGACGGCGAGGAGCTGCTCAACCGCGGTCGACACGGTCGAGTTCTACTGAGAGCCCCGGGCTCGGTCTCCGGCGCATCGGATCAGCCGCCGCCGCCGAGGACCTCCTCCGCGGTGTAGACTTCACCACTGAACTTCGGCGAGGGATGCTGCGCTTCCGCAGGCAGCATCCGTGATCGACGCGGTGGGCAGGCCTGTGCTTCTCAGGCACCCGGGTCTTTCCTCACGCTGATGCGTTCGAGTTGACCAACAGATCATCGGGGCCGCGTGCTCCACAACCAAGGAGTACAGCCATGGCTGACGACAACAAGCTGGTCGCGGAACCCCGCGAGCAGTTCGGCAAGGGATTCGCTCGCCGCATCCGCGCCGCCGGCAAGATCCCCGCCGTCATCTACGGCCACGGCACCGAGCCGCAGCACGTGACGCTGCCCGGTCACGAGGTCGGCCTCATCCTGCGCAAGGCGAACCAGGTGCTCGAGCTCGACATCTCGGGCAAGACCCAGCTCGCGCTGGTCAAGGACGTGCAGAAGGACCCGGTGCACCAGATCATCGAGCACCTCGACCTCGTCGTCGTCCGCAAGGGCGAGAAGGTGACCGTCGACGTCCCGGTGCACGTCGAGGGCGAGTCGGTCGCCGGCACGATCGCGGCGCTCGACGCGAACACGCTGTCGGTCGAGGCCGAGGCCACGCACATCCCCGAGCGCATCACGGTCGACATCGAGGGCGCCGAGGAGGGCACGCAGATCTTCGCGAAGGACCTCGAGCTGCCCGAGGGCTCGACGCTCATCTCCGACCCCGACACGCTCGTCGTCAACGTCACCGTGCCCGCCGTCGTCGACCTGGGCGAGGCCGCGGCCGCCGAAGCCGCCGAGGCCGCCGAGGGCGAAGAGGGTGCCGAGGGCGAAGCCGCCGAGGGTGCCGAGGGCGAGGCCGCCGCCGAGGGTGGCGACGCCGCGTCCGACGAGGCCGCGGAGTAGCACTCCGATCCACGGCCAGAAGACGTCTGGCTCGTAGCCGGGCTCGGGAATCCCGGGCCCGGCTACGCCGGTCATCGTCACAACGTCGGCCAGATGGCGCTCGCCGAGCTGGCCGACCGCATCGGCGTGGTCCGGCGCCACGCTTCAAGACGCACAAGACGAACGCGCCGTCGCCGAGGGGCGCATCGCTCCGGGCGGCGCCAAGCTCGTGCTCGCGAAGCCGAACACCTTCATGAACCTGTCGGGCGGCCCGGTCGCCGCGCTGCTGCGGTTCTACTCGCTCGACGCCGTCGCGGCTGATCGTGCTGCACGACGAGCTCGACATCCCGTTCGACACCATCCGCGTGAAGTCGGGCGGCGGCCACGGCGGCCACAACGGCATCCGCGACATCGCCGCGGCGATCGGCACCGCCCGACTTCGCGCGCGTGCGCATCGGCATCGGGCGCCCGCCCGGGCGCCAGGACGCCGCCGACTACGTGCTGACGCCGTTCTCGAAGGCCGAGCGCGAGGTGCTGCCCTCGCTGCTCTCGGATGCGGCCGACGCCACCGAGCTGCTCGTCACCGAGGGACTGCTCGCGGCGCAGCAGCGCTGGCACGCGCCGCGCGAGGACGCCACCGGCAGCGGCGGCCGCAGGCCGCACGTAGACTCGCCCGAGTGGGTCTTGCTGCGCTGATTCCGGGGCTGGCGCACGCCCACGCCCTGAAACCGGCGCTCGCGCGGGCCGCCCGCGACGCCGATTTCTCGCTCGTCGACGGGCTGCGCGTCCCGCTCCTGGCGGCGCTGCTCGGCGGCCCGCCGCGGCCCGCAGACCCTGCTCGCGGTCACCGCGACGAGCCGCGAATCCGAGGCGGTCGAGGCGGCGGTCCGCTGCTACCTGCCCGACGCCGACGTGCTCGCGCTCCCCGCCTGGGAGACCCTTCCGCACGAGCGCCTCAGCCCGAGCGCCGAGACCGTCGGTGCGCGCCTGCGCGCGCTCCGCGCGCTCGCCGACTGGCAGGCAGCACCGGCGAAGCAGCGCCGCGCTGGTCGTCGTCGCGAGCGTGCGGGCGGCGCTGCAGCCGCTCGCGCCGGGTCTCGCCGAGGTGCGGCCGATCGAGCTGCGAGGTGGGGCGCCGGGGCTACGAGCTCTCCGCGCTCGCGACCGACGCTCGTCGAGCTCGCCTACGTGCGCGTCGACCTGGTCACCCGCCGCGGCGAGTTCGCGATGCGCGGCGGCATCCTCGACGTCTTCGCCCCCGACGCCGAGCACCCGGTGCGCGCCGACTTCTTCGGCGACGAGCTCGAGCAGCTGCAGCACTTCTCGGTCGCCGACCAGCGCTCGCTGCCCGACGACGCTGACGCGCACCGAGCTGCCGCCGAGCCGCGAGCTGCTGCTCACCGAGGCCGTGCGGCAGCGTGCCCGCGAGATGGAGCTCGAGTTCCCGACCCTGGCGCCGATGCTCGCGAAGATCGCCGAGGGCATCCCGGTCGAGGGCATGGAGTCGCTCGCCCCCGCGCTGCTGCCGACAGCTCGTGCCGCTCACCGACTACCTGCCTCGGGATGCCGCGATCGCCATCCTGGGCCCGGAGCGGGTCGCGACCCGGGCCCTCAGTCTCGCCGAGACGAACCGCGAGTTCCTCGACGCCGCGTGGAACGCCGCCACCGCGGGAGCGCAGGCGCCGATCGACCTCGATCGCCGGCGACTTCCTCACCGTGAACGGGCTGCGCGCCGCGGCCGGCGACCGCACCTGGTGGACGCTCAGCCCGTTCGACTCCGGCGACGACGACGTCATCCGCGTCTGCCCGCGCGATCCGGTGCCGACCTTCGTCGGCCAGGCCGACGGGGCGGTCGACCACGTCGCCGCGCTCGCCCGCGACGGCTGGCAGGTGACGGTCACCGCGAGCGGCGCCGGCCTGGTCGAACGCGCCGCCGAGGTGCTCGCCGACCGCGGGGCCGTCGTCGCCGTCGAGCAGGGCGCGGTCGAGGCCGGGTTCCAGCTGCCGGACGCCACCCCGACGGCCGGGGATCGCCGTCCTCAGCGAGGCCGAGTTCTACGGCCGCAGCGCGGGCGTCGACTCCCGCCAGGTGAAGCGGCTCGCGAGCCGCCGCAAGAACGTCGTCGACCCGCTGCAGCTGCGGGCCGGCGACTTCGTCGTGCACCAGACGCACGGCATCGGCCGGTTCGTCGAACTCGTGCAGCGCGAGGTCGCCAGCGGCACCCGCACCCCGCGCGGCCCGCTCGGCACCACGGTCACCGAGGCCAAGGTGGTGCGCGAGTACCTCGTGCTCGAGTACGCGCCGAGCAAGCGCGGGTACCCGGGCGACAAGCTCTTCGTGCCGACCGACCAGCTCGACCTGCTCACCCGCTACGTCGGCGGCGAGGCGCCCGCGCTGTCGAAGATGGGCGGATCCGACTGGGCGGCCGCCAAGGGCAAGGCGCGCAAGGCGGTGCGCGACATCGCCGTCGAACTGGTCAAGCTCTACAGCGCGCGCATGGCGTCGGCGCGGGCACGCCTTCCCGCCCGACACCCCGTGGCAGCGCGAACTCGAGGAGGCGTTCCCGTTCGTCGAGACGCCCGACCAGCTGGTCACCATCGACGAGGTGAAGGCCGACATGGAGCGGCCGATCCCGATGGACCGGCTCGTCTCGGGCGACGTCGGCTACGGCAAGACCGAGATCGCGATCCGCGCCGCGTTCAAGGCGGTGCAGGACGGCAAGCAGGTCGCGATGCTCGTGCCGACGACGCTGCTGGTGCGCCAGCACATGGAGACCTTCGCCGAGCGGTTCGCCGGCTTCCCGGTGCACCTGCGCGCGCTCAGCCGGTTCCAGACCGACAAGGAGGCGAAGGAGACCATCGAGGGCCTCGCGAGCGGAGAGGTGGACGTCGTGATCGGCACCCACCGCCTGCTCAGCGACGGCATCCGGTTCAAGGATCTCGGGCTCGTCGTCATCGACGAGGAGCAGCGCTTCGGCGTCGAGCACAAGGACGCGCTCAAGAAGCTCAAGACCAACGTCGACATCCTGGCGATGTCGGCGACGCCGATCCCGCGCACGCTCGAGATGGCGGTGACCGGCATCCGCGAGATGTCGACGCTCGCGACCCCGCCCGAGGACCGGCACCCGATCCTCACCTACGTCGGGCCGTACAGCGACAAGCAGGTGGGCGCCGCGATCCGGCGCGAGCTGCTGCGCGAGGGCCAGGTGTTCTTCGTGCACAACCGGGTCTCGTCGATCAACCGGGTCGCGGCGCAGATCGCCGAGCTGGTGCCCGAGGCGCGCATCGCCGTCGCGCACGGCCAGCTCAGCGAGAGCGTGCTCGAGCAGGTCATCGTCGACTTCTGGGAGCGCAAGTTCGACGTGCTCGTGACGACGACGATCATCGAGACCGGCATCGACATCGCCAACGCGAACACGCTCATCATCGACCGCGCCGACAAGTACGGGCTGTCGCAGCTGCACCAGATCCGCGGGCGGGTCGGGCGCGGCCGCGAGCGGGCGTACGCCTACTTCCTCTACGACGACGACAAGCCGCTCAGCGAGCTGGCGCAGGACCGGCTCGAGACGATCGCCGCCAACAACGAGCTCGGCGGCGGCATGCAGATCGCGCTGAAGGACCTCGAGATCCGCGGCGCGGGCAACCTGCTCGGCGGCGAGCAGTCCGGGCACATCGCGGGCGTCGGGTTCGACCTCTACCTGCGGATGATCGGCGAGGCGGTCAGCGCGTTCCGCGGCGACGTGGCCGAGGGGCAGACCGAGCTGCGGCTCGAGCTGCCGGTCGACGCGCACATCCCCGAGGAGTACGTCGAGAGCGAGCGCCTGCGGCTCGAGGCGTACCAGAAGCTCTCGACGGCATCCGCGCCCGCCAGCCCCGACGACGCGATCGACAACGTCCTCGAGGAGCTGACCGACCGCTACGGCGAGCCGCCCGCGCAGGTGCAGAACCTGGTCGCCGTGTCGCGGCTGCGTCGCGCTGGCGCAGAAGGCCGGGCTGTCGGATGTCGTGGCGATGGGCGGCAACCTGCGGGTCGCGCCGGCCGACCTGCCCGACTCGATCCAGGTGCGGTTGCAGCGCCTCTACCCCGGAGCGCGGCTGTTCGCGCAGCAGAAGGCGGTGAGCATCCCGATGCTGGCGGGCATCGCGAACCGCGACGGCACCGACGCCGAGCTGATCGCGTGGGTGACCGGGCTGCTCGAGGCGATCTTCCCCGCGCCGGCAGCGAGGCCGTTCCGGCTCGCTCGACGCTAGCGCCGTCGCCCGTCCGAGCGCGGGTGCCTAGTCCAGCGGCGTGACGAGGCAGAACACGTGCCCGTCGACGTCGTGCAGCACGGCCTGACGTTCGCCCCACGGCTCGTCGCGCGGCGGCGTCGATGATCGTCGCGCCGACGCCGGTCGCCGCGGCAGCTGCGCGGCATCGACGTTCGCGACCCGGAAGACCGGGGCGACCCCGGCATCCCCGGGCGTCGGCGGGCGCTCGTGCAGCATCAGCTCGATGCCGCGGGCGAGGGCGAGCCCGACGATGCCGGGCGACTCCTGCGTGCGGCGCAGGTCGAGCACGTCCTCGTAGAGCGGGCAGCGCCTTCTCGAGCGAGGCGACGGAGACGACGATGCGGGCGAGGGCGGCGGTCACGTGCTCACGGTACGCCGCGTCGCCTGGGGGAGTGGCGGGAGCGGCCGGTCGAGCAGGCCGCGTAGCGGGCGTGTCGAGCCCCACGCGCCGCCGAGCGCGATCGGGATCAGCACCAGCGACCGCAGGTCGATCAGCGCGTGCAGCACGATCGGCGCGAGGATCGACCCGCTCACGCAGGTAGAGCAGCGTGAACAGCAGCCCCAGGATGAACGCGAACAGGATGCCGAGCGGCCCCTGGTAGAGGTGCAGCAGCCCGAAGAGCACGGCCGCGATCCCGAACGCCAGCGGCCCGCTGCCGGAGCACGCCGAACAGCAGCGCGGGCAGCGCGAGCCGGAAGAGCAGCTCCTCGACGATGCCCGCGGTCAGCCCGAGCCCGGCGCCGTACGGCAGCTCGCCGCGGTTGCGGGGCAGCAGCGCGCGGATGTCGCCGATCGCCGGCATCTCGTCGAGCGGCGGCGCAGCAGCAGGATCGGCAGCACCAGCACGGCGACGGCGGCGATCCAGAATCCGATGAGGAATCCGCGTCACGGTGTCCTGCCGTACGGGATCGCCGGCGAGCGGACCCCACTGGCGCGGCGTCCTCCAGCGCGAGCGGCACGAACGGCGACGCCGCGAGCAGCACGACGGCCGCCAGCCCGCCGAGCACGAGCCAGGACTCGAGGATCCAGCGCCGGAACACCTTGCGCCGCAGCGTCGTCGAGCGCAGCCGCTTGAAGCGGGCGTAGTCGCGGCGCTCGCGGGTGACGGCCCGCCAGAGCAGCACGACGAGCACGAGGATCAGCAGAGCCAGCAGAGCGAGGGTCACGTGCACCAGTATGGATCGGGTGCCCAGCGACGTCGGTTTCCGCTCCGAACGCGGTCCCCTGCTCCTCGCGATCATGGTCGCGAGCGGCCTGGTCGCGATCGACGCGACGATCCTGGCGACGGCGGTGCCGTCGATCGTCGACGACCTCGGCGGCTTCTCGCAGTTCCCGTGGCTGTTCTCGATCTACCTGCTCGCGCAGGCGGTCTCGGTGCCGGTGTACTCGAAGCTCGCCGACATGCTCGGGCGCAAGCCGATCATCCTGTTCGGCATCGGGCTGTTCCTGCTCGGCTCGATCCTCTGCGGATTCGCCTGGTCGATGCCGGCGCTGATCGCGTTCCGCGCGGTGCAGGGTCTCGGCGCCGGCGCGGTCGGGCCGATCGCGATCACGATGGTCGGCGACATCTACACGATCGCCGAGCGCGCCCGCGTGCAGGGCTACCTGGCCAGCGTCTGGGCGATCTCGTCGGTCCTCGGCCCGACCCTCGGCGGCGTCTTCGCGCAGTACACCGGCTGGCCGTGGATCTTCTTCATCAACATCCCGCTCGGCCTGCTCGCGGCGGTGCTGATCGTGCGCAACTTCCACGAGAAGGTCGACAGGCACGCGCACCGCATCGACTACGCCGGCGCGGCGCTGCTGACCACGCTCGCTGACCCTCCTCATCCTCGGGCTGCTCGAGGGCGGCCAGGCCTGGGAGTGGAACTCGCCGACCAGCATCGCGATCTTCGCGGCCGGCATCGTGCTGTTCGTCGCGTTCCTGCTGGTCGAGCGCCGCGCCGCCGAGCCGATCCTGCCGCTCTGGGCGTTCACGCGGCCGCTGCTGCTCACGACGACGCTGCTGGCGTTCGCGGTCGGTGCCGTGCTCATCGGGCTCACCTCCTACATCCCGACCTACCTGCAGAAGGGCGGACTCGGCGTCGAGCCGATCGTCGCCGGGCTCGCGCTCGCGGCGCTGACGCTCGGCTGGCCGATCTCGGCCACGCTGTCCGGCCGCATCTACCTGCGCATCGGGTTCCGCTCGACGGTGCTGATCGGCATCGCGATCGTCATCCTGAGCGCCGTCGCGCTCGTGCTGATCGCGCCGACGCCCGTCGGTCGATCCTGATCGCGATCGTCTGCTTCGTCATGGGCATCGGGCTCGGGCTTCGCGACGTCGCCCGCCCTGATCGCCGCGCAGTCGAGCGCGCCTGGCACGAGCGCGGCGTCGTCACCGGCACCAACCTGTTCGCCCGCAACGTGGGCAGCGCGGTCGGCATCGCGGTGCTCGGCGCGATCGCCAACGGCGATCATCGCCGGGTTCCCGCGGCGGCGAGGAGAATCCGGATGCGGTGGTCGCCGCGACCGGGGCCGTGTTCGTCGCCGCGCTGGTCGCGTCCGTGCTCGCCGGCGTCGCCGCCTTCGCGATGCCGAAGACGCCGGTGCCCGACGGCGACGTGCGGTCGGGGTCGATCGGCACCACGGCGGCCGGTTGAGCCGGGCTCGTCCTCAAGCCACGCCAGCACGGCGGCGCGATCGGCGTCGAGTGCGGGCGGTGCGACCGGCGCGACCGGCTCGAAGGCCGAGTAGCGCACCGGATGCCGCAGCTGCGCCGGGTGGTCCGGCCCGACATCCGCGATGGGCTCGAGCCCGAGCTCGGTGGCGAGAGCGAGCGCCTCGCCGACGTCGTTGACCTTGCCGGCCGGGATGCCCGCGGCGCCCATCCGCTCGATCCAGCCGGCGACGTCGTCGTCCGCGAGGTGCCCGTCGAGCGCGGCGATCAGCTCGGTCGCGGTGCTCGACCCGGGCGGCGTTCGTCGCGAACCGCGCGTCGCCGGCCAGCTCGGCCGCGCCGATCACGTCGGCGAGCAGCGCCCACTGCCGGTCGTTGCCGACCGCGATCGCGAGTAGGCCGTCGCGGGCGCGGAAGGCGCCGTACGGCGCGATCGACGGGTGGTGGTTGCCGAGCCGGCGCGGCGCGGTGCCGGTCGCCAGGTACGACGACGCCTGATTCGCGAGCGCGGCGACGGCGCTCGACAGCAGGTTCACCTCGACGTGCTGGCCGTGGCCGGTGCGCTCGCGCTGCACGACGGCGGCGAGCACGCCCATCACGACGTCCTTGCCGGCGAGCAGGTCGATGACCGCGACGCCGACCTTCATCGGCTCGCCGCCGGGCTGCCCGTCCGGCTGGCCGGTGATGCTCATCAGCCCGCCGACCGCCTGCACCAGGAAGTCGTAGCCCGGCAGCGCCGCTCCGGCTCCGCTCCCGAATCCCGTGATGGAGACGTAGACGGCGCGCGGGTTCCGCTCGCCCGACCGCCGCCGCATCGAGCCCGTAGCGCTCGAGCGCGCCCGAGCGGTAGTTCTCGACGACGATGTCGGCGCGGTCGACGAGGGCGCGGGCGATCCGCAGGTCGTCCGGCGTCGCCGAAGTCGAGCGCGATCGACTCCTTGCTGCGGTTGGCGCTCTCGAAGTACGAGCTCGACGATCCCGGCCCACGGCGGACCCCACTGGCGGGTGTCGTCGCCGGTGCCCGGTCGCTCGACCTTGATCACGCGGGCGCCCAGGTCGGCGAGCATCATGGTCGCGGTCGGTCCGGCCAGCACGCGGCTCAGGTCGGCGACCACGAGGCCGTCGAGCGGCCGACCCTCCGTCATGGGTTCGACGGTAGCGTGTGAGCATGCCGGACCCGTACGACCTGCTGGCCATCGACTCGCTGCTGAGCGACGACGAGAAGGCGCTGCGGGCGACCGTGCGCTCGTTCGTCGACGCCGAGGTCCGGCCGCACATCGCCGGTGGTACGAGGACGCCGTGTTCCCCGTCGAGCTGGTGCCGCGACTGGCCGAGCTCGGGCTGCTCGGCATGCACATCGAGGGCTACGGCTGCGCCGGGCGCTCGGCGGTCGAGTACGGCCTCGCGGCGCTCGAGCTGGAGGCCGGCGACTCCGGGTTGCGCACGTTCGTCTCGGTGCAGGGCTCGCTGGCGATGTCGGCGATCGCGAAGCACGGCTCCGAGGAGCAGAAGACCGAGTGGCTGCCGCGCATGGCGGCCGGCGAGGTGATCGGCTGCTTCGGCCTGACCGAGCCGGGTTCGGGATCCGACCCCGGCAGCATGACGACCTTCGCGCGCCGCGACGGCGACGACTGGGTGATCACCGGCGCCAAGCGCTGGATCGGCCTCGCCTCGATCGCGCAGGTCGCGATCATCTGGGCGCAGACCGATGACGGCGTGCGGCGGGTTCCTGGTGCCGACCGACACCGCCGGCTTCACGGCGACGCCGATCGCGCCGAAGCTCTCGATGCGCGCCTCGATCCAGTGCGACATCGCGCTCGACGACGTGCGGGTGCCGGAGTCGGCGCGGCTGCCGGGTGCCGAGGGGCTGCGCGGTCCGTTCGCCTGCCTCAACGAGGCGCGGTACGGGATCGCCTGGGGCGTGCTCGGGGCGGCGCGCGACAGCTACCGCGCGGCCCTCGACTACACGCTCGCAGCGCACCCAGTTCGACAAGCCGCTCGCCGCGTTCCAGCTGACGCAGGCGAAGCTCGTCGACATGGCGCTCGAGATCGAGAACGGGATGCTGCTCGCGCTGCACCTCGGCCGGCTCAAGGACGCCGGAGCGCTGGAGCCGCACCAGATCTCGGTGGGCAAGCTCAACAACACGCGCATCGCCATCCGCATCGCCCGCGAGGCCCGCGCGATGCTCGGCGGCAACGGCATCACGCTCGACCACTCGCCGCTGCGGCACGCGAACAACCTGGAGTCGGTGCGCACCTACGAGGGCACCGACGAGGTGCACACCCTGATCCTCGGCCAGGCGATCACCGGTATCGCGGCGTTCCGCTGAGCCTAGCAGACGCCCCACATGCCGATCCCCGAGGCGCCGGGCGGCCTCCTCTGCGGCCTCGAATTGCGACGCGTACAGCAGGTTGGGCTCGAGCACGACGGCTTCGGCGGCGCCGGCCTGGATCAGCGTGAGGTTCACGAGCTCGCCGCCCTCCGTGTAGATGAAGAGCAGCGAGCGACCGTACTGGTCGAGCGGCTGGACATCGGCGAGCACCCGAACGGTCGTTCCCTCGGGGAGGAGCGAGCGCAAGCAGCGCGGTCGCCTCGTCGCCGTAGCACTCGAGGTTCTCGCCGATCTCGGGCGTGTCGATGCCGAGCAGACGGACCTTCGTTCCGTCGGTCAGGAACAGGGTGTCGCCATCGTGCACGTACTCGATCGTGGCGGGCGTCGCGGCGGCGGGGACTGGCTGGTCGGGGTCGGGGTCGGGTCGGGGTCGGGGTCGGCGTCGGGATCCGCGATGGCCGGGGGCGATGCCGCAGGCTGCCAGCCCACCGGCATCCCGCCGGCGTCGACGACGAGGACGACCCCCACCACGACTGCCGAGATGACGACGAATGCGATGACCGCTCCCGGAATCCTCACGCCATCAGTGTGGCAGCGCGCGGCAGGATGGGGGCATGTCCCCAGCCTCGGTGCCCGCGCCCCCGAACCCCCGGCTCGACGAGCTGGTCGCCACCCTGCACCGGCTGCGTGCTCCGGGCGGCTGCGTGTGGGACCGCGAGCAGACGCACGCCTCGCTCGTGCAGTACCTGGTCGAGGAGACCTACGAGCTGATCGAGGCGATCGAGTCGGGCACCCGCGAGGAGCTCATCGAGGAGCTCGGCGACGTGCTGTACCAGGTGCTCTTCCACGCCGACATCGAGGCGGAGGCGGGCAGCTTCACCCTCGAGGACGTCGCCGCGCACATGACGGCGAAGATGGTCGCGCGGCACCCGCACGTGTTCGGCGACGTGGTCGCCGAGACCCCGGATGAGGTGGTGGCCACCTGGGATCGCATCAAGGCTCTCGAGAAGGCGCACCGATCGAGCACGCTGGACGGCATCCCGCAGGCGATGCCCGCGCTGGCTCTGGCCGACAAGCTGCTCGGTCGCGCCGGCAAGCTCGGCGTGACACGAGACGCCGGTGGAGATCCCGCAGACCGAGGCCGAGCTGGGCGCTCAGCTGCTCGGCATGGTCGCGGCCGCGCGCGCTGCCGGTCTCGACAGCGAGCGCGCACTGCGGGGCGCTCTGCGCGACCTGCAGGCTGACGTGCGAGCCGCCGAGACACTCCCGGCGACTCGTGATTCAGCTTGCTCGTCGTATCGGACTCTTCGATTCGAGTCGCATCGCCGGGTGACCGGTGCGGCGCACCTCGAAACCACCGGGGACCCGCGCGACGCGCGCACCGCTGTCATGCACCCACATGTGGTGATGTCGGCAGAGCAGGACGCCGACGTCGACGTCGGTCCTTCCGTTGTGCCGTTCCCATTCGTCGATGTGATGCGCTTCGCACCAAGACGGGGGTCTGTCGCAGCCCGGGATGAGGCATCCGCCGTCCCGTGCCGCGAGCGCGATCCGCTGTGCGGCCGAGAACAGACGCTGGGATCGCCCGAGCCTCAGAGGACGCCCGTCGTCGCGGAAGGCGATCGGCAGGGCTCCGGCGGTGCAGATCAGGCGCGTCACCGTGCCCAACGAGATCGCGGTCGACTGGCCCTCGATCCACCCGAATCCTTCCCCGCGTTCGAGGTGCTCCGCGCGCACATGGACGCGGACCTCGGGCGCGCGAGAACCGAAGATTCGACCATCGTCGACCGCAGCCGCCAGGCGGATCATCCCCACGAACGCGTCGAACGCGAGTTGCTCCGTCGTGCGCGGGTCGGCGACGAGGTCGACGGCCCGTTGCTTCTCATCGGGATCGACGAACCGCACTCCGCCTCGCCGCGGAGCGGTGACCCGATCGATGGCGTCGGTGACGAAGGCGGCGTTCTCGGGATCGAGCAGGGCGACGAGTCTCGTCATGCCGTCGGCGAGCCGCGAGACCCGGAGGGAGCGCTTCTCACGCATGGCGGCCTCGCGATCGACGACCCCGTCTGCGTCGATGCGGTCGCGGGCTTCGCGGGCGAGCACGGCGATCTGCTCCGGCGGGAGACCACCCGACTCGGCGACGAGCCGTCGAGCGGCGCCGGCCAGGTCGTCGGCGCTGACGTCGGCGTTCGGCTCGCCGAGCTCACGCCGGATGGCCGCAGTCGCGCCGACTGAGACGTCGCCGCTCTGCAGCGCGATCGGCCACCGGGGCCATCCAGGACGCCTCGCCGTCGAGGGTCTCGCCCGCGGCGATCATCTGTCTCGCCTCGCCGACAGTCAGCCCGGTGACCGAGGCGACCAGCCGCTCCGGCGTGCGGGCGCCCGTGCGGTGGGCCAGCCCTGAGTGGCCGAGCTCGTGGCGAGAGCGCCGGGCGATCTCGCCGGCGACCGCCGCGGCCGCCGCATCCACCTGACGCCGAGCGGCGGCGATGCGCACCTGCACGGCGAGCAATTCGTCGTCACCCAGCGGCGCGAGGTTTCGCACGTCAGGGACGACCATGACGTGGTCGTCGCAGGGGGTGATGGGCATGCGTACATTCTCTCAGGTATCGAACAGGAATGCTACTGATGCGTAGCAATCGGTGCAGAACTGTCGAACGTTTGATGCCGGAAGGAAGGGACGCGACGGGCCCTACGGCCGCGACATCCGCTGGCCGTACTCCGTCATCAGCGCCAGGTCGGACCCCATCCGCAACTGCCAGCGGCGCTGTGCCGCCGGCCACTCGCCCGCGGGCACGCCGCGCGACACCGCGTAGTCCTCGATCTCCTTCTTCTTCAGCGGACCCCAGTCGATCTGGTGCTGCACGTCGAGGAACGTCTCCCACGAGACACGACGTCGTCCGCGTCCGCGCGCCCCGGTCCCGTCCCCGGCCTGCGCACGCCCGCCTTCGCGCAGCAGCTTCTGCGCGAATGCCGGGATGACCGGGCGGCATCCACCGGTTCCTCGGTCCCGCCCAGGCCCTCGGCCGCGCCCGGCCCGCGTCTCGCGCCGGCGCGTCCCGCCCGCCAGCTGCCCGAGCAGCCCGCCTCGGCCGGGAAGGGGAGCGGGAGGACGCCCGACGCCGGGGTCGGCGTTCGCCGCTGCCGCCCAGTCGATCACGACGGATTCGCCGCCGAGCAAGCCGGTGCGGATCCAGCCCGGCAGGGTCGCGCCGATCACGGGCAGGTGTGCCGCGTAGCCGGGCGCCTGCTGCATCGCCGGGATCGTCGCCTCGAACGGTTCGCCGCCGCCGTCGGGCACGACCCGCACCGACGCGTCGACCGATTCGCCGAGCCCGAGGGCGACCTTCCGCACCGAGAACTCGAGCAGGGTGACGGTGACGGCCGTGCCGCGCCGGACCCGCTTCATCGCGCCGCGGTTGCCGCTGCCATCGAGGTCGTCGGCGATGCCCGGTGCGGGCGGGGTCTTCAGCATCTTCCAGCGGCTGGTGCCCGAGTCGCCCCACTCGATGACGGCGTTCGTGCCGTCGATCGCCAGGGTGACGGGCATGCCGAGCCGGATCTCGTCATCCGGCGCGAGGTCCTGCCGGATCCCGTAGACCGTGCCTCCCGGCCTCGACCGCGTACTCGCAGTAGCGGATCGAACTCCTCGTCGGAGGTGACGTTCGTCTCGATGCCGATGATGGTGCCGGGTGTGCGCGTGCCCTTGAGCTGGACGCGACCGGCGTCCGGGCCGAACAGGGGACTCATGGCAGACCTCCCGCAATGCGTGGTGCCCAGAGCCTACGACTCGCGTCGCGCTGGCAGACTAGGGCCGTGGCCAGCCAGGTGAACCCCCCGCGCGGCATGCGCGACTTCCTCCCCGCCGAGAAGGCGCGGCGCGAGCGCGTGCTCGGGGTGATCCGCGACACCTACCGCGCGCACGGGTTCGACGAGATCGAGACCCCCGTCATGGAGGACAGCGACCGCCTGCACGCCGGTCTCGGCGGCGACAACGAGAAGCTCGCATTCGGCGTGCTCAAGCGCGGGCTCTCGCACGACGACCTCGCAGGCCGCCGACGAGCCGCTCGACCTGGTCGACCTCGGCCTCCGCTTCGACCTGACCGTGCCGCTGGCCCGCTTCTACGCCACCCACCGCGCCGAGCTGCCCGCGGTGTTCCGCAGCATCCAGGTCGCGCCGGTCTGGCGCGCCGAGCGCCCGCAGAAGGGTCGCTTCCGTCAGTTCGTGCAGTGCGACATCGACATCATGGGCGAGCCGGGCATCGCGGCCGAGGCGGAATTGCTGACCGCGACCCTCGCGACGGTCGATGCGCTGGGGCTGAGCGAGCGCGATCCATCCGGATCAACGACCGCCGGCTGCTGATCGGGATGCTGGAGGGCTTCGGCTTCGCGGCCGCCGATCAGGACGCGGTGCTGATCACGATCGACAAGCTCGACAAGATCGGGCAGGACGGTGTCATCGCCGAGCTGCGGGAGCGCGGCGTCACCGCGGCAGCGGTCGACGCGCTCGAGACGTTCTTCCGCCGCCCGACGACGATGGAGTTCCTGCCGTTCGGCGAGGCCGGCGATCCGCAAGGCGCTGCCGCCCGATCCGGATGCCGCGGTGGTCGCCGATCTCGTCGGCGCTCGGCGAGGCGGTCGGGCCCGAGCGCCTGACCTTCGACCCGTTCCTGGTGCGCGGCATGGGGTACTACACCGGCCCGATCTTCGAGCTCGCGCACCCGAGTGTCGACTACTCGCTCGGCGGCGGCGGACGCTACGACGGGATGATCGGCCGGTTCCTCGGCATCGAGGTGCCGGCGACCGGGTTCTCGCTCGGGTTCGAGCGTCTCGTCGAGCTGGTCGAGCTGACGGACGACGCCGCCGGCGACGCCGATCGTGCTCGTGCACGATGCCGACGTCCCGCTGGCGAGCCTGCTCGGCATACAGGCGTCGCTCATCGCGAAGGGCTCGCGCGTGCGGCTCGTCGCCCGCCCCAAGAACCTCAAGCCGACGCTCGACGCGCTCGCCGCCGAGGGGTTCACCCGCTTCGGCACGGTCGACGCGTCGAGCACGGCCGATTCGCTCGAGCTCCGGACCTTCGATTAGGAACCGATGAGCGAGTTCTGGGACGGCGAGGCAGCGACATTCGACCATGAGCCCGACCACGGCCTCGCCGACCCGGGCATTCGGGCAGCATGGCTCGGGTTGCTCACCTCGCATCTGCCGCCGGCACCGGCGCGCGTCGCCGACCTCGGCAGCGGCACCGGATCTCTCAGCGTTCTGTTAGCTGACGCTGGATACGCAGTCGACGGCGTCGATGTTTCGCCGGCGATGGTCAGCCGCGCTCGGGCGAAGGCGAAATCGACCTCCGTGACGTTTGTGGTCGCCGACGCGTCCGATCCACCGCTGCAAAGTGGTGCCTACGACGCCGTGGTCTGCCGGCACGTGCTCTGGGCGCTGCCCGATCCGCCTGCGGCGCTGCGGCGCTGGGTCACCCTTCTCAGGCCCGACGGGAAGCTGTTCCTGGTGGAGGGGCGATGGCACACTGGCGCGGGTCTCACGGCTGTCCAGGTGGTCGCGATGGCACAGGATGCTGGCCGCGTCCCAGAACTGTTTCCCCTGGGAAGCGCAGCCTTGTGGGGCCGTGAGATCGAGGACGAGCGTTACCTCGTGGTGGCCTGAAATGCTCCTGCCGCCGAAGATCGCCGCCGGCGTGGCGGACGGCACGGTGACGCTCGCATTCCGTCGCTGGCCGGTGCCGCGGGTGAAGGTCGGCGGCCGGTTCCTCACCTCGGCCGGGCTGATCGAGGTGACCTCGGTGCGAGCAGGTCGCCGACGACGCGGTCACGGATGCGGACGCCGACGCCGCGGGCGCCGCCTCACCTGCCGTCGTGCTCAAGCTCACGAAGGGCGGGCCCGACGTGCCGCTGTACCGCGTCGGTCTCACCTGGGCCGGACCCGACCCGCGCGTCGCCCTGCGCGAGAGCGCCGACCTCACCGACGACGAGGTGGCCGCCCTCGAAGCCAAGCTCGCCCGGCTCGACAAGGCGAGCAGCCACGGCGCCTGGACCGCCAAGACCCTCGACCTCATCGAACAGCACCCGCAGCGCCGCGCCCCCGATCTCGCCGAGATGGTCGGTCGCGAGACGGCCCCGTTCAAGATCGACGTGCGCAAGCTCAAGGCGCTCGGGCTCACCCGCAGCTTCGACGTCGGCTACGAGCTGTCGCCTCGGGGGCGTGAGTTCCTGCGCCGCTCGCGCTCGCTAGGCTGATTGCCGCCACCACCCCTCAACTTCTCAGGAGTCCCCATGTCTGCCATCGAAGCCGTCGGCGCCCGCGAGATCCTCGATTCCCGCGGCAATCCGACCGTCGAGGTCGAGGTCCTCCTCGAAGACGGCACGGTCGCCCGCGCCGCCGTTCCCTCCGGCGCGTCCACCGGAGCGTTCGAGGCCTACGAGCTGCGCGACGAGGACAAGAACCGCTACCTCGGCAAGGGCGTGCTCAAGGCCGTCGGCAACGTGCTCGACGTGCTCGGCCCGGCCATCGAGGGCTTCGACGCCGCCGACCAGCGCCTCGTCGACGCCGAGCTGATCGCCGCCGACGGCACCGACAACAAGTCGAAGCTCGGCGCCAACGCGATCCTCGGCGTCTCGCTCGCGGTCGGCAAGGCCGCCGCCGACTCCGCCGACCTGCCGCTGTTCCGCTACCTCGGCGGCCCGAACGCGCACACCCTTCCGGTGCCGCTCATGAACATCATCAACGGCGGCGCGCACGCCGACACCGCCCTCGACATCCAGGAGTTCATGGTGCTGCCGATCGGCGCCGAGAGCTTCGCCGAGGGGCTGCGCTGGGGCGCCGAGGTCTACCACGCGCTGAAGGGCGAACTGAAGAAGGCCGGCCAGAACACCGGGCTCGGCGACGAGGGCGGCTTCGCCCCCGACCTGCCCGGCGCCCGCGCCGCGCTCGACTTCATCGTCAAGGCCATCGAGGTCGCCGGCTTCAAGCCCGGCTCAGGACTTCGCGCTCGGCCTCGACGTCGCCGCGACCGAGTTCTTCGAGGACGGCAAGTACGCGTTCGAGAAGTCCAGACTACACCGGTGAGACGCTGACGGAGTTCTGGGTCGACCTCGTCAACGACTACCCGCTCGCCACCATCGAGGACCCGCTGGCCGAGGACGACTGGGACGGCTACGTGCACCTCACCGAGCAGCTCGGCGACAAGGTGCAGATCGTCGGCGACGACTTCTTCGTCACCAACCCGGTGCGCCTGAAGAAGGGCATCGACCTCAAGGCCGCCAACTCGATCCTGGTGAAGGTGAACCAGATCGGCACGCTGACCGAGACCCTGGATGCCGTGAGCATGGCCCAGCGCGCCGGCTACACCGCGATCATCAGCCACCGATCCGGCGAGACCGAGGACACCACGATCGCCGACCTCGCGGTGGCGACCGACGCCGGGCAGATCAAGACCGGTGCGCCGGCGCGATCCGACCGCGTCGCCAAGTACAACCAGCTGCTGCGCATCGAAGAGGAACTGGGCGAGGCCGCGACCTACGCGGGCGCCGCCGCCTTCCCCAGATTCTCGAAGTAGGCCACGTAGCCTGGTCCCATGGCCCGGCGTGAGAAGACCGTCCGCGTGCCGGTCGCTCTCCCCGAGGAGAGCCGCCCGGCCGCGTGGCTGCGCAACTTCCGCCTGTCCGGGTTCGCGCTGTCGATGCTCGGGCTCATCGTCGCGGCGCTGCTCGTGCTCGCCGCGCCGCTGAAGACGCTCATCGAGCAGCGGCAGCAGATCGCCCAGCTGCGAGGCGTCGCTCGCCGAGGCGCAGGATGCCGTCGACGACCTGAACGAGGAGGTCGCGCGCTGGGAGGACCCGGCCTACATCGAGGCGCAGGCGCGCGAGCGGCTGTACTACATCCTTCCCGGCGACGTCAGCTACCTGGTCGTCGGCGGGCGGACGACTCCGGCAGCGGCGGCGGCGAGCTGCCGATCAGCGACGAGATCCAGACCACGCAGACCGACTGGGTCGGCGGCCTGCTCGGCAGCGTCTACGCGGCGGGGCTCACCGACGCGACCCGGCGCAGCTCGACAGCCCCACGCAGGTGGACAGCTCAGCGCTCGACGGCCCGCAGCAGGCGGGATGACCACGCCGCCGTTCGAGCCGCCGAGCGCGGACGACATCGCCGAGGTGTCCCGCCAGCTCGGGCGCCCGGCGCGCGGCGTCATCGGCATCGCGGCGCGCTGCGTGTGCGGCAAGCCGACGGTGGTCGCGACGCATCCGCGCCTGCCGGATGGCACGCCGTTTCCCACGCTCTACTACCTGTCGCACCCGGCCGCCACGGCATCCATCTCGACCCTCGAGGCGACCGGGGTGATGGCCGAGCTCGCCGACGAGCTGGACCGACGACGAGATCGCCGACCGCTACCGCGCCGGCGCACGAGCAGTACCTGCCGACCGGGCGCAGCATCGAGGACGTCCCCGAGATCGCCGGATTCTCGGCGGGCGGCATGCCCGACCGGGTCAAGTGCCTGCACGCGCTCGCCGCGCATTCGCTCGCCGCCGGCCGCGGGGTGAACCCGATCGGCGACCTCGCGCTCGAGCGCGCCACCTGGAGCCCGGAGCGCTGCCAGTGCGCCGCCTGACCGGTACCGTCGCCGCCGCGCCCTGGCCTTCGCGGCGCTCGCCGTGCCGGCCGCGGCGCGTTGCCGCGCCGCCGCGCCGCCGCACCCGAGCGCACTGGACCTGGTGCGGTCGCGGGAGTACTGGCTCGACGACTACGGCATCCGCAACGCCTGGGCGACCACCCAGGGCGCCGGGCGTGACGATCGCGATCATCGACACCGGCATCGACTCCGGTGTCCGCGAGCTGGCGGGTGCGGTCGTCGGCGGCGCCGACTTCTCCGGGTTCGGTGCGTCGAACGGGCAGAAGCCGGTCGGATCCGACGGCTGCCGAGCACGGGACGATGGTCGCGCTCGCTCGCCGCCGGTCGGGGCACCGGCAGCGACTCGGGCGTCATCGGGTCGGCACCGCAGGCGTCGCTGCTCTCGCTCTCGATCGGGTTCGGCGGCGAGCGACGACGACTGCGACCAGCAGATCGCGGATGCCGTGCGCTGGGCCGTCGACAACGGCGCCGACGTGATCAACATGTCGCTGACCCGCAACACCCTCGAGTGGCCGGAGAGCTGGGACGACGCGTTCCTCTACGCGATGGAGCACGATGTGGTGATCGTCGCCGCCGCCGGCAACCGCGGCAGCGGCACGGTCGAGGTCGGCGCTCCCGCCACGATGCCGGGGGTGCTCACCGTCTCGGGCGTCGACCGAGAACGGCAAGGCGAGCTTCGATGCGTCGTCGCAGGGCATCACGATCGGTGTGGCCGCGCCCAGCGAGGAGCTGGTCGGCGTCATCCCCGGCGGGCAGTACGTCACCTGGAGCGGC
This sequence comes from uncultured Actinomycetota bacterium, assembly GCA_963730045.1. GTDB lineage: Bacteria > Actinomycetota > Actinomycetes > Actinomycetales > Microbacteriaceae > JBDSKH01. The sequence continues at coordinate 51,753 of CAVSPQ010000003.1, read as the reverse complement.
ACCAGCGGCGCCACCCCCATCGTCGCCGGAATCGTCGCGCTCGTGCGGGCAGCGCATCCCGAGCTCGACGCCGCGAACGTCATCAACCGGGTCATCGGCTCGGCGCGCGATGTCGGGCCGGACGGCGCCGACTTCACCTACGGCTACGGACTGGTGGATGCCGCGGCCGCGGTCGGCGACGACATCGCGCGTGGTGACGAGAACCCGATGGGCGATCTGGCCGAATGGATCCGGCTGAACCGGCGGGCGGAGCCGACCGCGCGACGCCGAGCGCGACGCCGCACGCCGAGCCCGACCCGGAGGTCGTCGCGGCGCCCGAGAACCCGATCGGGACCCTGCTGCCGTCGGTCACCACGCTGCAGCTGGTCGGCATCCCGATCGCTGGTCGTCGCGCTGCTCGCGACGGTGCTGATCGGGCTGGTCGTCGGGCGCCGTCCGCTCGTTCGAGGCCGTCGCCGCGCACGGTAGATTGGGAGCGGTTTTTCCCCAGCGAGGAGACGTCCCATATCGTGCGCAAGATCCTGATCGTCGGTGGTGGCTACGCCGGCTTCTACACGGCCAAGAAGCTCGAGAAGTGGCTCGGCCAGCGTGAGGCCGAGGTCACCATGGTCGACCCGTTGCCGTACATGACCTACCAGCCGTTCCTGCCCGAGGTCGCGGCGGGTTCGCTCGACCCGCGGCACGCCCTCGTGAACCACCGTCGTCACCTGAAGCGCACCAAGGTCATCACCGCGAAGGTCACCGACATCCGTCACGCGCGAGAAGACGGCGACGATCACGCCCGACGGTCGGCGAGCCGTGGGATGTCGAGCTACGACATCGTCGTGGTGACGGCCGGCGCGGTGACGCGCACGTTCCCGATCCCGGGTCTGGCCGACCAGGCGATCGGCCTGAAGAACATCGAAGAGGCGATCTCGATCCGCGACCGGATGACGGACAACTTCGCCAAGGCATCCAACCTGCCTGCCGGGGCCCGAGCGCGACCGCCTGCTCACGGTCGTCGTGGTCGGCGGCGGGTTCGCCGGCATCGAGATCTTCGGCGAGCTGCGCAGCTTCGCCAGCGCCCTGCGTCGGCAAGTACCCCCAGCTCGAGCATGGACGACACGCACTTCCACCTCATCGAGGCGATGGACCTCATCATGCCCGAGGTGTCGCGCAAGACCAGCGGCTGGGTGATCAACAACCTCGAGCAGCGCGCCGCGACCGTGCACCTCGACACCCAGCTCGCGAGCGCCGTCGACGGCAAGATCGAGATGTCGAACGGCGAGACGTTCGAGTCCGACCTGATCGTCTGGACCGCCGGCGTCATGGCCAACCCGGTGCTGCGCAACACCGACCTTCCGGTCGAGGAGCGCGGCCGTCTGCGCGTGCAGGCCGACCTGCGCGTCATCGACGACAACGGGGTCGTCGACGACGCCTGGGGCGCCGGCGACGTGTGCGCCGTGCCCGATCTGATCGAGGGCCAGGGCGTCGCCGGCTTCACCGTGCCGAACGCCCAGCACGCGGTGCGTCAGGGCAAGCTGATGGCGCGCAACCTCGCCGCCGTGCTGCGCGGCGAGTCGCCGCGCGAGTACGGCACCGCAACCAGGGTGCCGTCGCCGGATTCGGCCTCTACGAGGGCGTGTACCAGAGCGGGGCCGATTCGCGATCAGGGGACTCATCGCCTGGTTCATGCACCGCGGCTACCACGGCTTCGCGATGCCGATGTGGGAGCGCAAGATCCGCGTCTTCGGCGAGTGGATCATCAACTTCCTGACCCGGCGCGACCTGGTCGGCATCCCGGCCCGCGACACCCCGCGTGCCGCCTTCGAGGAGTTCGCCTTGCGCCCGAAGGCGGCCGCGTCGGCGCGCCGAACCCGCGGCTCGGACCTGCGGCGAAGCCGGCGCTTCAGCCGGTCGCCGAGCCCGTCCGCCGGTAGCGGTCCTGGTACCTGTCGGCAGGCTCCCGTAGCCCAACTGGCAGAGGCAGGCGACTTAAAATCGCTCGAGTCTGAGTTCGAATCTCAGCGGGGGCACGGCTACCGCGGCCTGTCCAGCAGGCGCGTCGAAGATCGACGCCGGCTGTCGCTCGCGTACCCGCGACCGCGCCCGGACGTCCGCCGATCGACCGCGACGGTCAGTCGGCTCGCCACCGCCGAGCGGATGACGGCGCGTACCGATCGCCGACGTGCGATCCCGATCGACGGCGTGCCGATCGTCGCACCGGAGTCCTCGGATGCCGTTCGCTCGACTGCGGCACGGCCGATCGTCGTGACGACGCCGTCGCGACTCGCCGCTGCACCAGACATGCCGGTCCTCCGCTCGCGCAGTCGGCACGGCGACGTCGTACCCACGCTCGCGCACGCCTGCGATCGCGCATGCCGGGTACCCCGTACGCGCGGAAATGTCGCTGCGTGAGGTCGACTAGTCCGCTGCCGGGACACTGGGCGTTAGCGCACTCGCTTGCGCCCGGGACGCCCGTCTGGGACGCTTGCCCACTGCGCGGCGTCGAGCGCGGACCACCGCATCCGGCGCGAGAAGGGCGAGACGCATGACCCGCATCCCCGCCGCCGAACGCCGCGCCGCACTCGCCGAGCGCCGCGCTCACCGTCATCGCCCGCGACGGCCTCGCCGCCGCGACCACCCGCGCCATCGTCGCCGAGGCCGGGATGCCGCTGGCCAGCTTCCACTACGCCGTCGCGTCCCGCGACGAGCTGCTCCGCGACGTCGTCGAACTCGTCGTCGCCGACGAGGGCGATCGCCGCCGCGAGCTTCCTGCACGACGGCGACGACCCCGCGCGAAGCGATCCGCCTCGCGCTCACCGGCTACCTCGACCACGTGCGCAGCGACCCCGGCAACGAGCAGGCCATGTTCGAGCTGACCCAGTACGCCCTCCGCACGCCCCACCTCGCCGACCTTCCGGCCGAGCAGTACCACCGTTATCACGCCCTCGCCGCCGACCTCCTCGAGGCCGGCGCATCCCTCCTGCACATCGAATGGAGCATTCCCGTGCCCGATCTCGCCCGCCTGCTCGTCACCCTCACCGACGGGCTCACGCTCGCCTGGCTCGCCGATCGCGACGACGCCGCCGCCGAGCGGTCCATCGATCACGCCGCCGACGCCATCTCGGCGTTCGCCCGCGAGGCGGTGGCCGCATGACCGACGCACGCAGCCGCAGCCCGCACCGCCGCTCGTCGCCGTTCGCCGAACCGAGGAAGGCGATCACCGGCGGCTGGATCGCCGCCTTCGCCGCCGCCTGGCTCGGCATCTGGATGGCGCAGCTCACCCCGATCCAGCTGCTGCTCCCGCGTGCAGGTCGACGACGTCCGCGGCATCACCGGCGACTGGCTCGACTCCGTGGTCGCGTTCGGCATCATCTCGGGAATCGCCGGCGTCTGCGCGCTCATCGCCTACCCGCTGACCGGCGCGCTCTCCGACCGCACCACCTCCCGATTCGGCCGTCGTCGCCCGTGGATCCTCGGCGGCGCGCTCGCCTTCGCGATCTCGCTGGTCGTGCTCGGCCTGCAGAACACCTTCGTCGGCCTCGGCATCTGGTGGTCGCTCGCGCTCACCGGCTTCTGCGTGCTGACCGCCGCGCTCACCGCGACGATCTCCGACCAGGTGCCGGTGCGCCAGCGCGGCTTCGTCTCGGGCTGGATCTCGGCGCCGCAGGCGATCGGCACGATCCTCGGCCTGCTGCTCGTCACGATGGTCATCACCTCGCAGGTGCTCGGCTACGTCGCCCTCGCCGTGCTGCTGCTGGTGCTCGTGGTGCCGTTCCTGCTCGTCGTCAAGGACGCCGTGCTGCCCCGCGACCAGCGTCCGAAGCTCACGGCCGCCGCAGTGCTCCGCGGCATGTGGGTGTCGCCCCGCAAGCACCCGGACTTCGCCTGGACGCTCGCCAGCCGCATCCTGATCAACCTCGGCAACGCGCTCGGCACGACGCTGCTGTTCTACTTCCTGCAGGACGGCCTGAAGCTCCCCGACCCGGAGGACTCGCTCATCCTGCTTGTCGCTGGTCTACATGGTGTTCGTGGTGCTCGCGTCCCTGTTCCTCGGCCGGCTCAGCGACGCCATGGGCCGCCGCAAGCCGTTCGTGACGTTCGCCGCCGTCCTGCAGGCGACCGCGGCGCTGCTGCTGGCGCTCGTGCCGAACTTCACGGTCGCGATCGTCGCCGCCGGGCTGCTCGGCCTCGGCTACGGCTGCTTCCTCGTCCGTCGACCAGGCGCTCGCCACGCAGGTGCTGCCGGACGCCGCCGACCGCGGCAAGGACCTCGGCGTCATGAACATCGCCTCCGCGGTGCCGCAGGCGCTCGCCCCGCTGCTCGGCGCCTTCGTGGTCGTCGCGCTCGGTGGCTTCACCGGCCTGTTCCTGCTCTCCGGACTGGTGGCGCTGCTCGGCGCCGCGACGATCGCCCCGATCCGGTCGGTGCAGTAGACCGTGCCCGTCACGACTCTCGCTCTCGCCCGACCGACAGCCCGACGGAGGCGCCCTGGCGCGACCCTGCCCGGTACTGGCCGGCGCTGACCGCGGCGACCGCCGCACCTCGACCCGCCGCTCGGCGTGATCTCGGCCGAGGCGCTGGCGGCGAACGCGTTCGACATGCTCGACCGCGCGCAGGGCACGCCGATCCGGGTGGCGAGCAAGAGCGTGCGGGTGCGCGGGGTCCTCGATGCCGTGCTCGCGCTGCCGGGCTACTCCGGGGTGCTGGCGTACACGCTGCCCGAGGCCTGTGGCTGGCCGAGACAGGGCATTCAGGATGTCGTGGTCGGCTACCCGAGTGTCGATCGCGTCGGCGATCGCGCGGCTTGCAATCGACGAGACCCTGGCCGCCCGGGTGACCGTCATGATCGACGACGTCGCGCAGCTCGACCTGATCGACGCCGTCGTCGCCGCCGGCGAAACGCAAATCGATCCGCGTCTGCATCGAGCTCGACGCATCGTTCCGCGCCCCGGTGCTCGGACACCTCGGCGTGCGGCGCAGCCCCGTGCACGAACCCGCGCAGGCGCGCGCGCTCGCCGAGGCGATCGTCTCCCGCCCCGGATTCACCCTGGTCGGCATGATGGCGTACGAGGCCCAGATCGCCGGCGTCGTCAACAAGGGCCGGCAAGCTCGCGGTGCGGGCGATGCAGCGCGCGTCGGCGCGCGAGCTCGCCGAGCGCCGCGGCGCCGCGGTCGCCGCTCGTCCGCGAGATCGCCGACCTCGAGTTCGTCAACGGCGGCGGCACCGGCTCGCTCGAGTCCACGCACGCCGACCCGAGCGTCACCGAGATCGCCGCCGGCTCCGGGCTGTTCGGTCCGCACCTGTTCGACGGCTACTGGCAGTTCACTCCGGCGCCGGCCGCCGCCTTCGCCCTCAGCGTGGTGCGCCGCCCGACCCCCGAGATCGCGACGCTCCTCGGCGGCGGCTGGATCGCATCCGGCCCGCCCGCCGCCGACCGCCTGCCGCAGCTCGCCTGGCCGGAGGGGCTCCGGATGCTGCCCCGCGAGGCCGCCGGAGAGGTCCAGACCCCGGTCACCGGCCCCGCCGCCCGCGACCTGCGCGATCGGCGACCGGGTGTGGCTGCGCCACACCAAGGCGGGAGAGCTCAGCGAGCACCTCGACGCCTTCGCGGTCGTGCAGGGCGGCGAGGTCGTCGCCGAGCTGCCGACCTACCGCGGCGAGGGGAAGGCGTTCCTGTGAGCGACGCGACGCTGCTCGTCGACCCCGTCACCCCGTGGCACAACTGGAGCCGAGCCGAGAGCTCGACGCCGGCGTTCCGCGCCCGGCCGACCAGCGTCGACGAGGTCGTCGCCGTCGTCGCGGCCGCCCGCGAGCGCGGTCTCACGGTCAAGGCGATCGGCGCCGGCCACAGCTTCACCGACATCGCCGCCACGGTCGGGGTGCTGGTCGACGTCGGCGCGATCGACGGGCTGCTGCACGTCGACGCCGCCACGGCACCGCGCGACCCTCGGCGCCGGGCACGCACCTCTACCAGCTGCCCGGCCCTGCTCGATCCGCACGGTCTCGCCCTCGAGAACATGGGCGACATCGACCGGCAGACCATCGCCGGCGCGACCTCGCACCGGCACCCACGGCACCGGCGCGCGTTTCCGCGGGCTCGCCGCGCAGATCGTCGGCATGACGCTCGTGACGGCCGACGGCGGCTGCTGCACGATCGACGAGGAGCACAACCCCGAGCTGCTGCCCGCCGCCCGCCTCGGCCTCGGGCGCCCTCGGCATCGTGGTCGAGGTCACCCTGCAGTGCGTGCCGTCGTTCCTGCTGCAGCGCGGTCGAGCATCCCGAGCCGTTCGACGAGGTGCTCGACACGTTCGAGCAGCGCGCCGTCGAGGCCGACCACTTCGAGTTCTACTACTGGCCGCACACCGACGTCGTGATGACGCGCACCAACACGCGCCTGCCTGCCGATGCCGAGCACAAGAAGCCCGGCGCCGTCTCGAACTGGGTCGAGGAGCGCCTCATGCAGAACGGCGCGCTCGGCGTGAAGTCGGCGCTCGGCGCCGTGATCCCGCGCTGGACTCCCGCGATCAACCGGTTCGCCACCCGGGTCTACGGCGACCGCGAGTTCACCGACGTCTCCTACGACGTGTTCACCAGCCCGCGCACCGTGCGCTTCCGCGAGTGCGAGTACGCCCTGCCCCGGCCGGCGATCGCGCAGGCGCTGCGCGACATCCGGGGCCTGATCGACCGGAAGGGCTGGCGCATCGGCTTCCCGATCGAGGTGCGGGTCGCCGCCCCCGACGACAACTGGCTGTCGACCGCCTACCAGCGCGAGTCCGGCTACATCGCGATCCACCAGTACTGGCGCGAGGATCACCTGCCGTACTTCCGCGCCGTCGACGAGCTGCTGCGCAGCTACGACGGCCGCCCGCACTGGGGCAAGATCCATTTCCAGGATGCCGCGGAGCTCGCCGGCCGCTACCCCCGGTTCGCCGACTTCCGCGCCCTGCGAGACCGCCTCGACCCCGATCGCGTGTTCGCCAACCGCTACCTCGACCGGGTGCTTGGGCTGACCGTGAAGCTCGACCTGCCGCACGGGGCTTCCATCGGTGCGGGCGCGGCGACCGCGGCGTTCCAGATCGAGGGCGCCGTCGACGAGGACGGCCGCACCCCGTCGACCTGGGACGAGTTCGCCGCGCGGCCCGGCGCGATCCTCGACGGCTCCGACGCACGCGTCGCGACCGACCACTACCACCGGTACCGCGAGGACGTCGCGCTGATGCGCGAGCTCGGCCTCGACGCGTACCGGTTCTCGATCTCCTGGACCCGGATCCAGCCCGACGGCACCGGGCCGGGCAACCCGGCGGGCATCGCGTTCTACGACCGCCTGCTCGACGAGCTGCTCGCGGCGGGCATCACGCCCGATGGCGACCCTGTTCCACTGGGACACCCCGCTCGAGCTGGAGCAGCGCGGCGGCTGGCGTCGCCGCGACACCGCGCGAGGTTCGCCGAGTTCGCGCGGATCGCCGGGGAAGCCTTCGGCGACCGCGTCGACTCCTGGGTGACCATCAACGAGGCGTGCACGGTGACGCTCGAGGGCTACGGCCTCGACATGCACGCGCCGGGCCTCGGCTCATCGCTCGCGATCCCGCGGGTGGCCCGCAACCTGCTGCTCGCGCACGGGCTCGCCGTCGAGGCGCTGCGCGCCGTGCCCGTCACCGGCCGCATCGGCATCACCAACGTGCACACGGCGTCCGTGCCGGCGACGGAATCGCCGAAGGACGCGGCGTACGCCGACCTGTTCGACTTCCTGCACAACCGCCAGTTCGCCGATCCGGTGCTGCTCGGTCGCAACCCGACCCCGCCGCACGGCGTCGGTCCGCTGGGAGCCGCCCTCGGCATCCTGTCGCGCAGCAGCAAGCGCGACCTCGCCCTGATGTCGCAGCCGCTCGACTTCTACGGGCTCAACTACTACTTCCCATCTCGGATCGCCGCGGGCCCCCCGCCCCCCGGACTCGGCAATCCCGACGGCGTCAGTGAGGCGATGGACTCCGCGCCCTTCCATCTCACCGACTGGCCCGACGTCCCGCAGACCGGATTCGGCTGGCCGATCGCCCCCGACTATCTGCGCGTCGTGCTCGAGCAGCTGCGCGACCGCTACGGCGACCGCCTGCCTCCGGTCATCATCACCGAGGGCGGGGCGAGCTTCCCGGATGCCGTGGGCGCCGACGGCAGCGTCGACGACCCCCAGCGCATCGCCTACCTTGCCGCGCACATCGCCGTCGCGGCGGAGGGGGTGCCCGGGCTCCGTCCCGAGGGCTACTTCGTCTGGACGCTGCTCGACAACTTCGAGTGGGCCGCCGGCTACACGCAGCGGTTCGGAATCGTCCACGTCGACTTCGCGTCGCTGGCGCGCACGCCCAAGGCGTCGTTCCGCTGGCTGCAGGGAGTTCTCGCATCCCGCAGGTAGAGATTCTCGGCACCGCCTCTATGATGAGCGCATGGAACTTCTGATCGTCGTGGGCGTCATCGTCCTCCTCGTCGTCATCATCGGCATCTACCTCTGGTCGACCTACAACGGCCTCGTCCGGCTCAACGTGCGCGTCGACGAGGCGTGGAGCGACATCACGGTTCAGATGAAGCGTCGTGCCGACCTCATCCCGAACCTCATCGAAGCCGTCAAGGGCTACGCCGCACACGAGAAGCAGGTGTTCGAGAACGTCACCAAGGCCCGTGCCGCGACGGTCAACGCGAACACCCCCGCCGAGGCAGGCAAGGCCGAGAACATGATGCAGTCGGCGCTGAAGAGCATCTTCGCGGTCGCCGAGGCGTACCCGCAGCTGCAGGCGAACCAGAACTTCCTGCAGCTGCAGGGCGAGCTGGTCGACACCGAAGACAAGATCCAGGCCTCGCGCCGGTTCTACAACGGTGGCGTGCGCGAGCTGAACACGAAGATCAAGGTGTTCCCGAACACCCTGTTCGTGCGCAGCCTCGGCTTCAAGGAGCGCGAGTTCTTCGAGGTCGACGAGCCGGCAGCCATCGCCGAGCCGCCGCGCGTGCAGTTCTAAGCAACTGCTGGTTGAGTAGCCGCATGGCGGCGTATCCGAAACCCGGCAGGGGCGGACCATGTATAGCGCGATCGCGCGCAACAAGCGCAACACCGTGTTCATCATCCTGCTGTTCCTGCTGATCATCGGCGGCCTCGGTGCGCTGGTGGCGTGGTACTTCAACGACTGGTCGATCGCGATCATCGTGTTCGTCATCGCCGGGGCTGTACGCCTGGTTCCAGTACTTCATGGCGACCAAGCAGACCCTCGCGCTGAGCGGCGCGCATGAGATCCAGAAGGCCGACAACCCGCGGCTGTACCGCGTCGTCGAGAACCTGGCGATCACCGAGGGCCTGCCGACGCCGAAGATCTACATCATCAACGACCCGGCGCCGAACGCGTTCGCCACCGGCCGCGATCCGGAGCACGCCGTCGTCGCGGCCACCACCGGCCTGCTCGAGCTGATGAACGATCAGGAGCTCGAGGGCGTCATGGCCCACGAGATGGGTCACGTCAAGAACTACGACATCCGCGTCTCGCTGATCGTGTTCGGGCTCGTCATCGCGATCGGCCTGATCGCCGACATCATCTTCCGGATGATCTTCTGGGGCGGCCGCAGCCGCAACAGCAACCTCGGCGGCCCGGCCTTCCTGATCGTGATCGCGATCGGCCTGGTCGCGGCGATCCTCGCCCCGATCGTCGCCGCCGTCGTGCAGGCCGCCGTGTCGCGGCAGCGCGAGTATCTCGCCGACGCGACCAGCTCGCTCACCACCCGCAACCCGGAGGCGCTCGCCAACGCGCTGGAGAAGCTCGGCGCGAATCGTCAGCCCGTCGCCCGCACCAACACGAGCATGTCGCACCTGTGGATCGCCGACCCGAACCGACCCGGCTTCCTGTCGCGGATGTTCAGCACGCACCCGCCGATCGGCGACCGCGTCGCCCGGCTGCGCAACAACGCGACCAGGTTCTAGACAGGCTCGCTGAGAGGGACGCCCAGCGCTGCGGCGAGTTCGCGTGCCAGGTCGCCGCGATCGGCGACCGCGATCGACTCGCAGCCCTGCCAGGCCGCGATCTCGCGCAGCACCGGCACGATGCGCTCCGCGATGCCCGCGCGAGAGCCCTCCTCGCGCCAGGCGGACTGCACGCGCAGCACCTTCGCCTGCCGGTCGTTCTTCAGGTCGATGCGCCCGACCAGCTCGTCGTCGATCAGAACCGGCAGCGTGTAGTACCCGAAGATCCGCTTCGCCGCCGGGGTGTAGATCTCGATGCGGTAGTGGAAACCGAACATGCGGAGGGCGCGGTCTCGTTCCCACACGACGGGATCGAATGGCGACAACAGCGCGGCCGTCTCGATCCTGCGGGGCACCTTCGCATCCCGGTGCACGTATGCCGGCTTCGTCCACCCCGGCACCGAGACCTCACGCACCTCGCCCTCGTCGAGCAGGCGCTGGAGGGCATCTTTGGCGCGGGTCTGCTTGATGCGGTAATAGTCGGCCAGGTCGGGGAGCGTGCCGATGCCGTGGGCGATCGCCGCCCGCTTCATGAGCTGGTACTTGGCCTCTTCTTCTGGCACGTCGCGGGACAGCACCTCGGGCGGCAGTACCTGCTCTGGCAATGCGTACGTGCGCTCGAAGTTGGTGCGCCCGCCCGACACCACCTCTCCGAGTCGGAACATGACCTCGAGGCCGCGCTTGACGTCGTCCCACTCCCACCAGGATCCGCGGCGCTGCTCGACGTCCCGCTCGATCTTGGATGCCGGAAGCGGTCCCTTGTCGGCCAGCTCGGCGCGAAGCCAGGCGAGCGTCTGGTCGCTGGCCTTCAGCCAGTCGCTGTCGGCGCGCTCGAAATAGCCGCGGTAGTACTCCATGCGGAACCGGAACAGCGGCCAGTCCTCGACCGGGATGACGGCGGCCTCGTGCGCCCAGTACTCGACGTACCTGCCGCGGCGGGCGAACGTCAGTTTGTCGAGCAGCGTCTTGTCGTAGGCGCCGAGTCGTGCGAACAGCGGCTGATAGTGGCTGCGCTCGAAGACGTTGACGGAGTCGAGCTGGAGGAGGCCGAGGCGCTGGATGCCGAGGTTGAGCTGGCGGGTCCCCACCGCCTCCGGGCGCGGGGCGGCGAATCCCTGGGCCCCGAGCGCGATACGACGCGCGACAGCGGGGGAGATCGAGTCGGCCACGACCCGAGCCTAACGAGAGCGTCGGACACCTCGACGAAGCGGGCCTGACGCCCCTCGGGCATATGCTCCTGGCGGCATCCGCCGGGTCCGGGGCGGGGTGCCGCCGTGCCTAGACTGTCGCCATGGCGATCCGCTCCAGCGAGAAGACTGTGCCGGCCATGACCGACGCGGAGGTGACCGGCTCCGTGGCACCCGGGATGAGGATCGCCGCCGCGTGGTCGTGGAGGATCCTCGTCGTCGCCGCGGTGATCGCCCTGGTCGGATTCATCGTGGTCCTGCTGCGTGACGTCGCCGTCCCGGTGTTCGTCGCCATCCTGCTCTCTGCTCTGCTCGTGCCCCTCTGCAACTGGCTGCAGCGCAAGGGATGGCCAAAGGCGCTCGCCGTCGCCGTGTGCGAAGTCGGGCTCCTCATCGTGATCGCGGGGCTCATCACGGCGATCGTGATCACCGTCCGCCGCGGGCTGCCCGACCTGGTGGAGACCACGCAGGTCCGATACGAGGACTTCGTGCAGTTCCTCGCCGCGCCTCCGCTGAATCTCAGCGAGAAGGACATCACCGGGTACGTGGACGGTCTCGTGAAGGCGTTCCAAGCGGATGGAGGCGCCGTGCTGACCGGTGCCCTGTCCGTCGGGTCGACCGCGGGCCACGTGCTCGCCGGAGCCCTCATCGCGCTCTTCATGACGCTCTTCATCCTGATCGACGGCCGCAGCATGTGGACCTGGATCGTGCGCCTGTTCCCGGCGCGGGCGCGTGCCGCGATCATGGGCGCCGGCGAGGCGGGCTGGATCACTCTCTCGACGTTCGTCCGCGTGCAGATCTTCGTCGCCTTCGTCGACGCGGTCGGCATCGGCCTCGGTGCCTTCATCCTCGGGCTCTTCTACGGCGGATTCCCGCTCGTCATCCCGATCGCGATCGCCGTGTTCCTCGCGTCCTTCATCCCCGTGGTCGGCGCCGTCGCTGACCGGGGTGTTCGCGGTGTTCGTCGCCCTCGTCTATCTCGGACCGGTGCCAGCGCTGATCATGCTGGGCATCGTCATCCTGGTGCAGCAGGTCGAGGGCCACGTGCTGCAGCCGTTCCTGATCGGCAACGCCGTCAAGGTGCACCCGGTCGCGGTCGTGCTCGCCGTGGCGACCGGCGGGTTCGTGGCGGGCATCCCCGGCGCTCTGTTCGCCGTCCCGCTCGTCGCGGCGCTCAACGTCATGATCGGGTACGTCGCGCGCGGCGACTGGCGCACCAACCCGCATCCCGGCGTCGCGGATGTGGTCCCTCCGACGAGGAGGGCGGCCGCCCGTGGCAAGTAAGACGAAGACCGGCGCACCGGCAACCCTGGCCGGCCCGACTCTCGCCGAGATCCGCGAGGCGCGCGAACGCGTGTCGTCGGTGGTCGACGTCACCCCGATGGAGAAGTCGCGCTACCTGCGCGAACTGCTCGGCCAGGACGTCTACTTCAAGGCCGAGAACCTTCAGCGCACCGGCTCCTACAAGATCCGCGGGGCCTTCAACCTGCTGTCGCAGCTGAGCCCCGAGCAGCGCGCCCGCGGCGTCGTCGCCGCGTCGGCGGGCAACCACGCTCAGGGCGTCGCCCTCGCCGCCCGCGAGCTGGGCATCGCCGCCACGATCTTCATGCCGCTCGGCGTCGCGCTGCCGAAGCTGCAGGCGACCCGCAACTACGGCGCCGAGGTCGTGCTGCACGGCCACGTGGTCGACGAGACCCTGAAGGCGGCCGCGGCGTTCGCGGAGCGCACCGGCGCGATCATCATCCCGCCGTTCGATCACCCGGATGTGGTGGCCGGCCAGGGAACGCTCGCCCTGGAGATCATCGAGCAGGTCCCCGACGTCGAGAACGTGGTCGTGCCGATCGGCGGCGGCGGCCTCATCTCCGGCATCGCGAGTGCGTTCGCCCAGCTCGCGCCCGAGCTCGGACGCAAGGTGCGGATCATCGGCGTCCAGGCCGAGAACGCCGCCGCCTATCCGCCGTCGCTGGCCGCGGGAGAGCCCGTGCAGATCACCACGGCGCCGACGATCGCCGACGGCATCCTCGTGGGGCGACCCGGCGAGCTGAACTTCGCCATCATCCGGGACACCGTCGATCAGATCGTCACCGTCGCCGACGACGACACGGCGCGCGCACTCGTTCTGCTGCTCGAGCGCGCCAAGCTCGTCGTCGAGCCGGCCGGTGCCGTCGGCGTCGCCGCCGCCCTCACCGGCGCCTACCGCGTCGACGGGCCGACGGTGATCGTCCTCAGCGGCGGCAACATCGACCCGATGGTCATGGAACGCGTCATCAGCCGCGGTCTCACGGCGTCGGAACGCTATCTGCGGCTGCGCATCCCGCTGCCCGACCGTCCGGGTCAGCTCGCCCGCACCGCGGAACTCGTGGCCGAAGCCAACGCGAACGTGGTCGAGGTGCTGCACACCCGTCACGGCGGCGGCCTGCAGATCAGCGAGGTCGAACTGGAGCTGCACATCGAGACCCGCGGCCCCGAGCACGCCGAACTGGTGCTGGCGAAGCTGCGCGAGGCCGGCTACCGACCGAGAGTCGACTTCTAGCCCGTGTAGGTCGCGACCTTCGTGACCTCGACCGAGATGTCCTTGCCGGACGGCGCCGTGTACGTCGCGGACTCGCCGACCTTCAGGCCGAGGATCGCCTGGCCGAGCGGGCTCGTCTCCGGGTAGACCTCGATGTCGCTGGAGTCGTCGGCGATCTCGCGCGAGCCGAGCAGGAACGTGCTGGTGTCGCCCGCGATCTTCGCGGTCACGACGGTGCCGACCTCGACGACGCCGTGGCTGGCCGGGGGCTCGCCGACCGTCGAGTTGCGCAGCAGCTGGGTGAGCTGACGGATGCGGGCCTCGATCTTGCCCTGCTCGTCTTTGGCGGCGTGGTAGCCGCCGTTCTCCTTGAGATCGCCCTCGTCGCGGGCGGACTCGATCTTCTTCGCGATGTCGGCGCGCGCCGGACCGCTGAGCTCCTCGAGCTCGGCGCTGAGCCGGTCGTAGGACTCCTGGGTCAGCCACGTGGTGGCGGGTGCGTCGGACATGTGTGCTCCTTACAAACGTCAAGACCGGCCGGTGGCCGGTCTCTCAGACGGCAAGCCTAGGTCAGCCAGCAACGGTAGATCAAGCCGGTGACAGCCGGTTCGGAGGTGACGGAGGGTCTCGCGGAACTGACGCGTGCCCTGCTCCGAGGGCGGGATCGCGACGACCTTCCACCCGACGATCGCGAACGTGGAATTGAGGGCCTGCAGCGCGCAGGACACGGACGCGCCGGCATCCGCCGTCACCTCGTAGCGGACCTCGACGGCATCGTCGCCGACCAGCGAGTAGCCCAGGTCACGGGTGCCGAGGGACGCGTTCGGGCCGAAGAGCCCCGCCCAGACGACCCACGCGACCACCACCACGAGCACTGCGGCCCCCGCGGTTCCCGCGAGGATCCGGGTACGGCGACGGCGCGCGGGGCTGCGGCCGTACCGCTCCTCGATCGCGGCGCTCACGCCCACCTCCGTGCGGATACTCTGGATTCCAGGCTATTCGCTATCCGGAAGGCGCACGTGCTCTGGTTCGATCTCCCGGCGCCGTCTCCGGCGCCGACATCCGGCGTCGATGCCGACCTCGTGACGCCGGGCGTCTGGGGCTTCGTCATCACGTTCCTGCTCGTCGTCGCGGTGGTGCTGCTGATCATCGACATGACGCGTCGCATCCGCCGGGTCACCTACCGTGCGCAGGTGCGCGAGCAGCTCGCTGCCGAGGCCGCCGCGCTCGACGGCGACGGACGACGACTCCACGAAGTAGCTAGAGCGCGATCGGGTTCATCGCGATGAGCAGGATGCCCACCCAGTGGCAGAGGAACGCGATGACCGTGCAGGTGTGGAACAGCTCGTGGAACCCGAAGACCCCCGGCACCGGGTTCGGACGCTTGAACGCGTAGAACAGGGCGCCGGTGGTGTACGAGAGCCCGCCGACGATGACCAGGACCATCGTGACCGGGTTCGCCGCGAACAGGTCGCCCATGTAGATGACCGCCGCCCAGCCGAGTGCGATGTACAGCACGACGTACGACCAGCGCGGCGCCTTCAGCCAGAAGATGCGCGACAGGATGCCGACGATCGCGCCGCCCCAGATGACCGAGAGCATGATGACGTTCTTCGGCCACTCGAGGGCGTCGATCGCGAGCGGGGTGTAGGTGCCGGCGATGAGCAGGAAGATGTTGGAGTGATCGAGACGGCGGAAGACCGCCTTCACGCCGGGGCTCCAATTGAACGTGTGGTAGACGGCAGACACTCCGAACAGCAGCAGCGAACTGGCCATGAAGACCGCCGAGGCGATCTTGGCCGGCCCGCCGTCGGACAGCACGATGAGCACGATTCCGGCAGCGATCGCGAGCGGGAAGGTTCCGGCGTGGATCCAGCCCCGCCAGCTCGGCTTCTTCTCCAGCTCGGCGGCGTGGTCGATGGCGTCGTCGAGCAGCGGGATGTTGGGCAGGTCGTCTTCCTCGGTGACCGGCTGGGTGGCCGCGGAGGCGACTCCGGAGGCGGGCGCGGTCTTCCGGGTGCGTGCGGCGTGCATGCGGCAAGAGTACGGGCTGCTCCCAGGGGGCGGGCTGTGAGGCGGGTAACGTTGTCGCGTGCGTGAACGCCGGAGCCCCCGTGGATCGGGCATTCTGTATGGTCTCTACTCCGCACGCCTCCGCCGCTCGCTCGCCGAGGCTCCGAGCCCGCACCACGTCGCGATGATCATCGACGGCAACCGGCGCTGGGCGCGGGAGCGGGCGCTCGAGACGGCCGCCCACGGACACCGCGCCGGCGCGGAGAAGATGCGCGAGTTCCTGCGCTGGTGCGACGAGCTCGGCATCCGGGTGGTCACGATCTACCTGCTCTCGGCCGACAACCTCACCAGCCGCAAGGGCGACGAGCTCGACCAGCTGTTCGAGATCATCGCCGATCTCGCCGACGACCTGTCGCGCGCCGCCGACTGGCGCATCCAGCACGTCGGCACGACGGACGGGCTGCCCGATGAGCTCACCGAGACACTGCGCGCCGCCGAGGCCCGCACCTCCGGCAACACCGGCCTGCACGTGAATCTCGCCGTCGGGTACGGCGGCCGTCGCGAGATCGCGGATGCCATGCGCAGCATCGTGCGCGACCACGGCAAGGGCGGCGGCTCGATCGACGACCTGGCCGAGATCCTGACCCCGGAGCTGATCGGCGACCACCTCTACACCCAGGGGCAGCCCGACCCCGACCTCATCATCCGGACCTCGGGCGAGCAGCGGCTCAGCGACTTCATGCTCTGGCAGAGCGCGCATAGCGAGTTCTACTTCGTCGAGGCGCTCGGGCCGGACCTGCGCGAGGTCGACTTCCTGCGCGCCTTACGCGATTTCGCCAAGCGCGAGAGGCGCTGGGGCAGGTAACCCGTGCACATCGACTCCTACGCGGCCCGCTTCGACGAGGAGCCCGGATACCTCGACTTCGCGCGGGTCGGCCCGATCGGTGCCGCGGTCGTCGAAGAGGAGGCGGCGCTGATGCCGCTCCTCGCCCGCGCCCGGTTCGGCTCGCTCGACGCCCTGCAGCCGCCGGGCCAGGACCCGCGCGTGCGATCTGCCGTCGCGGCGCTGACCGGGTTCCGTCCCGACCAGGTCGTGTTCCAGCCGAACACCAGCCAGGGCCTGATGCACGTGATGTTCGGGATCACCGGCGGTGTGGCCCTGTCGCCTGCGGAGTTCCCGAGCCTGACGTTCGCCGTGACGCGCGCCGCACAGGCTCTGGGCGTGGTCGAGCCGGTGTGGCTGGACACGCAACCCGGCAGGATCACGCCGGGCGGCATCCTGGATCAGGACCTGCCCGGCGTCGGTCGTCGCCGTCGCGGTGAGCCTCGTCGACTTCCGCACCGGCTATCTCGCGGACCTCGAGGGCATCCGTCAGGTGATCGGCGACCGCATGCTCATCGTCGATGCGACGCAGGGCTTCGGCGTCGTCGATGCGCCGTACTCGCTCGCCGACGTCGTCGTGGCCGGCGGCCAGAAATGGCCAAGGGCCGGATGGGGCACCGGCTTCCTGGCGCTCAGCGACCGGGCGCTCGATCACCTCACGCCCGTGTGGTCGGGATTCAACGCGACCGACGTCGAGGGCACGCCGATGGACGAGGTGCCGGATCCGACCCGCGGACCCGGCAAGTTCTCGGTGAGCAACCCCGACCCCGTCGCGCAGGCGCGCCTCGCCGGCGCGCTCGAAGAGATCGCCTCGGTCGGCGTCCCGGCGATCAACGCGGCGCATCGCCGGCAAGATCAGCCGGATCATCGACCTCGCCGACGAGTTCGGGCTGCCGCTGACCTCGCCCCGCGCCGACGCCGAGCGCGCCGGGATCGTCGGTCGTCGAGCCCGAGCCCGACCGGCTGACGGTGCTTGCGGCGTCGCTGCACAACCACGGGATCACGGCCACCGTGCGGGCCGGGCATGCCCGCCTGAGCGCCCACGCGTCCACCGACGACGAGACGTTCGGGATGCTGCGCGCCGCGTTCCTGGCGTTCGCGACGGCGGTCTCGCGCTGAGCGTTCTGCGATTCGGCTGACCGATCCAGCGCTCGCGCGTGTCGCTCCGCACGGCTCCGTCACCCGGGCTTACGTTCAGGTCATCAGGCATGGCGTCTGATCGGAGCGGCCACGTAAGTTCGCATCCGTTGAGCCCAACCGGTCGTTCCGTCACAGGATCCGGGTGGACATGTGCCACTCGGGGATGGAGTGGCATTGCCAGCGCTCGACAAGCCTCAGCAGAAGTCCACCACCGCACAGAAGCAGAGGCAGGGTGAGCGCACATACGTGCTCGACACCTCCGTGCTGCTGAGCGATCCGAAGTCGATCTTCCGGTTCGCCGAACACGCGGTGGTGCTCCCGGTCGTCGTCGTCACGGAACTCGAGGCGAAGCGACACGACCCCGAGATCGGGTACTTCGCGCGACAAGCACTCCGCAACCTGGACGAGCTGCGCATCCAGCACGAGCGCCTCGACTTCCCGATCGCCGTCGGCGACGCGGGCGGGTCGCTGCGCGTCGAGCTGAACCACTCGAACATGTCGGTGCTGCCCTCGGGCCTGCAGCTGGGCGACAACGACTCGCGCATCCTCGCCGTCGCCATGAACCTGTCGAACGACGGCCTGGATGTGGTGGTGGTCTCCAAGGACCTCCCGCTCCGCGTGAAGGCGGCCTCGGTCGGCCTCGCGGCGGAGGAGTACCGCGCCGAGCTCGCGGTCGACTCCGGCTACACCGGGCTCGCGGAGATCGACGTGTCGAGCGAGCAGATGACCGAGCTCTACGACGACGCCGTCATCTCCAGCCGCCTGGTGCAGGACCTGCCGGTCAACACCAGCCTCGTCATCAAGTCGGACCGCGGCTCGGCCCTCGGCCGCGTGGTCGCCAAGGGCGAGCTCAAGGTGGTGCGCGGCGACCGCGACGTCTTCGGGCTGCACGGCCGCAGCGCCGAGCAGCGGCTCGCCATCGACCTGCTGCTCGACCCCGAGATCGGGATCGTGTCGCTGGGCGGACGGGCCGGCACCGGCAAGAGCGCCCTCGCCCTGTGCGCGGGACTGGAGGCGGTGCTCGAGAAGCAGCAGCACCGCAAGATCATGGTGTTCCGTCCGCTGTACGCGGTCGGCGGTCAGGAGCTCGGCTACCTGCCCGGCGACAAGGACGAGAAGATGAACCCGTGGGGCCAGGCGGTGTTCGACACCCTCGGCGCCCTGGTCAGCGAGAACGTGCTCGAGGAGGTGGTGGAGCGCGGCATCCTCGAGGTGCTGCCGCTGACCCACATCCGCGGCCGGTCGCTGCACGACGCGTTCGTGATCGTCGACGAGGCGCAGTCGCTGGAGCGCAACGTGCTCCTCACGGTGCTCTCGCGCATCGGCCAGAACTCGCGCGTCGTGCTCACCCACGACGTCGCCCAGCGCGACAACCTGCGGGTCGGGCGCCACGACGGCGTCGCCTCGGTCATCGAGACGCTGAAGGGCCACCCGCTCTTCGCCCACATCACGCTCACCCGCTCGGAGCGCTCGGCGATCGCCGCCCTCGTCACCGAGATGCTGGAGAGCAACGAGCTGGCCTAGAGCTGGCCGTCAGCATCACCGGCACACCAGGGCCTGCGCGGACCGCCGATGCTGAGGGGCTCGCACCGGGTGCTCGCCGGCGCGCTACGGTCGCATCGAGCAGATGCTGGATGCTGCGCTGGGTCTGGCAGCTCCCGGTCGCCGTCGCCCTGGCCTGGCTCGCGATCGCGGCCCTCGCCCTCACCCCTGCGGCCGTCCCGGCCCTGTACCTCGCAGCCGTCACCCCGGAACTGGTGCGGATCGACCTGCGCGAGCACCGCCTCCCGAACCGCATCGTCGTGCCCGGCCTCGTCGTCGGGCTCGCGGCTGCGGGCCTCTCCTGGGCGGTGACGGGGAAGCCGCCGCTCATCCCCGCTCGTCGCGGCGCTCGCGACGGCCGGGTTCCTCGCCCTGCTCGCGCTCGGCGGCGGCATCGGCATGGGAGACGTCAAGCTGGCCGCGCTCATCGGGCTCGCGAGCCCGACGATCGCGATCGCGCTGGCGGCCCCGCTGGCGGCGTTCCTGCTGGGAGGCGTCGCCGCATCCATCGTCATGCTGCGCGGGCTGCTGGCCGGTCGCGGGCGAGAGGCCCGGCGCGCGCACCTCGCGTTCGGTCCGTACCTGCTCGTCGGCTACTGGGTGGCGTTGGTGCTGGTCGTCGCGTCGGGCTCGATCACGGGGACCGGCCCGTAGGTGGCGGTGACCAGGATCGGCAGGTGATCGGACCCGCCCTTGGTGAGGGTCTCGACACTGCTGATGATCATGCCGACGCTCGTGGCGAAGTCGAAGTGGCCCGCGCAGGAACTTGTACCGCGTGTAGGTGCGACCGTCGCTGAAGGTCAGGTCGTGGCCGGTCCTGCCGACGGAGCGGGTGAGCCCGCGGCGGAACAGCGGGTAGTTGTAGTCGCCGACCATCAGGTGCGGCAGCCCGGGGCCGAGTTCGGCGAGCCGCTCGTGCGCCGCGGCGATCTGGGTGCGGCGGAGCGAGTTCAGGGCCGTGAGGGGCGATGCGTGGAACGACGCCACCACGAGTTCGTGATCCGTCTTCCGGTCGATGAGGCGGGTGGCCAGCAGTCGCTCATGCGCAGGCTTGGCGATGCGGTCGTGCAGCGACTTCTTCAGCGCGAACGCCTCGGTGCGTACCGGGGTGTAGCGATCGCGCCGATGATAGATGGCCAGCCCGAGGCGGTTGGCGTAGGTGCGGTCGACCAGGTGCATCAGGCCGAGCTCGTCGGGAAGCGCGGCCGAGTCGACCTCCTGGAGGCACAGCAGGTCGAGGTCGTGGCGCTCGATCAGCGCGAGCAGCTCGCCGACTGCCTTGTTCTTCTCGAGGTTGTAGCTGAGGACGCGCATCGCCCCAACGCTACGCCCGCGACCGCTCAGCCGGGCTCGGTCATGCTGAGAACGTCCAGCGCAGCATCCAGCTGGGCCTCGGTGAGCTCGCCGCGCTCGACGAAACCGAGGTCGATCGCCGCCTCGCGCACCGTCATGCCCTTCGCCACCGAGTGCTTGGCGATCTTGGCGGCGTTCTCGTAGCCGATCAGCTTGTTGAGCGGCGTCACGATCGACGGCGACGACTCGGCCATCGCGCGGGCGCGATCGAGGTTGGCCTCGAGGCCGTCGATGGTCTTGTCGGCGAGCAGGCGGGTCGAGTTCGCGAGCAGGCGGATCGACTCCAGCAGCGAGGTGCCCATGACCGGGATCGCGACGTTGAGCTCGAACGAGCCGGTCGCGCCCGCCCAGGCGATCGTGGCGTCGTTGCCGATGACGCGCGCGCCGACCATGATGACGGCCTCGGGGATCACCGGGTTGACCTTGCCGGGCATGATCGACGATCCGGGCTGCAGGTCGGGGATGTGCAGTTCGGCCAGTCCGGTGTTCGGGCCGGACCCCATCCAGCGCAGGTCGTTGCAGATCTTGGTGAGCGAGACGGCGATGGTGCGCAGGGCACCGGATGCCTCGACGAGACCGTCGCGCGCGCCCTGCGCCTCGAAGTGGTCGATCGCCTCGGTGATCGGGAGTCCGGAGGTCTCGGCGAGGATCGCGATGACCTTCTGCGAGAACTCGGCCGGCATGTTGATGCCGGTTCCGACCGCGGTGCCGCCGAGCGGGACCTCGGCGACGCGGGGGAGCGCCGACTCGACGCGTTCGATGCCGAGGCGGACCTGCCGCGCGTAGCCGCCGAACTCCTGCCCGAGGGTCACGGGAGTCGCATCCATCAGGTGGGTGCGCCCCGACTTCACCGCTCCGGCCCAGAGCTTCGCCTTCTTCTCGAGCGACACCGCGAGGTGGTCGAGCGCCGGGACGAGGTCGTTGATGAGCGCGCCGGTCACGGCGACGTGCACCGAGGTCGGGAACACGTCGTTCGACGACTGCGACGCGTTCACGTGGTCGTTGGGGTGCACCGGCGACCCGAGCTTCGGTGGTCGCGAGGGTGGCGAGCACCTCGTTCATGTTCATGTTCGAGCTGGTGCCCGAGCCGGTCTGGTAGGTGTCGATCGGGAACTCGGTCGTGGTGGTCGCCGGCGATCAGCTCGTCGGCGGCCACGACGATCGCGTCGGCGATGGCGCCGTCGACGATGCCGAGCTCCTTGTTGACGATGGCGGCCGCGCGCTTGATGCGGGCGAGGGCGACGATCTGCGCCGGCTCGAGTCCGGACCCCGAGATCGGGAAGTTCTCGACCGCGCGCTGCGTCTGCGCGCCGTAGAGGGCGTCAGCGGGGACGCGCACCTCGCCCATGGTGTCGTGCTCGATGCGGAAGCCTTCTCGGTAGTTGCCAGTGCTCACGGCGACGTGTGCCTTTCCGTTCAGGGGGCCTCGACGGTGCTTTCGACGCTGCCGAGGACGACGTCGGGGACGACCCGGCCCTCGCTGAGCCGGTAGTTCGCGCCGACGACAGCCAGCGTACCGGCGGCGATCGCGGCGCCGATGAGCTCGGAGCGCTCCAGCAGCTCGGCGACCGTGTCGCGCAGGTGCTCGCGACCGACGTCGAGCGGGTCGGGTGCGCCGTCGATCCGCTCAGCGCGCTCGACGGCCGGCGCGATCGGCGCGATCAGGTTCTGGATGTGGGGCGGCAGCGGGAGAGCGCCGGGCTCGGCCTGGTCGATGGCGGCCTTCACCGCGCCGCACTCGTCATGCCCGAGCACCAGGATCAGCGGCACCTTCAGCACCGCCACCGCGTACTCGAGCGATCCGACCACGGAGTCGGAGATGACCTGCCCGGCGTTGCGGACCACGAACAGGTCGCCGAGCCCCTTGTCGAAGATGATCTCGGCCGCGAGGCGCGAGTCGCTGCAGCCGAACAGCGCGGCGTGCGGGGTCTGGGCCTCGACGAGCTTCTCGCGGTGCTCGATGTCCTGTCGTGGGTGCAGCGGCTCGCCGGCCACGAAGCGCTCGTTGCCGCGCATCATCTCGCGCCAGACGTCCCGAGGGGTGCGCTGTTCGGTCACGGGGCGTTCCCGTCGTCGAGTTCCGCGCCGACCGCCTCGGCCAGTACCTCGAACTCGGCATCGGAGGCGGTGCCTCCGAGCACGATCGTCGAGTCGCCGTCCACGGTCGTCATGGCGTACGCGAGATTGCCGGGATCCTGAACGTCTCGGCGGTCGTAGACCGTGCCAGACCCGGTCGCCGATCGTCACGCGATCGGTGGCTTCGGCGTTCGCGGTCTGTTCCGAAACCCAGCGCGGATCGGCCCGGATGCCCTGCACCAGAGCGATGTACTGCTGGCCGGGTGTCAGCAGTCCGATCTGCCAGGAGTCGATGCCGTCGCCCTGACCGCGTCTCCAGCTCGGCGCGGTTCGCGGTCCAGCCCGCAGGCAGGTCGGGGACGACCAGGGGAACGTCGACGGCCCCCTGGGCGTCGGCGGCGACGGCGGCGTAGTCGATCGGCTCGCGCTCGATCGACGACGGACGCACGACGACCAGGACCACGAGGGCGACGACGCCGAGCGAGGCGAGAAGGGCGAAGACGAGGTTGAGAGAGGTCTGGTTGGACCGGCGCCTGGCGCTCGCTGCCGCCTTGCGGTCGGCGATCTCGTCGGGCGTCTCGGCGCGGCCGAGCTCGGCGACGATCGGGCGCCCGGCGTCGTCGGTGCTCGGAAGGCGGGTTCGGTCGCGGCTCACGAGCCTGCGTCACCACCGGATGCCGGCGCGCCGGCCGCTGCGCGTGCCTTGTCGAGCCGCTCCTTGGCGCCGAGCAGCCACTCCTCGCACCGTTTCGCGAGGGCCTCTCCGCGCTCCCAGAGCGCGAGCGACTCTTCGAGGGTGGCGGAGCCCTGCTCGAGCTCGGTCACCACACGCACGAGCTCGTCGCGCGCCTGCTCGTAGCTCAGCGCGGCGACGTCGGGGGTGTTGTCGGCGGCAGCAGGCACGGCGTCTACTCTACCCGCGGCCCCCGGCGGCCGACGGCTCCGGATCGACCGTGGTGGAGACCGAGCCGTCTCTCAGGGTGAGGCGGAGTGCGGTGCCCGGCGCGGCATCCGCGACCCCGCGGAGCACGTGACCGTCGGCACGTTGCGCGATCGCGTAGCCGCGCTCGAGGGTGCGCTTCGGCGACAGCGCCCGCAGCTGTCCGGCGAGCTCGGTGAGACCCTGCTGGGCGCGCTCGACGCGGTGGTCGATCAGCTCCGAGCCGCGGGCGACCCAGCGCGTCAGCTCCTCCGACCGCTGCGCCGACGACCCAGCCCGGATCGGCCAGCACCGGACGCGACCGGATGCCGCCCAGCCGCTCGATCTCGTGCGTCACCATCGCGGTGACCCGGCTTCCGATGCGCGCACGGGCCTGCTGGACGCGGGCCAGCTCTTCGGCGACGTCGGGGACGACGCGCTTCGCCGCATCGGTCGGCGTCGACGCGCGCAGGTCGGCGACCTCGTCGAGCAGCGGCCGGTCGGCCTCGTGCCCGATCGCGCTGACGACGGGTGTCTGGCAGGCGGCCGCGGTGCGCACCAGCGCCTCGTCGCTGAAGGCGAGCAGGTTCTGGAAGTCGCCGCCACCGCGCGCGACGATGATCACCTCGACCTCGGGATCCGCATCGAGCTCGCGGATCGCCGCCGCGACATCCGCCGCCGCCCGGTCGCCCTGCACGGCCGCGTGCCGAACCCGGAAGACCACCGACGGCCAGCGCAGCTGCGCGTTGCGCAGCACGTCTTTCTCGGCATCGCTGTCTTTGCCGGTGACCAGGCCGATGCACGCGGGCAGGAACGGGCAGCGGCTTCTTGCGGTCGGCGTCGAAGAGCCCCTCCGACGCGAGCTGCCTGCGCAGCCGCTCGAGCCGTTCGAGCAGATCGCCGAGTCCGACGTGGCGCATGGTCAGCACCTGCATCGAGAGCGTGCCGCCCTTGACCCAGAACTCGGTCTTCGCCAGGGCGATGACGTGGTCGCCCTGCTTGAACTCCTCGCTGAGCTTGGCGCGCGTCGACGACCAGAGCTGGAACGAGAGGGTCACATCGCCCTCGAGGTCTTTGAGCTTGCCGAACACGGCGCCGTTGCGCTCGTTCCACTGGGCCAGCTCGCCCTCGACCCAGACGGTGCCGAGCCGCTCGATGTAGCCCTTGATCTTGCCGGCGACGACGGCGACCGGCCACGGCTGACTCGGAGGTGGAGGCTTGGTCGCCCGTCGCGCGGGCGACGACGGGCGGCTCAGTGCCCGTCGCGCGGGGGGCTGAAGAGGGGGCGTCGGTCACGCCGTCAGGCTACGTGATGCCGGGGACCCGGCGCCGTTCAGGCGCCGCTCCGTAGAATCGAACCGTGGCGATCACCAACGGGCAGGCCGGGACGTTCCCGGAGTCCGTCGACCTCCCGAGGCCACCCGCCCAGCGCGGGCGGCTCGAGGATCGCCCCGTCGCCGGCACCAAGCGCGTGCTGCTCGCTGCTCCGCGCGGATACTGCGCCGGCGTCGACCGCGCCGTGATCGCCGTCGAGAAGGCGCTCGACCACTACGGCGAGCCGGTGTACGTGCGCAAGCAGATCGTCCACAACGTGCACGTCGTCAGCGAGCTCGAGAAGCGCGGCGCGATCTTCGTCGACGACGTCGCCGAGGTCCCGACCGGATCCCACATCGTCTTCAGCGCCCACGGCGTGAGTCCGGCCGTCGTCGCGGCCGCCGCCGACCGCGAGCTGCAGGCGATCGACGCCACCTGCCCGCTCGTGACCAAGGTGCACCGCGAGGCCGTGCGATTCGCGAAGGCCGACGCCACCATCCTGCTCATCGGGCACGCCGGCCACGAGGAGGTCGAGGGCACGATGGGGCACGCCCCCGAGCGCACGATCCTGATCGGCAGCCCCGACGAGGCCGACACCGTCGAGGTGCCCGACACCGACAACCTGGTCTGGATCTCGCAGACCACCCTCAGCGTCGACGAGACCATGGACACCGTGCACCGGCTGCGCGAGCGTTTCCCGCACCTGCAGGATCCGCCCAGCGACGACATCTGCTACGCCACCCAGAACCGCCAGGTCGCCATCAAGAAGGTGGCGCCGGATGCCGACCTGGTGATCGTCGTCGGGTCGGCCAACAGCTCCAACAGCGTGCGACTCGTCGAGGTCGCGCTCGAGTACGGGGCGAAGGCCGCGCACCGCGTGGACTACGCGAGCGAGATCAAGCAGGAGTGGCTCGAGGGCGTCGCGTCGGTCGGCGTCTCGAGCGGGGCGTCGGTTCCCGAGGTGCTGGTCGCCGAGGTGCTCGCCGATCTGGCCGACGCCGGGTACGGCACCGTCGAGGAGGTGCGCACCGCGCACGAGGATCTGATGTTCTCGCTGCCGAAGGAACTGCGCACCGACGCTTCGGGCAACGCCGACGAGCGCGCGCTCGGCGGACGCACGCGCGGATAGCATTCCGGGTAGGCAGCCGACGGCCGCCTGCCGACGGGAGGTGCGATGCGCGTCCGCGTCCTCCCGCGTGAACTGGCAGCGCGGATCATCAACGGCACGGTCGCGACGATCGGGTGGGCGGTCGGCGCCCTCACCATCGTGCTCACCATCCCGGTGCTCATCGAGACGCTGGTCATGCGGGGACGCGCCGACGACATCCCGCTTCCGCTCGCGCTGCTGCTGATCATCCTGTGCGGCATCGCGGCCGTCGCCCGCTGGCGTCGCACCGAGGTGGTGCTGATCTACCTGGCGGTCGCCTCCGTCGCGACGATCGGCTACGAGCTCGCCCTGCTCGACGGCGACCACGCGATCCTCGACGAGGGGCTGTTCCTCGTGAATCGGCCGACCCTCGCCCTCGTCGCCGTCGGCGTCACCGCGGCGACCGCGCTCAGCGGGATCCTCTGGTGCTCGTTCGGCCTGGTCGTCGCGACCAGCGTCTCGCTCATCACGGCACTCATCGCGGGTGTCCCGTTCCGTCCCGGGTTCGGGCCGCTGATGGTGTTCATCGTCGCCGTCATCGGCTACCTGACCTTCGCGGCCATCCAGAACACGCAGCGGCGGCAGGTGCCCGAACTTCGACGAGCTCGAGGCCGAGACGCAGCGCCTGGCACGCGGCGAGGACCTCGCGCGGCGCACCACGGCGGCCGTGCACGACACCGTGCTCAACGACCTGTCGATCGTGATGAACACCAGCGACACCCTCGACGAACGAGTGGTCGCCCGGTTGCGGGAGGACCTCGAGCAGCTGCGCAGCGCCGAGTGGATCTCGCAGACCACCGAGATCCCGACGGCCGACGACGAGGACGCCAGCCTGCGCAACGAGATCATGCGCATGGTCAGCGACTTCCAGTGGCGCGGCCTCAGCATCCATGTCACCGGGTCGGGCTCCGGCGTCTACCGCCTCGATCCGGATGTCGCGCGCGCCCTGGTCGGGTCGGTCTCGGCCGCGTTCGAGAACGTGCTGCGACACTCCGGGTCGCAGCGTCGCGGAGCTCGAGCTCATCTACGACGACGACGTCATCACCGTCATGGTCACCGACCAGGGGACCGGCTTCGACCTCGACGAGCGTCGCCCCCGACCGGCTGGGCGTGCGCGCGTCGATGATCGACCGGATGGAGTCCGTCGGCGGCTCCGCACGCGTCTGGTCGTCGCCGGGGAGCGGAACCTCGGTCATGCTGACGATTCCCGATCCTCGAAGTCGTCGAGCCGCATCCCGAATCCGAGCACCGGAAGACGACCCGATGAGGGGGCACCGTTGAGCCGGTTCAACCGCCACTTCCTGACGCTGTCGGCCTACGAGGTCGACCCGCTCAGCTGGTTCACCGGCCCGCTGGTTCCGATCGTGTTCGCGCGCCCTCAACCTGGCGTACGGTGGCACCCTCGCGATCGTGACCTGGACGCAGGTCGGCAACCCGCGCCTGCAGTTCGCCGGCGTCATCCTGTGCACCCTGGCGTGCCTGTTCGTGCACGTGATGACCCGGCCGCTGCGTCCCCGGATCGGGTGGGGCACCGGCGCCATCGCGGTCGGCATCGGATGCCTGGGCTTCATCGTGTCGGCGATCGGGTACACCAACATCGTGTTCGCGATCGAGCTCTGGTGGGCGCCGTTCGGGGTCGCGCTCGTGCTCGCGAGTCTCGCGCCGTACCTGCCGGCGCGCGTGCTGGTGCCGCCTGGGCCTCGGGGCGATCGCGGTCACCGCGCCGATCGCCTACCTGATCGTGCACGACGACGTGCCGCACTGGGGTCCGGTCGCGACGGTGCTCATCATCATCTCGCCGATCGCGAGCGGCATCGCCGCGACGGCCGCGTTCTCGTACGTCGTGGTCAGCCGGATGCAGCCGCTGATCGAGAAGCGGTCCGAGGTGCTGGTCTCGCCGGAGGCGGCGCGCGACGACGCCGCCGAGACGGCGGAGCGGGTGCGGCTCGCCCAGTTCACGGCGCGTGCGGTCCCGTTCCTGGAGTCGGTGGCGCGGCAGGGCGTGGTGACGCCGGCCGACCGCGCGCTCGCCGGGCAGCTGGCCCGGCGCCTGCGCGACGACCTGGTCACCCAGTCGAACGTGAGCTGGCTGGACTCGGTCGCCAGCGGCTCGCGCCTCGTCGTCATCGATCCCGAGCACCGCGCCGGCAAGATGCGCGCCCCGCAGCGCACCGCCCTGCGCGCCCTGTTGCAGGCGATCCTCGACACCCCGGGCACCGACGCCGGCTCGCTGCTCGTCGAACTGCGCGAGTGTCCCAGACGGATCGACAGCGGTCGGGGTCAGCCTCGACATGGAACTGCCGGAGGGGCGCCGCATCATGCACCTCGCGCCGTACTACCTGACGCTCGGCACCGCCGTGAAGGACCTGCAGTGGAGCCGGGACCGGTTCCTGAAGCTGAGCTTCAACCTGCCGGACTGATGCGGTCGGTCTACGACGCCGAGATCGCTCTGCCCGCCGAGCCCAGCTGCCTCGTCGCCTCGACGACGCGGGCCGCCATCGCGGTCTCGGCCAGCTTGCCCCAGGCGCGCGGGTCGTAGATCTTCTTGTTGCCGACCTCGCCGTCGACCTTGAGGAAACCGTCGTAGTTCTTCAGCACCGTGTCGGCGACCGAGCGGCTGAAGGCGTACTGCGTGTCGGTGTCGATGTTCATCTTGATGACGCCGTTCGCGACCGCCGTGGCGATCTCCGCGTCGGACGATCCCGATCCGCCGTGGAAGACCAGGTCGAGCGGCAGCGGGCCGGTCTTGTACTTGGCCTGGATGCCATCCTGGATCTCTTTCAGCAGCTCGGGCTTCAGCACCACGTTGCCCGGCTTGTAGACACCGTGCACGTTGCCGAAGGTCAGGGCGGCCATGTAGCGGCCGTTCGGATCGCCTGTCGCCGAGACCGAGCGCGTCGACCAGCTGCACCGCGTCATCCAGGGTCGTGTACAGGTGCTCGTTGATCTCGTGGCTGACGCCGTCTTCTTCGCCGCCGACGACGCCGATCTCGACCTCGAGGATCGCGTCGATCGCCTTCATGCGCGGCAGCAGCTCTTTCGCGATCTCGATGTTCTCGCCGAGGGGCACGGACGAGCCGTCCCACATGTGCGACTGGAAGATCGGGTTGCGCCCGGCCTTCACCTCGGCCTCCGAGGCCTCGATGAGCGGGAGGACGAATCCGTCGAGCGCGTCCTTCGGGCAGTGGTCGGTGTGCAGGGCGACCGTGACCGGATAGTTCTTGGCGACCTCGGTGACGAAGGCGGCGAAGGCGAGGGCGCCGGAAGCGCGCGCCTTGACGGTCTGCCCGGCGAAGTAGTCGGCGCCGCCGGTGGTGACCTGGATGATGCCGTCCGAGCCCGCCTCGGTCAGCCCCTGCAGCACCGCGTTGATCGTCGACGACGACGACACGTTGACGGCGGCGAAGGCGAACCCGCCCTTCTTGGCGGTGTCGAGCATCTCGGCGTACTGGTCCGGGGTCGCGATGGGCATGGTGCATCTCCTTCAGGGGCGGACGGCGCGGCCCAGTCTACCGAGCACCCGTAAGCTGAGCGTGCGCTCCGCCACCGGCGCATCCGACCACCGACCGAGGATGCTTGCCATGGCGAAGACAGCCACCGAGACCGGAACGCTGTTCCTCCACCCCGACCGCAACCTGGCGATGGAGCTGGTGCGGGCGACCGAGGCGGCCGCCATCCGAGCGGTCCCGTTCATCGGGCGCGGCGACAAGAACGGCGCCGACCAGGCGGCCGTGGATGCCATGCGCAAGTTCCTGGGCACGGTCAACTTCGCCGGGCACGGTCGTCATCGGCGAGGGCGAGAAGGACCAGGCGCCGATGCTCTACAACGGCGAGGTCGTCGGCAACGGCCGCGGCCCCGAGTGCGACATCGCGGTCGACCCGATCGACGGCACGTCGCTGACCGCGTCCGGGCGACGCAACGCGATCTCGATGATCGCGGCGGCCGACCGCGGGTTCGATGCTCGACGCCTCGAGCGTGTACTACATGGACAAGATCGTCACCGGGCACGAGGGCATCGGCGTGGTCGACATCCGGCAGAGCGTCGCCGAGAACATCCAGCGCTCTGGCCAAGGCGAAGCGCAAGGACGTCGTCGTCCATGTCGATCGGGGTGCTCGACCGCCCGCGGCACGAGCAGCTGATCGCCGAGATCCGGGCGGCGGGCGCCGGCACGCGGCTGCTGCTCGACGGCGACGTCGCCGGCGGCATCGATGCGGCGAGCTACTCGGGCCGCATCGACATGTGCATCGGCATCGGCGGCAGCCCGGAGGGCGTCGCGACCGCGTGCGCGATCAAGGCGCTCGGCGGCCTGATCCAGACCCGCATGGCACCGCAGTCCGACGACGAGAAGCAGAAGGGCCTGGATGCCGGCCTGAAGTTCGACTACGTCTACGAGGCCGACGAGCTGGTGAAGGGCGACAACACGTTCTTCGTGGCCACCGGAGTCACGGACGGCAACCTGGTCGCCGGGGTACGGCGCCTGGGGCCGGTGATCCGCACCGAGAGCATCGTGCTGCGAGCGCGTTCCGGCACGATCCGCCGGGTGCAGGCCGACCACCTGGTCGAGAAGTGGCTGGGGGAGGTCGACTGATCGGCGCTGCGGCGCGCGTGCGGCGGGGCGGGTCGAACTTGCGGAGTGAGTACTCACTCACTTAGTATCGCCAGGTGATCGACGTGCGGCCCGACGGTTTCGTCGCCCTCGGACGAGAGCGCGCCAAGCCGCTCGCGCCCGACGAGCGCCGCGCCGCGATCATCGACGCGGTCATCCCGCTGATCCGCGAGAACGGCCGCGACATCTCCACCCGCGAGATCGCCGAGTCGGCCGGCGTCGCCGAGGGCACCATCTTCCGGGCGTTCGGCGACAAGGACAGCATCATCCAGGCCGCCATCGACCGGTATCTCGATCCAACGCCTCTGCGCAACGCGCTGCGCGGCATCGACCCCGACGAGCCCACCGAGGACAAGGTGCGACAGGTGATCGAGCTGCTGCGCGAGCGATTCACCGGCGTGATCGGCTTCATGCACGCGCTCGGGCATGCACGGCCCGCCGCCCGGGCGCGGCCACTCCGCGCCGGCGTCCGAATGGATCGCGACGGTCGAGCGCATGTTCCGCCCCGACGAACTCGCCGTCCCCGTCGAGACCTTCGCCTTCTACGTGCGGCTGCGTGGCGTTCGGATCGTCGATCCCGATGCTGAACGAGCCGCACCCCTTCGACACCGACGACCTCGCCGAACTGCTCATCCACGGCGTCCTGCCCCAGCCACCGGAAAGAAGAACTGACCATGCTCGGTCGCATCCTCGTCCGCTACCTGAAGCCGTTCTGGCCGCTGCTCGATCGGCGTCATCGTCTTCCAGGCCGGCCAGTCGATCGCCGCCCTGACATTGCCGAGTCTCAACGCCGACATCATCGACAGGGGCGTCGTCACGGGCGACATCGGATTCATCCTGTCGAACGGCGCCATCATGCTCGGCATCACCCTGGTGCAGATCGCCTGCTCGATCGCCGCCGTCTACTTCGGTGCCCGCACCGCGATGGGCCTCGGTCGCGACCTGCGCGGGGCGATCTTCACGCGCGTCGGCGAGTTCAGCGAGCGCGAGGTGTCGAAGTTCGGCGCCCCGTCGCTGATCACCCGCACCACCAACGACGTGCAGCAGGTGCAGATGCTCGTGCTGATGACCTGCACGATGCTCATCGCCACCCCGATCCAGAGCATCGGCGGCGTGATCTTCGCGCTGCGCACCGACGTGCAGCTGTCGCTGGATCCTCGTGGTCGCGGTGCCCGTGCTGCTGATCGCGGTCAGCCTGATCATCGTGCGGATGGTGCCGCAGTTCCGCCTCATGCAGGCCCGCATCGACACCGTGAACCGCGTGCTGCGCGAGCAGCTCACCGGCATGCGCGTGGTGCGTGCGTTCGTGCGCGAGCCGGTCGAGCGCGAGCGCTTCGGGGTCGCGAACGACGAGCTCACCGAGACCGCGCTGCGCACCGGGCGGCTCTTCGCGCTGATGTTCCCGATCGTGATGCTCGTGCTCAACGTGTCCAGTGTCGCCGTGCTGTGGTTCGGGGCCTTCCGGGTCGAAGCGCGCGAACTGCAGATCGGGTCGCTGATCGCGTTCCTCAGCTACCTCATCCAGATCCTGATGGCCGTCATGATGGCGACCTTCATGGCGGTGCTGCTGCCGCGCGCGGCGGTGTCGGCCGACCGCATCGGCGAGGTGCTCGACACCGAGCCGTCGGTGCGCCCGCCCGTGAACGGCGTCACCGAGCTGAAGTCGACCGGCCAGGTCGAGCTGCGCGACGCGACGTTCTCCTACCCCGGCGCCGAGCAGCCGGTGCTGCGCGACGTCAGCTTCACCGCGAAGCGCGGGCAGACGACGGCGATCATCGGCAGCACCGGCGCCGGCAAGACCACGCTGGTGAACCTGCTGCCGCGCCTGTTCGACGTCACCGACGGCGCCGTGCTCGTCGACGGCGTCGACGTGCGCGAGATCGACCCCGACATCCTGTGGGGCCGGATCGGCCTGGTGCCGCAGCGGGCGTACCTGTTCTCGGGCACCGTGGCGAGCAACCTGCGGTACGGCAATCCGGATGCGACCGACGACGAGCTCTGGAAGGCGCTCGAGATCGCCCAGGGCCGCGATTTCGTCGAGGAGATGCCCGAGCAGCTCGAGGCGCCGATCGCGCAGGGCGGCACCAACGTGTCCGGCGGGCAGCGCCAACGGCTCGCGATCGCGAGAGCGCTGGTGAAGAGACCCGAGATCTACGTCTTCGACGACTCGTTCTCGGCGCTCGACACCGCGACCGACCAGCGGCTGCGTGCCGCGCTGGCTCGGGATGTCGCGGACGCGACCATGATCATCGTCGCCCAGCGCGTGTCGACCATCCTCGATGCCGACCAGATCATCGTGCTCGAGGACGGCGCGATCGTCGGCATCGGCACCCACGAGGAGCTGCTGACGACCTCGACGGAGTACGCCGAGATCGTCGCCAGCCAGCTGAGCACGGAGGACGGCGGCCTGATGAGCGACTCCACGGACTCGGCAGCCAACGCCGCAGCAAGCCGGCGGCTCCCGAGCGCCCCGCATTCGCCGCGCCGCCCGCGCGCGGACCCGGCGGCGGAGGCGGTCCCTTCGGCGGCATGGGGATGCCGGCCGAGAAGTCGATGAACTTCGGGCCCTCGGCGCGACGCCTGCTGCGCCGGCTGAAGCCGGAGCGCGCCGGTCTGGTCGGCGTGATCCTGCTCGGCGTGCTCAGCGTGCTGCTCGCCGTGCTCGGCCCGAAGATCCTCGGCGAGGCGACCAACATCATCTTCGAGGGCGCCATCTCGAGCACGATCCCGGCGGGCGTGACCCAGGACCAGGTGGTCGCCCAGCTCGAGGCGAGCGGCGACCAGCAGCAGGCCGACTTCATCGGCGGGCTGACGCTCACGCCGGGTCAGGGCATCGACTTCGACGCGCTCGCCCTGGTGCTCGGCATCGTGCTGCTGCTCTACGTGTTCTCGTCGGTGTTCAGCTGGCTGCAGGGCTACGTGCTGAACGGCATCACCCAGCGCACCGTGCTACCGCCTGCGCGAGGAGGTCGAGGCCAAGCTGCACCGCCTGCCCGCTGAGCTACTTCGACAAGATGCAGCGCGGCGAACTGCTCAGCCGCGTCACCAACGACATCGACAACGTCTCGCAGAGCCTGCAGCAGACCCTGAGCCAGCTGCTGATCTCGCTGCTCACCGTCATCGGCGTGCTGATCATCATGTTCGTGATCTCGCCGCTGCTGGCGCTGGTGGCGATCGTCGCGATCCCGCTCACGCTCGGCATCGTGATGCTGATCGCGAAGCGCTCGCAGAAGCTGTTCGTCGCGCAGTGGACGCACACCGGCGCGCTGAACGGCCAGATCGAGGAGGGCTACACCGGCCACGCGCTGGTCAAGGTCTTCGGCCGTCACCGCGAGGTCGAGGCCCGGTTCGCCGAGAAGAACGAGGAGCTCTACCGGGCCAGCTTCGGCGCCCAGTTCATCAGCGGCCTGATCATGCCGGCGACGATGTTCGTCGGCAACCTGGTCTACGTCGGCATCGCCGTCGTCGGCGGCGTGATGGTCACCAGCGGCTCGCTGAGCCTCGGCGACGTGCAGGCGTTCATCCAGTACTCGCGGCAGTTCACCCAGCCGCTGTCGCAGCTCGGGTCGATGGCGAACCTGCTGCAGTCGGGCGTCGCGTCGGCCGAGCGGGTGTTCGAGCTGCTCGACGCCGACGAGCAGTCTCCGGATCCCGGACCCGGCGACGAGCCGGCCCAGTCGCCGACGAGCGCGACCGGGCGGCTGGCCTTCGAGCACGTCTCGTTCCGGTACGACCCGGAGACCCCGCTCATCGACGACCTGTCCCTGGTCGCCGAAGCCGGGCAGCACGGTCGCGATCGTCGGCCCGACCGGTGCCGGCAAGACGACGCTGGTCAACCTGGTGATGCGCTTCTACGAGCTCGACGGCGGGCGGATCACGCTCGACGGCGTCGACATCGCGACGATGACGCGCGACGACCTGCGCTCCCGCACCGGCATGGTGCTGCAGGACACCTGGCTCTTCGCCGGGCACGATCCGCGACAACATCGCGTACGGCCGTCCGGACGCGACCGAGGAGGAGATCCACGCCGCCGCCGAGGCCGCCTACGTCGACCGCTTCGTGCACTCGCTGCCCGACGGCTACGACACGCTGCTCGACGACGAGGGCGGCAACGTCTCCGCCGGCGAGAAGCAGCTGATCACGATCGCGCGCGCGTTCCTGGCGCGGCCGAGCGTGCTGATCCTGGACGAGGCGACCAGCTCCGTCGACACCCGCACCGAGCTGCTGGTGCAGCGCGCGATGAGCGCGCTCCGCCGGGACCGCACCAGCTTCGTGATCGCGCACCGGCTGTCGACGATCCGCGACGCCGACCTCATCCTGGTGATGGAGTCCGGCGCGATCGTCGAGCAGGGCACGCACGAGCGAGCTGCTCGCGAAGGACGGCGCGTACGCGCGGCTCTACGAGGCGCAGTTCGCGGCGCCGATCGCCGAGGAGGAAGCTCCGGTCGAGCGATCCGCGCCTCGCGATGGCGATGGCAGGGGCGGCGACGGGCTCGCACCCGACGCTGCCCCGACGACCGGGGAGATCGTGCGCGAGGCGCTGGCCGAGGAGGCGCGAGGAGGGCGAGCGCCTGGTCTAGCCCGTCTCGGCCCAGAGGTCGGGACCG
Organism: uncultured Actinomycetota bacterium; assembly: GCA_963730045.1. Taxonomy (GTDB): domain Bacteria; phylum Actinomycetota; class Actinomycetes; order Actinomycetales; family Microbacteriaceae; genus JBDSKH01. The sequence goes on along the minus strand of CAVSPQ010000003.1, from coordinate 16,469 downwards.
GTCGTCGAGGATCCGTTCGACGTCGGCCCGGATCGACCTGTTCGGCGCGGGCCGGTTCCCACTGCGGGTGCCTGTCCTTGTCGACGAGCTGCGCGCGGATCCCCTCGTGCAGATCGTGTCCGGCGAACAACCCCGTCGACACGCGCAGGTCCTGGGCGAGGGTCACGACGGAGGTCGTTCCATTCCCGGGCCCGGCGGAGCGCCCCCAGCGACACGGCGGCGCTGGTCGGCGAGCCCGCGCGGATCGCCGCCGCCGCGGCTCCCGCCCTCGGGTCCGCGTGGTTCCCGAGCCGGCGGAGGATCGTGACCACGTCGTCCCCCGCGTAGCACTCGTCGATCCAGGAGCGCTGCTCGAGCAGTGACGACATGGCGGGCGCTTCGGAGAACCGTTCCGTGACTTCGCGGGCGGGTTCCGTCGCCGTCGCGAGTGCCTCGCAGGAGGCCGGGCAACCGCTCGGACGGCACGAACAGGTCGGCGACGCCGAGCGCGATGGCGTCCGCGCCGTCGAACGACGCCGCGGTCAGGGCGAGATGGGTGCCGAGTTCGCCGGGAGCGCGGGCGAGCAGGTGGGCGCCCCCGACATCCGGGGCGAGCCCGATCCGCACCTCTGGCATGGCCAGGCGCGACCTCTCGGTCACCACGCGCACCGACCCGTGCCCGGACACCCCGATGCCGCCGCCCATGACGATGCCGTCCATGAGGGCGACGTAGGGCAGCGGATGCTCGGCGATGCGTGCGTTGACGCGGTACTCGATGCGCCAGAACCGCTCGGCGTCGGCGGCCGTGTTGGCGGCCAGCAGCTTGACGTCGCCGCCCGCGCACAGTCCGCGGTCGCCCGCGCCGTCGATGGCGATCGCGCGGATCGTCGGGTCCGCCAGCGACCGGTCGAGGGCGGCGTCGATGCCCTGCAGCATCCGCAGGAGTGAGCGCATTGATCGCCGCGGGTCGGTTCAAGGTGATCCGCAGCAGCCCGCCCTCGCGGCGGACGACGACCTCGTCGCCCGCGAGGAGGGCGGCATCGGACGGAATCGAGGCGGCGGTCATCCTGACAGCCTGTCAGGCTCCCAGAGCCACCCGCCACGGACGGGCGTGAGCGTCGACGACGTCCACGAGGGCGCGGAGGCGTTCGCGTCCGCTGGTGGCGAGTTCTGCGTCCGGGTCTTCGACGGCGAGCGCAGCGCGCCAGACCCCGCGTCCGGCGAGCAGCCCGGACGCCCCGCCGTGGCAGGCGGCTTTCACCGCGGAGACGAAGCGGTCGCCGGCGACGCCGTTCGACAGGACGACCCACGGCACCCCCACCGCCTCGGTGATGCGACGGGCCTCCCGCTCGACGACCTCGTCGTCGCCACGGCCGAAGGTGGGCAGTTGGGTCTTGTAGACATCCGGGGCGAATCGCCCGAGTTCCTCGGCGGCGCGCACCAGGGCGTCGTCGAAGCCGTGGTCGTCGGGACCGGCGGTCACCACGCCCTCGAGGAGGGCGAGCACACCGAGCTCGCGACACCGCTCGACGAAGCGACGGGCATCGTCGGCACGGAAATGCGGCTCGCCGTCGGGTCTCCAGAAGAGGTAGAGCTTCAGCGCGCTGACCCCGCCTCCGCCGACGGCGCGATCCATCGCTGCGGAATCGAGGGTCGATTCGCTGAGCGGACCGTAGCGCGGCTCGTCGAAGCGATCGACGGCGACGATCAACCCGGTGCCCGGATGGTCGCGGCGCATGGCGTCGATGGCGTTCGCTCCGTGCAACGGGTCGCAGAGCACCGCCGACGCCTGGGGTGCGACCCGGTGCACCGACATCTCTTTGAACGACGACAGATGGGCGTCTTCGTGGGGCCGTCCGGAATCCCGGAAGATGCGGCGCATCGACTCCCGCGCATCGAGGGCGACCATGGCGAACCCGCCGCCGGGACGCGAGATCGCGTCGTAGAGCGCGGTGCGGTCCCTGTCGAGCATGGGTTCCTCGTCGTCGAATGTTCCCTCAGAGTAGGAAATGTCTTTACAAACTGTCAACTCCGAAATCGACGTGACGAGGAGCCGCCCCGCGCAGACGGGGCGACGCCGGCAAGGATCACCCAGCGATGTCGCGCTTGCGGCGGCTGATCGGCGGGGTGACGAGACCGAGGTCGAGCTCGGCACGCCCGGTATCGAGCTGGTCGAGGGCTGCGAGCTCGTGCTCGATCACTCCGGTCAGATCGGACGAGGAGATCTCGCGCGTGTCTTCTTCGATCTCGGCGAGGGGCGGGAGCACCTTCGCCTCGTCGAGCTGACTGAGTCGGCGCGCTGAGGGAAGAACCTGGCGCTCGAGCGAACCGACGAAGGTGTTGTAGTCCTTCACGCTGCGTTCGATCGACCGGCCCAGCTTGTCGACGTGTGTCGCCATGGTGGTGAGCCTGCCGTACAGTTCTCGGCTGACGTCGAACAGGGCCTTCGCCTCCTGCGTGACCACCTCGTGCCGCCAACTGACAGCGACGGCCTTCAGCACCGAGAACAGCGTCACCGGTGACGCGAGCGCGACGTGCTTGGCGAATGCGAACTCCATGATCGAGGGATCCGCCTCGAGCGCGGCGGACAGCAGCGACTCGCTCGGGATGAACGCGACGACCATCTCGGGGCTCGAGTCGAGGCCCTCCCAATAGCTGCGGCTGCCCAGCGCCGTGATGTGATCGCGCACCGCCTTGACATGCTGCTTGATCAGCGTCTCGCGCCGCGCCAGCTCGGCGTCGGATGCCGTCGGAAGTATGGCGTTCGCTTCTAGATAGGCGGTGAACGGCACCTTCGCGTCGACGGCGATGCTCTTGCTGCCGGGCAGGCGCACGACCATGTCGGGCCGTGCCGCGTGGCTTTGGACCGTGATGCTGGACTGGATGTCGAAGTTGACATGTTCGAGCATTCCCGCCGACTCGACGACGGCGCGCAGCTGGGTCTCACCCCACACCCCGCGGGTGCCGTTGTTCTTGAGTGCGGAGGCGAGCGATTCCGCCGTGGCTCGCAGGCGCTCCTCCGATTCGACAGACGTCTTCAGCTGTTGCGCGAGCTCACCGTGCTGCTGGCTGCGCTGAGTCTCGAGCTCTGTCACCTTCGCCTGCATGGTGCGCAGCGACTCCTGCACAGGGGTCAGCGCCTGCAGCACCTTGCTCTCGGACTGTGCAGCGACGGTGCGCTCGAGCGCCTCTGCGCGGACGCGCTCGTCGAGTGAGCGGTACTGTTCGTTCGCGGCGAGGAGCTGCTCGCGCATCCCGTCGAGGGATGCCTGCGCTGCCGCGAGCTGAGCGACCACCTCGGCCCGGGCCGAGCCCTCGGCCGACCTCAGTTCGGCGACCGCGGCGTCGTGTCGCGCCTGGAGCACGGCGGGGTCGGTATCGACGGCGGTGCCGGCGCGCCGGGTGCGCGCGACGAGCAGCCCGATGATGCCGCCGAGCGCGACACCGACGAGCAGGCCGAGCAGCAAGGCGAGAATCGGATCCATGCCGACAGTGTCCCAGCGTCCGGCGACATCACCTCGGTGACACGGCCGGAACCGGGCATCGCGGAGCATCGCGAAGGGGCTGAGAAACGCCGGAGGTTGACAACACTCGACAGAATGTAAGTACATATGCGACGATGAGGTCGACTGCCGGTCGCAACGCCGATTAACCCCTCCGTCGCGAACCGCAGCCGATCCCTAACTGCATATCAGACGGCCGAAAGGGCTCGACTTCCGAGAAACCGGCCACCTACCCCGAGGGATCGAGCTCGCCAGAGCCTGCTATCCCGAAACCCATCAAAGGAGATTGGTCAATGAACAGAGGCACAAGCGCAGCGCGGGGAATCCGCAAGCGCAGCCGGCTGCTGTCGATCGCTGCCGTGGTCCTCGGCGCGAGCTTGCTCGCAGCGTGCGCGGGCCCGGCCGACGGCGGCGGCGACGACGCGGGTGACGACAAGGTCGTCCTCGGCATCATCGGATTCAGCGCCGCCGATGCGACGCTGAACAAGACGGCCGAGGCAGTGGTGGCTCTCGCTGAGGAGAACGGCTGGGAGACCGACTACCAGGCGGCCAACCCCGCCGGCGACAGCGCATCCGCGAACTCGATCATGCAGGTCATGCTCGAGAAGGGCGCCACCATGATCATGACTCTCGCGTTCGACACCGACACACTCGGTGCCGGAATCGCCGCGGCACAGGCCAAGGACGTTCCCGTGCTCGCGATGAGCTCAGGCAAGCTGAGCGATGGCGTCGCATGGGCGAGCGATGTCGGCTACGTGCCCGACATGGGCGCCCAGATCGAGGCCGACTTCGCAGACGCCGAGAAGGTCGAGGTGCTCAACCTCACCTACCTGCTCGCGACGCCGGGCCAGGGTCGCAACAAGTTGATCCAGGAGGTCGCTGAGAACAACCCCAAGTTCACCCTCACCGACAAGGAAGTCCCGATCCCCGGCGCGGTCCAGGGAGGTCGTGACTTCACGGCGGCGTGGCTGGCGGCCAACCCACCGACCGACGGTGTCGAGCTCGCGATCTATGCGGTCTTCGACCAGCCGGCCGAGGGCGCCGTCGCCGCGCTGAAGCAGGCGGGACGCGACGACGTCAAGATCTACAGCTACGACGCCACCCCTGCCGGCCTGACGCTGGTCAAGGAGGGCTACATCGTTGCCAACGTCCAGAACGGTCGTGCTCTGCAGGCCGCTCAGGCGATCGAGGCAGCAGAACGGGTCGTCTCCGGCGAGCTGACGGTCGACAATCCGGAGCTGGTGCCTGCCGCGTTCTTCATCGTGACGACCGAGAATGTCGAGCAGTACGAGATCGACTTCCCGGCCGCATTCACCGAAGAGGGCGTCTGATCCATCAGTAGCATCGGTGCCCGGGTCGCTCGGCGGCCCGGGCACCACCCATCGCGAGCAAGGAAGCGCAGCGCATGACTCTCACCACGTCGCCGGACGATCTCAGGAAGGCCGAGACCGCTGACCTGAGGATGACTCGCCCATTGCATCTGAAGGCTCTCTCATTCGGGGGCAAATACGGCACCATCGTGGTGCTGGTGTCCATCAGCCTGATCTTCTTCATCCTCGCGCCGACCACGTTCGGCAGCCCGAGCAACCTGCTCGCGGTGCTCACCAACCTCGCGCCCGGCGCGATCGTCGCGCTCGGGCTCACGATCTGTCTCGTCGGCGGGGACTTCGATCTCAGCGTCGGCTATCAGGCGAGTATCGCCGGCGTTTTCGTCGTCGGGTTGCTGAGCGGGTTCGGCCTGCTCGGCGTCAGCTCCGACGGACTCGGCGGCGCCGACGGCGTGCCGTTGCCCCTGGCGATCCTCGCCGTGCTGGGCGTCGGAATGCTGTTCGGACTCGTCAACGGCTTCGTCGTCACGAAGCTGGGAGTCAACGCCCTGATCGCGACGCTCGGCACCGGAACGGTGATCTTCGCCGTCAACCTGCTGTACGGCAACGGCGTGACCTACGCGGTCCAGGACGGCGGCGCGTTCGCGCAGCTGGCCCTCGGCAAGTTGTTCGGCGTCGTGCCGTACCCCATCATCGTGCTGATCGTCTTCTCCATCGGCATGTGGCTCATCCTGAACATGACCCCGCTCGGTCAGCACATCAAGGCGGTCGGCGACGACCCGGAGGCGGCGCGCCGCCTCGGCATCAACGTCGACCGCACCCGCACGTGGTCGTTCATCATCTGCGGCTTCTGCGGCACGGCGGGCGGAATCATGCTGGCAGCGTCCCTCGGCAGCGCGGATGCCAACGCGGGAGATGTCTATCTTCTGCAGGCCTTTGCGGCCGCGTTCCTCGGATCCGCCGCCCTCCGCGACGGCGAGTTCCACATCATCGGGACGCTGCTCGGCTGCCTGACCGTGGCCGTCGGGTTCAACGGCCTGGCGATCTTCAGCGCCCCGCCGTTCACCCAGTACCTGTTCGCAGGCGGCCTGCTCATCGTGGCTGTCGCGCTGAGCAGCCTCAGCAGGAAGTACACCTCGGACCTGTGAACGCGAAGGAGGACGCCGTGACCAGCCCGGCGACGCAAGCCGACACGATGCTGGAGGCCACGGGCATCCACAAGTGGTTCGGGGGACTCCACGCCCTCGACGACGTGAGCGTCTCGATCCGCAGGGGCGAAGCGGTCGGACTGGTCGGCGACAACGGCGCCGGCAAGTCGACCCTGCTCAAGACGATCTCGGGCGTGCATCAGCCGACCGAGGGCGAGCTCGCCCTCGAAGGAAGGGTCGTCACGCTCGACAACCCCTCGATCGCGAGAAAGCACGGCGTCGAGACCGTCTATCAGGACCTGGCTCTCATCGGCCGGTTCACGATCGCCGAGAACTTCTTCCTCGGTCGGGAGCTCCGCAGGTTCGGGATGCTGCGCAAGCGCGCCATGCGCCGTGAGACCGACGAAGCGCTGGCCCGCCTCGATGTTCGGGTCCCCTTCGTCAACCGCAAGGTCTCGAAGATGTCGGGTGGCCAGCGTCAGGCCGTGGCGATCGCGCGCGGCGCCTACTGGGGGCGGAGCATCCTGCTGCTGGACGAGCCGACGGCCGCACTCGGCGTGCGCGAGTCGGCAGAGGTCCTGCACCTCCTGGACGGGCTGAAGGCCAGCGGACTGACCACGGTGCTCGTGACGCACAACATCGACCACCTCTGGAGGGTCTGCGACCGCATCCTGGTGTTGCGTCGCGGCCGTCTCGTCGCCGACCTCGACAAGTCCCAGGTCACGCCGGCGGAGGTCGTCGCCCACATCACGGGTGCCACCGAGGCGACCATCACCGCGACGACGGCGGCCGAGGCGGAACGCTCCGCTGCGACCGCGACCACACAGGGCGCGACCACGAAGCGGGCGGCCTCGGCCACGACCAGAGCCAAGCCGAGGGCGAAGAAGTGACGTCCGCCTACGACGGCACCGGCAGCAGGAGCCCGCAGTGGTGGCCGTCGCGATACGGTGCCGACGACGAGGCGGGCGCCCTCAACGAGATCACGCCCGAACGCACGATGGCCGCGCTGCGGCTGCCGCAGACGGGCCGGATCATCGAGCTCGCTCCTGTGCTCGAGAGCACCATGCCCGGCCCCGCGAAGCGCGACTGGCGGCAGGTCATCCTGGCCGAGAGCGCTCTCCCCGGTCACACCGACGACCCCAGCGAGTGGACGGGGTTCGAGGAGTACATGATGAGCTCCGCGCACGTGGGCTGCCACGTCGATGGGCTCGCCCACAATGGCATCGCGGGGCGTGGCTACAACGGCGTGCACTACTCGGAGTTCCTGGCCCGGGACGGCCTCAAGCGCCTCGGTGCCGAGAACATGCGGCCGTGGGTGACTCGCGGGGTGTGCCTCGACATCACGGCGGTGCGCGGCGTCGACATGCTCGGGCCCGGCGAGATGATCACGGTCGCCGATGTCGAGGCAGCGGCCGAGCGGCAGGGCGTCGAGATCGGCGCGGGCGACGCGGTCCTGTTGCACACAGGCTGGATGTCGCTCTGGCAGGTCGACAACGAGCGCTTCCTCGAGGGGGAACCCGGAGCCGGATGGGATGTCGCGCACTGGCTGACCGAACGCCGCGTCTCGGTGGTCGGCGCCGACAACTGGGCCTTCGAGGTCATCCCGTTCGAAACGCCGGAGCGCGCCTTCGTCGTACACCAGCATCTGCTCGCCGAGACCGGCACCTACATCATCGAGAACATCAGGACCGAGGAGCTCGTGGCAGGCGGCTACAGCGCGTTCCTCTTCATCATGACGCCCATCAAGGGCACGGGATCGACCGGGGCGATGGTCTCGCCCATCGCGGTCGTCTGACGAGAGGGCGACAGTGAGTTTCGACGGAGCAACAGCGATCGTCACCGGCGGCGCATCCGGCATCGGCCTGCGCGTTGTCGAGCGCCTCCACGACGCGGGAGCCGAGCTCGTCGTCGCGGACTGGAACCAGGACGCTCTCGACCAGCTCGTCGCCGAGCGCGGCGACCGCATCCATCCCGTGCGCGTCGACGTGCGCGAGGAGGCGGACATGGAGCGCATGGTCGCCGTCGCCCGTGACCTCGGAAACCTCCGGCTCGCGGTCAACGCCGCAGGCGTCGGAGAGGGCACGCAGATCGTCGATCAGGATCTCGAGACCTGGAACAAGGTCATCGGCATCGTGCTCACCGGCGTATTCCTCGCCCTCAAGCACGAGGCGCGCGAGCTGATCCGGCTCGGCAACGGCGGGGCGATCGTCAACGTCGCATCGATCAACTCGAACATCCCGACCTGGGGCTCTGGCGCGTACTCCGTCGCCAAATCCGGCGTCGAGATGCTGACCCGCACCTCGGCGTTCGAGCTGGCCGAGCACGGTATCCGGGTGACCTGCGTCTCGCCCGGCCTGGTCGATACCCCGATGGCCGCACGCACGGGCAACATGACGCCTGCGGTCATCGAGCGCTGGCTCGAGCACACCCCGCTCGGCCGGGTCGGCACGACCGACGACATCGCATCGGCGATCCTCTACCTCGGCGGCGACGAGGCGACCTGGGTGACCGGACACAACCTCGTGGTCGACGGCGGCCTGACCCACACCGCGGGACCGGTCACGCGGGACGTCAGCTAGCGGGCTGCGGGAACACGACGGCCTTGATGCAGAACGGGTCCTGCACCGCGTCGATCGCCTCGGCGTACTGGTCCAGCGTGAAACGGTGGGTGATGATGCCGTCGGCGACGACGCTTCCCCCGGCGAGCAGCGCCACGGCCCGTGCGACGCAGTTGGTCTGCGAGTACGAGCCAACGATGCGGAGCTCGCGCCGGAACACGTCGTAGGGAGGTATCGCGACGACCGCTTCCTCGTCGGGCATCCCGTAGATGAAGAAGGTCCCTCCGCTCCTCACGAGGGGCAGGCAGTTCGTCGGCTCCGCCGTCGCGCCCGTGGTGTCGATGACGACGTCGAAACCTTCCGGTTCGTCGTCGAGCAGTTCCTCGAAACTCGCGGTGAAGTCGGTGTTGTCGGTGATGACGGCACGCGTCGCGCCGTTCCGGACGGCGACGTCGAGGTTGTGCGGCGATGGCGCGGCCACCGTCACGGACGAGGCCCCGCCTCGGGCCAGCAGTTGCGAGAGGATCTGGGCGTTCGGTCCGCCGCCCACGACCAGCACGCTCGATCCCTGGCGCATTGCCAGGATGTCGAGGGCGTGGATGGCGCAGGCGGTCGGCTCCGCGAGCACGGCCGTATCGATCCCCATGTCACCGATCGCCACGGCGCGCTCGGCATCCACGACGATGTGCTCGGCGGCGCTGCCGGGAAGCCACAGTCCGTAACCGCGCAGCCTGACGCACTGCGTCGGCCGACCCGACTGACACATCGAGCACCAGCCGCACGGAATGGCGGTGTCGACGACGACCCTGTCGCCGAGGGAGAGCTTGCCGACCCCACGTCCGAGTTCGATGACCTCGCCGACCATCTCATGCCCCGGGGTCAGCGGGAACTCCGCACCCCACCCACCACGGTGGATGCGCAGGTCTTCAGGGCACACACCGGAGGCGAGGACTTTCAGGCGCACCTCGCCCTGGCCGAGCGGAATGTCCGGCATCTCGCGGACCGTTGGGGCGCCGACGCTCTCGTATCGCACGGCTCGCATGTCGCCTGTCCCTTTCGCCGGACGCGGGTTCGCCCGGATGCTCCCTATCCCACCACGTCGCGCCGGTCGACGCGTGAATCGGGCTCAGCCGGGGAATCTCAGCCGAAGGACTCCAGAGCCGTGACGATCTCGGTGCGGGCGGGGATGGCGTTGCTGGTTCCGAGTCGCGTGACGCAGAGGGATGCGGCAACGGTGGCCGCGCGCAGGGACTGGTCGAGCGACGCGCCGTCGGCAAGCCAGGCGACGAGGACCCCGACGAACGTGTCGCCCGCCGCCGTGGTGTCCACGACGTCGACGTGTCGCGCTGGCAGGTCGTGCTCGACGGCGCCATCGCGCACGACGAGCGCACCGTGCTCGCCCTGCGTCATGACGACCAGCCCGACCCGCCGGCTGAGGGCCACGGCGGCCTCCCGCTCATCGTCGACGCCGGCCAGCAGTCGCGCCTCGATCGCGTTGGGAACCAGGATGTCGACCAGGTCGAGCAGGGCGGGCTCGATCTCCTGAACCGGTGCGGGCGTCAGCACGGTGCGGATACCCTGCTCGCGCGCGACGGTGAATGCGTCGTGAATGAGGGAGAGTGGACGCTCGAACTGCGAGACCAGAAACCGCGCGCCATCGAGCAGCATCCCGGACGCCTCGTCGAGAACGGTGACCGCCGCGTTGGCCGCGGGAACGATCGCGATGGCGTTCTCGCCGCTGTCGAGCACGGCGATATGCGCCGTGCCGGTGGCACCCTCGATCGTCTGCAGCCCCTCCGTCGCCACGCCGGCTTCCTCGAGGCATGCGCGGACGCGGCTCCCGAGCTCATCGCTTCCCACAGCGCCCAGGAATCCAACGTCACCGCCGGCCCGTGCCGCCGCGATCGCCTGGTTGAGGCCCTTGCCGCCCGGAACGGTCGTCAGGCTGCTGCCGAAGATCGTCTCTCCGGCCCTCGCCAGGCGAGGCTGGCGAACGACGAAGTCGATCGTCGCGCTGCCGAGAACCGCGATGGCGCTCATGTGCCGTCGCGCCGCAGCCAGACGGGCGTGGACTGGTAGGTGCCGCGGGCGGCGGTGAATCCGCCGTCGACGTGGATCACCTCGCCCGTCACGTACGACGACGCGTCGGTCGCCAGGAACAGCACGGCACCCGCCCAGTCCTTGTCGATGTCGCCGATCCGGCGCATCGGGGTGCGGCTCTCGACCCATGCGCGGAATTCCGGGTCCGCCAGGAACTCCCGGGTGATCCGTGTGACGAAATGGTTGGGTGCGATCGCGTTGACGCGTACGTTGCGATCGGCCCACTCGATCGCGAGCTGCTTGGTCATGCCCTCGATCGCCGCCTTGGACGCGGTGTAGGACAGGGGACCCCATTCCATGCCGCCGTCGGCCGACATGGAGCTGATGTTGACGATCGAGCCCGATCCGCGCTCGAGCATGTGTGCGCCCACCTCACGGGAGAACAGGAACGTGCCGATCACGTTGGTCTCCATGACCTGCCGGAACTTCTCGACGGAGGCGCGCTCGCTGAACGGCGAGGTGCCATCGCTGATGCCGGCGCTGTTGACGAGCGCGTCGATGCGGCCGAACGCTCCGAGTGCGCGCGCGACGACCGACCTCACGGCGTCCTCGTCGGTGGCATCGGCCGTGACGGTCAGCAGCGAGCCCGCGGGTCCCGGCCACCCGGCGGCGAGCTCGGCCAGCAGATCGGTCGAGCGGGCGGTCGCGACGACACTCATGCCATGTCGGCCGAGCACGCGGGCGGATTCCGCGCCCAGCCCGGAACTCGCGCCGGTCACGAGGGCGACACGGTGATCGAAGTCTGCGTCCATGAATCCTCCGTCGGACAATGGGATGAGCGCGCCCACACCACGAGGCGGGCGCGCTCATCCGGTCGGTCAGATCTTGTAGGAGTAGCCCGTAGTGCCCTCGTGGAAGAACTCCTCGGCGTTGTCGATCGTGACGATCTCGGTGCCGTTGTCGATGTACTCCGGCACCTCTTCGCCGGCGTGCACCTTCAAGGCGTACTCGATCGCATTCTCGGCGAGCCTCGCGGGGAACTGAGCGACGGCTGCTTCGGACCTGCCCTCGAGGATGTCGGTGATCTCCTGCACCGGCACGTCGAACGTCACGCTGAGAGCGTCGTTGCCCTGCTCCTCGAGCACCTGGTTGGCCGCCAGCCCGGTCGGGCCGCAGGTCGAATAGATGGCGTCGAGGCCGGGGTTCGCGACGATGAAGTTGCGCACGACGTTGACGGCCGTGTCGAGCTGGCAGCCGTCAGCTTCCGACGACAACGTCACCGTGATGCCCTTGGCCTCAAGGGCCTTCTGGAAGTTGTCGTAGCGGTCGAAGAGGAGCGGGATGCCGGGGATGCCGATCATGATGCCCACCTGGTCACCCGCCTCGAGCCTGCCCGCGAGGTAGTCGCCCATCGCCTGGCTGGCGGCGGGGTTGTCGGTGGCGATGAACGTCGACTGCTTGCCCCAGTCGGGGACCTGCTGGTCGATGAAGATCACCTTGACGCCCAGGTCGACGGCGCGGTCGAGCACCGGGATGAACGCGTCTCCGGGGGGAGCGACAGCGAGCACGTCGATGCCCTGCGCGAGCATCGTCTCGATCTTGGCGATCTGCTGCGTCGGGTCGCCGGCGCCGTCGCCGTTGCCCTCGAGGTAGTTGATGCCCTGCTCCTCGGCAGCCGCGACGAACGAGTCGCGGACGACGCCGTAGTAGTCGTCGACGGCCGGGACCGAGAAGCCGATGGTGATCGCGTCGTCCTCGCCGCCGCCATCACCTCCGGCGCCGGTCGTGCATCCTGAGAGTGCGATCGCTGCGAGTGACAGGACCGCGACCGGGATCATGCGAAACTTCATCGTTCCTCCTTGGGTTTCGTCGTGCTGGTTGGTGGTTGGGGAGTCGCGCCGACGATCATCGACACGAGCTTCGAATGGTTCTCGGGGCTGGGGATCTCCTCGCCCACGACCGCGCCGCGCCGGATGACGATGGCCCGGTCGGCGAGGTCGGTGACCTCCTGCATGTTGTGCGAGATGAGGATCACCGAGACCCCGCTCTCGACGAGGAGGCGGACGAGGTCGTGCACGCGGGCGCCCTCGCGCAAGCCGAGCGCGGCGGTCGGTTCGTCGAGGATGACGATCTTCGAGACGAACGCGACCGCCCGGGCGACGGCGATCGCCTGCCGCTGGCCCCCTGACATCTGCGCCAGGTCGGCCCGGATGTCCGGGATGCCGACGCCCAGCCGGTCGAGGGTGGCGCGCGTCTCGGTCGCCATCTTGCGCTCGCGGAGGACGCCGAGCCTGCCCGCCCAGCTCGGCCAGACCAGCTCGCGGCCGGCGTAGAAGTTCTGGGCCGCTGACAGGTTCCCGAACAGTGCGAGGTCCTGGTAGACCATCTCGATGCCCTCATCGCGGGCGTCGCGCGGGGTCCGGAAGGTGACCTCGCGCCCCTCGACCAGCATCCGGCCGGCGTCGGGCACGTGGGTCCCTGCGATGCACTTCACCAGCGTCGACTTCCCGGCGCCGTTGTCGCCGAGCACCGCGAGCACCTCGCCCCGGTTCAGGCTGAAGCTCACGCCGCCGAGGGCACGGACCGCCCCGAAGCTCTTGTACAGCCCTTCGACCTCGAGGATCGGCGCCTCCGTCACCGGTGCAGCGCTCACAGCGCCCCCACGTTCGACTGGATGGTGCGGATGCGCCGCTCGACCATCGTCCGAACGACGTCGAGCTGCACGGCGACCAGGATCGTGGCGCCGACCAGCAGCCCCTGCAGGAACGGCGACGCTCCCACGAGGGCGAGGCCGTTGCGGATCACTCCCAGCAGCAGCGCGCCGATCAGGCAGTTCCACACGCTGCCGCGGCCGCCCAGGATGCTCGCGCCGCCGATGATCACGGCGGCGATCGCGTCGAGGAGGCCGCCTGCTGCCTGGCCGACGGTGGCACTCGCTCCGCCGATGTTCCCGGCGAGCAGGACTCCGGCGACCCCGGCGAGCCCGCCACAGAGCACATAGGTCGAGACCAGCACCCGCGGCACCGGGATGCTCATCCTCTTGGCCGCCTCGACGTCACCGCCGACGGCGAATATCCAGCGTCCCCATTGGCTGCGCTTCAGGAAGAGGTGCGCGATGACGGCCACGACGGCGACGACGATGGCCGGGATCGGGATCAGGCCAACGAAGCCGCGACCGAGCGCGTCGACGAGTGGAGGCATCCCCGGCAGCGGCTGGCCGTGAGTGATGACCGTTCCGATGCTCTGGGCTATCGAGAGCATGGCGAGCGTCACGATGAACGGATGTGGAATGCGGCCCACCACGAACGCCAGACCGTTCACCAGCCCGACCGCCAGCCCGAGGACGATCATCGCCAGCGCGACCAGCAGGCCGCCGGCGTCCCCGACCTGCTGGTACACCAGCCAGCCGATCACGGTCGCAAGGGCCATCACCGATCCGATCGAGAGGTCGATCCCTCCCGTGACGATCACGATGAGCGAGCCGATGGCGAGAATCGCGACCGCCGAGCTCTGCATCAGCACGTTCTGCAGGTTGATCGGCGACAGGAAGACCGGGCGCGCAATGGCGACGACGATGCAGAGGATGACCAGGATGACGACCGGCCCGGCGCCCAGCACTCTCAGCGTGATGTCGAGCGGGCGAGTGCGCGAACGCGAGCGTTGCTGGATTGCGGAGTCCACTGTGACTCATCCCGACTTTGTATGGACAATAATGTCAGGACAAAGTTAGGCGAGATGAAGGTCGCGCGCAAGACCTCCGCGGGGAGCCGCTACGGGTTCGGCGGCGAGGTCGCCAGCAGCACCGTCAACATCTCCGTGCCGGTGTTCTTGATGCCGTGGTCGCACCAGGCAGGCATGTAGATGAAGTGGCCGGGGCCGACCTCCTGGTTGCCGCCGTTGCGGAACATCTCGCCGGTGCCCGAGATGATCACGTACGTCTCCTCGGTCTCGTGCGAGTGCAGCTCCATCTCGGCGTGCGGCGGCACATACAGCATCACGATGCTGTGGTTCACCGACGGCGCCTTGGGGTTGGTGGGGTGGATGACCCGCACGGCCGAGACGGGCGACGTGTCCTCGCTGTAGTAGATCGGCAGCCCATCCTGAACCGTGAGGACGATGGCCTCCTGCGGCTCGTCCGGCTTGGGCAGGGTGGGGTTCAGGCTGCCGTGACTGGGCAGCAGCTTGTGCGTGGTGGACATCGCTCTCTTCTTCTCGTCGGGGTGTGGATGTTGGTCAGGCTCCCGGCACGTCGACGCGGCAGCGCATGAGCACCGAGCGCGGCGTACCCAGCCGGTTCCAGGACTCCGCCGGCGGCGCGCAGCAGAGGAACAGGTCTCGCCGGTCCTCGCCGCCGAGCACGAGGGCGTAGACGCTCAGCCCTGTCTCGACGAACTCCGCGACCGTGCCGTCCGAGGCGACCCGGCTCGCGCCGTGCCCCTTCGCGTCGGCAACCCAGATCATGCCCTCGGCGTCCTGCGCGATGCCGTCGGGCAGCAGTGAGAGCGACTCGGTGGCCTCAGGGATGTCGTACCGGCCCGGGTCATCGTCGAACGCCACCCAGACGCGGCGGTTGCTCAGCTCACCTGCTGCGTAATCCCACGCCGTGATGCGGGCTCTGAAGCTCTCGACGGCGTAGAGCACGCCCGCGCGCTCATCGATGACCATGCCGTTGGGGAACAGCACGTCATCGGCCGCGGTCGTGACGGTGCCGTCGACCGCGACGCGGAGCAGGGACGTCGGCAGCGCCTCCTGCTCGTCCGCGGGATTCAGGCCGAAGTTGCCGATGATCGCGATGCCCGCGGAGTCGATCGCCAGGTCGTTCATGGGGCCGGTGACCAGGTCGGAGAAGTCGGCGACGACATCCGTCCGCGTCCCGTCCCAGGCGAGCAGCCGCCTGTCGAGCATCGACGAGATGCGCAGCTCGCCGTCCGGCATGAAGCCGAGACCCGACGGGCGGCCTTCGATGATGCAGACGGTCTCGGGCTGGAGCGGTCCGCTCCCGGAAACATCCCAGCGCAGCACGCGGTGCGTGTAGAAGTCCGATGTCCACAGCATGCCGTCGTGCCAGCGTGGGCCCTCGAGCAGAGTGAATCCCTCGGCTGCGACGGTCGCGGTGCGCTGCACCGTCACCCCTTGGCCCCCATTCCGACGTCGCCGCCCACCGACATCCCGCCATCGATGGGAAGCTGCACGCCGTTGACGTACGAGGACTCGTCGGCGGCCAGGAACACCACGGCGGATGCCAGATCGTCCGGGACGCCGATGCGCCCGGTGGGGATGCGGGCTTCGTATTCCCCGATCACGTCGGGCGTGTAGACGTCGGCGTTGAGTCGTGAATGCACCGCGCCGGGCGCGATCGCGTTGACCGTGATCCCGAGGTGCCCGAGCTCGACCGCGAGGGCGCGGGTGAGCCCGAACACTCCGCCTTTGCTCGTGACGTACGCCGACCCGTTCGTGAACGGCAGGGTGAGCGCCACCGAGCTGACGTTGATGATCCGGCCACGACCGCGACCCGCCATCGATCGCACGGCGACCTGGCAGCCGTAGAAGTAGCCGTCGAGGTTGGACCCGAGTTGTGCCCGCCAGTGTTCGTCGCTCGTCTCGAGGAAGGGCTTCACCATCAGCCGCCCGGCGTTGTTGACCCAGATGTCGATCGGGCCCAGCTCGGCGATCACGGCCTCACCGAACTCTTCGACGGAGGCGCGGATCGACACGTCGCCCTGGCGCGCGAGAAAGCGCCGCCCCATCCCCTCGATCGACTCCCGGGTGCCCGCGATGTCGTCCTCGGTGAAGGAGAGCGTTGCGACGTCGGCGCCGGCGCCGGCGAGCCCGCGCGCCAGCGCCTGCCCGATCCCGCTCGACGCGCCGGTCACGACCGCGACCTTCCCGGTCAGATCGAACATTCCGTCCTCC
>CAVSPQ010000002.1:0-216544 GCA_963730045.1 uncultured Actinomycetota bacterium | reverse complement strand
AATGTATTGCTTCCCCCCTTTAATCGTGACGTCATTTATGGACAGACCCAAGGCTTATCTTTAGCGTATTTGAACCTCTCCAACGATCTTTTCTTTATTTTTTATTTTCTTTCATTCTAACTCTCGTTTTCTCCCTCAAGCATGCTGCACTTAGTCATGATTCACATGGCTAAACTCGGTCGGATTTTCTCGCTTGATTAGTCCCAAATGTCAAATCAGCTTACTCGTCGTTTGTGACACTGGAGCGCGCATGAGCGGATCAAGGAGGGGGGGGGGGTCATAGGGTCATCACCCCCTCCTAAAATCTTCCTATTTTTTGGACGGAGTTTCGGACTGCCCCCCCCCCCCCCCTACGGCTGGTCTGATGGAAGGGAATTTTTGTTTACAACGACGGCGCACGGTTCATCGCCACGAATCCGGATGCGACGGGGCCGAGCGCGGACGGCGTGCTCCCCGCGACGGGTGCCATCGCCGCCCTGATCACGAAGGCGACCGGCAAGGACCCCTACGTCGTCGGCAAGCCGAACCCGATGATGTTCCGGTCGGCGATGAACAAGATCGGCGCACACAGCGAGAACACGGCCATGATCGGCGACCGGATGGACACCGATATCGTCGCCGGCATCGAGGCCGGGCTGCACACCGTGCTCGTCCTCACCGGCATCAGCGATCAGGCCGAGATCGAGCGCTACCCCTTCCGCCCCGACGAGATCCTGCAGGGCGTGTGGGAACTGGTCGACAAGGACCAGGACGAATCCGACCTCTGATCTAGGGGGCCTTCGTCAGGGGCGGCGGGGGCGGAGGCGGCACCTGCGGCAGGGTCAGGGAGCCGATGATCGGCTCGCCGGACGAAAGGGTCACGAAGCAGTAGTAGTCGCGGCCGCCCTCATCCCACACCGCCTGGGTCGGGTAGCTCGCTTCCACGACGGCGTCGGTGAACGCGATCACGATCCCCGGATCGAAGATGCCCGGACCGCGGCACAGCCCGATGGCTTGCGCCTGGAGCGCTTCCTCGCCCGGATACAGGCCGGTGTCCGTGGCAGCGTCGACGATCTCGCCTCGGTGCACCATCTGCGCCGGGTGGGGGTCCGCGCAGTCCACAACCGTGTACGTCGTCTGCCACGGGTCTTCGTAGGGATCGAGGCATTCCCCGCCGAGGAGCTCATCCCAGGCGTGTTCGCCGGGCTCGATCGGGCCGATCGCGATCCCCGGTGATGCGGATGGGCTCGGCGTTCCCGTCGGAACGACGACCGCGGGAGCCGGTCCGAGCAGATCGGGCAAGCGCACCCCGAGGAAGAACAGCGCGACGATCGCGAGCAACGCCAGAATCCCGCCGAGGACCGATAGCAGGATGCGCTGCACGCGTGAGACGCCGGGAGGGGGTCCGGGCGGACCGGCGGCACCCGGCGGGTCCAGCGGTCCACGTCCCGACCCCGCCTCGGCCTGGCGCACGAACGGGTTCTGGCTCGCGTCCAGACCATCCGTGTACTCACGGAACTGGGTCTCGCCGAACAGCGCGTCGATCGCCGACACCTGTCCGGTCTCGCCGCCGGTAGCGCCGACGTCGACGGAATCGGACAGCTCGGTCGCCCGGGTCTGCGGCGGGAAGACCGACGTCGGCTGCGGCTGCGGAGTCCGGGGCTGCGGGTCCTGCTCCAGATCGACTGCATCCATCATCTGGGTCGGTTCGGGCTCCCAGAACGGAGGCGCATCGACAGAGTCGGGTGCGACGTCGGGCAGGACACCGGTCTCGAACGGCATCGCGGTCGGCGGCGGCTCGGCCTCGACGCTCGGCACGCCGTCGATCGCAGGGTCGAGCGGCGCGGGCTCGTGTGCGACCGGCCGATAGAACGGGCCGGGCGGTGCGACAGGCGCGGGTGGTGCCACATCTGCCGGGTGTGCGGCCGGAGCTGCAGGCGCGGCAGGCGGTGCGGGCGCCGGGGGAAACGGAGTAGCTGGAGGCGGAACCGCGGTTGAAGGGGGGACCGGGGACGCAGCAGACGGAACCGTGGTTGCCGAAGGAACGGGTGCGGCCGGCGCAGGAGTCGTCGGGGTGCCTCCGGGGGTGAGACCCCAGGAGAATCCACCGCCGGGCTCGGTGCCGGCGGGTGGGACAGGCTGGGCGGGCGGGGCCGGCTGGGCGGGCGGGGCCGGCTGGGCGGGCGGGAGCGGCTGGGCGCGCGGCGCGACGGGCTGCGCGGGCGGGAGGGCCGGTGCCGGCGGGTGCACGGGCTGCGCGGGCGGCACGGGCTGCGCGGGCGGGAAGGCCGGTGCCTGAGGGTTCACGGGCTGCGCCGGCGGCACGGGCTGCGCGGGCGGGAAGGCCGGTGCCTGAGGGTTCACGGGCTGGGCCGGCGCTGGCGGGGGTGCTGCCGCGGGCGTGGGCTGAGCCGGTGCCGATGGCGAAGTCGCCGATGGCGGAGGTCCCGATGGCGGAGGTGGCCCGATGGCGGGGGTGGCGATGGCGGGGGTGGCGCCTGCGGTTGGAGGGGCGCCTGCGGAGGCAGCGGAGTCCGCGGCTGGAGCGGCGCCTGCGGAGGCAGGGGCTGCTGCGGCTGGGGATGCTGGGGCGCCGCGGGCTGCTGAGGCGCCGGCTGCTGAGGCGCCGGTTGCTGAGGCGCCCGGCTGCACGGGCGCCGCAGGCTGGGCCGGCGCCGCGGGATCCGGCTTCTGCTTCGGCAGCTCACCGGTCGGGTCGAACTGGGACGTGAGCCAGTCGCTCGGCGTCCTCGTCCTCGTCGGTCGTTCGCGATCGCGTCATTGCGGCTCGAGTCCCAGGTCGGACAGGTCGATCGCCGCGAGGTACCGGTACCCGCCGCCTCGATGACCTCGCGCGCGCCGGTGGCGCGATCGACGACGACGGCGACGGCCGCGATCTCGGCGCCGACCGCGAGCAGCGCCTCGATCGCCTTCAGCGGCGATCCGCCGGTGGTCGAGGTGTCTTCGAGCACGATGACGCGCTTTCCGGCGAGATCGGGGCCCTCGACCTGCTTGCCGCGCCCGTGATCCTTCGGCTCCTTGCGCACGACGAACGCGTCGTAGGTGAGACCGCGCGCGACCCCCTGGTGCAGGACCGCCGCCGCGATCGGGTCCGCGCCCATGGTCAGGCCGCCCACGGCATCCACGTCGGGAACGCCCGCGATGAGGTCGACCATGACCTGCCCGATGAGCGGAGCGACGCGGTGGTCGAGGCTGACCTTGCGCAGGTCGATGTAGTAGGTCGCCTTCTTGCCGCTCGTCAGCGTGAAGTCCCCGTGGAAGACGGCCTCGCCCGAGATGAACTCGATGAGCTGCTGCGCGTGCGTCCGTCACCCGTCCACATTACGGCAGGCGTCCTGTGTCTACGCCCGGCACGAGGCCCTCCGGCATCGGAGGCTCCCGGTACTTTTGTGCCATGCGAATCGCCACCTACAACGTGAACTCCATCCGCAGCCGGGTGGGCCGCATCCTCGACTGGATGGTCCGCGAAGACGTCGACGTCGTCGCGATGCAGGAGATCAAGTGCACCGAGGCGCAGTTCCCGTTCGAGGCAGTTCGAGGCCGGCCGGGTACGAGGTCGTGCTGCACGGCCTCAACCAGTGGAACGGCGTCGCCATCGCCAGCCGGCAGCCGATTCAGGATGTCGAGATCGGCTTCGACGGACATGCCCGGTTTCGCGAAGGGGCTCGAGGGCGCCGACCAGCCCGCTCGAGGCGCGCGCGATCGGCGCGACCGTGGGCGGCATCCGCATCTGGAGCCTCTACGTGCCGAACGGCCGGGCCCTCGACGACCCGCACTACGTCTACAAGCTCGACTGGTTCGCGGCGCTCGCCGCGTCGACCACCGAGCTGGATGGCCGCGCACCCCGACGAGCCGATCGCCCTGACCGGCGACTTCAACGTCGCGCCCCTCGACATCGACAACGGCGACCCGACCGTGATCCAGGGCCTGACGACGCACGTGTCCGAGCCGGAGCGGGCCGCCTTCCACGAGCTCGAGCGCATCGGGCTGACCGACGTCGTCCGGCCGCTCGTGCCGGAGGGGCTGTTCACCTACTGGGACTACAAGCAGCTGCGCTTCCCGCGCAACGAGGGCATGCGCATCGACTTCATCCTCGGATCGAACGCGTTCGCCGACCGGGTCGTCGACGCCAAGATCCACCGCGAGGAGCGCAAGGGCGACGGCCCGAGCGACCACGTGCCCGGTCACCGTCGACCTGCAGGTCGACCGAGCAGGACGACGACGATCGGCCGATGATCTTCTAGGCCCGATCGTCAGGCGGCGCGCTACCGTTGCCGCATGCCGGTCATCACCGTCCCCGGAGCGCGGCTCGCCTACGACATCGCCGGCGACCCCTCGCATCCGGCGCGTGCTCTTCGTGCACGCCGGCGTCGCGACCCGCGCGATGTGGGACCCGCAGTTCGACGACCTGGCCGCCGACCACTTCGTGATCCGCTACGACACCCGCGGGTACGGCGAGTCCCGCGGCGAGGACGAGGAGTTCGCCGACCGGCACGACGTGCTCGCGGTGCTCGACGCCGTCGGAGTCGACCGCGCGACCGTGATCGGCGCCTCGCGCGGCGGCCGCATCGCGCTCGACGCCGCTGCTCGATGCACCGGACCGCGTCACCGGGCTCGTCACGGTCGGGATCGACCCCGAGCGGCCAGCACGAGGGCGACGCCACCCCGCGCGAGCGCGAGATGATCGCGCAGATGGAGGCGGCGAGCGAGGCTCGGCGACTACGAGGAGCTGGTGCGCATCGAGGTCGCCTACTGGGATCTCGGACCGACGCGCGACATCGACGACGTCGACCCGGAATTCCTCGCCCGCGCGATCGAGCTCAACGTGGGTGCCGCCCACTGGGACTTCGCCGGGCTCGACCAGCCGCTCGAACCGGCCGCCGTCTCGCGACTCGGCGAGGTCCGCGTCCCGACCCTCGTGGTGGTGGGCGACCACGACGAGACCGACTCGCGCGCCGGCTACGACCTGCTGATCGACGGCATCGACGGTGCCGAGGGATTCCGCTTCGCCGACTCGGCGCACCTGCCGAGCGTCGAGCACCCGGAGCGCTTCACGGCGCGGCTGCGTGAGTTCCTGGAGAAGAACGGGCTCTGACGCCGATGTTCGAGCACTTGCCGCACGTTAACTGTCGAACCGTGCACGAATCGTGCATCCACGCAACTTTCGAGCGTAGGTCGCAAAGCAACCCGTCGGCCGCATCCGTAGGCTCGTAGTCGAAAGGAGGCGCCATGACAACGCTCGCCCAGCAGCCTGCCAGACCACATCCATCATCGGAGAACCGGAGGTCGTCGAGGACGCCTCCACCGCCGAGACCAGCGCCGCCTGGCTCGACCTGCAAGGCGGCCGTCATCGCGCTGCAGCCGCTGCAGATCGCAGGATGGCAGCATCCCGAAGAAGGCCGATCACGCGACGGCCACCGAAGCTCGTCGCGCGCATCACCGCCGGCATCCGAGCCCTCGCGCCCGCCTTCCCGCACGACGCCGCGTACCTCGAGGCGTCCGTCGCCGACTTCGACCGCTGGGTCGCCGAGGGCTTCGGCGTCCCCGACTTCTACGACTCGCTCGTCGCGTTCGCCCCCGCCGCCGACCGGGTCGACAAGAAGCGCCACCTGGTCGTCTTCCCGATGTACACGCAGAACGGCTCGACCGACCGCCTCGTCGAGGCGCTCATCGTCGAGGTCATCTGGCCCGAGTTCATCGCGAAGCTCGAAGAGACCTACACGAACAAGCTGTTCCTGTCGCTGCGCCTCGTCGACTTCACGCCCGGCTACGACACCAACTCGGCGGTGCTGTTCCCCGAGACGGTGGCGATGCGCGAGATCCCCGCCTTCACCTGGGGCGCGCTCTTCGAGGACCGCGAGGCGGCGCGGTTCCGCCGCGTCGTGCGCGAAGGCCGCCGCGATCACGAAGCTCGAGCTGCTGCCGTCGCAACAGGAGCTGCTCGCCGACCAGGCGCATCGACCGAAGAGACCTTCGTGATGTGGGACATGATCCACGACCGCTCGCACATGCGCGGCGACCTGCCGTTCGACCCGTTCATGATCAAGCAGCGCATGCCGTTCTTCCTCTACTCGCTCGAGGAGCTGCGCTGCGATCTGATGGCGTTCCGCGAGTGCGTCGCGATGGAGCGCGACCCGAGAGCACCGACGAGCACACCCGCACGCAGGCGATCCACGTGCAGCACGCCGTGATCTTCGACCGCATCTTCCGGTTCACGCTCACCGGCAACCGCGTGCGCAACTACGACGGACTCGGCGGCCAGCTGCTGTTCGCCTGGATGCACCAGCACCACGTGCTGCACTGGACCGACACCTCGCTCGACATCGACTGGGAGGCACGTGCCCGGATGTCGTGATCGCCCTCTCCGACGAGATCAACGATCTGTACTGGAAGAGCATCGACCGCCCGAAGGTCGCGCACTGGCTCGCCGCCTACGACCTGGTCCGCGGGACCCTCGACGCCGCACCCGGCATCGAACTGGGCGCGCGGGCTGTCCGACGAGATCCTCGCCGGGGCGCCCAAGGGCTACACCGACGCCGTGCTCGACGACGAGTTCCCGCTCTCGATGTTCTACGAGGCGCTCAGCAAGAAGATGGGCGACGTGATCGAGAGCACGAAGGGCATCACGGCGGACTCCGATTGGAAGGCCCTGCAGATCTGAAGGCACCGCCGCGTGAGCAACCGACGACGCGTCATCGCGGCGGTCCTGGTGGCGCTCGGTGCGATCGTCTACGGGGTCTCGCCGATCGACGTGATCCCCGAGCTGATCGCTCGGACCGCTTCGGCTTCTCGACGACGCCGGCGTCTTCGTCGGCGCCGGCATCGCGATCTGGAAGCTGCTGACGGGCGGGCACGGAAGGCCCCGTGACGCGCACGGTTCTCGTCACCGGCGCGACCGGCGACACCGGGCGCGCGGTGTGCGGCGCTGCTCACCGCCCGCGGCGACACCGTGCTCGCGGTCGGGCACCGACGCCGCCCGGCTCGAGACCGTGGATGCCGCGGAGCGCCTGGTCTGCGACGTCACCGACCGCGCGGCGACCGATGCCCTCGCGGCGGACGTGGCGCGCCGGCACGACCAGCCTCGACGGCATCCTGCACCTCGTCGGCGGCTGGAAGCCGGGCTGGAGCGACGAGGTCACCGACTGGCTCAACGCCCGGCTGGTGAACACGCTGCTCAACGTGAGCGAGGCGTTCGAGGCGGCTGCTGCTGGCGGCGCCCGACGGGCCGCCTCGCGATCGTGAGCACGACCGCGGTCACGCACGACGGCCCGCCGTCGTCGGCATACGCGGCCGCGAAGCTCGCCGCCGAGTCGTGGCTCGGGCAGCTCAACGCCCGGTGGGCGGGCACGCCGACCGGTGCCGTGACGTTCGTCGTGACGTCGATCGGCGACGCCGACACGGCGACCGACCCGGATGCCGTCGCGGCGGCGCTCGTCGACGTCTGGGCGCAGCAGCCCGGCGCCCGCGTCCTGCTCTGACTGCGCCCTCGAAAGACTGAGCCCGTGAAACCTCTGCACGACCACGACGAAGCGCGGCTTCGCCAGCGACAACTACGCCGGCGTGCACCCCGAGGTGCTGGCGGCCATCGCCGCCGCGAACGACGGCCACCAGATCGCCTACGGCGAAGACGTCTACACCGAGCGCCTCGCCGAGACGATGCGCGAGCACTTCGGCGAGCAGCGCCGAGGCGTTCCCGGTCTTCAACGGCACGGGCGCGAACGTCACCGCGCTGACCAGCGTGCTGCCGCGCTGGGGCGCCGTGATCTGCGACGAGCACCGCGCACATCCACAGCGACGAGGGCGGCGCGCCCGAGAAGGTCGCCGGGCTCAAGCTGTTCACCGTCGACACCCCCGACGGCAAGCTCACCCCCGAGCTGATCGCGCACGCAGGCCTGGGGCTTCGACGACGAGCACCGCGCGCAGCCGGCGGCCGTCAGCATCACCCAGACCACCGAGCTCGGCACCGCTGTACACGCCCGCCGAGATCCGCGCGATCGCCGACGCCGCGCACGAGCACGACATGGCCCTGCACCTCGACGGCGCGCGCATCTGGAACGCCGCCGCCGCGCTCGGGGTGCCGTTCCGCGAGTTCACGACCGACGCCGGCGTCGACGTGCTCAGCTTCGGCGGCACGAAGAACGGGCTGCTCGGCGCCGAGGCGATCGTCGTGCTGAACCCGGATCGCGCGGCCGGCCTGGTACGGCTGCGCAAGACGCTGATGCAGCTGTCGAGCAAGATGCGCTTCCAGAGCGCGCAGCTGCTCGCGCTGTTCGACGGCGGGCTCGGGCTGGCGTCGCGCCGCGCACGCCAACGCGATGGCGGCGCGCCTGCGCGGGGCGCTCGACGAGCTGGTCGCGTCGGGCGATGCGCCCGGCCTCTCGTTCAGCCAGCCGACGCAGGCGAACGCCGTGTTCGCGGTGCTGCCGAACGATGCGGCCGACCGCATCCGCGAGCGCTACCGCTTCTACGACTGGGACCGCGCCGCCGGTCAGGTGCGCTGGATGACGGCGTTCGACACGACCGAGGCCGACGTCGACGGGTTCGTCGAGGCGATCCGCGAAGAGCTCGCGCGCTAGGTCTGCGTCGCTAGCGGGCGTACCGCGTGCGCGCGTAGCGCCCGCCAGACGGCGAGGTGGGCGACCAGCTCGGCCGGTGCGGTCACCTCGAAGTCGAGCCCCAGCATCCCGATGTAGACGGCGATCATCTCGTAGCTGTCGGCGCCGGTGACGAGCACGCAGGTGCTGCTCGTCGACCGACTCGACGACGCCGACGGTCGGGTTGATGCGCGCGAGCACCTCGTCGGCCGGGGCGAAGCACGGTGATGCGGGCGTGGACGTTCCAGCCCGGTGGAGGCGACGTCGCGCAGCACGAAGGAGGTGTAGTCGCTCTTCGGGCATCGGGCGCGGGGTCGAACGGCGGCGGGTCGGCATGCGCAGGTCCATCCAGTCGACGCGGAACGTCGCCCAGTCGCCGGACGGCTGGTCGCGGGCGACCAGGTACCAGCGGCGCTGCCAGCTGACCAGCCGGTACGGCTCGACCACGCGGGCCTCCTCGCGGTAGGCGAACCGCACCCACTCGGTGTCGCGGATCGCGTCGGCGAGCGCGGTCAGCACCTCGGCGTCGATCTCGGGGTCCTCGACGTTCGAGTCGGTGTTCTCGGGCCCGCGCGACACCGTCGAGTGCAGGGCGGCGACCTTGCGGCGCAGCCGGTGCGGCAGCACCTGCTCGAGCTTGGCGAGCGCGCGGGCGCTGCTCTCCTGGATGCCCTGCACGCCGGTGCCGGCGCGCAGGCCGATCGCGACGGCGATCGCCTCCTCGTCGTCGAGGAGCAGCGGCGGCAGGTTCGCGCCGGCGCCCAGCCGGTAGTGGCCGGTCGCGCCGCGCGTCGCGTCGACCGGGTACCCGAGCTCGCGCAGCCGGTCGATGTCGTTGCGGATGGTGCGGCCGCTGACCCGAGCCGCTCGGCCAGTTCGGACCCGGACCAGGCCGGCCGCGACTGCAGCAGGGAGAGCAGGGCGAGGAGTCGTGCGGAGGTGTCGAGCATGTTCCGAATCTCTCGGTCGCATTAGGAATCGAACGTTCCTATTGCGAATCTACCGTGGAGTCATGACGAAGAAGAAGAGCTCCGGCTCCACCGACATCCGCCCCTTCCGCATCGAGATCCCGCAGGCCGACCTCGACGACCTGCAGGAGCGCCTCGCGCGCACCCGGCTGCCCGCAGCCGGCGCCCGGCGACGACTGGGACTACGGCACCCCGAACGCGCTACCTGCGCGAGACCGTCGACTACTGGAAGAACGAGTTCGACTGGCGTGCCGTGGAGGAGCGGATCAACGCCTTCCCGCAGTACCTCACCGACATCGACGGGCAGACCGTGCACTTCCTGCACGTGCCCTCGGTCGAGAAGGACGCCACCCCGCTGCTGCTCGTGCACAGCTACCCCGGCTCGATCATCGACTTCCTCGACATGATCGGACCGCTCACCGACCCGGTCGCCCACGGCGGCAAGGCCGAGGACGCGTTCTCGGTCGTCATCCCGTCGATCCCCGGCTTCGGCTTCAGCACGCCGCTGGTCGACCGCGGCTGGACGATGGCGCGGGTCGCGCGCACGTTCGACACCCTGATGCGCCGCCTCGGCTACGACAGCTACGGCTCGCACGGCAGCGACGGCGGGCGCGATGGTCTCCCGCGAGCTCGGCCTGCTGAACCCGAAGGGGTTCCTCGGCCTGCACGTGCTGCAGCTGTTCTCGTTCCCGTCGGGCGACCCGGCCGAGTTCGAGAAGCTCTCGCCGAAGCGACTACGCGGGCCTCGAGCACATGCAGTGGTTCCAGTCGGTCGGCGGCTACAACGCGATCAACGCGTCGCGCCCGCAGACCGTCGCCGTCGGCATCGCCGACTCCCCGGTCGGGCAGCTGGCCTGGAGCGAGCTCTTCAACTCGTTCGGCAACGGGACCAGCCTGGTGACCCGCGAGCAGATCGTCGACGCAGGTCGAGCCTCTACTGGCTGACCAACACCCAGGCCGCGGCCGGTCGCTACCACTTCGAGGAGGCGCACGCCGGCGCCGAGCCGGCGTCAACGCGGCGCCGACCGGGGTCGCGCGTGTTCGCCGACGACTTCCAGACGATCCGCACCTTCGCCGAGCGCGACAACAGCAACATCGTGCACTGGAGCGAGTTCGAGCGTGGCGGGCACTACGCCTCGCTCGAGGTCCCGGATGCGGTGACCGGCGACCTCCGGGCCTTCTTCGCCGCGCTGCGCGGCGCCTGAGCGACGCCGGACGCGGCGGGGGCGCGGGCGCCCCGGCTCCTCCGCGCGTCGCGCGCATAGGCTCGGGGCATGGCGACAGCCTCCGCCCCGCCCCTGGATCGCCTCCTACGCCGAGGGCGTGCCCGACGACATCGAGCTGCCGACCGGATCGCTCGCCGACCTGATCGCGGCGTCGGTCGACGAGTTCCCCGACAACGTCGCCCTCGAGTTCTTCGGCCGCGAGACGACCTACGCCGAGCTCGGCGACCAGATCGCGCGCGCCGCCGAGGGCCTGCGCAAGCTCGGCGTGCGCAAGGGCGACCCGGTCGCGCTCATCATGCCGAACTGCCCGCAGCACGTCGTCGCGTTCTACGCGATCCTGCGCCTCGGCGCGATCGTCATCGAGCACAACCCGCTCTACACGCCGCGCGAGCTGCGCCACCAGTTCGAGGACCACGGCGCGAAGGTCGTCATCAGCTGGGACAAGATCGTCGGCGAACTGCAGGGCTTCCCGAAGGACATCGCCGTCGACCACATCGTCAGCGTCGACCTGACCCGCGCGATGCCGCTGCGCCTGCGCGCGCTGCTGCGGCTGCCGATCGCCCGCGCCCGCAAGCAGCGCGCCGACCTGACCGTGAAGGTGACCGGCACGACCAGCTGGGAGAAGCTGCTCGAGAACGAGCCGCTCGCCGCATCCACCCCCGCCCCGACCGTCGACGACGTCGCGCTGATCCAGTACACGAGCGGCACGACCGGCCACCCCAAGGGCGCGACGCTCACCCACCTGAACCTCGGGCGTCAACGCGGCGCAGGCGCGGGCCTGGGTGCCGACGATCCCGCGCGGCACGGCCAGCGTGCACGCGGTGCTGCCGCTGTTCCACGCCTACGGGCTGACGCTGTGCCTGACCTTCGCGATGAGCATGGGGGCGCGACTGGTGCTGTTCCCGCGGTTCGATCCCGACCTGGTGCTGCCGGTGATCAAGAAGCGGCCGCCGACGTTCCTGCCGGCCGTGCCGCCGAT
Source organism: uncultured Actinomycetota bacterium (assembly GCA_963730045.1). Taxonomy (GTDB): domain Bacteria; phylum Actinomycetota; class Actinomycetes; order Actinomycetales; family Microbacteriaceae; genus JBDSKH01. The sequence goes on along the minus strand of CAVSPQ010000002.1, from coordinate 204,777 downwards.
CTACGAGCGGCTGACCGCGGCGGCGAAGGACGAAGGGCGTCTCGCTCGACGGGCATCGAGATCGCGATCTCGGGCGCGATGCCGCTGTCGCAGTCGGTCATCACGCCGTGGGAGGACCTGACCAACGGCTTCCTCGTCGAGGGCTACGGGCTCAGCGAGACCAGCCCCGTGCTGATGGCGAACCCGGTCGCCGGCAACCGCAAGCAGGGCACCGTCGGCCTGCCGCTGCCCGGCACCGAGGTGCGCGTCGTCGACCCCGAGAACCCGACGAAGGACGTCGCGGCCGGCGAGCGCGGCGAGCTGATCGTGCGCGGCCCGCAGGTGATGAGCGGCTACTGGAAGAAGCCGGATGAGACGGCCGACGGTCTTCGTGGACGGCTGGTTCCGCACCGGCGACATCGTCACCATCGACGACGACGGTTTCGTCACGATCGTCGACCGGATCAAGGAGCTCGTCATCACCGGCGGCTTCAACGTCTCGCCGAGCGAGGTCGAGGACGTGCTGCGCGGCTTCGACGGCGTCGCCGACGTCGCGATCGTCGGGCTGCCGAGCGCGCGCAACGGCGAGGAGGTCGTCGCGGCCGTCGTCGCCGCAGCCCGGCGAGACCGTCGACGCCGAGGCGCTGCGCGCCTACGGCACGCGAGACCCTCGCGCGCCTACAAGGTGCCGCGTCAGGTGTTCTTCGTCGACGAGCTGCCGAAGTCCCTGATCGGCAAGGTGCTGCGCAAGAAGGTGCGGGACGCGCTGGTCGACGGCGGCGCGACGGCGAAGGAGTAGCCCCGGCCGCCCTAGGCTCGAATCCATGCGATTCGGACTCTTCATCCCCCAGGGCTGGCGCCACGACCTCGTCGGCATCGAACCGGCCGACCAGTGGCGCGTCATGAACGACCTCGCGCTCGCCGCCGACGCCGGCCCGTGGGAATCGCTCTGGGTCTACGACCACTTCCACACCGTGCCGGTGCCGAGCGAGGAGGCGACGCACGAGGCGTGGACGCTGATGGCGGCGTTCGCGGCCACCACATCCCGCATCCGCCTCGGCCAGATGTGCACGTGCATCGCCTACCGCAACCCCGCCTACCTGGCGAAGGTCGCGGCGACCGTCGACATCATCTCGGGCGGACGGCTCGAGATGGGCATCGGCGCCGGCTGGTACGAGCACGAGTGGCGCGCATACGGCTACGGATTCCCCGATGCGCCGACCCGGCTGCGGATGCTGCGCGAGGGCGTCGAGATCATGCGCCAGGCGTGGACCACCGGCTCGGCGACGCTCGACGGCGAGTTCTACCAGGTGGACGGCGCGATCGTGCGGCCGCTCCCGCTGCAGGAGGGCGGCATCCCGATGTGGGTCGCCGGCGGCGGCGAGAAGGTGACGCTCAAGATCGCGGCGCAGTACGCGCAGTACACGAACTTCAACGGCGGCCCGGAGGTGTTCGCCCAGAAGAGCGAGCTGCTGCGCGGGCACTGCGACGACGGTCGGCACCGACTTCGACGCGATCGTGCGCAGCAGCAACTTCAACACGATCATCGGCGAGACCGAAGCCGAGGTGCAGAGCCGCATCGACCAGCTCGAGGCGCGGTTGGCGACGTCGATGGGCGACCAGAAGGCGGCCGAGTACGTGGCGCAGTACCGCGTCGGCAACGCCGAGTCCCTGGTCGGGACCCCGCAGCAGATCGTCGAGATGCTCGCAGGAGCGCCGCGAGCTGGGGCTCGGCTACAGCATCCACAACTTCCCGGAGTCGGCGTACGACCGCTCCGGCGTCGAGCTGTTCGAGCGCGAGGTCATGCCGCGCTCGCTGACGTGCGCCGTCACGCCTCCTACTCGACCGGCGTCGGCGCGTCCTCGAAGCGCGAGACCACCAGCTCGTCGTCGCCCAGCCCGACCATGACGGTGTCGCCGTCGCGCACATCGCCGCTGAGCAGCGCCCGCGCGAGCCGGTCGTCGATCTCGTGCTGCATGAGCCTGCGCAGCGGACGCGCCCCGTAGATCGGGTCGAAGCCGCGCTCGGCGAGCCAGGCGCGGGCGTCCGGCGTGACCGCGAGCTGCAGCCGACGCTCGGCGAGCCGCTTCTCGAGCCGGTCGATGTAGAGCGACACGATCTGCCCGAGGTCGTCGGTGGTGAGCGGCGAGAACACCACGATGTCGTCGAGACGGTTCACGAACTCGGGCTTGAACGCCTGGCGCACCAGCTCGTGCACGGCCGCCTTCTTCTCCTCCCAGCCCAGCGTCTGGTCGGTGAGGAACTGGCTGCCCAGGTTCGAGGTGAGGATCAGGATGGTGTTGCGGAAGTCGACCGTGCGACCCTGGCCATCGGTCAGCCGCCCGTCGTCGAGCACCTGCAGCAGCACGTCGAACACCTCGGGGTGCGCCTTCTCGACCTCGTCGAGCAGGATCACCGAGTACGGCCGGCGGCGCACGGCCTCGGTCAGCTGCCCGCCCTGCTCGTAGCCGATGTATCCGGGAGGGGCGCCGACGAGTCGCGAGACGGAGAACTTCTCGCCGTACTCGCTCATGTCGATGCGCACCAGCGCCTTCTCGTCGTCGAACAGGTAGGCGGCGAGCGCCTTCGCGAGCTCGGTCTTGCCGACGCCGGTCGGTCCGAGGAAGAGGAACGAGCCGGTCGGCCGGTCGGGATCGGAGATGCCCGCGCGCGTGCGCCGCACCGCCTCCGACACGGCCGTGACCGCATCCTTCTGCCCGATCAGCCGCTTGCCGAGCTCGCGCCTCGAGGTGCAGCAGCTTCTCCTGCTCGCCCTGGCGCAGCTTGTCGACCGGGATGCCGGTCCAGGCCGCGACGACCGACGCGATGTCCTCGTCGGTCACCTGGTCGTTGACCATGCGCGGGCCGAGCTGCTCGACCGCCTCGGCGGCCGCCAGCTTCTTCTCGATGTCGGGGATGACCTCGTAGTTGAGCTTCGACGCCTTCTGGTACTCCTGCTCGCGCATCGCCTTGTCGAGGTCGATACGGGCGTCGTTGAGCTTGCTCTTCAGGTCGCCGACCGAGTGCAGCGAGTTCTTCTCGGCCAGCCACCGCGCCTGCAGCTCGTTGAGCTGCGTCTCCTTGCCGGCGAGGTCGGTGCGCAGCTTCTCGAGGCGATCCTTCGAGGCGGCGTCCTTCTCCTTCTTGAGTGCGAGCTCCTCGATCTTGAGCCGGTCGACGGCGCGCTTCAGCTCGTCGATCTCGACCGGGCTCGAGTCGATCTCCATCTTGAGCCGGCTGGCCGCCTCGTCGATCAGGTCGATCGCCTTGTCGGGCAGCTGACGGGATGTGATGTAGCGGTTGCTGAGGGATGCGGCGGCCACCAGCGCGCTGTCGGCGATCGTCACCTTGTGGTGGGCCTCGTAGCGCTCCTTGAGCCCGCGGAGGATCGCGACGGTGTCCTCCACCGACGGCTCGCCGACGTAGACCTGCTGGAACCGGCGCTCGAGCGCGGCGTCCTTCTCGATGTACTCGCGGTACTCGTTGAGCGTCGTGGCACCGATCATGCGCAGCTCGCCGCGCGCCAGCATCGGCTTCAGCATGTTGGCCGCCGCGACCGATCCCTCGCCGCCGCCGGCGCCCATGAGCGTGTGCAGCTCGTCGATGAACGTGATGATCTGGCCGTCGGAGTCGTTGATCTCCTTGAGCACGGCCTTCAGGCGCTCCTCGAACTCGCCGCGGTACTTGGCGCCGGCGACCAGAGCGGCGAGGTCGAGCGACACGAGCTGCTTGTCCTTGAGCGAGTCGGCGACGTCGCCGGCGACGATGCGCTGGGCGAGGCCCTCGACGACCGCGGTCTTGCCGACGCCGGGCTCGCCGATGAGCACCGGGTTGTTCTTGGTGCGGCGGGTCAGCACCTGGCTGATGCGGCGGATCTCGGCGTCACGGCCGATGACCGGGTCGAGCTTGCCGCTCTTCGCGATCTCGGTGAGGTTGACGCCGTACTGCTGGAGGGGAGTCTTCTGCTCCTCCTGCTGTCCCGACGTGGGCGCGCCTTGCATGTTGGCCACGCTGTTAGCTCCTTCCGGCCCGCTGGGCCGCGATACTCATCAGTTCCGCAACCCGAACGGACGCCAGACCACGACCTGATTGGACTTCTTCGCGCGCTCCCCGGCGCGCAACGACACGACATCGCCCTCTGAACCGGCGGCGAACACCCGGCGACCGGGACGCGTCAGCAACTCGTCGGCGAGCGCGGACTCGAGCTCGCGGACGCGGCCCGCGAGCGTCGTCACCTGGTTCTCGAGCTCCAGGATGCGGCGGATGCCCTCGAGATTGAGGCCCTCCGCGCTCAGCCGCGCGATCTCGCGGAGCTGCACCACATCCCGCATCGAGTAGCGGCGGGACTGGCCCGCCGTGCGCCCCGGGCTCACCAGCCCGAGCCGGTCGTACTGCCGGAGCGTCTGCGGGTGCATGCCGCTCAGCTCGGAGGCGACAGCGATCGGGAAGACCGGCGAGAGCTCGTCCACTTCGCCTCCACTGCGTCACCCTGCGTGTCACGTCGTGCCTCCGGCACGCGAGAGCAGCTCGGAGCGCGGGTTCTCGGCCGGCATCGCGGCGGCGAACGCCTCGAGCGCGTCCTTCGCGCTCGCCGGGGAGGTTCGCCGGCACGGCGACGACGACCTCGGCGAGCAGGTCGCCGGTGCCCTTGCTCGTGGTGACGCCGCGGCCCTTGACGCGCAGCACGCGTCCGCTCGGCGTGCCGGCAGCGACGCGCAGCTTCACCGGCCGCCGTCGAGCGTCGGAACCTCGATCGTCGCGCCGAGCGCGGCCTCGACGAAGGTGACCGGCACCTCCACACGCAGGTTGAGTCCCTCGCGCTCGAACACCGGATGCTTGCGCACCGCGATCGTGAGCACCAGGTCGCCGGCCGGACCGCCATCCGGGCTCGGCTGGCCCTTGCCCTTGAGGCGGATCTTCTGGCCGTCGGCGACGCCCTCCGGGATCTTGACCTTCGTCTCCTTGCCGCTCTGCATGGTGAGCGTGACGGTGTCGCCGCGGATCGCGGTGAGGAAGTCGAGCGTGGTCTTCGCGGTGATGTCGGCGCCCTTGGTCGGCCCGCCGTCGCCGCGGAAGCCGCCGCTCGACGTGCCGAAGCCGCCGCCGCCGAACATGCCGCCGAGCAGATCCTCGAACCCGCCCGCGCTGTAGGTGGTGCGACCGCCGCGCTGCCGAACATGCCGCCGAAGACGTCCTCGAAGCCGGCGCCGCCGCCGCCGGCGCCCGGGGTGAACCGGGCACCGGAGCCCATGGCGCGGATCTGGTCGTACTCGCTGCGCATCTCCGGGTCGGAGAGCACCGAGTACGCCTCGCTGATCTCCTTGAAGCGCGCCTCGGCCTTCGCGTCACCCGGATTGGAGTCCGGGTGGAACTGGCGCGCGAGCTTGCGGTACGTCTTCTTGAGATCGGCGTCCGACACGTCCTTCTTCACGCCGAGGACGGCGTAGAAGTCCTTGTCGAACCAGTCCTGACTCGCCATCGGCTCCCGGCTCCTTACGGCTCGGGGACGCTGACGGCGACCTTGGCGGGTCGCAGGAGGCGCTCGCCGAGCGCGTAGCCGGGCTCGATCACGTCGGCGATGGTCGGGCTGGTCACCTCGGCGCTGTAGACCTGCACGATCGCCTCGTGGATCTTCGGATCGAACGGCTCGCCCTTCTCGCCGATCTTGATCACGCCGTAGCGCTCGAACCCGGCGCGCAGCTTCTGCGCGACGAGCGTCAGCGGGCTGCCCTCGACGAGGTCGCCGTGCGCGTCGGCGCGGTCGAGGTCGTCGATCGCCGGGAGCAGCGTGCGCAGCACCTCGGCGATCACGAGCTCGCGGTTCGCCGCGCGGTCGCGCTCGACGCGGGTGCGGAAGTTCTTCAGCTCCGCCTCCGCGCGCGCGGCACGATCGCGGTACTCGGCGACCAGGTCGCGCTCGGCGCCGGCGAGCAGCGCGAGGTCCTCGTCGCTCAGCTCGGCGCCGATCTCGACGTCAGCGCCGTCGGCCGTCCACGAGGTCGTCGGCGCCGTCGACCGGTCGCGCGCGTCTCACCCTCCGGGTTCGACCCGGCGCTTGTCGGTGATCTTCGGCTCGGTGGGCTCCTTGTCGGGATCCTTCCCTGCCGTGTTGTCGTCCTTCGGCTGTTTGGAGGCCATCGCTACTTCTTGGGCCCCTTGGTCTTGGGCTCTTCGTCCTTCGGCTCCTCGTCGTCGTCCACCAGCTCGGCGTCGACGATGTCCTCGTCGCTCGCCTCGGCGGCCGGCTCGTCAGCCTCGGGCGCCTCGGCGTTCTTCGACGTCTCGGTGGAGGCGTAGATCGCCTCGCCGAGCTTGGTCTGCGACTCGCTGAGCTTCTCGTAGGCCTTGTTGACCGCGTCGTCGTCCTCCGCCTGGAGGGCCGTCTTCAGCGCGTCGACGTCGGCCTGCACCTCGGTCTTCACGTCATCCGGCAGCTTGTCGTCGTTCTCCTTGATGAGCTTGTCGATCGAGTAGGCGAGCTGCTCGGCGTTGTTGCGCACCTCGGCCGACTCGCGTCGCGCCTTGTCTTCTGCGGCGTGCTCCTCGGCCTCGCGCACCATGCGCTCGATGTCCTCCTTGGGGAGGGACGAGCCGCCGGTGATCGTGATCGACTGCTCCTTGCCGGTGCCCTTGTCCTTGGCGCCGACCTGCACGATGCCGTTGGCGTCGATGTCGAAGGTGACCTCGATCTGCGGCACGCCGCGCGGCGCCGGTGCGATGCCGGTCAGCTCGAACGTGCCGAGCGGCTTGTTGTCGCGGGTGAACTCGCGCTCGCCCTGGAAGACCTGGATCGCGACCGACGGCTGGTTGTCGTCGGCGGTCGTGAAGGTCTCGCTGCGCTTGGTCGGGATGGCGGTGTTGCGCTCGATGAGCTTCGTCATGATGCCGCCCTTGGTCTCGATCCCGAGGCTCAGCGGGGTGACGTCGATCAGCAGCACGTCCTTGCGCTCGCCCTTCAGCACGCCGGCCTGGAGGGCGGCGCCGACGGCGACCACCTCATCCGGGTTCACGCTCTTGTTGGGCTCCTTGCCGCCGAGCTCCTTCTTGACGAGCTTCGCGACGGCGGGCATGCGGGTCGAACCGCCGACGAGCACGACGTGCGCGATGTCGGCGACCTTGATGCCGGCCTCCTTGATGACGTCCTCGAACGGCTTCTTGGTGCGGTCGAGCAGGTCGCTGGTCATCTGCTCGAACTGGGCGCGGGTCAGCGTCTCGTCGAGGTTGGCCGGGCCGTTCTCGGTCAGCGACAGGTACGGCAGCTGGATGCTGGCGCTCATGCCGGAGCTCAGCTCCTTCTTCGCCTGCTCCGCGGCCTCCTTGAGGCGCTGCAGCGCGATCTTGTCCTTCGAGACGTCGACGCCGGTGGTGTCCTTGAACTTCTTGATCAGGTGCTCGACGATCCGCTGGTCCCAGTCGTCACCGCCGAGGCGGTTGTCGCCGGAGGTCGCCTTGACCTGGATGGTGGAGAAGTCGTCGTCCTTGCCCACCTCGAGCAGCGAGACGTCGAACGTTCCGCCACCGAGGTCGAAGACCAGGATGAGCTCGTCTTCCTTGCCCTTGTCGAGGCCGTAGGCGAGGGCGGCGGCGGTCGGCTCGTTGATGATGCGGAGCACGTTGAGCCCGGCGACCTCGCCGGCCTCCTTGGTGGCCTGACGCTCGGCGTCGTTGAAGTAGGCGGGCACGGTGATGACCGCGTCGGTGACGTCCTCGCCGAGGTACTGCTCGGCATCCCGCTTCAGCTTCTGCAGGATGCGGGCCGAGATCTCCTGCGCGCGTGTACTTCTTGCTGTCGACCTCGGTCTTCCAGTCGGTGCCCATGTGGCGCTTGACGGATGCGATGGTGCGGTCGACGTTCGTGACGGCCTGGCGCTTGGCGGTCTCGCCGACCAGCGTCTCGTTGTCTTTGGTGAAGGCCACGACCGACGGGGTCGTGCGGAAGCCTTCGGCGTTCGCGATGACGGTGGGTTCGCCACCTTCGAGGACGGCGACCACGGAGTTCGTGGTGCCGAGGTCGATTCCTACTGCTCGAGCCATGTGTGTGTTGCTCCCCTGTGCTGCTCTGTGATGGCCGCACCGTGCGGCCACATCGAACCCGACTTGAGCCGGGCCGTATCAAGTTTAGGGGTGCGGATAACTTTGTCAAGCGGATACGGCGAATCTTGAGCAGCACGCGACTCAAGTCGTCAGCGGGTTACCCCAGGGCGCTAGGGTGCAGCCATGGCCAGGACCCCCCGGAACGACGGCGTTCCCACCCCGCCCCCGACCGCGAACACCCAGTCGATCGGCCCGATGGGCTCGCTCAGCACGGAGGACGACGACGGCAAGGTCGTCCCGCGCAAGCAGGTCGTCTCGTGGGCGTTCTGGGACTGGGCGACGCAGCCGTTCAACTCCGTCATCCTGACCTTCGTCTTCGCCGCGCTCTACCTGGTCTCCGACAACTTCCTGCCGGCCGACGTCGCCGCGCTCGCCGACGACGACCCGCTCAAGGTGCGGGCGCTCGCCGAGCTGTCGAGCGGCTACGGCCTCGTCACGACCCTCGCCGGGCGTCCTGATCCTGCTGCTCGCGCCCGGTGCTCGGCCAGCGTGCCGACGCGACCGGCCGCAAGAAGGGCGCGCTGTTCCTCTTCACCATGCTGCTGGCGCTGCTGCAGTTCGGCCTGTTCTTCGTCCAGGCCGAGCCCGCGTACTTCTGGCTCGGCGCGGCGTTCCTCGCCCTCGGCGCCGTCGTCTCCGAGATCGCCGGCGTCAACTACAACGCGATGCTGCACCAGGTCTCGACCCGGCGCACCATCGGCAAGGTCTCCGGGCTCGGCTGGGGCCTCGGCTACATCGGCGGCATCGTCGCGCTGGTCATCGTCGTCGTGCTCACCTTCGCCGACTGGTTCGGGCTCGACACCTCGAACGGGCTCGCCTACCGGCTCATCGCGGTCGGCGCCGGCGTCTGGACGATCCTGTTCAGCATCCCGATCTTCCTCAACGTGCCCGAGGCGCCGCCCGCACGACCCCGAGCACCGCAAGGTGAACTTCTTCAAGGGCTACGTGCTGCTGGTCAAGGACCTGATGCGGCTGTTCACGACCTCGCGCCCGGCGTTCTGGTTCCTGTTCGCCAGCGCGATCTACCGCGACGGGCTCGCCGGCATCTTCGCGTTCGCCGGCGTGCTCGCCACCGCCGCGTTCGGCTTCGGCGCGAACGAGGTCATCATCTTCGCGATCGTCGCCAACGTGGTCGCGGGCGTCTCGACGATCTTCGCCGGCCGCGCCGACGACCGGTTCGGCCCGAAGGCCGTCATCGTCTTCGCGCTGACGGGCCTGGTCGCGATGGCCGTCGTGGTGTTCGCCCTGCACGACCTCGGCACGATCGTCTTCTGGGTCGGCGGTCTGATCCTCGCCTCGTTCGTCGGCCCGGCCCAGGCCGCGAGCCGCTCGCTGCTCGCCCGCGTCACGCCGGTCGGCCTGCAGGGCGAGATCTTCGGCCTGTACGCCACCACCGGTCGCGTCGCGTCGTTCATCTCGCCGGCGCTGTGGACGCTGGCGATCGCGATCTCCGGCTCGACGATCTTCGGCGTGCTCGGCATCGCGATCGTGCTGCTCGTCGGGCTCGTGCTGCTGCTGCTGCGTCAAGCTGCCCGACCTGCGGGTGCCCGGCAAGGATTCTGACCGACTGGCCGAACTGCCCGGCGCCCTCGACTGACAGGGCGGCTACCCTCGAAGCATGGCGGACAGGCCTCTCGCATTCTGGCTCGCCCTCGTCGACCGGCTCGTCGAGGAGAAGTTCTCGGGAGCGCTCGAAGAGCACGGCGTCACGCGCACGCAGTGGCGGGTGCTCGACGGTGCTCGCATCGGGTCCGGCATCGGGCGCCGACCTCGAGGGCGCCCTGGCCGACATGCCGCCGGATGCCGACGGCGGCTCGGCGGCCGACGAGCTCGCCGAGCTGGTCGAGAGCGGCTGGGTGCACTCCGACGGCGACTACTGCGATCACCGACCGCGGAGCGGCGGCGCACGACCGGCTGGCCGACGTCGTCGACGAGCTGCGCGCGACCCTGACCGAGGGGCTGACCGACGAGGAGCAGGCCGCGACCGCGGTCGCCCTCGAGCGCATGGCGCGCAACCTCGGCTGGAGCGACTGAGCCGCAATCTCGCACGGCGCGTGACGGTCGTCTGCCGCATGCTGGCGCATGAACACCGCCGCCCACGCCGACCTGCTCCGCGCCCTGCACGTGCCCGGCGACCCGCTCATCGTCACGAACGTCTGGGATGCCGCATCGGCCCGCGCGGTCGCCGGCGCCGCCGGGCGTGCGGGCGCTCGCCACCGCGAGCCACTCGATCTCCGAGGCGCGGGGCGTGACCGACGGCGAGGGTCTCACCGTCGATCAGGCCCTGGATGCCGCGGCGATCATCGTGCGCGCGGTCGACGCTCCCGGTGTCGGTCGACTTCGAGCGCGGCTACGCGCCCGACGCGGCGGGTGTGGAGGCGAACGTGCGCCGGCTCGGCCGAGGCCGGCGCCGCGGGGCTCAACCTCGAGGACTCGCTCGACGGCGTCGACGATGCGGCCGCTGGCCGAGCAGGTCGAGCGCGTCGCGGCCGTGCGCGCCGGGGCGGACGCGGCGGGCGTGCCGCTGGTCATCAACGCGCGGGTCGACTCCCTGCGTCGCGGCGAGACCTTCGAGCAGGCGGTCGAGCGCGCGAACGCCTACCTCGCCGCCGGCGGCGACGCCGCCTTCGTGCTCGGACTCGACACCGCCGAGCTCGTCGCGCGCGCCGTCGCCGAGATCGACGGCCCGGTCGCGGTCATCGCGCAGGCCGGATACCTTCCCGCTCGCGCAACTGGCCGACCTCGGCGTCGCGCGGGTCAGCTTCGGCCCCGGGCCGCAGGTGCTCACGCTGCGCCACCTCACCGCGGCGGCCGAGGTCGTCACGGCGCGCGGCGACTACCCGGCCGAGCTGACGTTCTAGCCTGGCCGCGCCCGACGACCCGGGCTCGGCGTCGCCGGTTCGCCGGCGTCGTCACGCGGCCAGGCCGCCACGAACCGGTCGAGGAACTCGGCGAACTGCGCGGTCTCGTCGGCGGAGAAGCCGCCGAGCGCGGATTCGACGGCCGCGCGGCGCGTCTGGTGGGCGTCCGTGCAGGTGGGCGCGACCGGCATCCGTGAGCTCGATGACCGCGCGGCGCGCGTCGTGCGGGTCGACACCGCGACGCAGCAGACCCGCGCTCCGCGGCGTCGGCGACGAGTCGGCTCGCGCGCGGCTGATCGACGCCGGTCGCGTCGGCGAGCTCGGAGACCGTGCGGGCGCCGGACTCGAGCGCGTCCAGCATCCTGAATCGCGCGGCGCCGCCGAGGCTGCGGTCGGGTCCGTGGATGCCGTGCTTGGGCCCGCCGTGGCGGCCGTGGCGCCCGCCGGGCCGCCGGGGCCGCCGCCGCGCTGCAGGCGGCGCGCCTGCTGATCGCGGCGCATCGTCATGAGCGCGCGCTCGATGACCGAGACGGGATCTGCGGGGTCGGGGACTTGACTCTCGGCTTCCATGTATGTAATCATACATTTAGTTGTTATCTGACATACAAGGAGAAACCCATGATGAAGTTCATCAAACAAGATCACATCCCGACCGACCGCCGACCGCTCGGCTACTGGCTCCGCGCCATCGAAGGCCCGCTGCGCGAGAACATGCGCGGCGCCTTCGCCACCTTCGGCGTGACCCGCCGCGAGTGGCGCACCCTCACCACCCTGCACGCCGGCCCCGCGTCGGCGGCCGAGGTCGAGGCGGCGCTGCCCGCCGCGCCGCGGCCACGTCCCGCGGCCCGAGCGGCATCCACCCGGATCGTCCGCACCGCACCGCTCGAGCAGCTGCTCGACGGGTTCGTGTCGCGCGGCTGGGCCACCGCTCGACCGCGGCAGCTACGCGCTGACCGCGGAGGGCGAGCGCATCCACGACGCCGTTCTCGACGAACGTGCAGACGGTGCGCGCGACCGTCGACGGCGGGCATCCCCGATGCCGACTACGCCACCACCATGGCGACGCTCGAGCGGATCGCGAAGAACGTCGGCTGGGATCCCGGCAAGCGCCGTGGCCGAGGCCGGGCGCCGCGGGCGCGGTCCGCACCGCGGGCACCGGCCGAAGCACGGACTGGCTAGTCAGAACGGCCACCGACCAGATCAGAGCATCGTCACCAGGAAACCGGTGACGAAGTTCAGCCACAGGAAACGCCGCCATCCGCGATTCGCGGAGGCGGCGTTTTCGTCGTCCACGCTCCACCACGGCAGCGCGTTGAGCAGCGTACGGCAGCGACGAGCAACGCCGCGAGCGCGAGCGGCTCGCTGCCGCCACCCAGCGCCCCGCCGGCGAGCAGCAGGATGCCGGCGAGCAGGTAGAGCGCGACCGCCAGCCGCACCGTCGCGCGGGCCCCGATCACGGTCGCGACCGAGCCGATGCCCGCCTCGCGATCGGCCCCGATGTCCTGCACCGCGCCGAACGCGTGCGACGCCGCGCCCCACAGGAAGTAGGCGACGAGCAGCGCGACGACCGGCGCGGTCGGATCGCGCGTCGACCAGCGCCAGCCGTAGACGGCCGGCGACACGAAATGCGTGCTGCTGGTGATCGAGTCGAGGAACGGGCCGCTCCTTGAAGCGCAGGCCCTTCACCGAGTACGCGACCACCGCGAACAGGCTGATCGCCAGCACGACCCAGCTCGCCGGCGTTGCCGACCGCGACGAGGTAGACCACGAACGGCAGGGCGAGCGAGCCCGGATGCGCACGAGCGTCGCGCGATGCCAGCGCGGCTGCAGCAGCGCACCCTCGACCCCGCCCTTGCGCGGGTTGCGCGACATCGGACTCGTAGTCGAAGACGTCGTTGATGCCGTACATCGCGAGGTTGTACGGGACGAGGAAGAAGAGCGTGCCGATCACGAGCGTCGCGTCGATGCGCCCCGAGGCGACGATGTAGGCGGCCGCGAACGGGAACGCCGTGTTGACCCAGCTGAGCGGGCGGCTGGTGAGGAAGAGCGCGCGGATCACGAGCGCCACGCTCCGGGCGCGGGCGAGAGCAGAGCCCACAGCGACGGCAGCAGCACCACCGCCGCGACCGCGTACGCGAAGTCCTCGAGCGGCGCGACCCCGACCAGCACGCCGCTGATCCGAGTCGGCGTCGTAACCGACGATGCCGGTCGCGACGAGCACGTTGTCGAACACGGCGGTCAGCAGCAGCAGCACGATCGCCGTGAGACCGACCGCGCGCCAGCGGGGGGCGCGGCGAGCGAGCAGCGCGGCGACGGCGACCAGCGCGACGACGGCGAGGAACGGGAGGTTGAGGAGCCAGTAGGTCATGGGCGCTCGGCCCGGGATCGACTCGACGCCGCCGCGAGGCCGGCTCGCTCAGCCCACCGCACTAGACGTTCATCGTCAGGTAGCAGAGCAGCGCGAGGAAGAAGACCTCCTCGAGCGGCAGCTCCGGGGCGATGAGCACTCCGGTGAGCAGGCCGGGATTGCCGCGGAAGAAGATGCCCGCCCCGATGCCGGCCAGATCCCAGACGAGGAAGAACGCGATCCCGAGCACCAGCACGATCGCGGCTCGCACCGGCGCGACCGCGAAGAACAGCCGGAAGCGCAGGTCGAGCACCACCATCCCGGCGAGCGAGACGAGCAGCGCGCCGAGGTAGAGGAGGCTCACGGCGCGAAGCGCGAGCGGACCGTCCGGCCCGCGCGCACCGACTCGGCGAGCGGACGCCGACGTCACGTCGCCGCGCACGCGCTTGAGCACGAGCTCGGCGCTGATCAGGCACATCGGCAGACCGACCCCGGGGATCGTCGACGACCCCGCGTAGTACAGGTTCTTCACCTTGCGGCTCACGTTGCCGGCGCGGAAGAACGCGCTCTGCCGCAGGGTGTGCGCCGGGCCGAGTGCCGAGCCCTTCCACGAGTTGAGGTCGGCGGCGAAGTCGCCGGGCCCGACGGTGCGGCGCAGCACGACGCGCTCCGCGAGATCCGGGATGCCGGCCCAGTCCGCGATCTGCGCGATGACCCGGTCGGCGAGCGCCTCGATCGCTGTCGTCCCCGCCGCGGTCGACGCCGCCCCGGCCGAGGGTCGGATCGGCGGGGATCGGCACCAGCACGAACAGGTTCTCCGCTCCCTCGGGGGCGACCCCCGAATCCACCCCGCTCGGCTTGCAGACGTAGAGCGAGAGCGTCTCGGGCACCCGCGGGACGGCGCCGAAGATCGCCTTGAATCCGGCGTTCCAGTTCTTCGCGAAGAACAGGGTGTGGTGCTCGAGCTCCGGCAGCTCGCCGCTGACGCCGAGCATGAGGAGGAGGGCGCCGGGGCCGGCGGTGCGCTTCTCCCAGTACTCCTGCGGGATAGGTGCGCGACTCCTCGCGATCGAGGAGCACCGTCTCGGTGTGGTGGAGGTCCGCGGTCGAGACGACCAGGTCGGCATCCAGGATCTCGATCTTCGCCCTTCTTGCCGGCGACCTCGACGCCCGTGACGGTGTCTCCGTCGACGACGATGCGCTTCACGGTCGACGCCCGTGCGCAGCTCGGCACCCTGCGCCGTCGCGAGGTCGGCGATGCGTTCGATGACTCGCGTGAAGCCGCCGAGTGGGTAGGAGACGCCGTCGACCAGGTCGAGGTGGCTCATGAGCGAGTACATGCTGGGCGCGAGCTGGGGCGACGAGCCCAGGAAGACGGCCGGGTAGCCCGAGGATCTGGCGCAGCCGGGTGTCGCGCACGGTGCGGCGCGTCAGGCTGTCGAGCGGCTCGATCAGCAGACGCAGCAGGCGCCCGCTCTGGGCGGTCACGTCTCCGCCGAAGACCGGCCCGAGGCGCTGGAACGTCGAATAGAGGAAGCGCTCCTTCGCCAGGTCGTAGATCTCGCGCGCGTTGTCGAGGTACTTCGCGAGGCGGCGTGCGGAGCCGGGCTCGACGCGCTCGAACAGGTCGAGGTTCTCGTCGACGCTCGCCGAGACGTCGAGCGGGTCGGCATGGCCCTCGCCGTAGACGCGGTAGCCGGGGTCGAGCTGCACGAGGTCGAGCTGCTCGTCGGCGGTCGTGCCGAGCATGCGGAAGAAGTGGTCGAACACCTCCGGCATCAGGTACCACGACGGTCCGGTGTCGAAGCGGAACCCGTCGCGCTCCCACGTGCCGGCGCGACCGCCGACCTCTGCGTGCTGTTCGAGCAGGGTCACCTTGTGGCCCTCGCGCGCGAGCAGGGCCGCCGTGGCGAGCCCCGCGATCCCCCCGCCGATGACGATGGTGCGGGTCATGCGCGCCCTTCGGGTAGGTGTGGCTGGCGGGATCCGCGCGTCGCGGCGGTGAGCGCGATCCGCAGTTTCACGGGGTCGGGCACGCGCACGCGGGTGCGGATCGAGTTCGGATGCCGGGGTCGCGCGGATGCGACGCGAGAGCTCCGCGAACAGGCCGTGCGCGAGGGCGACGGCGCGGCGCGAGCTGCGGGGGAGCAGCGGCAGGGTGCGGCCGGCGAGCGCGAGCTCGGCGTCGATGTCGTCGAGCAGGCGCGTGCTTCTGGATGTCGGTGAGGTTCGCGACGTCGAGTCCCGGGAAGTAGCTGCGGCCCAGCGATTCGAGATCGGCGCGCAGGTCGCGCAGGAAGTTGACCTTCTGGAACGCCGACCCGAGCGCGCGGGCGCCCGCCTCGAGCGTCGCCAGCTCGTCGTCCGAGTACTCGCGACCGGCGTCGCGACCCGCGTCACTGACGAAGATGCGCAGGCACATCAGCCCCACGACCTCTGCCGAGCCGTACACGTAGCGGCGGAAGCTCTCGTCGTCGTGCTCGGTCGCGCTGAGGTCCATCCGCATGGACGCGAAGAACGGCTCGGTCAGCTCGGCGCCGAACCCGGCGGCGCGAGCGGTGCGGGCGAAGGCGTGGACGACCAGGTTGGCGCTGTAGCCCTCGTCGAGGGCTCGCTCGGTGTCGCGCTCGAGGTCGTTCAGCAGCCGGGCGGCGACCACCGCATCCAGGCCCGCCTCGTCGGCGCCGCCGTCGACGATCTCGTCGGCGACGCGCACGAGCGCGTAGACGTTCTCGACCGGCTGACGCACCGACGGGGCCGAGCAGCCGGGACAGCCATGCCGAACGACGTCGAGTACCGGCGGATGACGAGGCTCGCGGTCTGCTCGGCGACGTCGGTGTAGAGGTCGAGACGCGCGACGGCGGCGGGGCGCGAGCTTGCGGGCGTTCACTTGACCCGCCCCAGCACCGCGTCGGCGACCGGGTGCAGCTCGGTGCGCAGGGCGACCGGGATGTGCGGCTCGACCAGGCGGGCGAGGGCGCGGTTCGCGTAGTAGCGGGCGAGTCCCTCGGCGAACGACTTGCGCGCCGCACTCCGTGAGGTGCACGCGCAGCGTCTCGGCTTCGGCCTCGGTGAGATCGGCCTTGCCGAGCAGGGGCGCGAGAGCATCCCAGCCCGGCGCCGACGTCGCGTAGGCGATGAGCACCGTGCGCTTGCCCTCGCGCAGATCGCCGATCGTGGTCTTGCCGGTCTCGGCCTCGGTGCCGAACACCCCGAGCAGGTCGTCGACGAGCTGGTAGGCGATCCCGATGTCGCGGCCGAAGTCGCCGAGGGTCGCGACGGTCTCCTCGCTCGCGCCCGGCCAGGATCGCGCCGGCCTGCAGCGGGCACTCGAACGAGTAGACGGCGGTCTTGAGCCGCTCCATGGTCAGGATGTCGTCGACCCGCGGCACGTCGGGCATGAACGAGAAGTCGACATCGATCAGCTCGCCGGCCGCGCTCGCGAAGAGCGCGTCGTCCATGACCTCGACCAGGCGACCGCGCACCATGTCGCTCACGCCGCTGCGGTCGATCAGCCGGTACGCGTTGAAGAGAGCGAGGTCGCCGGCGATCACGGCCGCGCTGATGCCGCGGTGCTCGGCCGCCGCATCCGGAGCGCCCGCGGCGAGCGCGCGATCGCGGTAGGCGCCCGCGAGATTCGGGCCGCCGCGCCGCGTGAAGTCGCGGTCGATCACGTCGTCGTGCACGATGAGCGCGGTGTGGAGCAGCTCGAACGCTGCGCCGATGCAGGCCGCCGCCTCGGAATCGGTGCCGCCGAGCGCCTCGTACGCCGCGAACACCATGCGCGGCCGGAACCGCTTGCCGCCGACGGTGTTGGCCTCGAGCTCCTCCCAGAGCTGCAGGTACTCGGCGCCCATGGGGGTCGCGCGCTTCTTGGCTAGGCTGAAGAAGCGCCCCAGCACGGCGTCGACCTGCGCTTGCCGCTCCTGAGCCTTCTCGGCATCAGCGACCGTTCGCAGTCCCGCACCATCCACTTAGGCAGACTACCGGTCAGCATGTCGCACTCCGAGGGGCTTGAACCGGCCTCGAGCTCCGAGGCGCCCGAGCGGGTCGTCCTGGTCGACGACGACGGCACGCCGATCGGCACGGCCGACAAGGCCGTCATCCACGACGGCGACACCCCGCTGCACCTGGCGTTCTCGTGCCACGTCTTCGCGCCCGACGGGCGCGTGCTCATCACCCGCCGCGCGCTCGGCAAGCGCACCTTCCCGGGCATCTGGACGAACGCGTTCTGCGGGCACCCGGCGCCCGGCGAGGAGCTTCAGGATGCCGTGCGCCGTCGTGGTGCGCGCGAGCTCGGGCATCGAGATCGGGGCCCTCGAGCCCGCCCTGCCGGACTTCCGCTACCGGGCCGTCGACGCATCCGGCGTCGTCGAGAACGAGATCTGCCCGGTCTACAGCACCGTCGTCGACGGCGACCCGGTGCCGGCCCCGGATGAGGTGGCCGAGTGGGCGTGGGTGTCACCGGCCGCGCTGCGCGCCGCCGTCGAGGCGACGCCGTTCGCGTTCAGCCCGTGGCTCGTGCTGCAGCTCGAGCAGTGGGAGGAGTTCGGGCGCTAGAGCCGCGGCTCAGCGCACGCGCGTCGCGACGAGGTGCTGCTCCTGCTCCCAGTTCGGGCCGTCGATCGCGTCGGCGACCCAGCCGTCCCACTCGAAGGAGTCCGGGCCGATCTCGCTGAAGTTCCAGCGGATCGCGCGGCCGTCGGGGTGGGCGGCGGTGCGCTCGACACCCTCCTGCCGGATGCCGTGTCGCCGTAGGCGGTCGCCGATCAGCAGCGTCGCCTCGCCGTTCACGCCCGACGAGGTGATGCGCCAGACGCCCGACTTCGCATCCCAGACCTGCATCGTCGCGCCGATCTCGGTGCCCTCGGCATCGAGCAGCACGCTCTCGACGGCCCGGCCGTTCAGCGCCCACGAGAAGATCCAGGTGCGCTGCGACTCCGTCCACGCGCCCGCCGCGCGGGCGGGATCGATGCGCGATCTTCCACTCCCCGACGAGCTGGCCGAACAGCGCGAGCTCGGCGGTCGGATGCAGTCGCGGTCGTGCGAGGCTAGCGCGCCGGTCATGCGCCGGGCGCCCCGGCGTCCGTGGTCGTCACGTCGGTGCGATGGAAGTTCTGGAACGAGCGGCTCGCCGTCGGCCCGCGCTGCCCCTGGTAGCGGTTGCCGTACTTGCCGGAGCCGTACGGATTGTCGACCGGCGAGCTGGTGCGGATGAAGCAGAGCTGCCCGATCTTCATCCCGGGCCAGAGCTTGATCGGCAGCGTCGCGACGTTGCTGAGCTCGAGCGTGACGTGGCCCGAGAAACCGGGGTCGACGAAGCCGGCCGTCGAGTGCGTCAGCAGGCCGAGCCGGCCGAGCGAGCTCTTGCCCTCGAGGCGCGCCGCGATGTCGTCGGGCAGGCGTGACGAGCTCGAACGTCGACCCGAGCACGAACTCGCCGGGGTGCAGGATGAACGGCTCGTCGGGCTTGCGTCTCGATCAGGTGGGTGAGGTCGGGCTGGTCTTCGGCCGGATCGATGAACGGGTACTTGTGGTTGTCGAACAGCCGGAAGAACCGGTCGAGCCGCACGTCGATGCTCGACGGCTGGATCATGTCGCGGTCGAGCGGTTCGAGACCGATGCGCCCCGCGTCGAGCTCGGCCCGGATGTCGCGGTCGCTGAGAAGCATGGGGCCAGGGTACTAGCGGGCTGGTTATGCTTGGATCGCACGTTCCGAGCGCGCACGCGGATGTAGTTCAATGGCAGAACTTCAGCTTCCCAAGCTGATAGCGCGGGTTCGATTCCCGTCATCCGCTCTCCGAACTCCTAGTGCGCTGGTACACGACGAGGCGACGCCATGGCCGAGCTGATCCCGATCCCCTCGCCCGGCGTCCCGCTGAGCTACGGCGACATCGGCGCACCGATCGTCGTGATCCTGCACGACATGTACGGCCGGCTGCCCTGGCTCGAGCCCTACGCCGAGGCCCTCGCCAACCGCGGCGGCCTGCGCGTGCTCGTCCCCGATTTCTACGACGGTGTCGCCACCACCGAAGCGGAGCGACGGCCGCGCCCTCATGGCCGCACTCACCGACGAGGAGGCCGCCGGCATCCTGAGGAGCGCGATCGACGCGGAGCGCGGAGACGGCGTCGACGCCCAGCGGGTCGGGCTCATCGGCTTCTCGATGGGCGGCGGCATCGCGTTGCGGGCGGCACAGGCCGGGCTCGCGGATGCCGTGGTCGCCTACTACGCGACGCTCGGTCCCGACGAGCCCGGCATCGTCCCCTGCCCGGTGCTGCTGCACCTCGCGGAGGAGGACAGCTGGCGCGAGGGCGCCGACCCCGAGACGTTCGCCGCCCGGCTGCGCGACGACGGCACGCCCGGTGACCTCCCACACCTACGTCGGCACCGTGCACTCGTTCGCCAACGCGACCCTGCGCGAGAAGGTCGACGGCCGGGCCGCCGCGCTCGCCTTCGCCCGCACCACGGTGTTCCTGGAGTCTCGACTGAAGGATTAGCGCCCGGTGGCTCGGGTTACCCTCGTGCCATGCCAGGGTTCACCTCCGACGTCGTCGACGCCGTGCTCGCGCACATGAACGACGACCACCGCGACGACAACGTGCTGATCGTGCGCGCCTTCGCCGGCCGCCACGCCGACACCGCCGTCATGAGCGACCTCGACGGTCGGGGCGGCACCTGGCGCTACTCGTTCGAGGGCGAGGAGCACGAGCTGCACGTGCCCTGGTCGGCGGGCGAGATCACCGAGCGGCCCGAGATCCGGCGCGAGATCGTCGTGCTCTACGACGCCGCGTGCGACGCAGCTCGGCGTCGAGCCGCGACCGCACTGAGCCATCGGTTCGGCTGCGAGCCGAACCACCTCCGACCAGAGGAGGTCATCATCATGAGAACGTCACCCAACCGCCTGCTCGCGACCGTCTTCGGCATCGTCTACGTCCTGATCGGCGCCGCCGGCTTCCTGTACACCTCGGGCGTCGGCTTCTTCGACACCTCGGGCGGTCTGCTGCTCGGCATCTTCGAGGTCAACGTCTTCCACAACGTGGCGCACATCGTGATCGGCGCGGCCCTGCTGATCGCCGGGCTCTCGGGCGTCCGCCCTGCCAAGACCGTCAACTGCGGTCGTCGGCGCCGCGTACCTGCTGCTCGGCCTCGCCGGCCTGTTCGTCGATCGGCAGCGCCTTCAACATCCTGGCCATCAACGGCGCCGACAACGTGCTGCACTTCGGCAGCGCCGCGCTGCTGCTCGCCGTCGGCCTCGGCGCCGACCGCGACGTGAAGACCGCGACGGCCTAGACCGCCGGGCGACGACGAGCGACGAGCGGGAGAATGTCCGTCATGAACGCCGTGGTGCGAGGGTGGCTGGGCTTCTTCGCCCTGGGCGCCGGCCTCATCCACCTCGCGCTCGTGATCGGCTCCCCGCTCGCCCTCGGCATCCCGCTCATCGTCATCGGCGCCGCCGAGTTCGCGTGGGGCGTCTTCGCCTTCACGCGCGCCGGCCGTTCCGCTGCCGCGCGTCGCACGGATCGCGGCCCTGGTGCCGATCCTCGGCTGGGTGGTTCTGCTCGTGGTCGGCGCATCGAGCGCGGCCGGAGCGATCGGCGGTCTCCGCGTGCTGCCGATGCTCGTCGCCAGCCTGCTCGACCTCGCCATCGCGATCGGCATCACCTGGATGCTGCGGCGCGATCCGGCGCGGGCGGCGGCCCCGCTGCGGCCCGGCCGCTACCTGCTCGCCCTCGGCGCCGGAGCCCTCGTCGTCGCCGCGCCTCACCACCCCGGCGCTCGCGGCGACCGAGGCCGGTGCCGCCGCCATCCCGCACGGCACCGACGAGCCGTTCGATCTCGAATCTCCCGGGCACGGGCACTGGCGTCCCCTACACTTAGGGTCACCTAACCAGAGGAGCCCCGTGACCGTCCTGCCGTTCTCACAGGCCCTTCGCGAGCGCACCTGGTCCGGCCACGGCGAGAGCGAGGGCGCGGGCTTCATGTCCGACCTGATGACCGGCAAGGGCACGCGCGAGGACTACATCGCGCTCGTCGCCCAGCACTACTTCGTCTACGAGGCGCTCGAGGCCGCGGCCGTCGCGTTCGCCGACGACCCGGTCGCGGCACCGTTCCTCAGCGATCAGCTCACCCGCCTGCCCGCGCTCGAGGCCGACCTGTCGTTCCTGCTCGGCGACGGGTGGCGGGATGCGATCGCGCCCCTGCCGACGACGTGCGCTACGTCGACCGCATCAACGAGATCGTCGCCGAGCACTGGGCGGGCGGATTCGTCGCCCACCACTACACGCGCTACCTCGGCGACCTGAGCGGCGGCCAGGCGATCCGCCGCATCATGCAGCGGCACTTCGGGTTCGAGACCAACGGCGTCGGGTTCTACCTCTTCGACCAGATCGCCAGCCCGAAGGCGTTCAAGGAGACCTACCGCGAGCAGCTCGACGCCGCCGGCTGGGACGAGGCCGAGCGCGAGCGCGTCATCGACGAGGTGCTCGCGCGCGTACCGGCTCAACACCGAGCTCTTCGACGACCTGGCGCAAGCGAAGGCCGCCGCGTAGCAGTCGCTCAGCGCTTCGCGCTACTCGACCGCCGAGGCTCGCGCGGCGCCGCAGCGCCAGGTAGCGCTGCTCCGGCACGCTGCCGGTGCGGCGCGCGGCGCGCAGGTACGCCTCGCGCGCGGCGACCGGGTCGCCCGCGAGCTCGAGCAGGTGGGCGCGCACGGCGTCGAGGCGATGCGAGTGCTCGAGGCGGGCGTCGTCGTCGAGGGTTCCGAGCAGCGCGAGCCCGGCACGCGCGTCCGTCGACTCGCGCGAGGGCGACCGCGCGGTTGAGCGTGACGACCGGGCCCGGAGCGATGCCCTCCAGCACGTCGTACAGCGCGAGGATCTGCGGCCAGTCGGTCGCCGCATCCGTCACCGCCTCGTCGTGCACGGCCGCGATCGCGGCCTGCACCTGGTACGGGCCGATCGCACCCGTGCCCAGCGTGCGCTCGATCAGCGAGACGCCCTCGGCGATCTGCGCGGCATCCCAGAGCGACCGGTCCTGCTCGGCGAGCGGGATGAGCTCGCCCGCCCGCTCCCGCGCGGCGCGGCGCGCGTCGGTGAGCAGCATCAGCGCGAGCAGCCCGACGGTCTCGGGCAGCGTCGCGGGCAGGTCGGCGGATGCGGCGAGCAGCATCCGGGTCAGGCGGATCGCCTCCGCGGTGAGCTCGGTGCGCTGCGACCGCTCGCCCGGCGGACGCGGCGTAGCCCTCGTTGAACACCAGGTACAGCACGTGGCGCACCACGGCCATGCGCTCGGCGAGCTGCGTCGGTGTCGACCTCGCCGAATCGCGCCGCCCGCCGCCTTGATCGCGGCCTTGGCGCGGCTGATGCGCTGCGCCATCGTCGCCTCGGGCACCAGGAAGGCGCTGGCGATCTCGGCCGTCGTCAGGCCGCCGACCGCGCGCAGCGTCAGCGCGAGCTGCGACGGCGGCGACACCGCCGGGTGGCAGCAGAGCACGAGCAGGTCGAGGGTGTCGTCGGTGTCGGAGCGACGGCGGCGTGCAGCGTCGACGGCGTTCGAGATCGAAGACCGCCTTCTCGCGACCGCGACGTGCGCTCTCGCTGCGCCAGGCATCCACCAGCCGCCGGTTCGGCGACCGCGACGAGCCAGGCGCGCGGATCGTCGGGGACGCCCTGCTCGCGGCCACTGCTGCGCCGCCGCGATCAGAGCCTCCTGCACGGCGTCCTCGCACTGCCTCGAACTGCCCGTGCCGGCGCACGAGCGTGCCCGAGCACGCGCGGCGCCAGCTCGCGCAGCAGCGCCTCGATCGACGCTCGCTCGCACGAACGGCTGCCGGCATCAGACGTCGGTGGGCGCCTCGCCGAGCGGCCGGACCTCCACGAATCCCGACCACCTGACGATGCGCCCGACGATCTCGCGCAGGCGCTCGTCGGACTCGACGTCGACGATCCAGAAGCCGATGAGCGACTCCTTCGACTCGGCGTACGGGCCGTCGGTCACCGCGACCGGGCCGCCGTCCGCGTAACGCATCGTCTTCGCCATCGAGCCGTCGGCCAGTCCCGCCTGGAAGACCAGCTCGCCCGAGGCCGCCAGATCGGCGTCGATCGCGATCATGTCGCCGATCATCTCGCGGATCCACTCCGGGCTCTGCACCTCGCCCATCGCGGCGGCGTCGCCGAACATCATGATCATGTACTTCACGTGCCCATCCTTCCGTTGCCGGGCCCGTCGGGCCAGCGTCTGAAGAGAGGTCGGAGCCGAGCTGCGCGATTCTCGACATGCGCCTGAGGTCGCCATCCGACCGGCGATCAGGCCTCGATCGCCGGGATCGCGGTCGCGCGGCTCATGAACCGGCGCACCGCGTCGTCGACGATCACGTCGCTCGGGCGCAGCGGCCGCGTCAGGTAGAGCCCCTCGAGCGCGGTGATGCGCGAGAGCGCGACATAGGTCTGGCCCGGCGCGAACGACCGCGGGCCGAGGTCGATGACGGCCCGGTCGTAGCTCTTGCCCTGCGACTTGTGGATCGTGACCGCCCACGCCAGCCGCAGCGGGAACTGGATGAACTCGGCCACGACGTCCTTGCGCAGCTCTTTCGTGGCGGCGGAGTAGCTGTAGCGGTAGCGCTCCCAGGTGGAGGGCAGCACCTCGTGGCCGCTCCCGTCGACCTCGACGCGTGACCGTGTCGGCGATCTTCACCACCTCGCCGATGGTGCCGTTCACCCAGCGCCCGTCGCCGCCGGTGTCGTTGCGCAGGAACATCACCTGCGCGCCGACCTTCAGCTCGAGCCGCTCGTCGGCGGGGAACGCGCGTCCGCCGAACTCGCCGTTGACCTCGGCCATCGCCGTCAGGGCCCGCCCGGGCAGCCGCGCGAGCTCGGTGCCGTTGATGCGCGTCACGGTCGCGTTGGTGGTCGCGAGCGTGATCGCGCCCTCCTCGGGCGCCGGGCGCCCGCCGACCTCGTTGAGGCGCCGGCCCATCTCGGGCGTCACCTCGCCGTGCCGCACCGCGGTGAGCAGCTGCTTGAACTCCAGCTCGTGCTGCCGGTGGATGGTGCCGAGCTCGTAGATCGTGAGGTCGGCCTCGTGCCAGACCCGGGCGTCGAAGAACCACATCGACGTGTAGCGGTCGGCGAAGTAGGCGCGCTCCTCGGGATCGCCGGGCACCGGGGCCAGCTGATACGGGTCGCCGAACAGCACGACCTGCACGCCGCCGAACGCCTCGTGCGGCTTCTGCCGCGCCTGGCGCAGGACGCGATCCATCGCATCCAGCAGGTCGGCGTTGACCATCGACACCTCGTCGACGACCAGCGTGTCGATGGTGTTGAGCAGCTTGCGCAGCTCGTTGCTCTGGTCGATCTCGTGGTCGGCGATGACGCCGATCGGCAGCCGGAACAGCGAATGGATGGTCTGGCCGCCGACGTTGAGCGCCGCGACCCCGGTGGGTGCGCAGATCACGAGCTGCTTGGCGGTGTTCCACGAGAGGTACTCGAGCAGCGTCGACTTGCCGGTGCCGGCCCGGCCGGTCACGAAGATGTGGTCGCGCGTGGTCTCGATCGCCGCGAAGACCGCCGCCTGCTCTGGCGACAGTTCGGGCAGTGACACCTCGACACTCTACGTTACAATTCGACCGTATGCGACGCGTGCTGCCCTGGATCGTCGCATTCGTCCTCGCGATCGCCGCCGGGGGAGGAGCGGTCGTCGGCCTGAACGCCACCGTGTTCGGTCCCGGCGACTTCGTGCGGGTCTACCTCGACGCCCTCGCGCGCGGCGACGCCGAGAGCGCGCTCGCGCTGCCGGGCGTCGATGCCGCGTGGCGCCGACGACCTCCTGCTCGACGACGACGTGCTCACCGGGCTGACCGACATCCGCCAGCTCTCCGACGACGACCTCGGCGACGGGCGCCACCGCATCACGTTCGCCTGGACCGCGCCCGGGCGGCGACGGGACCACCGCGTTCGAGGTCGAGCGGGTCGGGCACGCGGCTCGGCCTGTTCCCGGAGTGGGGCTTCGCCGAGAGCCCCGTCGCGCGCCTCGTCGCTCGACGTGCAGCACGATCCGCGGTTCACCGCCAACGGCATCGCAGCAGAACACCGGCCGGGATGCGGCGGGCGCCGGTCGAGCTACGCCGTCCTGGTCCCGGGCTCGTACGTGTTCGGCCACGACACCGCCTTCCTCCGCGCGCCGGATGCGATCGGTGCTCGCCGACGAGGTCGGAGCGGAGCTGGATCGCGACCGTCGACGTGCAGGCCGGCGCCGGCCTTCGCGCCCGCCCTCGACGAGGAGGTGCGCGCGCACCTCGACGACTGCACCGACGCAGCAGGTGCTGTTCCCGACCGGCTGCCCGTTCGGCCAGGCCATCGCGAACCGCGTGGTCTCCGATCCGGTGTGGTCGATCGCCGCGTATCCCGAGCTGCGAGATCGAACCCGGGCCGGAGTTCGGCACCTGGGTCGCCGGGCCCGCGCCGGGGACCGCGCACCTCGTCGTCGACGTGCAGTCGCTCTTCGACGGCAGCGTGTCGACGTTCGACGAGGACGTGGTGTTCGAGGTGACCTACACCAGCACCGATCGACGGGAACACGATCGCGGTGACCGAAGGGCCGCGCGGAAGGCTAGCGCTTCGACCGCCCGGCGATGCTCTGCTTCTCGAGCATGGCGTTGTAGGCGGCGAGCTCCGCATCGCCGTCGCGATCGGCCGCGCGATCGCCGCGATGTCGCGTCCCGCTCGTCGCTGCGGCTCCACAGAACCGCGACCAGGATCGCCAGCGCCACCGTCGGGATCTCGCCGACGCTCCACGCGATCCCGCCGCCCGCCTGCTGATCGGCGAGCGGCGACAGCCCCCAGGTGCGACCCATCGCGCCGTACCAGTCGGACAGCAGCAGGCCCGTCCCGGTGACGAGCGAGAGCCCGAAGAACGCGTGCATCGCCATCGTCGCCAGCAGCAGGAGCAGGCGCAGGGGATACGGCGGCCGGCCCGCGATCGGGTCGATGCCGACCAGGGTCTGCGCGAACAGGTAGCCCGGTGATCAGGAAGTGCAGCACCATCCAGGTGTGCCCGACGTGGTCCTCGGTCGCCCAGCGGAACAGCGGCGAGTAGTAGAACACCCAGAGCGACGCCGCGAACAGCCCGCCCGCGACCAGCGGATGGGTCAGCACGGCCGCGACGCGCGAGTGCACGGCGAGCATGATCCACTCGCGGGCGCCGCGCGACCCGTCGTCGCGCTTGCGGATCGTCCGCAGCGCCAGCGTGATCGGCGCCGACAGCACCAGCAGCACCGGCACCGCCATGCTCAGCAGCATGTGGCCGAGCATGTGCGACGCTGAACAGGTACCGCTCGTAGACGTTGACCGGGCCGTTCGTGACCCAGAACAGCAGCAGGATCCCGGCGACCCAGAGCGCCGTGCGGTACCAGGGCCAGCGGTCGCCGCGCCGGCGCAGCCGCCGGACCCCCGCGAGAGTAGAAGAAGAGCGCGAAACCGCAGACCAGCAGCCAGAGCAGGTCGAGGTTCCACTGCGGTGAGCCAGGTCGACCGGGCGTGAGCTCGGGAGGGAGCTCGCGGTCGGTGAGCAGCAGCGCGGGGGTCGGGTCGGGCAGCTCCGGTCGTCGGAACCGCGTCCACCGGCGGGCTGGTGCGGGCGAGTGCGGCGGCGACCCCCGACGCGACGCCCATGAACGCCAGCTCGGCGGCCACCAGCATCCAGAACCAGCGCGGTGATGCCGCCCGACGCGATGCGACCGATCAGGATGCGGCGCTGATACGCCCCGAAGAGACCGAGCGCACCCAGCGCGGCGACCTTCACCAGCACGAGGACGCCGTACGGCGTGAGGAGGTTCTCGAGCGTCGACCGACGCGGATCGACGCGCTCACGTACCCGGACGCCGCCACCACGATGAAGCAGATCAGCGCGATCGTCGAATAGCGCGGCAGCACGGCCGGCGAGCCGATCGGGCGCGAGCCGCGCCGCGCAGCAGCGTGATCGTGACCAGCCCGCCGAGCCAGAAGCCGGCGAACAGCACGTGCAGCCAGATCGCCGTGACCGCGGCGTCGTGGCTCGCGGTGTCGCCGGCGTGACCCTCCTGGGCGAGCGGGATGAGCCCGAGCACCGCGAGCGACGACCACGAACCCGAGCGCGGTCACGTTGCGCACCGCGAAGCAGAGCACCGTCACCGCGGCGCCGACGCAGCGTCGTGATCAGCCAGGCGCGCCCCGGCTCGGTCTGCGTGAGGTAGCACGCCCGAGCCCCTGGCCGTACGCGTCGTCGAAGCTGATCGGGATGTACGAGATGCTCGAGTAGGCGAACAGACCGGCGGCGGCGGCGGCGACGGTCCACACGCCGGCGCCGGCGGCGGCGATGTCGAGCGCGCGGCCGAGCTCGTCGGCTCGATCACCGTCGGCGGTGGCTGCGCGAGCCGTCGCGGACCGGAGAGCGAACACCGCGAGCGCGAGGGCGCCGAGGGCGACGGCGACGCCGAGGTTCATGACCAGCTTGCGTGATCGGCAGGCCGTACCGGGTGATCGCACCCGGATCGATGAGCGGCTCGGCTGCGGCGCCGCCGCCGACGGCGAGCGCGGCGAGCACGGACACCAGCGCCGCGGCCACCAGCACGGCCGGGCCGGCCACTCGCATCGTCCGCGTCACCATCCGATGGTATTCGGAGCGGCGCGGCAGGCGGCAGCAAGCGAAGGGCGCCGACCACATGGTCGACGCCCGTCTCTGGATGTTGCTAGCCGTTCTTCGCGGCGGCCTTCAGCTTGCTGCCGGCGGAGACCTTCACGCCCTTGCTCGCGGCGATCTGGATGGTGGCGCCGGTCGCAGGGTTGCGGCCCGCACGAGCGGCGCGCTGCGTCTGCTCGAACGAGATCCAGCCCGGGATCGAGACCTTGGTGCCCGACGCGACGGACTTGGAGACGACGTTGAAGAAAGCGTCGACGACGCCGCCGACGGCGGCCTGGCTCTGGCCCGACTCGGCGGCGATCGCTGCCACGAGGTCGGTCTTGTTGAGTGTGTCAGCCATGGGTGTCCTCCTCGGACCTAGTGCATTGAGTTACGCAGTGGATGCCCGATGCGGCGGAACTGCGATGCGATTCCGGGCTGTCTCCCCGGAACCGCCTTGAAACTACCAGCAGAACCCGGTATTTCCGGGGAAATCGGCACGGTGCGCCGAATCCGTGGAAAACACTGGGTTTCCACAGAAAAAGAGGGGCGGACTCTCGTCCACCCCTCTTCGCGTTCTCTGCGTGCTACCAGCTCGACTTCGTGATGCCGGGCAGCTCGCCGCGGTGCGCCATGTCGCGGAAGCGGACACGCGAGACACCGAACTTGCTGAGGACACCGCGCGGGCGTCCGTCGATCGAGTCGCGGTTGCGCAGGCGCACCGGCGACGCGTTGCGCGGCAGCTTCTGCAGTCCGAGGCGCGCGGCCTCGCGGGTCTCGTCGGTGCCGGCCGGGTCGACCAGCGCCTTCTTCAGCTCGAGGCGCTTCGCGGCGTACCGCTCGACGATCACCTTGCGCTGGTCGTTGCGCGCGATCTTGCTCTTCTTGGCCATGGTTACCGCTCCTCGCGGAATTCGACGTGCTTGCGCACGATGGGGTCGTACTTCTTGAGCACGATTCGGTCGGGGTTGTTGCGACGGTTCTTGCGGGTCACGTAGGTGTACCCGGTGCCTGCCGTCGAGCGCAGCTTGATGATGGGACGGACGTCCTGTGCCTTGGCCATGTCAGATCTTCTCCCCGCGCGCCAGGATGTCCTGCACGACGGACTCGATGCCACGGGCGTCGATCGTCTTGATGCCCTTGGCCGACAGGTTGAGGGTCACCTTGCGACCCAGCGACGGCACGAAATAGGTCTTCTTCTGGATGTTCGGGTCGAAACGCCGCTTGGTGCGGCGGTGCGAGAACGAGATGTTGTGTCCGAAGCCGGGAACGGCT
This sequence comes from uncultured Actinomycetota bacterium, assembly GCA_963730045.1. Classification (GTDB taxonomy): domain Bacteria; phylum Actinomycetota; class Actinomycetes; order Actinomycetales; family Microbacteriaceae; genus JBDSKH01. The sequence continues at coordinate 175,567 of CAVSPQ010000002.1, read as the reverse complement.
CCGGTCACCTGGCACACTGCGCCCATGGTGGTTTGCTCCTGTTTCTGATCTACCGTGAAGACGTAGTGCTCTCACCCAAGATCACTTGTCGGCATGCGATTCCCGGCTGGTCCGAAGACGCTGGCCGGTGCACACAAGATGCCGTCCGCGAGCGGACAACCTGTTGAGACTACAGGATGCGGCGGCGGCCGGCAAAGCGCGTCACGTGCAGGTCCAGCCGACGAAGATGATCCCGTTGACCTGGCGGGTCTGGATCGCCGCCGCCGACTGCCAGCTGCCGTAGTCCGCGTAGACGCTGACGGTGATCGTGCCGAGCGGCGACGGTCACGCCGCCGCTGGTCCCGGTATGCGTGCTCGACCCGGTCGCGGCTCCCGTCCACTTGAGGGTGTAGCCGCTCGGCGCGGGTGCCGGGCGGCGCGGTCCAGGTGAAGGGCACGGCGCACGGCCAGCAGCCCGCTGTCCGGGCAGGAGAGCCCGGTCGGCGGCGCGGCGTCACCGCGGTCGCCGTCACGTTCAGCGTCCTGGTCGACGACCCACGCGGCCTCGGTGGGCGCGGGACCCGCCGCCACGGCGAAGGCCGCGCAGGCCGACGCGGCAGCGACCGCGACGACGATGACCCGCTGGCGGACCGTCCGCGCGCTCAGACATCCTCGCCTCCTGCGCGGCAGAGCGACGGCGGGCGACGCCGCGAGATCAGGAGGCCGGCAGCCGATCGCGCCGAACGCGAGCGCCGCCGGCGGGAACCAGCCCCCGCTGCCGGACCCGGTCGACGCGAGCGCACCCGGTCCGGTCGAGAGCGGCGCCGCCCGCGCCCCACGCCTGCAGGCGCAGTTGCGCGCACGTCGCCCGGTGCCGGGTTCGCCGCGGTGAGCGTCACGGTCATCAGCAGCCAGCGCTGGCGCGAAGCGCGTCCATCGTGCCGATCTCGCGAGCCCCGAACGCCGTCGGCGTCGCGACCAGGGTCGCGAGGTCGGTCGTCGCGACCCAGGTGCTCGCCGCTCCGCCGCAGGCGCCGGCCACCCAGCGCACCGGCGCACGCCTGCACGCCGAGCGTGAGGTCGCCCGGCGCGACCATGACCCCGGCTGCCGCGACCCCGAGGTGCACGAGGCCCGGGTCCGGCGGCGTGGCGTCGACCCCGACCTGCCAGGTCACGGGGTTGAGGCGGGTCATCGACGAGAGCAGATCGGGGTCGCTGATCGAGGTCAGCTCGAGGTACTGACTGCTGACGACGGTCTCGACCTCGGCCGCCTGCGCGGCATCCGGGGTCGCGCCGACCGCGACAGACGGCGGCGGCGAGCAGCGGCTGTGCCTGTCGTCGGTGATCGCGCGCGTCGCGCCGCCACGGCCGCGGCGCGCTCGGCGGCGGCCGTGCCCGGCATCCCGCGGCCAGAACGCCCAGGTGACGAGCGCCGTCGCGCCGAGCGTCAGCCCGCCGAGCACGACCGGGTTCGAGAACCAGACGACGACGTTCGCCCATCCGGGAACCCAGGTCCAGACCTCGCGCACCGTGCTGACCACGTACGGCGCGGCGTCGTCGGTCGGGTTCGCGTCGCCGCGCAGCGTGATCGTGCGGGTGTCGCCGCCGCCCTGCGACCGAGGTCACGCGGTGCGTGATCGGCAGCTGCCCCGGCCGGTCGACCGTGACGATGTCGCCGACCGCGATCTCGGACGCCGGGATCTCGTGCACGACGGCCAGCGAACCGGTGGGGATCGTCGGCTCCATCGACCCGGTCTTGAACATGATCAGCGTGACGTGGAAGAACACGGCGGCGATGACCACGCAGGATGCAGATCACGCCCGCCGACCGACGCCACCCAGAGCAGCACGTCGCCGATCACCCCGGCGGGGGTGCGGCGCGTGCGCGGCTGCTCGGTCGTCATCCGTATCGCCTAGCTCTGCCCGGTGACGGTCCAGGTCGCCGTCGCCGCCGTGGCCCTGTAGGTGGCCTGCACCGTGGCGGTCGCGATGCTGAGCTCGATGCAGTAGTGCACCTCGGCGCCGCCGCCGTTCGCGGCGACGCGTGAGCGCCGCGCGTCGCCGGCAGAGCCGCGCTGACCATGTGGTACGTGGAGTTGGTGCCCGCGACGTAGGTCGCTCCGCCGTGAACACGCCCGCCGCGCAGGTCGCTGGCCGCGGATCGTCACGATCCGCGAACGCAGCACCGGGGTCAGGCCGGCCCCGCCGTTCGCGGCGGCACTCAGGCGCACCGTGCCGGCGACCGACACGGCGGCCGTCTTCACCTTGCAGCGAGACGTACCGGGTGCCGGCGCTTCCGGGATAGATCCCGGCGGCCGTCGCGGCCGACCGTGCCCGTCGAGCCGCCGGTCGACGTGTACGCCGGCGCCCTGGACATTCGTCTGCAGGTTGAACGAGGACGCGGTGAACGTCGCGCCGACACGTTCGGCGTCGGTCCAGCTCGCGACGGTGAGTCCCGCCGCGATTCCGAACACGAGCCCGCCGGCGAGTGCCGCGCGCACCTTGATCGATGCGCGCGGCCTCTCCGACAGACGGGAGCCCGTCATGACCTCAGCGTCAGATCGACGAAGCGGTGAACTGCCAGGTGACCGTGCCGGTCTGGCCCTGGGTCAGTCCAGCGCCTGCGGTCACCTTGAAGCACAGGAACTGCGTGGCGCCCTCGGACGTCACGGGCGCGCCCTTGGTGAGCACGAACGTGTTCGGTCCGGCGACGGCGGTGACCGCCGTGCCCGCGGTGATCAGCGACGGTGCCGATCGAGTCGACGGTGCCCGAGTCCGCAGGCGAAGGCTGTCGTGCGCACCACCTCGTAGGTGAGGTCGGTCACGATCGTGCCGGTCGTCGCGTTCGGAGCGGTGATCACGACGTTGGCGTCGTTCGTGGTGTTCGCCGCGAGGCGCACCGCGAACGGCGCGTACACCGTGTCACCGGGCGACAGCGTGGTCGGCGGTCACCGTGAAGCCCAGCGTGCCGGGCGAGCCGACCGGGTGGTCGGTGAACGTCGTGCCGTTCGTCGTCGAGCCCTGCAGGTTGAACGTGCCGGCGGTGAACGTGCCCGGTGACGAACTCCGAGTCGTTCCACGCGGCGAGCGTGACCGCGGTCCCGACGCCGAGGACGAGTCCTCCGGCGAGGATCGCGCGGATCATCCGTGAACGACGGCGCCTCTTCGCGGTGTCGTCCGTCGTGTCGATCGTGCGCTGTGTGCGATGTGCTGCAGTCCATGTCTGGATGCCCCCCTGTGTCCCGAGTCATGTCCGCCGAGGCTGGTTCGTGAGACGCTTCCGTCCCACCCCGACGGTCTCTCTGGACGCTGACGGTACGCCCGCTAGACAGGCTCGTCTACCCCCCGACACAGGGCCGTCCCCGTATGTCGGGGGACAGGACGTCAGTCGCGGGCGACAAGGCGCGTGCAGTCCGCGCAGTAGCCGAAGACGTCGACGACGTGATGCGGTTGCGTGAAGCCGTGCTGGGCGGCGACGTCGCGCGCCCAGGTCTCGACGGCATCCGCGGCGATCTCGACCGTGGTGCCGCAGCGGCGGCAGATCAGGTGATGGTGGTGGCTGCCCGGCGTGCAGGCGCGGTACAGGCTCTCGCCCTCCTGCTGCAGCGAGTCGGCGTCGCCCTCGGTGGCGAGGTCGGCGAGCGCGCGGTAGACGGTCGCGAGTCCGACCTCGGACCCGGAGTCCTTCATCGCGGCGTGCAGGCTCTGGGCGCTGACGAATCCCTCGGTGTCGCCGAGTGCCTCGCGCACCGCCTCGCGCTGCCAGGTGTTCCGCTTCACGATGCCGTCCTGCACGCCGCGTGCCATTCTCGCGCGGCGCGCGACGGTCGCCAGCTGCCCGAGCGCGGCGGCCGCGACGCGCGAGCGCGGCAGACCAGGTAGATGAGGAACGAGATCGTCGTCACGTACGGGCTGATCGGCACGCTGGCGCCGAGGGCGAGCAGGATGCCGCCCACGAGCGAGACCGTCGCGAACACCATGCTGAGCACCGGCACCCAGAACGGCGACGACGAGATCCGCAGCGCGGCGGCGGCCGGCGTCACCAGCACCGACAGCACGAGCAGCGCGCCGACCACCTGCACGCCGACGGCGACCGCCAGGCCGAGCAGCAGCATGAAGACGAGCGAGAGCGCGCGCACCGGCACGCCGCGCGCGACCGCGACCTCGGCATCGACGCTCGCGAAGGTCAGCGGACGCCAGATCACCAGCAGCCCGATCACCACGATCGCGCCGATCAGCGCGAGCGTGCCGAGGCGCGGGTCGTCGACGGCGACGATCTGGCCGGTCAGCAGGCCGAACTTGTTGGACGCGCGTCCCGGGTAGAGGGCGAGGCACAGGATGCCGAGGCCGAGGCCGAACGGCATCAGCACCGCGGTGATCGAGTTGCGATCCCGCGCGCGCGTGCCGAGCAGGCCGATGAGCGCCGCCGCGACGAGCGAGCCGACGATCGAGCCCTCGACGACGCCGACGCCGAACAGCAGCCCCGCGGCGGCCCCGGCGAACGACAGCTCGCTGATGCCGTGCACCGCGAACGCCAGGTCGCGCGACATCACGAACACGCCGACCAGGCCGCCGACGATGCCGAGCACCGCGCCGGCGAGGATCGAGTTCTGCAGCAGCACGATGAGCGCGCCGTAGTCGGAGAAGTCGAAGAGCTGCGACCACCAGTCGTTCACGGCGCCACCTCCGCCGACTCCTCGGGATGCGGGTGGTCGTGGCTGTGCCCGTGGTCGTGCGCGTGCGATTCGTCGGGGGCGCCGACGATCACGATGCGCCCGCGCGTGCGGATCACGTCGACCGGCGACGCGTACAGCTCGCTCAGCACCTCGGAGCGCAGCACCTCGTCCGGGGTGCCGATGCGGAACCGCCCGCGCGCCAGGTAGAGCACCCGGTCGACGTGCTCGAGCACCGGGTTGACGTCGTGGGTCACGAACAGCACGCCGAGCCGCGCTCGCGGCGGTGCCGGTCGATCAGCTCGCTGACCACGCGCTGCGCCCGCAGGTCGAGCGAGCTCAGCGGCTCGTCGCAGAGCAGCAGCCGCGGGTCGCCGGCGAGCGCCTGACCGACGCGCAGCCGCTGCTGCTCGCCGCCGGAGAGCCCGGCGACCGGGCACGCGCGCGTAGTGCGCGGCGCCGACGGCGTCGAGCAGGGCGTCGATGCGCCGGCGTCGCGCGCCGGTCGGGAGCGGGATCCCCCAGCGATGACCGTCGACGCCGAGCGCGACCAGGTCGCGACCGCGGAGGGCGACCCCGTCATCCGGTCGCCGCTGCTGCGGGATGTAGCCGATGCGCCGGTCGCCGTGACGGATCGGGTCGCCGAGCAGCGTCGCCGTGCCCGCGGTCAGCGGGTGCTGCCCGAGGACCGCCTTCAGCAGGCTGGTCTTGCCGGAGCCGTTCGCGCCGAGCACCGCGATGAACTCGCCCGGCGCGACGTCGAGGTCGAGGCCGGTCCACAGCGAGCGGCCGCCCAGGGTGAGGGCGGCGTCGCGGAGCGACAGGACGGGGCGGTGTCAGTCGTCGGTCAGCGGCGACCGCGGAGAGGAACGCCTGCTGCAGCGCCCGCTGCCAGGCGACGTAGTGCTCGCCCTCGGGCAGCGTCTCGGTCACGGCGACGGCCGGCACCCGGTTGTCGGTCGCGACGTCGAGGCACCGCGTCGGTCTGCGGTCCGCCGGTCTGCGCGTTGTACGACGACCAGCGCTGCCGAGCCGTCGCCGATCAGGTTCAGCACGCTCTGCAGGAGGGCGGGCGGCACGTCGGTGTCCTCCTCGATCGCCTCGCTGAACTCGGGGGGCGTGAGGTTCTCGAAGCCCATCGCGTCGAGCAGGTAGAGCGGCACCGGCTCGGTGATGACGACGCCGGCGCCGGCGACCGCGTCGCGTGCAGTCGGCGGCCGTCGCGCTCAGCGAGTCGAGCTCGGCGGTGACGTCGCTCGCGGCAGGCGACGTACTGCTGCGGCGTTGTCGTGGTCGACGCTCCTGCAGGGCGCCCGCGAGCCGCGTCACCAGACGCGACATCGCGTCGTAGTCGTACCAGACGTGCTCGTTGAAGCCGTCGGCGCCGGCGTCGAGGCCCGAGACGTCGACCGCGTCGATCACGATCGCGTCGTCGTTGCCCGACGGCGTCGAGCATGGTCTGCATGAAGTCGTCGTAGCCGCCGCCGTTGACGATCACGATGTCGGCCTCGCGACAGCGCGAGCTGCACGCGGGGGTTGGCCTCGAACTGGTGCGGGTCCTGCGCGGGGTCGTCGATGATGCTGGTGACCTCGACGTCGTCGCCGCCGACGCTGCGCGCGATGTCGCCGTAGACGTTGGTCGAGGCGACGATGTGCACGCGTTCCGTCCGACGCGGGGTCCGAGGGTGTGGGGGCGCAGGCGCTCAGCGCCAGTAGCACGGCGACGGGGATCGAAACGAGCGGGAGCGGCTTTCGGCACGTGCTCACGCTAGCCGCTTATTGATAACGATTGTCAAAACCGTTCTCAATAGCGGGGTGGCGTTCAGTCGAGCAGCAGCGCGGGCTCCTCGAGGACGCTCGCGACGTCGGCCGTGAACCGGCTCGCCACGTCGCCGTCGACGACGCGGTGATCGAAGCTGGCACCCACGGTCGTGACGAACGCGCGGCGCACCTCGCCATCCACCACCCACGGCTTCTGCTTGATCGCGCCGAGCGCGATGATGCCGACCTCGCCGGGGTTGAGGATCGGGGTGCCGGTGTCCATGCCGTACGAGCCGATGTTGGTGATCGTCACCGTGCCGTTCGCCATCTCGGCCGGCTGCGTCTTGCCGTCGCGCGCCGTGATCGTCAGCTGCTCGAGCGCCTGCGCGAGCTCGAGCAGGCTCAGCTCCTGCGCGTCCTTGACGTTCGGCACGATGAGGCCGCGCGGGGTCGCCGCCGCGATGCCCAGGTTCACGTAGTGGTGGACGATGATCTCTTTGTCGGTCCAGCTCGAGTTCACCGTCGGGTTGCGACGCACCGCCCAGATCACCGCCTTCGCCATCACGAGCAGCGGGCTGACCCGCACGCCGGCGAAGTCGGGCGAGGCCTTCAGGCGCTTGACGAACTCCATGGTGCGCGTCGCGTTGACGTCGGTGAAGACGCTCACGTGCGGAGCCGTGAACGCGCTCGACACCATCGCGGTGGCGATCGCCTTGCGCACGCCCTTGACCGGGATGCGCTCCTCGCGCTGCTCGCCCCACTCCGGCGTCTGGATGTTGCGGAACACGCTCGCCTGCGACGCCTGCCGGATCACGTCGTCGCGGGTGATCTCGCCCGCGAGCCCGGTGCCGCTCACCTGGGTGAGGTCGACATCCAGATCCTTGGCGAGCTTGCGGATCGGCGGCTTCGCGATGACCGGGCTGGCCGAGGCGGCGGGCACGGATGCCGGGCGGGCCGCCTGCGCAGCCCCGCCAGCTTCGACGCGGCCTCCTGCGGGGCGTCGGAGGATCCGTCGGGTGCGAGGCTCGCCGGGCGGCGGCGGCGCGAGGTCGCGTGGCCGCCCTTCGATCCGTAGCCGACGAGGACGGCGCCGGATCCCTCGTCGGCGGGCGCGGCGACCGCGGAGGCCGCGGGAGCGGCATCCAGCTCGGGCCGCTCGGCCGTGTTCGTCGTGCGGCCGACCTCGCCCGTGGTGTCGGCGTCGCCGGGAGCCTGCAGCTCGATCGAGCCGCCCGCCGAATCCACCCGGATGATCGGCGTGCCGACCTCGACGGTCGCGCCCTCGTCGGCGAGCAGCGCGGTGACCGTGCCGGCGAACGGCGACGGCAGCTCGACCAGCGACTTCGCCGTCTCGATCTCGACCAGCACCTGGTTGACGGTGACGGCGTCGCCGGGCTTGACCTTCCAGGAGACGATCTCGGCCTCGGTCAGACCCTCGCCGACATCCGGCAGCGGGAACTCGGATTGTGCCACGGAAGTCTCCTCAGTCAGCCAGGTCAGTACGCCAGCGAGCGGTCGACGGCCTCGAGCACGCGGTCGGCGTCGGGGAGGTAGACGCCCTCGAGCTTGGCGGGCGGGAACGGGGTGTCGAAGCCGCTGACCCGCAGCACCGGCGCCTCGAGCGAGTAGAACGCGCGCTCGGCGACCGTCGCGGCGATCTCGGATCCGACGCTCACGTTGCCGGGCGCCTCCTGCGCGACGATCAGGCGGCCGGTCTTCTGCACCGACGCCAGGATCGGCTCGTAGTCGATCGGCGAGAGCGAGCGCAGGTCGATGACCTCGATGCTCGTGCCCTCCTCGGCCGCGATCTCGGCGGCCTGCAGCAGCACCGCCACCATCGCGCCGTGGCCGACGAGCGTCACCTCGGTGCCGGCGCGGACCACCCGGCTGCGTGCAGCTCGATGCCGCTGGTCGACGCGGTCGACGTCGCCGCGCTGCCAGTAGCGGCTCTTCGGCTCGAAGAACATGACCGGGTCGTTGCTCGCGATCGCCTCCTGGATCATCCAGTAGCCGTCGTGCGGGGTCGCCGGGCTGACGACGCGCAGGCCGGCGGTGTGCGCGAAGTACGCCTCCGGGCTCTCCTGGTGGTGCTCGACCGCGCCGATGTGCCCGCCGTACGGCACCCGGATCACGACCGGGAACGACTGCGATCCCTCGTGCCGGTAGGTGAGCTTCGCGAGCTGCGAGGTGATCTGGTCGAAGCCGGGGTAGATGAACCCGTCGAACTGGATCTCGCACACCGGGCGGTAGCCGCGCATCGCCAGGCCGATCGCGGTGCCGACGATGCCGGACTCGGCGAGCGGGGTGTCGAGCACGCGGCTCGTCGCCGAACTCGGCCTTCAGCCCGTCGGTCACGGTGAAGACGCCGCCGAGGGTGCCGATGTCCTCGCCCATCATGAGCACCTTCGGCGTCGGCGGCCATCGCCGCGCGCAGACCGGAGTTGATCGCCTTCGCGAGCGTGAGCTGCTCGACCTGCGGGGGGGCCGACGGCGCGGCCGTCGCCGGTGGCCTTCGCGCGGCGGCCTTCGCCGGCGCGGCCTTCGCCTTGGCGGTCGTCATGCCTGGCCCCCGTCGGCCGAGTCGAACGACGCCTCGTACGCGGCGAACCAGGCGGCCTGCGCGTCGACGCCCGGGTGCGCGTCGGTGTACACGTTCGTGAAGATCTTGGATGCCGGCGGCACCCCGAGCGCGTTCGTGCGGACCCGCATGTCGGCGGCCACGTCCTCGGCCTCGGTCGCGACGCTCGCGAAGAACGCCTCGTCGGCGCCCTTCGCCCGCAGGTAGGTCTCGAAGCGGGCGATCGGGTCGCGCTCGCTCCAGAACGTCAGCTCCTCGGCATCCCGGTACTTCGTCGGGTCGTCGCTCGAGGTGTGCGCGCCCATGCGGTAGGTGAGCGCCTCGATGAAGCGCGGGCCCCTGCCGCTGCGGGCGTCGTCGAGGCTCTGCGCCGTGACGGCGTAGCTCGCGAGCACGTCGTTGCCGTCGATCTGCACGCTCGGGATGCCGAACCCGGTCGAGCGCAGATAGAGCGGTGTGCGCGACTGGCGTTCGACCGGCACCGAGATCGCCCAGTGGTTGTTCTGCAGGAAGAACACCTGCGGGGTCTGGTAGCTGGCCGCGAAGACGAACGCCTCGCTGACGTCGCCCTGGCTCGTGGCGCCGTCGCCGAAGTAGACGAGCACGGCCTGGTCGGTCTCGGGGTCGCCGGTCGCGGTCGCGCCGTCGAACTGCATGCCCATCGCGTAGCCGGTCGCGTGCAGCGACTGCGACCCGATCACCAGCGTGTAGAGGTGGAAGTTGCCGGTCTCGGCCGGCACCCAGCCGCCGTGGCTGAGGCCGCGCAGCATCTCGATGATCTTCATCGGGTCGAGACCGCGGATGCGTCCGACGACGTGCTCGCGGTAGGCGGGGAAGATGTGGTCCTGCGGCTTGGCGGCGTACCCGGAGCCGACCTGCGCCGCCTCCTGGCCGAGGCTCGGGATCCAGAGCGCGAGCTGCCCCTGGCGCTGCAGGTTGCCCGCCTCGATGTCGAAGCGGCGGATGACCACCATCTGCCGGTAGAAGTCCTGCAGCCGGGCGTCGTCGAGCTTCGCGATCCACGGCAGGTACTCGGCCGTGACGTCGTTCTCGACGAGGGTTCCCTGGGGCGAGAGCAGCTGGACCGTCGCCTCGGTGTAGGACATGAGAACTACCCTAGCCCGGCGTTTTCGGGCGTCTCTCGGAGGGTCTCGACAACCTCCGCGGCCGCGCGTAGGAGTGTTTCCACAGACTCCGGCTCGCCGATCGAGACCCGGATGCCGTCGGGCGCGAACACCCGCGCGACGATCCCGTGGCGCTCGAGGATCTCGGCGGCGGCGACGGTCTGCTCGCCGGTCGGCAGCCAGACGAAGTTGCCCTGCGCGGCCGGGATCGCGTGCTCGCCGGTCCAGCCCGCGTCGGCGAGGCCCTGCTCGACCGCGGTGCGCCGCTCGATCGAGCACGGCGACCCGCTCGAGCAGCTCCGGCTCGTGGTCGAGCGCGGCGAGCGCGGCGCGCTGCGCGGGCTCGGTCACCGACAGCGGGATCGCGGTGGCGCGCGCGGCGTCGAGGATGTAGGCGGGCCCGACCGCGTAGCCGACGCGCAGGCCGGCGAGGCCGTACGCCTTCGAGAAGGTGCGCAGCACGACGAGGTTCGGGTAGCGCTCGAGCAGCGGGATGCCGTCCACGGCGTCGGGGTCGGTCACGAACTCGCGGTAGGCCTCGTCGAGCAGCACCAGCACGGTGTCGGGCACCTTCGCCATGAACGCCTCGAACTCGGCGGCGGTGACGATCGTGCTCGTCGGGTTGTTGGGCGTGCAGACCAGGATGACGCGGGTGCGGTCGCGTGATCGCGGCGGCCATCGCGTCCAGGTCGTGCGTCGCCTCGCGTCGCCGCCGGTGCGCAGCGGCACCTGCACGCTCGTCGCGCCGGAGACGGTGACGAGTCCCGGGTAGGCCTCGAACGACCGCCAGGCGTAGAGCACCTCGTCGCCCGGTCCGGCCGCGGCCTGGATCAGCTGCTGCAGGATCGAGACCGACCCGGCGCCGACCTGCACCTCGTCGGCGGTGACGCCGAACCGCTCGGCGAGCCGCGCGCGCAGCACGGTCGCGGCGCCGTCGGGGTAGCGGTTGACGCTGGAGTCGGCGACGGCGTCGAGCACCGCCGGCAGCGGGGGGAACGGGTTCTCGTTCGACGACAGCTTGAACGCGTCGGCGCGCCGCGGGCCGGCCCTGGCGGTACGGCTGCAGGGCGGCGATCTCGGGACGGAGCGTCACGACCATGCCGACCAGCCTAGGGGCGGCGCGGTGTCGCTACCGCTCCGTGCCCGGCAATGCCACAATGGCCCGCATGGGACGCCTGCTGCTCCGCCTGCTCATCAACACCCTCGCCCTCTGGCTGACCACGGTCATCCTCGCCGGGCACGTCGACGTCAACTCGTTCGGCTCGGAAGGCGACACGCTCGCCTTCGTGCTGACCCTCGTGCTCGTCGCCGTGATCTTCGGTCTGGTCAACGGGATCGTCGGCGGGCTCGTGCGGGTCGTCGCGTTCCCCCTCTACGTGCTCACGCTCGGCCTCATCTCGTTCGTCGTCAACGGCCTGCTGCTGCTGCTCGTGGCCTGGATCAGCGGCCTGATCGGCTTCGGCCTCACCGTCGAGAACTTCGGCTGGGGCGTGCTCGGCGCGCTGCTGCTCGGCATCATCGCCTGGCTGATCGGCATCATCCTGCGGCCGTTCACGGGATCGACCCGCCGCTCCTCGAAGTAGACGCCAGCGACCTCTCGCGCGCCGCGCTCGGCGTGGTAGGTCATCACGGTGATCGACGACCCGTCGCGGTCGGTGTAGTCGGCCGTGAACGCGTCCATCGCCGCGATCTGCGTCGCGCACCGCCTCGGAGTGCGCCGCGTCGATCGACGGTCGCGGTCGCGACGTAGGCCTCGCGCTGATGCGCCGGCGCCGGCTCGGTCGTCGGGATCGGGCTGCCCTCGGCGAACGCCGCCGCTCGACCTGCAGCAGGTGGTGGTCGAGCTGCGGTCCGGCGAGCGCCGGGATGAAGTCGTCGGTGTTGCGGACCGCCATGCCGGCGAGCCCGTCGGGCAGCGACGATGCCGCCCGCCGGAGCGCCATAGGTCTCGAGCCCGGTCGCGTTCCAGTCGCCGGACGCCGCGAGGCGGGTCGCGACCAGCCCGCCCTGCGAGAAGCCGACGAACTGCACCTCGTCGCGCGGCCGGATGCCGGCGTCGTGCATCGCGAGCTCGGTCGCGCGCAGCGAGCCGGCGTCGAGTCCGGCGACCCCGGTGACGTTGCTCGTGAGATCCCACGGCTCGTCGGTCGGCGACCGGCGAGAAGGTCTCGGTCGGTCCGACGTAGACGACGAAGCGCGGACGGCTCGCCGGGTGCGTCGTAGCGCTCGATGCGCACCTGATCGCCCTCCGGCACGCGTGCAGACGTTCGACCGCACCGCTGGCGGTGCGCTGGCCGATGCTGCATCGTCGCGACCCGCTCGACCGACGACCGGCGTCTCGCGGAACAGGCCGAGCGGCCGGCCCGCGACGAGGGTGATCGCCGCGCCGGCCTCGACCCCGGTGAACCCGTAGGCGGCGGCGAGCTGCGCCGCCGCACCCGGCGGGAGGCCGATCGCCGACCCCGCCGCATCGTCCACGCTCATCGCGGTGGTGCGCACCCCCTCGACGAATGCCGGGCTGGTGATCACCTCGGGGTGCTCGAGGAACCAGCGCCGCAGCAGCGCCGAGCGGCAGGTCGTCGGCTCCGATGCCCGCCGCGCCGGGCGAGCAGCACCGCCGGGAGCGCGGCGATCAGCGCCGCCCGGAGCGCCGGGCCCCACAGGATGCCGAGCAGGCTGCCGAGGCGCAGCGCCCGCGCCTGCTGCTCGGCCTCCGCCGCCGCTGTAGCCCGAGATCGCCTGCCGGAGGTCGGCGTCGGTGCGCGCGGTGATCTCGGCCGCCGCGCGCACGGCGCGCCGCGCGCCGCATCGAGCTGCGCCGCGCTGCGGAGCGCGGCGCCCGCGCCGGGGCTCGCCGATGCGCCGGCGAGCGCGCCCACGCCGAGGGCGTCGGCGCGATCCAGCGCCGCGCGCATCGCCGTCGAGCGTCGCCGTGCAGCCGCGCCAGCCGCTCGGTCTGCGCGATGAGCGCGTCGGTGGCGACCACGATCGGCGCCGCCGGTCGGACCGCCGGGCTCACCCACAGCGGGCCGCCCAGCGCCGGGTCGGTCGGCGCGGGTGGACGGCGGCGGAGTGCGGAGCGACGGGTCAGGCACCGAGCTCTCCGAGCGCGAGACGGCTGCTCTGCAGCGACGCCGCGACGGCGCGGTCGGCGTCGGCGACGCGCGCCAGCATCCGCTGCTCGAGCGCCGCGTAGGCGTCGGACGCCGGACCGTGCCAGTCGGCCGGCGCGACCGGCGGGTGCGCGACGGCGGCGTGCAGGTCGGCGGCGACCGGCAGCGAGCGCAGCGACCTGCTGCTCGAGGGCGTGGCGCAGCGCGAGGTCTCCGGGTGGCGTGGTGGTCATCGGGCGCTCCTTCCTCCGTCAGAATCGCCAACTCGGCGGCTCTCGAACGCCGCGGATCCTGCGGTCGGTCTGCATCGCATCCCGAAACCGGGCTGTGGAGGAGGGCACAGGGCGAGACAATGGGGGTATGAGCTTCGACCGCGCCGCCGATGTGCCGCCGGTCTTCCGCATCTGCTTCGTCTGCACCGGCAACATCTGCCGGTCGCCGATGGCCGAGGCGGTCTTCCGCCGGCTGATCGCCGCGAAGCGGCTCGGGCGTCGGCTCGCGGTCAGCTCGGCCGCCACCGGCGACTGGCACGTCGGCGAGCGCGCCGACGCACGCACCATCGCCGCGCTCGAGCAAGCTCGGCTACGACGCGACGAGCCACCGCGCGCGGCAGTTCGATCCGGCCTGGTTCGCCGACCTCGACCTGGTCATCGCGTTCGACCGCGGGCAGGAGCGCATCCTGCGCGAGTGGGCGCACGACGAGCACCAGGGCAAGGTGCAGCTTCTGACCGCGTTCGATCCCGAGTCGGCGGGCGTCACGGACGTGCCGGACCCGTACTATTCGGATGCCGCCCTCTTCGACACCGTGCTCTCCACCATCGAGCGCGCGAGCGTCGCGCTCTTCCGCCAGCTCGAACCAGGAATCCGACAGGGAGTCTCATGAGCCTGCCCCCTCAACCGCTCAGCCCGCTCGACGGGCGATACCGCGCCGCCGTCGAGGGCCTCGGCGAGCACCTGTCGGAGGCCGGGCTCAACCGCGCGCGCGTGCACGTCGAGGTCGAGTGGCTGATCTTCCTGACCGCGCACCGGATGTTCGGCACCGAGCCGCTCGAGGCCGAGGCCACCCGCGCCCTGCGGCAGTGGGTCGCCGACTTCGGTCAGCCCGAGATCGACGAGCTCGCCGCGACCGAGGCGACGACCCGCCACGACGTGAAGGCGGTCGAGTACCTCGTGCGCGGGAAGCTCGCCGACGCTCGGGCTCACGCCCGTCGCCGAGCTGACCCACTTCGCCTGCACGAGCGAGGACATCAACAACCTCGCCTACGCGCTCACGATCCGGGCGGCCGTCGCCGAGGTCTGGATGCCGCGGCTGCGCGCGGTGCTCGACCGCGCTGCGCGAGCGCGCGGAGGAGGGGCGCGGCATCCCGATGCTCGCCCGCACGCACGGGCAGCCGGCGACACCGACGACGATCGGCAAGGAGTTCGCGGTGTTCGTGGCGCGCGCCGAGCGTGTGCTCGGCGCGCGTCGAGGCGGTGCGCCCGCTCGGCAAGTTCAGCGGCGCCACCGGCACCTTCGCCGCCCACCTGGTCGCCGACGCGGACGCCGACTGGCCCGCGCTGTCGCGCGAGTTCGTCACCTCGCTCGGTCTCGACTGGAACCCGCTGACCACCCAGATCGAATCGCACGACTGGCAGGCGGAGCTGTACGGGGCGATCAGCCACCTCAACCGCATCCTGCACAATCTGTGCACCGACATCTGGGCCTACATCTCGATGGGATACCTGGCGCAGATCCCGCAGAAGGGGGCGACCGGGTCGTCGACGATGCCCCACAAGATCAACCCGATCCGGTTCGAGAACGCCGAGGCGAACTTCGAGCTGTCGAGCGCGCTGCTCGACTCGCTCGCCGCGACGCTGGTCACCAGCCGGCTGCAGCGCGACCTCACCGACTCGACGACGCAGCGCAACATCGGCGTCGCGCTCGGTCACTCGCTGCTCGCCCTCGACAACCTCGCACGCGGTCTCGGGCGAGATCGCGATCGCGCGGCCGGCCCTCGACGCCGACCTCGACGCCAACTGGGAGGTGCTCGGCGAGGCGATCCAGACCGTGATCCGCGCCGAGGTGACGGCCGGGCGCAGCTCGATCGCCGACCCGTACGCGATGCTCAAGGAGCTGACGCGCGGCAAGCGGGTCGGGCAGAAGGAGCTGCGGGCGTTCGTCGAGGGACTCGACATCGGCGCCGATGCGAAGACACGACTGCTCGCCCTCACGCCCGCGACCTATGTCGGGCTCGCCGACGAGCTGGTCGACTACCTGGACTAGTGCCCGCGCGGTTCGCCGGGCTCGTCGTCGTCGTCGCGCGTGCGGCGAGACCGCGAGCAGCAGCATCGCGAAGACGACGAGCGACACGATGAACGCGACGCCGGCGAACTCGGCGGCGAGCAGCAGGTCGCGGGTGCCGAAGAAGGTGATGACGCCGGTCACCGCGGCCAGCGCCGCCGAGAGGCCGAGCAGCTCGGCGGGCCGGGTGCGGTCGCGGCGGGTGGGCTCGGTCATGACGGACGGTCTGTGCCCGCGCCGTTCGCGACTCGAGCGGGCTTCCCGCTCGCGCGCCTTCGGCGATGCGGCGGCGATCGCCAGCAGCACGCCCGTCACGATGCCCCAGCCGCCCAGCACCCCGACCACGATGATCGGCGAGGTGAGCATGCCCTCGACGCCCTTGTCGCCGGTGAACCGGTCGGCGATGTCCGGCGGGATGACGAGCGACGACCGCACCCAGGAGCAGCGGTGAGGGCGCCGACGGTCACCCAGTCGGTCCAGGCGGCGACGCGACGGCGGGCCCGGATGCCGGAGACCAGCTCGAGCGCGCCCGTCACGATCGCCCATCCGCTCAGGATCCAGATCAGATAGCCCATGCCCCCGCCGGGCAGCACCAGGGCCGCGATCCCGGCGATGACCGTCACGACGGCCTGCGCCCGGAACGCGGTGCGCGCGATCGGCTCCGACTTCGGCGCCGAACGAGCCGGCGGCGAGCCAGAGCCCGCTCGACGACCGCGAAGACGCCGAACGCGATCAGGCCGAACTCGGCGGTGTGCCCGGCCGTGAAGGTGATCACCAGCCCGAGCGCGAGGGCGAGGAGCGCGCGGCCGGCCGAGAGGATCCACGCGTCGAGCATGAGGGCAAGTCTAGGTTGCGCTCACACCCGCGGCATGTCGGTGAAGCGCGAGTACATGCCCGCGAACGAGACCGGGATGGTGTCGGTGCGGCCGTTGCGGTGCTTGGCGACGATCAGGTCGGCCTCGCCCGCGCGCGGGTGGTCGCGCTCGTAGGCGTCTTCGCGGTGCAGCAGGATCACGATGTCGGCGTCCTGCTCGAGCGAGCCCGACTCGCGGAGGTCGGCGAGCGCCGGCTTCTTGTCGGCGCGCTGCTCGGGTCCGCGGTTGAGCTGCGAGAGCGCGATGACCGGCACGTTCAGCTCTTTCGCGAGCAGCTTGAGCGCGCGCGAGAACTCGCTGACCTCCTGCTGCCGCGACTCGACCTTCTTGCCGGAGGTCATCAGCTGCAGGTAGTCGATGACGACCATCTTCAGCCCGACCCGCTGGCTGAGCCGGCGGCACTTGGCGCGGATCTCGACGAGCGTCATGTTCGGGCTGTCGTCGATGTAGAGCGGGGCGTCGGCGATCTGGCCGCGGACGTTCGCGAGCTTGTCCCAGTCGCGCTGCTCCATGTTGCCCTTGCGCAGGATGTGCATCGGGATGGATGCCTCGGCGGCGAGCAGGCGCATCGCGATCTCGCTGCGGCCCATCTCGAGCGAGAAGAAGATCGACGGCTGGTCGTGCTTGATCGTCGCGGACCGGGCGAAGTCGAGGGCGAGCGTCGACTTTCCGAGACCGGGCCGGGCGGCGACGATGATCAGCTGCCCGCCGTGGAGGCCGTTGGTGAGCTCGTCGAGCTCGGCGAACCCGGTCGGCACGCCGGCCATCTCGCCGTCGCGGCCGCGCGCCCGCTCGATCTCGTCGACCGCCGTGTCGATCGCCTCGACGAGCGGGACGTAGTCTTCGCTCTCGACGCCGCCGGTGACGCCGTAGATCTCGGCCTGCGCGTTGTTGACGAGGTCGGTGACCTCGCCCTCGCTGGCGTAGCCCATCTGCACGATGCGGGTGCCGGCCTCGACGAGCCGGCGCAGCACCGCCTTCTCGGCGACGATCGTCGCGTAGTAGCCGGCGTTCGCCGCGGTCGGGCACCAGCCCGGTGAGCGTGTGCAGGTACTCGGCGCCGCCGCCGCGCTGCAGCTGCCCCGACTTGGTGAGCTCGTCGGTGACGGCGATGACGTCGGTCGGCTCGCCGTGCGAGTAGAGGGAGAGGATCGCGTCGAAGACGACCTCGTGCTTGGGGATGTAGAAGTCGACGCCGCGGACGGTCTCGATGACGTCGGCCACCGCATCCTTGCTCAGCAGCATGCCGCCGAGCGCGCTCTGCTCGGCGAGCAGGTCGTGCGGGGGCGTGCGCTCACCCGACCAGGATTCGGCGGGCGGACGCGCGTCGCCGGCGAGTCCCAGATGGGCGATCGACACGGGCTACCTCCTGGGGTCACGGTACGCGCGGGGACCGACTTTGCCCGAGAGGGCACGCGCACGACCCGGGTGCGTGAGCCACGTTAGGTGCGGACCCCCGGCGGGCCAAACGACCCTGTGGACAACCATGTGCAGAAGTGGCGAGAAACGCCGGGCCTCATGTGAAGAAGGTGTGGAAACTCCTGTGGGAAACCGACCGATTTCAGCCCGTCTCTGCGCCGTGACCAGGCATTTCGTCATTCACACGCTGTGTGTAGAAACATGTTTAGAGTGGCGCTTGAAGCTTGGCTGCTCAGACGAGCACCTGTGGACGGATCGGGCGGTTCCGAGCACCGCACAGCAGCGGCGGCGCACCCCGAGGGGAACGCCGCCGCAGGTGCGTGCTGAGTGGGCTACTTGCCGCCGACCACGTCGATCGTGAGGGCCGCGATGACGTCCTCGCGCAGTCGCACGGTCGCGTCGTACTGGCCGACGCCCTTGATGGGCGAGCCGAGCTCGATCGTGCGCTTGTCGATCGCGCCGAGCCCGGCAGCCGCCACCGCGTCGGCGATGTCGGAGGTCTTGACCGAGCCGAACAGGCGACCCTCGCGGCCGGCCTTGACGGTCAGCTTGACGGGGTTGGCCTCGAGCTTGGCCTTGAGGGCCTGGGCCTCTTCGAGCGTGGCGAGCTCGCGCGCGGCGCGAGCGGCCTTGATCGAATCGATCTGCTTCTCGCCGCCGCGGCTCCACGCCACGGCGAAGCCCTGCGGGATGAGGTAGTTGCGGGCGTACCCGTTCTTGACGTCGACGACGTCGCCGGGCGAGCCGAGACCGGTGACCTCGGACGTGAGGATGAGCTTCGACATGTCCGGTCCCCCTACCGTCCCGAGCCCGCGTACGGGAGGAGGGCCATCTCACGCGCGTTCTTGACCGCGCGCGCGATGAGCCGCTGCTCCTGCACCGAGACGCCGGTGATGCGACGGGCGCGGATCTTTCCGCGCTCCGAGATGAACTTGCGAAGCGTGGCGACGTCCTTGTAGTCGATGATGCCGACCCGGACGGACTTCGCCGGCGCGGCGTTCTTGCCGCCCTTGAGTGTTGGTGCGCTTGCGGCGATCTCCGCCGCCGCTGCTCTTTCCTGCCATGAGATGTGTTCCTTAGCGATCGTCGTGCGTCTGTTCTGATCGCGAGGCGATCAGAACGGGGTCTCGTCGTTGAAGCTGCCCGGCGTGTTCCACACGTCGTCGCCGCCACCGGCTGCGGGCGCGCTGGCGCCCCAGGGCTCGTCGGCGACGGCGCCCTGCGGGCGGCCACCGCCTCCGCCGGCCGACGCGCCGCTGGCGGCGCGGGTGACCTGAGCGGTCGCGTACCGCAGGCTGGGGCCGATCTCGTCGACCTCCAGCTCGATGGCGGTGCGCTTCTCGCCTTCCTTCGTCTCGTAGGAGCGCTGCTTCAGGCGACCGGTCGCGACGACGCGGGCGCCCTTCGTCAGCGATCCGGCGACGTGCTCGGCGAACTCACGCCAGCAGGACGCGCGGAGGAACAGCGCCTCGCCGTCCTTCCAGTCGTTCGCCTGGCGGTCGAAGGTGCGCGGGGTGGACGCGATCGTGAAGTTCGCGACCGCGAGCCCGTTCTGCGTGTAGCGCAGCTCGGGGTCGGCGGTCAGGTTGCCCACGACCGTGATGATCGTCTCGCCGGCCATCGTCTAGGCCTCGTCCTCGACGGTCGGCGTCGGCCTTGGCGGCCTTCGGCTTCGCGGCGGCCTTGGCGGGCTTCTCGTCGGCCTCGTCGGCCGCCGGCTCGGCGGCCTTCTCGGCCTTCGCCGGCTTCTCGGCCTTGGCGGGCTTCTCGGCGGCCTCGGCCGGCGGGCTCCTCGCCGGCTCGGCCTTCGCGGCGTCGGCCTTCGCGGCGCGCCTTCGCGGCTCGGCCTTCGCGGCGGCCTCGGCGAGCGCCGCAGCGGCCTTCGGGTTCTTCGCGGCGGCGGCGGCCTTGCGCTCGGCGCGCTTGGCGTCTTCGGCCCGCACCGAGATGGCGCGGGCGACGGCCTCTTCCGAGCGGAGCACCTTGGTGCGCAGCACGGCCTCCGACAGCTTCAGCTGGCGGTCGAGCTCGACGGTCGATGCCGAGGTCGCGGTGAAGTTGACGACGGCGTAGATGCCCTCGGACTTCTTCTGGATCTCGTAGGCCAGCCGGCGGCGTCCCCAGATGTCGACGTTGTCGATCGTGCCGCCATCGTTGCGGATGACGTTCAGGAACTTGTCCAGGCTGGGTGCGACGGTGCGCTCATCGATCTCGGGGTCGAGGATCACCATCAGTTCATACTCGTGCGTCATTCACCCACCTCCTCTGGTCTAGAACGGCTGCAGACGATCTGCAGCAGGAGGGTATTTGACTGCGCCCAGCGCCGACGAGGTCGGGCGGGCAACCTGCTGAGACTACCGGATGCGGCGGCTAGTCGCGAGCCGCCCACCACTCGAGCAGGCGGTCGCGTGCGATGTCGTAGCCGAGCTCGCCCTCGTCGAGCCGCAGCTCGAGCAGGAAGCGGTACGCCTCGCCGACCTCGCGGCCGGGCTTCAGGCCGAGGATCGCCATGATCTGCTCGCCGTCGAGGTCGGGCCGGATGGCCGCCAGCTCCTCCTCCTCGCCGAGCGCCGCGATGCGCGCCTCGAGGTCGTCGTAGGCCGTGGCGAGCGTGCTGCGCCTTGCGCTGGTTGCGGGTCGTGACATCCGCGCGCGACAGGATGTGCAGCCACTCGAGCAGGTCGCCGGCGTCGCGCACGTAGCGCCGCACCGCCGAGTCGGACCACTTGCCCTCCGCGTAGCCGAAGAAGCGCAGGTGCAGCCGGATCAGCTCGGCGACGGCCTTGACGGTGTCGTTGTCGAAGCGCAGCTCGCGCAGCCGCTTGGCGGCGAGCTTCGCGCCGAGCACGTCGTGGTGGTGGAAGGTCACGAGCGCCGCCCGGCTCGATCTTGCGGGTCGCCGGCTTGCCGATGTCGTGCAGCAGCACGGCGAGCCGCAGCACGAGCGATCGGCGCGATGCCCGCGCTCGCGCTCGAGCACGATCGCCCGGTCGAGCGCGGTCAGGCTGTGCTCGTAGACGTCCTTGTGGCGCGCGTGCTCGTCGATCTCGAGCCGCAGCGCCGGGATCTCGGGCAGCACGCGCTCGGCGACCCCGGTGTCGACCAGCACCCGGATGCCGTCCGCGGGCCGCTCGGCGCAGCAGCAGCTTGCGCAGCTCCTCGCTGACCCGCTCGCGCGAGACGATCCCGATCGAGTCCGCGAGCCGCGCCGCGGCCGCGGCCGCTGCGTCGTCGAGCCGGAAGCCGAGCTGCGCCGTGAACCGGGCCGCGCGCATCATCCGCAACGGATCGTCGCCGAACGACACCTCGGGCGCGCCGGGCGTGCGCAGCACCCCGCGCGAGCAGGTCCTCGACGCCGCCGGTCGGATCGACGAGCACGCACTCCGGCAGCCGCAAGCGCCATCGCGTTGATGGTGAAGTCGCGGCGCGCGAGGTCGTCGTCGAGGCTGCTGCCGAACGCGACGGCCGGCTTGCGGCTCGCGCCGTCGTAGGCGTCGCTGCGGTAGGTGGTGATCTCGACGATCGCGTCGCCGAGGCGGGCGCCGATCGTGCCGAACTCACGGCCGATGTCCCAGTGCGCGTCGGCGACCGGCTCGACGATCGCGAGGATCTGGTCGGGCGTCGCGTCGGTCGTGAAGTCCAGGTCGGTGACCGGCCGGCCGAGGAACGCGTCGCGCACCGGGCCGCCGACCAGCGCGAACTCGTGGCCGGCCGCGGCGAACCGCTCGGCGAGCAGGCTGATCTCCGCTCCGGTCGCCAGCTCCCGCAGGCGCGCGAGGGCCTCGGCGACGCTCTCCATGCCTCCAGCCTCCCACGAGCGGCGCGAGGCCGACGGGCAGGCGCGGACGGCTAAACTCGGGGACCATGTCGGCGGATCGAATTCCGAGCGTGCGCTCGTGCCGATGACGCGGCTCCGCCGCTCGCTCACCGCCGCGCTCGCCGGGTGCGCGCTCGTCGCCGGCGTCCTCGCCGCGGCGCGCCCCGGCATCCGGTGCCGGAGCTGGACGATCCTCCCGAGCCCGCGGCTCGCTCGGCACCGCCGCCGTCACGCCCGGCACCGGCCCCGTCTCGGTCGCGGTCGTCGTGCCCGCTGACGGTGCCGCCGACGACGACCGGGCTGCTCGACGCCGACGACGCTCGACGACCTACACCGGCGCCGGACGGGCTGCTCACCCGCCAACTGGATGCCGTGGTCGGCACGACCGTGGCGATCGGCCTCGACCCGATGGTCGCGGCGTCGATCCGGGTGCTCGGCACGGCGGCGCCCGCCGTCGGCGCTCGCCTTCCTCGACCGGCTGCAGCACGCATCCCCAACGAGGTCTTCCTGCTGTCCTACGCCGACGCCGACCCGGCGGTCACGCGGCCGGCGAACGCCGGCTCCGACCTCGCCCCGCTCGGCTTCGACTTCGCGATCGACCCGGCCGACTTCGGGCCGGCCGTGACCCCGACGCCCGACCCCGACGACCGGCGTCGCCCGCTGTCCCCGACCCGGTCGAGACCCGTCTCGCCGACAGGACGACCGCCGCCGCTGCCGACCACCGAGGACCTGCTGGCCTGGCCGGCGACGCTCGAGTCGATCGCCTGGCCGGCCGAGGGCACGGTCGGCGCCGACGGACTCGCGACGCTCGCCGGCCTGGGCTACGCCGACGTGCTGCTCTCGGGCTCGAACGTCGTCCGACGTCTCGACGGCGCTCGTCGACCTCGGTGACATCGACGGGATCGTCGCCGACGACGAGGTGACCGCGGCCGTGCGCGACGCCACCTACGCGCGGACACCCGCTCGCCTATCAGGACGCCATCGCGCGGCTCGGCGCGGCGCTGCAGGACGCGGGCCGCGCAGCATCCGGGTCGCACCATCGTCGCCACCCTCGACCGCCGCTGGCCGTTCGGCACCCTGCGGCTGGCGGACGTGCTGACCGCGATCGACGCGGCGTCCGCCTCGCAGCTCGTCACCCTGAGCGAGGTGCTCGCCGGGCCCGCGCGGCGGCGGTCGAGCTGATCGAGCCGGCCGGCCGACGACCGCGTCGGCACCCTGACGCAGATCTCGTCGGCGCGAGCGCCGACGAGAGCGCCTTCCTCGACGATCGCCGACGACGCCGCCCGGATCACCCAGCCGCGGCGGCTCGCCCTGCTCGGCCTCGCCGCCGCCGGCTGGCGCGCGGACCCGACGGCTGGAGCCGACCGCGACCGACGCCTTGCTCGCCGCAGAGCCGCGCGACGCTCGACGCCGTGCAGATCGTCGAGGGCAGCGACCTGCTGCTGCTCTCCGACATCTCGAGCCTGCGCCTGCAGGTCAGCAACGCGCTGCCGGTCGCCGTCACCGTCTACCTCGCCGTGCGGCCCGCTGCGGCCGCTCCTCCACGTGGAGGACTCCGTCGGTCGAGGTCACGATCGAGCCGGACTCGACGAGCACCGCGAGCGTGCCGGTCGAGTCGATCACGAACGGCGACGTCACGGTGCGGGCCGAGCTGCACGCGGCCGAACGGGCAGCACGCTCGGCGACGCGCGGTTCGTGAAGGTCATCGTGCAGGCCGGGTGGGAGACGGCCGGGCACGCTGATCGCGGGCACCCTCGTCGTGCTGGTCTTCGGCGGCGGACTGGTGCGCAGCATCCTGCGGCGACGGCGCGAGGCGGCCGCGTCAGCTGCCGGGCCGACGGATGACTGAGCCCAGCCCCGGCGACCCCACCGGCGTCGCCGCCGCTGCCGACGCGGCGACCTCCCTCGGGCGCGCCAGCGCCGCCCTCGCCGCCGGCACCCTCGTCTCGCGGGTGCTCGGCTTCGTCAGCGCCGCGGTGCTGGCCTGGGCGATCGGCCCGCAGAACCCCGGCGCCAACGCCTTCGCCCTCGCCAACCAGCTGCCGAACAACATCTACGCGATCGTCGCCGCCGGCGTGCTCAGCGCCGTGCTCGTCCCGCAGATCGTGCGCGCCGGGCTGCACGCCGACGGCGGGCAGGCTGTTCGTGAACCGGCTCGTCACCCTCGGGCGTCGTGGTGTTCCTCGCGGCGACCGTCATCGCGACGCTGTGCGCGCCGCTGCTCGTCGACCTCTACTCGGTCGACGGCGGCGCGCTCGGCGACGGGCGCGCGCTGGCCATCGCCTTCGCCTACTGGTGCCTGCCGCAGATCTTCTTCTACGCGATCTACAGCCTGCTCGGCGAGGTGCTGAACGCGCGCGGCGTGTTCGGGCCGTTCACCTGGGCGCCCGGTGCTCAACAACGTCGTCGTCATCGTCTCGCTGCTGGTGTTCGCCGCGCTGTTCGGCGTCGATCCGGCGCATCAGGACCCGCAGAGCTGGACGACCGCGCAGATCACGCTGCTGGCCGGCGGCGCCACCCTCGGCATCGCGGCGCAGGCGCTCGTGCTGCTCGCGTTCTGGCGGCGCACCGGGCTGACGCTTCCGCCCCGACTTCCGCTGGCGCGGGGTCGGCCTCGGCGGCACGGCCCGCGCCGCCGGCTGGACCTTCGGGATGATCCTCGTCACCCAGCTCGCCGGCATCGTGCAGAGCCGGGTCGCCTTCACCGCCGGTGCCGACGACGCCTCGGTCGCCGTGCTGCGCATCGCCTGGCTCATCTTCATGCTGCCGCACTCGATCATCGCGGTCTCGATCGCGACCCCGTACTTCACCCGGATGAGCGCGCAACGCCCGCGACGGCGACCTCGCCGCGGTGCGCGACGACCTGTCGTCCTCGCTGCGCACCATCGGGCTGCTCGTCACCGGATCCGCTGTCGGCGCTCGCCGCCGCCGCCCTGCCGTTCGCCGCCGTCTTCTCGCAACGCGCCGCGCGAGGTGGTCGGCATCGGCGGCGTGCTGCTCGCCTACCTGATCGGCCTCGTGCCGTTCAGCATGCTGTTCCTGCTGCAGCGCGCCTACTACGCGCTCGGCGACACCCGCACGCCGTTCCTCTTCCAGCTGGTGCAGGCCGTGCTGTTCGTGACGGGCGCCGCTCGCCGTGACCCTCGCCCCCGACGAGCTGGTCGCCGCCGGTATCGCGCTCGTGACCTCGCTGGCCGGCACCGTCCAGGCGGTCCTCGCGGCGCGTGCTGCTGCGCCGGCGTCTCGGCGGCGGCGGCGGCGCGGCGCATCGTGCGCCGGTTCGGGGCCTACCTGCTCGCGACGATCCCCGCCGCGGCGGCCGGCGTCGGCATCCTGTGGCTGCTCGGCGGCCTGCCCGGCGACGGTGGCGGGTTCGCCGTGTCGGGCCGGATGCCGGGCGTGCTCTCGGTCGTCGTCATCGGCCTCGTCGTCGGGCGGCGTCTACCTCGGCGTGCTGGCGCTCGCCCGCGTCCCCGAGGTGCGCGAGCTCGGCGCCACCATCCGCGGGATCGTGCGCCGCAGCTGACCTCGGCGGCTCCGGCGGCATGCCGGGAACGGGAATGCGCGGTGCCTAGGATGTGTTGAATCGAACGTGGGTACTGAAGGAGACGGCATGCGCCAGGTCATCATCGTCGGGTCCGGCCCGGCGGGCTACACCGCGGCGATCTACGCCGCGCGCGCCAATCTCGCGCCGCTGCTCATCGCCAGCTCGGTCGAGTTCGGCGGCGAGCTCATGAAGACCACCGACGTCGAGAACTTCCCCGGCTTCCCCGAGGGCATCCTGGGCCCCGACCTGATGATGAAGATGCAGGAGCAGGCCGAGCGCTTCGGCACCGAGATCCTGTACGACGACGTCACCAAGCTCGAGCTCGACGGCGACGTCAAGCGCGTCACCGTCGGCGACGGCAGCGTCCACGAGGCCCGCACCGTGATCTACGCGACCGGTTCGGCGTACCGCAAGCTCGGCCTCGACGACGAGAAGCGCCTGTCCGGCTACGGCGTCTCGTGGTGCGCCACCTGCGACGGCGCCTTCTTCAAGCAGAAGAAGGTCGCCGTCATCGGCGGCGGCGACTCCGCGCTCGAAGAGGCGACGTTCCTCACCCGCTTCGCCGACAAGGTCTACCTCGTGCACCGTCGCGACAGCCTGCGCGCCTCGGCCGCGATGCAGGACCGCGCCTTCGCCGACCCCAAGATCGAGTTCGTCTGGAACAACGAGGTCGCCCACGTCTACGGCGACGAGAAGGTCTCCGGCATCGGCCTGGTGAACACCGAGGACGGCAGCGAGACGACCCTGGATGTCACGGGCATGTTCGTCGCGATCGGCTCCGACCCGCGCACCCACCTCGTCCACGGCCAGCTCGACCTGACGCCGGAGGGCACCATCGCCGTCGCAGGGCCGCTCGTCGAACACCAACCTGCCCGGCGTCTTCGCCGCCGGCGACGTCATCGACCCCACCTACAAGCAGGCGGTCACCGCCGCCGGATCGGGCACCGTCGCGGCGCTCGACGCGGAGCACTACCTGGCCGGCGCTGCGACGCAAGGCCGGCGCGCGACCGGCCGAAGCCGGCCGCCGGCATCCGTCTGACCCACGCCACACCCACCGAGAGAGAGACCACCGATGTCCAAGGAAGTCACCGACGCCACGTTCCAGAGCGACGTGCTCGAGCACGACAAGCCGATCATGGTCGACTTCTGGGCCGAGTGGTGCGGCCCGTGTCGCGCCGTCTCGCCCGATCCTCGACAAGATCGCCGAGGAGAACAGCGACAAGCTCGACGATCGTGAAGCTCAACGTCGACGACAACCCCGAGACCGCGATGAAGTACGGCATCACCTCGATCCCGGCGATGTACGTCTTCGAGAAGGGCGAGGTCGTCAAGCGCGTCATCGGCGCCAAGCCGAAGCCGGCGCTCGAGGCCGACCTGGCCGAGTTCCTGGCGTAACGCCGGCCGAGCCACCCGCGCGCTCGTGGCCCCTTCCCCGTCCTGGGGAGGGGGCCACGCTCGTTAATTCGGTACCGTGGAGGCCTCCGACCGAACGGATGCCGATGACCCAGGGGCAGGGCAACAACCTCGATCCGTGGTACTCGCACTACGCCGAGCGCACGGCGGGGCTCAGCGCGTCCGAGGTGCGCGCCCTCTTCGCCGTCGCCAGCCGCCCCGAGGTGGTCTCGCTCGCCGGCGGCATGCCGTTCGTCTCCGCCCTCCCGCAGGAGCTCATCGCGACCGCCGTCGAGCGCACCGTGCGCGACCACGGCGCCGTCGCGCTCCAGTACGGCTCCGGTCAGGGCACGCCGCGGCTGCGCGAGCAGATCCTCGACGTGATGGCGCTCGAGGGCATCCGCGCGAGCGTCGACGACGTGGTCGTCACGACCGGCTCGCAGCACGCGCTCGAGCTCATCGCGAAGCTCTTCCTCGATCCCGGCGACGTCGTCATCGCCGAGGGACCGTCGTACGTGACGGCGCTGACCGTCTTCCGGTCGTTCCAGGCCGACGTCGTGCACACCGCGATGGACGCCGAGGGCCTGGTCCCGCAGGCGCTGCGCGAGACGATCGCCCGGGTGCGCGCCGAGGGCCGCCGCATCAAGTTCCTCTACACGATCCCGTCGTTCCAGAACCCGATGGGCGTCACGCTCTCGTGGCAGCGCCGCATGGAGGTCCTCGAGATCGCGCGCGAGAACGACATCCTCGTGCTCGAGGACAACCCGTACGGCCTGCTCTACTTCGATCAGGCGCCGCCGCAGGCGATGCGCTCGGTCGACGAGACGGGCGTCGATCTACCTCGGCACCTTCTCGAAGACGCTCGCGCCGGGACTTCGCGTCGGGTGGGCCGTCGCTCCGCACGCGATCCGAGAGAAACTCGTCTTGGCGAACGAGGCGGCGATCCTGTCGCCGAGCTCGTTCACGCAGACCGTGATCTCGGAGTACCTGTCCACCGCCGACTGGCGCGGGCAGATCGACATCTTCCGCGGCGTCTACCGCGAGCGGCGCGACGCGATGCTGTCCGCGCTGGCCGAGCAGCTGCCGTCGCTGACCTGGACGGTTCCGAACGGCGGCTTCTACGTCTGGCTGACGCTGCCCGAGCACCTGGACTCGAAGGCGATGCTGCCGCGCGCCGTCAAGGAGCTCGTCGCCTACACGCCCGGCACCGCGTTCTACGCCGACGGCGGCGGGCGCGACGCCATGCGGCTGTCGTTCTGCTACCCGACCCCCGACTTCATCCGCGAGGGGATCCGCCGGCTCGCCACCGTCATCAACGGCGAGCTCACCCTGCTCAACGAGTTCGCGCAGACCGGGCCGCTCGACTCTGCCGGAACAGACGCCGGCGTCCGCCCCGCACCCGCTGCCCGCCGGCCGCGACGGCGTGCTGCCGCCGAACGTCGGCTGACCGCACCGGATCGGACCATGACCTCAGCCCCTCGCCTGTCCCACATCGTCGTGCTCGCCGGCGGCATCTCGCACGAGCGCGACGTCTCGCTGCGCTCGGGTCGCCGCGTCGCCGACAGCCTGCTCGAGCACGGCCACGAGGTCGAGCTGCGCGACCCCGACGCCTCGCTGCTCGGCTACCTGCGCGAGACCCGCCCGGACGTCGTGTGGCCGGCCCTGCACGGCGCGAGCGGCGAGGACGGCGCGCTGCGCGGCCTGCTCGAGTTCCTCGGCATCCCGTTCGTCGGGTCGCGCTCCGAGTCGGCGCGGCTCGCGTGGGACAAGCCGACCGCGAAGGCGCTGGTCGCGCGCGCCGGGGTCGCGACTCCGCGATCGATCACCCTTCCGCGCGACGCGTTCCGCGAGCTCGGGGCCGATGCGGTGTTCGACGCCATCCACGACGAGCTGCCGCTGCCGCTCGTCGTGAAGCCGGCGCAGGGCGGCTCGGCGCAGGGCGTCACGATCGTCGAGGACGCCGCCGGGCTGCCGCGCGCGATGGTCGACGCGTACACCTACAACGACGTCGCCATCATCGAGCAGCGCATCACCGGCACCGAGATCGCCGTCGGCATCATCGACACCGGCGAGGGTCCGGTCGCGCTGCCCGCCGTCGAGATCGAGCCGCTCTCCGGCGTCTACAGCTTCGAGGCGCGCTACAACGCCGGCGAGACCCGCTTCTACACGCCGGCGCGCGTCAGCGACGAGGTCGCCGACGCGCGCCGCCGAGGCGGCGCTCACCGCCCACCGAGCGCTCGGGCTGCGGCACATCTCGCGGGTCGACCTGATCGTCGACGGCGCCGGGACGCCGTGGTTCCTCGAGGCGAACGTGCTGCCGGGTCTCACCGAGACGTCGCTCGTGCCGCAGGCGCTCGAGGCCGCCGGGCACGACCTCGGCTGGGTCTACTCGAAGCTCGCCGAGGCGGCGCTGCGCGACGCGGCTGACGCGGCGCGTCAGCTGCGGAAGCCGGGCTCGCCCAGGATCGCCCAGGATCCGATTCAGGTCGCTGACGTTCGCGAACTCGATCGTCAGCGTGCCCTTGTTCGACGCCGAGGGCGACCTTGACCCGGGTGTCGAGCCGGTCGCCGAGGCGTTCGGCGATCTCGTCGAGCTGACCCTGCCGGCGGCCCGGCCGCGGCTTCGCCGCGCGCCTTCGGCGGCGCGCTCGCGCCGGCGACGGCCTCGGCGGCTCGCACCGAGAGGTCCTCGTTCACGATCTTGTCGGCGAGGCGCTCCATCGCATCCGGTGTCCCCGCCGACAGGATCGCGCGCGCGTGCCCCGCGCTGAGCACACCGGCGGCGACCCGGCGCTGGATCGACTCCGGGCAGCTGCAGCAGGCGGATCGTGTTGGTGATCTGCGGGCGCGACCGGCCGATGCGCTCGG
Source organism: uncultured Actinomycetota bacterium (assembly GCA_963730045.1). Lineage (GTDB taxonomy): Bacteria > Actinomycetota > Actinomycetes > Actinomycetales > Microbacteriaceae > JBDSKH01. Next base: position 146,140 of record CAVSPQ010000002.1, on the reverse strand, counting down.
CGAGCTTCTCCTGCGTGATGCCGAAGTCGGCGAGCAGCTGCTGGTACGCCGACGCCTCTTCGAGCGGGTTGAGGTCCGCGCGGTGCAGGTTCTCGAGCAGCGCGTCGCGCAGCATGACCTCGTCGGCGGTGTTCTTGACGACGGCCGGGATGCTGTCGAGGCCGGCGAGCTTCGTCGCGCGCAGGCGGCGCTCGCCCATGATGAGCTCGTACTGCGGCTCGCCCGTGCGCGGCCCCGGCCCGCGGGCGCACGACGATCGGCTGCAGCACGCCGAACTCGCGGACCGAGACGACGAGCTCGTCGAGCTCCTCCTTGCGGAAGTCGGACCGCGGCTGCTGCGGGTTCGGGACGATGTCGTCGGGCGACAGGTTCGCCAGGCGCGCGCCCGGCACCGCGACGAGTCCCGTGCCGCCGCGCCTCGCCGCCGAAGAAGACGTCGACCGGGCGGTCGTCGTCGCCGTCGGCGGTGGGGATCAGCGCGCCGATGCCGCGGCCGAGTCCCGTTCGCTTCGTGGCCATCAGGGTGCTCCTCGTCGGGCGATCTCGGCGGCGGCCTCGCGATACGACAGCGAGCCGGGCGAGTTGGTGTCGTAGCTGATGACGCTCTGGCCGTAGCTCGGGGCCTCGGAGATCCGCACCGAGCGCGGGATGAGGGTCTGGAGCGCCTGCTTCGGGAAGTGCTCGCGCACCTCGTCGACGACCTGGTTCGCGAGGTTGGTGCGGCCGTCGTACATCGTGAGCAGGATCGTCGAGACCGTCAGCTTCGGGTTGAGGTGCCGCTCGATGAGCTTGATGTTGTTGAGCAGCTGGCTGAGTCCCTCGAGCGCGTAGTACTCGCACTGGATCGGGATGAGCACCTCGCGCGCCGCGACGAACGCGTTGATCGTCAGCAGGCCGAGCGACGGCGGGCAGTCGATGAAGACGTAGTGGAAGTGCTCGTCGAGCTCGCGCGAGGTAGGTGTCGAGCGCGGTGCGCAGTCGCTGCTCGCGCGCGACGAGCGAGACGAGCTCGATCTCGGCGCCGGCGAGGTGGATCGTCGCGGGCACGCACCACAGGCCGTCGAACTCCGGGCTGCTCTGCACGACGTCGCGCATCGGGGCGTCGTTGATGATGACGTCGTAGACGCTGCGCGGTCTCCGACCGGTGCTCGACGCCGAGGGCGGTCGACGCGTTGCCCTGCGGGATCGAGGTCGATGACGAGCACGCGCGCTCCGGACTGCGCGAGCGCCGCCGCCAGGTTGACGGTCGTCGTGGTCTTGCCGACGCCGCCCTTCTGGTTCGCGACGGTGAAGACGCGGGTCTTCTTCGGGAGCGGAAGCACCTCCTCGGCCAGGGCCTGCCGGCGCCGCGCGATGTCGGCGACCTCGCGCGCAAGCGGAGTCGAGTCGTCGTAGGTGCTCACCGGGTGGTGTCCTTCTGGCGATGTTTCACGTGAAACAGTGCGAGGTCGGGGGTGCGGATCAAAGTCCAACTGTAGCCCGAAAGACCCGGGTCGCCTCCGGCACGATCCCCTCGCCCAGGATCACGATCTCGACGTCGCTCAGACGGGCCGCGCGGACCGCTTTCGCGGCCTTCGCCAGCTCCTCCTCCACACGCGCGCCCTTCATGAAGATCAGCTCGCCGCCCGTCCGCACGAGCGGCGCGGTCATCGGGATCAGCTTGCTCAACGCCGACACCGCGCGCGCCGTGACCTGGTCGAGCGGCCGCGCCAGCCGGGCCTCCTCGGCGCGAGCCCGCACGCACCGTCGTGTTCGCCAGCTCGAGTCGTTCGACCTCCGACCGCAGCCAGTCGACGCGGCGCTCCATCGGCTCGATCAGCACGAACTCGACGTCGGGGCGCGCGATCGCGAGCACCAGTCCGGGCAGGCCGGCGCCGCTCCCGACGTCGCCGACGACGCCCGGCCGCAGCAGCGGCGCGAGCAGCGCGCAGTTCAGGATGTGGCGCGTCCAGAGGCGCGGCGGCTCGAGCGGCCGATGAGGCCGAGCTCCTCGCCGCGCGCCACGAGCTCGGCGGTGAAGGAGCGCGCGACGTCGATCCGGTCGCCGAAGAGCTGCCGCGGCGACCGGCGGGCTCCGGCTTCGACCGATGGCCGGACGGTCCGTCGCTCGACGGCTCGTCCGTCATCGTTTCACGTGAAACATCCGGCGGCTCAGCCGCGCGAGATGACCGTGTGACGGTCGCGGCCCTCGCCCTCGGACTCCGAGGTGAAGCCGCGCTCGGCGACGAGGTCGTGCACGATCTTGCGCTCGTAGCTCGACATCGGCGGAAGCGACGCCGATCGCGGCGCCCCCTCGATGCGGGTGACCGCGTGGTCGACCAGCGACGCGAGCTCGGCGGCACGGGCGTCGCGCGATCCGCCGACGTCGAGGATCAGGCGCGAGAACCGCCCGGTGCGGTTCTGCACCGCGAGCCGGGTGAGCTCCTGCAGGGCGGCCACCGTGTCCGGCTTGGACAGCTGCCGCAGGTTCGCGTCGCCCGATGCCGTCACCGAGACGTAGGCGCGGCCGGCGCGGGCGTCGATGTCGATGTCGCCGTCGAGGTCGGCGATGTCGAGCAGCTCCTCGATGTAGTCGGCCGCGAGGTCGCCCTCGTCGACGAGCTCCTGCTCGGTCGGCTCGTCCGCCGACGCGAACGACGACGTGCGCTCGACGCCGGTCTCGGCGTCAGCCGTCGTCCGACTCGGCTCCCGCGACGTCGCGTCGCGGTCCAGTCGGTCTCGGGCTGGCCTCGACCTCGGTGCTCTCGGTCATCGCTTGTTGCTCCCGCTCTTCTTCGATCGGTTCTTGCCGACCGGCTGCTGGCGCTGCGTCGTGACCGGCTTCTTCGGCTCCTCGTCGGCCGCCTCGGCCAGCGCCGCCGCGTCGTCCGACATCTTGTTCCGGTTGCGCTTGGCCAGGCGCGCCTCGCGGGCGAGCGCCGCCTCGGAGCCCGGGGTCGGCATGTTCCGGATGACGATGAACTGCTGGACCATCGTCCAGAAGTTCGAGGTGAGCCAGTAGAACATCACGCCGATCGGGAACGCGAAGCCGGAGAACGCGAACACCAGCGGGAGGATGTACAGCAGGATCCGCTGCTGGCGGTACATCGGGCTCGCCTTCATCTCCGGCGACTGGTTCTTCGACATGATCTGCAGCTGCGTGATGAACTGCGACGCCGGTCATGATGACGACCATCGACCGCGGCGATGATGACGACGACGACCTCGACGCGGGTTGGCCGCGAGCGCCGACTGGATGCTGTGCTTCAGCGGCGCGATGTCGAACAGCGACGAGCTGCCGAACTGCTCGTTGAGGTCCTTGGTCAGGAACCCGACGCCGGCCTTGAAGTTGCCGTCGGCGTCGGCCCTCGCCTCGTTCAGCACCGAGAAGAGGCTGAAGAAGATCGGCATCTGGATCAGCAGCGGCAGGCACGAGCTGAACGGGTTGGTGCCCGCCTTGCGGTACAGCTCCATCGTCTCGCGCTGCATCGCCTCGCGGGAGAACTGGTCCTTCTTGCCGTGGTACTTGTCCTGGATCTTCTTGAGCTGCGGCGCGACCTCGAGCATCTTGCGCTGGCTCTTGATCTGGCGCACGAAGATCGGGATGAGCGCGGCGCGCACGACGAGCACCAGGCCGACGATCGAGAGCACCCAGGTGAGGCCGGCGGCCGGGTCCATGCCGAGCGCCGTCAGCAGGGTGTGGAACCCGACCAGGATCGCCTCGATCACCCACTTGATGGGGAAGAGGATCGTTCCGAAGATGTCCATGGGGGTCAGCCCTTTCCGTGGCTCGCCGGGAGGACGAAGCCGAAGCGTGTGATCTGGTACCGGGCGACGCGACGGCACGCGGGACGTCATCGACCCCGCCCTTCGCCCAGGGGTGGCAGCGGGCGATCCGCCAGGCGCCGAGGCCCGACGCCCTTGACGACGCCGTGCTGCTGGATGGCGCCGAGCGTGTAGGCCGAGCAGCTCGGGTAGTAGCGGCAGACGTCGCCGTAGAGCGGCGAGATCACGGCGCGGTAGGCCGCGCAGGATGAGCGACGCAGACGTTGCGCGGGAGCAGCATCACGAACGTGACACGTCGCCGACCGACGCGGCCCGACCGGGCGCGGACGACGTCACGGCCCCGGTCATCGGGACATCAGAGGGGAGTCGAGTGCGTCGTGCATGTCGGCGGAGAGACTAGCCCAGTCCTGCTGAGCGCTGCCGGGGAGTGCGCGCACGACGACATCCGCGCCGCGGGCGCCGGCGTCGACGAACTGCCGGCCGACCGCCCGCATCCGCCGGCGCACCAGGTTGCGTTCGACGGCCCCGCCGACGGCCCGCGACACGATGAAGCCGAACCGGACCGGATCGCCGGCGCGATCGATCGAGCCGGTAGTAGACGGCCAGCGACGACGACGATCGGCGACCTCGACGCACGACGGTGCGGAAGTCCTCGGGCCGGACCACCCGGTTCGCCCTGGCGAGCAACGACGCGGATTATCGCGTCGTACTAGGCGGAGAGCTCGGTGCGCCCCTTGCGGCGACGAGCCGCGAGGATGGCGCGACCGGCGCGCGTGCGCATCCGCAGACGGAAACCGTGGACCTTGGCACGCCGACGGTTGTTCGGCTGGAAGGTTCGCTTGCTCATGGTGGTATCTCCAAAACCCGACCGGATAGATCGGGAAAGAACGGGGAAGGGCCCGAAACGGGCGTCAACTGATTAAAAATAGGGCCTCGCGCGCACCTGGTCAAACCTGGGGACGGGCGACCGTCCATTATCCACACACCTCAGGCAGAGGGTTATCCACGACACGAGGCGGAGAACTAAGGTGTTCCACAGTCGTTCGGGCTGGGGGACGGCCCGATACGATCGTCATTCCACGGCTCCGAAGCCGGTGGATAACCCTGTGCACAACATCCGACGGAGCAACGCGAGAATGACCGACACACCGGACCCGACCCGAGACCTCTGGGACTCCGTCGTCAGCCAGCTCAACTCCGACGACCGCATCACGCCGCAGCTGCACGGCTTCATCAACCTCGTCGAGCCGAAGGGCGTGCTCGGCGGCACCCTCTACCTCGAGGTGCCGAACGACCTCACCCGCGGCATGCTCGAGCAGCGCATCCGGGTCCCGCTTCTCAACGCCCTCTCCACGATCGAAGAAGAGCACGAGGTCTCGAACTTCGCCATCGTCGTGAACCCCGAGATCCGCACCGCGGTGCTGCAGCCGGTTCCCGACTCCGCCGCCCTCGACAACCCGCAGCCGGCTCCCGTCGAGCAGTCACCCGTCGTCGGCGAGGGCAAGCGGTCCGACTCCCGGCTGAACCCGAAGTACAACTTCGACAACTTCGTCATCGGCGGATCGAACCGCTTCGCCCACGCCGCGGCGGTCGCCGTCGCCGAGGCGCCGGCCAAGGCGTACAACCCGCTCTTCATCTACGGCGACTCCGGGCTCGGCAAGACCCACCTCCTGCACGCGATCGGCCACTACGCCGAGAGCCTCTACCCGGGCATCCGGGTGCGCTACGTCAGCTCCGAGGAGTTCACGAACGACTTCATCAACTCGATCGCGAACAACCGCGCGAGCGTCTTCCAGTCCCGCTACCGCGAGATCGACATCCTGCTGATCGACGACATCCAGTTCCTGCAGGGCAAGGACTCGACGCAAGAGGCCTTCTTCCACACCTTCAACACGCTGCACGACCACAACAAGCAGGTCGTCATCACGAGCGACGTCGCCCCCAAGCACCTCACCGGATTCGAAGACCGGATGCGGTCGCGCTTCGAGTGGGGACTGATCACCGACGTGCAGGCGCCCGACCTCGAGACCCGCATCGCGATCCTCCGCAAGAAGGCGCAGAGCGAGCGGCTGCAGGTGCCCGACGAGATCCTCGAGTTCATGGCGACGAAGGTGTCGTCCAACATCCGCGAGCTCGAGGGCACCCTGATCCGGGTCACCGCGTTCGCCAATCTCAACCGCACGCCGGTCGATCTGCAGCTCGTGCAGACCGTGCTCAAAGACCTCATCACCCTCGACGAAGACAACGTCATCGCGCCGGTCGACATCATCAATCACACCGCCGACTACTTCAAGCTCTCGGTCGACGACCTCTACGGCTCGAGCCGGTCGCAGGCGGTCGCCACCGCCCGACAGATCGCGATGTACCTCTGCCGCGAGATGACGAGCCTGTCGCTGCCGAAGATCGGACAGCTCTTCGGCAACCGCGATCACACCACCGTGATGTACGCCAACAAGAAGATCAGCGAGCTCATGAAGGAGCGCCGGTCGATCTACAACCAGGTCACCGAGCTCACCAGCCGCATCAAGCAGAACCAGCGCTACAACAAGATGTCCTGACCGGTGCGCGGATACACGCGCGGTCTACCCCCGTTCGGGGGAGTGGACAAATCGGGTGCTCGACATCACGATTGCACATGGTGTGGACAACTTGTGGATAACTTCCTGAGACCGGGGGACTGCTGTTGACAACTCACCCTCGAGTTGTGGACTCGCGCCGGCGCCCGATCTCGCGCTCTGCACCGGCACGTCCACCGAGTTCCCCCCGCCGCTCACATCTCACACGGGTGTAGTTCCCCGTCGATGACAGGGGTCCGTGCGACTGTCCACAGATTCCACAGGCGTTAAGACGATTAACTCTCTCCTTCTCCTATTCGATCGTCCACAACCTGATGCTCGTCGGCTCGATCCGGAGTGCAGCGCGCCGGGTCCTGCTCTTCCCTGTGCCAGGATCGGGTGAAAGTATGGACGCCCCAGGCCCAGCGACACGAAGAGGAGGCCCGCGTGAAGTTCCACGTCAACCGGGATGTTTTCAGCGAGGCCGTGTCGTTCGCCGTGAAGCTGCTCCCCCAGCGCACGACCCAGCCGATCCTGAGTGGCGTTCTTCTCGAGGCCATCGACGGCGCCCTGATCCTGTCGTCCTTCGACTACGAGGTCTCGTCGCGCACCGAGATCGCCGCCGATGTCGACGAGACCGGCACCGCGCTCGTCTCCGGCCGGCTGCTCGCCGACATCGCCAGCCGGCTGCCGTCAGCGCCCGGTCCAGTTCTCGACCGATGACGGCAAGATCGTCGTCAGCTGCGGATCCGCGCGATTCACCCTGCTGAGCATGCCGGTCGAGGAGTATCCGACCCTTCCTCAGGTCGAGGAGCGCACCGGAGTGCTGCCGGCCGAGGACTTCGCGACCGCCGTCGCGCAGGTGGCCGTCGCCGCATCCCGAGACGACGTCACCCCGGTCATCACCGGCGTCCAGTTCGAGGTCGGCGAGAACAGCCTGTCGCTCGTCGCCACCGACCGGTACCGGGTCGCCGTCCGCGACATCGACTGGGATGCCGGCAACACGACGGCCGAGGGCACGACCGCGCTGATCCCGGCGCGCACCCTGGCCGAGGTCGGCAAGACGTTCGGTCACTCCGGAACCGTCGCCGTCTCGATCGTCCGCAGCGACGACCGCGAGCTCATCGCGTTCAGCGCCGACAAGCGCACCGTGACGTCGCTGCTCATCAAGGGCAACTTCCCGCCCGTGAAGCGGCTGTTCCCCGAGACCGTCGACAACTACGCCGTGCTCAACACCGCCGAGCTCATCGAGGCGACCCGGCGCGTGTCGCTCGTGCTCGAGCGCGAGGCGGCGCTGCGGTTCACCTTCTCGATCGACGGGCTGACCCTCGAGGCGGCCGGCTCCGAGCAGGCGCAGGCGTCGGAGACGATCGATGCGCACCTGCACGGCGAAGACACGGTCGTGTCGCTGAAGCCGTCGTTCCTGCTCGACGGTCTCGGTGCCGTGCACTCCGAGTTCGTGCGGATCTCGTTCACGAAGACCGAGAATCCGAACAAGCCCGGACCGGTGCTCATCACGAGCCAGTCGTCGAAAGACCAGCCGGGCGCCGACAACTACAAGTACCTGCTGCAGCCGAACCTGCTGCTGCGCTGATCGGGGAGGCTGCGGTGGTCGCCGCCAAGAAGGTCCACGTCGGTCTGGTCGGGCTCGGCAAGATGGGCAACAACATGCGCGCGCGCATGCGCAAGGCCGGCCTCAAGGTCACGGGCTACGACCCGAATCCCGCCGTCACCGATGTCCCGGATCTCGCGGCCCTCGTCGCCGCGCTTCCGGCTCCGCGGATCGTCTGGGTCATGGTGCCGTCCGGTCCGATCACGACGAGCGTCATCACCGATCTCGCGGCGGTGCTCGGCAAGGGCGACCTCGTCATCGACGGCGGCAACTCGCGCTTCACCGACGACACCATCCACGCCGCGCTGCTCGCCGAGAAGGGGATCCGCTTCGTCGACTGCGGCGTCTCCGGTGGCATCTGGGGTCTGAAGAACGGCTACGGACTGATGGCGGGCGGCGACAAGCGCGACATCGCCCGTGCGATGCCGCTCTTCGACGCGCTGCGGCCGGCGGGTCCGCGTGCGGAGGGTTTCGTCCACGCCGGCACCGATCGGCGCCGGCCACTACGCGAAGATGGTGCACAACGGCATCGAGTACGCGCAGATGCAGGCGCTCGGCGAGGGCTACGAGCTGCTCGATGCGCGCAGCGACCTCATCCACGACGTCACCGGCGTCTTCAAGGCGTGGCAGCGCGGAACCGTCGTGCGCAGCTGGCTGCTCGAGCTGCTCGTGAAGGCGCTCGAGGAGGATCCCGACCTCGCAGGACATCGAGGGCTACGTCGAGGACTCGGGCGAGGGTCGCTGGACCGTGATCGACGCCCTGGATCACGCGGTCCCGGTCCCGACGATCAGCGCGTCGATCTTCGCCCGGTTCGTGTCGCGCCAGAAGGACTCGCCGGCGATGAAGGCGGTCGCGGCGCTGCGGAAGCAGTTCGGCGGGCACGCCGTCCGCAAGGCCTGAGCCGCGCCGATGGATGTGCGGATGACGGCGTCTTCCCGATGAGCGGCGACCGTGATCGTCGCGCAGCTGAGCCTCGTCGACTTCCGCAACTACGCGACGCTCGAGGTCGCGCTCGTTCCCGGGCCGAACGTCTTCGTCGGCTCCAACGGTCAGGGCAAGACGAACCTGGTCGAGGCGATCGCCTACCTCAGCACGCTCGGCTCGCACCGGGTCTCGACCGACCAGGCGCTCATCCGCAGCGGTGCCGACGCCGCGATCGTGCGCGCCCGGCTCGAGCACGCCGACCGCGACGTGCTGCTCGAGGTGCAGCTCAACCGGGCCGGGGCGAACCGCGCGCAGGTCAACCGCGTCGCCGGTGAAGCCGCGCGAGCTGCCGCGGCACATCGCCACCGTGCTGTTCGCCCCGGAGGACCTCGCCCTCGTGCGCGGCGAGCCGTCGGGTCGCCGCCGCTTCCTCGACCAGCTGCTCGTGCAGCTGACGCCGCGCTTCGCCGGCGTCCTCGCCGACTACGACCGGGTGCTGCGGCAGCGCAACAGCCTGCTGAAGTCGGCGCGCGGCGCGCGGGTCGCCGAAAGCCAGCTCTCGACGCTCGAGCTGTGGGACGAGCGACTCGTCGAGCTCGGGTCGTCGATCATCGACGGGCGTGCCGAACTGGTCGACCGACTGCGTCCGCACGTCGCCGAGGCGTACGCGGGGATCGCGGGAGCGGGCCACCGGGCGGATCTCGCGCTCGAGCTGACGACGCGGGGTTCGCAGCCCGAAGACGACGGCGTGCCGACGACGGCCCGGTCGATGCCGACGATCTCGACGACCGGCTCGACGACCGCGGAGTCCACCACCGCCGACGAGTTCCGCGCGGCCGTCGCGCGCGTGCGCCGCGCGGAGCTCGACCGCGGGCTCAGCCTCGTCGGTCCGCACCGCGACGACCTGACTCTCGTGCTCAACGACCTGCCTGCGCGCGGCTATGCCAGCCACGGCGAGTCCTGGTCGTTCGCCCTCTCGCTCAAGCTGGCATCCGCCGCCCTGCTGCGGGCGGAATCGCAGCTCGGCGACCCGTCGTCGTGCTCGACGACGTGTTCGCCGAGCTCGACGAGTCGCGTCGCGCGCAGCTCGCGGCCGCGATCGGCGACTACGAGCAGGTGCTCATCACGGCCGCGGTGCTCGGCGACGTGCCGCCCGACCTGGCCGGTCACACCGTGCACATCCGCGCCGGCGCGATCGTGGAGGAGGAGACGTGACGGACGGGGAGGACGACGCCGCCGACCGACGAGCGACGTCCCGGAGAAGGTGCCCGAGCACATCGCGGTCTACCAGCGGATCCGCTCCGTCTTCGGCGACCCCTCGCTCCGCTCGGGGGACGCGCGGCGGCGCAAGCGTGCGGCGCGCGACGAGTCGACCGTGCCGTACGGGGTCGGACGGGACCCGCGCGGCATCGGCGACGTGATGGAGAACCTCACCTCGACGATGGGCTGGGACTCGCCGCTGGCCCGCGCCGAACTGCTCGCCGACTGGGCGGAGATCGTCGGCGAGGAGACCGCCGCGCACACCGAGCCGATCGGGATCGAGGACGGCCTGCTGACCGTGCGCTGCGACTCGACGGCGTGGGCGACGCAGCTGCGACGGATGAGCGCGACGATCACCACCAAGATCGCGACGCGATTCGCCGCGGCGGGCGTCGAGTCGGTGAAGTTCTTGGGGCCGGACACCCCCTCCTGGAAACACGGCCCCAGAGCAATCCCAGGGCAGGGTCCGCGCGATACTTACGGCTGAGAAGGCAAATCAGGTCAAGGGCGCCACGAAAAGCTCCGCAGAGGGCCGATTCCGCCGGTTTCGAGGACCCTCCTGCGATAGAATTGGAGGGTCCGGAGCGGTCCGTCGGCCGCCGGAGTCCGACGCGGCAGGAGCCACCCCTCTTCATGACACTCACCTTCCTCTTCCGCGGCCTCCGAAGCGTCGTACGGCGCCAGCGACATCCAGGTGCTCGAGGGCCTCGAAGCGGTCCGCAAGCGTCCGGGCATGTACATCGGCTCGACCGGTCCGCGCGGCCTGCACCACCTGGTCAACGAGATCGTCGACAACTCCGTCGACGAGGCGCTCGCCGGGTACTGCGACCACATCGAGATCACGATCCTGCCCGACGGCGGCGCTGCGCGTCATCGACAACGGCCGCGGCATCCCGGTCGACATGCACCCGGTCGAGAAGAAGTCGACCGTCGAGGTCGTCCTGACGATCCTGCACGCCGGCGGCAAGTTCGGCGGCGGCGGCTACGCGGTGTCCGGCGGACTGCACGGCGTCGGCAGCTCGGTCGTCAACGCCCTCTCGCACAAGCTCGAGGTCGAGGTGAAGCGGCAGGGCAACGTCTACCGCCAGACCTATCACGACGGTGTGCCCGACGCCCCGCTCAAGAAGGGCGAGAAGACCGACGAGACCGGCACGACGATCACCTTCTGGCCGAACAGCGACATCTTCGAGACCGTCGACTTCGACTACGAGACCCTGCGCACCCGGTTCCAGCAGATGGCGTTCCTCAACAAGGGCCTGCGCATCGCGCTGAACGACGAGCGGCCCGAAGAGGCCGACGCCGAGACCGGCGAGCGCAACGACGTCTTCCTCTACGAGCGCGGGCTCGTCGACTACGTCGAGTACCTCAACTCGGCGAAGAAGACCGAGGTCATCCACGACGAGATCATCTCGTTCGAGTCGGAAGACAAGGAGCGCCGCATCGCGCTCGAGGTCGCGATGCAGTGGACGAACGCCTACTCCGAGAGCGTGCACACCTACGCGAACACGATCAACACCCACGAGGGCGGAACCCACGAAGAGGGTTTCCGCGCCGCGCTCACCACGCTCGTCAACAAGTACGCCCGCGACAAGGGCCTCCTCAAGGAGAAGGACGAGAACCTCACCGGCGACGACGTGCGCGAGGGACTCACCGCCGTCATCTCGATCAAGCTCGGCGAGCCGCAGTTCGAGGGCCAGACCAAGACCAAGCTCGGCAACACCGAGGCGAAGTCGTTCGTGCAGCGCGTGGCCGGCGATCAGCTCGGCGACTGGTTCGATCGCAACCCCAACCAGGCGCGCGATGTGATCCGCAAGGCGATCCAGGCATCCGCCGCGCGCATGGCGGCGCGCAAGGCGCGCGAGCAGACCCGCCGCAAGGGACTGCTCGAGGGCGGCGGCATGCCCGGCAAGCTCAGCGACTGCTCGAGCAAGGACCCGGCGCGTCAGCGAGATCTTCCTGGTCGAGGGCGACTCGGCCGGCGGCTCGGCGAAGACCGGTCGCGACCCCGAGACGCAGGCGATCCTGCCGCTGCGCGGCAAGATCCTGAACGTCGAGAAGGCGCGGCTCGACCGCGCGCTCGGCAACGCCGAGATCCAGGCGATGATCACCGCGTTCGGCACCGGCATCGGCGAGGACTTCGACGGCGACAAGGCCAGGTACCACAAGATCGTGCTGATGGCGGATGCCGACGTCGACGGCCAGCACATCACGACCCTGCTGCTCACCCTGCTGTTCCGCTACATGCGCCCGCTCATCGAGCTGGGCTACGTCTACCTCGCGCAGCCGCCGCTGTACCGGCTGAAGTGGACGAACGCCGACCACGAGTACGTCTACTCCGACCGCGAGCGCGACGCGCTGCTGACGCCGGGACTCGCGGCCGGCAAGCGCATCGCCAAGGAGAACGGCGTCCAGCGCTACAAGGGTCTCGGCGAGATGAACCACCAGGAGCTGTGGGACACCACGATGAACCCGGCGAGCCGCACCCTCCTGCAGGTCACGCTCGACGACGCGGCGATCGCCGACGGCGTCTTCTCCACCCTCATGGGCGACGACGTCGAGTCGCGCCGCAACTTCATCCAGCAGAACGCCAAAGACGTTCGCTTCCTCGATATCTAAGGACCCGAACCCATGGCAGATGTGACAGACCTCGACCCCGACCGGCACGACAAGATCGAGCAGGTCGACCTCCAGCTCGAGATGCAGCGCAGCTACCTCGACTACGCGATGAGCGTCATCGTCGGGCGCGCGCTGCCCGACGTGCGCGACGGGCTCAAGCCCGTGCACCGCCGCGTGATCTACGCGATGTACGACGGCGGCTACCGTCCCGACCGCGCGTTCTCGAAGTGCACCCGCATCATCGGCGACGTGATGGGGCAGTTCCACCCGCACGGCGACAGCTCGGTGTACGACGCGCTCGTGCGGCTCGTCCAGCCGTGGTCGCTGCGGTATCCGCTCGCCCTCGGGCAGGGCAACTTCGGCTCCCCCGGCAACGACGGCGCCGCCGCCCACCGGTACACCGAGACCAAGATGGCGCCGCTCGCCATGGAGATGGTGCGCGACATCGACGAGGACACCGTCGATCTGCAGGACAACTACGACGGCCGCACGCAGGAGCCGACCGTGCTGCCCGCCCGGTTCCCGAACCTGCTCGTCAACGGATCGGTCGGCATCGCGGTCGGCATGGCCACCAACATCCCGCCGCACAACCTGCGCGAGGTGGCGGAGGCCGCGCTCTGGGCGCTCGAGCACCCGACGGCACCGCGCGACGAGCTGCTCGAGGCGCTGATCCAGCGCGTCAAGGGGCCCGACTTCCCGACCGGTGCGCAGATCCTCGGCGTCAAGGGCATCCAGGATGCGTATCGCACCGGCCGCGGATCGATCACGATGCGGGCGGTCGTCAACGTCGAAGAGTTGCAGGGTCGCACCGAGCCTCGTCGTCACCGAGCTGCCGTACCAGGTCAACCCCGACAACCTGGCGATCAAGATCGCCGACCTCGTCAAGGAGGGCAAGCTCGCCGGCATCGCCGACATCCGCGACGAGAGCTCGGGCCGCACCGGCCAGCGCCTGGTGATCGTGCTGAAGCGCGACGCCGTCGCGAAGGTCGTGCTCAACAACCTGTACAAGCACACGCAGCTGCAGGAGAACTTCGGCGCCAACATGCTCGCGATCGTCGACGGCGTGCCGCGCACCCTCGCGCTCGACGGGTTCATCACGCACTGGATCGATCACCAGATCGAGGTCATCGTCCGGCGCACCACGTTCCGCCTCGCGAAGGCCGAGGCCGACGCCCACATCCAGCGCGGCTACGTCAAGGCGCTCGACGCGCTCGACGAGGTCATCGCGCTCATCCGCCGCTCGCCCGACGTCGACGAGGCGCGCACCGGGCTGATCAAGCTGCTGAAGATCGACGAGCTGCAGGCCGACGCGATCCTCGCGCTGCAGCTGCGCCGCCTCGCCGCGCTCGAGCGCCAGAAGATCCAGGATCGCCTCGCCGAGCTCGAGCTCGAGATCGCCGGCTACCAGGCGATCCTCAAGAGCGAGGTGCGCCAGCGCGACGATCGTCATCGAGGAGCTCACCGAGATCGTCGCCAAGTACGGCGACGACCGTCGCACCGAGATCATGCTCGGGTACGGCGGCGACATGAGCGTCGAAGACCTGATCCCCGAAGAGGAGATGGTCATCACCATCACCCGCGGCGGGTACATCAAGCGCACCCGCAGCGACAACTACCGGTCGCAGCACCGCGGCGGCCGCGGCGTCAAGGGCGCGCAGCTGCGTGCCGACGACGTCGTCGAGCACTTCTTCGTCACCACCACCCACCACTGGCTGCTGTTCTTCACGAACACCGGCCGGGTCTACCGCGCGAAGGCGTACGAGGTCCAGGAGGCCGGCCGCGACGCCAAGGGACAGCACGTCGCGAACCTGCTCGCCCTGCAACCGGACGAAGAGATCGCGCAGGTGCTCGACATCCGGGACTACACGGCGGCCAAGTACCTGGCGCTCGCCACCCGCGGCGGCCTGGTCAAGAAGACGCACCTCACCGAGTACGACACCAACCGCACCGGCGGCATCATCGCGATCAACCTGCGCGAGGGCGACGAGGTCGTCTCGGCGATGCTCGTCGAGGACGACAGCGAGATCCTGCTGGTGTCGCGCAAGGGGATGTCGCTGCGGTTCGTGGCCGAGGAGTCGAGCCTGCGCTCCATGGGCCGCAGCACCTCCGGCGTCATCGGCATGCACTTCCGCGACGGCGACGCGCTGCTGTCGGCCTCGGTCGTCGCCGACGGCGACCGCCGCGGTGTTCGTCGTCACCGAGGGCGGGTTCGCGAAGCGCACCGCGGTCAGCGAATACCGTCCGCAGGGACGCGGCGGACTGGGCATCAAGGTCGCGAAGCTGACAGACGCCCGAGGAGATCTGGCGGGAGCGCTGATAGTCGAGGACGACGACGAGGTTCTCGTGGTTCTTGCCAGCGGCAAGGTGGTACGGTCTTCGGTGGCCGAGGTCCCGGCGAAGGGTCGGGATACGATGGGCGTGGTCTTCGCCCGGTTCGACGATGAGGACAAGATCATCGCGTTGGCCAAGAACAGCGAGCGCAACCTGGAAGGTCAGGACGCCGATGAAGCCTCGACCGACGAGGCCGAAGCGCTTGCGGCCGAGCCGCAGAGACGAGAAGGACGAGTCCCCAGCAATGACCAGTGTCGCCGAAAAGCTGCAACGCAAAGAGCAGCGCAAGGTGGCCACCAAGCAGGTGCGCCTCAAGCTCGTCTACCTCGACTTCTGGTCGGTGGTGAAGCTGTCCTTCCTCATCTGGCTGTGCCTCGGCATCGCCCTCGTCGTCTTGTCGGTGCTGGTCTGGGTCGTGCTCAACTCGACGGGCATCTTCACAACAGCTCGACGACACGCTGCAGGAGATCCTGGCCGACGAGGACTTCCACGTCGCCAACTCGTTCGGCCTCATCCAGGTCGGCGTGTTCGCGCTCGTCGTCGCGCTGCTCAACACGGTGGTCGGCACGGTGCTCGGTGCGATCAGCGCGCTGCTCTACAACCTGAGCGTCCGGTTCACCGGCGGGCTGCTGGTCGGGTTCCAGAACAGCTAGCCCGCTGCGCTGGTTCGCCCGCCGTTCCGGCGTCGAGTACAGTAATTCACGGCCTTCGGGCCACCCGGGGATATAGCTCAGGCGGTTAGAGCGCTTCGCTGATAACGAAGAGGTCCGAGGTTCAAGTCCTCGTATCCCCACGTGTTGATCCTGGCTTCGCCGCCGCTCCTGCGGCGAACGCCTCGCTCCGGCGACGTACACGCCGCCGCCTGCGCTCGATCACCCCGAAGTCGCGGGGCGTTAGCTCAATTGGTAGAGCACCTGCTTTGCAAGCAGGAGGTCAGGGGTTCGATTCCCCTACGCTCCACACCGCTCGACACGTTCCCAGAACGGACCGCCGCGCACTGACCCGCTGCTAGCGTCGGTCGCGACGCGGAGCAGCGGAGCTTCGCGAGATGGGGGTTCGCACATGGAATGGATCATCGGAATCATCGGCGGAGCGCTCGGCGGCATCGGCGCCGGAGCAGGCGTCAAGAAGAACACGCTCGGCCCGGTCATCAACGGGATCCTCGGAGCGGTCGGTGGTGCCGGCGGAAGCGCCGATCGTCCAGGCCATCCTCGGACTCGGGCCTCGACATCGCGGGCATCGCCGGCAATCTGGTCGGCGGAGGAGTCGCGGGAGCGATCGTCTCGACGGTCGTCGGACTGATCGTCGCGGCGGTCAAGAAGAAGTAGGCGCGTATCCAGCTGCGAGCGGCGTCTCGCGGGCCGACTCAGGCCTGCGAGACGCCCTCGATGATCGACTCCCACGTCGAGGTCGTAGGCGCGGATCAGCCAGCCGTCGCCGACGCGCTCGACCGAGTAGCTCCAGTCGAGGATCGTGAGGTAGTGCCCCTCGTCGCCGTCGGCCAGCGATTCGAGAGCCTCCGCCTCATCCTGGGTGTAGCCCTGCTCGACGAGCGAGGCGATGGCCTCCTCGTCGCTGAGGCGGTACGCGACGTCGGCGGTGCCCGTGATCGTCAGCCACTCGCCGCCCTCGCGCGGCTCGTTCGACAGCGAATCGACCGTGATCGTCGCGTCGTCCATGCGGGCGAGCCCGTCGCGCACCAGGCGCGGCGTGAAGTCGTTCGGGGTCGTTGTAGATCGGTGTCGGGCGGTCGGAGCCCTCGAGCTTCATGAGGTCGTCGTCGTCTGGGCCGAAGTAGAGGTCGGACGTCGAGTCGAGCCACTCCTCCCAGCCGGCCTCGTCGCGATCGAGCGCCGTCGAGTCGATCGTCTGCTCGGCGACGAACGTCGACGACGAAGCGCTGTGCCTCGAGCAGGCTCTGCTCGTCCCACGAGCTGCCGTCGATCGAGGAGTCGAGCGCGTCGGGGTCGACGGCCAGGTACACGGGTGCCGCCGGCGAGATGGTCACGTGCAGGTAGGTGCCGAGCTCGTCGGTGATCGACTCGCGCGGGTGCGACGTCGCCGAAGGCCGGGCCGAGCGGCTCGGCGCTCGGGCTCGACGATCCGGACGGCGACGGCGACGGGCTCGGCCCGAAGCCCGTACAGCGCCGAGCATCCGGTGAGCAGCAGGAGGGACGCGGCGCCGACGGCCGCTGCCCGCGCGAGCATCAGGATTCGTCGTCCGCAGCGCCGCCGTCGCCGAGACCGCCGTCGTCGAGGTCCTCGATCCACAGGTCGTCGTCGGCGCGCAGCGTCTGCCAGGCGGCGTACGCGATTCCGGCGAATGCGACGACCCCGAGACCGATCAGGATGTAGCGGCCCGGTCCGGTGGACTTGGGCGCCTCGACGATGCCGACGCGCTGGCCCGCCTTCGACACCCGCTTCACGACGTCGCGCACCCGCGGATCCTTCGCCGCCTCGAGCATGGCGAGCGCGGAGCCGACGCGCACCGGAGATCGCCGGAAGCACGTCATCGGAGAAGCGCTCGCGCGCGGCCGATGCCCCACGTCGCGCGGCGCGGACGCCGCTCTCGAACGCGGGTCGCACGTTGTCTTCGTAGGCGTCCCGCACGCGCGGGCCCACCTCTTCCCGCGCGTAGTTCGACGCCTGACGTCGCGCGTCGCGCAGGACGGCGCTCGCGTGCTCGATGGCCTCGCGCTGCTCGTCCCACAGCTCCTCGGCGGAGCGCTTCAGCCGCTTCAATTCCCTCTGACGCTTGCGTGACAGTCCCATGTCGACCTCCGTTTGCGTGTGCGGCGAACTATCCCATCCTGCCAGAGGCAACCCCACGGTCAATGCCTCGCGCCTGCGCGCTGCCTGGGAGCGTGGGCGCGCGGCGTGCAGAAAGATCGCCCATGACCGTTTCCACCGCCGTCGCGACCATCCACACGAACCACGGCGACATCCGCGTCGACCTGTTCGGGCACCACGCGCCGAAGACCGTCGCCAACTTCATCGGACTCGCCAACGGCACCCAGGCGTGGACGCATCCCGAGACCGGCGAGCCGCAGACGACGCCCCTGTACGACGGCGTGATCTTCCACCGCATCATCAAGCAGTTCATGCTCCAGGGCGGCGACCCGCTCGGTCAGGGCATCGGCGGACCGGGCTACCAGTTCGACGACGAGATCCACGGCGAGCTGACCTTCGACCGAGCCGTACGTGCTCGCGATGGCGAACGCCGGCATTGCGCGGCGGGCGCGGCACGAACGGCTCGC
Organism: uncultured Actinomycetota bacterium; assembly: GCA_963730045.1. Lineage (GTDB taxonomy): Bacteria > Actinomycetota > Actinomycetes > Actinomycetales > Microbacteriaceae > JBDSKH01. Next base: position 127,819 of record CAVSPQ010000002.1, on the reverse strand, counting down.
AGTTCTTCATCACGACGGTGCCGACGCCGCACCTGCAGGGCAAGCACACCATCTTCGGCGAGGTCGCCGACGACGAGTCGAAGCGCGTCGTCGACGCGATCGAAGCCGTCGACACCGACGGGCGCGACGTTCCGCTCGAGCCGGTCGTCATCTCCTCCATCGATATCGTCGAGAAGTAGCGACCGCACTCGGTGAGCTCGCCAGACGCAGAGGTCGACGGCTCGGTCTGCTACCGGCATCCCGATCGCACCAGCTGGACGCTGTGCCAGCGGTGCGGCCGCACGATCTGCCCGGAGTGCCAGATCCTGACGCCGAGCGGCGTGCGCTGCCCCGACTGCGTCCGCGAGGCCGGGGGCTCGGTGCGCTGGGAGCCCGCCGCGGGCAAACCGGCGGCGAAGTCCGCTCCCAAGACGGATGACACGCGCCGCCCCGCGGGGCGAGCGCCCGCGCTGGATGCAGGTGCTGCGCGACATCCTGATCCCGGGATCCCGCCCGTGCTGACCTGGGGAATCGGCGGCATCGTTCTGGTGCTCTGGATCGCCGGTTTCGCGACAGCGAACGCTCCCGTTCATCGCTCTGGCCGCCATCCCGGACCGGTGTGGGAGGTCTGGCGATACTTCACGTCGGAATTCGTCTACCCGTCGGTCGGCGGACGCTCGCAGTCGTGGTCGAGCGTCATCCTGAGCCTGCATCTTCCTGGTACTCATCTCGCCGTCGTTCGAACGACGAGGCGCGGCCGCCGCCGCTACCTGGTGCTGTTCTTCGCGAGCGCCGCCTTCGGCGCCGCCGGCATGATGCTCGCCGGCGCAGATCGGCTACGGGCTGACCGGTCCGATCCTGTGGGGCATCTCGGGCGCCTACATCGTCACCATCTGGGAGCACACCCAGGCGCGCAACCGCGCTGCTGATCTTCCTCGGTGCCACCTGATCTTCGGGATGCCTGTTCGGGTCGTACATCGCTGCCGGCCGTCGTCGGCGGGATCCTGGCGGGCGTCGGGCGCGATGGTGATCCTCCGCCGATTCGACGACCGCCCGCGTTCCGGCGCGCTCGACGCCCGTACCTGATCCTCGCCGGGGCGGTCGCCGTGATCATCGTGATCACGATCCTGCGCATCCTGACGCGTGAGGCCGGTCGCATGAGCATCCCCGACGACGCAGCAGACCGAGACACCGGTCTGCTACCGCCACCCGAACCGCGAGACCTGGGTCAGCTGCCAGCGCTGCGGCAGGCACATCTGCCCCGAGTGCCAGACGCCGGCGGCCGTCGGCGTGCAGTGCCCCGAATGCGTGCAAGGAAGGGCAGGCCGGGATGCAGCGGCGCGCCCCGGCCGTGGCTGCGCGCCTTCGCTCCCGGCCGCGCGACCGTCGTCACGTACCTGCTGATCGCGGTGAACGTGGTCATCTACGTCCTGCAATGGATCACCGCGCAGCAGCTCACCGAGGCCTGGTTCCTCATCCCGTACGTCGATCGGGTCGGAGCCGTGGCGGCTCATCACGTCGGCGTTCCTGCACGCGCCCTCGTTCATCCCGCACCTGCTCTTCAACATGTACGCGCTGTTCGTCTTCGGACCGGTGCTCGAGTCGTTCCTCGGCCGCATCCGGTTCATCGCCCTCTACCTGATCGGTGCGCTCGGCGGATCGCTGGGAGTGCTGACCTCGGTCGAGGTGTGGGCGCTCACCGACGGCTCGCTGCAGAACGCCCCCGCCGGTGCGCTCGGTGCGTCGGGCGCGGTCTTCGCGCTGATGGGCGCCGTGTTCGCGATGCGCAAGGCGATGGGCGTCGACGTGCGGCAGCTGCTCGATCGTGCTCGCCATCAACCTCGCCATCCCGTTCTTCGTCGGCGGGATCGCCTGGCAGGGTCACGTCGGCGGGTTCGTGATCGGCTTCCTGCTCGGCCTGATCTTCGTGCGCACCCGGCGGCCGGGGGCGCGGACCGCAGCAGATCCTCGGCGATCGCGGCGTCGCGGCCGGGCTGCTCGCTGCTGTTCGTCGCCTACCTGGTCAGCGCGCCGCCGATCTACTTCTGAGCGCGGAGCTCCGGAGCGATCTCTCCACAGGCTCGTCCACACTGTGGACGAATCACAGCGCGTGTAATTCGTCGGACGATCAGCGCCAGCGGGTCGTCATCAGGAAGCCGATGAACATGATCCCGAAGCCGATCAGGATGTTCCAGCTGCCGACGCTCGGGATCGGCAGCGATCCCTGGCTCAGGTAGAAGACGATGATCCAGACGAGGCCGATGAGCATGAAGCCGAACATCGTGGGCTTGAACCAGATCGGGTTCGGGGTGTCGTCTCCGGTGCGCGCCTCGGCGACCTCGGGCTTGGTACGTGTTTTGGGGCGGGCCATGGCCAGAATCCTAGCCGACCCTCGTGCGGGAAGCCCCGGACGCGGCGCGCGGCACCCGAAGCGTAGAATCGTGCGCATGAGTCAGCCGCGTGGGGGACGGGGCGCGTCGAGGCCGCGACGTCGCATCTCGTTCGTCGGCGTGCTCGGCGAACTGCTGATCACCGGCGGCGCCTTCGTGCTGCTCTTCCTGGTCTGGCAACTCTGGTTCAACGACCTGGTGGTCGGCAATCAGCTGCACGGCGAATCGCTCGAGCAGTCGCAGACCTGGGAGCGGGACGCGTCGACTGCCGCGCACGGCACGCCACAGGAGCCCGCCGGTGCTCGCGGCGCCGCGGCGAACGCGACCTTCGGGCTGATGATCGTGCCCCGGTTCGGTGCCGACTACTACCGTCCGATCGCCGAGGGCACCGGCACGGTCGCGGTGCTGAACAAGGGCGAGATCGGCCACTACCCGTCGACGCAGATGCCGGGCGCGGTCGGCAACTTCGCTGTCGCCGCGCACCGCACCAGCTACGGCAAGCCGTTCAACCAGATCAGCAGCCTCAGCGTCGGCGACCAGCATCTACATCGAGACGGCCGACGGCTGGTACGCCTACGTCTTCCGGAACCTCGAGTACGTGCGGCCGACCGGCGTCGGCGTCATCGCGCCGGTCCCGCAGGCCGACGGCGCGACCGCGACCGACCGGCTCCTGACCATGACCAGCTGCAACCCGCTGTTCTCGTCAGCTGAGCGCATCATCGCCTACGCGTCTTCGATCGCTTCTATCCGCGCGTCGACGGCCCGCCCGACGAGATCGCGGCGACCGTCGCGGGGGCCGCCTGATGTACGGGGCGCTGTGGCGTGTGCTGCCCGGCCCGTGGTGGGTGCGAACGCTCATCCTGGTGATCCTGTTCGCGGCGATCGTCGTCGCCTGCGTGCTGTGGGTGTTCCCGTTCATCGACCACTTCGTCGCACCCACCGATTCGACGGTCGAGACATGACGCGCATCCTGGTCATCGACAACTACGACAGCTTCGTCTACACGCTGAACGGCTACCTCGAGCAGCTCGGCGCCGAGACCGACGTGCTGCGCAACGACGCGTTCCCCGCCGAGGAATCGGCGGAGCGCATCGCCGCCTACGACGGCGTGCTGCTGTCGCCGGGACCGGGCACGCCCGCGAGCGCCGGCACCAGCATCCCGATCGTGCATGCCGCTCTCGCCGCCGGATCGCCGCTGCTCGGCGTGTGCCTCGGTCACCAGGCGATCGCCGAGGCGCTCGGCGCGACCGTCACGCACGCCGACGAGCTGATGCACGGCAAGACGTCGCTGATCCGGCACGACGGGAGCGCGCTTCTACGACGGGGTGCCGCAGCCGTTCCGCGCGACGAGGTACCACTCGCTCGCGGTCGTGGATGCGACGGTGCCGCCCGAGCTCGAGGTCACGTCGCGCACGCAGGGTGGCGTCATCATGGGGCTGCAGGCATCGCGAGGCGCCGCTGGTCGGGGTGCAGTTCCACCCGGAGTCGGTGCTGACCGAGGGCGGCTACCGGATGCTCGGCAACTGGCTGGCCTCGGTCGGGCTCGCGGGCGCCGACGACCGCGCCAAGGAGCTCAGCCCGCTGGTCAAGCTCGGCTGACCGCAGCCGAATCGTCGCGCGGTTCGGGCTGCGCTCGGTCAGGCCGCGCAGTAGATGAGGACGACCGTCGACTTCTGCGGCTGGTCGCCCACGAGCGACTGACTCGTGACGTTCTGGCCGCTGCACCCGTTGTCGGGGACGAGCTGCACGATGAGCTGCAGGTCGCTGCCGGTCAGCGTCGCCTGAGCCTGCGTGACCGCCTGACCGCTGAGGTCCGGGATCTGCACGAGGCCGTTCGATACCACCAGGTTGACGGTCGATCCCTTCGTCACCTGCTGGGCGGCGGTGACGAGGGCGTCGTCGGGGGGCAGCTGGATGCCGATGACCTGGTCTTTGGGCACGTTCGGCGAGTACGCGAGCGTCGTCTCGCCGTAGACGAGTTTCAGGCCGGCGATGATGTCCTTCGCCTCCTGCTCGGTCTTGAACGTGAGGCCGACGAGGGCGACGCGTGGCGGCCCGGTCGAGACCGATACCCGCACCTCCTGGCCCGGACCCAGCTTGGTGCCGGCCTCGGGGTCGAGCGCGAGGATCGTGCCGATCGGCTGGTCCTCGTTGGGCACATCCACCTTGACCGGGACCAGGCCGAGGTCGAGCAGCTCGTTGCCGCCCTCCTCGTAGGTCTGGCCGACGATGTCGGGCACCTCGACGGCGACGTTCTCGCCGACGATGCTGGTGGGCGACAGGTTGACGATCCAGAATCCCGCTGCGACGATGATCACCACGAGGAGCGCGATGCCGCCCCAGAGCCAGGCGACCGGCGGGCGGGTCTGCGTGCGTGGCACTCGGTCGTCGGTGTCGTCGGCGAGACGACGGAGGGTCGCTTCGGATGCGGCCGAGGAGTTCGGGTTCACGCCGAAGAGCGTGGAGTTGAAGTCGTCGGCGACGGGGCCGCGATCCGGCACCTTGCCGGAGAGGGCGATCTCGAGGTCGCCGCGGAAATCGGCGGCCGTCTGGTAGCGCTCGACGCGGTCCTTGGCGAGCGAGCGCATGACGACCGCATTCAGAGCCGGAGAGACGGCAGGGTTGACGGCGTTCGGCGGGATCGGCGCCTCGCTGACGTGCTGGTACGCCGTCGCCACGGCGGTCTCCCCGATGAACGGCGGGCGCCCGGTGAGCAGCTCGTACAGCACGACGCCCGTGGAGTAGAGGTCGGTGCGGGCGTCGACGGCCTCGCCGCGCGCCTGCTCCGGCGAGAAGTACTGGGCGGTGCCGAGGATCGCGCTGGTCTGCGCGATCGTCGCCGACGAGTCGGAGATCGCCCGTGCGATGCCGAAGTCCATGACCTTGACCTGGCCGGACGAGGTCACCATGACGTTGCCGGGCTTGATGTCGCGGTGCACGACACCCGCGCGATGCGAGTACTCGAGCGCGACCAGGATGCCGTCGACGATGCGACCGGCCTCGGACGGGTCGAGCGGGCCCTCGGCCACGATGTCCTTCAGCAGGCGCCCGTCGACGTGCTCCATGACGATGAACGGAACCTGGATCTCGTGGCCCGACGGGTCGCGGACGGTCTCTTCGCCGGCGTCGAACACCCGGACGATGGTCGGGTGCGCCATGCGGGCCGCTGCCTGCGCCTCCTGGCGGAAGCGCGTGCGGAAGGCGGGGTCGTCGGCGAGCGACGGCTTCAGCAGCTTGATCGCGACGCGTCGGCCGAGGCGCGCGTCCATGCCGACGTGGACGTCGGCCATGCCACCGCGTCCGAGCAGTTCGCCGATCTGGTAGCGGCCGGCGAGCAGACGAACGTCTGCCGTCACCCCATCTGCCACGATCCGCCCCTTCTCGGTGCTGTGGTCTCGGCGCTAGTGCCTGAGTCAGTGTACCCGGGTCGGCGAGGCGAGACCTTGGACTACGCCGTGAACGTGAGGGTGTCCGACGACGGTGACTGGAGGGTGCCGCAGAACGCCGTGTACTTGACCGTGACATCTCCGGGAGCGGTCGGCGTCACCGACATGCTGGTGGTGCCAGCGCCGGGAGTGGTGTCTGGCGTCGTCGCGTTCGTGATCGTGAACTCGTAGTGATCGAGGTCGAAACCTGCAGGGCAGGACCCGCTGAAGTCGCTCCAGCTGACCGTCGACGGCACGCCCGGCGCGTACGGACCGAACGCCACCGTCGGGGTCGACGGGGTCGGCAGGCCCGGGTAGTCCTGGAAAACCGACACCTGGATCTCGCGGCCCTTCTTGACGTTGCCGGTCGGGTTGATGCCCGAGACCGTGCCGTTCTTCGAGGGCGTGTTGGCGACCGGACCGTCGACGCGCACGACCTCGAAGTTGGCGCCGAGCTCCGCCTCGACCTCGGCGAACGGTCGGCCGACATAGTCGGCGGCGTTGATCACGATGGTGTCGGGCGTCGGCGTGGTGCTCGGGGTCGCCGAGGTCGGCGGCGCGGTCGGAGTTGGTCGGCGTCGGCGTCGCCGTCCTGGCCTGATCGCGAACACGATGATGATCGCGATCAGCGCGACGGCCAGGACCGACACGATGGCGACGAGCGGCCAGGTCCACGGGTTGCGCCGCTTGGTCTCGAGGGATGCGGTGGGGCCCGGTTCCGCCGAAGCCGCCCTCGCCGGGCGCCAGCACCCGAGTCGCGGTGGTCGAGCCGGCGGGGGTGAGGAGCTGGGTGAACGCCGTCTCGCCGGCGCCGAGGCTGGGCACGGCCGCGGTCGCCGCGGCGAGGTCTCCGCGACGGAGGGCCTGCGCCGCGCGCGAGAGGTTGGCGGCGGAGGTCGGGCGGTCCTCCGGCTTCTTCGCGATGCACGCGTACACCAGGTTGCGCACCGGCTCCGCGACGGTGACGGGCAGCTCGGGCGGCGCCTCGTTGATCTGCGCCATCGCGATCGCGACCTGCGACTCGCCGGTGAACGGGCGACGGCCCGGCGAGCGCCTCGTAGGCGACGATGCCGAGCGAGTAGATGTCGGTGGTCGGCGAGGCGGCGTGTCCGCTCGCCTGCTCCGGCGAGAGGTATTGCACGGTGCCCATCACCTGGCCGGTGGCGGTCAGCGGCACCTGGTCCGCGATCCGGGCGATGCCGAAGTCGGTGATCTTGATGCGGCCGTCGGGCGTCATCAGCAGGTTGCCCGGCTTGATGTCGCGGTGCACGAGCCCGGCCTGGTGGGCCGCGTGCAGCGCGGATGCCGTCTGAGCGACGATGTCGAGCACCTTGTCGGTGGGCAGCACGCGCTCGCGCTCGAGGATCGAGCTGAGCGCCTCGCCGGGGACGAGCTCCATCACGAGGTAGGCGGAGCCGTCCTCCTCGCCGTAGTCGAAGACGTTGGCGATGCCCTCGTGGTTGACGAGCGCGGCGTGGCGGGCCTCGGCGCGGAACCGCTCGAGGAAGCCCGGGGTCGCCGAGGTACTCGTCCTTGAGGATCTTGATCGCGACCGTGCGGCCGATGACGAGGTCGGTCGCCTGCCACACCTCGCCCATGCCGCCGATGGCGATCCGCGAGGACAGCTGGTACCGACCACCGAAGGTGATGCCGCTCGAGGGCCTCATCTGTTCAGCACCGCCTCAATCACTCTCTTGGCGATCGGTGCGGCGACCAGGTTTCCGAACCCCGACTGGCCGAGGCCGCCGCCGTTCTCAACCACGACCGCCACCGCGACCTGTGGGTCGTTCGCCGGGGCGAAACCGGTGAACCACAGCGTGTACGGCTCGGCATCGCCGTTCTCCGCTGTGCCGGTCTTGCCTGCGACGTCGACTCCGTTGATTCTTGCATTACTCGCCAGCACCGTTCGACACGTTGCTCGACCATCATCTGGTTCATGGTCGCAGCCGTCTGCGCGCTGATCGGGGTGCCGTAGACCTCGGGCTGGAAGCTCACCAGCTCGGTCAGGTCGGGCGCGATGATCGACTCGACCACGGTCGGCTTCATCAGCTGCCCGCCGTTCGCGATCGCGGCCGAGACCATCGCCATCTGCAGCGGCGTCACCCGGTCGCTCGCCTGGCCGAACGACGAGAGCATCAGCTCGGCGTCGCTCGCGATCGGCGGGTAGACGCTGGGCTCGACCGGCATCGGGACCCGGATGTCGTCGTCGCCGAACCCGAACTCGCGCGCCTGCTGCGAGATCGCGGCGTAGCCGAGCTGCAGGCCCAGCTGGGCGAACGGGATGTTGCACGAGAGTCGCAGCGCCGTGGCGATCGTGGCGGTGGCGCCGCCGCCGCACGCGCCGCCCTCGGCGTTCGTGATGACGGCGCTGCTCTGCGGCAGCGTCAGCGTGCCGGGGTTCGGGAACTCGGTGTCCGGGGTGAGGCCGTTCTCGAGCGCGGCCGCGGTGACGACGAGCTTGAAGGTCGAGCCGGGCGGGTTCAGGTCGCCGGCGATCGTGCGGTTGATGAGCGGGTCGTCGCGCGTCGTTGAGCAGCGCGTCGTAGGTCGCGCGGAACGGCGCCGTCGTGGGTCGCGAGGCCGGTCGGGTCGAAGCCGGCTTGGAGACCATCGCCAGGATGCCGCCGGTCTTCGGGTCGATCGCGACGACGGCGCCCTTCTGGTCGCCGAGGGCATCCCACGCCGCCTGCTGCACCGCCGGCGTCGATGGTGAGCTCGACCGCGGCGCCCTTCGGGTTCTGCCCGGTGAGGATGCGCGTTCGAGCTGATCGAGGAACTGGTCGTTCGCGGTTCCGCTGAGGTAGTCGTTGAGGGCGCCCTCGACGCCGGTGTTCCCCTGGTTCAGGGTGAAGTATCCGGTCACCGCCGAGTACAGCGGGCCGTTCGCGTACACGCGCTGGTACTTGTACTCGTCGTCGACCGGCACCGAGGACGCGATCGGCTCGCCGTCGACGAGGATGGGCCCGCGCTCGGCGGAGAAGCTCGCGTACAGAGTGCGGACGTTGCGACCGTCGGCCTTCGAGGTTGTCCTGCTGGAACACCTGGATGATCGTCGACGAGCCGAAGAGCGCGACGAACATCAGCAGCACGACGATGCTGACGCGGCGGAGTTCCTTGTTCATCTGTATCGACCACCAGTCGCGGTTGGCTGCGCACCGAGTCGGACAGGCGCAGCAGCAGGGCCACGATGATCCAGTTGGCGACGAGCGACGAGCCGCCCGCGGCGAGGAACGGGGTGGTGAGACCGGTCAGCGGGATGACGCGGGTCACGCCGCCGATCACGACGAACACCTGGAGGGCGACGACGAACGACAGGCCGACGCCGAGCAGGCGGCCGAAGTCGTCCTGGCCGGTGAAGCCGATGCGGAACCCGCGCGACACGAACAGCAGGTACAGGGCCAGGATCGCGAACAGCCCGATCAGGCCGAGCTCCTCGCCGAGGCTCGCGATGATGTAGTCGCTCTCGGCGAGCGGCACGATGTCGGGGCGCCCTGGCCGAGCCCGGTGCCGACGAGCCCGCCGCTGGCGAGGCCGAAGAGGCCCTGCACCAGCTGGTAGCTGCCGCCCTGCTGGTCGTAGATCGCCTGGTTGAACGAGTCGAGCCAGGCGTCGAAGCGCGAGCCGACGTAGCTCAGGAGGCGGCTCGCCGCGATCGCGCCGCCGAGGAAGAGCCCGAGGCCGAGCACGACCCAGCTCAGCCGGCCGGTCGCGACGTAGATCATCACGAGGAACAGCCCGAAGTAGAGGAGCGACGTGCCGAGGTCGCGCTGCAGCACGAGCACGGCCATCGCCAGCACCCAGACGATGAGGATCGGCCCGAGGTCGCGGGCGCGCGGGAAGGTCATCCCGAGGAAGCGCCGTGCCGACCAGCGAGAGCGAGTCGCGCGCCTGCACCAGGTAGCCGGCGAAGAAGACGGCGAGGGCGATCTTGGCGAGCTCGCCGGGCTGGAACGAGAGCGGGCCGATCTGGATCCAGATGTAGGCGCCGAAGCGCGGGCTGCGGATGCCGGGGATGACCGGCAGCACCAGCAGCACGAACGCCGTGAACATCGCGACGTAGCGGTAACGCTGCAGCACGCGGTGATTGCGGATGACGAGGATCGTGGCGATGGCGATCGTGACGGCGATCGCGGTCCAGGCGATCTGCCGGATGCCGGCGGCGTCCCAGCCGTTCAGTCCCTCGGCGATGTCGAGGCGGGTGATCTCGGCGATGCCGATGCCGTTCAGCAGGGTCGCGATCGGGAAGACGAACGGGTCGGCGTCGGGCGCGACGACGCGGAGCGCGACGTGCATCGCCGAGCACCAGGATGCCGACCAGGCCGCTCAGCAGCAGCACCGACGTGCCGACCCTGCCGAGCGCGCCGAGCTGGACCAGCGCGATCGCGGCGCCGCCGATGCCGAGGGCGAAGAGCAGCAGCACGAGCTCGATGTTGCGGCGGCGTGCCGGCGCCCGGAGCCGCACGCGGATCGAGCCCGTGAAGGTGGAGCGCGGTCCTGCGTCGACGGCGGTCACGTCAGTCCCCCGCCAGGTCGTCGAGCCGGTTCACGATCTCGATCGCATCGCGCAGGTTGTCGGCGTTGATCGTCGCTTCGACGCTCTCCTGCTGGAAGGAGGGCAGGGACGAGATCTCGATGGTCGTCGTCCTGGTACACGTGTCGAGAGCGCGATCGGCCCGATGTTCTGCTGCACGCCCTGGAAGATGGCGACCCGGCCGTCGTCGGCGCCGACGTAGTAGTGCGACTGGGTCCACTGGTAGGCCGCGAACGAGTGCCGCGATGATGGCGAGCACGGCGGCCGCCACCACGACGAGCCAGACCACGCGCCGGCGACGGGCGCGGCGGCGGTCCTCCTCGATGAGCTCCTCGAGGTATCCCTCGCGCTCCGGCTCGAAGTGCGCGTCCTCTGGCGCGTTCGCCTTGAGCGGATGCAGCAGCAGCGTTGGCAGGCGGATCGGGCGGCGCGCGGTGTCGCTCTCGAAGCTGAGGGGCGCCGAGGCGGAGCCGACGAACGTCGGGTCGGCCCCCGACATCCCGTGGCTGTCGTCGATGTCGGCGATGACCACGGTGACGTTGTCGGGTGCGCCGTGATCGAGGCTCTCTTTGACGAGGCGGTCGGCGGCGCCCTGCGCCGTGCGCACCGTGCCGAGGATGGACGCGATCTTGTCCTCGGAGACGTAGCTGCTGAGGCCGTCGGAGCAGAGCAGCCAGCGATCGCCGGCCTGCACCTCGTGGATGGCGGTGTCGATCTCGGGGGCGGCGTCGACATCCCCGAGCACCCGCATGAGCACCGAGCGGCGCGGGTGTACCGCCGCCTCCTCCGGCGTGATGCGGCCGGAGTCGACGAGGCGCTGCACGAAGGTGTGGTCGGCGCTGATCTGCTCGAGCTTGCTGTCGCGGAAGCGGTAGATGCGCGAGTCGCCGATGTGCGCCATGGCGACCTTGTCGCCGACCCGCAGGATGCCGCTGACCGTGGTGCCCATGCCGGTCAGTTCGCTGTGCTCGAAGACGGTCTCGGCCAGCAGCGAGTTCGCGGCGATCAGCGCCGACTGCAGGGCGAACTCGGCGTCTTCGACCGTGGCGTACTCGGTGTCGGCGTCTGCGACACGTTTCGAGGCGATCGCCGATGCGACGTCACCGCCCGCGTGGCCGCCCATGCCGTCCGCGACGAGGAACAGGTGCGTGCCCGCGTATCCGGAGTCCTGGTTGTTGGACCGGATCTTCCCGACGTGTGAGACGGCCGCGCTCGTGGGCGTGGGGGTCGAGGCCACCGGTTACCGCCGGAGCTCGAAGCTCGTCGTACCGATCGTGACCGGCGTCCCGAGCGGCACCGGGACCGGCAGGGTCACCCGCGACCCGTCGAGGAAGGTGCCATTGGTCGAGTCTAGGTCTTGGATCACCCACTGGTCGTCCCACAGCATCAGGCGCGCGTGATGCGTCGAGGTGTAGTCGTCGCGGATCACGAGGCCCGACTCGCTCGACCGTCCGATGGTCAGCTGCTCGGCCGGCAGGTCGATCTCGACGCCCTCGCGCGGGCCGGAGGTGATGACGAGGCGCTTCGCGGTCTTGGCGCCGGCATGCGGCGGTGCGCGATGCGCCGTCGGCTCGGTGACGGGGGCGGCGGCCGCCGGCAGCGGCGGCCGGAGCAGCGGTGGCGGTGGCGGCGGGGAAGCCCGCGGCCTGCGCCGGAAGCCGGCGGGCACGCTGGCCGAAGAGGTCGGAGCGGAGCGCGTAGACGATCGCGAACACGAACGCCCAGAGCAGCACGAGGAATCCGAAGCGCAGCAGGAGAAGGGTCAGCTCGCCCATCAGCGGGTCTTCTCGTCGCGGAGGTCGGCGAACTGGTCGACGTCGGCAGCCTGGGCGAGCACGCGGAAGATGATGCGGGTGCGGCCGATCTCGATCACGGAGTCGGGCGGCAGCGGCGCCTGCTTGAGCGGCTGGCCGTTGAGCTTCGAGCCGTTCGTCGATCCGAGGTCGTTCACCTGGCCGCGCTTGCCGTCCCAGATGATCTCGACGTGCTTGCGAGAGGTGCCGGTGTCGTCCACCGTCACGTCGGCGTCCGAGCCGCGGCCGATGATCGTGCGGGCCTTGATGATCGGGTAGCGCTTGCCGCCGATGTCGAGCACCGGGTTCCAGGCGACCTCGCCCTTGACGTTGACCGACTCGATGCGCACTACGCCCTCGCCGAGACCGGCGTCGCGCTCCAGGAGGATCGAGATGCCGCCGGCGAACGAGTAGTGCTGCGCCGCGGCGTGCTGCTGCACGAGCTGGGTGAACTCGTCGATCAGGGCCGGGCCGAGGTTCGTCATGCGCTCGTGGTCGCCGGGTGCGAGGCGCACCGTGAAGCGGTTCGGCACCAGGATGCGGTCGCGCGAGACGACGGCCGCCTTGGTGTCGAGCTCACGGCGCAGGGCCGCTGTGACCTCGAGGGGCTGCAGACCGCTCTTGAAGGTCTTGGCGAAGGCGCCGTTGACGACGCGCTCCAAGCCCTTCTCGAAGTTGTCGAGAATCCCCAAGGAGGTCTCCTCTCCGGCGGCGCGCAGGACCCTGAAGCAGTCCGGCTGGAACATCACGATGCTAGTCGGCCAACCTCCGAAAGCGGAGGGGACCGCGCCGTGAGCGTCACTCTGGTAGTCTCGCTGAGTTGACCGCTCCGGCGGTCCTCGCGCGAGTGGCGGAATTGGCAGACGCGCTGGCTTCAGGTGCCAGTGCCCGCAAGGGCGTGGGGGTTCAAGTCCCCCCTCGCGCACGATGAATCGGCCTTGCCCTCTGGGCGGGCCGATTTCTCGCTCTGCCTTCTGGCGCGTCCTTCGGACGCCGCAGACGACTCGTATCTCCTCACGAAGAATTTCCGTCGGCATGTCAGATCGGTGCCTCCCCGGACATTACGGAGTAGGGATCCGATCTCGCGGGTCTCGAGTCCTTCTTCGAATGGGAGATCGAATGGGGATCCGCATCACTGCCGTGCACCTCGACGGCGGCGACGAGCACGAGCACATCGCCGAGGTCGAGTGGGAGAACCTCGAGTGGGGCAACTTCGGCGAGAGCTCGGTCGACGCGCTGATGCGATGGCTCGAGGAGTCCGAGAACGTCGCGATCGTCGGCCAGCGCGGCACGAGTGGATGTGGTGCGGTCGCCGACCGGATCGTCCTGGCTGCAGGCGGTCGCCGACGGGTTCTGGACCGACGAGCTGCTCGCGCTACCCCGCTACTGAGCGGTTCGCTTCGCGGCCGGCTCCGCATCCGGCTCCTTCGCCGCGCCGGGCGACGAACAAGCCGAAGATCAGGGCGATGAAGAACATCAGCACGCTGTAGACCGCGGCCGGCAGCGACAGCTCGACGCTGCCCGAGCACCGTCTGCGCGATCACGATCGCCAGCGTCCCGTTGTGGATGCCGATCTCGAACGCACTCGCCACGGCCTGCTTGCGCTCGACGCGGAACAGCCGGGGCACGAAGAACCCGATCGTGAGGCTCAGGGCGCAGAACAGCGACGTGATGCCGGCGAGAGCGCCGACGTTGGCGAGGAGGATCTCGCGGTTCGCGACGATCGCCCCGATGATGACGATCGCGAGGATGATCATCGACGCGATGCGCACCGGCTTGTTCATCGCATCCGCGAACGTCGGCTTCCACCAGCGCACCAGCATCCCGAGCAGCACCGGGCCGAGCACGATCACGAACACCTCGACGGTCTTCGAGAACTCGAGGCCGAGGCCGGACTCGCCGGGCATGAAGAGCCCGATCGCGAAGTTCGTGATGAACGGCAGCGTGAACACGGCGATGACCGAGTTCACGGCGGTGAGCGAGATGTTCAGCGCGACGTCGCCGCGGAACAGGTGGCTGTAGAGATTCGCGGTGGTGCCGCCGGGCGAGGCCGCGAGCAGCATCATGCCGACCGCGAGGATCGGCGGCAGGTTGAACAGCACGACGAGCCCGAGGCAGATCGCCGGCAGCAGGATCAGCTGGCAGGCCAGCGCGATGATCACGGCCTTGGGATGCTTCGCGACCCGCGCGAAGTCGGCGGGGCGGAGCGACAGCCCCAGTCCGAACATGATGATGCCGAGGGCGACCGGCAGGCGCGATCGTGGTCAAGGGACCCATGTCTTCTCCTTTGAAGGGTCGGGCGTTCTGCACAGTGTGCCCGAGCGATACCCTGACGTCCATGGTCCCGTGGCCCAACCTGCTCGCCTTCGGTCTCGCGTCGGTGCTGCTCATCATCCTTCCCGGCCCGAGCGTGCTGTTCGTGCTCGGGCGATCGATCGCGCTCGGCCGCCGCGGCGGCCTGCTGAGCGTGCTCGGCAACGCGCTCGGGATGCTGCCGGCGATCGCCGCGGTCGCGCTCGGCATCGGGGCGCTCGTCGCGCAATCCGTCGTGGTCTTCACGATCGTGAAGATCGTCGGAGCCGCGTACCTGATCTTCCTCGGCGTCCAGGCGATCCGTCACCGCAAGACGCGCGCGATGCCGGATGCAGTCGGTCGGCGCCGCGCTCGACCTTCCGGCTGGTGCTCGAGGGCTTCGTCGTCGGCATCACGAACCCGAAGACGATCGCGTTCTTCGTCGCCGTGCTGCCGCAGTTCGTCGACCACACGGCCGGCGCGATCGCCTGGCAGCTGGCCGAGCTCGGGCTCATCTTCTTCGTGCTCGCGCTCGTCATGGACGGCATCTGGGCGCTCATCGCCGGCACGGCGCGCGACTGGTTCGCGCGCTCGCCGAAGCGGGTCGAGCGCCTCGGCACCGCAGGCGGCGTCATGATGATCGGCCTCGGCGGCACCCTGCTGGTGACGGGCGCGAAGAGCTAGCCGCGCGCGCGTCTCGACCTAGAGCGAGACGTCGACCGTGTGGTAGCCGGTCGCTCCGTCGGGCAGCACGTCCGGCGACATCCTCGGTCTGCGTCTCGCCGTCGGCGCCGGTCGCCCGCACCCGCGATCGTGTGGTCACCCGACGGCACGGTCGCGAGCGGTAGCGCCACTGCACCCAGGTGTCGATCGAGATCGCGTCGGCGAGCTCGGCGTCGGCCCACGGCCCGTCGTCGATCTGCACCTCGACCCTCGTCGATGCCGGTGTGCTGGTGCCAGGCGACGCCGGCGACCAGCAGGCCGCCGCCATCCCGCTTCGCGACATCGATGCGCGACTCGATCTTGATCGGACCGCGCTCGCCCCAGCCGCGGTCGGTCCAGTACGCGCTCGCCCGGTCGAAGCGCGTGACCTCGAGCTCGACGACCCACTTCGTCGCCGACACGTAGCCGTACAGACCGGGCACCACCATCCGCACCGGGAAGCCGTGCTCCTCGGGCAGCGGCTCGCCGTTCATGCCGATCGCGAAGATCGCGTTGCGGTCGTCCTCGAGCAGCACCTCGAGCGGCGTGCCGGCCGTGAACCCGTCGATGCTGCGTCGACAGCACCATGTCGGCGCCGGACGTCGGCTTGCGCGCGCTTCAGCACCTCGCGGATCGGGTAGCCGAGCCAGAGCGCGTTGCCGATCAGGTCGCCGCCGACCTCGTTCGAGACGCACGTCAGGGTCGTGCACGCTCTCCTCGAGCGGGAGCGCGATGAGCTCGTCCCAGGTCAGCTCGATCTCGTTCTCGACCTCGCCGGTGATGCGCAGCGACCAGGTGCTCGGGTCGATCCGCGGGATCTGCAGCGCGGTGTCGATGCGGTAGAACTCCGCGTTCGGGGTGATGACGGTGGCGAGGCCGGGGATGCCGAGCTCGGCGCCCGCGGGAATCGGCGGCGCGGTGACGCGCCGGCTCTCGGCAGGGTGAACGCGTCGCGGACCGCGGTCGCGGCCCGGGCGCCGGACTGCGAGCAGGGTCCCGCCGACCGCGGCGAGCGCACCGAGGGCGGCGGCACCGCCGGTCCAGCCGAGGAACGCGCGGCGGGTCGGGTCGCCCGGGCGCGCGTCGGGCGTGGACTGCGGCGCGCCGCGTCGTCGGGGAGCCTTGCGCAGCAGGAAGCCGAGCGACGACCACGGCGACGATCGCCGCGACGGTCGAGGGAACGGCATCCAGGACCGCCGGCGCTCGACCGCGTCACGGCGGCGGCGACCCCGAGGATCGCGCCGACGGCGATGAGGATGCGGCCCGAGCGGCGGGCGCCGCCACTGCAGGACGCCGGCGACCGGCGGAGATCGACGAGCAGCACGAGGCCGATGCCGGCCAGCAGGGCGGCCTTGTCGCCGGTGCCGAACAGGGCGATCGCGGTCTCCTTCGCCCACGACGGCGCGAGGTCGATGAGCAGCGAGCCGACGACGAGCACGCGGGCTCGCCGTCGGGGCGACGATCGCGGCGGCGAGCTCGGCGGCGCCGAGCCCGAGCGCGACCGCGGCGATGCCGGCGAGGGCCGGGAGCAGCCAGCGGCGCGCTGTCATGCGCGCAGCCTACGTCCGGATGCCATGGAAATGCTTCGGAGCCGCGCGACGGCGGTGCGGCGCGTGCGCTACGGCGTCGGGGCGAGCGAGTCGTAGGCGCGCAGGCCGCCCCGCAGCCGCAGGATGACGCCGACCGCGGCGATGATGACCAGCCCGCCGAGCACCGGCGGGAACCAGAGCGCGACGGCGGTCGCGAGGATGCCCATGTACAGGTCGCCGATGCGCGGACCGCCGGTGACCACGACCGTGAAGATGCCCTGCAGGCGGCCGCGCATCTGGTCGGGCGTGGCGACGAGCAGCATCGTCGAGCGGAAGATCGCGCTCACCTCGTCCGAGGCGCCCGTGCCCGGCCATGGCGAGCGCCGCGATCACCAGGGCGACCATGTTCACCTGCGCGATGTCCTCGCCGACCGGGCCGAACCATCCGGTCTGCATCGCCGCGCACGGTGAGCGCCGAACAGCGCGACGAATCCGCCGTAGACCATCACGCTGACGCTGATCGCGCGGCCCTGGTAGCGCACCTGCCCGACCGGCCCGCTGAAGCAGACTGGTGAGGAAGGTGCCGACCGCCGCCGCCGCGACCAGGATGCCGACGGTGATCGGCCCGCCGCCGATGACGATCGCCCCGACCGCCGGGAACAGCACGTGCGGCCGGCCGAGCCCCATCGCGAACAGGTCGACGAGGAAACCGGCGCGGATGTTCGGGGCGCGGCGCAGGAACGCGAGCCCCTCGGCGCAGCGACCGCAGGCCCGGTCGCGTCGCGTCTCGTGCGACGGCGGGCAGCCGCGGAAGCGCAGCACGCCGACGAACGCCGGCGGCGAAGAGCACGGCGTCGACGGCGTAGGTCCACGAGAAGCCGACGGTCGCGACCAGCACGCCGGCGAGCGCGGGCCCGATCGTCAGCTGCAGCCCGAACGAGATGCCGTTCGAGGGCGCTCGCCGCCGGGATGAGGTCGGCGGGCAGCAGGCGCGGGGTGATGGCCGACCGGGTCGCCATCGAGATCGTCGCGGCGACCGCGTTGATCGTCGTGAGCACGTAGAGCGGCCAGACCTCCGGGCGACCCTCGATCGACGCGTCGAAGACGGCGATCGCGATCAGCCCGAGGATGGCTCGCCCAGCCGACGACCGAGCTGACGATCAGCGACGATGCTTGCGGTCGAACGCGTCGGCGAGCATGCCGCCCCACAGTCCGGCGACGATCATCGGCACGAGCGCGAAGCCGCCGACCAGCGAGACCGCGAACGTCGAGCGGGTGATGTCGTAGACCTGCAGGCCGACCGCGACGATCGTGAGCTGGGCGCCCATCCCGGCGATCGTGGTGCCGATCCAGAGCCGGGCGAACGCCGGCGAACGCCGGAGCGGCGTGATGTCGGCGAAGCGACGGCGACGGCCGGCGTGCGGATCGGAGGCGGGAGCGCTCACGGGTCCGACAGTACTGGCGGGTGACGACAGTCGCTGCGAGCGGTACGTCGTGGCGGGAATCCGCGCGATCCTGGCCGGAGTCCGATGGCAGGCCGCGCGCGCGCCGTCGTACGGTCGTGGCATGACGACCACCACGGCATCCGCAACCCTCACCGACAGCGAGCGCGCCGCAGCGATCGAGCACTTCGCCGCGAAGCTGCGCTACGAGACCGACCCGTCCGATGTCGCCGCCGCCGTCGCGGCCGGCGACCGCTTCGTGCTGCGTCGACACCCGCGGGCACTCGTCGTGGCACCAGGGTCGCGCGACGGGTGCCGTGCACATCCCGCGCGCCGAGATCGCGGCGCGCGCCGCCGCCGAGATCCCGCTCGACACCCCGGTCGTCGTCTACTGCTGGGGTCCCGCCTGCAACGGGGCGACCCGCTCGGCGATCGAGTTCCTGAAGCTCGGCTACTCGGTGCGCGAGATGATCGGCGGCTTCGAGTACTGGGCGCGCGAGGGCGCTGGGCGTCGTCGACGACCATGGCGCCGGTCGACATCGCGCAGGACCGCCTGACCGTCGGCGCTCGACGAGGACGACTGCGACTGCTGAGACGCCCGTCTGAATACAGAACAGCTGGATGTCAGCCCGTCGAAGGCTGCGGATCGTCGCGTTCTGTATACAAAACGCGACGAACCGGCGTAGCATCGTCGCGTGCGTGCAAGCGACCTGGCCTACGAGCGACTGCGGGACGACATCCTGTCGTGGCGGCTCGCGCCGGGCACCCCGCTGAGCGAGATCGAGCTCGCCGCGCGGCTCGGGGTGTCCCGCACGCCGCTGCGCGCGGCCCTCGCCCGGCTCGCGCTCGAGGGTCTCGTCGACACCAGCCGCGGCCGCACCGGCATCGTGCCCGACGTCTCGGCGGCGAGCATCGCCGAGCTGTTCGAGCTGCGCGAGGCGCTCGAGACGCAGGCCGCGCGGCTCGCGGCACGCCGCCGCGACCCCGCGGTGTTCGAGGACCTGGTCGCCGAGTTCGCGACGCGCCGGCGACACCCTGGCCGCATCCGGCATCGACGCGTACTACGAGGTCGTCGCCGCATTCGACGGCGCCATCGACGACGCCGTCGGCAACCCGGCGTTCCGCACGGCCCTCGACGGCGTGCGCACCCACCTCGTGCGTGCCCGCCGGATGGCGGCCGACAACCCCGCGCGACTGCTGCGTGCAGCCGACGAGCACCGCCTCATCTGCGAGGCGATCCGCGACGGCGACGAAGCGCTCGCCGCATCCGCGACCGCCGTGCACCTGCGGGCGTCGCTCACCGAGATCCTCGCGGCGCTCGAGGCGCGCGCGACCCAGGAAGGCATCCGATGAAGCTGTACCCCGTCCGCACCTACAAGAGCTCGGAGGAGCTGCCCCGCGAGGAGCAGCTCGCCTGGCGCATCGCCGAGGTCGCGGCCGATCCGGTCGCCGTCGACCGACGAGGTCGCCGAGATGATCGTCAACCGCGTCATCGACAACGCGGCCGTCGCCGTGGCGTCGCTGTCCCGTGCCGCCGGTCGTGTCGGCCCGCGGGCAGGCGCTCGGCGCATCCCGGTCGGCCGCAGCGCGGCTCCGACCGTGTTCGGCGTCGACGGACGGTACGGCCCCGAGTGGGCGGCATGGGCGAACGGCGTCGCGGTGCGCGAACTCGACTACCACGACACGTTCCTCGCCGCCGAGTACTCGCACCCCGGCGACAACATCCCGCCGATCCTGGCGGTCGCGCAGCACGTCGGCGCCGACGGCGCGGCGCTCGTGCGCGGCATCGCGACCGGCTACGAGATCCAGGTCGACCTGGTGAAGGCGATCTCGCTGCACGCGCACAAGATCGACCACGTCGCGCACCTCGGTCCGAGTGCCGCCGCCGGGCATCGGCACGCTGCTCGGGCTGCCGGTCGAGACGATCTACCAGGCGATCGGTCAGGCGCTGCACACCACGACGGCGACGCGGCAGTCGCGCAAGGGCGAGATCTCCACCTGGAAGGCGCACGCGCCGGCCTTCGCCGGCAAGATGGCCGTCGAGGCGATCGACCGGGCGATGCGCGGGCAGACCTCGCCGTCGCCGATCTGGGAGGGAGAGGACGGCGTCATCGCCTGGCTGCTCGACGGTCCCGAGGGCCGGTACGAGGTGCCGCTGCCCGAGCGCGGCGAGGCCAAGCGGGCGATCCTCGACACCTATACCAAGGAGCACTCGGCCGAGTACCAGGCGCAGGCCTGGATCGACCTCGCTCGCAAGCTGGGCACCGAACGACCCGAGCTGCGCGACCCGGCGGCCATCGCATCCATCGTGCTGGCGACGAGCCACCACACCCACTACGTGATCGGCTCGGGCGCGAACGACCCGCAGAAGTACGACCCGACCGCCAGCCGCGAGACGCTCGACCACTCGATCCCGTACATCTTCACGGTCGCGCTGCAGGACGGCGCCTGGGATCACAACGCCTCGTACGCGCCCGAGCGCGCGGCGCGGCCCGACACCGTCGAGCTCTGGCAGAAGGTCACGACGGTCGAGGACGCCGAGTGGACCCGGCGCTACCACTCGAACGATCCCGCCGAGAAGGCGTTCGGCGGGCGCGTCGAGATCACCCTGACGACCGGCGAGCGCATCGTCGACGAGATCGCCGTCGCCGACGCCCACCCGCTCGGCGCCCGGCCGTTCGCGCGCGCCGACTACGTCGCGCAAGTTCCGGACGCTCGCCGACGCCGTGCTCGACGCCGGCCGAGATCGACCGGTTCCTCGGACTCGCCGAGCGGCTGCCCGAGCTCACGGCCGCCGAGGTCGGCGAGCTCAACGTCATCGCCGCCGGCCTGCCGGTCGCTCCGGAAGGACTGTTCTGATGCTGCACTCGACCCTCACCGCGGCGGCCAAGCGGGCCGACTTCCGCGCGAAGCTCGCAAGCGGCGAGCTGATCCGGATGCCGGGGGCCTTCAACCCGCTGAGCGCGATGCTCATCCAGGACAAGGGCTTCGAGGGCGTCTACATCTCGGGCGCCGTGCTGAGCGCCGATCTCGGGCTTCCCGACATCGGGCTCACCACCCTGACCGAGGTCGCCCACCGCGGCAGCCCAGATCGCGCGGGTCACCGACCTGCCGACCCTGATCGACGCCGACACCGGATTCGGCGAGCCGATGAACGTCGCGCGCACCGTGCAGGTGCTCGAGGACGCGGGGGTCTCCGGCATGCACCTCGAGGACCAGGTGAACCCGAAGCGCTGCGGCCACCTCGACGGCAAGGAGGTGGTGGATGAGACCACCGCCCTCAAGCGCATCCGTGCGGCCGTCGAGGGCCGTCGCGATCCGGACTTCCTGATCATGGCGCGCACCGACATCCGCGGCGTCGAGGGTCTCGCGGCCGCCGTCGACCGCGCCAAGGCGCTCGTCGACGCGGGTGCCGACGCGATCTTCCCCGAGGCGATGGAGTCCCTCGAGGAGTTCGCCGCGATCCGGGCCGCCGTCGACGTGCCGATCCTCGCCAACATGACCGAGTTCGGGAAGTCGGAGCTGTTCACCCACCAGCAGCTGGCCGATGTCGGCGTCAACATCGTCATCCATCCGGTGTCGCTGCTGCGGCTCGCGATGGGCGCCGCCGAGCGCGGGCTCGACGCGCTGCTCGCCGAGGGATCGCTGACCTCGTCGGTGCCCGAGATGCAGACCCGCGCGCGGCTGTACGAGCTGCATCGACTACGAGGGGTATTCCGGATTCGACGCCGGTATCTATACGTTCGATCTCAAGAACAACAGGAGCGGCGCATGAGCGACATCAAGAAGGGCCTGGCCGGTGTCGTCGTCGACACCACGTCGGTCTCGAAGGTCAACCCCGAGACCAACTCGCTGCTCTATCGCGGCTACCCCGTCGACGAGCTGGCCGACAAATGCTCGTTCGAGGAGGTCGCGTACCTGCTCTGGTACGGCGAGCTGCCGACCGACACCCAGCTGCGCGCCTTCGAGCAGTTCGAGCGCGCCCACCGCACGCTCGACGAGCACGTCAAGCGCGTGATCGACGAGCTCCCGCTCACCGCCCACCCGATGGATGTCGTGCGCACCGCGGTCAGCGCGCTTCGGCGCCAGCGACCCGGAGGCGCGCCGACATGCGCCGCGACGAGAACCTCGACAAGGCGAAGCGCCTGTTCGCGAAGCTGCCGGCGATCGTCGCCTACGTGCAGCGCCGCCGGCGCGGTGAGGACGTCGTGCCGCCGCGCGACGACCTCGGCTACAGCGCGAACTTCCTGCACATGACGTTCGGCGAGGTGCCCGACCTCGTGGTGGTGAGCGCGTTCGACGTCTCGATGACGCTCTACGCCGAGCACTCGTTCAACGCGTCGACGTTCACGGCGCGGGTGGTCACCTCGACGCTGTCGGACATCTACTCGGCGGTGGTCGCGGCGATCGGCGCGCTCAAGGGTCCGCTGCACGGCGGCGCCAACGAGGCGGTCATGCACATCTTCGACGAGATCGGCACGGCCGACAAGGCCGAAGGCTGGCTCGACGACGCGCTCGCCGAGAAGCGCAAGATCATGGGCTTCGGGCACCGGGTCTACAAGAACGGCGACTCGCGGGTGCCGACCATGAAGGCCGCGCTCGACACCCTGGTCGAGGAGTACGGCGCGCAGGATCTCGCCGCGCTCTACGACGCGCTCGAGACCGCGATGGTGAGCACGAAGGACATCAAGCCCAACCTCGACTACCCGAGCGGCCCGGCGTACCACCTGATCGGCTTCGACACCGAGCTGTTCACGCCGCTGTTCGTGGCGTCGCGGGTCACCGGATGGACCGCGCACGTCATCGAGCAGCTCGAGGCCAACGCCCTCATCCGCCCGCTGTCCGAATACGTCGGCCCGGACGAGCGGCACGTGCCCGATCGTCCGCAGTGACTCCCGGGCCGGGCCGCAGGCCCGGGTGCTAACGTCCGAGAATGTCGCGAATCGTGGCGGTCGCCCCCGCCCTTCCCGAGTTCGCGTACACCCAGGCCGAGATCACGGCCGAGCTCAGCGATCTCATCACCTCGGACAAGACGCGCCGCGCCGTGCTCGAGCGGTTCCACGCGGCGAGCGGCATCGGACGGCGTCACACCGTGCTGCCGCTCGAGCGCTACCGCGACCTCGGTGACTTCGGCGCCGCCAACGACATCTGGATCCGCGAGGGCACCGCGCTCGCCGCGCAGGCGGTCGCGGCGGCGCTGGCGACGGCGGGACTCGAGCCCGCCGACATCGACCACCTGCTCTTCACCTCGGTGACCGGCATCGCCGCTCCGTCGATCGACGCGCGCCTGGTTCCGGTGCTGGGGCTGCGCACCGACATCAAGCGGATGCCGTCGTTCGGCCTCGGCTGCGTCGCCGGCGCCGCGGGGCTGGCCCGCGTGCACGACTACCTGCTCGGCCATCCGGACGAGATCGCCCTGCTGGTCTCGGTCGAGCTCTGCTCGCTCACCCTCCAGCGCGACGACGACTCGGTCGCCAACTTCGTCGCGAGCGGGCTGTTCGGCGACGGCGCGGCGGCCGTGGTCGTCGCCGGCGACCGGCGTGCCGCGGAGCTCGGGCTGCCGGGGCCCGAGATCATCGGAACCCGCAGCGAGCTCTACCCCGACAGCGAGAGCGTCATCGGATGGGACATCGGCGGCACCGGGTTCCGCATCGTGCTGACCGCCGCGGTCTCCGACACCATCGACGCGAACATCGGGCACGACGTCGGCGAGCTGCTGGCCGACCACGACCTCGGGTTCGACGACGTCGGCGCCTGGGTCGCGCATCCGGGCGGCCCGCGTGTGCTCGAGGCGTTCGAGCGCGGGCTGCAGCTGGAGCGGTCCGACCTGGAGGCCAGCTGGCGCTCGCTCGACGCCGTCGGCAACCTCTCGTCGTCGTCGGTGCTGCACGTGCTGGCCGACATGATCGAGCAGCCGACCGGGCACCCACGGCGTGCTGTTCGCACTCGGGCCGGGGGTCACGAGCGAGTACGTGCTGCTGCGCTGGGCGGCCTGACCGATGCCGGAGACCAGCGTGGTGCTGTTCACCGTGTTCATCCTGCTCACCGGCGTCGAGCGGATCGTCGAGCTCTTCACGTCGGTCAGCGCACGCACGCTGGGCGTTCGCGCGCGGCGGGGTCGAGACCGGGCGCGGTCACTTCCCGGCGATGGTCATGCTGCACACCGGCCTGCTGGTCGGATCGCTCGCCGAGGTGTGGCTGCTCGGCCGCCCGTTCATCGCGCTGCTCGGCTGGCCGATGCTCGCCATCGCCGTGCTCTGCCAGGTCGGGCGGATCTGGATCATCCGCTCGCTCGGCAAGCAGTGGAACACCCGGATCATCGTGGTGCCGGGCATGCCGCTCTCGCGGCGCGGCCCGTACCGCTGGGCGCGGCTGCCGCATCCCAACTACCTGCTCGTCGCGGTCGAGGGCCTCGCGATCCCGCTCGTGCACACCGCCTGTCATCACCGCGGGCGTCTTCGCCGTGCTCAACGCGATCCTGCTGATCGGGTTCCGGATCCCGGCGGAGGACCGTGCGCTCCAGGCGGCGCGCTGATGGCGGGGCCCTCGAGTCGCGAGACCGAGATCGTCGTGGTCGGCGGCGGTCCGGTCGGGCTCGCGGCCGCGATCGAGGCGCGCCTGGCCGGGCTCGACGTGATCGTCGTCGAGCCGCGCGTGGGTGCCGATCGACAAGGCGTGCGGCGAGGGCCTCATGCCGGGTGCGATGCCGGCGCTCGCCCGGCTCGGCGTCCACCCGCGCGGGTTCCCGCTGCGCGGCGTCGACTACCGCGACGGCCGCCGCAACGCGGCGCACCGGTTCGTCGCCGGCAACGGGCTCGGCGTGCGGCGCACCACTCTGCACGCCGCGCTACGCGGCGCGAGCGGAGGAGCTCGGTGCGCGATTCGTGGTGGATCGGGTGGAGACCGTCGAGCAGGACTCCACCGGCGTGCGGGCCGCCGGCATCCGCGCCGACTGGCTGCTCGCCGCCGACGGACTGCACTCCACGATGGCTCGCGAGCTCGGCCTGGCGCTCCCTGCTCCGAAGGCGCGTCGCCGCTACGGGCAGCGACGGCACTACGCGGTGGAACCGTGGTCGGACCTGATCGAGGTGCACTGGACGAAGGCCGGCGAGATCTACGTCACGCCGACCGCCGACGGGATGGTCGGGCTCGCCGCTGCTCGCGCGGCAGGGGACGCACTTCGACGAGGCGATCGCCGCGGCGCCGGAGCTCGCCGCGCGCATCACGGGCGCGGAGCCGGCGAGCGCGCTCCGCGGCGCGGGACCCTTCCGGCAGCGGACCCGGGCCCGCGTGGCCGGGCGGGCGCTGCTGCTCGGTGACGCCTCCGGCTACGTCGATGCGCTGACCGGCGAAGGGATCCGCATCGGGCTCGATCAGGCCCGCGCGGCGGTCGCGGCGGTGCGCGCCGGCAATCCGGCCGGCTACGAGAAGGAATGGGAGCGGGTGACCCGCGACTTCCGGCGTCTCACCGGTGGCCTGGTGCGACTCGCGACCTCGCCGCTGCGACCGGCCATCGTGCCGATCGCGAGGGCCGTGCCCGCGCGTCTTCGAGGGCGCCGTCGAGCGGCTCGCCCGCTAGACCGCTCGCCCGCTACAGGCCGAGCGCCTCGAGCAGCTCGTCGGCGGTGTCGACCACCGCGACGGCGCCGGCCTGCTCGGCCGGAGCGCCGTAGCCCCAGGTCACGAAGATCGTCGGCACGCCGTGCTCGGCCGCTCCGTGCGTGTCGTGGATGCGGTCGCCGACCATCACCGGGTTCGAGAGGTCGGCGCCGTCCTCCCGCAGGCGGCGCAGGGCCTCTGCCACCACATCCGCCTTCTTGCTGCGCGTCTCGTCGGCGCTCGCGCCGGTCAGCTCGTCGAAGTACTGCGTG
Organism: uncultured Actinomycetota bacterium; assembly: GCA_963730045.1. Lineage (GTDB taxonomy): Bacteria > Actinomycetota > Actinomycetes > Actinomycetales > Microbacteriaceae > JBDSKH01. The sequence goes on along the minus strand of CAVSPQ010000002.1, from coordinate 101,865 downwards.
AGGTCGTAGTGCTCGAGCACCAGGCTCGCCGGCAGTTCGGGCTTCGAGGTCGCGAGCGAGAGCGGGATGCCGCGCCTCGTGGATGCGGCGCAGCACGTCCGCGACCCCGGGGTAGACGGTCGCGTCGAGTACGCCATGCTCGAGGTAGAGCGGGCGGTAGATGTCGAGAGCGTGATGCGACTCTGCGAGGTCGAAGCCGGCGAGGTCGCGGAACGAGTCGAGGATCGGCGGCCCGACGTAGGCGAGCAGCTCGGCCGGCGGGGGCACCGGGAGCCCGAGGCGCTCGAAGGTCTTGGCGAGCGTCGCCGTGATGCCGGGTGCCGAGTCGACGATGGTTCCGTCGAGGTCGAACAGCACGGCGGTGTACCTGCTGGACATCGGCACTAGCCTAGGCGGCATGAGCGAGAGCACCCCGGCCCGGTCGGCCGCAGCAGCATCCGGATCCTCGGCGTCGTCGGCGCCGGTCACCGAAGGTCATCCCGCGCGGGACCTCCACCAGCCTTCTGTACACGATCGCCGTCATCCTGTCGTCGCTGGTGTTCGCGCTGCCCGTGACGGTCGGGCGCATGGTCGAGGGGATCCTCGACAGCTCGAACCCCGACGGCATCAAGGACACCGGCGCCGGTCTCGCCTATCTCGGCCCGATCCTCGGATGGTCGTTCGGCGTGCTCGGCGTGCTGCTGCTCGTCGTGATCGTCGTCTACGCGCTGATCTACCGCCGCGAGCGCACGCTCGACGCCCTGAAGCTGCCGCTCATGGTCGTTGCGATCCAGATCGTGCTGGGCGTGCTTGCCCTGATCTTCACGCAGTTCACCAATTCGAACTGAGGTTGCCGGCCGCGGATGAGCTGACCGGTTGATCAGAACAGCCGGTTCTCGGCCGTGTCGAGGCCGCGCATCGCGTCGTAGTCGAGCACCAGGCACCGGATGCCGCGGTCGGTCGCGAGCGTGCGCGCCTGCGGCTTGATCTCCTGGGCGGCGAACACGCCCGGTGACGGGCGCGAGCAGCGGGTCGCGGTTCATCAGCTCGAGGTAGCGGGTCAGCTGCTCGACGCCGTCGATGTCTCCGCGTCGCTTGATCTCGACCGCGACCGAGGCGCCCCCGGCATCCCGAGCCAGGATGTCGACCGGACCGATCGCCGTCATGTACTCGCGGCGGACGAGCGTGTGACCGTCGCCGAGCAGCTCGATCTGCTCGGCGAGCAGGCGCTGCAGGTCGGCCTCGACGCCGTCCTTCTGCAGGCCGGGGTCGACGCCGAGCTCGTGCTGCGAGTCGTGCAGGATCTCGTGGATCGAGATCACGAGCAGGTCGGCGGTCTTGGCGTGGGTGACCCGCCAGAGTTCGATGACGCCGGCGTCGGCGCGCTCGTCGTCGACCTCGTCGAGCGTGAAGACGGCGGGCGGGCTCATCCAGTTGAGCGGCTTGTAGCTCAGCGAGTCGGAGTGCACGAGCACGCTGCCGTCGTTCTTGAGCACGAGCAGCCGGGTCGCGAGCGGCAGGTGCGCGCTCAGCCGTCCGGCGTAGTCGACGGAGCAGCGGGCAACGACGAGACGCACGGGATGAGTCTAGGTCGGCGGCGGTCGCGGCCACGGTCGGGAGCGACGCCGCGGCTCGGGCTCGCGCGCCGCCGGCCCGGGCTGCAGGCCCGCGATCGTCGCGACGATGATCAGGCCGAGCACGATCCAGAGCGCGTTGAGCACGCCGATGTGGTCGCCGACGAAGCCGATCAGCGGTGGGCCGATGAGGAACGCGGCGTAGCCGATCGTCGCGACGGCGCTCACGCTGGCGGCGGCGGTCCGCGGGTCGTCGGCCGCGGCCGACATGCCGACCGGGAAGCCGAGCGACGCGCCGAGCCCCCAGAGCACGACGCCGGCGATCGCGATCGGGACGACCGGCACCAGGATGACGATCGCGATGCCGACGGCCGCAGCGAGCGCCGCGCCGCGCAGCACCGGCACCCGGCCGAACCGGTCGAGCAGAGGGACCCCGCCGAGTCGCCCGATCGGTCATCGCGACCGTGAAGACGCCGAAGACGAGCGCCCCCTGGCCGTTGTCGAATCCGCGATCGTCGATGAACCCGATGGCCAGCCAGTCGTTCGCCGAGCCCTCGGTGAACGCCATGCCGAGCACGATGAGGCCGATGAGCAGAGTGCGCGGGTTGAGCCAGATGCCCATCCGCTCGCGGAAGGTCGCCTTGGCTCGCCGCGGCGGTCGTCGGCCAGCGGCGTCGTCGGACGGGATCCAGCGAACGACGACGAACGCGCCGACGACGAGGACGACCGCCATGAAGCCGAAGTGGATCGCGGGGTCGATCCCGGCGAACGCTGCGGCCGCGCCGATCCCCGCTCCGGTCACCGTGCCGAAGCTCCAGCACGCGTGGAACCAGGGCATGATGTTGCGTCCGTTCGCGCGCTCGGACCCGGCCCCCGACACGTTCATGGCGACGTCCGCGATTCCGCTGGCCATGCCGTACAAAGCGAAGCCAGCCATCGTGAGGACGAAGCTGCTGGCCACGGACGATCCGATGCCGATCGCCACCAGCGACACGCCGCACCCGGCGATGAAGAACAGGATGGTGCGGCGCCCGCCGAGCCAGTGCACGAGGTGGCTGGAGAAGATGAGTCCGACGATCGAGCCGACCGAGACGCTCAGCAGCAGGAAGCCGACCTCGGTGATCGAGATGTCGAGATGATCCCGGATGCTGGGGATGCGGCTGACCCAGGCGGCCGCGCCGAGACCGTTCAGCAGGAACACGACGAAGATCGCGTTGCGCCACGGCTTCGCGTAGGACGGGCGGGTGGGGGCGACCGGCGAGCTCACCGACCCAGGCTAGCCCGCCGCGTGAGCCACAGTTCGCGTGCCGTCGGACGACCAGGACTCGCAGCGCAGACATGCTCGTAGGCTTCCACCATGGCTTCAGGCGCGCAAACCCCCTCCGACAACCCCGGCATCGAGCTCGACGAACTGGACCCGGAGGTGCGTCCCGCCGACGATCTGTTCCGGCACGTGAACGGCAAGTGGATCGCGCGCACCGAGATCCCGAGCGACAAGGCGCGGTACGGATCGTTCTACGTGCTGGCCGAGGAGGCCGAGAAGGCCGTGCGCGACATCATCGAGGACGCGCGCAGCGGCGACCCGCGCACCGAGGAGCGCAAGATCGGCGACCTGTACGCGAGCTTCCTCGACGAGCCGGCCATCGAGGCGCGCGGCTGGGGTGCGGTCTCCGACGACTTCGCGGCGATCGACGTCCGTCCGCGACATCCCGGCGCTGGTCGCCGAGCTCGGGCGTCTCGAACGGCTCGGCACGAGCGGCTTCGTGCAGGCCTTCGTCGACAACGACCCCGGCGACCCCGAGCGCTACCTCGTGTTCCTCGAGCAGGGCGGCCTCGGGCCTGCCCGACGAGTCCTACTACCGCGAAGAGAAGTTCGCCGAGATCCGCACGGCCTACCGCGCCCATCTGGAGCGCATGTTCGGGATGGCGGGCATGGCCGACCCGGCGGCCCGCGCCGAGCGGGTGCTCGAGCTCGAGACCGCGCTCGCCGGCCACCACTGGGACAACGTGCGCACGCGCGACAGCAACGCCACCTACAACCCGATGCACTGGGCCGAGGTCGAGGCGCTCGCCGGCAGCGGCCTCCTCACCACCTGGCTCGACGGCATGGACGTCCCGAAGAAGGCGTTCGCCGAGGTCGTGGTGCGCGAGCCGAGCTTCATCGAGGGACTCGCCGGGCTGCTCGACGAGACCCGCCTCGACGCCTGGCGGACTGGCTGCGCTGGCAGGTCATCCGCTCGGCGGCTCCGTACCTCCACAACGAGGTCGTGCAGGCGAACTTCGACTTCTACGGCAAGACGCTCACCGGCACGCCCGAGCTGCGGGCACGGTGGAAGCGCGGGGTCTCCGTCGTCGAGGGCGCGCTGGGCGAGGCCGTCGGGCGCATCTACGTCGACCGGCATTTCAGCCCGGCCGCGAAGACCGCGATGGATGCGCTGGTCGCCAACCTGGTCGCGGCGTATCGCGACAGCATCCAGAACCTGGAGTGGATGACGCCCGAGACCCGCGGCCGCGCTCTCGAGAAGCTCGAGAAGTTCACCCCCAAGATCGGCTACCCGGTGCGCTGGCGCGACTACTCGAGCCTCGAGATCGTGCCCGACGACCTGGTCGCGAACGTGCGGGCGACGACCGAGTTCGAGTTCCAGCGCGAGCTGGGCAAGATCGGCAAGCCGATCGACCGCGACGAGTGGTTCATGACGCCGCAGACGATCAACGCCTACTACAACCCCGGCTTCAACGAGATCGTGTTCCCGGCGGCGATCCTGCAGTACCCGTTCTTCGACGAGACACGGGATGCGGCGGCCAACTACGGAGCGATCGGCGCCGTCATCGGGCACGAGATCGGCCACGGGTTCGACGACCAGGGCTCGCAGTACGACGGCGACGGACGGCTCACCGACTGGTGGACCGTCGGCCGACCGCGTCGGCGTTCGAGGCAGCGCACGGCATCGCTGATCGCGCAGTACGACGCGCTGGCCCCGGCGCAGATCCCCGAGCATCACGTCAACGGCGCCCTCACGATCGGCGAGAACATCGGCGACCTCGGCGGACTCGGCATCGCCTGGAAGGCCTACCTGCTTGTCGCTCGAGGGCGCCGAGCCGCCGGTCGTCGGCGGCCTGTCGGGTGCGCAGCGGTTCTTCCTCAGCTGGGCCCAGGCCTGGCAGGTCAAGCTGCGCGACGAGGAGGCTCTGCGGCTGCTGTCGATCGATCCGCACTCGCCGAACGAGTTCCGCTGCAACCAGATCGTCCGTAACATTGACGCTTTCTACTCCACCTTCGAAGTGACCACCTCAGACGCCCTCTGGCTCGACCCGGAAGACAGAGTCACCATTTGGTAGAAATCGCGACTGCACACCAGCGACGCGAGCGAGTCCGCACGCCGCGCGCCGCGCAGCATCGCGCCCTGCAGCCGACCGAGAACTTCGCCAACACGCTTCACCGCGCTCGGCGACCTCGCCTACGAGGGCGCGCAGGTGTCGGCGTCGGTCATGGATCTCGACTCCGGCCGCATGCTGGTCGCCATCGACGAGCGCATCGTGCTGCCGACCGCGTCGATCGGCAAGATCCTGCTGCTCATCGAGGTGTCGGCCCGGCTCACCGAGCGGGACTCGTCGGGCTACGGCATCCTCGACAAGACGGCTCGGGATGCGGTGGGCGACTCCGGCGTGTGGCAGCACCTCCAGGCGCCGTCGCTCCCCGTCGCCGACCTCGCGTCCCTCGTGGGCGCGACCAGCGACAACCTCGCCACCAACGTCCTGCTGCGGCAGGTGGGACTGCCGGCGGTGCGCGCTCGCACCGAGTCGCTCGGCCTGCTGCGCACGGCGCTGCTCGACCTGGTGCGCGACTCGCGCGGCCCCGACGACGCCCCGCAGCTCTCGGTCGGTTCGACGGCAGAGCTCATGTGGCTGTTCTCGGCTCTCGCCCGCGGCGAGGTGGTCGACAGCCTCACCTCGAGCCGCGTGCTGGGCTGGCTCTCGCTCAACTCCGACCTCTCCATGGTCGCGAGCGCCTTCGGGCTCGATCCGCTGTCGCATCGCGGTGTCGATCACGGGCTGCTCCTGGTGAACAAGACCGGCACCGACACCGGTGTGCGCGCCGAGGCCGGCGTGCTGCGCGGCCCGCGGGCCGGCGTCGCCTACGCCGTCTCGGCGCAATTCAACGACAGCGGCATCGCCGCACGGCTGCGGGTGCTGGATGCGATGCGCACCGTCGGCCTGGATCTTCTCGAGTACGTGCACTGACGTTCGTTAACCCGTCGACTTTAACCCCCTCTCTCACCTGATTCCTTATCCACGGGTGACCCCCGTACGGGTGTCGGCACTTTGGGGGACGTGATACTTTCGGCTATCCGCGTGAGAGCACACCCGTAACCCGCGCACTCGCACCCCCAGCGGATGACCTGATATCCCGCCCCCCGAGGATCAGAAACCCACAGGAGTACCCGCACCCTCATCCCCCTGAGCCCTCTCTCGCGCGTGCGCCCGTCGTGCGCCTCGTCCCCCGACCGGTTGAATCCGGACGCGTCTGCGCGCGCATCAGCGCGAGCTTGTTCGCGACCCGCACCACCTGCATCCCCCGCAGCTCTCTCCTCTCAGCAAGGAACCCCCGAGCATGTTCAAGAAGCTTCTGGCCGGCGTGATCACCGCCGTCCTCTCCCTGGGCGCCGTGGCGCTGATCGCCGGCCCCGCCAGCGCGCATCACAACACGATCGACGTCAAGGTCTCCTGTGCCACCGATGGCTCAGTACAAGGTCACCTGGGGAGTCAAGAACTCCGAGAGTGACAAGACCGAGGTCATCACCGCGTCCAACCTGCCCGCTGCTCTCAACGCGAGCCTCGGCTTCAGCGAGCGCAAGGAGTTCCTGCAGTTCGTCTCGACGCCGCAGAACCTGACGCTGAACATCACCGGCACCTGGGCGAACGGGTACACTCGGCCGAACTCCGGGTCCATCTCTGCGGGTGCCTTCCCGACCGGCTGCATCAAGGTCACGGCCGGCGCGACGCCCGCGTACTCCGTCTGCGACGGCCCCAACCACTTCACTGCCCCGACCTACTCCCTGACGCCGGTCACCGGCGTGCAGTACACGGTCAACAACGCCCCCAAGGGAGCCGGCGGACCCTTCCCGGCCACGAACGGTACATCGCTTCACATCGAGGCCTCCGTGACCGACCCGAAGTACGAGTTGACCGGAACCAAGGTCTGGGACTTCACCTTCACCGAACCGGCGGGCCCGTGCACGGTGAAGGTCGTGCCCGTCAAGCCGACTCTCACGCAGGCGATCTGCACCGGCCCCGGTGCCCACGACCAGGCGTACTACACGGTTCCGGCGATCACCGGCGTGCTCTACTACGTCAAGATCAACGGCGGTCCTGAGCAGCCTCTCCCGAGCGGCAAGTACGTCATCGCCGATGGCACCACCTCGGTGCAGGTGATCGCCAAGGGCGACGCAGCGAAGCTACTACATCATCGACGGCGATCCGATCATCTACAACGTCGAGACCCTCAACCCGGCGGGCCTCTGCCTCAAGCTGGTCGAGCCGAAGAACCCGGATCCCAAGAACGACCAGTGCAACGCGAACGCTCCCGGAGTCGTGCCGCCGACCACGTACACGCTGCTCTACGTCGAGCACGTGATCTACCAGGTGAGCATCAACGGGGCGCCCGCGGTGGACGCGATCATCACGCAGAACACCACCTACCCCGTGTCGCCACGCGATGCGACGGTCGTGGTCACCGCGCGGGTCGACGATCCGACGAAGTACGAGATCCGGCCCTGGAGCTGGTCGAACACCTTCGTCGATCGTGGCGACTGCAAGCTGAAGGTCACGCCGGTGAAGCCTGCCGCGACCGATCAGTTCTGCGATAAGACCGACCCCAACACCCCGATCCAGAAGCAGGCGACGATCACCATCCCGGTGACCGCGCACCTCACCTACTTCCTGGACGGAGCGCCGGTGGCGGCCGGCGTGATACACGTGACGCCCGGCATCCACGAGGTGACCGCTTCGGTGCCCCTCGCCGATGCCGGCCAGTACAAGCTGGATCCCAACGTGGCCCTGCCGATCACGTTCGACATCAAGCCGGGGATCTGCACGCCCGACTTCATCGTGACGCCGGCGGCAGCATCCAGTCAGATCGGCTGCTTCAGCGCCGGTTCGTACACCCTGTCGAACAACCTGAACGACCCGAATGCGATCATCTGGACCGTCAACGGCACCCAGGTCGCGCCGGGAAAGTACACGGTGTCGAACTCCGGAACGGTGAACATCGTCGCGACAGCCAAGGCTCCGCGTTACGGACTCACCCCGGGAGTCGCAGTCGACCTGGACGGTCAACTTCGCGAAACCGACGGTGTGTGACCTCGAGACCCTCGCCCTCACCGGTCAGTCGCCCACCGGGCTCCTGATCGTGGCGGACCTCCTCGTGGTCACCGGCCTGGCACTCTTCGCGGTCCGCGCCATGCGCCGCCGTCCGGAGATGATCTAGCCGACACAGCGACGGCGCCCCGCCCCGTGGGCTGAGACACAGGGGCGGGGCGTCGTCTTTCCCGATCGACGGTGGCGGGCTGAGTACGCCGCCGTCGCTGCCGGCCTAGCCTGGTCGGGTGAGCATTCCCGCGAGCCACCCGCTGGCCGACGGCCGCACCACGGCCTCGCCTGTCGTGAGGGCGTATCGCGGAGAGCAACCGACGCCGACGCCGGTCTGGTTCCCCGGCCAGAGAGCGGGCGATGCGGTGCTCTTCCCGGGTGAACCGCTTCAGGCGGTCGCGCTCGCCGGAGTCGGCGTGCGCGACGGGACGGGCGGACCATTCGTCGACACCGCCATCCGCACCGCGTCCGACGTGCTCGCCCTGCGGCCGCTGGATCCCGCGACGCTCGTCCCGATCGAACTCGCGGTCGCCGAACTGGTGGCCGGGCTCGGAGCCACCCCGCTGATCGGGGTCGCTGCGGCGCCCTTCACGCTCGCGGCGCTTCTCGTCGAGGGCGGTCCGTCGCCCCACCAGGTGCGCGCACGGGCGATGATGTACGCCGACCCGCACGCATGGGCGGGTCTGCTGAACTGGTGCGCCGATGTCACCGGGGCGTACCTTCGCGCCCAGGTCATCGCAGGTGCCAGCGCAGCCCTGCTCGCCGATCCCGCCATGGGCTCGCTGTCCCGCCGTGACTATCAGCGGCGGGTCGGCCCGCACACGAAGCGGGCGTTCGACGCGCTGCGGGGACTGGACGTGCCGCGCGTGCATGCCGGGCATGCCGGCGCGGACGTGCTTGATGTCATCCCCGGCGTCGGAGCGACGGTCGTCGGTGTCGACTGGCGGCTCCCACTCGACGAGGTGAGCGAGCGGCTCGGCGGGCTCGTGCCGCTGCAGGGCAACCTCGACCCGCGCTGCTGACCGCGCCCTGGCCGACGCTCGCCGCCCACGTCGACGACGTGGTGCAGCGCGGCAGGTCGGCCCCGGCCCACGTGGTCGCGCTCGGCGGCGACCTGCCACCCGGGGTGGATCCCGGCGTGCTCGCCCGCATCGTCGGCCGGGTGCACGGCGACGAGGACTGAGCCGACCTTCCCTGGGAGGGGGCTGCGCCATGGGCACATTCCGTTGACGGAATGCAATAGGTGGGAGAGGCTTAGGACGGGACCGGGTAGAGGCCGCAGGTTTAGGCTGACACTTTACGGACCCGCGAAGATTGGGAGTCACAGTGAAAGGCAAGATCCTGTTCGTGGCCGGACTGGGCCTCGGATACGTGCTCGGCACGCGCGCCGGGCGAGAGAAGTACGACGAGCTGCGCACCGCCGCATTGAAGGTCTGGAACGACCCGCGCGTGCAGAAGCAGGTGGATGCCGTCGAGGACTTCGTCAAAGACAAGGCTCCCGAGGTCGCCGACTTCGTGAGCGACAACGCCAAGAAGGTCGTGGCGCAGGTCTCCGGCAAGAAGCCGGCCACCAAGTCCGGCACACGCAGCAGCACCGCCTACCAAGCCGAGCACCGCCAAGTCCAGCTGAGCGGGCGCGACCATGTCGTCGTCCGTCCCCGAGCCATCGAGCGCCGCACCGCGCCGGCGGTCGCTGGTCGAGCTCGTGACCAGCATCCCGACCCTGGTCACCGACCTCGTCCAGCGCGAGATCGACCTGATCAAGGCCGAGATGACGGCCAAGCTCAAGGCGCTCGGCATCGGCGCAGGCGTCCTCGCGGCGGCCGCCCTGCTGCTGCTCGCGCATGCTCGGCGTTCTGCTGACCGCCGGCATCCTCGCGCTGTCGCTGATCATGCCGGGCTGGCTCGCCGCCCTGCTGGTCGCCGCCGGCCTCCTCATCATCGCCGCGATCCTCGTGCTCATCGGCTACCGCATCCTCAAGAAGGGGATCCCGCCGGTGCCGACCGAGTCGATCGACAGCCTCAAACGCGATCTCAAAGCCATCAAAGGAATCGGAAAGCGAGACACCCCATGAGCAACCCCTCGACTGCGAAGGCCCAGGCCCAGAAGGCGCGCGACGAGCTCGCCTCGGCCCTCGACGCCATCGAAGACAAGTTCAACGTGCCCAAGCGCGCGCAGGAGCTCGGCAAGTCGGCCATGGCCTCCTACGAGAAGAACCCGCTGCCGTTCATCATCGGCGGCGTCGCCGTCGCCGTGGTCGCGGTCGGGCTCATCGCCTGGGCGATCTTCAGCGACGACGACTGAGCCGTCTCCGCCGATTCTCTGAGCCTCCCGCGACGATTCGCGCCGCGTCGCGTGAGCGCGGGAGGATAGGAGGCGATGAGTCTCGCCTCCGCCACCGCGCACGTCCCGGCCGACAACGGGGCGACGCCGTGAGCGCACTTCGGCTGGGCACCCGCGGCAGCGACCTCGCCCTCGCGCAGGCCCGAGCGGTCGCCGGCAAGCTCGACGCCGAGATCGTCGTCATCGAATCCGGGGTCGACCGCGACTTCGTGTCGGCTCTGCGCGCCGCGTTACGCGCGGGCGACGTGGATGCCGCGGTGCACTCCTACAAGCACCTGCCGGTCGGGGAAGCCGACGGCCTGGTCATCGCGGCGGTGCCGAAACGCGGAGACGCACGCGACGCACTGTGCGCCCGCGACGGTCTCACCCTCGACGACCTGCCGTCGGGAGCGCGGGTCGGAACCGGCTCCCCGCGCCGTCGCGCCCAGCTCCTCGCGCGCCGCCCTGACCTCGACGTGCGAGAGATCCGGGGCGACGTCGCCTCGCGTCTCGCGAGGCTCGGGTCGAAGGACGACGGGCTCGACGCCGTCGTGCTCGCGGCTGCCGGGCTCGACCGCCTCGATCACCTCGACGCCGTCACCGAGTTCCTCGGCATCGACGGCTGGCCGACTGCACCGGCGCAGGGTTCGCTCGCGGTGGAGGTGCGCCGCGGCGAGGAGAAGTCCGTCTCGAAGGTCGACCACCGGCCGAGCCGGCTCGCAGCGGAAGCGGAGCGCGGCATCCTGAGCAGGCTGTCGGCTCAGCCGTCGGCGCCGATCGGCACCCACGCCCTGCTCGACGACGGTCTGCTGTTCCTGACGGCGCGCGTGTACGCCGCCGACGGGAGCTCGCAGCTGACCAGCTCGCACGCGCTGTACCCCGAGGATGCGCTGCACCCGGCCGCAGGACCTCGCCGACCGGGTCGCCGAGGAGCTGCTGGCGGCCGGCGCCGCCGACCTGCTGGGGGTGCCGGCGTGAACGATCCGAAGCCGCTCGCCGGGTGGCGCGTGCTGGTCCCCCGCGGCGGAACCTGGGGCGACGGGGCCGCGGCGACCCTGCGCGGCTACGGTGCCGTGCCCGTGATCGCTCCGCTCATCAACTTCGCGAGCGCCGAGGACCCGTCCGCCCTCGCCAACGCACTGCACGAGCTGCAGGACGGCCAGTTCGACTGGCTGGTCGTCACCAGCGCCACCACCGTCGACGTGCTCACCAGCCAGGGCACCCGGGTGCCGGACAACACTCGCATCGCGGCCGTGGGTGAGACGACGGGCGCGGCACTGCAGCTCGGCGGGTTCAGGGTCGACTTCGTGCCGCACGCCGACAACTCCGCGCGCGGTCTGGTGAAGGAGTGGCCGGCCAGCGACATCCGGGGGCGCGTGCTGATCCCGCAGTCCGACGTCGCAGAGCCGACCCTCGTCGCGGGTCTGTCCAAGCTCGGATTCGCGGTCGAGTACGTCACGGCGTACCGCACGGTCGGGGTACCGGTCGCACCGGACGTCGCGGCCGACCTCGCCTCCGGAAGCATCCGAGGCGTGCTGGTCACCTCCGGCAGCGTCGCCCGCCAGCTCGCCGAGCAGCTGCCGCAGCTGCCAGAGGAGACGGTGATCGCCTGCATCGGTCCCGCGCACCGCGTTCGACGCCCGCGCCGCCGGGCTCCCCGTGCACGTCATCGCCGAGGAGCGCACGGCCGACTCGCTCATCGCTGCCCTCGTCGACTACGCGGTCAATGAATGAGCCGGACGCATGACTCGTGAAACCTTGACCCGCCTCCCCGGCTCCGGCACCGTTCCGCGCGCCTTCGCGTTCGCCGTGCTCGTCATGGCGACGGTGTTCGTGCTGGCCTGGCTGGTCTCCGACACCGCCGCCCTGGCCCTGGCCCTGGTGCTCGAGGCTCTCGCCGTCGTCCTCGCGGTGCGCTCGCTCTTCGTCGGCGTGCTGCTGGCGCCGGATGCCATCGTGGTCCGGGGCTGGTTCCGCGACTACCGCTACGCCCGCGGCGGAGTGCGCGCCGTGTCGGCTGTGCCGTACTGGAAGTTCCTCAGCGCCGACGACCCCATCCTGAGTCTGCTGAAGTTCACGCCGGAGCGGGGCTGGGTGCGCGAGATCGCCGCGACCGTCGCCTGGCGCGACCGCACCGCGACGCATGCGGCGACGGATCCGCGAACACCTCGGGGTACGGTCGGACTGAGCCGGGGTCTACGCGGTCGCGATCCCCAGCACCAGGAACACCAGCCCGAGCAGCGGCGCGGCACCCTGGATGAGGGCCGGGCGCGCCAGCTTCGGATTCGACGTGATCAGCACGACGGCCGCGAGCACCATGCTCAGACAGGGCGAAGATCGCCACGGCGAAGCCCGCCTGGGCGAAGCCCGCGGAGGTGATCATCACGAGCCCGGCCGCGACGCCCAGCGCCAGGAACAGGTTGTAGAACCCCTGGTTGTAGGCGAGCGACCTCATCAGCTCGGCGTCGTCGGCGCTGCGGACGCCGAACACCTTGCGGGTCGACTCCTTCGTCCAGCTGATGCTCTCGAGAACGAAGATGTACACGTGGATCAGGGCCGCGATCGCGGCGAACACCGAACCGATGATGACGAACACAGGGGACATGCCCGCCAGCATGGCACGACCGGGCCGCCCCGGCATCCGGCGGCTGTGTCGATGATCAGCCGAAGAGGACGGCAGCCTCGTCGTAGCGATCCTGCGGCACGACCTTGAGGCGCCCCAGCGCCTCTTCGAACGGCACGTGCACGATCTGCGTGCCGCGGAGGGCGACCATGCGACCCCAGTCGCCCTGCGCGGATCGACTCGATCGCGGCGAGGCCGTACCGGGTCGCGAGCACGCGGTCGTAGGCGGTCGGGGTGCCGCCGCGCTGGATGTGACCCAGGGTCGTCGACCGCGTCTCGATGCCGGTGCGCTCCTCGATCTCGGGCGCGAGCTGGTCGCCGATGCCGCCCAGCCGCGGACGTCCGAACGCGTCGAGTCCGCGCTCGGAGTGCGCGTCGTCCATCGTGTCGAGCTTGAAGCCCTCCGCCACCGCGATCAGCGGCGCGCGACCGCGATCGCGTGCCGACTCCGCCCACTCGCAGATCTGCTCGATCGAGGTCTTCTGCTCGGGGATCAGGATCGCGTGAGCGCCGGCGGCCATGCCCGGAATGCAGGGCGATCCAGCCGACGTGCCGGCCCATGACCTCGGCGATCATGCACCGGCCGTGGGAGTCGCCGGTCGTGCGCAGGCGGTCCATCGCGTCGGTCGCGATCTGCACGGCGGTATCGAATCCGAAGGTGTAGTCGGTCGCCGACAGGTCGTTGTCGATCGTCTTCGGAACGCCGACGATCTTGATGCCGTCGTCGCTCAGGCGCTTCGCCGCGGCCAGCGTGCCCTCGCCGCCGATGGCGATCAGCGACGTGATGCCCTGCTCCTCCATGACCTGGGCGATGCGCTCCGGCCCGCCGCCGTTCTCGAACGGGTTCGTGCGCGAGGTGCCGAGGATCGTGCCGCCCTGCTTCGAGATGCCCATGACCTGGGCGCGGCCGAGGGGGATGGTGTCGCCGTCGACGACGCCCTTCCAGCCGTTGCGGAAGCCGACGAACTCGAGGCCGTACCGCTTCGTGCCCGTGAAGACGGCTGAGCGGATCACCGCGTTGAGGCCCGGGCAGTCGCCGCCGCTGGTCAGGATGCCGATACTCATCGCATCCATCATGCCGTGTCCGGCGGGAGGGCAGAAGCCGCACGCGTCAAGCACTCGCGGCAGGACGCCCGGACTCGCTAGAGTCTGGACGTCGCGGGCGGCTGCGCCCGCGTTCCCAACATGAGGAGAACAATGACCACCCCAGCCCCCGCCGCTCCGGCTGCCGCCCCCGTCGTCCCGGGCAAGACGCTCGGGATCGTCGCGCTCATCCTGGCCTTCCTCGCCCCGCTCATCGGCGTCGATCCTCGGCTTCGTCGCCAAGGCGCAGTCGAAGACGGCCGGCGTACAAGAACACGCCCGGCGACCGTCGGATCGTGCTCGGCATCATCTTCACGATTCTGTACATCGATCCTGCTGATCGTCATCCCGATCATCGCCGGAGGTGCGGCACTCGCCGCCTGCAACGGCCTCGAGCCCGGCGTCTACGACACCGGCAACGGCGGTACGCTCACCTGCGGCTAGGAACCGACGCAGCATCCCTGTACGGGGGAAGGAACCGGGGCGGCCGACGATGTCCGCCCCGGTTCTGCATGTCCGGGTGCGTCCGCCGCGGCTAGGGTTGCGGCAGATGGACGCCCTCCGCACGACCTACGCCCCGCGGCGCGAGGTCTCGCTGCGGCTCACGCTCGGTCCGCTCGCCCAGGGCCGCACCGATCCCGACGATGCAGCGCGACGCGACCGGCATCTGGATCACCCTCGCCACCCCGGCCGGCTCGGCGAGCCTGCACCTGCGCAGCGTCGCCGGATCGATCGAGGCGTCGGCCTGGGGACCGGGCGCGGCGGCGGCGATCGAGCAGGTTCCGGCGCTCTGCGGCGACGGCGACGATGACGCGGGGTTCGACGCGACCCGGCATCCCGCTGATCGCCGAGCTGCACCGCCGCATCACCGGGGCTGCGCCTGACGCGCGCCGCCCGCATCCTGCCCTTCCTGGTGCCGACCATCCTCGGGCAGAAGGTCACCGGCATCGAGCAGAAGCGCGCGTGGCGCGAGCTCGTCACCCGGCACGGCGAGAAGGCGCCCGGGCCCGGCGCCGATCGGCATGCGCGTCGCACCGCCGCCCGCGGTGTGGCGCCGCATCCCGTCATGGGAGTGGCATCGCGCGGGCGTCGGACCGCAGCGCTCCGACACCGTCATGCGCGCGGTCGCGGTCGGGCGACGCCCTCGAGCGGACCAGCGCGGTGGACGCGACCGAGGCGATCCGGCGCCTGCGCACCATCCCCGGGATCGGGGTCTGGACCGCGCACGAGACCGTGCAGCGCTCGCACGGCGACCCCGACTCGGTGAGCGTCGGCGACTTCCACCTCAGCAAGCTGGTCGGCAGCGCGCTCGCCGGACGCCGGGTCGACGACGACGGGATGCTCGAACTGCTCGAGCCGTGGCGCGGGCACCGACAGCGGGTCGTCCGCCTCATCGAGGCGGCCGGCATCGGCTACGAGCGGCACGGCGCTCGCATGACGATCGTCGACAACCGCGCGCGCTAGGCGCCCGCGCTAGCCGATCGTGATCTGACTCGTGTTCGCCGGGTCGAATCGCACCGGAAGCGTCTTGCCGGGCTGCCAGTTGCCGAGCGCCGCCGCCGAGATCATCTGCCGGTGCACCACCTGGAACGACGGGGCAGTGTCCGACACGACGTCGAAGGTGACGTCGTAGATCTTCGAGGTCTCGAACTTCTCGCCGGTGTCCTCGATCTTGGCGATCGTGCCGGTCCCGGTGGTCGCGGCGGCCATGCCCTGCATGTTCTCGAACGGGTTGAAGCTCTGCCCGTTCACGCCCTGCGGCACGCCGCCGTTGGCGGCCATCTGCTCCCGCATCGCCTGTGCGCCCTCGGCGGCGTCTGCCGCCTGCTTGATCCCGTCGATCAGCCCAGGCCGCGCGTTGTTCTTCGAGGCGTCGTAGATGCGCCCCACATCGTCGAAGACTCCCATGCTCTATCCCTCTCTCACATGAAGGGCTTGTCGCCGAAGGCGACCTTGTTCTTGTCGGCCGGGTCGATGCGTCCGTCCATGGTGGTGCCGTCGGCGTAGCCGCTGATCACCTGCGGAGGGATGATCTCGGTCTTCTTCACCGTGTACGCCGCGCCGCCCTCCGGCTCGACCTTGAGCTCGAGCAGGTAGGTGTCGTTGCCGGCGACCTTCTCGCCGGTGTCGGTCTTCCTGACGATGGTGATCGTCGCCTTCTCGCCGACGGCGAGGATGCGGTTCTGCTCGTGCGCCTGCTCCTGCAGCTTGCCCTGATCTGCGGCCATGGCGGGCATCGCGGCGACCGCATCGGTCGCCGTAGCCGGCCTCCTTCATCAGCTTGTCGGCCATGGCCTGCGCCTCTGCCGCCTGCTGGCCCGCCGCCGCTCCGCTGCCCCCGATGTTGTCGAAGACTCCCATGCGCGTGCTCCTTCGTTGGAAATGCCCGCCCCGCGCGGGACAGCCCGAGCCTAGTGACCGGCCTCCAGCACCGCCATGGCCGCGTTGTGACCGCCGAGGGCGCTCACGGCGCCGCCGCGCTTCGCGCCGGAGCCGCAGAGCAGGATCCGTTCGTGCTCGGTCGCCACGCCCCAGCGGAGCGCCGGCGTGCCGAGATCGTCGTCGTCCTCCGCGAACGGCCAGGACAGCGGCCCGTGGAAGATGTTGCCGCCCGGCATGCGCAGGGCGTGCTCGATGTCGAGAGTGGTCTTGGTCTCGACGCACGGGCGACCGTCGCCGTCGGTGAGCAGCACGTCGGCGAGCGGCTCGCCGAGCACCGCGTCGAGCGACCGGAACACCGCCGCCTCGAGTTCGGCGCGCCGCGCGTCGTTGGTCGCCTCGGTCAGCAGCCGGTCGGGAGCGTGCAGCCCGAACACGGTGAGCGTCTGAGCTCCGCTCTCGCGCAGCTCCGGCGACAGGATGCTGGGGTCGGTGAGTGAATGGCAGTAGATCTCCACGGGCAGCAGCCCCGGGATCGCGGGAGCCATTCCCTTCGTGCCTGCCGCCACCCGGTACGCGTCGTCGAGCGCGCGCCAGCCCTCGTTCGCGTGGAAGGTCCCCCCGAAGGCCGCCACCGGATCCAGGCTCGCATCGCGCAGCCGCGGCAGGCGCTTCAGCAGCAGGTTGACCTTGACCTGTGCACCCTCGGGGCGCTCGACCGCGGCGCCGTGAGCGCCGAGCAGGCGCGACAGCTCGTAGGGCGCGACGTTGGCGAGCACGGTGCTGGCGGCGATCCGGTGCTCGTGACCGCGCTCGCCGCCCGTGCGGTACGAGACCTCTCCGTCCGGGCGTGATGCGCCGTGACCTCGGCCCCGTTCACGAGCTTCGCGCCGGCATCGACCGCTGCCCGCCAGAGCGCTCCGCTCACGGCGCCCATGCCGCCGACCGGCACGTCCCAGTCGCCCGTCCCGCCGCCGATCACGTGGTACAGGAAGCACCGGTTGCCCGCGAGCGTCTCGTCGACGTTCGGGGCGAAGGTGCCGATCAGGGCGTCGGTCAGCACGACCCCGCGCACCAGATCGTCGGCGAAGTCGCGCTCGATGGCGCGCGCCGATCGGGTTCTCGATGAGGTCGTCCCAGAGGGCACGCGCCTCGTCGTCGTCGCCGAGCAGGCGCCGCGTCTCGCTGCGCGTGGCGAGCGGCTCCGTCACGGTGGGGAAGAGGGCGCGGGCGACCCGCTCGGTGCCGGCGTAGAAGCGCTGCCACGCCGCGGCATCCGGTGTCGCTCCGATCGCGGCGAACGACGCGGCAGTGGCGGCCTCGTCGCCGGTGTCGACCAGCAGCCCGGTGTCGGTGCCGGGCAGCGGCGTGTACGACGAGTAACGGCGCCGGGCGAGCCGGATGTCGAGCTTCAGGTCGCGGATGACCATCTGCGGCAGCAGGCTGACCAGATACGAGTAGCGCGAGAGCCGCGCGTCGACACCGGGGAACGCGGGTGCCGAGACGGCGGCTCCGCCGAAGCCGTCGAGGCGCTCGAGCACGACGACGCTCTTGCCGGCCGAGGCGAGGTACGCGGCAGCGGCCAGGCCGTTGTGGCCGCCGCCGACGATGACGACGTCCGCGCGCTCGGTGCCGGGTCGGCCGGCATTCGTGCGCGACATGCCGCTCACGCGGCCGACGTCCGGCGAAGGCCCCGTGGCCCTGTCATGCCCTTCTCGTCGGCGAGGTCGCAGGCGGCCGGGTTGATGTGCTCGATGATGCGGCGTCGAGACGCCGGCGATCGCGGCCTTCTCGCCCTGGTCGAGGTTGTCGAAGAACAGGCTGCGGATCGCCGCTGCGTGCTCGCGCATCGATCCGAGCAGGATGCGACGGCCCTCGTCGGTCAGGCCGACCCACGTGCCGCGAGCGTCGGTGTCGCACTCGGTGCGCTCGAGCAGGCCGCGGGACTCCATGCGGGACACCTGGTGCGAGACGCGGCTCTTCTCCCAGGCGAGGAGCTCGGCGAGCTCACCGGTGCGGAGCTTGCGGTCGGGTGCCTCGGACAGCACCAGCAGAACGCTGAAGTCGGCCTGCGAGATGCGCGGCGTCGCGCTGCAGCTGGCGATCCAGCTCGCGCGCGAGGTGGCGGTGCATGGCGACGAAATCACGCCACAGGCCCCAGTCCTCCTCGCTCACCTTCTGCTCAGTGCGGGCATCCGTCCATGTTAGCGATGGGAATGGGTGACGCATCATCGAACCTGGCCATCGGTGACATGTCATCGCGTGCCGGTCTTCTCGTAGGCGGCCGTCAGCTCCGTGCGCGCGCGAACGAGTGCGACCGGCGCGGCGCCCGCCGACTCCAGCGCCAGCAGGCAGGCGCCGACGATGGGCGGTGCGTCGACCCGGACGGCCCGGGCGAGAGGGGCCGCCTCCGCCAGACCGGCGATGATCCCGGCGATCAGGCGCTCGTCGCCCGCGCGGATCACCCCTCCGCCGAGGACGACCGGCACCTCACGGTCGAGCATCCCGAGCCGGGTGAGCGACGCCCGCGCGAAGGACACCACCTCCGCGGCCTGCCGGTCGACGATGCGGGCGGCGATCTCATCCCCGTCGCGCGCGGCCGCGAAGACCGCCGGCGCGAGCATCGCGAGGTCCGCCATCGTTCGGCGCCCGAAATGGATGTCCTGGGTGAGTTCTGAGATCGTCGCGGCGTTCATCCCGGCCAGCACTGCAGCGTGCAGGGCGGTCGCCGGCCCGCGGCCGTCCTCCGCGCGCGCCGAGTGCCAGAGTGCCTCCTCCCCGAGCCCGCTTCCGCCGCCCCAGTCGCCGGAGATCGAGCCCAGCGCGGCGAAGCGTGCCGTCGCCGCCGGCTCGCCGTCGCGCGCCGAGCGCACCCCGATCGCGTTGATCCCGGTGCCGCAGACGACGGCGACCGCATCGGGCGCCTCTGTACCGGTGCGCAGGAGCGCGAAGAGGTCGTTGTCGACCACGGTGCCGGGCGAGGTCCAGGGCAGGGCTGCCGCGGCCTCCGCGTACTCTGCGAGTTCCGGGGGGAGGTCGATACCAGAGACGTAGACGTTCGCCTGGGTGACCGAGGCAGGGGACCTCGGAGGCCGCGTCGATCGCGGCGCGCACAGCAGCATCCACGATGCCGAGCGAGTGCCGCACCCCGGAGAAGTGCGGACTCGAGCCCGGGCCGTCGCCCCGTCCGGCGAGCTCGCCGTCGATCGTCAGCGCCACCGCGTGGGTCTTCGAGCCACCGCCGTCGACCCCGATGATCAGTCGCCTCATCGGCTCACCTGCCCAGTCCAGGTGCTGCGCGTTGTGCGCGATCAGCAGGTCGGTGAGCTTCTCGGCGCGGTCGTACTGGAGCACGAGCGGGTGCGCCTGCATCGCGCGGAGGACCCGGTCGCGGCCGCCGAGGGTCGCGGCGTCGAGGGCCAGCCGCTCGTAACCCGCGACGGCGGAGACGAGGCCCCGGATGTCGTCGTCGACGGGCGCGACCGGCAGCGCCTCGACACCGGTGGCGCTGACACGCGCCGGCACCTCGATGACGTGGTCGTCGGGGAGGAAGGGGAGCGTGCCGTCGTTGCGGAGGTTCACCACGCGGGTCTCGCCGGTGTCGCGCACGAGTCCCGACAGCACCTCGATCGCCGCCTCGGAGTAGAACGCGCCGCCTCGCTTCTCCAGGATCGCCGGCTTCGTGTCGACCGTGGGGTCGGCGTACATCGCGAGCAGCTGGCGCTCGACCGCCTGCACCTCGTCCGCGCGGGTGGGAGCGTGCAGCTGCTGCTCGAGCACCTCGTCGTGGGCGTAGTAGTAACGCAGGTAGTAGCTCGGCACCGCGCCGAGCAGCTGCAGCAGGTGCGCGGGCAGCTCGACCTCCTCGGCGAGCGCGTCGAGGCGGGTGAACATCTCGGGTAGGTGATCGATGCCTCCCGAGGTGACCGAGCGGATCCAGGTGAGGTGGTTCAGGCCCACATGGCCGAGCGACACGTCGTCGGGCTGCACGCCGAGCATCCCGGCGAACCGGCGCTGGAACCCGATCGCCACGTTGCACAGCCCGACCGCGCGGTGGTCCGCCTCGAGCAGGGCGCGCGTGACGATGCCGACCGGGTTGGTGAAGTCGATGATCCAGGCGTCGGGCTTCGCGTGCTCGCGGATCGGCGTCGGCCACGCGCAGGATGACGGGCACGGTGCGCAGCGCCTTCGCGAGACCGCCGGGTCCGGTGGTCTCCTGCCCGATGCAGTGCACCTCGTGCGGCCAGGTCTCGTCGCCGCGGCGCGCGTCCTGCCCGCCGACCCGCAGCTGGATCAGCACCGCATCCGCGTCGGCGACACCGGCGACGAGATCGGTGGTGCCGATGATGCGGCCCGGATGCCCGGCGCGCGCGAACATGCGCTGCGCGACGCCGGTCACCAGGTCGACCCGCTCCTGGTTGGTATCGACCAGCCAGAGCTCCTCCAGCGGAAGGGTGTCCCGCAGTCGGGCGAAGCCGTCGATGAGCTCGGGGGTGTAGGTGGAGCCACCCCCGACGAGCGCGAGTTTCACTCAGTCCCTTGACGCCGGTCAGTGTGATGCCCTCGACGAACACGCGTTGGGCGAAGAAGAAGATGAGCACCACGGGGATCATCACGAGCATCGTGATGGCCATGGTCAGGTTCCAGTTGGTGCTGTGACTGCCGCGGAACGTGGCGAGTCCGTAGGCGACCGGCCACCAGGCCTGATTCTCGCTGGTGTACAGCAAGCGGACCGTAGTAGTCGTTCCAGGAGTGGAAGAAGAGGAACAGCGCTGCGGCGGCGATGCCCGGACGCGCCATCGGGATGACGACCCGCCACAGGATCCCCCACTCGCTCGCGCCGTCGACGCGCGCCGCGTCGGAGTACTCGCGCGGGATGGTGAGGAAGAACTGCCGCAGCAGGAAGATCGAGAACGCGTCGCCCAGCAGGTTCGGCAGGATCAGCGGCAGCAGGGACCCGGTCATGCCGGCCTTCACCCACATCACGTAGAGCGGAACGGCCGTGATCTGAGGCGGGAGCAGCATCGCGACGACGATCGCCACGAAGAGCACGTTCGCTCCGCGGAAGCGCAGCCGCGCGAGGGCGTAGGACGCCGGCACCGAGCTGAGCAGCATGAAGGCGGTCGCCACGAGCGCGTAGAGGGCCGAGTTCGCGAACCAGCGCACCAGCGGCACCCGCTCGAACGCCTCGACGTAGCTCTCGACGCTCCACGGGCTCGGCCAGAGGGCGGACGTGAGCGCCTGGTCGTCGGTCATGAACGAGGTGAGCGCGACGAACACGATCGGCGCGGCGAACAGGACGAGCAGGAACGCCAGGAGGGTGTGCTCGGCGACCCAGGAAACGATGCGCGACGGCTTCCGCGCCAGCGATCGCCTGGCATTCTTCCGGGGCGCGCTGAAAGCGGTGGTCAATGCGGCTCCGGTCATCCCTGGGCCTCCTCGGGGGTGAACGCCTTGACCCGGCGCAGCAGCAGCACGAGGAACAGCGCCGCGACGACGAACAGGAGCACCGCCAGAGCCGAGGCGTAGCCCAGCTGGAAGTTGCTGAAGCCGCGTACGTAGATCCATTGCGTGAAGGTGAGAAGGGAGTCATCGGGGTAGCCGAGCGTCTGCCCGGCGCCCTCGCCCACCACGGCCTTGCCTGACGCGACCGATGACGCGACCGCGGCCTCGGTGAAGTACTGGAGCGAGGCGATGACGCCGGTCACCAGCGCGAAGACGAGCACCGGCACCAGGTTCGGCAGCGTGACGAAGCGGAAGCGCTGCGATGCGTTCGCGCCGTCGAGCTCCGCGGCCTCGTACTGCTCGCGCGGCACGTCGAGCAGCGCGGCCAGGAAGATGATCATGATGTCGCCGAGCACCCAGACGCCCGAGCAGCAGGAGGGACGGCTTCGACAGGGCGGGGTCGTTGAACCAGAGCGGACCCTGTCCGCCGAAGAACGTGATGATCGTGTTGACCGGCCCGGTGCCCGGGTTGAAGAGGAACACGAACGCCACCACGGAGGCGACGGGCGGCACGAGCGCCGGCAGATAGAAGGCCGTGCGCCAGAAGCCGGATGCCTGACGGGCGCGCACCAGCAGCATCCCGACCATCAGTGCCGTGACGATGCGGACCGGCACCAGGAAGATCACGAACCAGAGCGTGTTGCCGGCCGCGATCCAGACCTTGGGGTCCTGGGTGAACAGGTACTCGTAGTTGCGCAGCCCGATCCACTGCGGGTCGCTCAGCAGGTCGTACCGCGTGAAGCTGAAGACGATGGATGCGATGAGCGGGTAGACGAAGAAGATCACGAGGCCCAGCAGGGCCGGCGTCAGCATCGCGTACGCGGTGAGCTGGCGCCGGCGCTGCGAGCGCCCGGAGGGCCCCGGCCGGATCGCGAGGGATGCGACCCGGCCGGAGACGGTGGTTGCGGTCACGGGAATTAGGGCCCGTCGACCAGGGCGAGCGAGTCGTTGATCGTCTTGTCGACGCCCACCGAGACCCTCGGTGATGTCGCCGCCGTCGCCCTGCTGGTACTTCTGCCAGTAGTCCCCGAGCGCCTGCTGATATCCGCGCCGACCTTGCTGGGCGGCGTGGTCTTCGAGTTCGGGTTCTGCATGATGTCCAGGAACGTCTGGAACTGCGGCGAGACCTCCAGGTCGGGGCTCTCGAGGGCCGACGCGATCGTCGGCGCGTTCTTGAGTCCGTTGCTGAGCTTCACGACGGCGTCGGTATCCGTCGTCAGGTACTCCAGCAGAGCCCAGGCGAGCTCGGGGTTCTTCGAGTTCTTGGCGATGCCGCCGATGTTGCCGGTGATGTACCCGCCGCCGTAGCTGTCGGAGTGCGACTCCAGCGTCGGGATCGGCACCGTGCTGTAGTTCAGCTCGGGCGCCTGGTCGGCGATGAACGCGGTCCGGTACTCGCCGTCGATGTTCATCGCGACCTGTCCGGTCTGGAAGGCGTTGTCAGCCGAGAACTCCTGACCGATGCCGGCGCTGTACGCCTGCAGCTTGTCGAAGCCGATCTCGTCGACGAACTCCTTCTGCCACTCGATGATCTCGGCCCAGCCGGCGTCGGAGCTGATGTTGCTGCTGCCGTCGTCCTTCAGCCAGGTCGCCCCGACCGTCATCGCCCAGTTCGTCGGCGTGTTCTCGTAGTAGCCCATGAGCGGGTTGAACCCGAGCACGTCGATCGAGCCGTCGTCCTTGTAGGTGGTCATCGCCAGGGCCATCTCCTTCAGCTCTTCGAGCGTGGTGGGAGCGTGGTCGTAGCCGGCGGCGGTGAGCAGGTCGTCGTTCACGTACAGCCCGTAGGCGTCGGCGAGCACCGGGAGCGCGCACCGCGTGCCCTCGAACTGCGTGTAGCTGGCGGTCGTCTCGCTGAACTGGCCGATGTCGACGCCGTCGCGCTCGATGTACGGTCCGAGGTCGCGGAACGCGCCGCTGCTGCAGAACGCGCCGACGATGTCGGTCGAGTACGAGATGCCGACGTCGACGTTGTTGCCGGACGCGACCGCCTTCTGGAGCTTCTCGTCGTCCTGGCCGGATTTGACGTCGACGGTGACGTCCGGGTTCGCGGCCTCGAAGTCGTCGACCACCGACTGGATGACCTCGGCTTCGCGGTCGGAGAAGAAGTGCCAGAGCGACACGGTGCCCTCGAGGTGCGAGGGTCGGGTCTCGGCGATGCTCTGGTCAGCCGTGCCCGGAACAGGCGGCGAGCAGAGCGACGGCCGAGACCGAGGCGATGGCGACCGCGAGCGGCCGTCGAACATGGTGCATTTTCACTGTGTTTCCTTTCGTGCATCGTGGGGCGCTTTCCTAGGGCGTTACGGAAGGGAACTGATGCCGGCGGTGAGGTGCTCCCGGATGCGGTGGACCAGCATCCGGCGCGCGCCGACGAGAACGGGTGCGCTGGCGATCGCGGTGGTGCGGACCTCCGGATGCCAGCGGGTGGTGGCGGCGATGCGCTCGGCCACCAGGGTCGCGAGGGGCGCTCCACCGGCGATGCCGATGGGGCCGCCGAGCACGACGAGCTCGGGATCGAGCACCGCCAGCACGGGCTCGACGACGAGCGCGACGCGTGCGGCGAAACCCTCCAGGGCGGTTTCCGCGCCGAGGCGGCCGTAGGCGCCACGGCCGATCAGGTCGGTGAGGTCGTCGCCGGTGGCGTCGATGTCGGCCGTGCGAGGCACGGGCAGGTAGCCGATCTCGCCGGCGCCGCCGGCAGCGCCGCGATGCACGGTGCCGCCGAGGTCGACGGCGACACCGAGGCCCTCGCCGATCCAGAGCAACGCGAAACTGTCGACGCCCTTTCCCTCGCCGACGGCGCGCTCGGCGACCGCCGCGAGGTTCACGTCGTTCTCCAGACCGACCCAGAGGCCGAGCGACTCGCTGAGACGGCGGCGCGCTCCGAACTCGGGCCAGCCGTGCAGGTCCTCCGAGAAGCTCAGCTGCTCGCCGTCGCTCGAGATCGAGGCCTGGATGCCGACGAGCACGCTGCCGATCGTGGCCGGGTCGACGGCCGCTGCCGCGCATGCGGCGGCGATGGCCGAGCGGACGTCGCCCTCCGGGGTGCGATCGGTCGCGAACTCGACCTCGACCACGGGGTGCTCGCCGTCGAGGGCGTCGACGACCGTCGCCGCGATCGCGTGCTCGCGGATGTCGATCGCGACGCCGCGGGCGCGGTCTGCCCGCACGCCGTAGCTGACGGCGTTCGGGCCGCGACCGCCGGAGACCTCGCCGACCGGCGCGATGAGGCCGGCCTGCTCGAGGCGGGCGACCATCTGGGCGGCGGTGGGCTTCGACATGCCGGTGAGTTCGCCGAGCCGGTTGCGCGTCAGGGGACCGTGCTCGAACAGCGCCTCGAGCGCCGTGCGGTCGTTGCGCTCGCGCAGCCAGGACGGCGTGCCGGGGGCGGTGGTGCTCACGGGTCTCCTCGGGATCGCGACGGTGCGGCGTGGTTGCCGAGGAATGTATCAGGAAAGTTTCTTTATGGATAGAACGGGTTGCTGGGTTGCCGCTTCACAACCGATGGGCGGCGACCGCGCGCGCACGGGCCGAGGCTTCGGCCGGCAGAGACGTACGTCCGGGCGCACTCATGAGTTCGGATGCACATCACTGCCGTGTCTGGGCGCGCCCAGCCGGCGCAGCCGTACTCAGACCAGACCGAGCAGCTCGACCGCGCGGTCGAGCACGCGCCGGCACGCGGCGATCGTCGCGTCGGCGCCGCTCGCGAGCCGCGCCGAGGTGAACACCTCGCGACGAGGGTGGCCCGGCAGATCGACGAGCCGCACGCTCGGCGCGCCGCCGCCCCAGACCAGATCCGGCAGCAGCGCGACCGCGTGCCCCGACTCGACCAGCCGGATGTGGGCCTGCAGGTCGGCGGTCTCGAAGCGCACGTCGGGCTCGAAGCCCGCGACCCGGCAGAGCTGCTCCGCCCAGTGCCGGGATGCGGTCCCGCGCGGCTCCATCACCCAGGCCGCCGCGCGCGCGTCCTCGATCCCCGACGATGCCGGAGTCGCGCGCGGCCAGGCGCAGCTCGTCGCCGCACAGCGGCTCCCGGTCGAGCTCGGCGAGCCGGGGTGCCGCATGCCCGGGGTACTGCTCGGCGATCACGAGGTCGAACTCGCGGGCCCAGACGGCGGCGAGCGCGCTCTCCGGCTCGCGCTGGGTGATCTCGACCCGCAGCGCCGGGTACTCCTCGGCGAACAGCGTGAGCGCCTGCGGCACGATGCCGAGCGCCGCGCTCTGGAACACCGCGAGCCGCACGGTGCCGGCCACCGCATCCCCGGTCGCGGCGAGCGCCGCCTCGAGCGCCTCCATGCGCTCGAGCACCTCGCCGGTGTGGCGTGACGAGCAGCTCGGCCGCGGGTGTCAGCCGCACCCGCCGCCCGGACTTCACGAGCAGCGGCACGCCGACCTCGCGCTCGAGCTGCGACAGCTGCTGCGAGACCGACGACGACGAGTAGGAGAGCGCGGCTGCGACGGCGGCGATGGTGCCGCGGTGGTGCAGCTCGCGCAGCAGGGCGAGGCGACGCAGGTCGATCATGGGGACTCCGTCGATAATCGTGTCTACCCGAACGATATCGTGCATGAAACATCGCTTTTGCTAACGCGTCGGGAGGGCGCAGACTGGATCTCGTGCGTGCCCCCCAGAAATCCCGGAATGTCATCGCCGACCTCCCCACCGTCGACGAGGTCGAGACCCTCGTCCGGCAGTGGCTCGCCCAGAGCGAGACCGCCAAGCCCGATCCCGAGCGCCGAGCGCCTCGCCGGCGTGCTGAAGGACCCGCGCGGCCTCGAGTTCACCCTCGGGTTCGTCGACGGCGTCATGCGACCGGAAGACCTGAGGGTCGCCGGCAAGAACCTCGAGCGGGTCGCCCGCAAGATCCCGCGCTTCCTGCCCTGGTACCTGCGATTCGCCATCGCCGTCGGCGGCGGGTTCGCGACCCTGCTGCCGTGGATCATCATCCCGATCGCCCGCTGGGTGCTGCGCAAGATGGTCGGCCACCTCGTCGTCGACGCGACGCCGAAGCACCTCGACAAGACCCTCGCGAAGCTGCGCGCCGACGGCGTGCGCCTCAACATCAACCTGCTCGGCGAGGCCGTGCTCGGCGAGCGCGAGGCCAACCGCCGCCTGCAGGGCACCCGCGAGCTGCTCGCTCGCGACGACGTCGACTACGTGTCGATCAAGGTGTCGAGCGTCGCCAGCCAGCTCTCGATGTGGGGCTTCGACGAGACCGTCGCCCGCGTCGTCGACCGGCTGACGCCGCTCTACGAGCAGGCCGCCGGCATCCAAGAGTTCGGCTCGACCAAGTTCATCAACCTCGACATGGAGGAGTACCGCGATCTGCACCTGACGATCGCCGTCTTCACCCGCCTGCTCGAGCAGCCGAAGATGCAGCACCTCGAGGCGGGCATCGTGCTGCAGGCCTACCTTCCGGATGCCGTCGCCGCCCTCGAGGCGCTGACCGGCTGGGCGCACCAGCGCCGCCTCGCGGGCGGCGCCGGCATCAAGGTGCGCATCGTCAAGGGCGCGAACCTCGCGATGGAACGGGTCGACGCGACGGTGCACGACTGGCCGCTCGCCACCTGGTCGAGCAAGCAGGAGTCCGACACCAACTACAAGCGGATGCTCGTGCGCGCCCTCACGCCGGAGGACGCCGCCGTCGTGCGCATCGGCGTCGCGGGCCACAACCTGTTCGACCTCGCGTTCGCCTGGCTGCTCGCCGAGCGCCGCGGTGTCACCGGCCGGGTCGAGATCGAGATGCTGCTCGGGATGGCGGCCGCCCAGGCCGAGGCCGTGCGTGCCACGACCGGCGGGCTGCTGCTCTACACCCCGGTCGTGCACCCGGAGGAGTTCGACGCCGCGATCAGCTACCTGGTGCGCCGCCTCGAAGAGAACGCGAGCACCGACAACTTCATGTCGGGGCTCTTCGAGCTCGACGACGCCGCGATCTACCAGCGCGAGCGCGATCGCTTCGCCGCGTCGCTGGCCGATCTCGACCTCGACCTGCCGGCGCCCCGCCGCACGCAGGACCGCCTCCACCCTGCGCTCCCGCACGCCGGCCGCGACTTCGAGAACGAGCCGGACACCGACCCGGCGCTCGCCGTCAACCGCGAGTGGGCGCCGCGGCATCCTGGCCCGCAGCGCCACGTCGAAGCTCGGCGTCGAGACCAACGCCGCGGCGGTCGTGCCGAACGAGGCCGCGCTGCGCACGCATCCTCGACCGCTCGGCCCAGGCCGGCGAGATCTGGGGCAAGGTGCCCGGCACCGACCGCGGCGAGCTGCTCGACCGGATCGGCGAGGTGCTCAGCGTGTTCCGCGGCCGGCTGATCGAGGTCATGGCGTCCGAGACCGGCAAGACCGTCGCCGAGGCCGACGTCGAGGTCAGCGAGGTCATCGACTTCGCCCACTTCTACGCCGCGCGCGCGCGCGAGCTCGCCGCCGTCGACGGCGCGCGTCTTCGTGCCGGCCGGCGTGACCGTCGTCACGCCGCCGTGGAACTTCCCGGTCGCGATTCCCGGTGGCGGTGTGCTCTCGGCGCTCGCCGCCGGCAGCGCCGTGCTGTTCAAGCCCGCGCGCCAGGCCAGGCGCTCCGGCGCCGTGCTCGCCGAGGCGATCTGGGAGGCCGGGGTCCCGCGCGAGCTGATGACCCTGGTCGACGTGTCGAAGGCCGACCTCGGCACGCAGCTCGATCACCGCGCCGGAAGTCGGCCGCGTCATCCTGACCGGCAGCTTCGAGACCGCGGCGATGTTCCGCTCCTGGAAGCACGACCTGCCGCTGCTCGCCGAGACCAGCGGCAAGAACGCCATCATCGTCACGCCGAGCGCCGACCTCGACCTCGCCGTCGCCGACGTCGTGAAGAGCGCCTTCGGCAACGCCGGGCAGAAGTGCTCGGCCGCGTCCCTCGTCATCCTGGTCGGCTCGGTCGCCACGTCGGAGCGCTTCCGGCGCCAGCTCGCCGACGCCGTGACCAGCCTCGCCGTCGGCTACCCGCAGGATCCCGCCACCCAGATGGGCCCGATCGTCGAGCCGGCGCAGGGCAAGCTCGAGCGCGGCCTCACCGTGCTCGCCGAGGGCGAGGAGTGGCTCGTGCAGCCGCGCCAGCTCGACGACACCGGCAAGCTGTGGTCGCCGGGCGTTCGCGACGGCGTGCAGCCGGGCAGCGAGTTCCACCTCACCGAGTACTTCGGTCCGGTGCTCGGCATCATGACCGCGAAGAACCTGGATGAGGCGATCGGCCTGCAGAACGCCGTCGACTACGGGCTGACGGCCGGCATCCACTCGCTCGACACCGACGAGGTGGCGCGCTGGCTGGACACCGTGCAGGCGGGCAACCTCTACGTCAACCGCGGCATCACCGGCGCGATCGTGCGCCGCCAGCCGTTCGGCGGCTGGAAGCGCTCGGGCGTCGGTCCGGGTGCCAAGGTCGGCGGACCGAACACCCTCCTCGTGCTCGGGTCCTGGAAGCCGACGGATGCGCGCGCCGACCGGCGACCTCGCCCTCGGCGAGCTCGACCCGCGCGTCGCCGCCTTCATCGAGGCCTGCCAGCCGGCGCTCGGCTACGAGGACTTCGACCGCGTGCGTCGCGGTGCCCTGAGCGACCAGGCCGCGTGGGACACGCGAGTACGGCACGTCGCGTGACGTCTCCGGGCTGGGCGTGGAGCGCAACGTGTTCCGCTACCGGCCGGCCGAGGTGACCGTGCGACTCGCCGAAGGCGGCGACCTCACCGACCTGGTGCGGGTGCTCGCTGCCGGCGTCCGCGCGCGGGCGATCGCTGCACGTCAGCTCGCCGGTCCCGCTGCCGAGCGGCGTGCTCGCGCTGGCGACGGCGCCGAACGTGATCCAGGATTCGGTGCTCCGCATCCGCGACGTCAAGGTCGAGACCGACGACGCCTGGCACGCGCGCGTCGCGCAGTGACCGTCCCGCGCGCATCCGGCTGATCGGAGGCGACGCCTCGGCGCTCGCCGAGGTCGTCGGCGGCGCACCCGATGTCGCGATCTGGGGCGGTCCGGTGACCGCGTCGGGCCGCGTCGAGATGCTGCCGTTCCTGCAAGGAGCAGGCGGTGTCGATCACCGCGCACCGCTTCGGCAACCCGGACCGCGGGATGTCGGCGCTCGTCGTCTGATTGGTCGAGGACCGTACCAATCGGTGTGGTCGCCGTCTAGAAAAGTCCTGGTCAGACGGTTGCGAGGGCGGCGTCCGGGAGTGATTGGTCTAGACCGATTCGGTGCCAAGCCTCGCTTTGCGGTGCTCGCGCTGCTTACTCTCCTCGAACGACGGTTCTCTCACGCAGCCTGAGGAGGTGCCCATGACCACGTCGTTCCCTCCCAAGGTCGCCGCGATCCGGGCACAGCTCCTCGAACTGCTCGGGACCATGTCGGACGGTGAGTCGCTTCCGGCCGAACGCGATCTCGCCGAGAGATGGAATGTCTCGCGGATGACGCTGCGCCGTGCGATGGACGACCTGGTGGTGGAGGGCGTCATCGCCCGCCGCCGTGGAGCCGGAACGTTCCTCACGCGACCGCGGCTCAGCCGGCGGCTGGCCATGACCTCGTTCACCGAGGACATGATCCGCCGGGGACGCGTGCCCAGCACGCGGACCCTGGAGTTCAAGCAGCGCAAGGCCGACCGGGCGGCGAGCCAGAAGCTCCGCGTTCCGATCGGCGAGTCCATCTACGCGTTCGCGCGTCTGCGTCTCGCGGACGGGGAGCCCATGGCCATCGAGTCTTCGATGATCCAGGCCTCGCTCGTCCCGGGGCTCACGGCGCCCGACCTGGAGGGCTCCTGGTACGGACTCCTGGCCGACCGATACGGCATCCACATCGAAAGCGCCACGTTCAATGTCGAACCGATCCTTCCCGACGCCCGGATCGCATCCTGGCTCGAAGTTCCGACGACGCAACCCTGCCTGAGGCTCAAGATCGAGAGCCTCGACGGCAGGGGACGCATCGTCGAGGCGGGCGAGGCGACCTTCCGTGGCGACACCTACAGCCTCAGTGCCGAACTCAGTGCGCCGGCTCGAGGCGACTCCACCCAACCCGGACCGCGAATCGCGGTCCATGCACAAGGAGAGACAGCATGACACCCAAGCGCACCATGGCCGCGCTCGTCACCGCGGCGCTCGCGGCGACGGCACTGGCCGGCTGTTCGGCCTCTGGAGACAGCGGATCGACGACGATCTCGTTCTGGACCCACACCCACCCGCCGATGATCGAGGTGTACGAGAACCTCATCGCCGCAGTACGAGGACGCCAACCCCGGCGTCACGATCGACTACCAGACGATCCCGAACAACGAGTTCGGCACGAAGATGCTGACCTCGCTGAGCAACGGCTCCGGTCCGGACATCATCAACATGGACGACTCGGCCCTGCGTGGCGACTACATCCCGAAGGGCCTGCTCGCGCCGGTCGACCCCGAGGCGCTCGGCGCCGCGTCGGTCGACGACGTCATCGGCCGCTACGTTCCCGGCACGCTCGACGGTGCGCAGGGCGACGACGGCGCGCTCTACGGCCTTCCGAGCGAGTTCAACGGCACCGCCTTGGCGATCAACGTGCAGCACTTCGAGGACGCCGGTCTCGACCCCGAGACCACGCCGCTCGCCACCTGGGACGACGTCTACGAAGCCAGCAAGGCGCTGGCGGCGGCGGGCCACACGCAGGCGTTCAGCTTCCTCTACCTGCACTCGGGCTGGTACTCGCAGCAGCTTCAGACGCTGCTGCACCAGACCGGCGGCAGCGATCGCGGACGGCGACGAGGGCACCCTCGACAGCCCCGAGGCGATCGAGGCCCTGCAGTGGTGGGCCGACCTGGCCGGCGGCACGAAGAGCACCGCCGACCCGAACGTCACCAGCCGCGAGGCGACGGTCGCCCTTCCAGGACCTGGCGACCGGCGTCCAGTCGATGGCGATCCTCTACCCGTGGTCGATGGACCAGATCGCCGAGACGAACCCGGACACCTACGCGAACCTGAAGGTCGTCCCGCTCCCGCAGGTCGACGCGGACGAGCCCGGCGAGCCGGGTCTACGCGTACTACTGGGCCGTGAACAAGGACAGCAAGGTGCAGCCCGAGGCCTGGAAGTTCATCCAGTTCCTGTCCGAGCACTCCGAGGACTTCCTCACCGGCACCGACTTCGTGCAGCCGCTCGTCGGCTGGGAGACAGTCGGCCGCCGCACAGGAGATCCCGTTCATCGACACCTGGGGCGAGGCGTACGGCACCGGCAAGTTCGACCAGGTGACCGAGCACTACTCGGAGGTGCAGGACGCGATCACCAAGATGGTGAACGACGCGGTCTTCGACGGCGTGCCCGTCGAAGAAGCCGCGAAGAACGCCAGCGAGGCAGTCAGCCGGATCCTTCAGGGCTGATGACCTCATCCTCCACCCTCGACGCAGCTCCCCGGCCTCCGCGGCCGGGGGACTGCGTCCCACCGGGCCAAGCGCAGCCTCGTCGGGCTTCCTGTTCGCGGTCCCGGCCCTGGTCCTGTTCCTCCTCTTCGCGATCTATCCCGGCGTCCAGGTCTTCGGCCTGAGCCTCTTCGACTACAGCCTCACCGTCGCCGCCCGAGTTCGTCGGGTTCGACAACTTCGCCTTCCTCTCCTCCGACCCGCGGTTCGGCGAGGCGCTGCTGCAGACCGTGTTCTACGCGGTCGGCACCTACATCCCGGCACTCGTGCTGGCGCTGATGCTGGCGCAGGCCCTCAGCACCCGCATCCGCGGCATGGGCGTCGCGCGCCTCCTCTACTTCCTGCCGCTCGCGATGAGCTGGGTGGCCGTGTCGATCATCTGGCGCGTCGTGCTGCACCCCGAGGGCATGCTCAACGAGGTCCTGCACCTCGACGTCAACTGGCTCACCAGCTCCGCGAGCGCGCGCTGGGCGCTGGTGATCATGAGCATCTGGAAGGAGACCGGCTTCTTCCTCATCCTGTTCCTGGCCGGCCTCTCCTCGATCCCGACCGACGTCTACGAGGCCGCACGCATCGACGGCGCCGGCGCCTGGCGGCGGTTCTGGTACATGACGCTGCCGCTGCTGCGGCCGGTCACCGCGGTGTGCGCGATCATGGCGGTGCTGCGCGGGGTGCAGTCCTTCAGCCCGCAGGTCGTGCTCACCAACGGCGCGTTCGGCACCGAGGTGATCAACCTCTTCGTCTACAAGACCGCCTTCGAGAGCGCCCGGATGGGCCGGGCGTCGCGCTGTCGCCGTGCTGATCTTCATCATCCTGCTCGGCCTCGCGCTCGTGCAGCTGCGCGCGCTGAGAAGGAGGGACTGACCATGCGCGTTCCCCTGGCGCAGCGCGTCCTCGTCCTCGTGCTCAGCGCCGTCGGCGGGCTGATCGTCGTGTCGGTGCTCGCCTACGCGATCCTCGCCGCCTTCAAGTCGCCGGGCGAGAGCTTCGGCGCCGGGTCGAGCTGGTTCCCGGAGGAGTTCCAGTGGGGCAACATCCTGAAGCCCTTCGAGATCGCGCCGTTCGGCACGTACTTCGCTGAACAGCACCATCGTCGGCGTCTCGGTCACCGTGCTCAACCTCATCACCTGCACGGCGGCCGGCTACAGCTTCTCGAAGTTCCGCTATCCGCGGCCGCGGCGCCGCGTTCATCGTCGTGCTGGCGACGCTGATGGTGCCGCTCGAGGTGCTCTACGTGCCGCTGTACAAGCTCGTGTTCGACCTCGGCTGGGTGAACAGCTTCGCCGGCCTGATCATCCCGGCGGCGACGAGCGCGTTCGGCATCTTCCTGATGAAGCAGTCGATCGACTCGGTGCCCGACGAGCTGCTCGAAGCGGCCCGGCTGGACGGGGCAGGCGAGCTGCGGACGCTGGTCTCGGTGGTGGTGCCGGGAGTCGGCGGGGCCGATGAGCGCGCTCGCCCTGTTCATCTTCATGACCAACTGGGACAGCCACCTGTGGCCGCTGCTGGTGGCCTCGGACGACGAGCACCGCACCCTGCCGGTCGGCCTCGCCGCGATGCAGGCCAACAACCTCGGTGACACCGGGGTGCCGATCATCCTGATGGCAGCACTGCTCGCCGTGCTACCCGACCGTGCTGCTGCTTCCTGACCCTGCAGCGGCGTTTCGTCGACGGGATCGCGATGACGGCGGGGCTGAAGTGACCGGCGCATGGCTCGCGATCGACGGCGGCCAGTCGGCGTCCCGGCTCCGGGCGTCGTGGGTGCAGGGCGATCTCGATGGCGACGGCTTCGTGCACGGTGCCGGACGTGTCGAGCGGATGGTCGAGGCCCTCGATCCGGCCATCGCCGCGCTCGGCCAACTCCCGACGATCGACGTCGTGGCCGTGGGACACACCGGCTTCCCGGTCGACCCGGACGAACGGGCGACGATCGCCCGGATGCTGCGCGAGCGCACCGGCGCGCGGCTCATCCTGCTCGCGCCGGACTGGGTGACCGCCCACATCGGAGCGCTCGCGGGCCGCCCCGGCGTCGTGATCTCTGCGGGCACCGGTGCGGTCGCGCTCGGCGTCACCGCCGATGGCCGCGCCGCCAAGGCCGACGGCGCGGGGTACCTGTTCGGCGACGCCGGAAGCGGCTTTGCGATCGGCCGCCGCGCGCTCGAGCTCGCCGCGCGTCAGCTGGACGGACGCGAGACGGTGCCGGCGATCGGCGCGGCCGCCGAGGCGCGGTTCGGTGCCGATCTGCATCGCGGGCTCTGGGATCTGTACGCGTCGCCAGACCTCGTGGATGCCGTCGCCCGGTTCGCTCCCGATGTCATCGAGCTCGCCGGTATGGGCGACGTCCCCGCGGCCGCGATCGTCGCCGAGGCAGCGGAGGAGCTCGCGCACAGCGCGGCGACTGCCGCGGCACCGTTCGAGGGAGCGGCCGTCGAGATCGCCGTGACCGGCCGCCTCCTCTCCACCGACAACGAACTCGCGCGCCGCTTCGTGTCGGCGCTGTCCGCAGCCGTCCCTTCCAGCGATCTGCGCGATGCGGCGGGAGGTCCGCTGGACGGGGCCGCCGCGCTCGCGGCAGGCGGCCCCGGCATCCACACCGCCCTCGTCCATTCCTATCCGGAGACGTCATGACCAGTCCCTTCGCCAGCCTGATCCCCGAGGGCGGCCTCGTCGTCTCGTGTCAGGCGCCTGCCGACAGCCCGTTCCGCGACCCTGCGCTCATGGCCCTCATGGCCTCTGCGGCGGCGGCGGGCGGTGCGTCGGCGATCAGGGCGAACGGCCCGGATGACGTGGCGGCGATCGCTGCCGCGGTCACGCTGCCCATCATCGGCATCTACAAGCTCGGCGACCCGGACGGCGTCTTCATCACGCCGACCGTCGAGGCGGCGCTTGCCGTCATCAGCGCGGGCGCCGGCGTCGTCGCGCTCGACGGTACGCGCCGCGATCGCGCCGACGGGACGACGCTCGCGTCCCAGATCGCCGGGATCCGCGCCTCCAGCGACGCACCGATCATGGCCGATGTCGACACCCTCGAGGCGGGACTCCGGGCGCGAGATGCTGGAGCCGACGCGATCGCGACGACCCTCTCTGGCTACACCGGTGACCGGCCGGCGGATGGCGTGGACATCGACCTCATCGCCTCCCTGGCCAAGGCACTCGACTGCCCGATCATCGCGGAGGGTCGCATCCGCACCGACGCCGACGTCACCGCGGCACGGGCGGCAGGCGCGCATGCGCTGGTGATCGGGACCGCGATCACCAACCCGGTCGCGACCACCCGGTCGTTCGTCGCCGCATTGGCGCGGACGGGCCTGGCGAGCGCACATGGCTGAGCTGCAACTGCGCGCCGGGTCACGCACGATCACCCCGAGCGCGTCGAGCGAGCTGGCCGGGTACATCGCCCGCGACGGAGCACTGAGCACCGGCACCCACGACGACCTGGAGGCGGCCCTCGTCGTCCTCGACGACGGCGCGCGGTCCGTCGCGTGGCTCGCGCTCGACGCCATCGGCGTGACGGCCGCACTCAGTGCCCGGCTGCGGGATGCCGTGGTCGCCGGGTTCGGCGACACCGGCGGACCGGCGGCGGACGCCGTGATGGTGTGCGCCTCCCACACTCACTCGGCACCGCTCGGCTGGAGCGGCAGCATCCATCCAGGCCATCCCGGTGAGGCATCGTCGGCCATGGTCGCCGAGCTGTGCAACCGGGTCGAGGCGCTCGCTTCGGAACTCGCCCGCCGCCCGGCGGTGCCCGTCACCGCCGAATGGCTACTCGTCGGGGTCACGGGTCTCGGCGGCAACCGGCTGTCGCCCGACGGGCCGCACGACGATCGCGCCGGGGTGCTGGTTCTGCGGGACGCCGCGGGCGCTGCGGCCGCGATGCTGGTCGACTTCGCGACCCACCCGACCGTGCTCGGGCCCGCGAACCTTCTCTGGTCGGCGGACTGGCCGGGAGCGGCGCGTGAGCAGCTCCGAACCGCCCTCGGCGGGACCGTCGTCGCGTTCCTGCAGGGCGCGGCGGGCGACGTCAGTACTCGGTTCACCCGCCGTGCCGCTGACTTCGCGGAGGCGACGCGGCTCGGCGGCCTGCTCGCCGACGCCGTCCGCGACGAGCTGCCCGAGCGTGGGCGCCGCCTCGCGCCCCCATCTTGGTCGTCGGCGAGGACCTCCGTGTCCGGCGCCGGGAGCTGCCGAGTCTGGCCGTGGCGGAGGACGAGGTGGCCGCGGCGACAACCGCCCTCGACGCGAGCGAAGGTGCCGAACTCGATCCCGGCGTCCGCCTGGCCCGCTCCCGTCTCGACGGCGCCCTGCTGCAGCGCGATCTCTCGCGTGCGACGCTGGAGCCGACGCTCGACCTTCCGCTCGCGGTCGTCGTGATCGGTGACGTCGCCTGGGCCCATGTCCCCCTGGAGCTGTTCGCGTCGATCGGCGCGGATATCCGAGCGCGTTCGCCGTTCGCCGACACCCGCGTCGTCGGCTACGCCAACGGCTACTCCGGATACCTCGCCGACACCGCGGCGCATGCGGCCGGCAGCTACGAGGCACTGAGCACGCTTCTTCCCTCCCGAAGCCGGCGAGCTGCTGACCGACGCGGTCGTCGCGCTTCTGGAGCGTGCTGCCGCATCCCGTCCGAGCCCCATGGAGGCATCCCGATGACGTACGCCTACCCCGCTCTCGCACACGACGTGATCGACAGGATCGTCGCAGATCGAGCTGCCCGCGATCGACGACGCCGTCGCGCTCATCGAGCCCTGTCTGCGGGAGGGCGGAGTGCTGCACGTCTTCGGCACCGGTCACGCGCGCATCCCGATGCACGAGATGGCGGGGCGCGCAGGCGGGCTCATGCCGATCAACCTGGTGCGGATGAGCGATCTGGTCATGCACGGCGGACGGGCGCCGGCGGCTCTCGCCGACCCCCTCCTCGAGCGCGATCCCTCCTTCGCCGCCCCGCTGTTCGAGCTGACCCGCACCCGTGACGGCGACGCCGTGCTGATGGCATCGAATTCCGGGATCAACGGCACCATCGTGGAGTTCGCCGAACTGGTGCGCGCCGCCGGCCTTCCGCTGGTCGCCATCACTTCCGTGGCGCACAGCTCATCCGTGGTGTCGAGGCATCCGTCGGGGCGCAAGCTGATGGACCTCGCCGACGTGGTCATCGACAATGGTGCTCCCGCAGGCGACGCTGCCCTCGATCTCGGCGACGGGATCCGGGTCGGGGCTGTCTCGAACCTCGCGGGGGTCGTCATCGTCCAGCTGCTCACAGAGGGCATCGCTCGCGGCGCCCTCGCCGCAGGCCGGCGTCCCGACGTCTACCGGTCGATGAACCTTCCCGACGGCGACGCCCACAACGCCGAGGCGCAGGCACGGCTCGCCGATCGTGTGCGGCCGATCGAGCCATGACCATGTCGATCGAGGTGGTCCGGGATGCCGGCGAGGCCGCAGAGAGCGCCGCCGGCATGGTCGGACGGCTGATCCGCGCGATGCCGGATGCGGTGGTCGGCTTCCCGACCGGTGCGACACCCCGCGCCCTCTACCGGGTCCTCGCGGCACAGGTGAAGGCGCACGCCCTCGACGCCCGACAGGTGCGAGGCGTCGCCATCGATGAGTACGTCGGAATCGAGCCCGGCGACTCGCGTTCGTTCACGTCGTACCTGGACCACCACGTGGTGCGCCCCCTCCACCTCGATCGGAAGCGGTTCATCGGGCTGGACGGCAGCCCTGCCGACGAGGCAGAGCTCGCCGCACGATGTGCTCAGCACGAGTGGGCGATCGCGGCTGCCGAGGGGTTCGACCTGCTGATCCTCGGCATCGGCCGCAACGGGCACATCGCGTTCAACGAGCCCGGAACCGCATTCGACTCGCGCACGCGCGTTGCGGCGCTCGCGGACTCGACGCGAAGCGCGAACGCCGAGGAATTCGGTGGCAGCGACGTGCCCACGCACTCCCTCACTCTGGGCCTGGCGACGATCGCCGAGGCCCGCACGATCCTGCTCGTCGCCACCGGTGACGGGAAGGCGGACGCCGTGGCCGCGGCGTTCGACGGCCCGGTCGATCAAAGGAGTCCGGCGTCGCTCTTGCAGCGGCATCCGGATGTCCGGGTCGTACTGGATCCTGCGGCCGCGTCGAGCCTGAGTCGACGTGGCCGCGGGTTCCGCCAGATTCTGGAGAACCATGCCTGACACCCCCGCCCTCGATGTCCCGGCGGCGGTCGCCGAGATCATCGACGCCGTGCGCCAGCGTGGCGACGATGCGGTGCGCGAATACTCCGATCGGTTCGACGGCTGGTCGCCCGACTCGTTCGAACTCGACCGCGAGGATATCGATCGGATCGTGTCCGAGGTGCCCGCGCAGGCGATCGACGACATCCGATTCGTGCAGGAGCAGGTGCGGACGTTCGCACAGGCGCAGCGCGACTCGATGCACGACGTCGAGATCGAGACGCTGCCCGGCGTGCGCATCGGGCACCGGCACGTGCCGATCGAGAGGTCAGGTGCCTACATCCCGGGTGGCCGGTTCCCGCTCACGGCCTCCGCGCACATGACGATCGTGACGGCGAAGGTGGCCGGCGTCGACGAGGTCGTCGCCTGCACCCCGCCGATCCGCGGCGTGATCCCGTCCGCAACTGTCGCCGCGATGGATCTCGCCGGTGCCGACCGCCTCTTCGTCCTCGGCGGAGTGCAGGCCGTCGCGGCGATGGCCCTCGGGACGGCGAGTATCCCGTCGGTCGACCTCCTGGCGGGCCCCGGCAACGCGTTCGTCGCCGAGGCGAAGCGCCAGCTGTTCGGCGAGGTCGGCATCGACCTGTTCGCCGGGCCGACCGAGATCCTGGTGATCGCGGACGAGACCGCAGATGCGTTCACCGTCGCGGTCGATCTGCTCAGTCAGGCCGAGCACGGGCCGGACTCGCCGGCGATTCTCCTCACCACGTCCGCGTCCCTCGCCGACGAGGTGCGTGCGCACATCGACGCGTTGCTGCCCGGGATGCCGACGGCCGACTATGCGGGAGCGGCGTGGCGCGACCACGGTCAGGTCATCGTGGTCCCGACGCTCGACGAGGCATGGACCGTCGCCGACGGACTCGCCAGCGAGCACGTCGAGGTGCACACCGCGGAACCGCGCGTCGCCCTCGAACGGATGCGCAACTACGGAGCCCTCTTCCTCGGCGACGCTCACCTGCGTCTCCTACGGCGACAAGGTGATCGGCACGAATCACGTTCTGCCAACGCGTGGTTCCGCCCGGTACACCGGGGGGCTGTGGGTTGGCAAGTACCTCAAGACCGTGACCTACCAGGAGATCACCGACGCAGCGTCGAGCGCCCGTCTCGGCGAGATCTGCGGACGCGCCTCTCGGGTCGAGTTCTTCGAGGGGCACGCCCGGTCTGGCGACCTGCGAGTCACGCGGGCAGGCGGAGTCGAACCCCCGTGGATGGCCGACACCCGCGCATAGGCTGGGGAGGGTGACCATCCCCGAGCTCTCCCTCAACACCGGCGCGCCGATCCCGCAACTGGGTCTCGGTACCTCCCCGCTGAACGATGCGCAAGCCACGGATGCGGTGGTGGCCGCAGCGGAGGCCGGCTACCGGCACTTCGACACGGCAACGCGATATGGCAACGAGGCGGGCGTCGCCGAGGGGATGCGCCGAACCGGCATCGATCGCGGAGAGCTGTTCGTGACCACCAAGCTCGACGGGGAGTTCCAGGGCGGCGATCTCGCGATCGGCGGACTCGAGGCCGCCCTCGACCGGATGGGGCTCGACTACGTCGACCTGCTCCTGATGCACTGGCCGCTGCCGCAACGTGGGCAATTCGTGTCGACCTGGCACACCTTCGAGAAGCTGCATTCCGACGGACGTGCACGCGCGATCGGCGTCTCCAACTTCAAGCCGGCGCACCTGGACACGCTGCTGGCCGCCGCATCCATCGTGCCGGCGGTCAATCAGATCGAGATCAACCCGTTCGTGCCGCGCGACGAGCAGCGCGCGTACGGGGCCGGGCACGGCATCCTGACCGAGTCGTGGTCGCCGCTCGGTGGATCGGGAGCGCGCGTGCTCGAATCGCCGGTCATCGGGGCGATCGCCGAGCGCCTGGGCCGCACGCCCGGCCAGGTGGTGCTGCGCTGGCATGTGCAGAACGGTCTGGTGGTCATCCCGAGGTCGACGAACCCGGTACGCATCGCCGAGAACGCCGCCGTCTTCGACTTCGAGCTGACCGATGACGACCTCGCGGCGATCGCCGGGCTCTCGCAGGGACCGGATGCGGGAGTCGACTCCGACCGCACGGGGCACTGACCTAGTCGCGCAGCGCAGCCTCGATGTACGAGCGCGCGCGGCCGACGTCGACGCCGAGGGATCGCGCCCGTGCCGCGTACTCGGCCGCAGCCTGCTGCAGGGAACGCTCCGCGGCATCCGTCGACAGCGCCACGAACGACCCGCTGCGTCCGCGGGTCTCGATCACGCCGGACGGTCTCGAGCTCGCGATATGCGCGGGCCACCGTGTTCGGTGCGAGACCGAGCTCGTCCGCGAGAGCCCGCACTGTCGGCAGCTTCGTGCCGGCAGGCAGGGTGCCGTCGAGGGCCCCCGCGACGACCTGCGCGCGGAGCTGCTCGAACGGCGGCTCCGGCGCTTCGGCGTCGATCGCGAAGGTCACGGGGAGAGACTAGACCGCGTGATGGGAACCCTGGAGCTGTCGCCCGCGTTGTCGCGGCCCGACCTGATGGCGCCGCCGGTGGCGGCGGCCCTCGCCGGCTTCGACCGCGCCGCCGAGGTACAGGTTGCACCGATCGACGCCGGACTCGCGGACACCGCGGCTTTCTGCGAGGCGTACGGCATCGGGCTCGACGTGTCGGCGAACTGCGTGATCGTCGCCGGCCGTCGCGGCGAGACGATGCGATATGCCGCGTGCATGATCCTCGCGACCACCCGCGCGGACGTGAACGGACTCGTTCGCGCCCGGCTCGACGCCCGCAAGGCGAGTTTCGCCCCGATGGACGACGCCGTCGCCATGACCGGGATGGAGTACGGAGGAATC
Organism: uncultured Actinomycetota bacterium; assembly: GCA_963730045.1. GTDB lineage: Bacteria > Actinomycetota > Actinomycetes > Actinomycetales > Microbacteriaceae > JBDSKH01. The sequence continues at coordinate 60,617 of CAVSPQ010000002.1, read as the reverse complement.
ACCCCAATCGGCATCCCGTCGGACTGGGCGCTCTACGTCGATGCGCGAATCGTCGCACTGCCGCAGGTCGTCATCGGTGCGGGGATCCGCGGCGCGAAACTGGTGCTTCCCGGTGCAGCGCTCGCCGCGTTGCCGGGCGCTGAGGTCATCGAGGGCCTGGCGCGCGAGGCCGAGCAGTCCTAGTCGTACGACCGGTGGATGAGGTGCGACAGCACGACGGCCGACCGCGTGTGGTCGACGCTGGGCGCGATCCGCACCCGCTCGAGCGCGTCCTCGAGCGAGGGGATGTCGCGCGAGCGGATGTGGACGATGGCGTCCGCCGATCCGGTGACCGTCGAGGCGTCGACGACCTCCGGCACCTGCGACAGGATCCGCTTCAGTTCATCGGGGGCGACCGTGCCGCGACAGAACAGCTCGACGTAGGCCTCGGTCGCCATCCCGTCGACCGCTGGATCGACCTGGATCGTGAACGCGCGGATCACCCCGTCGGCGACCAGCCGGTCGACGCGCCGTTTCACCGCGGAGGCGGAGAGCCCGACCCGGTCGCCGATGTCGCCGTAGCCTGCACGGGCGTTCTGGCGCAGCAGGTCGAGGATGCCGAAATCGAGGTTGTCCACGGCGCACAGACTACGGCGGATCGTTGCGTCACGGCCAGTGATCCCGGCGATTCGATGCGCTCGACGCCGGGAACCACCAGATGCGTGCGTGCGAGACTGGAAACATGACGATGACATCGCCGACTTCTTCCGCGCCCGAACGGGTCGCGACGCACCGCTCCGTGCTCATGTGCCGCCCGGTGCACTTCACGGTCAGCTACCGGATCAACCCGTGGATGCATCCCGAGGACCCCACCGACACCAGCCTCGCGGTGCGCCAGTGGGAGACGCTGTACGCGAAGTACCAGGAACTCGGGTTCGACATCCACCTCATCGACCCGGTCGAGGGCCTGCCCGACATGGTCTACGCGGCCAACGGCGGCTACGTGCTCGACGGCAAGGCGTTCGGCGCCAAGTTCGAGTACCCCGAGCGTCAGCCCGAGGGCCCGGCCTACATGGAGTGGTTCGGCGCCAACGGCTTCGACGTGACGCGAGCCGGTCGCGACCAACGAGGGCGAGGGCGACATGCTGCTCGTCGGCGAGACGATCTACGCCGGCACCGGGTTCCGCACCGACGTCGCGAGCCACGACGAGCTGCGCCGCATCTACGGCCGCGAGGTCGTCACGCTGACGCCTGGTCGACCCGAGCTTCTACCACCTCGACACGGCGTTCGCGGTGCTCGACAGCAACGGCGGTCCCGGCAGCGTCGCCTACCTGCCGAAGGCGTTCGACGCGGCCGTCGCTCGACGATCCTGCGACGAGCGATTCCCCGACGCGATCATCGTCACCGACGAGGACGCCGCCGTGCTCGGCCTCAACAGCTTCAGCGACGGCAAGAACGTGGTCATCGCCTCCCGCGCCAAGGACTTCGAGCGCCAGCTCATCGAGCGCGGATTCACCCCGCACGGCGTCGACCTCTCCGAGCTGCTGCTCGGTGGTGGCGGCGTGAAGTGCTGCACCCTCGAGCTGCGACGATGACCGACTTCGTCGGCGTCGCGTCCATGGCGCGCTGGATCGCCGACCGCGGTCCGGCGGCGATCATGCGCGGGGATGGTCGACTACATCGACGCCGACTTCCGGCGCTGGCCGAGTTCGACAAGATCGAGCGCATCGCCAGCCACACCCCGCTGGGGCGTCATCGAGCTGATGCCGATCAGCGATCCCGAGCTCTACGCGTTCAAGTACGTCAACGGCCACCCGTCCAACCCGCTGCGCGGGTACCAGACGGTCACCGCGTTCGGCGTGCTCGCGAACGTGCACAACGGCTACCCGGTGTTCGTCGCCGAGATGACGCTGCTCACCGCGCTGCGCACCGCCGCCACGTCGGCGTTCGCCGCCCGCGCCCTCGCCCGCCCCGACAGCTCGGTCATGGCGCTCATCGGCACCGGGTCGCAGGCGGAGTTCCAGGCGCTGGCGTTCCGCGAGGTGCTGGGCATCTCGCGCCTGCGCGTCTTCGACACCGATCCGGATGCGATGGCCAAGCTGGTGCGCAACCTCACGCCCCTGGGGTTCGAGATCGAGGTCTGCGGAACGGCGGCCGAGGCGGCCCGCGGCGCGGACATCGTGACGACCTGCACCGCCGACAAGCAGAACGCCACGGTGCTGAGCGACGCGGACGTGCAGCCGGGCACCCACCTCAACGCGATCGGCGGCGACTGCCCGGGCAAGACCGAGCTCGACCCGGCGATCCTCGACCGGGCGGCGGTCTTCGTCGAGTACACGCCGCAGACCCGCATCGAGGGCGAGCTGCAGAACAAGCCGGCCGACTTCGCGGTGACCGAGCTCTGGGAGGTCGTCACGGGCGCCGCGCCAGGCCGGGCACTCGGCCGAGCAGATCACCCTGTTCGACTCCGTCGGCTTCGCGATCGAGGACTTCAGCGCGCTGCGCTACCTGCGCGACAGCGTCACCGGCACGTCGGCGTGCATCGACATCGACCTGATCGCCGCGCCCGAGACCCGAAGGACCTCTTCGGCCTCGTTCCGCAGCTCAGCCCGGTCGAATAGTCGCGCGAGAGTACGCTTCAGCTCGTCGGCGACGAAGTCCGTACTCGCGGAGACTGGGATGGACCCCGTCGACGCGCTCACCGAGATCGCGTTCCTGCTCGAGCGCGACCGGGTGATCCGCTACAAGTCGAAGGCGTTCCGCACGGCGGGCGACGTTGTCGTGGGGCTGAGCCCCGAGGTCCTGAACGACCCGGTGCGGCTGAAGAACACCAAGGGCATCGGCGACACGACGTACAAGGTGATCCGCCAGGCTCTCGCCGGCGAGGTGCCCGACTACCTGGCAGACCTGCGCGAGAACTCGAGCGTGCTCGGCGAAGAGCGAACTGCGCGCGAAGCTCAAGGGCGACCTGCACGCGCACAGCGAGTGGAGCGACGGCACCACCTCGATCGAGCTCATGGTCGACAGCGCGCGCCGGCTCGGCCACGAGTACCTGGCGCTCACCGACCACTCGCCGCGGCTGACGATCGCGCGCGGCCTGAGCGCCGAGCGTCTCGAAGAGCAGCTCGAGGTCGTCGCAGGCCTGGATGAGGCGGCCGGCACGGACTTCCGGCTGCTGACCGGCATCGAGGTCGACATCAACGACGACGGATCGCTCGACCAGACCGACGACCTGCTCGGGCGGCTGGATGTCGTCGTCGCCAGCGTGCACTCGAAGCTGAAGATGGACGCGCGGCAGATGACCCGGCGCATGGTCGCCGCGGTGAACAACCCGTACATCGACGTGCTCGGCCACATCACCGGTCGCCTCGTCGAGGGCTCGCGCGGCACCCGGCCCGGCGCCCAGTTCGACGCCGCTGCCGTGTTCGCCGCCTGCGCCGCGAACGGCGTCGCGGTCGAGGTGAACTCGCGCCCCGAGCGCCAGGATCCGCCCGACGACCTGATCAAGCTCGCCCTCGACGCCGGCTGCATGTTCTCGATCGACAGCGACGCGCACGCACCCGGTCAGCTCGGCCTGCTCGACTACGGCGCCGAGCGCGCGGAGAAGAACGGCATCCCGCCCGAGCGCATCGTCACCACCTACCCCGTCGAGCAGCTGCTGCAGTGGACGCAGCGTGCGCGGTAGCGTCGCCACGTGACCCCGTCTGCCCGCCGAGAGAACAGCCGACCTCGACGCCGCCGATCCGCTCGCCGGCATTCCGCGACCGGTTCGTCCCCTCGCCCGGCCTGGTCGCGTACCTCGACGGCAACTCGCTCGGGCGGCCGCTCATCGCATCCGCCGACCGCATCGAGCGGCTCGTGCGCGAGGAGTGGGCCGGCCGCCTGATCCGCGGCTGGGACGAGGGCTGGCTCGACCTGCCGCTGCGGCTCGGCGACGAGCTCGGCCGGGTCGCGCTCGGCGCGGCGCCCGGGCAGACCGCGTTCGGCGACTCGACCACGGTGCTGATCTACAAGCAGGTGCGCGCCGCGCTCGCCCTGCGGCCCGGGCGCGACGAGCTCGTCATCTCGCGCGACGACTTCCCGACCGACCGCTACGTGCTCGAGGGCATCGCGGCCGAGGCGGGTGCGACCCTGCGCTGGCTCGAGCCGGGCGATGTGACACCGGATGCCGTGGCGGCCGCCGTCGGCGAAGCGCACCGCCGTCGTGGTGCTGTCCGCGATCGCGTACCGCTCGGGCTTCGCCGCCGAGGTGGAGCGCATCACCGAGATCGTGCACGACGCCGGCGCGCTGGTGCTCTGGGACCTCTGCCACGCCGCCGGCGTCTGGCCGATCGAGCTCGACGCCTGGGGCGTCGACCTCGCCGTCGGCTGCAGCTACAAGTACCTCAACGGCGGGCCGGGTGCGCCGGCCTTCGCCTACGTCGCGACCGCGCTGCAGTCCGAGTACCGCCAGCCGATCCAGGGCTGGCTCGGCTCGGTCGCGCCGTTCGAGATGGGCCAGGGCTACGAGCCGGCCGACGGCATCCGGCGGGTGCTGAGCGGCACGCCGCCCGATCGTCGGCATGGTCGGCCTCGAACCGGCCCTCGCGACGCTCGCCGAGGCGGGGGTGGATGCGGTGCGGGCCAAGTCGATCGCGCTGACCGAGCAGGCGGTCGCCCTCGCCGACGAGCTGCTGCCGGGCGCCGAGCTCGTCGACCACGCGCGACCCGGCGCGCCGCGGAAGCCACATCACCATCGATCACCCCGACTTCGAGCGGATCATGCCGCGCCTCTGGGAGCGCGGCGTCATCCCCGACTTCCGGCGCCCGAGCGGCATCCGCCTCGGCCTGTCGCCGCTGTCGACGAGCTTCGCCGAGCTCGAGGCGGGCGTGCAGGCGATCGCCGAAGAGCTGGCGGCGAGCCGATGACCGACTTCCACGAGCACCCGCAGCACAGCTCACGGGCCAACGAGAGCCGCCGCGGCTTCCACGTGCGCATGGGCGGCCGCGATCAGGACGAGGACCATCGCGCGGCCACGCCGCTCGAGCTGCTCTTCGACCTGGTGTTCGTCGTCGCCGTCGCGTCCCTCGTGCTGCAGCTCGCGCACGCGCATCGTCGAGGGGCACCTCGAGACGATCGGCCCGTTCCTCATGGTGTTCTTCGCCATCTGGTGGGCCTGGATGAACTTCACCTGGTTCGCCTCCGCCTACGACACCGACGACGCGCTGTACCGCATCCTGACCGTCGTGCAGATGGGCGGCGTGCTCGTGCTCGCGGCCGGCGTGCCCGGCGCGTTCGACAGCGGCGACTTCCGCGCGGTGACCCTCGGCTACGCGATCATGCGCGTCGGCCTGATCGGCGCTATGGATCCGCGCGTCGATCGAGCATCCCGAGCGTCGCGCGACGACGCGGCGCTACGCGATCGGCGTCGCCGTCGTGCAGGTCGGGCTGGATCGCTGCGGCTCCTTCTCCCGCGCCGAGTGGGGCGTCGTCACGTTCATCGTGCTCGCGCTCGCCGACCTGGCGGTGCCGATCTGGGCCGAGCGCACAGGGCTGGACGCCGTGGCATCCCGCGGCACATCGCCGAGCGGTACGGGCTGTTCACGATCATCCTGCTCGGCGAGGGCGTGCTCGCCGCGACCAACGCGGTGCAGGGCGCGCTCGTCGAGGGCGTCACCACCGGCCTCGTGGTCGTCGCGGTCGCCGGGCTGGTGCTGCTGGTCGGGCTGTGGTGGACCTACTTCCTCGAACCGGCCGCCGAGGGGCTCGAAGCGGCGCCGCGAGTGGTCGTTCTTCTGGGGCTACGGGCACTACCTGCTGTTCGCGGCGCTCGCCGCGGTCGGCGCGGCGCTCGAGGTCGCGGTCGAGGCGATCACGCATCACATCGAGGTGTCCGGATCTCGTCGTCGGCTTCGTGCTCGCCGTGCCGGTCGCCCTGGTGCTGATCCTGCTCTGGGTGCTGCACCTCCCGTTCTCGCGTGAAGGCCGAGATCCCGCCGTGGCTGCTGCTTCCGGGCGCCGGCACTCATCCTGCTCGCCCCGCTCGCGGTCGGCGTGATCGGCGTCCCCGGCGTCGTCGTCGCGGTCACCCTGGTGGTCGCGTCATCGTCGCGGGTACGACGATCGTGCGGCGGCCCGCCGAGGACGACTAGTAGCTCGGCACGACGCTTGCTGGGAGCGACCGGCTCCGTGACGTGAGCGACCGTCGCCTGGACGACGGTGGCGAGCCTGAAGCAGCCGCATGACCGCTCGACCACCCGACGCTGCTCGACCCGCATCCGCCGCGATCGCGCCGCCGGGTACGACCGCGACAACGCGTTCTTCACCGAGGACCTCGACGAGCTGCGCGACGCCGGCTACCTCGCCCCGCGCTCCCTGCTCGAGACCGCGCGCGACCAGCGCCTGCTCGCCGCGCACGCCCCGGCCACCGCGCTCGGCATCAACATGCACCTGGTCTGGGTGGGCGTCGCGCGCGTGCTCGCCGAGCGCGGCGACACCTCGCTCGACTGGGTGCTGCAGGATGCCGCGGCCGGCGAGCTGTTCGCGTTCGGCAACAGCGAGCCGGGCAACGACCTCGTGCTGTGGGACTCGCTGACGACGGCCGAGCGCGTCGACGGCGGCTTCTCGTTCACCGGCACCAAGATCTTCACCTCGCTCGCTCCGGCGTGGACGCGGCTCGGCATCTTCGGCAAGCAGACCGAGGGCGACGGGCGCGCCCCGGCTGGTGCACGGCTTCCTCACCCGCGGACGCCGGGACGCCGCTCGAGGGCGTGACCACGCTCGACGACTGGGACACCCTCGGCATGCGCGCCACGCAGAGCAACACGACGAAGCTCGACGGCGCGGTCGTCGCCGACGACCGGGTCTCGCGATTCCTGCCGGTCGGACCGAACGCCGACCCGTTCGTGTTCGCGATCTTCGCGAACTTCCTGCTGCTGATCGGCTCGGTCTACGCCGGCATCGCCGATCGCGCGCTCGAGCTGGCGGTCGAGGCGGCGCATCGCACGGACGAGTCTCAAGAACGGCGGGGCGACCTACGCGACCGACCCCGACATCCGGTGGCGCATCGCGGATGCCGCGCTCGCCCTCGATGCGCTGGCCCCCGATCTCGAGGCGCTCGCCGCCGACGTCGACGGGCTCGTGGATCACGGCGCCGACTGGTTCCGCAAGCTCACCGGCGCGAAGCACCGGGCGACCGAGACGGCGCGCCACGTCGTCGACCAGGCGATGCGGGTCGCGGGCGGCGGCGGGTACGCGCTCGTCGAGCGAGCTGGCGCGGCTGCAGCGCGACGTGCTCGCCGGCATCTACCACCCGTCCGACACCGAGTCGGTGCACTCGACGGTGGCGACGAACCTGCTCGGCCCGCTGCCCGACTAGACGGCCGCGTCAGCGCTCGAAAAGCGGAGGATGCGCTCGGTCTTCGTCCTGGTAGTCGGCGAAGTACGGGCCGGCGGGCGACGATGCGCTGCCAGGCCTCGTCGTGCTCGTGCGCCGGTCGAGCTCGCGCGCGTGACCGGTACGGTCGCGATCTCGCCGTCGACGTGCACCTCGACGTCGAACTCCGGATGCGCGAGCAGGTTGTAGTACCAGGCCGGGTTCTCGGGGGCCCCGCCCTTCGAGGCGACGATCAGCCAGCCGTCGTCGAGACGGAGGCCCATCACCGGAGCCAGGCGCTCCTCGCCGGACTTCGCTCCGATCGTGTGCATCACGACGAGGGTCTTGCCCCAGTCGTTCGGTCACGCCGTGGTTCGTCGCGGAACTCGTCGATGACGCTGTCGTTCCAGGAGCTCACGAACCCCATCCTCGTTGACGCAGCCACGCCGCGCTGGCTGCTCGCCACGCCGGCGCCGTGCCGGTGCCCTCGCCGAATCCGATCCCGTGCCGACCGCGCTCGTAGACGTGCAGCTCGTGCGGCACGCCGGCCGCGGCCAGCGCCATGCCGAGCAGGTAGCTGTGCTGCACCGGCACGACCGTGTCCTCGGCGGTGTGCCAGATGAAGAACGGCGGGGCGTCGCGGCGTGACGAGCAGATCGGCGGAGGTCGCGGCGCGCAGCGGCGTCGGACGGCTCCGGTCCGAGCAGGTTCTCGCTGCGACCCGGCGTGGGTGGGCAGCAGCATCGACACGACCGGGTAGCCCAGGATGACGAGGTCGATCCGCTCGGTCGGCGCCGCACCGGGCGCCAGGGCCGCCATCGCGGCCGCATGCCCACCCGCGGAGAAGCCGAGCACGCCCACCCGGGTCGGCCCCGGCATCCCGCACCCGTGCCACCTCGGCACGCACGGCCTCGAGCGCGCCGGGGTGCCGCGTCTTCACCGGGTACGCGAAGACGCTCGCGTCGATGCCCAGCCCGCGCAGCCACTCGGCGACCGGCTCGCCCTCGTGCGGCGCGTGCCGGCGGTAGCCGCCGCCGGGCAGCACGATGATGTGGTCGGTCACGCGCTTCGACTCCGTGAGCTCGATCGGCTGCGAGGTCGTAGCCGGCGGTGTACTTGCGCTTCGGGTCGAGCTCGTCGATGAGGCGCGACCAGCGCGTGCTGGATGGCGACGAGCCGGCGGTTGTCGCCCTTCGAGACGAGGTCGATGCCCGCTGTCGATCGGGCGCGAACCAGCGGCGAGAAGTCCTCGTCGTTGCGGTAGCGCTCGACGAACGCCGCGTAGCCCGCGACGTTCGGGATGCGCGTGCCGGTCTCGCTCGAAGCACCTCCCAGGTCAGCATGAGCTCGCCGATCGCCCGCTGCTCGGTCGTGAAGAACAGGAAGCCCTCGCTGTCCTCGCTGCGGCGCAGCACCTTGAGCACCCCGTCGATGTGCGCGCTGCACGCTGACGTCGCGGCCGCCCTCGCCGCTCGACGTGAGCACCGCCTGCCGGCGTGCCTCGATCCAGCCGAAGTACTGCGCGAACAGGAAGGCGGTGCTGGTCGCCGCGTAGTCGCCGTGGCTCTCGTAGCGCTTCTGCAGCGGCACCCAGCCGGTCTCGACGATGTTGAAGATGCGCGACTGCAGCTCGGCCGCGGCCTGGGCGAGCGGTTCGTAGACGCGCTCGGCGGCCTTGATCGCCGACTGCTCCTCGATGGCGCTGCTCGCGCTCGGCCTCGAGCTGGTGGCTGAGGCGCTGCCGTGCGGATCGAGAACAGCCCGGTCGAGGATCACGCTCGTCACGCTGAGCACGAGGGTGATCGTCGTGATCCAGCCGGCGGAGTCCATGACGGGATGCTAGTCCGGGCGCACGCTCAGCATCGCCGAAGTTAGGCAAGCCTAAGATGGAGTCATGACCCGGTCCCGTGCTGCTCGCCGCCGCGCTCGCCGCGGCGGCAGGACTCGGGATGCTGGGGCCGGCCGGGCGGTGCCGCAGCACCCGCGATGGTCGAGCCGGGCTGCGTCGTCCGCGACGCGACGCTGCACCTGGGGGTTCAAGGAGTCGTTCCGCGCCTACATCGACGGCGACATCGCGAACGGCGAGTGGACGACCGCCGACGGCGCGACCTACGAGACCCCGGAGTTCACCTGGTCGGGCGGCACGGGTCGCTACGACCCGGAGACCGGGCTACGGGTACGTCGCAGTTCCCCGGGATCGGTGCGCTTCACCGGCCACGACGGGCTGCTCGACACCACGATCGCCGATCCCGCCGTGAGCATCTCGCGAGACGGCGCCGGTCGCTGCTCGCTCGACGTCGTCGGGTCCGTCGATGGAGGGCGAGCAGATCGACGCGCAGGATGTCGCGTTCGTCGAGCTGCCGCGGCGTCGAGGTGTCGGGCGAGCGACGCGCGTGCGCGCTGGTGCAGCGATCCGGTGCTGACCGCCGACGGCGAGGCGGCGTTCCCCGACTACCAGGCCGGCACGGCGTTCGATCCCGGTGGTCGCGCTCGACTCGACCGTGGGCAAGCCTGCCGGCGGATACGCGGGCGGCGACGACATCTCGCCCGCGCCGACGCCGCGCGATGGGTCATCGCGGGCGGCGATCCTCGGCCCGCTCGCGGTCATCGCGGCGATCGTGGGCGCGATCCTCCTCGCCACCCGTCGTCGGCGGGCGCGTGCGTGACCTGCGTGCGATCGCTGCGCTCGCGGCCGTCGCACTGCTCCTGACCGGCCTGCTCGGCGCCGCCGTCGGCGACGCCGACCCGCCGCCATCCCGAGCCAGGCGCCGCTCGCCGAGCTGCCGCCTGCGTCGACGACCCGCGCGCCGTCGAGGGTCCGAGCACGGCGGTGCTGCCCGGATGCCGAGATCGCGCCCCTCGACCCGCGGCCGGAACAGGTGCTGCCGGCCACCGTCGTGTCGCACGATCGGTCCGGTGACCGCGAGGTCGTCGTCGACGACGCGTCGCGGGTGCTCGGACTCGACCTCGCCGGATCGATCGCCGCCACCATCCAGGGTCTCGGCTTCGGCGACGCGCTCGTCGGACGCGACGTGTCGACGACGTTCCCCGGCAGCGGACGACCTGCCGCTCGTCACGACCGGCGGGCACACCATCAACGCCGAGGCCGTGCTCGCGCTGCGGCCGACCCTGGTGATCACCGACGGCACCATCGGACCGCGCGACGTGCATCGAGCAGCTGCGCGAGGCCGGGCGTCGCCGTCGTGTTCGTCGACACGCGAGCCGTCGTTCGCGGGCGCCGAGGAGCTGGCGCGCCAGGTCGCGGCCGCCCTCGGCGCGCCGGAGGGCGGCGACCGGCTCGCCGCCGACATCCGGCGACTCGGTCGCCGTCGAAGGTCGCCGAGATCGCGGCGATCGCGCCCGCGGACGCCGCCGACCGGGTGCGGATGATGTTCCTCTACCTGCGCGGCGGCGCCGGGCGTCTACTACCTGTTCGGCGAGGAGTCGGGCGCCGACGAGCTGATCGCGGGGCTGTCGGCGGTGGATGTCGCGGCCGAGATCGGCTGGGACGGGCATGAAGCCGATGACCGACGAGGCGCTCGTCGCGGCCGACCCCGACCTCGTCCTCGTCATGACCGACGGCCTCGCCTCGGCCGGCGGCGTCGACGGGCTGCTCGCGTCGCATCCCGCGCTCGCCCTGACCACGGCGGGGCAGCACCGGCGGTTCGTCGACATGGCCGACGGCGTCGTGCTCGGCTTCGGCCCGCGGTCGGCCGCGGTGCTCGACGCGCTCGCGCGCGCGGTCTACGCGCCCGAGACCTAGCCGCTAGCCGGCCGCTCCAGTCCGGCAGCTGCTGACACGCTCCAGGTGTTGCCGTCCGGGTCGGCGAAGAACACGAAGCGGCCCCACGGCTGCTCGTCGATCTCGCTCGTCTCGACGCCGCGTGCGCGCAGATCGGCGAGCGCGTCATCTGCCGACGCGACGACGACCTGCAGGCCCTTGAGCGATCCGGGTTCCATGTCGCTGACGCCCTTGCCGAACGCGATCGAGCACGCCGAACCGGGCGGCGTCACCTGGATGAATCGGATGTCATCGCTGACCACCTGGTCGTGGTCGACCGGCCAGCCGAGGGTCTCGCCGTAGAAGGCCTTGCGAGCGATCGACATCCGCGACCGGCAGCCCGACGAGTTCCAGTTTGTAATCCACCATGGGCGCGAGGATACGAGCGAGGTCCGACAGCCGATGCGTCAGGCGGCGGGCGACGCCGGCGGTGTCCCGAGCGCGCGGAACGCCTCCCAGAACCCGTCCGGGATCTCGGCCGACATCAGTCCGGGCAGCGACTCCAGGCGGGCGATCGACGACATCCCGACGACGGTCGAGTGGATGCGGGGGTCGCCCATCGAGAACTGCACGGCCGCCGCGGCGAGCTCGATGCCCCACTCGGCGGCCAGCGCCTGCATCCGGTCGATGAACGCCGAGCAGCTCGCCCGACGCCTCGGTGTACGCGTACTTCGGGCCGCGCGTCGTCGAGCCGGCCAGGATGCCGCCGCCGAACGGCGCCGCGTTGAAGACCGTCATGCGGCGCTCGGTCGCGAGGTTCCAGAGGGTGTCGGCGCTGCGGTCGACGAGCGTCCAGCGGTTGTGGTTCAGCACGGCGTCGAACGCGTCGGTGCGCACGTACTCCTCCATGAGGGCGCGCTTGCCGGCCGCGATGCCGATCGCGCCGACGCGCTCCCTCGTCGCGCAGCGCGACGAGCGCCGAGACCGGTCCGCCCGGCGCCATCGCCTCGCGCGACCTCGAGCGCGTACGGGTCGTGGAAGTGCAGCAGCGGCAGGGTGTCGAGCCCCAGGCGCTCGCGCGTCTCGTCGAACGAGCGGCGCACGCGGTCGGCGTCGAACACGCCGGTGACCGGGTCGGCGTCGACCTTCGAGAACACGACCTTGCCGGCGGGCAGCCCGCCGAGCCGCGCGATCGCGCCGCCGAGCAGCCGCTCGCTCTCGCCGTGCGGCGTAGTTGTTCGACGTGTCGAGCTGCCGGAACGGGCTCGCCAGCATCGCGTCGGCGAGCAGCTCGCCGCGCTCGGGGCGCTTGCCGAGCGGGGAGGTGCCGATCGTGATCTTCTCGAGGGTGGCGGCGAGAGTCTCGCCGCGGGTCTGGGCTGCGTCGCGCATGGCACCAGCCTAGGTCGCGTGCGACGGCGGAAACAACGCCGCAACACGGCGGAACTAGGCTCGGCATATGGCGGACCTGTTCGAGGGCTACGGCGCCACGACCAGCACGCGTCGTGGTGCGCCCGCCTGGGACGAGATGTTCGCCGACCCGTCGCACGCCGACGACGCCAACGCCCGCGAGCCGTACCGCGAGATCCACGCCGCGCTCGCCAAGATGACGAAGGACGAGCTGCGCGGCCGCACCGACGCGCTCGCCTCCAGCTACCTCGCGCAGGGCGTCACCTTCGACTTCGCCGGCGAGGAGCGGCCGTTCCCGCTCGACGCCGTGCCGCGCGTCATCCAGCAGGAGGAGTGGGTCACCGTCGAGTCGGGCGTCAAGCAGCGCGTCCGCGCGCTCGAGAAGTTCCTCGCCGACGTGTACGGCGAGCAGCGCGCGGTCATCGACGGCGTCATCCCCGCCCGGCTGATCAGCTCGTCGAGCCACTTCCACCGCGAGGCCGCCGGCATCGTGACCGCGAACGGCGTGCGCATCCAGGTCTCCGGCATCGACCTCATCCGCGACGAGCAGGGCGCCTGGCGCGTGCTCGAAGACAACGTGCGCGTGCCCTCGGGCGTCAGCTACGTCATCTCGAACCGCCGGGTCATGGCGCAGACGCTTCCCGAGCTGTTCGTGTCGATGCGGGTGCGCCCGGTCGGCGACTACCCGCAGCGGCTGCTGCAGTCGCTGCGCGCGTCCGCCCCCGACGGCGTCGACGACCCGACGATCGTCGTGCTCACCCCCGGCGTCTACAACTCCGCGTACTTCGAGCACACGCTGCTCGCGCGCCTGATGGGCGTCGAGCTGGTCGAGGGCCGCGACCTGTTCTGCTCGGGCGGCCGGGTGTTCATGCGCACCACCGCCGGGCCGACCCGCGTCGACGTGATCTACCGCCGGGTCGACGACGAGTTCCTCGACCCGCTGCAGTTCCGCGCCGACTCGATGCTCGGCTCGCCCGGCCTCATGCTCGCCGCCCGGCTCGGCAACGTCACGATCGCCAACGCGATCGGCAACGGCGTCGCCGACGACAAGCTCGTCTACACCTACCTGCCCGACCTCATCCGGTACTACCTGTCCGAGGAGCCGATCCTCCCGAACGTCGACACCTGGCGGCTCGAGGAGCCGGGTGCCCTCGAAGAGGTGCTCGACCGCCTCGACGAGCTCGTCGTGAAGCCGGTCGACGGCTCGGGCGGCAAGGGCCTCGTCGTCGGACCGGACGCCTCGAAGGCGCAGCTCGACGAGCTGGCCGCCCGGCTGCGCGCCGACCCGCGCGGCTGGATCGCGCAGCCGGTCGTGCAGCTCTCGCACCATCCCGACCCTCGTCGAAGACGGGATGCGGCCCGCGGCACGCCGACCTGCGCCCGTTCGCGGTCAACGACGGCAACGATGTCTGGGTGCTGCCCGGCGGGCTGACCCGCGTCGCGCTGCCCGAGGGGCAGCTCGTCGTCAACAGCTCGCAGGGCGGCGGCTCGAAGGACACCTGGGTCGTCGGCACCGAGGCGATCCGCACGCGCGTATCACGACATGCAGGGCCTCGTCGCCGATCAGGCCGCGGTGACCCAGTCGCATCCCGATCATCTCGCGCCGAGAGCCACCTGCAGGACCACAACCCGCAGGACGCCCCGCGCAAGGACCAGCAGGAGCAGCAGCAGCAAGCTGCCGAAACCGGGCGGCGCGCATGCTGAGCCGCATCGCCGAGTCGCCTGTTCTGGATCGGCCGCTACATCGAGCGCAGCGACGGCACCGCGCGCATCCTCGACGTGCACCTGCAGCTGCTGCTCGAGGACCCGTGGATCGAGGAGAACCTCGCCTGCCGCTCGCTGCTCAGCGTGATGGGCACCGAGGTCGCCGACGACGCCGAGGTCACCCGCAGCGACGTGCTCGCGATCCTCGCCGTCGATCGCAACCAGCCGGCATCCATCGCCTACTCGCTCAACGCCGCCCGCGAGAACGCCCGCCGCGCCCGCGAGGTCGTCAGCACCGAGCTGTGGGAGGTGCTCAACACCACCCGCGCCCGGATGCCGCGCAAGGTCGCCAGCGACAAGGTGCACGAGTTCTTCGCCTGGGTGCGTGAACGCAGCGCGCTCGCCGTCGGCATCATCGAGTCGTCGTCGAGCCGCGACGAGGCGTGGAGCTTCTTCACCCTCGGCCGCCGCATCGAGCGCGCCGACATGACCGCGCGCCTGCTCGCCACCCGCAGCTTGACCGAGGCGTCCGGCCCGTCGTGGACCACGATCCTGCGCTCGGTCGGCGCCTACGAGGCGTACCTGCGCACCTACCGCGGCGTGCCGAGCGCGCGCAACGCCGCCGAGTTCCTGCTGCTCGACCGGCTGTTCCCGCGCAGCATCCTGTTCTCGGTCACCCGCGCCGAGCAGTGCATGCGCGACATCGAGCCGCGCACCGACCGCGTCGGCGTCAGCGACCAGGCGCAGCGCCTGCTCGGGCAGATCCGCAGCGAGCTCGAGTACCGGCCGATCGCCGACATCATCGACGACCTGCCGACGCACATGGACAACGTGCAGGCCGCGACGAGCGCGGCGAGCGAGGCGATCCGGCAGCGCTACTTCCCGACGAACGACGTCGCGAGCTGGGTGGGTGACAGCGTATGAACCGGCTGCGCATCAAGCACGTCACCGGCTTCCACTACGACGGCGAGGTCACCGCGTCGTACAACGAGGCGCGGATGCTGCCGGTCAGCTCCGACGGGCAGCTCGTGCTGTACTCCAACATCGAGATCCTGCCGATCTCGTCGAACCACAGCTACGTCGACTACTGGGGCACCCGGGTGTCGTCGTTCGAGATCCTCACGCCGCACAGCGAGCTGTCGCTCACCGCGACGAGCCTCGTCGAGGTGCGGCCGCGCGAGCATCCCGAGCACCGGCTCACCTGGGAGACGCTCGCCGACGAGATCGAGCGCGCCACCGAGTACGTCGAGCAGCTCGAGCAGACCCCGCGCACCCGGCCGCCCGACGAGGTGGTCGCGATCGCGCGGGAGGTGATGGCCGACGCCGCGAACCCGTGCGACGCGGCGCTGGCGATCTGCACCGCGATCGGCGAGCGCATCGAGTACATGTCGGGTGTCACCGGCGTGCACACGACGGCCGCCGAGGCGTGGGACCACAAGAAGGGCGTCTGCCAGGACATCACCCACCTCGCGATCGGCGCGCTGCGCTCGGTCGGCATCCCGGCCCGCTACGTCAGCGGCTACCTGCACCCGCAGCCGGACGCGCCGATCGGCGAGACGATCGCCGGCGAGTCGCACGCCTGGGTGGAGTGGTTCTGCGGCGACTGGCGCGGGTTCGACCCGACGAACCTGCATCGACATCGGCGACCGGCACGTGACGGTCGGCCGCGGTCGCGACTACAACGACGTCGCTCCGCTGCGCGGCGTGTACGCCGGCCCGTACGGCTCGAAGCTGTTCGTGACGGTGGAGATCACGCGCGAGGCCTGATCCGGGCTGGGCCTACTCCAGCCATTCCGTGACGAAGCGGTCGTTCGCGTGGATGTGGATCGACTCGAAGAGGCCGCCGTCGAGCACCTCGAACTTGTGCGGCGTGAACGCCGGCACCACGAGCACCTGACCGCCCGAGCCCGACGAGCACCTCGTCGGCGACGGTGAACCGCGCCGATCCGCGCCGGATGATGAAGGTCTCGCTGTACGGGTGCTGATGCAGCCGCGGGCCGGATCCGGCCTTGTCCGTGTACTCCTGGATGATCGAGATCTGCGATCCGGAGACGTACCCCTCGAGGTTCTGGTCGAACGGCAGATCGATCGCGGCGAGTGTCATGCCTCCAGTCTCCGGTCGTCGGCCGACCCTGTCGAGGTCAGCGCTGCGTCGACGCCTCGACGACCGCGATCTCGGTGGTCGCGAGCTCGCGGTCGGCGTCCGAGTCGCCGTACCGCACGCGAGATCGGCCAGCGGCGATCGCCGTCCCAGGCGAGCCGCACCTGGCGGGTGCGCACCCAGAACACGACGGCGATCGCCGGCCGCGACGAATCCGGATGCCGCCCCGACTCCCAGCGACCAGCGCGGTCCCGCGGTGTCGGCGACCCATCCCAGCAGCGGAGCGCCGATCACCGTGCCGCCCATGAAGATCGAGAGGTACAGCGCCATCACGCGTCCGCGCATCGTCGGGCGCGGTCGTCGTCTGCACGTAGGCGTTCGCCGTGGTCATCGTGGTCAGGCCCGCGAACCCGACGAGCACGAGCGCGGCGCCGAAGCGTCACCGGGTTCGGGCATGAGCGCGGCCGCGCCGAGGCTCGCGCCGAATCCGGCTGCCGCGAGCGTGATCGTGCGCAGCCGCGGCCGCTCGCGCCGCGCCGGACAGGAGCGCTCCGGTGACCGAGCCGATCGCGATCACCGACGACAGCACGCCGAACTCGCCGGCGCCCTCGTCGAACTCGATGCGCGCCATCGCCGAGATGAAGATCGGCGAAGTTGAACCCGATCGTGCCGAGGATCGCGATCATCGTCAGCACGAGCAGGATGTCGGGGCGGCGCCGCACGTACCGGAACCCGGCGAGCAGCTGCCCGGGTGCTCGCGGCGGCCGGGTGAACGGGGTGAACTCGCTCGGTGCGCAGCAGCGCCGAGCGAGACGCAGCACGGCGCCGAACGTGACCGCGTTGATCAGGAACACCCACCCGACGCCGACCGCGGCGACCAGCAGGCCGGCGACCGCGGGGCCGACCAGGCGGGCGCGCGTTGAACGACGCCGAGTTCAGGGCGACCGCGTTGCTGAGATACCGGGTCGGCACCAGTTCGCTGACGAACGCCTGCCGCGCGGGGGCGTCGAACGCGGCGGCGACGCCGAGCCCGAGCGCGAAGCGCGTAGACCATCCAGAGCGTCGCGACGCCGGTCAGGGTGATCGCCGCCAGCCCGAAGCCGAGCAGCGGCCATCGCGATCTGGGTGAGGATCAGCAGCCTGCGGCGGTCGATGCGGTCGGCGGCCAGCCCGGTGAGCGGCAGCAGCACGCAGCTGCGGCCCGAACTGCAGCGCCATCGTGACGCCGACCGCGGTGGCGTCGTCGTCGGTGAGCTGGGTCAGGACCAGCCAGTCCTGGGCGATGCGCTGCATCCAGGTGCCGACGTTCGACACGAGCGCGCCGGCGAACCAGCAGCCGGTAGTTCGCGACCGCGAACGAGCGGAACATCGCGCTCACGAGCTGCCCCGTCACGACTCGGCCAGGCGGCGCAGGATCGGGGTCACCGCCTCGAGGGCGCGTCGCTCGTCGGGGGTGAGGTCGGCGAGCCGCTGCGAGAACCAGGCCGTGCGCAGGGCGCGGGTCTCGGCGATCTGCGTCGAGCCCGGCCGGGGTGATGCTGACCCGCACGCGGCGGGCGTCGTCGTCGGCGGGGTGCCGCGCGACCAGGCCGGCCTTCTCGAGGCCGTTGAGGGTGCGGTTCATCGAGGGCGGGGTCACCCGCTCGTGCGCCGCGAGCTCGCTGGGCGAGTGGTCGGCCGTCTTCGAGGCGGAACAGCACCCCGAGCTGGGAGTCGCTGAGGTCGTCGTCCGGCCCGGTTGTTGCGGATGCGGCGCGCGACCTTCTGGATGAGGATGCCGCAGGTCGTCGTCGCCGCGTGCACTCGCCATAGTCGTTAGCCTAGCTCATTAGCACGGCTAATGCTGGCCGGACTGCGAGGATGAACCGAGCGAGGAGGCTCGATGCCGAAGTTCCAGGCCGCACGCGTCGAGAAGACGTTCGTCGACGACGAGGGCGTCACGATCCACTACTACGTCTGGCAGTCCGGGGCGCCGAAGGCCGTGGTGCTGATCGTGCACGGCATCGGCGAGTACGCCACGCCGCTACGAGCCGCTCGCGCAGGCGCTCGTCGACGGCGGGCTACGCGGTCTACGCGATCGACTACCGCGGTCACGGCGCGACCGGGGTGCAGCAGTACGACGGCGACCTCACGAAGCTCGGCCGGCCGGGCCCGGGCGGCATCCGTGCGGTGATCCGCGGCATCCGCCGGGTGCGCGACATCGCCCACGACGCGCAACCCCGATGTGCCCGTCGTGCTGCTCGGCCACAGCATGGGGTCGCTCTTCGGGCAGCGCATGCTCAACGAGACCGCCGACGACTACGACGCCGTGATCCTCAGCGGCACCGCGTACCGCACCCTGCGGCACATGAACTCGGGCGACCTCGCCAAGCGGCACCGCGTGCCCGGCGGCAACGGCCACGAGTGGCTCAGCCGCGATCCGGCCGTCGCCGAGTGCGTTCCGCGACGACCCGCTGACCTTCGACGCCAAGGTGGCGAAGCTGTTCGGGATCGCCGACGGGCTGCGCCTGCTCGGGCGCCCGCGCAAGCTCAGCCGCGACATCCCGATGCTCATCATGATCGGCAGCGACGACCCGCTCGGCGGTCCGCGCAGCGTCGAGCTGCTGGCGAAGGCGTACCGCGAGCGCGGCGGCCTCACCGACGTGACGGTCACCGTCTACCCGGAGGGCAGGCACGAGATGTTCAACGAGATCAACCAGGCCGAGGTGCGCGCCGACGTGATCGCCTGGCTCGACGCACCACGTCCGACGGTCCGCCGCGTAAGGCATGCCTAACTAGGCTGGTGTGCATGCACGGCGAATTCAAGGTGCCCGGCGGCAAGCTCGTCGTCGTCGACCTGGATGTCGTGGACGGCCGGATCAGCGACTTCCGGCTGGCCGGCGACTTCTTCCTCGAACCCGACGAGGCGCTCGATGCGATCGACGCCGCCGTCAACGGGCTCCCGGTCGAGACCGACGCCCGCGCCCTCGCCGCCGCCGTGCAGGCCGCGCTGCCCGCCGACGCGCAGCTGCTCGGGCTTCACGCCCGAGTCGGTGGCGACCGCGATCCGCCGCGCCCTGCAGAAGGCGACCAGCTGGCGCGACTACGACTGGCAGCTCGTGCACCCCGGCCCGCTGAGCCCGCTCATGCACCTGGCCCTCGACGAGGTGCTCGCCGCAGGAGGTCGGCGACGGCACCCGCAAGCCCGACCCTGCGCATCTGGGAGTGGGACGAGCCCGCCGTCGTCATCGGCAGCTTCCAGTCGGTGAAGAACGAGGTGGATCCCGAGAACGCCGAGAAGTACGGCTTCCAGGTCGTGCGCCGCATCTCGGGCGGCGGCGCGATGTTCATGGACGCCGGCTCGCGTCGTCACCTACTCGATCTACGCGCCCGATCGATCTGGTCGCGGGCATGACCTTCGCCGACAGCTACGCCTTCTTCGACGAGTGGGCGGTGCAGGCGCTGCAGAGCCTCGGCATCGACGCGACCTACGTGCCGCTCAACGACATCGCGAGCCCGACCGGCAAGATCGGCGGTGCCGCGCAGAAGCGCCTCGGCAACGGCGGCGTGCTGCACCACGTGACGATGGCCTACGACATGGACGGCGAGCGCATGACCGAGGTGCTGCGCATCGGCCGCGAGAAGCTCAGCGACAAGGGCACCAAGAGCGCGGCCAAGCGCGTCGACCCGCTGCGCAGCCAGACCGGGGTCTCGCGCGCCGAGATCATCGAGCGCATGATCGAGACCTTCCGCACCGCAGCACGGGCTCACCGACGGCGAGATCACGCCGGAGGAGTACGCGGCGGCCGAGAAGCTCGTCGCCGAGAAGTTCGGCACCGACGAGTGGCTGTACCGGGTCCCGTGACGACGCGCGGCTCACGGTCCGGGCGTCGTCGCATCGTCATCGGCGCTGCTCGCTCGGCGGCATCCTGATCTCGGCGCTCGTCGGGCAGCTGCCGGTCACGCCCGCGGAGGTCGTCGGGTCGCTGCTGCGTGCCGCCGGCATCCCGAACGCGTGGGCGCCGACCGACCCGATCATCGAGTCGACGCTGTGGGTGGTGCGGTTCCCGCGGATCGTGATGGCGCTCGTCGTCGGGGCCGCGCTCGCCGCCGCCGGCGCCGTGATGCAGGCGGTCTTCGGCAACCCGCTCGCCGAGCCGGGCGTGGTCGGCGTCTCGTCGGGCGCGGCGCTCGGGGCGGCGACGGCGATCGTGCTGGGGCTGGCCGCGTTCGGCGACTACCTGATCGCGGCTGCCGGCCTTCGCCGGCGGTCTGCTCGCGACGCTGCTCGTCTACCTCGTCTCGCGGGCGAACGGCCGCACCGAGGTCGTCACCCTGCTGCTGACCGGCATCGCCGTCAACGCGTTCGCCGGGCGCCGGGCATCGCCTTCGTGCTGTTCAGCGCCAGCGCGGCGAACCGCGAGCAGATCATCTTCTGGCAGCTCGGATCGCTGGGCGGATCGCTCTGGCGCGAGGTGCTGATCGTCGCGGTGCGTCGCCGTCGCGGGCGTGATCGTCGCGACCCTGCTCGGCCGCCGGTACGACGTGCTCGCGCTCGGCGAGCGCAACGCCCGCCACCTCGGCATCGACGTCGAGCGCCTGCGCATCATCTCGGTCGTGCTCGTCGCGCTGCTGACCGGCGTCGCGGTCGCGTTCGTCGGCATCATCGCGTTCGTCGGGCTCGTCGTGCCGCACGTGGTGCGCATGCTGCTCGGGCCCGGCGCACCGCGCCCTCATCCCGGTCAGCGCCGCTCGGCGGCGCGGTGCTGCTGCTGTACGCCGACCTGCTCGCGCGCACCCTCGGCCCGGGCGCCGAGCTGCCGATCGGCCTGCTCACGTCGCTCGTCGGCGGGCCGTTCTTCTTCTTCCTGCTGTGGCGCCAGCGGCGCCGGGCGGGGGGCTGGGCATGAGCGAGCGTGGCGAGGCACGCCGATGGCCGCAGCCGTCTCGGCCACCGACGTCTCGGTGACGCTCGACGGACGGTCCGTGCTGAGCGACGTCACCCTCGAGGTGCGCGCCGGCGAGGTGCTCGCGCTCGTCGGACCCGAACGGCGCCGGCAAGTCGACGCTGCTCGCCGTGCTGAGCGGCGAACGGCATCCGGATGCCGGCACGATCACGCTGGACGGCCGCCCGCTGCGCGAGCTACTCGCCGCTCGAGCTCGCCCGGCGCCGGGCCGTGCTCACGCAGGAGAACACGCTGAGCTTCCCGTTCCGCGTGCGCGAGGTGCTCGAGATGGGGCGCAGCCCGTGGGCGCGCACACCGCAGCTCGCCGACGACGACCGGGCGCTCGCCGCCGCGGCCGAGCGGGCCGACGTGGCGGGCCTGCTCGACCGGCGGTTCACCGAGCTCTCCGGCGGCGAGCGCGCGCGCGTCTCGCTGGCCCGCGTGCTCGCGCAGGACACCGGCGATCGTGTTCCTCGACGAGCCGACCGCGGCGCTCGACCTGCGGCACCAGGAGGACGTGCTGCGCGTCGCGCGCGAGCTGGCCGCCGCGGGGCGCGCGGTGGTCGTCGTGCTGCACGACCTCTCGCTCGCGGGAGCCGTCGCCGATCGCGTCGGGCTGCTCGACGCCGGCCGCCTCGTCGCGCTCGGGCCGCCCGCGAAGGTGCTCACCGCATCCGGGCTCTCGAAGGTCTACGGCGTGAGGTCGAGGTGATCGAGCGCGACGGGACGCTGCTCGTGGTGCCGCTGCGGAGGATCATCCCCGGGGCTGATCCGCCCGCCGACGGCCGTGACGTACCCTGGAACGATGGACTGGCTGATCTTCGCGGGCGTGGCCGCAGTCGTGATCGTGCCGCTCGGCGGTCTTCGCCCAGCGCAAGGGCTGGATCGACTGACCGGCAAGCACGCCGGCGGTCGCAGCGGCGGGGTGGCCGGCCTGATGGGCGGCGTCGACGAGGTCTTCGCGCCGACCCGGCACGAGGCGCAGCAGGAGCTCGACCGTCAGACGCAGCTTGCCCGCGCCGGCGCCGGTCCCCGGAGACGGCGACAAGGACGTCTTCAAGGGCAACGTCAAGATCGACCTCGACAGGCTGACCTAGCGGTCCGTCAGGTCCTTGTACTCGGGATGCGTCGCGATGAACTTGAAGGTGAACGGGCATTTCGCCACGACCTTCGCGTCGGTCGAGGTGCGGATGTCGTCGAGCATGCCGCGGGCGAGCATCGATCCGAGACCCTTCTCCTGCAGGTCCTCGTCGATCTCGGTGTGGGTGATCACGAGCTCGCCGCGTGACCCGGTCTCGTAGTAGCTCTCGCCGATGATCCGGTCCCCCCGCTTCAGCAGGTAGCGGGATCGTTCGGGTTCGTGCACGACGACATCGTTCTCGGCCATGACCTCAGGGTAAGCGGCAGTGACGATCAGGCGCTGTCGCGGATGACGAGGCGCGTCTCGAGGAGGAGTCGCTGCGTGCCGAGATCGGCATCGTCGCTCAGGCGGTCGAGCAGCATCGTCGCCATCGCGCGACCCATCTGACGTTGAGGCTGATGCACGGTGGTGAGGGGGATGGCGCCGCTCAGTGCAGCGGGGCTGTCGTCGAAGCCGACGACGGCCACGTCCTCCGGGACACGCAGCCGATACTCGCGCAGCAGCACGTCGATCGCACCCACGGCCATGAGGTCGCTCGCCACGAAGACGCCGTCCAGGTCGGGGCTCCGTTCGAGCAGGGCCCGCATCGCGCTTCCGCCGCTGGCCTGGGTGAAGTCACCGTGCTCCAGCAGCTTGGTCGGGAGGCCGGCCGCGCGGAGAGTGCGGACCCAGCCGTCGGTGCGGTCGATCGCCGCCTGCATGTCGGCGGGCCCGGCGATCGTCGCGATCCTCGTTCTGCCGATGTCGATCAGGTGCTGGACTCCGAGGGCCGCACCAGCCGAGTTGTCGACATCGACGTAGCTGCTGTCGTGGATCTCCGGCCGGAACGGACGGCCGCCGAACACCACCGGGATCGTCGCATCGAGGGTCGTGAAGAAGTCGTCGCCCGAGTGGTGGGAGACGACGATCGCCCCGTCGACGTTGCCGCCGAGCAGGTAGCCGATCGTCTTCTCGCTCGGTGCCGAGGGGTGAGCCAGCTGCAGGTTGAGCACGTAGTCGCTCGGCTCGAGACCCTCGGTGATGCCCTTGACGACCTCGGAGAAGAAGGGATCCCCGAAGAACCGGTTGGTGTCCTCGGGCACCACGAGTGCGATGGCCATGGTCTTGCGGCGGGCAAGTGACCTGGCGGCGCGGTTCGGGCGGTATCGCAGCTCGGCCACGGCGGCATTGACGGCCTGGACGACGTCGGGGCTGACCTGGCTCGATCCGTTCACCACACGGGAGACCGTCGAACGGGAAACTCCGGCGAGGGCGGCGACGGCCTCGAGCGTGGGCGCAGGTTGCCGCGCGCTGGTGCCCATGTCGTGATCCTACTGATCAGGCAGGCAGCGAACGGTCGCGGATGATCCGCTGGAGCGTCAGTGCGCTCAGCTTCGGGGTGCGCTGCTGGGTGACGTAGTCCACGCGCACGATTCCGAACCGCTTGTCGTATCCCCACGCCCACTCGAAGTTGTCCAGCAACGACCACGCGAAGTAGCCGGTGACCGGGATACCGCTGTCGATCGCGTCGAGGGTGGCCGCGAGGTGATCGACGAGAAAGCGGGCACGGTCGACGTCGTCGATGGAGCCGTCGGGTTCGACGACGTCGGCGAATGCACTCCCGTTCTCGGTGATCGCCAAGCGCGACTCCGGCTGGGCCGGCGTACTCCTCGTGCACGCGTCGGAGCAGGCGAGTCAGCCCCTCGGGCTGCACCTCCCAGTCCATCGCGGTGACCGGGAGGCCGCGCATGTGGAAGTGCACGGACTCGGCGTTGACGAACGGCGACGCGCAGAGGGCGGGCAGACGGAGCCGCGTTGCTCGCCACCCTGGCCGGTGGGCGCGCGCTGACCGCCTCACCGTGGTAGTAGTTCACCCCGAGGGTGTCGATCGGCCGCGAGATCGTGGCGAGATCGCCTGGTCGGATGACGTCCTCGAGTCCGAATGCCGCGACATCCTCGAGCACGTCGGCGGGGTACTCGGCGCGGAAGAGCGGATCGAGGAAGAGCCTGTTGAACTGCCCGTCGATGCGTCGAACGGCTTCGAGGTCCGCGTCGTCGTCAGGGTCGACCGGATCGACGACGCTGAGGTTGAGGGTGATACCGAGGCTGAGCCCGGCGTCGCGAGCGCGGAGTTCGCCGACCGCGAGCCCATGTGCGAGCAGCAGGTGATGTGCGGCGGCGAGGCCGGCGGCCGGTTCCTGCCGCCCGGGTGCGTGCTCGCCCGACACGTAGCCGACGAACGCTGAGCACCAGGGCTCGTTCAGGGTCGACCAGGCGCGCACGCGGTCGCCGAGGACATCGTGCACGCTCAGGGCGTAGTCGGCGAACCGCTCCGCCGTGGACCGCACAGCCCAGCCGCCCTCTTCCTCGATGGCCTGCGGCAGATCCCAGTGATAGAGGGTCAGCCACGGCTGGATGCCGTTCTCCAGCAGCTCGTCGACGAGGCGCGAGTAGAAGTCCAGCCCCGCTGGGTTGACGGGGCCGCCGTCCGGCCTCACGCGCGACCACGAGGTCGAGAAGCGATACGCCTGGAGTCCCAGGTCGGCCATGAGACGGACGTCGTCGCGATAGCGGTGGTAGTGATCGCAGGCGGTATCCCCGGTGTCGCCGCCGACGACGGCGCCGGGGATCCTCGCGAACGCGTCCCAGATGGACTCGGTGCGTCCGTCCGTCTGGGTCGCCCCCTCGATCTGGAAGGCGGCCGTGGCGGCGCCGAACACGAAGCCCGGCGGGAAGCTCCTTGCCTCGGTGGCGACCGCCGCAACCGGGGTGGATTGTGGCGTGATCACGTGCGTCATCCCTTGACTGCTCCCTGCATGATGCCGCTCACGAGCTGCCGCCCCGCGAAGATGAACAGCAGCAGAAGCGGGATCGTCGCCAGCACGACTCCGGCGAGCACGATCGAGTAGTCGACGAAGTAGTTCGACTGCAGGAGGGAGAGCGCGACCGGGAGGGTCGGGCTCTGCCGGTCGAGAACGATGAACGGCCAGAAGAAGTTGTTCCACGCCCCGACGAAGATGAACAGGAACAGCATCGCGGCTGCCGGTCGCGCGGCGACGACGCCCACCGTCCAGAAGGTGCGGATCATCGAGGCCCCGTCGACGCGCGCCGCCTCGATGAGCTCATCCGGAACCGCCTGGCGCAGGTACTGGGTCATCCAGAAGACGCCGAAGGCGCTGGTCAGTGCCGGGACGATGATCGCCCCGATCTGTCCGGTCCACCCGAGTTCGGCGAACAGGATGTAGAGCGGCACGACGCCGAGCTGCTGCGGCACCGCGATGGTCGCGACGACGAAGGTGAGCAGCGCCGGCCCTGCCGCGGAAACGCAGCTTTGCGAATGCCCAGCCGGCGAGGGTCGACGTGATGACGACGGCAGCGGCGATGAGGAACGAGGAGTAGATCGAGTTCCACAGCGCCGGCCAGAAGTTGACCGCGTCGTTGCTGACGACCGAGAGGGCGTTGTCGAGGAAGTTGCCTCCCGGCCACCACGGCCGCTCACGCAGCGACGACGAGTCGCCGGATCCGATGACGAACGACCAGTAGAGCGGGAACGCGGCGCTGACGAACACCGCCACCAGGACCGCGTAGATCGCCGAGTCCGGGCCGGCTTCCACGAATGTGCTTGGTCCTCATCGCGCTCCCACCTTCCGCGCACGGCGGGCCGCGCGTATTGCGCTTCGGTCCTCTTGTACGAATCGGTCATCGCGCACGAGGCGACGCGTGATCGCGCAGGTTGATGAGCCCGATCAGCATGATGATGACGAACAGGATCCAGGCCATCGCGGCTGCGCGGCCGAAGTTCCACTGGCCCCAGCCGATGTCGTACAGGTAGAGCGTGATCGTGAGCCACTGCTGGCCGGCGCCGCCGCGTCCGAACTGGTCGAACACACGCGGCTCGTCGAAGATCTGCAGGCCGCCGATGGTGGCCGTGATGACGACGAAGATGAGGGTGGGCTTGAGCGACGGCAGCGTGATGCTGAAGAACTGCCGGATCGGGCCCGGCGCCGTCGACGCGCGCGGCTTCGTAGTAGTCGCGGTTCACCGCCTGCATTGCCGCGAGCAGGATGAGCGCGTTGTAGCCGGTCCAGCGGTAGTTGACCATCGTCGCGATCGCGACGTGGCTCCAGAACGGCTCCTTGTGCCACTGGATGGGCGACAGGCCGAGGTCGGTGAGGAACCCGTTCACGAGGCCGAAGTTGTCAGCGAAGACCACGTTGAAGATGAGGCCGACGGCCACCGGTGCGACGACGAACGGGAGCAGCACGCTCATCCGCCAGAAGGTCTTGCCGCGGAGGTTGCGGTCCAGGACGGCGGCGATGAACAGCGCCAGCGCGAGCTGCGGGATGGTGCTGAGCAGGAAGATGCTGAAGGTGTTGCGCAGCGCCGTCCAGAAGTGCGGCTGCTGCAGGATCCAGACGTACTGGTCGAACCCGATGAACGTGCCGGATCCGCGGACGAGGTCCCAGTCCATGAGGGAGATCACCGCGGTGTACGCGATCGGGAACAGCCCCACCACCGGAAGGCGACGAAGAACGGGGAGATGTAGAGGTAGGGCGAGACCTTGAAGTCCCACCTGCTGAGTCGTTGTCTGAACATGGTTTGTCGGGGGAAGGGGCGCGGACCGAGGGATGGCCAACGCCCCTTCCTTATCCGTTAGAAGGCCGAGACCTCGGTGACCCAGTTGTTCCAGCTGGTGTCCTTGTCTTCGAGACCATCGAAGACACGGGTCACGGCGTTCTGGAGAGCGTCGTGGAACTGGAAGTACTGCGGTCCCTTGAAGGTCGCCACAGAGATCGCTTCGGCGCGGTTGGTGAGGATCTCACCGGTGGGTGCGCCGTTGAAGTAATCGTTCGTGGCGGCCGCGAGCTCCGAGCTGCTCAGTGCGTCGAGCTGGCTCGGGAACGTGCCTGCGTTCGCAAACGCCTTCATCTGCGTCTCGGGCGAGGTGAGCCAGTCAGCGAGCTGCTGGGCTTCCTCGACGTTCTCGCCGTTGGCCGGGACGGTCAGGTACGAGCCGCCCCAGTTGCCGCCGCCGCCCGGGAAGACGTCCGCGACGTCCCAGCCGGTGACGTCCTCGGCGTTACCCGAGATGACTCCGAGCATCCAGCCCGGGCACAGCATCGTGGCGAACTCGCCCGACGCCATCGACGCGAACCAGTCCTCGCTCCACTGACCCGAGTAGGCGGCGATCGGCACGGCCCTGGTCACGACGGCCTCGTAGGCGGCCTCGATGTCGGGGTTGTCCGTGGCGATGATGGAGCCATCCGGGTCCTCGTACGCGAACTCGAACTGGTTCACGATGCCCTGGAGCACCGAGTTGGCCGAGTCGATGAACGGCTTCCCGGTCGCCGCCTTGTAGTCGGCGCCGACGGAGAAGAAGTTCTCCCAGTCGCCGTCGAGCAGCTCGGCGACCTCGGCGCGGTCGGTCGGCAGGCCGGCGGCCTCGAACAGGTCGGCGCGGTAGCAGATGCCCTGCGGTCCGATGTCGGTGCCGTAGGCGATCAGGTTGCCAGCGGCATCGGTCGCAGCGGCTTCCTTCCAGTCGAGCCAGCGGCCCTTCAGGTCGTCGGGGACCGGCGCGAGGAGGTCGCTGTACTGCATCGCCTCGGTGAACCAGTCGATCTCGACGGCTTCGACGTCCGCGAGGCCGGTGTTGCCGAGCTTCTGGAAGTAGTTGGCACGCGCGTCGTTCGATGTCGCGGCCTTGTTGTGGACGACCTTGATTCCGGTCTCGTCGGTGAACTCCGCCAGGAGCTCGTCGGAGTACCCGAAGTCGTTGAACGTGGCGAGGGTGAGGGTGACGGGACCGTCGTCCTCTCCCGCGCCGCCGGCGGAACAGCCGGTGGCAAGAAGGGCGATGCTGGCAGCACCAGCGACAGCAGCTGCGATAGTGCGTCGTGAAGTTCTCACGGTCACTCCTTTGTGTGTGCGTGAATGGAGGAAGACTTCGTGGGAGCGCTCCCATTCAAGGGTCGTGGG
This sequence comes from uncultured Actinomycetota bacterium, assembly GCA_963730045.1. GTDB lineage: Bacteria > Actinomycetota > Actinomycetes > Actinomycetales > Microbacteriaceae > JBDSKH01. Next base: position 32,322 of record CAVSPQ010000002.1, on the reverse strand, counting down.
AGCGCTTCCAAGAAATCGGGATCAGGCTAGGGCACCCCGACGGCCCTGTCAATGGGAGCGCTCCCATTCGGCCGACGAATGCGCCCTCGCCTGCACGACGTCGCGCGAGCGGTGCCCCCGTATGCTGTCGGAGTGACGGACGAAGCGCGGCGCGATCGCCAGGGTCTGCGGCGACCGTCGCCGAGAATCCGCCGCAACCGCGTGATCGCGGCGGCTATCGCCGGGGTCATCTTCGTCGCCCTCGCTGGTCGGCCGCGATCTTCGTGTTCGCGCCGCATCCGGAGGAGGTGATCGTGGCCGACAGCCCCAGCCCGAGCGCGTCGCCGACGCCTCGAGCCCGCCCACGCCGCGGCCGGACGCGCCCCTCAAACTCACCTTCGACCGCCGCACGTTCTCGATCGACGACCCCGCGAGCCTCTGGGTCGTCGTCAACAAGCTGCGGCCGCTGAACCCGCAGGACTACGCGGCGCCCGACCTCGTGTCGGTGCCCGTGCCGTACGTCAACGCGCCCACGCTGCGGCAGGAGGCGTCCGCCCAGATCGTCGCGATGTTCGCCCAGTACACGGCCGAGACCGGCAACCAGATGCAGGCGCAGAGCGCCTACCGCAGCTACAACGTGCAGGTGAACGTCTACCAGGGGTGGGTGAACAGCCTCGGCCAGGCCGGCGCCGATCTGACCAGCGCCCGCCCGGGGCACAGCGAGCACCAGACCGGGCTCGCGATGGACATCAGCGGCGTTCCGGCGACCTGCGCGCTCGACCAGTGCTTCGCGGACACCAACCAGGGTCAGTGGCTCGCGGCGAACGCGTACAAGTGGGGATTCATCCTGCGCTACCCGAACGGGCTGACGAACATCACCGGGTACGAGTTCGAGCCGTGGCACTACCGCTACGTCGGGATCGCCCTCGCGACCGAGATGCACGACACCGGCATCCAGACGCTGGAGGAGTTCTTCGGCCTCCCGGCCGCGCCGGATTACGCGAGCGGCTCGACTCGGCAGCCGAGGGCGGCGTCGACGATGACCTTCGCCTCGGCCTGCACCTCGGCGAGGTGGTCCGGTCCGCGGAACGACTCGGCATAGATCTTGTAGACGTCCTCGGTGCCTGACGGGCGGGCCGCGAACCAGGCGTTCTCGGTGACGACCTTCACCCCGCCGATCGCCGCGCCGTTGCCGGGCGCCTCGGAGAGCCGCGCGGTGATCGCCTCGCCGGCGAGCGTGTCCGCCGTGATGTCGGAGCCCGACAGCTTGCCGAGCCGGGCCTTCTGCTCCTTGGTCGCCGCGGCATCCACCCGCGCGTAGGCGGGGTCGCCGAACTCGGCGGTCAGCTCGGCGTACAGCTGCGACGGGCTCCTGCCGGTGACCGCCAGGATCTCGCTGGCGCAGCAGCGCAAGCAGGATGCCGTCCTTGTCGGTCGTCCACGCCTGGCCGTCGAACTGCAGGAACGACGCTCCCGCGCTCTCCTCGCCGCCGAATCCGACCGACCCGTCGACGAGCCCCGGCACGAACCACTTGAACCCGACCGGCACCTCCCACAGCCGGCGGCCGAGCGAGGTCGCGACCCGGTCGATCATGGTGCTCGAGACGAGCGTCTTGCCGATCGCGGCATCCGGGGCCCAGCCGTCGCGGTGCGTGTAGAGGTACTGGATCGCGACGGCCAGGTAGTGGTTCGGGTTCATGAGCCCGCCGTCGGGGGTGACGATGCCGTGGCGGTCGGCGTCGGCGTCGTTGCCGGTCAGCAGCTGGTAGTCGCCGCGCCGCGCGACGACGGATGCCATGGCGCTCGGCGACGACGGGTCCATGCGGATCTTGCCGTCCCAGTCGAGCGTCATGAAGCGCCAGGTCGGGTCGACGTCGGGGTTCACCACCGTGAGGTCGAGGCCGTAGCGTCTCGGCGATGAGCTTCCAGTAGTGCACGCTCGCGCCGCCGAGCGGATCGGCGCCGATGTGCAGGCCGGCGCCTTGATCGCGTCGACGTCGATGATCGACGCGAGGTCGTCGACGTACGCGCCGCGGAAGTCGTAGACGTCGACGGCGCTCGGCTCGCCGCGCTTCACGTCGTGCAGGTGGTCCTCGATGAGCTCGTTGGCGCGGTTCGCGATCCAGCCGGTGGCGTCCGAGTCGGCGGGGCCGCCGTGCGGCGGGTTGTACTTGAAGCCGCCGTCGCGCGGCGGGTTGTGCGACGGGCGTGATGACGATGCCGTCGGCGTGCGCCGTCGGCTCGGCGCGCCCTTCCCGGGCCGCGGTTGTGCGCGATGATCGCGCGCGAGAGGGCCGGGGTCGGCACGTAGTCGTCGAACTCGTCGACGAGCGCGTGCACGCCGTTGGCCTCGAGCACCTCGAGCGCCGTCGTCTCGGCCGGGCGCGAGAGCCCGTGCGTGTCGCGCCCGACGAACAGCGGGCCGCCGATGCCCTGCGCGGTGCGGTAGTCGACGATCGCCTGCGTGGTCGCGGCGATGTGGGTCTCGTTGAACGCCCCGTCGAAGCTCGACCCGCGGTGGCCGCTGGTTCCGAAGACGACGCGCTGCGCGGGATCCGACATGTCGGGCACCCGCGAGTAGTACGCCTCGACGAGCTCGCGCACGTCGATGAGGTCGGATTCCTGGGCGGGGGTCCCGGCGCGGTCCATGCGGCCAGTCAAGCACCGGCGCCCCCGTAGGCTCGCCATCATGCTCGCAACCATGCCGAGCACCCGAGACCTACAGCTACCTCGGGCCGACCGGCACCTTCACCTGGGCGGCGCTGACCCAGGTTCCGGATGCCGCGGGCAAGACCTGGCGCAGCGTCAACAACGTGGGCGAGGCCCTCGACGACGTGCTCACCGGTCGCAGCGTCGCCGCCATGATCGCGATCGAGAACAGCGTCGAGGGTGGCGTGACCGCCGCCCAGGATGCGCTCGCCAGCATCCCCGGACTGCGCATCGTCGGCGAGTACCTGGTGCCGGTCGACTTCGTGCTCGTGGCCCGGCCCGGCACGAAGCTCGCCGACGTGCGCGTGATCGCCGCGCATCCGGTCGCCTACGCGCAATGTCACCTCTGGCTCGACGCGAAGCTGCCCGACCACGAGCACCTGCCCGCGACGTCGAACGTCACGGCGGCGCTGCAGGTGCTCGCCGAGGGGTCGGTCGCGGATGCCGCGGTCGCGCCGCCGGGCATCGACGACGAGCACCCGGTCGAGGTGCTGGCGACGAAGATCGGCGACAACCCGAACGCCGTCACCCGCTTCGTGCTGGTGAGCGGCACGCGTGCGATCCCGCCGCGCACCGGCGCCGACAAGACGAGCGTCATCGTCGAGCTGCCGACCGACGAGCCCGGCGGCGCTGGTCGAGATGCTCGAGCAGTTCGCGACCCGCGGCGTGAACCTGAGCCTGCTGCAGTCGCGGCCGATCGGCGACTCGCTCGGCCGGTACCGCTTCGTCGATCGACCTCGACGGGCACATCCTCGACGAGCGCGTCGCCGACGCGCTGCTCGGCCTCAAGCGCTTCAGCCCGAACGTGACGTTCCTCGGCTCGTACCCGCGTGCCGACGCAGCAGGCGATCGAGTACGTCTCGCGTTACGGTGACGAGGTGTTCATCGAGGCGCGCGACTGGCTGCGCGGCCTGATCGCTGGTGAGCCGGGCTGATGGCCGGCGATCGGGATGCTGAGGTCGACCCGCGGTTCGACCCGTCGCGCTTCACAGCGTCGGCGGCTCAGACCGAGGCGACCATCGCGCCCTGAGTCTTGCCGGCGGATCCGTCGAGCTCGCGGTCGGCGGGGATGCGCACGAGGAGGCCGTTCGCCTCGACGTGGGCGCGGAACGCGATCGCCTTGCCGAAGTCGTCGCCGTCGAGTTCGAACTCCTCGGGGTGATCGAGGCGTGCGGTGATCTTCGCCGCCTTGATGTAGCGCAAGGCACGGACCTCGCGGGTCAGCCCGGCGAGCCGGCGCCCGACCGAGTTGCGGCGCAGCACGCCGTTCTCCCAGAAGATCTTGGTCCAGATCTGCACCCACCCGAAGAAGCCCTTCGGCCGCAGGGCGACGATGTCGAACACGCCGTCGTCGATCGCGGCCTCGGGCAGCAGCAGCACGTTGCCGGGCAGCGATCCGCAGTTGCCGACCATGACGGTGTGCACGCTCATCGACGCGCTCGGGGCCGTCGTCGACGCTGAAGCGGACGCGCACGCGCTCCTTGTCGCGCATCGCGCGCACGATCGGATCGATGTAGGCGAGCCAGCCGACCTTCTTCTTCAGCTCCGGGTCGGTGTTGGCGGCCATCTTGGCGTCGAGGCCGATGCCCGCCATGACCACGAACGCCTTCGTCTCGCGCGAGCCGTCGGCGCGTTCGATCTCGACGATCCCGAGGTCGATGTGGCGGTCGTGCCCGGTGAAGGCGGTGCGCACCGAGTCGGGCATGTCGTCGAGGGTGAGGTCCATGTTGCGGGCCAGCAGGTTGCCGGTGCCGGCGGGCAGCAGCGCGAGCGGGACGCCCGACTCGTGCAGGCCCTCGGCGGCGGCGCGCACCGTGCCGTCGCCGCCGGCGGCGATGACGACGTCGACGCCCTGCTTCGACGGCCTCGCGGGCCTGGCCGACGCCCGGATCGTCTTCGGTCGTCTCGAGCCACAGGCTCTTCGCCCAGCCCGCTTCGCTCTCGGCGCGGGCGACGGCGTTGCGCAGCTCGCGCAGGTCGACCTTGGTCGGGTTGTAGACGACGGCAGCGCGCTGGGCGGAGGTGCGCGGCGGGCGTCATGGGCGTCAGCGCTAGCCGCCAGCGCGCACGCTCCATAGGATGGGTCGGTGATCGACCCGCAGCTTGCTTCGCGAGAGCCCCGACGTCGTCCGGCGGTCGCAGACGTCGCGCGGCGAACCGGTCGAGCTCGTCGACGAGGCGATCGCCGCGGACGCCGCGCGCCGTGCCGCGATCACCGCGTTCGAGACGGTCCGGGCCGAGCAGAACGCGTTCGGCAAGACGGTCGCCGCGGCCCCGAAAGACGAGAAGGCGGCGCTCGTCGCGCAGGCGCAGGAGCTCGCCGCCCAGGTGAAGGCGACCCAGGCCGCCGCGAGCGAAGCGGAGGAGGCGTTCGCGCAGACCGCGGGACGCATCCAGAACATCGTGCTCGACGGCGTGCCCGCCGGCGGCGAGGACGACTTCATCACCCTGCGCGAGGTCGGCGAGAAGCCGGCGTTCGACTTCGAGCCGCGCGACCACCTCGAGCTCGGCGAGCTGCTCGACGCGATCGACATGGAGCGCGGCGCGAAGGTCAGCGGCGCGCGCTTCTACTTCCTGAAGGGCGTCGGCGCCCGGCTCGAGATCGCGCTCATGAACCTCGGGCTCGAACGCGCGCTCGACGCCGGGTTCACCCCGCTCATCACGCCGACGCTCGTGCGCCCCGACATCATGGCGGGCACCGGCTTCCTCGGCGCGCACGCCGACGAGATCTACCACCTGCCCGGCGACGACCTCTACCTCACCGGCACCAGCGAGGTGGCGCTCGCCGGGTATCACAAAGACGAGATCCTGGATGTGTCGGCCGGCCCCCTGCGCTACGCCGGCTGGTCGACCTGCTACCGCCGCGAGGCCGGGTCCGGAGGCAAGGACACCCGCGGCATCATCCGCGTGCACCAGTTCCAGAAGCTCGAGATGTTCACCTACATCGACCCGGCGGATGCCGAGGCCGAGCACGAGCGGCTGCTCGCCCTGCAGGAGGCCATGCTGCAATCCCTCGGGCTGAGCTACCGCGTGATCGACACCGCCGCGGGCGACCTCGGCTCGAGCGCGGCGCGCAAGTACGACGTCGAGGCCTGGGTGCCGACGCAGGACGCGTACCGCGAGCTCACCTGCACCTCGAACTGCACGACCTACCAGGCGCGGCGTCTCGACATCCGGTACCGCACCGAGTCGGGCAAGACCGCGCCGGTGGCGACGCTGAACGGCACGCTCGCGACGACGCGGTGGCTGGTCGCCATCCTCGAGACGCACCAGCAGGCGGACGGGTCGGTCGTGGTGCCCGAGCCGCTGCGCCCGTACCTCGGCGGCCTCGAGGTGCTCGAGCCGCGATGAGCACCCGCACCGACACTCGCACCGAGGATCGCTGGATCGTCGCCCTCGACATCGACGGCACCGTGCTGCGCGAGGACGGATCGCTCGGCGACGCGACCGCCGCCGAGGTGACGCGGGTCGCGGGCCTCGGCCACGAGGTCATGCTCGCCACCGGGCGGTCGGTGTCGATGACGCTGCCGGTCGTCGACCGGCTGGGCATCACGCCCGAGTTCCTGGTGTGCGCGAACGGGGCGATCGTGCTCGGCCGCGACGCCGATGCCCCGCTCGGATACTCGCGCGTGCACGTCGACGTGTTCGACCCGACGCGAGGTGCTGACCACGATCCGCGGGCATCTCGAAGACGCCAGCTACGCCGTCGAAGACGAGGAGGGAATGTTCCGCTACACCGGGACGTTCCCCGACGCCGCGCTCTCCGGGTCGACCATCAAGGTCGAGTTCGACGAGCTGCTCGGCATCGAGGCCACCCGCGTCGTCGTGATCTCGCCCGACCACGCCACCGAGGACTTCCTGTCCGTCGTCGACATGATGGGGCTGCACAAGGTCAGCTACAACGTGGGCTGGACCGCGTGGCTCGACATCGCGCCCGACGGCGTCAACAAGGCGACCGGCATGCAGTTCGTGATGCGACCGGCTCGGCATCCCCGGCGACCGCGTCCTGGTCATGGGCGACGGCCGCAACGACATCGACATGCTGCAGTGGGCGGTCGCCGGCGGTGGCCTCGGCGGTCGCGATGGGCCAGTCGCCGCCGGAGGTCGCCGCGGTCGCGACCGAGCGGACCGGCACCGACATCGACGACGGCGTCGCGACGACGCTCGCACAGTACTTCCAGGAATAGCGAGCACTCGTCCATTACAATCGCCTTCGGTCATCCAGGAGGGCTGTCCGAGTGGCCGATGGAGCCAGTCTTGAAAACTGGTGGGCAGCAATGTCTCGTGGGTTCGAATCCCACGCCCTCCGCTTTGTGACACCGACCTCCCCGCCAGCCGCACCACGAGGAACAGACAGATGAGTCAGAAGCGCGAACGATCCGCGAAGCCGGCACGCCCGGCAGTGGTCGCGCGCCACGGCCGCCTCCGGCGCGCGACGGCGTGGCGATCGGTGCTCGCGCTGTTCGGCGCGATGCTGGCCGTCGTCCTCGTGTCGGGCGGCTCGGTCGCGGCCGTCGCCTTCTTCAACCTCAAGAGCAACATCCAGACCGAGACCATCGAGGCCGACTCGCAGGGCCCGCCGCCCAACATCGCCGCCATCGAGGGCGGATTCAACATCCTGCTCGTCGGCAGCGACACCCGTGAGGGCCAGGGCGGCATCGGCGGCGACGAGAGCGCGGTGCTCAACGACGTGACGATGCTGCTGCACGTCGCGCAAGACCAGAAGAGCGCGACGCTCGTCAGCATCCCGCGCGACATGGTCGTGCCGCTTCCGGCGTGCGAAGACGGCGGACCGGCCACCGGGCAGCCGATCAACGTCACCCTCTTCTACGGCGGGCTTCGTGCACGGTGAAGACGGTGCAGAACCTGACCGGGCTCGACATCCAGTTCGCCGGTCTGATCACCTTCACGGGCGTCATCGCGATGTCGGACGCGGTCGGCGGCGTCGAGGTCTGCACCGACGGCCCGATCAACGACCCGTACACCGGGCTCGGTCCTCGAGAGCGCCGGCAGCCACACGCTGTCGGGGTATCAGGCGCTCGCGTTCCTGCGCTCGCGGCACGGCGTCGGCGACGGCAGCGACCTCGGCCGCATCGGCTCGCAGCAGGTGTACCTGTCGTCGCTGGTGCGCAAGATCAAGAGCGACGACACCCTGACGAACTTCGCGAAGCTCTACGGCATCGCACAGGCGGCCACGCAGAACATCACGCTCTCCGACAACTTCGCCAACCCCGACACGCTCGTGTCGGTGGCGCTGGTGCTGAAGAACATCCCGCTCGAGAACATCGTCCTGGTGCAGTACCCGAGCAAGACCGGCGGCACGGGCATCTTCGCCGGCAAGGTGCAGCCGATCACCTCGGTGGCGAACGCGCTGTTCGCCGCGATCAAGGCCGACCTGCCGATCGGCGCTCGACGAGAACTCGCTCGAGGGCGCCCACGGCGGCTCGACGCTCGACCCGAACGCGCCGGTGCCGACCGACGGCTCCGATCGATCCGTCGGCCGCGCCGACCATCGCCCCCGAGACTCCGGAGGCCGTCGTGGTGCCCGGCGTGAAGGGTCAGTCGGCGGCGCAGTACACCTGCTCGGTCTCCAACTCCTAGCCCTCGCGCGGGTGCCGGATGCCGTGGTGCGTCCGGCTATGATGGCGGAGGCATACCGGGAGACGTCGCATAGTCCGGTCGAGTGCACCACCCTGCTAAGGTGGAGTCCCCGCAAGGGGACCGAGGGTTCAAATCCCCTCCGTCTCCGCTTCGAAAAGGCCTGATCAGAGGGCTAATTCCTCTGGCGGGTGTCCGCCGGTAGATGACATGTCCTGCTGTTTCCGTGTACGCCACGTGTACTCAAGGGTCTCCACCCCGGAAGAGGGGGGAACTCATCGCCTTTGGCGCGGATGTTAAGTCCCGATCGACGTATCGAGCGGGTCCCCCGCCAATCGCTTGCATTCGCCGGACGCGTCGTTTAGTGTATCGATAAACTAACCGACTCGAAGGCGAGCATGAGCGCACACTGGTGGCACGACGCAGTGATCTATCAGATCTACCTGCGGTCGTTCGCCGACTTCGACGGTGACGGAATCGGCGACCTCGCCGGGCTGACATCTCGTCTCGAATACCTTCAGAGTCTCGGGGTCGACGCTCTCTGGCTGAACCCCTGCTACGCATCGCCGCAGCGCGATCACGGGTACGACATCGCCGACTACTACGCAATCGATGCCGCCTATGGCACGGTGGCCGACCTCGAGCGACTCGTGCAGGAGGCGCATTCGCGTGGCATGCGGGTGCTCATGGACATGGTGGCGAACCACTGCTCCGATCAGCATGCGTGGTTCCAGGAGGCGCTCGCGGCGGATCAGGGAAGCCGTGCCCGCGAGCGCTTCCTGTTCCGGAACGGTCGTGGGTCGGCCGGCGAGCTTCCGCCCAACAATTGGCAGAGCGTCTTCGGCGGACCGGCGTGGACCCGGGTAGCCGACGGCCAGTGGTACTTCCACGCCTTCGATTCCAGCCAGCCGGACTTCAACTGGCGCAACCCCGAAGTCGTCGACTACTTCGACGGGGTGCTGCGATTCTGGTTCGAGCGAGGTGTCGACGGATTCCGCATCGATGTGGCGCACGGGCTCTTCAAGGACGCCGAGATGCCCGACGCAGTCGGCGACGGCCACAACTACGGCATGTGGGATCAGCCGGAGGTTCACGACATCTACCGGCGGTGGAGGGCCATCGGCGACGCGATGCACCCCGAACGCTACTTCGTCGGCGAAATCTGGGTACCCAGCGTCGAGGGTACGAGGGCCTACCTCGAACCCGACGAACTGCATCAGGCCTTCACCTTCGATCTGCTCGTCCAGCCATGGGAGGCAGCCCGGATGGCCGCCGCGATCGACCGCGCGCTCAGCCAGGCCGAGGCGGTCGGCGCGCCGCCGGCATGGACGCTCTCAAACCACGACGTGCACCGTCCCGCCACCCGCTACGGACAAGTGCAGCATCTCGAAGCGCCGCCGCCGACCGACATGATCGCGGCCGCTCGCCGCCGCGGTGACGCAGACCTCGCCCTCGGAGTCAGGCGCGCCAAGGCGGCGACCATGCTTCAGCTCGCGCTCCCGGGCACGACCTACCTGTACCAGGGCGAGGAGCTGGGCCTGCCGGAGGTCTTCGATCTTCCGGACGACGCACGACAGGACCCGATCTGGCTCCGCTCCGCGGGTGCCGAACTCGGCAGGGACGGTTGCCGGGTCCCGCTGCCGTGGGATGCCTCGGCTCCCGCCTTCGGTTTCAGCCCTGCATCTGCGACCGCGGCTCCCTGGCTCCCGCAGCCTGCCTGGTTCGGCGAGTACGCCGCGGACGCCCAGGTCGACCTCCGATGAGTCGACCCTGGCTCTGTACCGCCAGGCGATCCACGCGAAGCGGTCGGTCTTCGCGGGGCCGGAGCAGATCGAGTGGCTCGAGTCGGGGCATCCGGAACTCTTGGCATTCCGTCGCGGCTCTGGAATCTGCGTCGTCAACTTCGGCGACGTCGAACTCGCGTTGCCGGACGCGTGGGGAGCCGAGCTCGTGCTCGGGTCTGAGAGGTCGAAGAATCTCGGGAGCAGCACGGCCGTTCCCGCCAACAGTGCCGCCTGGCTGACCATCGTGCGAACCCCCACGGGCTCGATGGGGCCGTCGGCGGACCGAGTCCCCCAGGGCTCACCAGCACCACAACTGGAATCCACGGCCCCCTAAGGCCACAATCACCTGAGGAGCAATGATGCACCGCATTTCACTGAGGGTTGCCGCGATCGGCGCTGCCGCCGCGCTCGCCCTGACTGGCTGTACCGCCGTAAGCGGCTCAGACGACGGCGCCGTCGAAGTGACGGTCTGGCACTACTGGGACGGCACCAACGCCGACACGTTCGACTCGCTGGTCGACACCTACAACGCGAGCCATGAGGGCGCGGTGATCAAGACCTCCAACGTGCCCAACGCCGACTTCCTGACGAAGTTGCGTGCCTCGGCCACGTCGAACACGCTGCCCGACATTGCGATCGGCGACCTGGTCTGGGTGCCGCAGATCAACGAGATCGGCTCACTCGCCGACCTCGGACCTCTGCTCCCTGCCGAGGTGCTGTCCGACATCAACCCGGCTCTCACCTCGTTCGGCACGATCGACGGCAAGCAGGTGTCAGTTCCGGTCTCGGCCAACAACCTCGGCTACATCTACAACAGGACCCTTTTCGAGGAGGCCGGTCTCGACCCCGACTCGCCGCCCACGACCTGGGAGGAACTGAAGGCGGATGGTGCAATCATCCTCGAGAAGACCGGCAAGCCGGCCTATGAACTGTTCACCCAGGCGGGCGACAACGGAGAGGGCCTGACCTGGAACTTCCAGGTGAACCTCTGGCAGGCCGGCGGTGAGTTCCTCAACGAAGACAACAGTGCCGCTGCCTTCAACACCGCGGCGGGCAAGGTGGCCCTCGGCTACTGGACGGATCTCATCGACTCCGGTCTGAGCAAGGTCGGCGCCTGGGGCGAGCTGGGCAAGAGCGAAGTGGCTTCGGCCACCGACGGTTCCTGGATGGTCGGCATCTGGGCTCCTGACCCGCCCTTCGACTTCGGTGTGAGCACGGCGCCGTACCCGGAGGGTGGCACGCCCGCCACCAACCTCGGCGGCGAGCAGGCCATGGTGTTCGACAACAGCCCCGAGACCACCAAAGCCGCGGCCGACTTCCTGGCCTGGTTCCTCGAGCCCGAGCAGGTCACGCAGTGGAGCGAGACGACGGGCATGCTGCCCGTGACGAACTCGATCGCCACGAGTGACGACTACCTGAGCTGGGTGGACCAGAACCAGCCGCGCCTGCGTCCGTACGTGGAGCAGATGGCCGACGCCCACGCTCGGCCGAACACCCCGCTCTACCCCGCGATCTCGCTCGCGTTCGCGAAGGAGATCGAGAAGGCACTCACGGGCGACGTGACGGTTGATGAGGCCCTCGCCAACGCTGAACAGGCCGTCAACGATGTGATCGCCAAAGGGTAGACGTTGACCCAGATGCAGTCCGGTGTCCGCCCCGGCCGCGAACGCGGCCGGGGCGGCGCTTCGCGCGAGCGCTACAGCCGCGAAGAAGTGTTGACGGCCGGACTGTTCCTGCTGCCCGCCATCACGGTGCTGGGCGTCTTCGTCATCTACCCGATCGTCTCGGCCGGGTACATCAGCCTCACCTCCTGGAACGGCTTCTCGCCGGTCAAGGAGTTCATCGGCTTCGACAACTACGTTCGGCTCTCGCAGGATCCGGAGATCTGGAATTCCCTGCTCGTCACCTGCATCTACGCCGTCGGCGTCTGCGTGCTCAGCGTCGCTTCGGGCCTCGTGGTCGCGCTGCTGCTCGATGCACCGCTACGGGGACGCGGCTTCTACCGTGGGATCTACTTCCTGCCGGCGGTCACATCGTCCGTCGCTGCGGCGATCGTCTGGCGGTACATGCTCGACCCGTCGGGCTTCGTCAATACCGTGCTCGAGGGCGCGGGAGTCCAGGGCCCCGACTGGCTGCAGGATCGCTGGCTCGCGCTCGGCGCCCTCACGTTGCTGACCGTGTGGAAGAACGTCGGATTCAACGCGATCCTCTATCTCACGGCGCTGCAGGCCCTACCCGAGGGCGTCTTCGAGGCCGCCCAGATCGACGGCGCGACGTTCGCGCAGCGCATCCGGTTCATGACCATTCCACTCCTCAAGCCGATGACCTTCTTCGTCGTGGTTCAGGCGCTGATCACGAGCTTCCAGGCGTTCGACCTCGTCTACGTACTCACCGGGGGTGGCCCGCAAGGCGGCACCGAGGTGCTGGGCATGATCATGTACCGTGAGGCCTTTCGGCTCAGCGACTTCGGCTATGGCACCTCGATCGCCTTCGTCACGCTGTTCCTCGTGCTCGGGGTATCGCTGGTGAACTGGCGGGCGTCCGGCGCCGGGAGGTCCCCGCTGCGATGAGACGATCCACCGTCGCGCTCGGCCGCCACGCCGCACTCATCGTCGGCGCCGCCTTCGTCGTGCTGCCCGTTCCTCTGGATGTTCACGACGTCGCTGCAGTCGCGCGCTGAGACGTACTCGAACGGCTCGATCTTCCCGACCTCGTGGCACTGGGAGAACTACGCGGTCGCGTGGGAGGCGGCGCCATTCGGGCAGTACTACCTCAACAGCCTGATCATGGCGGCCGGGATCGTCACGGGGCACCTCGTGCTGGACGCGCTTGCGGCCTACGCGTTCGCGCGTCTCCGGTTCCCACTGAAGAACGCCCTGTTCGTGATCCTGCTCGCGGCGCTGATCGTGCCCACGCTTCGTGACGGTGATCCCCGCCTACTCCCTCGTCGCATCATTCGGCTGGATCGACAGCTATGCCGGGCTCATCGTGCCGCGGCTCGCCGACGTGTTCGGCATCATCCTGCTGCGGCAGTATTTCGCCTCGATTCCGGGCGAGCTGGAGGATGCGGCACGCATCGACGGTTGCAGCCGGATCGGGACGTTCTTTCGCATCATGGTCCCGCTGTCGATGCCCGCCTTCGCGACTCTCGGCATCTTCAGCTTCCTGTTCGCCTGGAACGACTTCCTCTGGCCGCTTCTCGTCACCAACTCGGACGATCTGCGCACCATCCAGATCGGCCTCTCGGCCTTCCAAGGTCGCTACGGCACCTCGTGGAACTACCTGATGGCCGGCACACTCACGGCCACCGTGCCCAGCATCATCGTGTTCATGCTCTTCCAGCGTGCACTCGTGCGCGGGATCGCCGCCAGCGGATTGAAGGACTGACATGCAGAGCCCCGACTGGCTCGCCGACGCCGTCTTCTACCAGATCTTCCCCGAGCGCTTCGCGAACGGCGACCCCTCCCTCGACCCGCCGGGCGTGGTGCCGTGGGGAGACGAACCCACGCGGGACAACTTCTTCGGCGGCGACCTGGCTGGAATCACCCAGCATCTCGATCACATCGAGTCGCTCGGAGCCAACGCGATCTACCTGACGCCCATCTTCGAAGCGGACACCAACCACCGATACGACGCGAAGGACTACTTCGCGATCGACCACCGGCTGGGCGACCTCACTGCCTTCACGGACATTCCTCGACGCGGCACACGCTCGGGGCATCCGGGTCGTGCTCGACGCCGTGCTCAACCACTGCGGCGACGGTCACTGGGCTTTCCGCGACGTGGTGCGAGAAGGAGGCGGCCTCCGCGTACGTCAACTGGTACTCGGTCGAGAGCTTCCCGGTGCAGCCGCATCCGGAGCCGAATTACCGCACCTGCTCCGGGTGCTACTACCTGCCCAAGTGGAACGCCTACAACCCCGAGGTGCGGGATCACCACTACAAGGTCGCCCGGTATTGGATCGAACAAGGCATCGACGGGTGGCGGCTCGATGTGCCCTATTTCATCAATGACAACTTCTGGCGCGGATTCCGGGACGTCGTCAAGGGCATCGACGAGGACCTCTACATCGTCGCCGAGGAGTGGCGGACGCCGGAGCACTGGTTGCAGGGCGATCTCGCCGACGGCGTCATGAACTACACGCTTCGTGACCTGGTGCTCGCCTTCGTCGCCGACGGCGCCATCGACGCCGAGCAGTTCGCCACCGGGATGAACGAACTCACCGCGACAGGGTGCCGGAGGGCGCCCGACGCGGCATGCTCAACCTGCTCGGAAGCCACGACACCGAACGCCTCCTGACGCGGCACGGCGGAGACGCCGCGGCGGCCAAGCTCTCCTACGCATTGCTGATGGCGGCGGAGGGTGCTCCGATGATCTACTACGGCGACGAGGTCGGGCTGGTCGGGGACAACGACCCCGGATGCCGCGGCACGATGCCGTGGGACGAAGCCACGTGGAACCAGGACCTGCTTGCTCACGTGCGCGAACTCACGCGGCTTCGAGCGGAACATCCCACCCTGCGGCGAGGCTCCCAGGTGGTCGAGTCGGTGGGCCCGCACGTCGCGGTCGTCCGCAGAACGTCTGCGCGCAGACGAATCGCGTGATCGGTCGCGGTGAACCGTGGAAGCACTCCGGTTGAACTCACGAACCTGTCGGGCCGGGTCGTCCACGGCACGCGGGCGGGGTCGGACGCAACGATCGAGGTTCCTCCGAAGGCTATCGTCGTACTGGTGGGAGGACACGAGGGCTCATGAAGGCGCGTCGGGTGACGATGCAAGACGTGGCCGAGAGGGCGAACGTCTCGAAGACCGCGGTCTCACTCGCGTTCAACGACAACTCGCGCCTGTCCGAGGCGACGCTCAAGCAGATCCTGGCTGCGGCTGCCGACCTGGGGTATTCACAGGACCCGGCGGCGCGCATGCTGCGCACCCGCCGCACGAACAGTCTCGGTCTGCTGCTCCCGCAGCAGCTCGACAAGGTGCTCGAGAATCCGTACTACTCGCAGTTTCTCCAGGGAATCGGGCAGACCTGCCAGCGCGAAGGCTTCACCCTGCTGCTGGCGCCGCCCCTTCGGGGCTCGATGCTCAAGACGATCCCCTACGCGGCGGTCGACGGTTTCATCGTGAGCGGGCTGGAGTACGACCGAGGAGAGGTCAGCGCGTTGCGTCAGCGCGGCATCCCGTTCGTTCTCGTCGACAGCGAGCTTCACGACGGGGTGCCTTCCGTCGAGATCGACGACAGCGACGGTATCGAGCAGCTCGTGCGGCACCTGCTCGACCTCGGCCACCGCGACATCGCGATTCTGGCGATCGAGACCGGCATCGAGGGCGGCTACGCGCATTGGCGAGGTCCGATGCTCCGCCGCATGCAGGGTGCGATCGCTGCCCTGTCGGCCCACGATCTCACCGTCGAAAGCGATGGGATCTCGGTGCACGAGGTGCCCTGCACCCGCCAAGGGGGCGCTCGCGCGTTTCAGGAGATCTGGGCGGGCGACCGCCGTCCGACGGCGATCGTCGCATTCAGCGACATCATCGCACTCGGCGTACTCGACGCCGCACGTGACGCAGGTGTCGCGATTCCCGGCGAAGTGTCCGTGAGCGGCTTCGACGATCTCGCCGAGGCGAGCTGGTCGATCCCCGCCCTCACCACCGTGCGACAACCCATTGAGAGCAAGGGCCGGCTCGCCGCGGAATTCCTCGTCGAATCGATCTCTGCTGCAGACAACTCGCGGGCGCACCAGCAGCGCCTGCACACCACGCTTCTCGTACGCGATTCGACGGGCCCCGCGCCGACAGGGCCTTGACCGTTCCGAGTATCCCCCCTGTGTACCCAAAGAACAGATGATGCCGTGCGAGGCGTGTTTGCGCCGGCAACGAGGCGCGTAATGTCACGCCTGATGCCGAGGTGGAGACCGTGCTAAGTGGAGTCCCCTCACGGGTCCCGAGGGTTCAAATCCCTCCGTCTCCGCTCTAAAATCGCAGATCAGGCCAGTTTTTTCTAGTCAGCCGCCAGTCTTCCAGACTGTGGATGCCGTGCGTGCTGTGTCCTGAGTTCGTGGCCACGAATCACGAGAGGGGATCGCCAGCACGACGACGATCCTCCCCCGGTCGCGCACGCGTTCTGAGCATCCGAAGAACCAGGACTACTGTGTGCTGAGTGGCCGTCCGAACGTCAAGGCTCAGAGGGCCGGCTGGCCGGCGGCTGAGGTTCCATCCGGCCCAGGTGATCTTCGGCGGCTTCGCCGCGGTCGCCGTCCTCGGAACTGCCTTGTTGGCGTTGCCGATCGCGACGGCCGATCCGGGAGGGGCGACCCTCATCGAGGCGATGTTCACCGCTGTTTCAGCGCTTTGTGTCACCGGCCACGTCGTGGTCGACACCCCCACCTACTGGTCCGGGTTCGGCCAGGTCGTCATCCTTGCCCTTATCCAGGTGGGCGGCTTCGGAGTGATGACCTTTGCGTCGTTCGTCGGGCTGATCGTCGTACGCCGCTTGTCGTTCAGGGCGCGGTTGAACACGGCCGCCGAAGCCCACAGCCTCGGGCTCGATGACGTCAAGAATCTGGTGCTCGGCGTTGTACGGATATCGATAGCCGTCGAGCTTGCCGTGGCATTGGTTCTGGCGATCCGGTTCGCGGTCGGATACGGCTATTCACCGCAAGAGGCGGCATGGCTCGGGTTGTTCCACGGGGTTTCTTCTTTCAACAACGCCGGGTTCTCGTTGTTCAGCGACAGCATCGTAGGGTTCGCGGCGGACCCGATCATCTCTCTCGCGATCTGTGTATCGGTGATTCTGGGCGGGCTCGGGTTCCCCGTCATCATGCAGCTGATCCGCGATGGACGGCGGCCGAGGCTGTGGAACATGAACACGAGGCTGGTGCTGACCTTCACCGCGATTCTCGCGGTCGGCGGTGCGGTGTTCATCACGGCTCTCGAGTGGGATAACCCCAACACGCTCGGCGCACTCGATCCCGGCGCCCGCGTGCTCGCCGGCTTCTTCCACTCGATACAGACACGCACCGCCGGATTCAACAGCGTTGACATCGGCTCCATGGACGGTGCGACGCTGCTCGGTATGGATGTGCTGATGTTCATCGGAGGTGGACCGGCTGGAACGGCGGGCGGCATCAAGCTCACCACGTTCGGAGTGCTGCTGTTCATTCTGCTGGCCGAGGTCCGCGGCGATGGGGTCGTCAACGTACTTGGCAAGCGACTGTCGCGCGCGGTGCATCGCCAAGCCATCGCCGTCGTGCTCGTGTTCGTCGCCGTCGTCGTCATCTCGACTATCGCGATCATGCTGATCTCGAATCTCGACCTGGACCGGGTGCTGTTCGAGACCATCTCGGCGTTCTCCACCGTCGGGCTTTCGACGGGTATTACCGCCGCGCTCCCGGTTCCAGCGCAACTGATCCTGGTCGCGCTGATGTTCATCGGGCGGCTCGGCCCGATCACGCTCGCAACGGCGCTGGCGCTGCGCGAGCGCAGCGTTGTCTATCAACTCCCGAAAGAGAGGCCCATCATTGGCTAGCAAACGCACCCGAGGCGATCTCGGACGGATCGCAGCGGCCGACTCGGTCGCGGTCATCGGCTTGGGCAGGTTCGGTCGAGCGCTCGCGCTGGAGCTCATGGCGGGCGGAACCGAAGTGCTCGGCATCGACGGCAACGAAGACATCGTGCAGAGCCTCAACGGAAAGCTGACCCATGTAGTGACGGCCGACTCGACCCTGGAGGACACGTTGCGACAGTTGTCGGTCCCCGAGTTCGACCGAGTCGTCGTCGCGATCGGCAGCGACATTCAGTCGAGCATCCTGACCACGTCGTTGCTGATGCGGTTGGGGGTGAGTCAGCTATGGGCGAAGGCGGTGAGTGACGCGCACGGGCTGATCCTGGAGCAGTTGGGTGTCCCGCACGTCGTGTACCCAGAGAAGGAGATGGGTCGTCGTGTCGCCCATCTGGTTCGTGGAGCGATGCAGGACTTCCTCGAGATCGGGGACGGCTTCGCCCTGGTCAAAGCGAAGCCGCCGGTGCGGTTCACGGGCAAACCGCTGGGCGAACTTGGGATCCGCACCAAGTACGGCGTGACGATTACCGCTGTGCACAAGAGAGGGCAGCGATGGGGCTATACCACCGCAGATACGGTGCTGGAGCCGGATGATGTGATTCTCATCACGGGCTCCACCGACAAAGCGGAGGCGTTCAGTCAGTTGCGGTGAGTGGCTTGGTCACGTAGTCGTCCTGACGGCGAAGCGCTCGCGGGATCTGCGGCCCTCGACAATAGGGGGCGCTCGGTAGCATGATCGCGAAATGACCGATCCGACTCCTCCTGCCGCATACGCTGATCTCCGCGCTCTCTTCATCAACTGCACGCTCAAGCGATCGCCCGAGCTCAGCCACACTCAGGGGCTGATGGATCGCAGCATCGCGCTGATGCGCACGCAGGGCGTGACGGTCGACGCCATCCGGTTCATCGACCACGACATCGCCACTGGCGTGTACCCGGACATGCGCGAGCACGGCTGGGATCACGACGGGTGGCCGGATGACGTCTGGCCGAGAGTGGTGAAGGCGGACATCCTGGTCGTCGGCGGACCGCTCTGGCTGGGCGACAACGCATCGGTGACCCGGAAGCTGATCGAGCGCCTGTACGCGATGAGCGGCCTCTTCAACGACAAAGGCCAGTACATCTACTACGGCAAGACCGCCGGCGCGCTGATCACCGGGAACGAGGATGGCGTCAAGCACGCCGCGATGTCGACGCTGTACAGCCTGCAGCACATCGGCTACACGATCCCGCCCGCAGCGGATGCCGGCTGGATCGGTGAGGTCGGACCTGGACCTAGCTACCTCGACCCGGGCTCGGGCGGACCGGAGAACGACTTCACCAACCGCAACACCACGTTCATGACCTGGAACCTCATGCACATGGCTCGGATGCTGAAGGACGCAGGCGGCATCCCCGCGTACGGCAATCAACGACCCGCGTGGAACGACGGCGAGCGGTGGGGGTACGACGCCAACGCGCGCGGGAACGTTAGTGACTAACATAATGGTGTGACCAAGGCCGAGCGAACACGTGCCGCCCTGATGACTGCTGCCCTCGAGCTGTTCGACGAGCGCGGCTACGACGCCACGACCGCGGCAGCGATCGCCGAACGCGCCGGAGTCACCGAGATGACGTTCTTCCGCCACTTCCCGTCGAAGGACGCGGTCCTGATCGCCGACCCGTACGACCCGCTGATCGCCGAGGCGATCCGCGCCAGCCCGCGATCGCTCGCCCGACTCGCTGCGGCGATCGGCGCGATCGCCGACGGCTGGACGGCGGTCCCGCCGCCGGCCAGCGCGGAGGTGCGGGATCGGCTGCGGATCGTGTCGCGGACGCCATCGCTGCGCGGGGCGATCGCCCGCAACAACGCCGCGACCGAGGAGGCGATCGCCGAGGCGCTGGTCGACTCGCGGCGTGCATCGACCTCGCGACGCCCGCATCGCGGCGGCGGCGACGATGGGTGCGCTGACCGCCGCGCTGCTCGACTGGGCCGACGGTGACGACCCCGACCTCGGCACCGCGATCGACGCCGCGCTTCGCGTGCTGCGGGGTGAGTCGACGATGACGGCACGCCTCGTCGCTCGACGGGCGCGATCCGCACCTTCGACGAACGGTGCCGGCGTCTTCGACCTCGACCTCGAGCTCGCCAGCCGGCCAGATCGTCGCGCTCGTCGGGCTGAACGGCGCCGGCAAGTCGACCCTGATGCGCGTGCTGCTCGGGATGCTGCGGCCGCGACCGCGGGGAGGTCCGGCTGGGCGGTCACCTCTCGCAGTCGGCGCCGATCGACGCGTGGGCGCAGGGTCGGGCACCTCGTCGAGTACCCGCTGGCGTATCCGGAGCTGACGGCGCGGCGCAATCTCGCAGCTGAGCGCGCGGCTGCGCGGCGTCGCCGACGTCGACGGCGCGGTCGATCGCGTCATCTCCGAGCTCGCGCTCGAGCAGTACGCGACCGGCGGGTCCGCGCGCTGTCCCTGGGCAACAAGCAGCGGGTCGGGCTCGCGGCGGCGCTCCAGCACGACCCGCAGCATCATCGTGCTCGACGAGCCGACCAACTGCCCTCGACCCGGCGGGCGTGATCCGGCTGCGCGAGAGCCTGCTGCGCCGGGCCGGCGACGGCGCGGCGATCCTGGTCAGCAGTCACCACCTCGACGAGGTCGCGCGCATCGCCGATCGCATCGTCGTGATGAACGCCGGGCGGCTGATCGGCGATCTCGATCCCGGACACGCCCGAGATCGAGCGCGCGTTCTTCGAGGCCGTCCGGCTCGACGACGAGAAGGCGGCACCGATGAGGGCGGCGATCTGGGCCGAGGTCGTGAAGCTCGCCGGCTCGACGGTCGGTCGCGTCGGATCGATCAGCGATCGTGATCGGCATCTCGGTGCTCAGCGGCTCGATGCTGCTCGCCGCTGCGACTACCGACCGACCCGCAGTTGCTCGCCAAGCTCGGACCGGTCGCCGACCGGCGACTGGAACGGCTTCCTGCTCGGCGCCGCACAGATCACCGGCGCCGGCGGTCTCGGCGGGTTCGCCGTCGTGCTCGCCTGGATGTTCGGCCGCGAGTTCGGCGACGGCACGATCACCGGTCTGTTCGCGCTGCCCGTCCGGCGCACGACGATCGCGCTCGCCAAGCTGATCGTCTACGTGGTCTGGGTCGTCGGCGATGAGCGTGCTGCTCGCGGCTCGTCCTCGGCGCTGGTCGGCACGCTCGCCGGACTCGGGCTCGATCGACGGCGACGACGCTGGCGATGCTGGTCGCGACAGGTTGCGCTCGGCGTGATGTCGGCGGCGATCACGCTTGCCGGTCGCCTGGGCGGCGACCCTCAGCCGGTCGGTGCTCGGCGGGGTCAGCGTCGCGATCGGCCTGGTCGTCGTCGCACAGGTGTCGGTGCTCGCCGGACTGGGCGGATGGATGCCGCTGGCCGCTCCAGCGCTGTGGGCGATCTCGGTCGGCGACGACTGTCAGCCCCGTCCAGCTCGCATTGCTCATCCCGTTCGGCGCGATCTTCGTGACGCTGATCGCGCAGTCCTGGCGTCGGATGCAACTCGACAGATAGGGACCGAGCTCGATCCCCAGAGCGGAGCACTGCGCAGCACTGAACGCACGTTTAGTATATTGAACATGCGTTCAGACCGGCCGGAGGACCTCACGACCGGCGCGCATCCGCGACGCTGCGGTGGACGCTGTTCGGCCGCGACGGATTCGAGCGGACCAGCGTGCGAGCGATCGCCGATCGAGCGCAGGTGTCAGCCCGGCCCTCGTGATCCACCACTTCGACTCGAAGGATGGACTGCGATCGGCCTGCGACGACTTCGTGGTCGACGCGTTCCTCGGGCGCAAGGACGAACTCATCGGCGACGGGCGCGTCCACTGCGATGCAGGCGTGGCTTGCGGACATCGACCAGTTCCGTCCGCTCATCGACTACCTCGCCCGGATGCTGACGGACGACACCGCGGCCGGCGACCACTCTTCGACGCGCTGCTCGCGGCGACGACGACGCATGCTCGACGAGCAGATCGCGGCGGGCGTCGTGCGGGAGTCTCTGGACCGCGCGGTCACGGCCGCGTACGTCACCGTCTACGGAGTGGTCCCGCTGATCATGCAGCGGCAGCTCGCGCGCGCTCTCGGTGGCGAGCAGTTGAGCGCTGAGATGATCCGCCGGTCGACGCTGCCGATCCTCGACCTCTACACCAACGGGCTCTACACCGACGACCGCCTGCTCGATGCGGCGCGCGAGGCGCTGGAACGCACCAGCGGACCGAGCTCCGACAAGGGGAGAACGACCCGAATCAGGATCCCGACCCGCCGGCGTAGGCCGCATTCGACGATCCACTCTCGTTCCATCCCGATTGAAAGGAGCACGGTCGATGACCGCTGCCATCACGACGGAAGGCCTGCACAAGCGCTACGGCGCTCGCACCGCCATCCACGGACTCGACCTCACGATCGAGCCCGGAACCGTCTTCGGGCTGATCGGCCCCAACGGTGCCGGCAAGACCACGACGCTGCGGATGCTGCTCGACATCATCCGTCCGACGGCCGGAAGCGCCACGCGTCCTCGGGCAGGACCCCCGCCGTGGCGGGCCGGCGTTGCGCCGCCGCATCGGTTTCATCCCCGGTGATCTCCGCCTCGAGGGCAGGGTGCGCGCTCGGAGCCTGCTCACCCACTACGCCGACATCAGCGGGCCCGTCCAGCGCGGGCGCCATCGCCGACCTGGCCGACCGGCTCGATGTCGACCTCAGTCGGCAGGTGCGGGCTCTGTCGAAGGGCAACAAGCAGAAGCTCGGACTCATCCAGGCGTTCATGCACCGGCCGGAGCTGCTGGTGCTCGATGAGCCGACGAGCGGGCTCGACCCGCTCGTGCAGCGGGAGTTCCTGCAGATGGTGCGGGAAGCCCGTGACAACGGTCAGACCGTGGTGCTGAGTTCCCACGTGCTCAGCGAGATCCAGCAGACGGCCGATCACGTCGCCGTCCTGAGCGAGGGACGGATCGTCGCGGAGGGTGACGTCGCGTCTCTCCGGCTGGGCGGCGCTGCGTCGGGTGCGCGCGGGACTCCGCGCGGCGAATCCGGCCGCCGTCCGCGAAGCAACTCGATCGCATGCCGGGCATCACCGATGTCGACGTGGTCGACGGCGAGATCCTCCGCATCACCGCGACCATCGACGGGGACATCGATCCGTTGATCAAGCTGCTCGCCGGTTTCACCGTGGTCGACCTCGCGATCGAGGAGCCGGACCTCGAGGAGTCCGTGCTCAGCCTGTACGGCAAGACCTCGACCGAGGTGACCCGTGGCTAGGCGTCTGCCGATCTTTCGCCGCTCGATCGCCGACGACTGGCGATCGCTGCTGGGCTGGACCGTCGGCATCGTCGGCGTCATCGCGCTGTACCTTCCGCTGTTCCCCAGCATCGGCGGCAACGGCCAGATGCAGCAGATCATCGAGAGCATGCCGCCCGAGCTCGTCAACACGCTCGGGTTCGAGGCGATCGGCTCCGGTGCCGGATACACCCAAGGCACCTTCTTCGGACTGATCGGCTTCCTGCTGCTGGTGATCGCCGCGACGTCCTGGGGTGTCGGCCGCGATCGCCGGCGCCGAGGAGTCCGGCCGTCTCGAGCTCGCGCTCGCCCACGGCGTCGGGCGAGGCCAGTACGCAGCTCGAGTCCGCGCTCTCGATCCTGACGCGCCTGCTCTGGCTGGGAGCGTGCGGCGCTAGCTCTGATCCTGGTGCTGAACGAGCCGTCGGAACTCGACCTGAACGCCGGGAACGTCATCGCGACCGTCGCGGCCCTGGTCGGGCTGGTCTTCCTCAGCGGCAACGCTCGCCCTCGCAGTCGGGGCGCTCACGGGCCGCCGCAGCATCGCGACATTGGCTGGCGCAGGAATCGCCGTCGCTCGGATATGTATTCAATGCGATCGCCAACCAGGTCGAGGACGCCGAAGCCCTTCGGGCCGTGTCGCCGTACGCGTGGGCGTACCAGCACAACCCGCTGAGCGACGGAGCCGACTGGCCCGGACTCCTGCTGCTCTGGGGCGTGAGCATCGCGTTCGCTGCGGTCGCGATCCTCGCGCTCCGCCGGAGGGACATCGTGGGGTGACCGAGCTCGCTCCCGAGCTTCAGTCCCGACGCCAGCGTCAGGGGCTGGGATCAACCCCTGACACCGCGACCAACTGCTGCGTGAGCGTCTCGACGTGTTCGACGAACTCGTCGTCCTCGAGTTCGGTCTGCGCGATCACCGGTTCGGAGAACAACTGACTCGCCGGCCCGAGGACGACACCGATCTTCTGCACCCGGCCATCGACATCCACCGCAGGGATCTCGATCTGGGCGGCACGCTCGGCGTTCGCGATCGCCGCAGCGAACCGCGACACCGCCTCAACGATTCGGTCACCCGAAACGAACGAACCACCTGCGTAACTGACCTTCTTCATGTAGACAGGATGAATCGGGCGAGCCCCGCGCACCACCCCCTTGCAGTCCCGGACCTCGATTGCATAAGGAGGCCCCAACATGGGCACTCTCTACTACGGCTCAGCCCGAACGGCCATCAGCATCGACGACCGCCTGCTCGCCCACCTGAAAGTGGTCGCGACCTCAAAGCTCCGCCGCAACGAGGCGTTCCTCCTGTCGTGGGACGAGCCTGCCGAGAACGGCAGCGGCAGGGGCTCGGTGTTCATCCACGTCAACTGCGATCTGATCTACCGATTCGACGGCTCGCGCGCGGCCGAACTCGACCAGCAGCTGCTCGAGTCCATGTCCGCGGAGTCGACGTCGAATCGTGGCCTCGTGGTCCAGGCCTCTATGCCGACCGCACTGCTCGGGCGCCCGGTGCCGACGGCCTGACGGCCTGGGATCAGGCGACCTTCTCGGGGGCGCGCCGATCCTCGCCGAGGTCGTCGACGTCCCAGGATCGGTGCTCACCGTTGATTCGGACGCCCCCGCCGCCGGACGCCGCCAACATCATCCGGTCGAGCTCCTCGTGGTCGAGGGACGGTTCTCTCCCGCCTTCGTACTCGTACGTCAGATCGCAGTTGGGGTGGATCCAGAATCCACCTCTCCCGCTTCCGAGTTCACGAGGACGTTCCCACTGGATGAGGAAACCCTCGTTGCGACGCAACTTGGTGGTGATGACCACCTGCAGGTGAGCAAGAGCTCGATCGTCCATCCGGATCGACGTGCGTGATGCACCGTAGTGCAACGTGCCCAAGGTGTCCTCCATCTATGCGAATGCGGGCTGGTTTCGGCACTGCGAAGAAATGCGTAGGTGGATTGCTATCGAGATTTTCAATGAATAGAGATACTACAGAATCTAAAAGGTCGCAAGTACTGATATTCGGTGTCGATGATCTAGAATCACTCCGTGATCACCAAGGCATACCGATGAACAAGGTCCTGGACTCGCTGCGCAGCTTCCAGTTCGCACAGAACGCCGCGTTCCACCGCGCCGGCGATGCGCTCGGAGTGTCCGACACCGCGCTCAACGCGATCCACACCCTCCTCACGCATGCGAGGTTGCATCCCGGCGAGACCGGCTTGTCGATGAAGGACCTCGCACACGAGCTGGGGGTGAGCCCGGCAGTGCTCACGGGCATCGTCGACCGGCTCGAAGAGAAGGGCTGGATCCGGCGGCAGCTGCACCGCACCGACCGGCGCTCGACCGTTGTCGTCCCCACGGTGGAGGAGGGCAGCGACGTGCAGGCGGTGTTGAGCGCACTCGACGAGCCGCTGCGCAAGGTAGCGAACTCGCTGTCCGACGAAGCCGCATCGGTGGTGAAGAGACTGACCGCTGCTATGGAAGCCGAACTGCGCGACTTCGATCCCGCGGCGGCTATGGCGAAATGACGCCAGTCGAAGGCTAGGCGCGCGCTGGATACGATGGCCCCGTGCTCGAGGGAAAACTCATCACGCTGCGCCAGGTCCGCGACGACGATCTCGCCGCGATGTACGACGCGCACCAGGACATCGCGAACCGGGGCGACTTCTACCCGACCGGGGTGGATCGCTGCCCGGCGTACCGCAAGTCCTACGAGGAGACCGGGCTTCTGGGAGGAGAACGAGGGCACGCTCGTCATCCCCGAGCAAGGACGGCGCGATCCTCGGGCACGTCGAGTCCTTCCATCACGGTCGCGTACCTCGACGACCTCGAGACTGCGGCTACATCCTGTACTCGCGCGTCGCGACGGGACGGGCGCCACGACCGAGGCCGTGAACCTGCTCGTCGGTTACCTCTTCGAACGCACGAAGGTGAACCGGCTGCGCTCGTCGATCCACCCGGGCAATGCTGCCTCGAAGCGCATCGCCGAGAAGACCGGGTTCGCCGAACATCGTGGCCGGATCCTCGGGCACGCCCTTGATGTGCGGGTCGGTCGCGCTCAACACGAACCGGTAGTCATGGTTGACCCGTGGTCGAGTGCGTCAGCCACCTCGGCCAGGTTCTGGGCGGCGAACTCGACCGTCGCCCGCACCTCGCTGCGAGAGGCCGAGCGGCACGTTCGATGGTGTCGAGAATCCGGTACGCTTCGACTGAACTCGCCCCCGGTGATCTGGTTCGCGTCCCCGGGCTCGGCCATGGCCGGAGTTGTCTCGAAGGGGTCGTCATAGAGAGTCACCGCTCCGCTCCGGTACCGATCCACGGCGGATTCGGTCGGGCGACCGCTGGGTCGCGCGAGCGACCTGCATCGTCACGCATCGCGAGGCGACGAGCTCCTCATCTCACGACGACTCGCGTCGGGCTCGTCGCGCCTGCCGCCGCGTAGCGTGGGAGGCATGAAGCTTGTCGCCAGCGCGGCCGACGCGATCCGCGATGTCATCGCCGACGGGATGACGATCGTGGTCGGCGGGTTCGGCCTGAGCGGCAACCCGTCCGACCTGATCGACGCGGTGCGCGACTCGGGCGCGAAGGACCTGACCATCGTGTCGAACAACATGGGCGTCGACGGCAAGGGACTCGGGGTGCTGCTCGAGAACAACCAGGTCGCCAAGGTGATCGCGTCGTACGTCGGCGAGAACAAGCTGTTCGCCGAGCAGTACCTGTCCGGCAAGCTCGACGTCGAGTTCTCGCCGCAGGGCACGCTGGCCGAGCGGATGCGCGCGGGTGGCGCCGGCATCCCGGCGTTCTACACACGCACCGGCGTCGGCACCGAGATCGCCGAGGGCAAGCCGACCGCCGAGTTCGACGGCGTGCTCTACGTGCAGGAGCGCGCGATCACCGCCGACCTCGCCCTCGTGCACGCGCACACCGCCGACACCGAGGGCAACCTGATCTACCGCTACACGGCGCGCAACTTCAACCCGCCGGCCGCGACCGCCGGGCGGATCACGATCGCCGAGGCCGAGATCATCGTCGAGCCCGGCGAACTCGACCCGAACCACATCGTGACGCCGGGGATCTTCGTGCAGCGGCTCATCCAGGCATCCGACCGGGTGAAAGAGATCGAGCAGCGCACCGTCGCGGTCCGAAGGGGAACTGACATGCCGTGGACACGGGATGAGATGGCGGCGCTCGCCGCGTCCGAACTGCGCGATGGCGACTACGTCAATCTGGGAATCGGCATCCCCACCCTGGTGGCCAACAACATCCCGGACGGCCTCACCGTGACGCTGCAGAGCGAGAACGGCCTGCTCGGGATGGGGCCCTTCCCCTACGAGGGCGAAGAGGACGCCGACCTGATCAACGCCGGCAAGCAGACGGTGACGATCCTGCCGGGCGGCAGCATCTTCGACTCGGCGGCGTCGTTCGGCATGATCCGCGGCGGTCACGTCGACATCGCGTTCCTCGGCGCGATGCAGGTCTCGGGCTACGGCGACCTCGCGAACTGGGCGATCCCCGGTGCAGCTCGTGAAGGGCATGGGCGGGGCGATGGATCTGGTGGCCGGCACCAAGCGCATCGTCGTGCTCACCGATCACGTCGCCAAGGACGGCTCGGCCGAAGATCGTGAACGAGTGCTCGCTGCCGCTGACCGGGCTGCAGGGTCGTGCAGCGCATCATCACCGACCTCGCCGCGTTCGACGTCACGCCCGACGGGCTCGTGCTCACGCAGCTGGCGCCGGATGTCACGGTCGAGCAGGTGCGCGAGTCGACCGAGCCGGAGTTCACGGAGAACCTCTAGAGGCATGGCCGAACCGCATCCGGAGGTCGTCGACCGGCAGCATCCGCTCATGGTGCGGCTGCGCGAGATCTGCCTGCGCGTATCCCGACGCCGTCGAGGTGAGCGCGTGGGGCCGGTCGACCTATCCGCGCCGGCAAGAAGATCTTCGTGGTCGCCGGCTCGTCGATGGACGAACCCGTTCTCGATCGTGTTCAAGCCCGACCCCGACGACGAGCCGGCGCTGCGACAGGATCCGCGGATCTTCGTGCCGCCGTACTTGGGGACCATCGGGCTGGCTGGGCATCGGACTCGAGCCCGACAGCGACTGGGACGAGCTCGGCGAACTCATCGACGCGTCGTATCGGCTGGTCGCGCTCAAGCGGCAGATCGCGGCTCTGGATGCGGTGGCGGCCGGGTTCGAGCAGCCCACGACGCGCTGATACACTCGACAGGTTGTTTGCGCCCGTAGCTCAACGGATAGAGCATCTGACTACGGATCAGAAGGTTGGGGGTTCGAATCCCTCCGGGCGCACCGAAGAATCCCTGATCAGGGGCACTATTTGTGGTGCGGTTGACTGAAAAACCCCACAAACCCCCACAGAATCCCCACTCATTCCGCCGAGGATGCGTCGAGAAGCCCGAGGTACTGCTTGCGTGCCTTCATCGCATGGATGACCAGCTCGTCGCCGCTGTCGAAGATCAGAACCTGCAATTCCAGCAGCCGGCCCTGACCATCGAAGCCGAGGCGGAATTCGTTGGCCGGCATCTCGTCGTCCGGCGTCGAGGCGAACTCCCAATACTCGGCAGCGCGGAGAATGTCTTCATCCGTGAGCTTGTCGCGCCGCTGGTGCTTTCGGGCGCTTGCGTGAAGTCTCAGACCCACGCGCGGAGAGCGTCGCGGATCACTTCAGAGTCGTTCTTGTGATCGCGCACCGCACGCGCCTCGACCGCCTGTCGCAGGTCGGAGTCGAGACGTACAGTAACGACCTTGCCCGGGCCGTTTCCGGCGGGCCGTCGACCTCGCTTGCGAAGTTGCTCAACGGGGTAGCCACGCTTCGCCTCGGCAGCAAGACGTTCGATGTCCGCCTCGGTGATCTTCTTGCCGTCGATCTCGTTAGCCATGAGCAATATCGTAATACGAATTGTCGAGATAGTCACCGACTACAGATCAGAAGGTTGGGGGTTCGAATCCCTCCGGGCGCACCGAATACCTTCCGGCCGTCACGCGTCGAGCCGCAGGGGCGCCGCCAAGCGGAACCGGAGACGGGCGCTCGCACCTGGTGCTCACCGCAACAGAGCGTCCTTCCTCTGCTGACCGAAGCACTGACTCCATGGCGTCGAGGACGTGGAGGGCGACTTCGCCGTTCGCACGATGCGTTTCCCCGGCCGGGGTAGTGGCGAGATCGGCCAGTCCGTAGCCGCGAGCGCTTCCGATGTAGCCGGCGCTTGCGGGCAGGGTCGTCCACTCGCCGGCGATCGGTCGAATGAGTTGGACCTCACCGTCAAAACGATTGGGGTCGGGAGCGACGATCGTCGCAAGCTCGCCGTGCACCTCGATGCGAGACGCGTGTGTCGCCGCCGCATCGAAGCTGATCACGAGTGTCGAGAGGGCACCGGACTCGTGCTCGAGTACCCCTGTCACGTGTGTGTCGACATCGACGGTCACAACTTCGCCGGTGCGTGGGCCGGTATGAATCGTTCTGGTTGGACGAGTGTGACTCGCCTTGCCGATCACCGACGACACCGGCCCCAGGAGGGTGACGAGCGCGGTCACGTAGTACGGCCCCATGTCGAGCAGAGGGCCGCCGCCCGCTTTGTAGTAGAAGTCGGGATTCGGGTGCCAGTACTCGTGACCCGCGCTCACGAACGTCGCAGTCGCGGCGATCGGTTTGCCGATGAGACCATCGTCGATGGCCTTGCGCGCGGTCTGGATGCCGGTGCCGAGTACCGTGTCGGGCGCGCAGCCCACCCGGACGCCGGCCACCCGCGCCGCATCGAGCACGGCGCGACCTTCGCGAGTCGTCGCGGCCAGTGGCTTTTCCCCGTAGACCGACTTGCCGGCAGCGATCGCTGCGAGGGCGACGTCGGCATGTGCGGCCGGGACGGTCAGGTTGAGGATCAGGTCCACCCGAGGATCGAGGAGGATCTGGTCGACGGACATGCTCGGCACCCCGACTCGGTCGCCGACCGCCTGCGCTCGCGCTGGGTCGAGATCCGCGACTGCGATGACGTCCACGGCGGAGAGGCGCGCGAGAGTCTCGAGATAGGTTCCCGAGATCGCGCCGCAGCCGACCACACCGACCCTCACCGGCTCGCCCACAGCATTCCCCGTTCGACGATGGTTCGGACCCGGGGGTCGTCGAGCACGTCCAACCCGTGCCCCGGGGTCGCCACGAAGACCCTGCCGAGCCCCCATTGACGTGTCCAGATCGCGGGTGACGACCACCGGCCGGGTCCAGGCGTCGAAATCTCGCGCCGCCACGGTCGTCGTGGCGAGCACCTCGTTGTAGGAGTCGGACAGCACCCAGTACTGCTCGGTGGTGAGGTCGAAGTCCCCGATTCCCGCCACGATCGGATGGTCGGCCTTCGCGGGGACGATGTTGATGGTGTGGGCGACGAAATTGTCGTCGGGCCGCCCGTCGAGCTGGTCGCGAGGTGCGCGCGTCGGGTGGTGAGCGAATTGGCCACCGATCAGTTGCAGATAGTCGGCGTTGTCGCGATACGAGTCTGCGATCCCGCCATGCCATCCGGCCATTCCCGTTCCCGATCGGACGGCGGCGATGAGTCCGGCGACTTCGTCCTTCTCGATCACGTTCATCGTGTTCACCTGCACGATCAAGTCGGCCGTGGGCAGGTAGTCGCGGTCGGCGTAGACCGCGGTCGACTCTTCGACCCGCACCTCATACCCGTTGGAGACGAGAAAGGGGATGATCGATTCGCTGGTCTCGACAGGCTGGTGGCCGTCCCAGCCGCCTCGCACGATCAGCGCCTTCTTCGTCGTCATGAGCCACTGTTGGACGCCACGCTGCTCGCTGGATTCACTCGCGCGGCCGGACCGGGCCGGTCGAGCGACGCACGATCAGCTCGGGGAGTCGTGGCGGCAGCGGCGGCGGCGCCACGCCATCGATGAGCGCGAGCAGTTGCTGCACCGCGTCCCTGCCCTGGGCGGTGAAATCGAGCCGAAGGGTCGTGAGCGGCGGCGAGAAGTACGCTGCCTCCGGGGTGTCGTCGACGCCCGTCACGCTCACGTCGTCCGGCACACGGTAGCCGCGCTCGTTGAGGGCGAGCATGACACCGAGCGCAGTCTGATCGTTGGCTGCGACGAACGCCGTCGCGGGCAGTTCGTCCGGCAACGATGCGATCGCCTCGTAGCCGGAGCGGGAGGACCAATCGCCGTGAATGACGCCCCGGGAGCGCAGGCCGAGCTCGACGACCGCGGCCTCGTACTCGCGGATGCGGTTGCGCGCCCCCACCCAGTCGCGCGGGCCGGCGATGTGCACGACATCACGGTGACCGAGATCGGCGAGGTGGCGCAGCACGGCGATAAGACCGTTGGCGGCGGGCGTGGAGTCGGTCGGCAGCTTGTCGTGGCCGGTGGCCAGGTAGAGCGGCACCCGGAACGTCGTGGTCTCCACCGCGTTCGTCACCTCGTCGGTCGACGAGAGCGCGAGCACCCCTGCGAGGTCGAACTGCAGTGCGACGTCGATGGACTCGCGAATCGCTGCGGGGTCGTGCACGTCCAGCGTGATGACGTCGAGGAGGTAGCCGGCGTCGCGGGCGGCCATGTTGGCGCCCTCGAGGATCTTGTTCGGACCGACCTGCGTGATCTCATGGGTGAGCGCAGCGATGCGATGCGAGCGGCCCGTCGTCAGCGAGCGGGCGTTGAGATTGGGACGGTAGCCGAGTTCGCGGATCGCCTCGGCGACGCGGTCGCGGGTCTCGGGGCGGATGCCCGCGTAGCCCTTGAGCAACCTGGTCACGGTCGCATGGGACACCCCGGCCGCACGCGCCACGTCGTAGATCGTGGCGGGCCGTTCGACGCTCGATTGCGTCTCGGTCATCAGTCCTCCGACGCAAGTATGACTTGACACCGTCATGTTACCGGCAACATGATGTCTCCCACGACATGTTGCCGGAAACATTCGCACCCGGTCCCCCATGTTGCCGGAAACATCCTGGCAGCCCAGCCACAACGGAGTGAACCTCTTGGCCGACGCGCACCTGCTACCCGACCGGATCCTGTTCGGAGCGGCGTTCTACGACGAGTACCGCGTCACCGGTGACCTCGAGCGCGACCTCGACCTCATGGCCGAAGCAGCCTTCTCGGTCATTCGCGTCGGCGAGTCTGTGTGGGCGACGTGGGAGCCGGAGCCGGGCGTGTATCACCTCGACTGGCTGGAGCCCGTGCTCGACGGTGCGCACGCCCGCGGCATCTCGGTCGTGCTCGGCACGCCGACCTACGCCGTGCCCCCGTGGCTGCGCGCGATGGACCCCGAACTCGCGGCCGAGACGGCCACCGGGGTGCGCCATCCCTGGGGGAAGCGCCAGGAGGTCGACATCACGCATCCGTTGTTCCGTCAGTACGCGGAGGGCGTCATCCGGGCGATCGTCGCGAGGTACGCCAGC
>CAVSPQ010000001.1:0-115056 GCA_963730045.1 uncultured Actinomycetota bacterium | reverse complement strand
GCCAGATGATGCGCGTCATCTCGTCGCCGTCGAGCTCGACGACGGTTCCCTCGACCTTGATCTTGTCCACTGTTCCTCTTTCTGCGCCGCCGCTTCCGCGGCGCATCCGCTGCGCGGCACGAGCGCGGTCGCGCCGCTCCGCTGGTGGCGCCTCAGGAGCCGCGGACCAGCTTATCGTGACGCCGAGATATCTCGACATCGAGAGACATCTGACGATCCCGGTGGCCTGGGTTAGCCTGGTCGCATGGCGGAGCTGAGACTCGAAGAACTGGGTGCCGAGACCGCGTCTGCCGCGAACGGGCTCACCCTCAAGCCCGGGCAAGAGGCGTTCCTCGAGCCCGAGACCTACGAGCACCTCGAGCAGACGCTCGATCCGGCCAACTCCTGGCCGAGGGTCGTCCGCGAGGGCGACGAGGTCGTCGGCTACATCATGGGCAACTTCGACGAGGACGCACCCGAGGACTTCCTGCGGGCCGCCATCTGGCGCATCGACGTCGCCGCCAGCGCCCAGGGCAAGGGCGTCGGCCGGTTCGCCGTGAAGGCGTTCGCCGACGAGGCGCGTGCCCGCGGATTCAAGCAGGCGACCGTGGTGTGGGCCAGCGGCGAGGGTGGTCCCGAGAAGTTCTTCGAGGCGGTCGGCTTCAAGGTCGTCGGTGAGACGCCGTACGGCGAGAAGCTGGGCGCGCTGGCGCTCTAGCCACGGTGCCGCAGCCTCGATGAGCCAGCCCAATCCCGAGTTCGCCGAGGCGGTCCTGGATGTGGTGGCCGGCATCCCCGAGGGCATGGCCATGGCCTATGGCGACGTCGCCGCCGCGATCGGATCACGGGCCCCCCGAGCCGTCGGCGCGGTCATGGCCTACTACGGCAGCGACGTCCCATGGTGGCGGGTGGTCCGTGCGTCCGGGCATCCGGTCGCCGACCACGAGAGGCGCGCCCTCGAGCACTACCGCTCGGAGGGAACGCCTCTCGTCTGGTCCGCAGATCGCGCGACTTTCAAGGTCGATCTGCGGGTGGCCCGGTACGAGCCCTAGGCCGTGAGCTCGGCGATGACGATCTTCTGCTGTTTCAGCATCGCCTGCATCGCGTACTGCGCCTTCTCGGGGTCCGGGTCTCCCAAAGCCGCCATGAGCTCGTCGGGGATGACCTGCCAGGCGATCCCGTACTTGTCCACGAGCCAGCCACAGGCGGTCGGATGACCGCCGCCGGCGAGCAGGGCCTCCCAGTATCGGTCGACCTCCGCCTGGCCCTTCACCGCGACCACGAACGAGAACGCGTCGCTGTGCGGGTGGCCGGGTCCGCCGTTGAGGCCCAGGACACGCTGGCCGAGCAACTCGAAGCTCGCGGCGAGCAGCGATCCATCGGGCAGGCGCTGCTCGCCCGTGACCTGTGGCTCGCCGAAGATCGAACCGTAGAACTCGATCGCCTCCTCGAGCTCATGGTCGAACCAGAGGCTCGGGGTGATGGTGGGCATGTGGTGCTCCTTTCGTTTCAAGGAGGTCGGAGCCGCCGCGCGGTTCTCTACATCAGACCAGAGAATCTCTCCAGGCCGCGTGCAGTTTCGAGAACCGCCCGGTTCCAGCGATCAGGTCGGCGGGTGCGCCATCCTCGACGATGCGCCCGAGCTCCATGACCAGCACGCGATCCGCGATCGCCACCGTCGAGAGCCGGTGCGCGATGATGATCGCCGTCCGGTCGGACAGCAGCGTGGTCAGGCCTTCCTGCACCAGACGCTCGCTGGGGATGTCGAGCGATGCGGTCGCCTCGTCCAGGATGAGGACGGCCGGGTCGGCGAGGAACGCGCGCGCGAACGAGAGCAGCTGTCGCTGTCCGGCGGAGACCCGCCCTCCGCGCTTGTTCACGTCGGTGTCGTAGCCGTCGGGCAGCGCCAGGATGAAGTCGTCCGCACCCACGGCGCGCGCAGCATCCCGGATCTCGTCGAACGACGCGCCCGGCTTGCCCAGCGCGATGTTGTCGGCGACCGACCCGCTGAACAGGTAGGCCTCCTGCGTGACCATCACGATCGCGCGACGCAGGTCCTTCGGATGCAGGCGACGCAGGTCGACGCCGTCGAGCGTGATGCTGCCGGCGCTCGGGTCGTAGAACCGCGCCAACAGTTTCGCGAGCGTCGACTTGCCGGCTCCGGTCGAGCCGACGAGCGCGACCGTCTGCCCGGCGGGGATGTGCAGGTCGAAGTCGGGCAGCACGATCCGGTCGGCCTTGTAGGCGAACCGGACGTCGTCGAAATCGACGGCGCCTCTGGCCTCCCACAGGTCGATCGGCTGTGTCGGGTCGGCGACGCTGGGCTGCTCCTCGAGCACGCCCGAGATCTTCTCCAGCGCAGCGGCCGCGCCCTGGTAGGAGTTGTAGAACTGCGCCATCTCCTCCATCGGGTCGAAGAACCGGCGGGTGTACAGCACGACGGCGAGCAGCGCACCGACCTCGAGCGCTCCGCCCACCACGCGGAATCCGCCCACCAGCAGCACGACGCCGACTGCGACGTTGCCGATCAGGATCAGGCCGGGATCGAAGATGCCGAACAGCTGGATGACCCGCGCATTGGTGTCGCGGTAGTCCTCGACGTGCTCGGCGAACTCCTTCTCGTTGCGCGCCTCCTTGCGGAACGCCTTCACCGCGCGGATGCCGGTCATCGTCTCGACGAAGTGCACGATGAGCCGCGCCGAGTAGGTGCGCGTCGCGCGGAACGACCGCTGCGAGCGCACCTGGAACCAGCGCGTCAGCAGGAACAGCGGAACGAGCGACCCGGCCAGCACGAGCGCGCTCCACGGGTCGAGCAGTACCAGCGCGACGGCGATGAACCCCATGTACAGCACGCCGCGCACCAGGCCGTTGACGCCCTCGTCGAGCAGCTCGTGGATCGCCTCGAGGTCGCTGGTCTGACGCGCGATGATGCGCCCGGAGGTGTAGCTCTCGTGGAACTCCAGGCTCAGCCGCTGAGCGTGCAGGTACACCCGCTTGCGCAGCTCCAGCAGCACGGCCTGGCTGATCCGGGCGGAGAGCAGGGTGTACTGCGAGATGAGCACCGCGCCGGCGATGCCGGCCAGCAGGTAGGCGGCCACCACGAAGATCACCGGCTGTGGCATCCCCCGCGGTGAGCGCGGGAAGTCCCTGGTCGATGCCGATCGCGATCAGCGCCGGCCCTGCCACCTGCAGCGCGGTGCTGACGACCACCACGACGAGCGCGAGCACGAGCCTGCCGCGCAGCGGCTGCAGCAGCGAGCGCAGCAGGCGAATCGACCGCTCCCGCACCGAGCGGCTCTCGGCGCGTGTGTAGTCGTCGCGCTCCTCCCCCTCTACGCCGGTGACACTCATACCGTCACCTCCTCGGTCTCGGTCCGGCGATCGTCGTCGAGCGACGAGATCACGAATCTGTAGTGGTCGTTGGTGGCCAGCAGGTGCGAGTGCGTTCCCACCGCCGTGATGCGCCCGTTCTCGAGCAGGGCGACCCGGTCGGCCAGCATGACGGTCGACGGACGGTGGGCCACGACGAGTGCCGTCGTGGTCGCGAGCACCCGGCGCAGGCCGGCCTCGACTCGTGCCTCGGTGTCGACGTCCAGCGCCGACAACGGGTCGTCGAGCACGAGCACGGCGGGTTGCGCCGCGACCGCTCGGGCGAGCGCGAGACGCTGGCGCTGGCCACCGGAGAGCGAGAGACCCTCCTCGCCGACACGGGTCTCGGCACCCTCCGGCAGCGAGGACACGAAGTCGGCCTGCGCGATCTCGAGCGCCTCGGCCAGGGCGGCATCCGCATCCGGGCCGCCGTCGGCCAGCTCGGGACGCCCGAGCAGCACGTTCTCGCGTACCGAGGCAGAGAACAGGGTCGCGTCCTCGAACGCCATGGCGATGTGCGAGCGAAGCTCTTCACGGCTGAGATCGCGGATGTCGACGCCGTCGAGGCGCACGGCACCCCCGGTGACGTCGTACAGCCGGGTCGCCAGCGCCGTGAGCGTCGTCTTTCCCGAGCCGGTGAGTCCGACGAGGGCCATCGTCTCGCCCGGTTCGAGCTCCAGGTCGATGCCGTCCAGGATGTCGGGGACGCCCGCGGGCGAGTCCTGATACCGGAAATGGGCGCCATCGAACTTCAGACGGCCCACCGGGCGCGCGATGTGCTTCGGCGAGGCCGGATCGGTGATCGGGTTCTCCTCGTCGAGCACCTCGAACAGCCGGTCGACGGCGGTGCGGGTGTCGAAGGTCATCGAGAGCAGGAATCCGATCGACTCGATCGGCCAGCGCAGCACCGTCGCCGTCGCGAAGAACGCGAACAGCTGGCCGACCGTCATCTGGTCGGTCGAGGCGAGCCACACGCCGCCGAGCAGGCAGAGCGCGAACGCGACGTCGGGCACCAGCAGCAACCAGAGCCAGATGCCGGCGATGGCGCGCGCCTTCTCGATCTCGGTTCCGCGCAGCTCCTCTGCCTGACGGGCGAACTTCTCGAGCGAGTGACGCCCGCGGCCGAATGCTTTGAGCACGCGGATGCCGTGCACCGACTCCTCGACCGCGGTCGCCAGGTCGCCCTGCTGGTCCTGCGACCGTCGCGCGACGACCGAGTACTTGTTCTCGAAGACGAAGCCGTAGATCCACAGCGGGATCGAGCACACCAGGAAGACCAGCCCCAGCATCCAGCTCCAGAAGAAGAGCACGACGAAGCCGATCAGCACGGTCGCGATGTTCACGACGAGCAGGACGATTCCGAAGGCGAGCCAGCGCCGGATCAGGCCGAGGTCGGTCATGGCGCGCGACAGCAGCTGCCCGCTCTGCCAGCGGTCGTGGAAGGCGACCGGCAGATCCTGGAGCTTGGCGTACAGGGTGGTGCGCATCGACGCCTCGACGTGGGTTCCGGGCGTGAGGACGAACCAGCGGCGCGCCATGATCAGCCCGGCCTCGAGCACGCCGAGAACCAGCACGATCACCGCCGCCGGCCAGATCTGGGCGCCGTCGCCGGTCGAGAGCGGACCGTCGACCAGGCTCTGCAGCACGAGCGGGATGGCGAGCGAGACGAGCGCGGCGAGGAGCGCCGCGATCATCCCGAGCACGATCCGCGGCAGGGCGCTACGGACGAACGGGTAGAGCCGGGCGATGGTGCGGATGGTCCCGCGGGCGCGCGGGCGCGCGTCGTGATGGGCGATGTCAGGCATGGGTCGTTTCTGGTCGAGCGGACGCGTGCGCGTCCCGATCGGATGGGTGGTGGCGGGTGCGGCCGGAGCCGCCGAGGTCGGACGGGCGGTGCGGTCCGTCGCCCGGAGGGGTACCGTCGCCCGGAGGAGGCGACCGGCACGCGCGACAGGACCTTCTTCGTCTGTCCGTTGCTCAACATCGCGGCCTCCCCGACTCTCTGTGCCCGGCCCATCGCCGCGCAGCCTTTCAGACTAGACCCGCGCTCGGCGCAGTGACAAGCAACGAACGGGTCTCGATGCCGCCGAGCTGTTTCCTATGGAACCCCTATGCGTCGCCCAAGAGGATGTCTTTTCCGCTGGTCGCCCGGCCCACCCGCTGATTGACTGCTCCGCGTGACGCAGACGCACAGAACCCACTCCCTCGTGGTCGCCTCCGCCCTCGCCCTCGCCGTCGGCTTCGGCCTCGCCGGGTGCACGGCAGCGAGCTCGCCCGACAGGCCGACCCCCACCGCCAGCGCACACCCGGTCCTCGCGTCCGAGGTGACCGTGACGATCACCGGCGGCCTCCGGACCGAACCCGTCGACAACGGCCGACCGGTGGTGCTGATCGCCGCCGCCCTCGGCGTCCCGACCGAGGTGTTCCGCGAGGCGTTCGCCGGCGTGACGCCGTCCACCGATGGCGAACCCACCGGCGCCGAGGCGCAAGCCAACAAGGACGCGCTGCTTGCGGTGCTCGGGCCGTACGGCATCACCAACGACCAGCTGGACACCGTGAGCAACCGGTACCGGTACCGGGCCGCGGCAGGGGAGATCTGGCCGAACACCCCCGCGACGGCCGAGGCGATCGTCGAGGACGGCGAGGTCACGGGCGTCCGGGTGCTGAACGGCGGGGCCGGCTACACGTCGGCGCCGACGATCACGCTCTCGACCGGCCAGACGGCCACGGCCGAGCTCGCCTACGGAACCGACCTCACCACCAACGGCAGCATCGCGAGCATCGCGCTCGACTGACCGCTACGACCGCAGCCGAACCGACAGGCAGGTCACGCAGCCCTCGAGCTTCTCGAACTCGCTGATATCCACCGTGATCACCCGATACCCCAGGCTCTCGATCAGCGCGGCCGACTCGGGTACCGACGCCGCCATCAGCACCGTGTCGTCGGAGAGCACCACCACCGCGGCGCCGTGCTCCGGCATCGGCAGGAAACGCGCGAACACCTCAGGGTGATCGACGTCATCGGGGTAGCCGACGACCGTGCCATCGGGAAGAGCGGTCACGGCCGACTTGAGATGCAGCACCTTCGTGACCGGCACCCCCACGACCGTGTACCCGCGCGATGTCAGCAGGGCGCGAAGCTGCCGGATGCCGTCGCCGTTCGTGCGGCCGCCCTGGCCCACGTAGACCGTCTCGCCGATCTTCAGTACATCGCCGCCGTCGAGGGTACCGGGGAGCTCGATGGCCGCCATCTCGGTACCGAGGCCTCGCAGGAGCTCGCCCACCGCATCCGTCTCGGCCCGTCGCGACTCGGCACCCGGGCTGGTCAGCACGGCCAGGTCGCCGAACAGAACCACAGTGTCCTCGACGAAGACCGAGTCGGGCAGAGCGTCGTCGCCCGGCACGCGCACCGTCGCGAAGCCCCAGGTGTCGAGGGCGTCGCAGTACGCGTCCCACTGCTGCTCGGCGAGGTCGACGTCGACCGCGACGCGCTCGATGTGGGTGAGCTGCCCCTCGGCGAGGCGGCGGGAGGTGGGTCGGACAAGGGCCTTCATGGTGAACCTCTCAATGGAAGAAGTGCCTTTCGTCGGTGAAGTACATCGTGACGCCGGCGGTCGTCGCCGCGGCGATCACCTCATCGTCGCGGATGGAGCCGCCCGGCTGCACGATCGCCCGGACGCCGGCCGCGATCAGGATCTCGGCACCGTCGGCGAACGGGAAAAACGCATCGGAGGCGGCCACGCTGCCCGTGGCCCGGTCCCCCGCACGCTCGACGGCGAGCCGGCACGAGTCGACACGGTTGACCTGTCCCATCCCGATGCCGACCGAGGCACCGTCTTTCGCGAGCAGGATGGCGTTCGACTTGACCGACCGGCAGGCCCGCCAGGCGAACTCGAGGTCGGCGAGAGTCCCGGCGTCGACGGCGTCTCCGGCGACGAGCTTCCACTGCACGGCCGGTGTGAATTGCGCGTCGGTGTTCTGCATGAGCAGCCCGCCGGAGATCAGCCGGAACTCGGTGCCGCCGCGCCCGAAGTCGGCAGGCAGCTCGAGCAGCCGGAGGTTCTTCTTCGCCTGCAGCACCTCGAGCGCTCCGGGTTCGAAGCCCGGTGCCACGACCACCTCGGTGAAGATCGGCGCGATCGACTCGGCCGCCT
This sequence comes from uncultured Actinomycetota bacterium, assembly GCA_963730045.1. Lineage (GTDB taxonomy): Bacteria > Actinomycetota > Actinomycetes > Actinomycetales > Microbacteriaceae > JBDSKH01. Next base: position 107,554 of record CAVSPQ010000001.1, on the reverse strand, counting down.
CGCGCGTGATCGTGCGGTTGGCGGCGATCACGCCTCCGTAGGCGGAAACGGGATCGCAGGCGTGCGCCGCCGCGTGGGCTGCGGCGATCGTGTCGGCGGTGGCGATTCCGCAGGGATTGGCGTGCTTGATGATCGCGACGGCGGGAGTCTCGAGGTCGTACGCCGCCCGCAGTGCCGCGTCGGCATCCACGTAATTGTTGTACGACATCTCTTTGCCACCCAGCTGCATGGCCTGCGCGATGCCGCCGCCGTGCACGTTTCCGTAGAGCGCCGCACGCTGGTGGGCGTTCTCGCCGTAGCGCAGCACCTCGGTGCGATTCCAGGAGGCGCCGACCCAGGCGGGAAAGCCAGACCCCTGGTCGTCGGGCGCTACGACCGACCCCAGCCACGAGGCGACCGCGATGTCGTAACTCGCCGTGTGCCGGAACGCGTCGAGAGCGAGCGCTCGGCGCTGAGCGAGGGTGGTGCCGCCGGCCAGGATGGCATCGGTCAGGTCGCCGTACTGGGTGGGCGAGGTGACGATCGCCACGTTCGCGTGGTTCTTCGCGGCCCCGCGAACCATGGACGGGCCGCCGATGTCGATCTGCTCGACCACCGCATCCGGTTCTGCGCCCGACGCGACCGTCTCGGTGAACGGGTACAGGTTCGACACGACGAGCTCGAACGGCTCGATGCCCAACTCGGACAGCTGGATCTCGTGGCTCGCCAGCCGGAGGTCGGCGAGCAGGCCGGCATGCACGGCCGGATGCAGGGTCTTGACGCGACCGTCGAGCGACTCCGGGAACCCGGTCAGCGTGCTCACCTCGGTCACCGGATGGCCGGCCTCCCCGATGAGCTTCGCGGTCGATCCCGTCGACACGATCTCGACGCCCTGCTGCGCCAGGGTCGCCGCGAGGTCGACCAGCCCCGTCTTGTCGTACACCGAGATGAGGGCGCGGCGGATCGGGATGACGTCCCGTTCCCGGTGGTCGGCGTTTGCTACGGGGACGCTCATGCGAGTTCCTTGAGGTCGAGGCGGCCGTTGGCGATGTCGAGCACGACCTGCACCAGCAGTTCGCGTTCGACGAGTTTGATGCGGTCGTGCAGGCGTCCTTCGGTATCGCCGGCCAGGACCGGAATGCGCCGCTGTGCCACTACGGGACCGCTGTCGATGCCGTGGTCCACGACGATCACGCTCGCGCCGGTCTGGGCGGCACCGGCGGCGAGGGCATCGCGAACGGCATGTGCGCCCGGGAACTCGGGCAGGAACGCCGGGTGCGTGTTCAGCAGCCGCGGGGTGAGAGCGTCGACCACCGCCGCGGGGAGCAGACGCATGAAGCCGGACAGGATGACGATGTCGGCCTCCCACTGCGCTAGCTGTTCCAGCAGAGCGTCGCCCCACTCCTCGCGCGATGCGTAGGTGCCGAACGGGACGACGAACGACGGGATACCGAATTCCTCGGCGTGGGCGAGTCCGTCCGCGTCGCGGTCGGCGCCGATCGCGACGATGCGGGCGGGGAACTCCGCATCCTGGGAGGCCTCGAGCAGCGCCCGGAGGTTGGAGCCGCCACCGGAGATGAGGACCACCAGGCGCAGCACGCCCTCAGCCTACCGGGCGCGGTCGTGCCGCCTTCCGCGCGGGATGACCGCCCCGGAGGCCACCCCGAGGGCGATCGCGGGCGCGAGCTCGAGCAGTGCGACGAGGCCGACGGCAACGGGAGACGGACCCACGTCGACCAGGCGTCCGGGTCCAGCGCTGCCGGCGGATGCCCAGGCGAGCAGGCCGAGCAGCACCGCCCCGACGACCCCTCCGCCGAGCCCGACGAGCAGCACGGTCGGCAGGCGGACTTCCTCGAGCGCCCGCGCGAGGGCCGGCCGCACGGCGGCTCCGGCGAGGAAGCCGGCGACGACGGGCACCAGGAGCCCGGCGAACGCGAGCGGCGAGTCTCCGGTGGGGAGCGCCCCGAAGATCGGAAGGGCGGGCAGCGGCCCGAGAGCGGTGCCGAGCGGCGAGACCTGGGAGCCGGTGCCGATCGCGAATCCGGGGCCGACGAACCAGGATGCCGTCCAGATCACCATGTCGGGCAGCGCCGCGAGCTGCAGCGCGGTGACCGCGATGCCGCCGACCACCTCGGTGTGCAGCGCCTCGTACAGCCGGATGATGTCGGCGTACCCGAGGACGAGCAGCGCGGTGAGCGCGACGGCGCTGGCCACGAGGATGATCGAGACCGCGGCGAACCCGCCCCGGAGTGCGGCACCCGCGGTGGCGCGGGTGTCGATCGGGAGTCCCGCGAACCGGCGGGCGGCACGGCCCCGCTCTGCTCGAGGCGCGTCGGCGTCGCGATCGGCGCGCAGCATCCCGAGCAGGAGCCCCGCTCCGAAGACCAGCGTCGGGAGAAGAATCCCCTGCCAGATCGACGGCCGAGCCATCGGATGCAGCACGCTGAGGGTGACGGCGGCGGAGAGGACCGCGAACGCGGCGACCCCGGCGAGGCCGCCGAGGCGCCGATGACCAGATTCGGCGATCCGCCGGCCGGCGCGGGCGCCCAGCAGAAGTGTGAGCAGGGCGAACCCGAGCAGGGCGATGGTCACGACCACCGGGGTCCCCGCCCCAGCGATCCCGAGCGCCAGTGCCGTCCCGGGATCGAGGGTGAACGTGACGTCGACACCGTGGCCGATCAGCCAGACGTCGATCGCACCGCGCCAGAAGATCAGCCAGTCCGGTGCGAAGCCGAACTGCGCCGCCCAGACGATGGTCAGCGGCACGAGCGGAACCGCGATACCGATGGCGACGCCGAGCACGGCCTCGAAGGCCGCGAAGAGCACAGTGAGCCGCCGGGTCATCGTCTGCGACCCTACCCGCGGCTCGCACGGCGATCGTGATGCCCCGCGCGGATCGGAGCGGAACGCCTCCCGACCGTCAGAATGAACCCCATGGCCTCGGTGTACGAACGGGTGCTCGGCGACCGCATCGAGCAGCTCGACCCGCAGCTGCGACGGTATTTCGGACGTGCTGCGGCGGGCGCGGTCGGACGCGGGTCCGGCGTGTACGAGGTGGCCGGTTCGCGGCACCGCTGGCTGTGGCCCGCGCTCGCCTGGATGGCCTGGCGGCACGTCCTGTTCCCCGAGTACGGCCGCGACATCCCGTTCGAGATCGTGAACACGACCCATCCCGACGGCAGGCTCTCGGCGCGGCGCGACTTCGGCTTCCCGCGCCGCACCCGCACCATGGTCGACACGATGAGCGTCGTCGACGGCGCCCTGCACGACCGGCTCGGCCGACGCGGTGGGCTCGAGGTGGAGTTCGCGCTCGACGTCGTCGGCGGCGCGCTGCACATGCGGTCGCGTCGGCAGTGGCTGCGCCTCGGACCGGCACGGTTCAGGATGCCGGGCCTGGTCCGCGTGACGCTCGCCGAGACCGCGGAGGGCGGCACGCCCGGCAACGGCGTCCAGCGAGTCGACGTGCGGATGACGGCGCCCCTGCTGGGCGAGGTCTTCCGCTACAGCGGCTCGTTCACGTACTCGCTGGTCGAGCCGGTCAGCAGTTCGGATCCGCCGACGGCACGGCGTCCTTGACGAAATAGTCGTCGACGATCTCGTCGATGCAGGTGACTCCACCGCCGTAGACCGTGTGACCCTCGCCGTTGTAGGTGATCAGCACGCCGCTCTCGAGGGTCTCGGACAGTTCGACCGACGACGCGTACGGGGTGGCCGGATCGTTCGTCGTGCCGATCACGAGGATGGGAGGCGCACCCGCGGCGTCGAACTCCGTCGGGAAGTCGGGTCGCTCGTACGGCCACTGCGAGCAGGCCGACTCGAGCAGCGTGTAGTCGTCGAGCGCGAGGATGCCGCCGACGTAGGGTCCCTTCTGGTCCATGATGCCGAGACCCTCGATGATGTCGACGTCGTCGGTGCCGATGTCTCCCTCCGCGCAGGTGACGGCGAAGTAGACGTCAAGCGACCGGTCGGCGTAGCTGCCACCCTCTCGCCCGTTGTAGCTGTCGGCGAGCAGGAACGCGATCTCGGCGTCGCGCTCTTGCAACCCCTGGAACATCAGGGTGATGTACGACCAGTTGCTCTCGCTGTAGAGCGCGAGCGCGATGCCCGTACCGACCGTCGCGGAGTCGAGCTCGCGGCCGTCGCTGCTCTCCAGCCCCTGCCCGTCGACGCTGAGGGCCAGCGCGTGCGCCTCGGCGAGCGCCTGCTCCAGCGGTCCGTCGAATGCACAGTCGCCCGAGTCGAGGCACCACTGCATGTAGGCACGGAAGGCGCTGTCGAAGCCGGCCATCTGATCAGCCAGTTGCGTGAACGTGCCGAACGGAGGCGAGACCGCCCCGTCCAAGACCATGCGGCCCACCTTCTCCGGGAACAGCTCGGCGTACACCGTGCCGATGTAGGTGCCGAACGAGAACCCGAGGTAGTTGAGCTTGTCGTCCCCGAGCACGGCCCGCATCATGTCCATGTCGTGTGCGACGCTCACCGTGTCGATGTGAGCGAGCAGGTCGCCGGTGTTCTCGGCGCAGGCATCGACCCAGGCCTTCTGGCGTTCGTCCAGCTCCGCCTGCCAGCCATCCGACCCGTACGGGTCGTCGTAGGTGCCGTAGATCATCTCGTCGCGGTCGGCGTCGTCGGTGAAGCAGACGATCGGCGTCGAGCGCCCCACTCCGCGTGGGTCGAACCCGATGATGTCGAAGTTGGCGTTGACGCCGTCCGACGGGACGAAGCCCTGCGCGAAGTCGAAGCCAGACCCGCCCGGACCCCCGGGGTTGATCAGCAGCGAGCCCATCGACGTGCCGGAAGCCTTGTGCCGCGAGATGGCCAGCTCGATGTGCCCGCCGCCCGGGGCATCCCAGTCGACCGGCGCCTTGAGCGTGGCGCAGTCGTTGCCGCCTCCGCAGTTCTTCCAGGTCACGTCCTGCTTGTAGAACTGCTCGAGTTCGGCAGCGACCGACTCATCCGTATGGGTGGTGACCGTCGAACCGCCCCCGTTGAAGAGGGGGGCGAGAAGGGTGCAGCCCGAGAGGGCGAGCGCCGCGGCCGTGACGATGGCAACGAGAGCGGAGATGCGGCGAACGGTGGGCATCGTGTCCCCTTTGGATCGAGCGGTCCGGTTGCGGACGCGACAGCCAGCCTACGACCGGTCTGCTGCGGTGGGGTATCGATTCGCCGGGTGGGTCACTCGCCGAACGACGTCGCAATGAGCGCGCGCACCGCGGCGAGAGCCTCGTCCGCCTGCACGCCGGTCGCGGCGACCACGATCTCGTCGCCCTGCCGCGCGCCGAGCGCCATCAGCCCGATCGGGCTGCGGCCGTCGACTGGCCGTTTCTCGCCCGTCCGCACCGTCACCCGGGCGTCGAGCCCGCCGAGGGCGGTCACGATGAGCGAGGCCGGGCGGGCGTGCAGGCCCTCGGGATTCGGGAGCACGAAGCGTTCCTCGACGGCGTCCGTGCTCGGTGCCTCGGGTGCGTCGGCGGCGACGGCCCGGGGATGGCCGAGCTGGCTCTCTTTGGCGGCGAGTGCCCCGCGGGCCTCGCGATCGACCTCATCGAGCGTCGCACCGCCGGCCGCTCTCACCACCGCCGCGAGAAGCCCCTCCACGATCGGCGCGCTCGAGAGCCGAACCTCCCCGCCGACGTCGCCGGCGAACTCGAGGGCGAGCTCTGCACTGAGCACCGCCGAGCCGAGGTCCATCAGGACCAGCACCCCGTCCGGCGATGCCACCTCGGCGATCGCGGCGGCGACGCGGGTCGCGTCCGTTCCGGTGAGCCCATCCCCCGTGCCGGCGGCCAGCGCCACGCGCGGAGCCACATCCGGGACCATCTCCCGCGCCAGTTCGAAGGCCGCATCCGCGAGCTTCGGGCTGTGCGACACCACGACGATGCCGATCACGGGTCAGCTCCCGGTCGCGGCAGGCGAGCCGGACAGCGTCTCGGCGAGCGCCTGGAACAGCATGGCGGTGGATGTGGCGCCCGGGTCGAGGTGGCCGGCGCTCCGCTCTCCGAGGTAGCTGGCGCGGCCCTTGCGCGCGACGAGGGGCGCTGTGGCCTCGCGCCCGGCCTCTGCAGCCGTGAGCGCTGCGGCAGCAGCATCCTGAACCGACGCACCGCTGGAGATCGCCGCATCGTATGCGTCGAGTGCCGGCGCCATCGCGTCGTACATCGTCTTGTCGCCCGCCTCGGCCTTGCCGCGGGCGACGACGCCCTCGAGCCCGGCACGCAGGGCACTCCCCAGCGATGCCCCGTCGAAGGCGGGGACGGCTCCTGCCGTCATGCCCATCCGCAGGAAGAACGTCCCGTAGAGGGGTCCGCTGGCGCCGCCGACGCTGGTCACGAGGGTCATCCCGACCGTCTTGAACAACTCATCGGCGGCGCCAGGGGTGGCACCGTCCAGCTTCTCGATGACGGCGTTCATGCCTCGCGACATGTTCGCTCCATGGTCGGCGTCTCCGATGGCGGAGTCGAGCTCGGTGAGGTACGCCCGCTGGTCGGTGACCAGCTCGGTGAACCGGCGGAGCCACGCGACCAGGGTCTCGAGGGAGACGGTGCTGTCACTCATCTGTTCAGACTCCCCATCGCAGGCCGGACGTCTGCACGGGCGCGTCCCAGAGCTTCAGCAGCTCGTCGTCGGCCTTCAGCACCGTCACGGAACACCCTGCCATGTCGAGCGAGGTGATGTAGTTGCCGACCAGGTTGCGCGCGATCTTCACGCCGCCCTTCTCCAGCAACTTCGCGACCTCGCCGTACATGAGGTACAGCTCGATGAGCGGTGAGCCGCCGAGCCCGTTCAGCATGACGATCGCCGGTCCCTTGGCGTCGAAGTCGGCCAGGATCGGCTCGACCAACTGCTGCGCGATCTCGGATGCCGGTGCGAGCGGCACGCGGTGCCGGCCCGGTTCGCCGTGGATGCCGACGCCGATCTCCATCTCATCGTCGCCGATGTCGAAGGTCGGCTTGCCAGCCGCCGGGACCGTGCAGCTGGTGAGCGCCATGCCCATCGACCGTCCGGCCTCGTTGACCTTGCGGGCCAGCGCGGCGACTGCCGCGAGGTCACGGCCCTCCTCTGCGGCGGCGCCGACGATCTTCTCGAGCAGAACCGTCACCCCCACGCCGCGGCGGCCCGCGGTCCAGGTGGAGTCCTGCACGGCGACGTCGTCGTTCGTGACGACCGTCTCGACCGTGATGTCCGACTCGGCGGCGGCCAGCTCCGCCGCCATCTCGAAGTTCATCACGTCACCGGTGTAGTTCTTGACGATGTGCAGCACGCCTGCCCCGCGATCGGCGACCTTGGTTGCCTCCTGCATCTGGTCGGGCGTCGGCGAGGTGAAGACCTCGCCGTTGCAGGCGGCGTCGAGCATGCCGGGGCCGACGAATCCGCCGTGCAGGGGCTCGTGACCTGCCCCGCCGCCCGAGATGAGGGCGACCTTGCCGGTGTCCTTAGCCTTGGCGCGGTAGATGATGCGATTCGCGTGGTCGACCTTCAGCTCGGGGTGAGCCGCGGCGACACCGACGAGCGCGTCGGCCAGCACGTTGTTGGGGTCGTTGACGAGCTTCTTCATCACTTGCCCTTCTTCTCGGTGAGAGCCTCGGTCAGCGTGGTCTTGTCCGCGCTGGTCTTGGAGATCAGCCCGAACAGCAGTGCGGCCGCGACGCCGGCAGCGAGCTCGGCGATCACGTAGACCGGCCACTGCTCCCAGTGCACCTCGCCTCCGAGCAGCTGCTGCACCAGCATCGGGCCGGTGGTACGGGCGGGGTTGATCGACGCACCGGTGGCGGGCGCGACCGGGATGATCGCGGCGAACACCACGAGGCCGATGACGACTCCTGCGAAGCCGGGGGCCGCCTTGCGGTGGATGACGCCGAACACCGTGAACACCAGGATGAAGGTGCCGACGAATTCGGCGATGAACGCCTGGTAGACCGGGATGTCGGTGTAGGCCGCGACGCCGAGTCCGACCTCGCTGGCACGTGGGCCGAGCACGCCGACGATGGCGACGGCGCCGAGGACCGCACCGAGGACCTGGGCGATCAGGTAGCCGGGAACCTGACGCCACGGGAACTTGCCGGTGACGGCGAGCCCCAGCGTGACCGCCGGGTTGATGTGGTTGCCGGAGATGTATCCGAAGATGTACACCGTCGCGATGACGATGGTGCCGAAGGCCAGCGAGATGAATCCCAGGCTGGCCATCGTGAAGGGGGCATCACCGTTGACGATCAACGTGGCGGGGACAGATCCCACACCGACGAAGACCAGGAACGCGGTCCCCAGGAATTCCGCGGCGAGCTTCTGCCACGTCTTGTTCTCATCCATCTGTTCTCCTTTGAGCAAACTGGCCGCGTTACGCGACGTGCGGGTCGATCCGGCGGGATGCGCCGGTGTCCTTCTTTGGAACGTTATTCGACAATGTCGAATATGCTCCCAATAATCGGGTCGTGTCAAGTCCTGTTCTGAATGAGCTGCATAATGGGGGCCGGAGGACCAATGGGGATCCAGGCGATCGATCGTGCGGCAGCAGTGCTGTCATCTCTCCAGGGCGCGCGGCACCTCGGCATCACCGAGCTCGCCGCCGCCCTCGATCTGCCGCCGTCCACCGTTCACGGCATCGTCAAGTCGCTCGTGCAGCACGGTCTGGTCGCCAAGGAGCCCAATGGTCAGCGCTACATGCTCGGCCCCGCGCTGCTGAAGCTGTCGAACGTCTACCTCGACACCCTCGATGTGCGTGCGCGTGCGATGCGCTGGACGCGGGAGCTCTCGCGGCGCACCGGTCTCGCCGTGCGCCTCGGCGCCGAGCTCTTCGACGAGGTCATCATCGTGCATCACAACCGCCGGCCGGACGGCAGCCAGCAGATGCCGGAGACGGGGCTGTCGATGCCCGCGCACGCGTCGGCGATGGGCAAGATCCTGCTGGCCTACGACAGCGAGTACGCAGAGAACGTGCTCTCGAAGCCGCTGCGGAGCTTGACCGGCGACACCCTCACGGATGCCGCGAAGTTGACACTCGCACTCGCTCAGATCGCCGAGCGCGGCATCGCCACCGAGGAAGACGAGGCGGTGCTCGGGGAGTCGTCGATCGCGGCACCGGTCGTCGACGGCAGCGGAGCGGTCATAGCGGCCGTCGCGATCGTGCTCCCCTCGAGCGAGTGGCCGCCCGAGGACAACGTGCTCAACGACCTGCGCGAGACCGCGCGCAACATCTCGCGTGAGCTCGGCGCGACGGCCTGGCCCCCGGCGCGCAGCGGGGTTTAGCCACCCGCGTGTTCCGGATTCCGGTCTCGGTCGGTCGCGCCCGATCCTCCGGTCACGTCACCAGCACCCTGTGCGGGACCCGGCTCTTCGACGCCAGCGGGACCGGCGGTGCACCGGGGCGGTGGAGCTCGTAGTCGGCGCCCCGCCTCACGATCCTCGCCCCGGAATCATGAACCCACATGTGATGGTGCCGGCAGAGACAAACCCCGTCGTTGACGTCGGTCCTGCCGTGATGAGCATCCCACTCGTCGATGTGATGCGCCTCCGTCCATGAGGGCGGCGAACACCGCCCGCGTGCAGCCGCCAGCTAGAGCCCGGAGATGATCGCCCGCATCAGGTCGGCGGCCTCGCTCGGCGTCTTGCCGACCTGCACCCCGGCGGCCTCGAGGGCCTCCTTCTTCGCCTGAGCCGTGCCGGCCGAGCCGGACACGATCGCGCCCGCGTGACCCATGGTCTTGCCCTCGGGAGCCGTGAAGCCGGCCACGTAGCCGACGACGGGCTTGGTCACATTCGCCTTGATGAAGTCGGCAGCGCGCTCTTCGGCATCGCCGCCGATCTCGCCGATCATGACGATCGCTTTCGTCTCCGGGTCGTCCTGGAAAGCCCGCAGCGCATCGATGTGGGTCGTGCCGACGATCGGATCGCCCCCGATGCCGATCGCGGTCGAGAACCCGAGGTCACGCAGCTCGTACATCATCTGGTACGTCAGGGTGCCCGACTTCGAGACCAGGCCGATGGGGCCCGTGCCGGTGATGTTGTTGGGGGTGATGCCGACCAGCGACTCACCCGGCGTGATGATGCCCGGGCAGTTCGGGCCGATGATGCGGGTCGTGCCCTTCGCCTTCGCGTGGGCCCAGGCCTCCGCCGAGTCCTGCACCGGGATGCCCTCGGTGATCACGACGAGGAGGCCGATGCCGGCGTCGATGGCCTCGATCATCGCGTCCTTGGCGAAGGCCGGGGGCACGAAGATGATCGAGGTGTCGGCCCCGGTCTCGGCGATGGCCTCGGCGACGGTCCCGAACACGGGAAGCTCGACCCCGCCGTCGTGCGAGACGGTCGTGCCGGCCTTGCGGGCGTTGACTCCGCCGACGACCCGCGTGCCTGCCTTGAGCATGAGGGCGGTGTGCTTGGTGCCTTCGCCGCCGGTGATGCCCTGGACGATGACCTTGGAGTCTTTGGTCAGGAAGATCGACATTCTCTGTTCCCTTACTTGCCGTATGCCAGTTCGGCGGCCTTGTCGGCGCCTTCGTCCATGGTGTCGGCGAGGGTGACGAGGGGGTTTGCTGCATCGTTCAGGATGCGGCGGCCCTCCTCGACCTTGTTGCCGTCGAGTCGCACGACGAGCGGCTTCGTCGCGTGGTCGCCGAGGATCTCGAGCGCCTTCACGATGCCGTTCGCGACCGCGTCGCATGAGGTGATGCCGCCGAAGACGTTCACGAACACGCTCTTCACCTGGGCGTCGCCGAGGATGACGTCGAGTCCGGCTGCCATGACCTCGGCCGACGCTCCGCCGCCGATGTCGAGGAAGTTGGCCGGCTTGACACCGCCGTGCTTCTCGCCCGCGTACGCCACCACATCCAGGGTGCTCATCACGAGGCCGGCGCCGTTGCCGATGATGCCGACCTGCCCGTCGAGCTTGACGTAGTTGAGGTCGTGGGCCTTTGCCAGGGCCTCCAGGGGATCGTGGTCGTCCTCGTCGTCGAGAGCCTCGTGTTCCGGGTGGCGGAAGGCGGCGTTCTCGTCGAGCGAGATCTTGCCGTCGAGGGCGACGATCTCGCCCGATCCGGTCAGCACGAGCGGGTTGACCTCGACGAGCGTGGCGTCTTCCTTGTCGTAGACCTCGTAGAGCTTGACGAAGACGGAGGCGACCCTGTCGATCGTCTCGGCCGGGAACTTCGCTGCGACCGCGATCTCTTTCGCCTTCGCCAGGTCGATGCCGGCGATCGGGTCGACCTCGATACGCGCGAGCGCCTCGGGCTTCTCGACCGCGAGGGTCTCGATGTCCATGCCGCCCTCGAAGCTGGTCAGCGAGAGGTACGAGCGGTTGGCCCGGTCGAGCAGCACGGAGAAGTAGTACTCCTCCGCGATGTCCGCGCCGGCCGCGACCATGACGCGCTTGACGATGTGGCCCTTGATATCGAGGCCGAGGATCGCTTCGGCTGCGGCCTCCGCCTCATCCGGCGTCTTGGCGACCTTGACGCCGCCGGCCTTGCCGCGACCACCGGTCTTCACCTGGGCCTTGACGACGGTCACGCCGCCGAGCTTCTCGGCCGCCGCGCGCGCCTCGGCTGGGGTGTCGGCGACGATGCCGGCGAGCACGGGGACGCCGTGCTTCTCGAACAGATCACGGGCCTGGTATTCGAAGAGATCCACGGTGAAAAACCCTACCGCGCGTGATCGGGCACCCCGACCGAGGCCGATTCTCCCGATAACTTCCCCGGTTCTTTCCAGCAGGATGACGTCATGGCCCGCAGCCCGGAGTTCGAGCGCTACGCCCGCGACGGTGCGCTCGTGCTGGGCGGTGGGGCCGCCATCCTGCTGCAGATCGCCGACCCCGTGGTCGCTCGCGGTGTCGCTCAGCACAGCGCGTTCTCCGAGGACCCGATGCGGCGGCTGCAGCACACGCTCGGCTACGTCTACGGGGTCACGCTCGGCGACGACCGGCAGGTGCGCCGCGCCGCCGAGTTCGTCGACCGTGTGCACGCCGGCATTCCCGGCGCGACCGACCCCGGCCGCCAGCTCTGGGTGGCGGCGACCCTCTACCGGTCGGGTGTCGACGTGTACGAGCTGCTGCGCGGCCCACTGCCGCCGGCACTGGCCGACGAGGTGTACGCGGCGAGCGCCGGCCTGGGCACGTCACTGCAACTGCCGCCGGGGCTCTGGCCCGCCGACCGCGCGGCCTTCGAGCGGTACTGGATGGATGCGGTGGCCGCCCTCGAGGTCGGTGACGATGCACGCTCCGTGGCCCGCGATCTGCTGCACCCAGGTCGCGTCCCGTCGTGGATTCGAGCCGGCCTGCCGCTCGGCCGCACCCTCACCGCGGGCCTGCTCCCGGCATCCGTCCGCGACGCGTACGGGTTGCCGTGGCACCCGCGAGCGTTCGCCCGTGCGGTGCGCGTCGCACGGCTCGCCGCCCGGCTCACGCCTCGCCGCCTGCGCGAGCTGCCCTCCCGCCGTCTCCTAGGCTGAGCCGGGTGAGATTCGCCGCCCTCCGCGCTCGCTGGTACAAGGGGTACCTGGCCGGCGGATCCCTGATGATGGCGGGCGACAACGCCGAGCACGCCATCACCTACTGGGTGATGTGGCAGACCTTCCATTCGCCGCTCCTGGCCGGGTTCGCGGTGATCAGTCACTGGCTTCCGCACCTGTTGTTCTCGATCCCGTTCGGCGGGCTGGCGGATCGGTTCGACTGCCGGCGCATCATCCAGGTGTCATGTGCCGCCTTCGGGGTGGCGTCGTTGATCTGGGGGTTCCTGTTCCTGACCGAGACGTTGCAGGCGTGGCATTGCATCGTGCTGCTGCTGTTGCACGGGTTCGCCAGTGCGCTCTGGCATCCGGCCGACGGCGTCATGCTGTACGACATCGTCGGGCCGCGCGATCTGACGAGCGCCGTGCGCCTGATGTCCACCGGGCTGAGCCTCGGTCAACTCGCAGGCCCCGCGATCGGCGCGGTGATGCTGTTCACGGTCGGGCCCGCGGTCGGGATGTTCATCAACGCCGCGCTCTACCTGCCGTTCGCGATCTACCTGCTCGTGATGCCGCTCGACGGACACCAGCGCCGCGCGACTGCCGGCCCGCGGCTGAGGTTCCGCGAGGTCTTCGGCGTGCTGCGCGAACTGCCGCGGTACCCGTCGATCCTGGTCGTGCTGCTGCTGCAGGGCGCCGTGGCCGTCTTCATCGGGACCGCGATCATGCCCCTGCTGCCGGAGTTCGGCGAGCTGCTCGGGCTCGACGCATCCGGATTCGGGTACGGGCTGCTGCTCATCGCGACCTCCGCCGGCGCGGTGGCGGGAGGACTCGGTCTGGAGGCGATCGGGCGGATCCGCGCCAGCACCCGGCTGGCCATCGTGAGCACGCTGGTGTTCGCGTTGTGCATCGTGGTGTTCGCGTTCTCGCGTAGCTTCGTGCTGACGCTGATCGTGCTCGCGATCTCGGGCGTCGCATCCATCATCTCGAGCTCGACATCGCAGACCGTCGTGCAGTTGCAGGCTCCCGACGACCGCCGCGGACGGTTCCTCGGCGCGTACGGGATGACGAGCATGGGGCTCCGCCTCGGCAGCGGGGTGCTCCTGGGCGTGCTGGCGACGTTCGTCGGGGTCCCCGCCGCGATCGCCGCCGATGCGATGGTGCTCGCCGCCGTGGCCGCCGCGCTCCTGATCGTCGTGGTGGTCTGGTTGCACCGCCGCCGCGACATCGATCCGGATGCGACGGTCGCCATCGAGCAGACCGGCCCGCAGCCGGTGGCCGAGTAGCGCTCCTCCCCGACCGGAGTCAGAGCTTCTCTATCGGCGCGATCTTGATGAGCAGGCGCTTGCGCCCCGCGGTGTCGAACTGCACCTCGGCGATGCTCTTCGCGCCGACGCCGGTCACGTCGGTCACTTTGCCGTCGCCGAAGTCGGTGTGCCGGATGCGATCGCCGATCGACAGCGTCAGGTCGCCGTTGTCGCGCACGGTGTTGGTGACGGCGGACGTCCACTCGGTCTTGACGCGGGGCGGGGCCGGAGGCAGGGAGGTCGAATAGCTGAACCCCTTCGCGGGGCCGCCGGCGTAGCCGCGGGAGTTCAGCGCGCGCGGACGCAGCCCGCCGCGCGAATTCGCGTCTCCCGGCGACTGACGCCAGTCGATGAGCGCGGCCGGGATCTCCTGCAGATACCGGCTCGGCATCGCGACGCTGGTGTCGCCGAACGTCGACCGGGTCATGGCGAGTGACAGGAAGAGGCGCTTCTTGGCGCGGGTGATCCCGACGTAGAACAGGCGCCGCTCCTCGGCCAGCCCGCCGGGCTCGCCCGACGACATGCGGTGCGGAAGGACGTCCTCCTCCACGCCCGTGAGGAACACGGCGTCGTACTCGAGGCCCTTCGCGGTATGCAGGGTCATGATCGACACCGAACCGTCGTCGTCCTCGATCTCGTCGGCCGCCGCGAACAGGGCGACACCGGTGAGGAACTCGATGAGCGTCCCCTCAGGGTTGTTGCGCCTGAACTCCTTGGCCTGTGCGACCAGTTCCTCCAAGTTCTCGGCGCGCGCCTCATCTTGCGGGTCGCCGCTGCCGTGCAAGGTCTTCAGGTACCCGGTGTTGTCGAGCAGGGCGAGCAGGATGTCGGCCGGCGACCCGTTCTCGGCCTTGCGTCCCTGCTCGTCGAGGATCCCGCTCAACTCGAGGATCGCCGCCGTCAGCTTGGGGCCGAAGCCGAGCTCGCCCGCGTAGCGCAGTGCCTCGCGTAGAGACACCCCCAGGCGGTCGGCGTGCGCCTGCAACGCGGACTCGGTCGCCGGTCCGATCCCGCGGCGCGGCACGTTCATGATGCGGCGCAGCGCGAGGTCGTCCAGGGGGTTGGCCACCTGGATCAGGTAGGCCATCGCATCCTTGATCTCGGCACGCTCGTAGAACTTGGTGCCGCCCGGGATGCGATACGGGATGCCGGAGCGGATGAAGATCTCCTCCAGCGGGCGGGTCTGGGCATTGGTGCGCACGAAGACCGCGACATCGTCGTAGCGTTCCCCCTGACCGCGGAGCGCCTCGATCTCGTCGGCCACGAACTGCGCCTCGTCGTGCCCGGAATAGCCCGTGTAGCCGACGATCTTCTCGCCGGCGCCGACCGTCGTGAAGAGGTTCTTCGCGACCCGGTCGAAGTTGTTCGCGATGACCGCGTTGGCGGCGTCGAGGATGTTCTGGGTCGATCGGTAGTTCTGCTCGAGCAGGATCGTGGTCGACTCGGGGAAGTCCCGTTCGAACTCGGTGATGTTGCGCATGTCCGCCCCGCGGAACGCGTAGATCGACTGATCGGAGTCGCCCACCACGGTCAGCGACGCTGCGGGGATGCCGCCGTCGGCATCCACGCGCATGCGGGTGTCCTCGGGGACGTGCTCTGGCTTGATCGGCCGCACCAGCTCGCGGATGAGCGCGTACTGGGCGTGGTTGGTGTCCTGGTACTCGTCCACCAGCACGTGCCGGAACCGCCGCTGGTACAGCGCGGCCACCTCGGGGAAGGCGCGGAACAGGTGCACGGTCTCGCCGATGAGATCGTCGAAGTCGAGCGCGTTGGCGCGGCGCAGCCCGGCAGTGTAACGCCGGAACACCTCGAGGAACCCGGCTTCTTTCGGGTCGTCGAGGTTCGCGGAGCGCGCGAAGGTGTCGACGTCGCCCAGCTCGTTCTTGAGGTTCGAGATGCGGTTCGCGACGCCGGCGACGGTGAACCCCCAGGTGTCGGCGTCGAGCTCGCGCAGCACGCGCTTGATGAGCGCCCGGCTGTCGGCCGTGTCGTAGATCGTGAAGCTGCCCGTCATGCCCATGGCTTCGGCCTGCCGGCGCAGGATGCGGACGCACGCGGAGTGGAAGGTGCTGATCCACATGCCGTCGGCGCTCGCCCCGACGAGGTTCGCGATGCGCTCCCGCATCTCGGCAGCCGCCTTGTTGGTGAACGTGATCGCGAGGATCTGGCTCGGCCACGCCTCCCGGCTGTGGATGAGCCCGGCGATGCGGCGCGTGAGCACGCTCGTTTTGCCAGAGCCGGCGCCGGCGACGATCAGCAGGGCCGGCCCGCGATAGAGCACGGCCTCACGCTGCCGCGGGTTCAGCCCCGCGAGGAGGTGTTCGTCGAGCTCCGGGCTGACACCGGTCGGCAGGTCCGGGTCCGCGTCGAAATCGTCGAGAACGTAGGTCATGTCCGTTCGATTGTAGGCGCGACCACCCCCACCGGGCCGGGGCTGCGGAGGGGCTCAGAGCCCTTCGCAAATCAAGGAGATCCTCGTCCCTCCGAGCGGCGGTTCAGGCAGCGCGGCAGGTCACGCTCCGGTTCTCCTTGATTCCGTTCGGCCGGGGTTGTCCACGGGTTCCCAGGACTCGGGATGTGGCGCACGGCGACGTCGCGAGGCTGGCACCCATGGGTATTGAGGCCTCGATCCGACTGCGCGGCGGCGCCGCTGCAACCCACGAACTGCACACCGATGGATTCGACGTCAACGCGATCCGGCGGGCCTTGCGGGAGAGGCGTATCCTCCGGGTCCGTCAAGGCTGGTACATCGAAGCGGCATGCGAGCGTGCCGTCGCCGAAGCGGTCCGCGTCGGCGGACGGCTCACCTGCGGCCCGGCGCTACGTCTGCACGGCGTCTGGGTGCGCGGTGATGCATCGCTGCACGTCGCCGTGCCTGCCGGTGCGTGCCAATTGCGGCAGCCTCGGGATCGGCGACGGCGCCTGGACGCGCGTGCGCGTGGGACAGTCATCCATTGGACCGACCGCCGCACATCAGCATCCCGGCTCATTGTCGAGCCCATCGAGGCGTTGAGCGACTTCCTGCAGTGCAGCACACCCGAACTGGTGGCTGCGAGCGCGGAATCGCTCCTGACTGTGCGGCCCGGTCTCCGAATCCCTCTCTCGCAGTTCATCGACATGGCACCTGCTCGGGCCTCGCGCGCTCTTCGCGCGGTCGATGGCCTGTCGGAGTCCGGTACCGAGTTCGTCTTTCGATTCCGCATCGCCCGCCACGGCATCCAGGCGCGGCCCCAAGTTCCGATCGCGGGAATCGGCCGAGTCGACTTCGTCATCGGCCACCGGCTCGTCGTCGAGGTAGACGGAGCCGAGTACCACCTCGACCCCGTGAAATTCGAAGCCGACCGCCGCCGGGATGCTCTCCTCAGCGCGCGCGGCTACCGGGTCCTGCGTTTCAGTTATCGGCTCGTGTTCGACGACTGGCCGACCGTCGAGGCCGCCGTCCTCGCGGCAGTCGCCCGCCTCGACCACCTCTGACGGCCGTATCAAATCAAGGAGTCTCTCTTCGGCTGGACGCAATTCGCGGGCGCGTGGAGCCGACGAGAGCAGAATCTCCTTGATTTCGTAGAGACGGCGAGCGAGCGGCTCAGAGCCCGTCGCGGGCCGCAACTCCCAGGTCTGGCTGATCGACGAAGATCCCGTCGACACCGGTGCTCAGGATGAGGTCGAACTCCCGGCGCCAGTCGCCCCAATCGCGGGGGGCCTTGCCCACACGATGGGGCGGAGCCAGGAAACGGTTCTCGGGTCGGAGCGTCCAGGTGTAGGCCGTCAGCCCCGCCTCGTGGGCACGCTCGACGAGGTCGGTGGTGGTGACGGTGTGGTCCGTCACGCTGAGCAGCAGGTTCTTGTCGACGCTGATCCCGTCGACGTCCCGAGCGAGGCGGGCGAGCCCCGAGCTGGTGAGCTGGGCCGAGTACGGCAGGGCTTTGCGTCCGAAGCTGGCCACCAGATCCGGTGCAGAGCCCTTGGATTCGAGCAGGTAGACGTACCGCGCCTCGATGCCCCGGCCCTTCAGCTGCATCAGGATGTTCTGCTCGAAGCACTCGACGATGAGGCGGTCGGGGCGATTCCAGCGACCCAGCGCTTGGTCGAGCAGGGCGTCGAGGGGCAGGCCGATCGAGGCGAAGTGGGTCGGATGCTTGACCTCGGCGACCAGTTGGATGCTCCGTCCGGTGCGGTCGGCCACGTCGTCGAGCAGGTCGAGCAGCTCATCGAAGCGCAGGATGCCCTGCGTGCCATCGAAGCTCGCGGAGCCCTGACGCAGCTGCGGTAGCCGCTCCACCGCGCGCAGGGTGGACAACTCGTTCCAGGTGAAATCCTCGGTGAACCAGCCGGTCATGCTGACACCGTCGATCCGCTTGGTCGTCCGCCTGCCCGCGAACTCGGGGTGGGCAGCCACGTCGGTCGTCCCCGAGATCTCGTTCTCGTGTCGCAGCACGAGAACCCCGTCTTTCGTGGCAACGATGTCCGGCTCGACGGCATCGGCGCCGAGGGCGACGGCCAGTTCGTACGAGGCACGGGTGTGCTCTGGGCGATACCCGCTCGCCCCCCGGTGACCGATGACAAGCGTTCTGGGGGGAGTGAAGGTCACCCCAGACAGGCTAATCTCCCTCCATGACTGCCTGCGTGAACTGCGCCCGCGCGCTGCAGCCTGCCTGGAAGTACTGCATCTTCTGCGGAACCCGCACCGCCGTGGCCGCCACGGCGCCCCGGTCACGCCCGCTTCCGGGACTCGCGGGCAGTTCCGGCTCGGCGTCCGGCGGTTCTCGCCGCGCCTCCGCACCAGCCCGCACCTCGGTCCCAGCGTTCTCGGGTTCGTCCACGGCGCAGACCCCGATCGTTCCGGTCGGCGCTCCGGCACCCCTGGCGGCCGCACCCAACGTGCCACCGGTCTCGTCGGAGTGGCCGGAGACGATGGGCGAGCGCCCGTCGTTGCGCTCCGCACTCGCGGCTACCGAGGTGCCGACGCCCACGCCGCCCGCGGCCCCGGTTCCCGCGCCCGACGACGAAGAGGCGCTCGAGCTGCAGACGGCCGCCGACGTCGAGGCCGACGCAACTGCCCCGTCCGAGGCCGATTCCGCTCCGCGCGCTCTTTCGATCGCCGAACTCGCAGAGGCGGAACCGGAGACCGAAGCCGAGCCCGAGCCCGAGCCGGAGACCGAAGCCGAGCCGACCGCGGGGAGCGAGCCCGAGCCTGCCCCGCGCCGTCCGCGCGGTCCGCGGCGTCGGCCCGCCGCATCCACCGGGACCGTCGTCGACGAGGCCCCGATCGCTCAGGCAGCATCTGCCGAGGCACCCGCAGCCGAGCCGGCAGCGAAGAAGTCCGCGAAGAAGGCGCCGATCCAGGTCTTCCCCGACGAGGACGTGGCCGCCGAGCTCGAGCCCGACGACGACCTCGGCACCCGGGTCGACCGCACCGGACGGGTCAACATCCTCGCCGTGCTCGCCCTGCTGCTCGGCGTGCTGGCCTCGCCCCTCGCTGCCCTGTTCGGACACGTCGCCCTCAGTCAGCTGCGGGCATCCGGAGAGCGCGGGGTGATCCCGGCGTGGATCGCGATCGTGCTCGGCTACCTGTGGCTCGGCTTCTTCCTCGTGCTCGGGATCACGTATCTCGCCACGAATGGCTGAGTCCCCCTACCCCGGCACCTCCGCACGCTGGCGCGAGCCGAGCTCGCTGCTGGCCCTCCGCTGGGGATCGTGGGGCACCCGCAGCTGGGGCGGGCTGGCGCTCATCGCCGGCGGCGGCACCGCGATCGCCGGGACCACCGCCTCCACCGCCTGGCTCGCCACGGCCGGCGTCATGGCGCACCTGATCGGCTGGAGCATCATGCCGGCGACCGGATGGCGACGCATCGTCGTCCTGCTGCCGTCCACGTCGGCGATGGCGGTCCTGCTGTCCGGGCCGACCTACCTGAGCGTGCTGGTGATCCCGTTCCTGTGCTGGCTGCTCGTGCGACACCGCCCGCTGCGGGTCTGGCCGATGGCGGTGTTCGTGGTGGCCGCCGGCATCGTGCTGGCGCGCATCTACCCCGAGTACAGCGGGATGCTTCCCGCCCTCGGCGTGATGGCCGGCATGCTCGGCGGGGCGGCCTGGGCGGCTCGCGCTGTGCATGCGGCGAGCACGCGGCCTGTGCGCCCCCGGCGAACGCTCAGGCGGAAGGGCCCTACGGGTTCGTAGACTGGGAGCCACAGCCCCCGAGCGAAATCGAGGACATCATGGCCAACCCGGCCTTCGCCAACTCACCCGCCTTCTCCGCGAAGGCGGCCATGCAGGCCGCCGCCAAGACGGCAGCCGCCCCCGCCATCCCGACCGCCGGCGACCTCGCGCAGCAGTACGCGCGGCCCGACGCGACGCCGGAGCAGATGGAGCGGATGACCTACGAGGACACGCTGGTCAAGACCGTCGGCAGCTTCGCGATCCTCCTGGTCGGCGCCGCCATCGGCTGGTTCGTGCCGATCCTCACGATCCCGGCGGCCCTCGTCGGCTTCGTGCTGGCGCTCGTCAACATCTTCAAGAAGAAGCCGTCACCGCCGCTGATCCTCACCTACGCGGCCGTCGAGGGCATCTTCGTCGGCGGCATCTCGTCGCTGTTCTCGCAGCTGTGGGACGGCATCGTCCCGATGGCCGTGATCGGCACGCTCGGCGTCGTCGGCATCACCCTCGCGCTGTTCGCGAGCGGCAAGGTGCGGGCCTCGAAGCGCGCCACCAAGATCTTCCTCGTCGCGATCATCGGCTACGCCGCGTTCTCGCTCATCAACTTCGGGCTCATGGCGTTCGGCGTCACCGACTCGATGTACGGCCTGCGCGACGTCGTAGATCTTCGGCATCCCGCTGGGAATCCCGCTCGGCATCCTGGTCGTGCTGCTCGCGGCGTACTCGCTCGTGCTCGACTTCGACAACGTCAAGCGCGGCGTCGAGGGTGGCGCACCGCGCATCTACGGCTGGACCGCGGCATTCGGGATCATGGTCACCGTGGTCTGGCTGTACCTCGAGATCCTGCGGCTGATCTCGTTCTTCCTGCCGCGCAACTAGCGGCTCGAGGAGTTCCTACTCCCACTCGATCGTGCCGGGTGGCTTCGACGTCACGTCGAGGACCACCCGGTTCACGCCGGCGACCTCGTTCGTGATGCGGTTCGAGATGCGGGCGAGCACGTCGTAGGGCAGGCGCGTCCAGTCGGCGGTCATCGCGTCCTCGGATGACACCGGGCGCAGCACGATCGGATGCCCGTAGGTGCGTCCATCGCCCTGCACCCCGACCGAGCGCACGTCGGCGAGCAGCACGACGGGGCACTGCCAGATCTCGGAGTCGAGGCCCGGCGGCGGTCAACTCGGCGCGCACGATCGCGTCGGCCTCGCGCAGCAGCTCGAGCCGCTCGTGCGTGACCTCGCCGACGATGCGGATGCCGAGTCCCGGGCCGGGGAACGGCTGGCGCCCGACGATGACCTCGGGCAGGCCGAGCTCGCGGCCGATCGCGCGCACCTCGTCCTTGAAGAGCGCGCGCAGCGGCTCGACCAGCTCGAAGTCGAGGTCGTCGGGAAGTCCTCCGACGTTGTGGTGGCTCTTGATGTTGGCGGTGCCGGTCCCGCCGCCGCTCTCCACCACATCCGGGTACAGCGTGCCCTGCACGAGGAACCGGATCGGGTCGCCCTCGGCCGCGAACTCGGCGACCAGGTCGGCCTGGGCGGCCTCGAACGTGCGGATGAACTCGCGCCCGATGATCTTGCGCTTCTCCTCGGGGTCGGTCACCCCGGCGAGCGCGGTCGAGGAACCGCTCGCGCGCGTCGACGGTGACGAGCCGCACGCCGGTCGCGGCGACGTAGTCCTGCTCGACCTGCTCCCGCTCGCTCGCGCGCAGCAGGCCGTGATCGACGAAGACGCAGACCAGCTGGTCGCCGACCGCCTGGTGCACGAGAGCCGCGGCGACCGCCGAGTCGACGCCGCCCGAGAGACCGCAGATGACGCGACCCGTGCCGACCTGGGCGCGGATGCGATCGACCTGCTCGGCGATGACGTTGCCGCTGTTCCAGTCGGCCGGGATGCCGGCCGCCTCGTGCAGGAAGTTCTCCAGCACCGCCTGCCCGTGCGCCGAGTGCTTGACCTCGGGGTGCCACTGAACCCCGTACAGCTTGCGGGCGTCGCTCGCGAAGGCGGCGACCGGCGTCGCGTCGCTCGAGGCGAGCACCTCGAACCCGTCTGGCGCGCGCACGACCGAGTCGCCGTGCCTCATCCACGCGGTCTGCTCGTCGGGCTGCCCCTCGAGGAACATGCTCTCGGGCCCCGAGCGATGGATCTGCGTCGACCCGTACTCGCGTCCGCCGGTCTTCGCGACCTCGCCGCCGAGCTGCTGCGCCATGATCTGGAACCCGTAACAGATGCCCAGCGTCGGCACCCCGAGCTTCAGGATGCCGGGATCGAGATCGGGCGAGCCCGCCTCGTACACGCTCGACGGGCCCCCGCTCAGCACGATGCCGGCCGGGTTCTTCGCGGCCAGCTCGGCGGCCGAGATCGTGTGCGGCACGATCTCGCTGTAGACCCCGGCCTCGCGCACCCGCCGGGCGATGAGCTGCGCGTACTGGGCGCCGAAGTCGACGACGAGGACGGGATGCTGCTCCGCGGCGTGCGCGACCGGGTCGGCGTCGGCGCCGCTCACGAGTCGATCCCGGCGTCGACGAGCTCGGCCTCCGCCGCGTCCAGTCGTTCGCGCACCCAGCGGGGAACCGAGAACTCGAAGAAGAACGACAGCAGCGGGACGATGCCGCCGAGCGCGATGAACAGGAAGCGTCCGAACGACCAGCGGGTCAGCCGCCACAGCAGCGAAGTCGCAGAGCAGGTAGACCACGTACAGCCAGCCGTGCACGATCAGGATCGCCGTCGAGAGGTTCACGGCCGTGATCAGTCTCGCGCGGCTGGAGGGCGAGGAATCCGAAGGGACCGCCGAGCTCGATGTCGACGCCGAAGCCGTAGCGGAACACCATCATGAGGACGAGCAGCAGCAGGAACGTGCCGGTGACGATCGCCGAGACCCGGAACACGGCGAGTACCGTCCGGATCCGCGGGACGTCGGCCGGGCGGATCGCGGGGGGCATGCCCCTATTCTACGGTCGCGCTCTTCCTGCTCCCGCTCCACCACATCCCGCACCAGGCGGTACCAGAGGTAGATCGCGAAGCCCGCGAAGATCGCCCACTCGAGGGCGTAGAAGACGTTGAGCAGGTTGAAGCTCGATCTCGCGCGACGGGGCCGGCGAATAGATCTGCTCGAGGCCCGGCCAGGCCTGATCGAGCACCAGATAGCCGCCGTAGGCGGGGACCGCGTCCGGCCAGATGTTGATGAGTTCGGCGACCGCGAGCGCGCTTCGCTCCCCGGCCTCGAAGTCGGACTCGCGTGGGCGCCTCGCTCGGCAGGTAGCGGCCCTCGAACGGCCCGGTCGGCGTCGCGCCCTCCGCGGCAGCCGCGGCGTCCGCATCCGGCGCCCAGCCCAGCGCGACGGCGAGCGTGACGCCCTCGTCGGTCACGAAGTGCGCGACCAGCCAGGCGCCGTCGGCGTCGTCGCCGTTGTTGCGCCCGGTGAGCACGGTGAAGTCGCGAGGCCACGAGTTCACCGTCGACCGTGACCCGCCGCCCGAGCTGCGGCTGGGTGACCTCGGTCTGCGGCTCGGCGATCGACGCGAGCGGCACGGCCACCTCGGTGTCGGGGGCGTCGGCGACGTCCGCGTTCTCGACGCTGCGCGACAGCTGCCACTGGCCGAGGGCCGCGAATCCCGCCGCGATGCCGAGGCAGAGCAGCAGCGCCGCGATCCAGCGCGGGCGGACGGCGACGGCCCAGAAACGGGATGCCATGGCTCAGTACTCCGGGTCGGGTTCGCGGACCGGTCGCGACGGCTCGGCCACGTCGCTCTGAGCCCCGGCCTGCTCGGCCAGGCGCTTCTCGGCGGAGCCCGCCACGCTCGTCTTCGACCCCGCCGGATACCTCGGCGGACTCGACGGGTTCGGATGCCGCGACCTCGAGGGCGGCGGTGTCGTCTCCGGGCGCGCCCGCCATGGCGGCCTCGGCGAGCGCGAAGTCACGGTCGCGGCTGTCCGCCGCCCCGCCGGACGGATCCGCCACCTGTCGCCGTCGACGCGGGCGGAAGATGCGCGCTCCCGCCTTCTCCGAGTTGACCGCCAGCATCGGTCCGACGATCGCCATGATCAGCACGTACAGTCCGGCGAACGGGGTCAGCCGGGGATCGAGTCCGGCCGCGGTCGCGAGCGTCGCGAGGATCAGCACGAACTCGCCGCGGTTCTGCAGCATCCCGCTCACGTTGAAGCCCTCGGCGGGCGTCAGCCGGTTGAGCCAGGCGATGAGCTGCCCGCCCAGCGTGTTCACGACGAGGGTCAGCACGACGCGCGACGATGACCGGCACGACCACACCGCCGAACTCGCTGACGTTGAGCGCGAGGCCGAAGTTGAGGAAGAAGAACGCGCCGAACACGTCCCGCATCGGCAGCGCGAACTGCTCGATGCGAGTGCGATACCGGGTCGCGCCCAGCACGAGCCCGATCAGGAACGCGCCGATCGCATCCGAGACCCCGATGAGTTCGCCGATTCCGCCGAACGCGACCGCGAGTCCGAAGAACAGGATCGTGAACAGCTCGTCGTCGCGGGTGCCGACGAGGCGCGACACGACCCGGCCGCCCCAGCGCGCGATCGTGAACATCACGATGAGGAACAGGAACGACACCGCCAGCTTCAGCACGACCGACCAGAGGTCGGTCATCGGGCTGATCACGACCGTCACGATCGCCAGGTAGACCGCGATGAAGATGTCCTCGACGACGGCGATGCCCAGGATGACCGGCGTCTCGCGGTTGGCGAGGCGCCGCAGCTCGATGAGCAGCTTCGTGATGATCGCGCTCGACGACACCGCCGTCATCCCGGCGATCACGAGCGCCTCGCGCCCGCCCCAGCCGACCCAGAAGCCGAAGCCGAGCCCGACCGCCATGTTGATGGCGATGCGGGTGCCGCCCGAGAGCAGCAGCGCCCGCGCATTGCCGAAGAACTCGTCCTGATCGAACTCGAGCCCGAGGCTGAACAGCAGGAAGATCAGCCCGAACGTCGCGACCAGCTCGACGTCGGCCGGCTCGAAGTCGAGCGGGAAGAACTGGGTGTTCGGGCTCGCGAGGAGCCCGACGAGCATGTAGATCGGGATGGCCGGGAGGCCGATGAGCTTGCCGAGGCGACCGAAGACGTAGGCGATGACGAACAGGACGCCCAGGATGAGCAGATCTTGGCCGAGGTGCTCCACGGTCAGCTTCCGGGCGGCGCGCTCGCGGAGTCGGCCGGCGCCTTCGCCTTGAACTCACCGGTGCGGTAGAACTGGAACGCCTTGGCGACCTTCTCGGGTGCGCCCGCCACGACCAGCGTGTCGCCGGGGAACACCTTGAAGTCCTCGTCGGGTGCCGGGTTCGCGGTCTCGGCGCGGACGATCGCCACCACCGTGACGCCGGGCAGGCCGCGCATCGTCATGCTGCCGAGCGGCTGCCCCGCGATGTGGTCGTCGTAGTCGACGTGGAACCAGTCGATCGACAGGCCGGGGATCTGGTCGAGCCCGGAGAGCGACTCGGTGATGCGAGTTCCGCCGAGCAGCTCGGCGAGCGTGTGCGCCTCGTCCTCGTCGAGGCGCAGCGACACCTTGCGGGCGTCGCCGTCCTCGGCGTCGGCGAACGTGATGAGGTCGCTGTTGCCGGAGCGGTGGGTGATGACGCCGACCTTGCCGCCGTCGTCGGTCACGAAGGTGTGCAGCATGCCGACACCGGGGAGTTTGACGCGGCGGACGTCGACCATGAGTCCATTTTAGCCGTGCGGCGATGGGCGCGGCTCGGCCACCGCCTCTAGTGGAGCGTCTCCACGTCGGGCACCGCGAGCCGGACCCGGTCCGCGCTCGCGTCGTCGGGCTGCTCCTGGCTCCGGCGCTCGGCGTCGACCCGCGCGAGGTAGATCGCCGTCTCGGCGTCGATGCGCGCCGCATCCCAGCCGAGCGCCTCGCCCATCAGCGCGCGCGGCCACCGGCGCCGCCGACACCCCGCGGTCCCACGCCTCGATCGAGATGCGCGTGCGCCGGGCGAGCACGTCGTCGAGGTGCAGGGCACCCTCGTGGGTGGCCGCGTAGACGACCTCGGCCCCGATGTAGTCGTCGGCACCCGGCAGCGGCTCGACGAGCTCGGGCCGCTCGCGCAGGATGTCGAGCAGCTCGTCGGTCATCACGCCGTACCGGTTCAGCAGGTGCTCGACCCGCACCTTGTGCACGCCGAACGCCTTGGCGATCTTGGCGCGCTTGTTCCACGCGGCCTCGTACCCCTCCGCGCCGAGCAGGCCGATGTTCTCGGTCACGCTCTCGCTGATCTTGCCGTCGAGCGCGGCGACCGCCTCGTCGATCGCGTCCTTCGCCATGATCCGGTAGGTGGTCCACTTGCCGCCGGCGACGACGACCAGGCCGGGAACCGAGTGCGCGACGATGTGCTCGCGGCTGAGCTTGCTGGTCTCGTCGCTCTCGCCGGCGAGCAAGGGGCGCAGGCCCGCGAAGACACCCTCGACGTCGTCGCGCGTCAGCGGCACCGCGAGCACCTCGTTGACCTTCTCGAGCAGGTAGTCGATGTCGGCCGCGGTCGCGGCCGGGTGCGCCTTGTCGAGGTTCCAGTCGGTGTCGGTCGTGCCGATCAGCCAGTGCCGGCCCCACGGGATGACGAACAGCACGCTCTTCTCGGTGCGCAGCAGCAGCCCGAGCTTCGACTGGAACCGGTCGCGCGGCACGACGAGGTGCACGCCCTTCGACGCCCGCACCTTGAACTGGCCGCGCTCGCCCACCATGGCCTGGGTCTCATCCGTCCAGACGCCGGTCGCGTTGACGACCTGCTTCGCCAGGATCTCGAAGTGCTCGTCGGTCTCGAGGTCGTGCGCCTTCACGCCGACGACGCGCTGCCCGACCTTCACGAAGCCCTCGACCTTCACGCGGCTGGCGACGTGCGCGCCGTAGAAGCTCGCAGTGCGGGCGAGGTTCGCGACGTAGCGGGCGTCGTCGACCTGCGCGTCCCAGTAGGTGAGACCGCCGGTGAAGGCATCGGGATGCAGGCTCGGCACCGCGCGCAGCAGCTGGCGCTTCGTGAGGTGGCGGTGGTGCGGCACGCCCGGCGGCCGGAGCCCGGTGTAGCTGAACAGGTCGTAGAGCGTCATGCCGGCGCCGATGTAGAAGCGCTCGAACACCGGCTTGGTGAGCGGGTAGAGGAACCGCACCGGCTTCACCAGGTGCGGAGCGATGCGCTGCAGCAGCAGGCCGCGCTCGATGAGCGCTTCGCGGACGAGGCGGAAGTCGAGCTGCTCGAGATAGCGGATGCCTCCGTGCACGAGCTTCGAGCTGCGGCTGCTCGTGCCGGATGCCCAGTCGCGCGCCTCCAGCATGCCGACGCGCAGGCCGCGGGTCACCGCATCCAGAGCCGAGCCGGTGCCGACGATGCCGCCGCCGATGACGAGCACATCGAGCTCTTTCTCGCGCATGTTGCGCAGGGCGGCCTCGCGCTCGGCCGGGCCGAGCTTGTCGGACCGGGTGACGGACTTGCGGCTGGCTGCCATGCCGTCAAGCCTAGGCGGGCTGTGCGAACCGCAGCATGTTGTGGAACGGGTCTCCCAGGCTGAAGCCGGGTCCGCCGGGACCGTCCTTCTCGAAACCGGGACGCTGGTGCAGCAGCTCGAACGGGACCTTCCGGATCTCGTCGTAGAGCGCGCGCACATCGTCGACCGCGATCCAGACGACGCCGTTCGGGCTCCCGTCGCCGAAATGCTCGCTCAGGTGCAGCACCAGGTCGTCGCGGCTGACCTGCATGTAGAGCGGCAGCTCCGGCTCGAAGCGGTGCTCCCAGTCGACGGTGAACCCGAGCGCGTCGACGTAGAAGCTCCGGGCGAGCGTCTCGTCGAAGCTGCGCAGATACCGGGATGCCGTGGTGCAGCAACATCGGATCAGGCCTGGTGGTAGGGGGCGATGACGACCTCGACCCGCTGGAACTCCTTGAGGTCGGAGTACCCGGTCGTCGCCATCGAGCGGCGGAGCGCGCCGATCAGGTTCACGCGACCGTCGGGCATCGTGCTCGGCCCGAACAGCAGCTGCTCGAGCGGGGCGAGCGTGCCGACGCTCACGCGGTTGCCGCGCGGCAGCTCGGGGTGGTGCGCCTCCGCGCCCCAGTGCCAGCCGCCGCCCGGCGCCTCTTCCGCGCGCGCGAGCGTCGAGCCGAGCATGACGGCGTCGGCGCCGACCGAGATCGCCTTCACGATGTCGCCGCTGGTGCCGAGGCCGCCGTCGGCGATGACGTGCACGTAGCGTCCGCCCGACTCGTCGAGGTAGTCGCGGCGAGCGCCTGCGACGTCGGCGACCGCCGTCGCCATCGGAGCGTGGATGCCGAGGGTGCTGCGCGTGGTGGAGGCGGCGCCGCCGCCGAAGCCGACGAGCACGCCCGCGGCACCGGTGCGCATCAGGTGGAGCGCCGCCGTGTAGGTCGCAGCCCCGCCCACGATGACCGGCACGTCGAGCTCGTAGATGAACTTCTTGAGGTTGAGAGGTTCCACGCGCCTTCGAGACGTGCTCGGCGCTCACCGTGGTGCCGCGGATCACGAACATGTCGACCCCGGCATCCACCACGGTCTGGTAGTGCTCCTGGGTGCGCTGGGGGCTGAGGGCACCGGCGACCGGCACGCCGCTCGCGCGGATCTCGGCCAGGCGCTCCTTGATGAGGGCCGGCTTGATCGGCTCGGCGTAGATCGCCTGCATGCGGGTCGTCGCGTCGGCGTCCTTCAGGCCGCGGATCTCCTTGAGCACCTTCTCGGGGTCGTCGTAGCGGGTCCAGACGCCCTCGAGGTCGAGCACGCCGAGGCCGCCGAGCTTGCCGATCGCGATCGCGGTCGACGGACTCACGACCGAATCCATCGGCGCGGCGAGCACCGGGATCTCGAAGGTGAACGCGTCGATCGTCCAGGCGACGCTGACGTCCTGCGGGTCGCGGGTGCGCCGGCTCGGAACGACGGCGATGTCGTCGAACGCGTACGCCCGCTTGGCGCGCTTGGCGCGGCCGATCTCGATGTCGCTCACGTTGCCACAGCCTACCCGGGGCTCACTACCGCGCGCGCTGCACCCGCTTCTCGTCCCAGATCGGCTCGTCGGACTCGTACACGGTTCCGTCCGACCCGAACACGACGAAACGGTCGAACGACCGCGCGAACCACCGGTCGTGGGTCACGGCGAGCACCGTGCCCTCGAAGCGGTCCAGCGCATCCTGCAGCGCCTCGGCGGAGACCAGGTCGAGGTTGTCGGTCGGCTCGTCGAGCAGCAGCATCGTCACCCCGCTCAGCTCGAGCAGCAGGATCTGCAGGCGCGCCTGCTGCCCGCCGCTCAGCGACTCGAACGTCTGCTCGGCCGCATCCACCAGGCCGTAGCGGTTCAGGGCGCGGCTCGCCTCCTCTCGACCGCGGCCGTCGCGATTGTCATCGCCGCGGAACAGAATCTCGAGCAGGGTGCGGCCCAGCAGGTCGGGATGCTCGTGCGCCTGCGCGAACCACCCCGGGACGACGCGGGCACCGAGCTTGGCGGCGCCGGCGTGCGGCACCGGATCGAGCGTCTGGCCGACCGTGGTGATGTGACCGGCCGTCTTATCCGGATCGCTGCCGCCGAGCGCCAGCAGCCGCAGGAAATGCGACTTGCCGGAGCCGTTGGAGCCCAGCACACCGACCCGCTCGCCGAACCAGACCTCCAGATCGAACGGAGCCATCAGCCCGATGAGTTCGAGCCTTGTGCAGACCAGGGCGCGACGGCCGGTGCGTGAACCCTTGAGGCGCATCGCGAGGTTCTGCTCGAGTGGCCGGGCCTGCGGCGGGCCGATCTCCTCGAACTTGCGCAGACGTGTCACCGCAGCGCGGTACCGCGACGCGAAGGCGTCATTCGCCTCGGCCTTCACCTTCAGAGTCGCGACCAGCAGTTTCAGCTTGGCGTGCTGCTCGTCCCATCGTCGCTTCAGTTCGTCGAGACGATCCATTCGGTCCGCGCGTGCCTCGTGGTAGGTGCCGAAACCGCCGCCGTGGGTCCACGTCGTGTTGCCGGCACCGCCGAGCTCGACCGTGATGATCCGGTCGGCGACCTGCGCCAGCAGCTCACGATCGTGGCTGACCAGGAGCACCGTCTTCTGCGTCGCGCGCAGCTCACCCTCGAGCCAGCGCTTCGCGGGCACATCGAGGTAGTTGTCCGGCTCGTCGAGCAGCAACACCCGATCGGGTCCGCGCAGCAGGGCCTCGAGCGCGAGCCGCTTCTGTTCGCCGCCGCTCAGGCTCGTCACCTCGCGGTACTTCGCTCGCTCGTAGGGGATTCCGATGGCAGCCACCGTGCACTGGTCCCAGAGCGTCTCCTGCTCGTAGCCGCCGGCATCCGCGTAGTCGGCGATCGCGGTCGCGTACGCCATCTGGTTCGGCGTCGTATCGGCCTCGATGAGCGCGTCCTCCGCCGCGTCCAAGGCGAGGGCGGCCGCGCGCACGGCCGGCGGCGCGACCGAGATCAGCAGGTCGCGCACCGTCGTGTCGTCGCGCAGGTGGCCGACGAACTGGTCCATGACGCCGAGGCCGCCGTCGATGCTGACGACGCCGGTGTCGGGTTTCACCTCGCCGCGGATGATCTTCAGCAGCGTCGACTTGCCGGCGCCGTTCGCGCCGATCAGCGCCGACACCGACCCCTCGCCCACCCGAAAGGACACCTCATCCAGCAGCGGCCGTCCGTCGGGAAGGGTCAGCGAGACGTTGCTGACATCGATGTAGCCCATGGCCGCGAGCGCCTCTTCCCGCCCGCGGATGCGAGCCGACCAGGCTAACACCCGCCGATACACTGCGACCATGGTCGACCGTCTTCGCGTTGCCGTCGTCGGAGCCGGCGGTTGGGGAGCCCAGCACGCGCGGATCTTCTCTCGCCGGCCGGACACCGAGCTGGTCGCGATCGTCGGCAGGGACGAGGCGCGCACCGCCGCTCGCGCCGCCGAGTACGGCGCCCGCGGCTACACCGACATCGACGGGATGCTGACCGCCGAGAACCCGGGGCTCGTCACGGTGTGCCTGCCCAACGAGGGGCACTTCGAGCCGACGCTGCAGCTGGCGCAGACCGGCGTCCCGTTGCTCGTCGAGAAGCCGCTGGTGTTCGACCTCGGCGAGGCGGACGCGCTTCTGGAGGCCGCCTCGGCATCCGGCGCCTTCTTCGCCATCAACTTCAACCACCGCTACGCCGAGCCGGTCGTGCGGGCCCGGGCGGCGATCGACGCAGGTGAACTGGGTCGGCTGGTGTTCGCGACCTGGCGGTTCGGCGGCGAGGCCAACCTCGGCGAGTCGCCCCACGCCAACCTCATCGAGACCCAGTGTCACGGGTTCGACATGCTCGAGCACCTGGTCGGCCCGATCACGTCGGTCGCCGCGCAGATGACGAACACGACCTACGGCGCGTGGAGCACGATCGCGATCGCGCTCGAGTTCGCGAACGGGGCGGTCGGCACGATGCTCGGATCGTACGACTCGTCCTACGCGTATCAGGATGCGCAGCGGATCGAGCTGAACGGAACCGCTGGGCGGGCGGTCATCCACGACACCGTCCGGGAGCTCACACTCGAGACCGCAGGGGACGAGACGGCCCGGGTCTGGCGGGCCGGGTACTTCAACGACGAGGCACGGGACTTCCACGCGACGTTCGACCGGCACGTCGATGCCGTGCTGGATGCGCTGCGAGCGGGTGACGAGCCGCCCGTGCACGCGCGCGCGGGGCGCCGGGCTCTGGCGCTGGCGCACGCCGTGATCGAGTCGCACGAGTCCGGGCGACGGGTTGCCGTTCCGGCAGAATAGGACCATGCACGTCGAAGCGGAGCCCCTCGAGCGTTTGCGCGAGCGCACGAGCGCCAAATGGCGGCTGTTCCCGCCGGACGTCCTTCCGCTGTTCGTCGCCGAGATGGACTACCCGCTCGCGCCACCGATCATCCGGGTGCTGCAGGAGCGCATCGCCGCATCAGACTCCGGATACGTCGCGTCTCCTCAGGAGCTCGGCGTCGCCTTCGCAGGGTTCGCCGAGCGGCGCTGGGGGTGGCGACCCGACCCGGCCGGAATCCGGATGACGACCGATGTCAGCGTCTGCATCGTCGAGACCCTGCGTGGCGTGATCAGTCCCGGCGACGGGATCGTCATCACCTCGCCGGTGTACGCGCCCTTCACCGACCTGGTCGACGAGGCCGGCGGCCGACCGGTGGATGTGCCGCTCGCCGCCGATTCGTCCTTCGACCTCGATGGGCTCGCGGCCGCGTTCGAGGCGGGCGCCCGCGCCATCCTGATCAGCAACCCGCACAACCCCCTCGGCCACCCGCTCAGCGCCGCGTCCCTCGCCGGTCTCGCCGAGCTCGCCGCGGAGCACCGGGTGACCGTCGTCAGCGATGAGATCCATGGGCCGCTGGTGCATGCCGGGCATGAGTTCACCCCGTTCTTGGCCGTGTCGGATGCGGCGCGCGAGTGGGGCATCTCCGTCACGTCCGCGAGCAAGGCCTTCAACCTCGCGGGCTTCAAGTGCGCGCTGATGATCGCCTCATCCGACCGGAGTCTGGCCGTGCTCGACGGGATGCACCGCGAGGTCCAGTACCGCACGAGCATCCTGGGCTACCACGCCTCGATCGCCGCCTTCACGGACTGCGACGACTGGCTCGACGGCGCTCTCGCGGCCATCGACCGGTCGGCGGCCCTGCTCACGACACTGCTCGCAGAGCACCTGCCCGAGGTGCGCTACACGCCGCCGCGGGCGTCCTACCTGGCCTGGCTGGACTTCCGCGAGCTGGGATGGGGCGACGACCCCGCCGCGCGCGCCCTCGACGTCGCCCGCGTCGCGCTCAACCCGGGGCTCTCGTTCGGGCCGTCGGGAGCGGGATTCGCGCGGCTGAACCTGGCGTGCTCCCCCGAGGTGCTCACGGAGGCGGTCGTGCGCCTCGCCGCTGCACGCTGATCACGGCGCACAGACTGCAGCGTCGGTCAAAGTGGTCTCGCAGTTCTCGGTGCGCAGCGCCACCGATTCGGTGGGAACGCGCCAAACCGACTGATCCGTCGAGTCGTAGATCACCGCCAGGCCGTCTGCCGCTCCAAGGAAGAAGAGGGCGTGCCCATCGGTGGCCTCGAAGATTGCGGCGTTCTGGGAAAAATCGTCGATCGGCGTGATCTCGACGGGGTCCGCGCGAACGCTGAGGATCTCCATGTCGCCTATACGAAGCGGCTCGAGCCAGTGGCCGTGCTTGAGTAGATCGGCTTGCCGATCCGCGGCCGCGGTAAACAGAAGTACGCCAACGAAACCTCCGACGAGCGTGACAAGGACGCCACCCGTTCGGACGATTCGGAGGGCGGATCTCTGCCCTTTCGGAAGATTTGAGCCGACTGCCCGGCTGACGCCGATGATGCCTGCCGCTATCACAAGCGCAACGCCGACGATCACGATCGTCAGCCCAGCGGCACCGCCGAGGCTTCCGGCGTAATTGATGCCGACCTCATCTGGCCGGACTCCCAACTCGCGGTAGAACTGTCCATACCCGAAGATCAGCAGCCCGTAGACCACAACACCCATCAAGGCCAGAACAGGCGTGACGGCTTGGGCGATATCACGAAGAGCACCCGCCGGAGCAGGTGGAGGGGACGGCTCGGATCTGGAAGTCGACACGGCGCTCCCGTCGGGTTGCCGGAAGCATAGCGCTCCCGCGCTAGCGCGAGTAGTTCGGCGCCTCCACCGTCATCTGGATGTCGTGGGGATGCGACTCCTTGAGCCCAGCGGGCGTGATGCGCACGAACTTGCCGAGCGACTTGAGCTCGGGGATGGTGCGCGCGCCCACGTAGAACATGCTCTGACGCAGTCCGCCGACGAGCTGGTACACGGTGGCGCCGAGCGCTCCGCGATACGGCACGCGGCCTTCGATGCCCTCGGGGATCAGCTGGGCGTCGGAGGGCACGTCGGCCTGGAAGTACCGGTCGCGCGAGTACGACGTCTGCTTGCCGCGATCGGAGAGCGCACCGAGCGAGCCCATGCCCCGGTAGTTCTTGTACTGCTTGCCGTTGGCGTAGACCAGGTCGCCGGGCGCCTCGTCGGTTCCGGCGAGCAGCGACCCGAGCATCACGGTGTCGGCGCCGGCGACGAGCGCCTTCGCGATGTCGCCCGAGTACTGCAGGCCCCCGTCGGCGATGACCGGGACGCCGGTCTCGCGGGCGGCGAGCGATGCCTCGTAGACGGCGGTCACCTGCGGCACGCCGACTCCGGCCACGACGCGGGTCGTGCAGATCGACCCCGGACCGACGCCGACCTTGATCGCGTCGGCCCCGGCATCCACCAGCGCCTGCGCACCCGAGCGGGTCGCGACGTTGCCGCCGATGACGTCGATGGATGCGAAGGCCGGGTCGGCCTTGAGGCGCGCGATGATCTCGAGCACGCCCTTCGAGTCGCCGTTGGCGGTGTCGACGACGATCACGTCGACCCCGGCCTCGAGGAGGGACCCCGCGCGATCCCACGCGTCGCCGAAGAAGCCGATCGCGGCGCCGACTCGCAGCCGTCCCTCCTCGTCCTTCGTCGCGTTGGGGTACTTCTCGGTCTTCTCGAAGTCCTTGACGGTGATGAGCCCGGCGAGCCTGCCCTGCTTGTCGACGAGCGGGAGCTTCTCGATCTTGTGCTGCGCCAGAATGGCGACCGCGTCATCCGGATCGATGCCCTCTGGCGCGGTGATGAGCGGCGTCTTGGTCATGACGTCGCGCACGAGGGTCGTCGCCTTCTCGAACGATGAGACGAACCGCATGTCGCGGTTGGTGATGATGCCGACCAGCTTGCCGTCGCCCTCGACGACCGGCAGCCCCGAGACCCGGAACTGCCCGCACAGCGCGTCGACCTCGGCGACTGTCGCGTCGGGGGTCGTGGTGACCGGGTTCGAGATCATGCCCGATTCGGACCGCTTGACCTTGTCGACGTGCGTCGCCTGGTCGTCGATCGAGAGGTTGCGGTGCAGCACGCCGAGTCCGCCCTGGCGGGCCATGGCGATCGCCATCCGCGATTCGGTGACGGTGTCCATCGCGCTCGACACGAGCGGCGAGGCGACCGAGATGCGGCGGGTCAGCCGGGACGTGGTGTCGGCCTCGCTGGGGATGACATCGGTGTGACCGGGCAGAAGCATAACGTCGTCGTACGTAAGACCGACGAATCCGAATGGGTCGGGCTGGTCCATGGTGTCCTCGAAATGTCCTGATGAGAAGCGGAAGTGAACCCGGCTGCGCCGATGAAGCCCGGTGATCAATCTTAACGACTTTGCGTGCGAGACATTCCGCCGCATACTTGGCAAGTCGAGTCGTGTCGTGCGTGGAAACACGTAGGCAACGTTCGACCAGTAACGTCAATGCCGACGGCCGAGGCTCCGTCGCGCTTACCCGACATCTTGGAGGTTCGGTGGCACACACCCGAACGACGATCACAGCACGGGCCCCCCGAAGGACCTGGCTTCTGCTCGCGATGTTCACGGCGCTCTTCGCTGCCCTCCTCATGACGTCGGCGCCGGCATCAGCCGCCACGGGCGACGAGGACGACCCGTTCCGCGTCAGCGGCAACGTGCAACTGGACGGCGAGCCCCTCGAGGGGGTGCATCTCACGATCGACGGCCCCGGCGGCAAGCAGGAGGTCGAGACCGACGAGAACGGTCAATGGCGCGTAGGCGTGCCTGAGAAGAACGCCGAGTACTCCGTCACCCTCGACGAGGACACGCTGCCGGACGGCATCGCCGTGGTGGACCCAGAGGACGACACCCCGAACGTGAAGGAGGCCGAGGTCGGCAATGGCGGCCGAGTCACGGTGAACTTCTTCATCGGCGAGGGCGTGCGCAACGTCACCAGCTTCTTCGATCAGCTGGTGGAGCGCATCGTCAACGGCGCGAGCTTCGGCCTCATGCTCGCCCTCGCCGCAGTCGGGCTCACGCTCGTCTACGGCACCACGGGCATCTCGAACTTCGCCCACGCGGAGATGGTGACCTTCGGGCCCGTCGTGGCGGCCGCCCTGGTCGGCGCTGGCACGGTCGCACTACCGCTCTGGATCGGCCTCCCGGTGGCAGTGATCCTGAGCGGCTTGCTCGGCCTGTTGCTCGACGTCATCATCTGGAGACCTCTGCGTCGCAAACGAGTCGGCGTCGTGCAGCTGATGATCGTGAGCATCGGACTCTCGCTGACGATGCGCTACATCTTCCAGTTCTTCATCGGCGGAGGCACGACCCAGCTGCCGTTCTCATCGACCGAGAAGCTCCCGCTGTTCGGTGTCGTCAAGATGAGCGTGGTCGACATGGCGAGCTTCGCCATCTGCATCGTCGTCATTGTGGGCTTCGCGCTCTGGCTCACCCTGTCGCGCACCGGGAAGGCAACACGCGCCATCGCCGACAACTCATCGCTCGCCGCGGCATCGGGCATCGATGTCGACGCCGTCGTGCGTGTGGTGTGGATCATCGCGGGAACCCTCGCGGGCCTGGCCGGCATCCTGTACGCGTACTTCCGCCCCGGCCTCAAGTGGGACATGGGAGCGCAGGTGCTGCTCCTCATGTTCGCGGCGGTGACCCTCGGTGGACTCGGAACCGCGTTCGGCGCGCTCGTCGGAGCGATCATCGTCGGCCTTCTGGTCGAGATCTCGACTCTCTGGATCCCCTCCGATCTGAAGTACGCGGGTGCGCTCGTGGTGCTCATCATCATCCTGTTGTTCCGCCCGCAGGGCATCCTCGGCCGCCGCGAAAGAATAGGTTAGGCACCCCATGGACTGGCTTCAGATCCTGTCGAACTCGGCATCGTCGATCCTCAGCCCGGCGACGATGGCTTACGCACTCGCTGCGCTCGGTCTTGCCGTGCACTTCGGCTTCGCCGGCCTCCTCAACATGGGTATCGCGGGCTTCATGGCCCTCGGTGCCTACGGCTACGCGATCTCGATTCTCACCTTCGGGTTCCCGTGGTGGGGCGGCGTCCTCGTCGGCATCGCCGCGTCTGCGCTGTTCGCCCTGGTACTCGGCATCCCGACTCTTCGGCTGCGCGGCGACTACCTGGCCATCGTGACCATCGCCGCCGCCGAAGTGGTTCGGCTGTTGTTCTTGACGACGGCGTTCGATCCGGTCACGGGCTCTGCCGACGGCCTCAGCGGTTACCACACGAGCTTCCGCGCGGCGAATCCGATTCCGACCGGCACCTACGGATTCGGGCCGTGGGAGTTCAGTGAGAACCAGTGGTGGGTCCGCGTCGTCGGCCTCATCGCCCTCGCGCTGGCCGCACTCGTCGTGTGGCGCCTCATTCGGAGCCCGTGGGGACGCGTCCTCAAGGGCATCCGCGAAGACGAGGACGCCGTCCGCTCGCTCGGCAAGAACGTCTTCCAGTACAAGATGCAGGCGCTCGTGCTGGGCGGTGTCATCGCCGGTGTCGGCGGCATCGTCTACGCGCTTCCGTCAGCGGTCAACTCGGGCGTGTACGTCACCTCGTTGACGTTCTTCGTCTACACGGCGCTGCTGCTCGGTGGAGCGGCCACGGTGTTCGGTCCGTTGATCGGGTCGTTGATCTTCTGGGTGCTGCAGACCCTGCTCAGCAACGTTCTCCCCGCGATGGTGGCGGCCGGGATCCTGCCGTTCATGTCGCAGATCCAGGCGAGCACCTTGCGATTCATCCTCGTGGGAATCGCCCTCATGCTGCTGGTGATCTTCCGACCGCAGGGAATCCTCGGCGACAAGAAGGAGCTGACCTTTGTCCGGTAACCAGAAGCCCAAGCCGAAACAGGTCAAGAGCCAGCAGCCGAAGGCGCCCCAGGCAGCAGACGCCGACAACGTCATGCCGACCCGCCCTGTGGAGCGTACGAAGACGACCGGGCTGCACATCGGTGCTGCCGTCCCCGGCGTCGCCAAGGTCGACCCGATCATCGTCGCCGACGGCGTGCGCCGCACCTTCGGCGGTCTCACGGCCGTCGACGTCGAGCACCTCGAGATCCCGCGGGGCGCCATCACGGCCCTGATCGGTCCGAACGGTGCCGGCAAGACGACCCTCTTCAACCTGCTCACCGGCTTCGACAAGCCGGATGCGGGCACCTGGATCTTCGACGGCACGTCGCTCTCCGGCGTCCCGGCCTTCAAGGTCTCTCGGATGGGCCAGGTTCGCACCTTCCAGTTGACCAAGGCGCTCGGCCTGCTCACCGTCGTCGAGAACATGAAGCTCGGCGCCAAGGGCCAGAAGGGCGAGAACTTCTGGCGGAGTCTGATCCCCGCTCTCTGGCGCAAGCAGGACGAGGAGATCGAGGAGCGAGCGATGGCCCTCCTCGCCAAGTTCAAGCTCGACGCCAAGGCGGACGACTTCGCCGCGAGTCTCTCCGGCGGGCAGCGCAAGCTGCTCGAGATGGCGCGCGCCCTGATGAGCGAGCCGCAGCTGGTCATGCTCGACGAGCCGATGGCAGGCGTCAACCCGGCACTCACGCAGTCACTGCTCGACAAGATCCTCGACCTCAAGAGCGAGGGGATGACCGTGCTCTTCGTCGAGCACGACATGCACATGGTGCGTCACATCGCCGACTGGGTCGTCGTGATGGCCGAAGGACGTGTGGTGGCGGAGGGGGATCCGCACTCCGTCATGCGAGATCCGGCCGTGATCGACGCCTACCTCGGCGCGCACCAGGAGGTCGACCTCGGCGTGGTCACGGGTCGCCACAAGGATCCCGATTCCAAAGCCCCGACGCTCACCGCAGCACAGATCGAGGCCGAGTTTCAGGCCGAAGTGGAGAAGGGCAGCCGAAAATGAGCGCGACCACTGCGACGAAGACCCCCGTCATCCACATCGACAACGTGGTGGCCGGTTACCTGCCGGGCGTCAACATCCTGAACGGCTGCTCGCTGGTGGCGGAGCAGGGCGAACTGATCGGCATCATCGGCCCGAACGGTGCCGGCAAGTCGACGCTGCTCAAGGCCATCTTCGGGCAGGTCAACATCCGCAGCGGATCGGTGATGCTCGAGGGTGAGGACATCACCGGCCTGCGCGCCAACAAGCTGGTGCAGCGCGGCGTCGGCATGGTCCCCCAGAACAACAACGTGTTCCCCTCGCTCACGATCGAGGAGAACCTGCAGATGGGGCTCTATCAGCGCCCCTCGGCCTACAAGGAGCGCCTCGAGTTCGTGACGGGCATCTTCGCCGAGCTGGGTAAGCGACTCAAACAGCGCGCCGGCTCGCTATCCGGCGGCGAACGCCAGATGGTGGCGATGTCGCGGGCCCTCATGATGGATCCCAAGGTGCTGCTGTTGGACGAGCCTTCGGCAGGTCTGTCGCCGGTGCGCCAGGACGAGGCATTCATCCGCGTCTCGGAGATCAACAAGGCCGGCGTGACGACCATCATGGTCGAGCAGAACGCCCGCCGGTGCCTGCAGATCTGCGACCGTGGCTACGTGCTCGATCAGGGTCGTGACGCCTACACCGGCACCGGCCGCGAGCTGCTGAACGATCCCAAGGTCACCGAGCTGTACCTGGGCACGCTCGGCGCCTAGCGCGCCCGTACGGAAGAACTCGGCCCCGGCTACGGTCGGGGCCGTTTTCGCGCCCCTTGTGGCCTGCTGAGGCCATACGAAAGGGCCCCGATCCGAAGACCGGGGCCCTTCCGTTGCTATGACGTGCTACTTAGCCCGTGTAGGCCGAGTAGTTGTTGTCGTCGCCGTACACGTAGATCCCGACGGACGCCTCGGTCGGGTCGCCGACCTCGTCGAACGTGATCGGGCCGGAGACACCGTCGTAGTCGGCAACGCCGCCTCCGACGATGATCGCCGCGCAGTCGGCGTAGCTGGTGCACTTCTCTCCGTCGCCGGAACCACCCGAGACCTCCTGCAGCTTCGCAGCCATCTCGACACCGTCCGTCGAGCCGGCGGCAAGAGCCGCGAGCGCCAGGAGGATGGTGGCGTCGTAGGACTCAGCCGCGTAGCTGTAGTCCTCGAGCGCGTCGGAACCCTCGGCCGCCAGGAAGTCGTCGAGCTGACCGGTGAAGTCACCGATCGCGTCGATCGACAGGCCCGGCAGGGTGCCCTTCGAACCGGTGAGCGATGCCGCGGGGAACGCGTCAGCGAAGTTCTTCAGGTTGCCGTCCACGAAGTACAGCTTGCTGGGGTCAACCTGACCGAACAGGCTGGGGAGGATGGTCGACACCTCGTCGAACGTGATCAGCGCGATCGCGTCCGGAGCGGCCGCAAGCACCTCGCTGATCTGCGTCGTGAAGATGGTGTCACCCGTGTTGTAGGTGGGCGCCGCGACGACCTGGCCACCGGCGGCCTCGAAGGCCTCCGTGACGTACTTCGCGAGGCCGGTACCGTACGAGTCGTTCAGCACGATCATGCCGAGCGTCGCGTTACCGTCTTCAGCGATCAGGTTGCCGAGCACCTCGCCCTGCAGCACGTCGGACGGGGCGGTACGGAAGTACAGCCCGTTGTCGTCGTAGGTGCTGAAAGCGT
The DNA here is from genome assembly GCA_963730045.1 of uncultured Actinomycetota bacterium. Taxonomy (GTDB): domain Bacteria; phylum Actinomycetota; class Actinomycetes; order Actinomycetales; family Microbacteriaceae; genus JBDSKH01. Next base: position 67,313 of record CAVSPQ010000001.1, on the reverse strand, counting down.
CAGAGGTGTTGGCCGGCGAGAACTGGATGACTCCAGCGCCCACGACCTGGTCGATGAACTGCAGCGACGTACCCGACGAGGCGGCACCGAGGATGGCCGAAACGTCCTCGCCCAGGAGGCGGGGGATCTCGGTCTCGTATGCCTTGTTGTCGGTGTCACCCGAGTCGCCGTAGACGACGTCGAGGGTCAGGCCGGTGTCGGCGGTCGCCTCGTTGATCTGGGACGCTGCATATGCAACCCCAGCCTCTTCGGGCGGGCCGAGGAATGCGAGGTTACCGGTCTGCGGGAGGGCGGTACCGATGGTCAGGGCGAGGTCTTCGACCTCGCCGCCGCCACCGTTGCCGCCGGGTGTCGAACAGCCGCTGAGAACCAGCGCAGCCGACGCGATGAGTGCGCCCGCTCCGATGGAGGCCTTCAGAGACCGCGAACGAATGTTGCTCATGTCGCTCCTTGTTTTGCTTACAGGACAGCGGCGTCGGTGGGGCCGACGCCTGGGACGACCCTAGCCAAGTAATGGCCCGAATACGATTCAAACCTGTTACAGGCGCGTAACGCCTCGCAATCGTTACAAGCCCGGATGCTCTACCCCGAGGTCCATTTCGCGAACGTCGCGGTGTTGTCCGCCGCGTACGAGTACAGGGCGAACCCGGGGACGACGAGATCACCCGTTCCATCGAGGTCGACGGATCCCGTCACGCCGGTGTAGTCGATGTCGGGCTCCGTGCTGAGCACGTCGAGGCACTGTCCGAACGAGGTGCACGGGATGCCACCGGCCGACGCCGCCGGCAACGCGCGGGCGATCGACGCGCCGCCGTCGTCGCCGGCGAGCGTGGCCGCCAGGGCGGCGAGGATGGTGGCGTCGTACGCCTCCGCCGCGTAGCGCAGCGACCCGGCGCCGGGGTCCTCGAGCAGGAACCGGGCGGCGAGCGCCGAATCGGGCGGGAACCCGTCCACGAGGGCGTTCGCGCCGGCGATGGCGCCCGCGGGGATCGCGGAGGTGTCGGTGAGGTTGTGTCCCAGAAGCCAGAGGTGCTCCGCGGGGTGACCGGCAAGGGCGGCGACCAACGCAGAGGTGACGAGCGGGTCGTCCGAGGTGGCCAGGACGACGGCGTCCGGATCGGCGGCCATGGCCTCCTCGACGAGAGCCGCTGCGGCGGCGACCGGGTCGGCGGCGAACCCGGCGCCATCGATCGGCAGGTCGGCAACGAGCTCGCCGTCCGCCTCCGCGAGATCGTCGCCCAAGGCCCGCGCCAGGGCGGCGGCGGCATCATCGCCACCGCTGATGAGAGCGACCTGCCCGGTCCCGTCCTCCGTCAGGAGGCCGGCGAGCACCGCACCCAGCGCTCCGGGCGTCGGGATGGTGCGGAAGAACCATCCACCGCCCTGGGTCGTCAGCGAGGTGGCGGTCGCCGACGGCGACACCAGCGGCACGGCAGCCGTCGCCGCGCGCGGAAGCAACAGCCCGGCCGCCTCCGAGGACGACGGGCCGATGACCACGTCCACCCCTTTCGCGACCAGGGCGTCGAATGCCGCCTCAACGGTCGCGACGTCCCCGCCATCCCGGTTCACGACCTGGACCGGGGTGCCCTGCACGCCGCCGGCCGCGTTGATCTCGCGCACGGCCGCGTTGACAGCGGCGGTCTGCCCGGCACCGTACGGCGCGAGAGCGCCGCTGAGAGAGAAAAGGGTGCCGATGCGCAGAACGCCGTCGCCGGTGGGCGTCGGGGATGCGGTGGGCGTCGGCGTCGGCATCGGCGGGCCGCTGCAGGCGGCCAGCAGGGCGACGGCGGCCAGGGCGGCACCGGCACGGGTCAGGGTGCGCGACATCCGACGTCCTCTCGGCATTCCGGTCGAACCCTAACTCCGCGTCAGACGGGCTCGAGGGAGGCGCGACGGGCTCGGCCGCTAGCCAACATGTCCACGGTGAGCACGACCAGGGCGACCCAGACGAGCGCGAATCCGATCCAGCGCTCGAGAGGCATGTCCTCGTGCAGGATCGCCACCCCGAAGATGAACTGCAGCACCGGCGCGAGGTACTGCGTCAGTCCGATATAGACCAGCGGCAGCCGCCGCGCCGCCGCGGCGAACAGCAGAAGCGGTGTGGCGGTGAACGCGCCCGCGCAGAGCGCCAGAAGAGTGTGCGGAACCCCCTGGGTGCCTGTCACGATCCCCGTGGTAGCGGCCACGACGATCAGGATGACGATGGCGACCGGCGCCAGCAGCGCGGTCTCGATCGTGAGGCCGCTCACCGCATCCACCTGGGCGCCGACCCGCTTCTTGATGAACCCGTAGAGCCCGAACGAGAAGGCCAGGGTGAGTGCAATCCAGGGGAACGCCCCGTACCCGATCGCGATGACCAGGATGGCGATCGCCGAGATGCCGACCGCCACCCACTGCGCCGGGCGCAGGCGCTCGCGCAGGAACACCACGCCCAGCGCGACGGTGACGATCGGGTTGATGAAGTAGCCCAGCGCACCCTCGACCACGTGGCCGCTCAGGATGGCGAAGATGTAGACCTGCCAGTTGATGTAGATCAGGACGCCGGCGAGCCCCATGATGCCGAGCACGCGGGGCTGGCGCATCAGGTTCCAGAGCGTCCGCCAGCTGCGGGTGACCGTCAGCAGGATGGCGCAGAACGCCAGCGCGAGCAGGATGCGGAGCGCGACGATCTCGAACGGCCCCACCGGGACCAGCAGCAGGAAGTAGATGGGCAGGAAGCCCCACAGCCCGTAGGCGCCGATCGCGAACCCGAGGCCCGGTCCCATCCCGCGCGAGGCGGACGACGGGGTTTCTGGCACCAGATCAGCGTAGCCCCGGCATCCGGTGCCGCCGGGCGCGAAAAGGCCCCGTGGCAGGACCACGGGGCCATTCGGCAGGATGTCTCGCCTGCGGCTGCTGTCTCTACTTGACGACGACCGCGAGCACGTCGCGGGCCGACAGCACGAGCAGGTCGTCGCCGTCGAGCTTGACCTCGGTGCCGCCGTACTTCGAGTAGATGACCTTGTCGCCGACCGAGATGTCGAGCGGGACGCGGTTGCCGTTGTCGTCGATCCGACCCGGTCCGACCGCGACGACTTCGCCCTCCTGGGGCTTCTCCTTCGCGGTGTCCGGGATCACGAGACCCGACGCGGTGACCTGCTCCGCCTCGAGCTGTCGGATGACGATGCGATCTTCGAGCGGCTTGATGGAGACCGACACGGATGACCTCTTTCTGAAACTCCGATTGGCACACTCCCATCGAGAGTGCCAGGTCAACTATAGGCCCTGGTTAGCAGTCGTTCAACGCGAGTGCCAACCCGAACGCAACGAGTAGGTTGGCGACATGGACGTCGCCGAGCTGCGCGAGCTGCTCTCGCCGGAGGGTTTGCGGCTGCTCGACGAGGTCGGCCCGATCGACTCGACCGCCGACGTGGTCCGCATCGTCTCCCGCCTACGCACCGAGGGACACCCGGGCGGACTCGTCGCCGCGGTGCTCGGGCAGGCCCGGCTGCGTGCCAAGGCCGTCGCGAAGTTCGGCGACTTCGCCGCCCGCATGCTGTTCACCCCCGACGGGCTCGAGCAGGCCACCCGGCTGCGAGTCGCGGCGATGCACGCCGGTCGCTTCGCCGAGGCGGGGGTGGATGTGGTGGCCGACCTGGGCTGCGGCATCGGTGCCGACTCGCTCGCCTTCGCCGCCCTCGACCTCGGAGTCCTCGCCGTCGAGCGCGACGAGGTCACGGCCGCCATCGCCACCTACAACCTCGCGCCGTTCCCGTCCGCCCGGGTCGAGCTCGGGGACGCCGAGACGGCCGACCTCGCCGGCATCGGCGGGGTATGGCTCGATCCCGCCCGTCGCTCCGACGGCCGCCGCCTCGACGACCCTGCCGACTGGTCGCCGTCGCTCGACTGGGCGTTCGGCATCGCGCGCGACCGCCCGACCGGGATCAAGCTCGGTCCGGGCATCGAGCGCGAGCTCATCCCCGGCGACTGCGAGGCCCAGTGGGTCTCCGTCGACCGCGAGGTGGTCGAGCTTGCCGTGTGGTTCGGCGACGTGGCACGCCCCGGCGTCGGGCGCGCAGCCCTCGTCCTGAGCGAGAGCGGCGTCGCCGAGATGGTCGCCGACAGCGACACGGCGGATGCCGAGGCCGGTGCGCTGGCACGGTACCTTCTCGAGCCGGACGGCGCCGTCATCCGGGCCCGGCTGATCGGCGATCTCGCGCGACAGGTCGGAGGTGCGATGATCGACCCCACCATCGCCTGGATCACGACCGACGAGCCGCCGCAGACGCCGTTCGGTCAGGCGTTCGAGGTGCGGGAGCGGTTCCCGATCGACGTCAAGACGCTCAAGCGCGAGCTGGGCGCCCGCGACATCGGCGTGCTCGAGGTGAAGAAGCGCGGGGTCGACATCGACCCGGCGACGTTCCGGCACAAGCTCGGGCTGCGCGGATCGCAGACCGCGACGCTCGTGCTGACGCGGGTGGCGGGCGACCGGGTCGCCCTGCTCTGCGATCGCCTCTCGTCGGTCGGTTAGACGCGACGGCAGGTCAGCGGCGGCACGCGAAAAGGCCGGGCGCCGAAGCACCCGGCCTTTCGGGAGGGCTCAGTAGGTGGTGATGCCCGACGTGCCGACCGCGATGAGCGGGATGAGGAAGCTCGCCAGGAACACGAAGAACGAGATCACGCCGATGACGATTCCGACGATGCTCGCGATCAGGCCGATCGTGTGCATCCACGAGGGGGCACCCGGCTCGGTCTTCTTGGCCTTGCGGCTGACGATGAGACCCGCGATACCGGCGCCGACGCCGATCAGGGCAACCCAGCCGAACACCACGCTGACGAGGCCGAGCACGAAGCCGACGATGCTCGTGGTCTGCTTGGGACCGGCGGCGGCCGGGGGTCCGGCGGGCGGCGGAGTGGCAGCGGGCGGTGTGGGAGGTGTAGCGGACATGGGATCGAGCTCCTCAATGGTTATCGTTGGTGTAGCGGTTCGATGCTTTCAGCCCCGAGTGGGGCTGTCAACGGGTTGCGATTCAGATGACCGTGCCCGGGTTCAGCACGCCGCTGCCGAACAGTGCGACGAAGAAGATGACGTAGAAGATCAGGAAGAGCACGGACAAACCGGTCAGCACGTAGCCGATGATCGTTCCCGCCATGGCCAGTCCGTGGCCGCCCTCACCGGTGCGCTTGATCTGGCCGAGCGCGATGTGGCCGGCGATGATACCGCCCAGCGGCACCAGGAATCCCAGGATGAGCGCGACGATCGCGAGGGTGTTGGTCGCCGGCGCCATCCCCGGCTGGTACGCGACGCCGCCGTACGGGTTCTGCTGCGCGTAGGGCTGCGCGGCCGGAGGTGCCGGGGCCGCGGGCGGAGTCGGCGGGGTGGGCGGAGTGGGCGCCTTGGCGGCGGCGGCCTTGGGCGCCTTGGGAGGCTTGGGATCGGTCATGGGTCAAGCTTGCACGGTCGTGACGGGAAGTGTCGAGTCCGCGCCGAACGATAGGTCACTCGGTGCGTGGCCCGCCACGATGAGCCGGGCGCCCAGGGCGGCGATCATCGCGCCGTTGTCGGTGCACAGCGCGAGGGGCGGGATGCGGAGGTCCACTCCCGCCGCCGCCGCGCGTTCGGTGGCGAGGGCCCGCAACCGGGCGTTCGCCACGACGCCCCCGCCGAGGAGCAGGCGCGGCACCCCGAGCTCCTGGCACGCCGCGATCGCCTTCGCCGTCAGCACGTCGACCACCGACTCGCGGAAACTCGCCGCGACATCCTGAACCGGCACGTCGTCGCCGCGCTCGCGCGCGGCCTCGACCCAGCGCGCCACCGCGGTCTTGAGCCCGGAGAAGGAGAAGTCGTGGCGGTGCGCCTCCTGGTCTTTGGGGGCCGTGAGCCCGCGCGGGAAGCGGATCGCCTCTGCATCGCCGCCGTCGGCCGCGCGATCGATCTGCGGCCCGCCCGGATACGGCAGGCCGAGCAGCCGCGCGACCTTGTCGAACGCCTCCCCCGCGGCGTCGTCGACGGTCTCGCCGAGCAGCTCGACGTCGTCGGTGAGGCTGCGCACGAGCAGCAGGCTGGTGTGGCCGCCGGAGACCAGCAGCGCCACGGCCGGCAGCTCGAGCGGGTCGCTCTCGGCACCGGGATCGTGCAGCAGGTCGGCGCCCACGTGGCCGACGAGATGGTTCACAGCGTAGAGCGGCTTGCCGAGCGACAGGGCGAGCGCCTTGGCGGCCCCGACGCCGACCATGAGGGCTCCGGCGAGGCCGGGTCCGCTCGTGACGGCGATCGCATCGACCTCTGCGAGTGTCACGCCCGCCTCGGTGAGCGCAGCATCCAGAGTCGGTCTCAACGCCTCGAGGTGGGCGCGGGCAGCGACCTCGGGGACGACGCCGCCGTAGCGGGCGTGCTCCTCCATCGAGCTCGCGATCGCGTTGGCCAGCAGCTCGGTGCCGCGTACGATGCCGATGCCGGTCTCGTCGCAGCTGGTCTCGATGCCGAGCACGAGGGGCGCGCCGCTCACGCGAGCCCCGTTTTCGGCGCGGGCACCTTGAGCCGCATCGAGAGCGCGTCGATGCCGCCCTTGTAGTACCCCTTGCGCACGGCGATGGCCTCGAACCCGAGCTCGGTGTACAGCGCCTGCGCGTTCTCGTTGTCGGCGCGCACCTCGAGGAAGAGTTCCTCGGCCCCGCGCCGTCGCGCCTCGTTGATGAGCGCGAGCATCAGCGTGCGACCGAGCCCCTGTCGCCGCGCGCGCGGCGCGACCGTCACCGTCTGGATGTCGCCCTGCCCCGTGCCGAGCGGCGCCAGCAGTCCGGCGTAGGCATCGATCTCGCCGTCGTCGGCGGTCGCCACCAGGTAGTAGGTGTGATCCCCGCGACCTCCCGCGCCATGTTCTCGGACGACCACGCGTCATCCGGATAGATCTCGTTCTCGAGCGCCATCATGGTGTCGAGGTCGCCGTCATTCGCCCGCCGGAGCTGCCACGTCATCCGGTCACCCGCTTCGGGGCGCCGGGCATCGTGACGTCGGGGGCGCGCAGGTAGAGCGGCTGCTCAGGGCCGGTGGGGCGCCCGGCGGCGAGCAGGCGCTCGGCGACCAGGCCGAGGGATGCTGCGCTGATCTCCGCGGCATCGATGCGCTCGAATCCCGCGTAACCCTCGACGGCGGTCTCCAGCTCCTCGGGGTGAGCGAGGTGCGGGCCGTCGATCTTCTCCCCCTCGGCGTCGTAGGTGGTCCACGCGACCTCGCGGCGGCGCGCGTCCGTGACGACGAGGGTGGGAGAGGAGCGACCCGATGCGACGGCGTCGTGCGATGCGACAGGATGCACCGGGATGCTGCGGCCGGCCGCGAATGCGCGTGCAGCGGCGATGCCCACGCGGAGACCGGTGAACGGTCCGGGTCCCATCCCGGAGACGACCCCGGTGATGTCGGCGGGGGTCGCGTTCGCGTCGGCCAGCGCCGTCTCGATCAGCGTGCCGATGTGCTCGGCGTGACCGCGCGTGCCGGGGTCGCTCGCCTCACTCAGCACGCGATCACCGTCGATGACGGCGACGCTCGTGCCGGCGGAGGTGTCGATGGCGAGCAGCACGTCGTCGAGCCTACGGCGCGAGCGTGGGGCGGACCCATGCCGCGAGCGCGAGCGCCACCTCGCCGACTTCGACGACGCCGGTCGAAACTCCGATGACGAGTTCGTATGCCTCATCGTCGGGTGCGTCCAGCTCGAGGCCGTTGAGGCCGTAGAACACCGCGGTGCTGAGCCACCCCAGTCGCTTGTTGCCGTCGATCAGAGCATGGTTGCGCGTGAGTGACTGCAAGAGCGCGGCCGCCTTCTCGTGAATCGTCGGATAGACATCGGTGCCGTACAGCGAGGTAGCTGGCCGTTCCGCCGCCGAATGCAAGAGACCGAGATCGCGCACGGGGAGATCCCCGAGGTCCCTGCCCAACAAGAGCAGGTCCTCGAGGGTCAGATACTCGGTCACTCAGCGAGACGCGAGAGCAGGGCCGCGTAGCGATCGCGGCCCGCTGTCGAGAGTTCTCCGACCCGCTCGCGCCGAACCTGGCGGGATGCGGCGTCCATGATCGCGCGAACCGTCGCCTCTTGCTTGCTGACGCCCTCGGCCTCCGCGAGCAGAGCGAGGGCGCGCTCCTGCGCGTCCGTCAGTCGAAGAGTCATCGCCATGAGCCCGATGGTATCAGATTGATACCAAACGTCATGGCGCTCCAGTAGTGAAGTCGACATCGGCCCAGCGGTCGCCGACGCCGGTGATCCTGACGTTGCGCGGGGAGTCGTCATCGAGCGGATCGCCGCCCGCCGGCCTCTCGATCTCGACGCGCAGGAACGACTCGGCCACCGCATCCAGCTTGCCGGCGCCCCACTCGACCACGACGATCGCGTGATCCCAGTCGAGGTCGAGGTCTTCGACCTCCGTTCCGGTCGCGAGGCGATAGGCGTCGACATGCACGAGAGGCGGTCCGGATGTCGTGGGGTGCTCCCGCGCGAGCACGAACGTCGGGCTGGTGATGGGCTCGCGAGTCCCGAGGGCCGCGCCCAGCCCGCGGGTGAGGGTGGTCTTGCCGGCGCCGAGCTCGCCGTCGAGCAGCACGAGGTCGCCCGCCCGAAGCAGCGGGGCGAGCCGGGCGCCGAGTGCCTCCATGGCGTCGGCGTCCGGGATCGTCAGCTCGACGGTCATCCCACGAAGACCCGCGGCACGCGCTGCCCGACCCGGGTCACGATCTCGTAGTTGATGGTGTCGGCCCAGGTGGCCCAGTCCTCGGCCGAAGGGACCCCTGCCGCGCCGTCGCCCCAGAGCACGACGCGGTCGCCGACCTTCACCGGGTCGTCGCCGACGTCGACGAGGAACTGATCCATCGCGATGCGCCCGACGACGGGATACCGGTGCCCGCCGATCGACACCTCGGCGCGGTTCGAGGCATGGCGCGGCACCCCGTCGGCGTACCCCAGCGGCACCAGGGCCAGGCTCGTCTCGCGCTCGGTGCGGTGCGTGAATCCGTAGCTCACTCCGGCGCCGGACGGCACGCGTCGCACGGCGGCGATCGCGCCGGCGAGCTCCATGGCGGGGCGAAGGCCGAGCGAGGCGACGCCGATGCCGTCGGCGGCAGGCAGGCCGTAGAGACCGATGCCGACGCGCACCAGGTCGAAGCGCAGGTCGGGACGCGTGATCGCGGCCTCGGTGGCGGCGAGGTGGCGCAGGTCGGGGGCGAGCCCGGCAGCCTCGGCGGCCGCGAGCAGACTCGTGAACTCGGCGAGCTGCGCGTCGTCGTCGACGCGCGACGTGTTGGAGAGGTGCGAGAAGATCCCGCGCACCCGCAGCCGCCCCTCGCTCTCCAGCTCGGCGGCACGCACGAACGCGGCCGGCGCATCGCCGCCCTCGAATCCGTTGCGGCTGAGCCCGGTGTTCACCTTGAGCTGCACGACGGCCCCGTCTCCGGATGCCGCAGCGCGCTCCAGCTGCGCCGAGCGAGCTGATGCCGAGATCGATGCGAGCTTCGATCGCGGGGGTGAAGTCGGTCTCCTCCCCGTGCAGCCAGGCGAGGATCGGCGCATCGATGCCGGCCGATCGCAGGGCGAGCGCCTCATCCAGGTCGGCGACGCCCAGCCAGTCGGCACCGGCATCCACCACCGCCTGCGCCACCCCGAGCGCGCCGTGACCGTACGCGTTCGCCTTCACGACGGCCATCGTCAGAGCCGGTGCCGTCAGCTCGCGCAGCACGCCCAGGTTCGACCGCACGGCGCCGAGGTCGATGCGGGCCTCGCGCATTCCGGTCACGCGTCGGCCGCTCGGTCACGACCTGGGCGATCGCGATGCCGGCGTCGTGCGTCATCGAGATGTGGATCATCGTGATCCCGAGCTTCTTGACGATCAGGTCGGTGCCGCCCGACAGCACGAAGCCCGGGTTGCCGAGCGCGTTGTTGACGATCACCATGTCGTGCCACTGGACGCCGCTGGAATCGCCGAGGGCTTTGATGAGCGCTTCCTTGGCCGCGAAGCGCCCGGCGAGGGAGCGCAGCGGCAGATCGCGTTCGCTCTCAGCGAACAAGCGGACCTTCAGCGCGGGCGTTCGCAGCAGGGCGTGCTCGAACCTCTTGAGGTCGACGACGTCGACGCCGATGCCCGCGATGCTCATGCGATCATCATGTCAGCGTGGCCTCGATACGCGCCCTTCGACCTCACTCGACCAGCGGTTACTCGACGGTGACCGACTTCGCCAGGTTGCGCGGCTGGTCCACGTCGAGGCCCTTGGCCGACGCGAGCTCCATGGCGAAGATGTGCAGCGGAACCACCCCGAGAAGCGGCTCGAACAGCGGGCCGGCGTACGGGATCCGGATGACCTCGTCGGCGTACGGGGTCACGGCCTTGTCGCCGAGCTCGGCGATCGCGATCACCCGTGCGCCGCGAGCGCGGATCTCCTGGATGTTCGACACGACCTTCGGGTGCAGCGTGTTCTCGTGGTGCGGACTCGGCACGAGGACGATGACGATCTGGCCGGGCTCGATCAGCGCGATCGGACCGTGCTTGAGCTCGCCCGCGGCGAAGCCCTCCGCATGGATGTAGGCGACCTCCTTGAGCTTCAGCGCGCCTTCCAGCGCCACCGGATACCCGACATGCCGGCCGAGGAACAGCACCGACTGGGTGTCGCCGAGCCACGGAGCGAAGTCGGCGATTCGGCTCGCGGTCGACTCGAGCACCTGGTCGAGCTTGGCGGGGATGTTCTGCAGCTCCAGCAGCTGGTCCGCGACGGCGGGGCCGTCGAGCACGCCGCGAACGGATGCGATGTGCAGGCCGAGCAGGTACAGGGCGGTGACCTGGGCGACGAACGCCTTGGTGGATGCGACGGCGACCTCCGGCCCGGCGTGGGTGTAGAGCACGGCGTCCGATTCGCGCGGGATCGTGGATCCCTGCGTGTTGCAGATCGAGAGGGTGCGCGCCCCGTGCTCCCGCGCGTACTTGACCGCCATGAGCGTGTCCATGGTCTCGCCGGACTGGCTCACCGACACGACGAGGGTGCGGCCATCGATCACCGGGTCGCGGTAGCGGAACTCGTGCGACAGCTCCACGTCGACCGGGATGCGGGCCCAGGTCTCGATCGCGTACTTGCCGAGCATGCCCGCGTATGCCGCGGTGCCGCAGGCCAGGATGACGATGCGGTCGATCTCAGTGAACACGTCGCCCATGGCGTCGAGTTCGGTCAGCGTGACGGCGCCGTCGTGCACCCGGCCCAGCAGCGTCTTGCCGACGGCCTCCGGCTCTTCGCTGATCTCCTTCTTCATGAAGCTCGACCAGCCGCCCTTCTCGGCGGCTGACGCATCCCAGGCGACCTCGAACTCGCGGGTCGGCACGGCGTTGCCGGCGAAGTCGGTGACCTCGACCGAGTCGGGGCGGATCGTGACGATCTCGTCCTGCCCGATCTCCATGGCCTTCTTGGTGTGCTCGACGAACGCGGCCACGTCGGAGCCGAGGAAGTTCTCGCCCTCGCCCAGTCCGATCACGAGCGGCGAGTTGCGGCGCGCGCCGACGACGACGCCGGGACGGTCCTGATGCATGACGAGCAGGGTGAACGCGCCCTCGAGCCGGGCGACCACCCGCTGCATGGCGACCGTCAGATCGCCGGTCTCCTTGAAGACGTTGCCGACCATGAGCGCCGCGACCTCGGTGTCGGTCTCGCTCGTGAACTCGGCCCCGGCATCCAGGAGCTCCTGCTTCAGCTCGGCGAAGTTCTCGATGATGCCGTTGTGGATGAGCGCGAGCTTGCCGTCGTCGCCGAGGTGCGGGTGCGCGTTGCCGTCGGTCGGGCCGCCGTGGGTGGCCCAGCGGGTGTGGCCGATGCCGGTGTGGCCGTCGGTGAGCGGCTCCTCGCCCAGGTCCTCCGACAGGATGCCGAGCTTGCCGGCGCGTTTGCGCGTGCCCATCTCACCGGCGTCGGTGAGTACGGCGATTCCGGCCGAGTCATAGCCCCGGTATTCGAGCCGTTTGAGACCGCCCAGCAGCACGCCGATGGTGCTGTTCGGACCGACGTAGCCCACGATTCCACACATGCACTCCAGTTTAGGCTGCCCGGCTGGGCCGTCACCGTCCGGCTAGAGTTGCCGGGTGTCCGACCCCGGCGCCGCGAACGGCAGCCTCACACCGTTCCTCGAGATCGACCGACGCGATTGGGCGGCACTCGCGCCCAGCCTCCCGCTCACGCTCGATGAGGACGACATCCATCGCCTGCGCGGTCTGGGTGACGCGCTCGACCTGACCGAAGTGTCGGAGGTCTACCTGCCTCTCAGCCGCCTGCTGAACCTGTACGTCGCCGGCGCACGGGCGACGCGGGAGGCGACGGCCGCGTTCCTGCATCAAGACCCCCAGCCGACCCCGTTCGTGATCGGCGTCGCCGGGTCTGTCGCCGTGGGCAAGTCGACGATCTCCCGCCTGCTGCGCGAACTGCTGTCGCGCTGGGACGACACCCCGAACGTCGAGCTGATCACGACCGACGGGTTCCTCTGGCCGAACGCCGAGCTCGAGCGACGCGGGTTGGAGAAGCGCAAGGGATTCCCGGAGAGCTACGACCGCCGATCGCTCACGCGCTTCGTCGCCCAGGTGAAGAGCGGTGCGGCCGAGGTGCGGGCTCCGGTGTACTCGCACCTGATCTACGACATCGTCCCGGGCGCCGAGACCGTCGTGAAGCGCCCCGACGTGCTCATCGTGGAGGGGATCAACGTGCTCCAGCCCGCGACGAGCGCTCGCATCGCGGTGAGCGACCTGTTCGACTTCTCGATCTACGTGGACGCCCGCTCCTCTGACATCGAGGAGTGGTACGTCGAGCGCTTCCTGCGCCTGCAGCGCGGGGCGTTCGCCGACCCGGAGTCGTACTTTCACCGCTATGCCTCGTTGAGCGAGCCGGAGGCGATCGCGATGGCGCGCTCGATCTGGTCGGAGATCAACGGTCCGAACCTCGAGCAGAACCTGCTGCCGACGCGGGCGCGGGCCGACCTCGTGCTGCGCAAGGGCGCCGACCACGGGGTGGCGTCGGTGCTACTGCGGAAGGTCTGATCTCACCTCCCGGTTTTCCGCAATCGCCGGGCGGATCCTCTCGCGAGCGAGCGGAAAACCCTACGTCAGGGCATCCGTTCCAGCACGAACACCGGGATCTCGCGATCGGTCTTCTGCTGGTACCCCGCGTAAGCCGGCCAGGTCGCGACCGCCCGCTGCCACCAGAGCGCCTTCTCCTCGCCGGTGACCTCACGCGCGAGGTAGTCGTGCTTCTCGGCCAGGTCCTGCAGCTCGACGTGGGGCTGATTCTTCAGGTTGTAGTACCAGACCGGATGCTGCGGCGCCCCGCCGAGAGACGCGACGACCGCGTAGTCCCCGTCGTGCTCGACCCTCATGAGGGCCGTCTTGCGCAGCTTGCCGGTCTTGGCACCGACGCTGGTCAGGATGATGACCGGCCTGCCCCGCAGGTCGTTCGCCTCGCGTCCGTCGGTCGCTTCGTAAAGCTCGGCCTGCCTGCGTGCCCATCCAGAGGTGCTGGGCTGATATTCACCGTCGAGGGGCATGGCGGAAACGCTACTCGAACGCCGACCCGGACTTCTCGAGCATCTCGCCATCGAGCGAGAACGTGTAGTACGCGTTGAAATAGTCGTTGGAGAGCGAGATGTCGATCACCGGGTCGCCGAGGCCCTCTGACAGGTTGTCCCGGCTCACGGACGGGTAATAGTCCTCCGCGTCGTTGAGCCCGGAATCGCGCTTCGCGATGGTGATGAGGCTCGGGATGATCGAGAAGTCGACCTTCGACGCATCGAACAGCTGATCCGCCAGGTCGGGTTCGAAGCTTCCGGGGCTGGAGCGGAAGGCGCCGCCGTAGCGCCACATGTAGCTGTCCACCGTCGTGCTGCGCGGAGACGTGCGCGCCGTGACGATGACATAGTCGTCATAGAAGTTGACGCGCGTCACATCGGGGCTGCCGACCACCTCGGCGATCTGTGCGATCGCGTCGTTCTGGTGCAGCCCGGTGCGCATGTCGCGCCCGTCGAACGGCTGGCCGTGCACGACGTCGCTCGCGATCCAGCCGATCATCGAATACGCGGGAATGAGCGAGAGCGCCGCGCCGGCGATCACCAGTACGACGGCGATGCCTCGACGCAGCCGCACCGGACGCGCCTGCGGTTGCGGCATGCCGGACGGGATGGCGACGCCGTCGGTCCCGTCCAGGGGCTCGCCGTTCAGCACGACCCCCCGCGATCCCCCGGCGGCACCCGTCACGGTCTCGTTGATCCCGGTGGGCTTGTTCTGCCGCTGCCCCGCCGTCTTCTTCTTCACAGAGCTGCGCGCGACGCCGAGGAAGATCAGCAGCATGATCAGGAACGGTCCGCCGATGCTCCAGCCGATGATGAAGACGTCGTTCCCCGTGATGATGCCGCCGATGATCGCGCCGATGAGCGCGCCAGCCGCGAACGGGACGATCAGCGCGAAGATGCGGCTCAGGACCATGGCGGCGCATCCTTCGGAACGAGGGCGTCCTGCGGCGTCACGCGCCGGCCCGGCGATCACGGACACCGCCGGTGCGTCCTGAGCGATGCGGACGACGCTGATGATCTCACCACCGTGCAGGGTGCCGTCGTTGCGGTGCACCCGGATGCGATCGCTGAGCCGGTAGGCGGGCACCCGCGTCCCGTCGACCACGAGGTCGGCGTCGTACACCCAGTGCCCGTTGATCTGCGCGCCGGTCGGGACGCGCCGTGAGGACCCTGGCCAGGCCGGAGCGGCCAGCAGCGATCGCCTCATCGAGGGCGGGTCGCCGGAGGAACGACTGCGACGATCCGAACAGCGGCAGGATGATCGCGAAGACCGTGGCAAGGATCCCGACGACGAACGCCAGGATGGCGATGCCGAGCGCGACGCCGGAGAAGATGGGGTTCGCGAGGGGCGAGCCGCCGAACAGCAGGATCGCCAGAGCGAGAAAGAGGACCACCGCGGCGCAGATGCCGACGAGGGTCAGTCTGCGCCTCATCCCGAGATCATATCGACCGGGAACGGCGCCGCACGCACGGCTTCTACTGGGCCAGTCGCTCGCGCACGACGGCGGCCAGCGCCTCGCTGACCTCCTCGGCGATCGCGGCGTTCTCGGCCTCGACCATGACCCGCACGAGCGGCTCGGTGCCGGACGGGCGCAGCAGCACGCGGCCGGCGTCGCCGAGGCGTTGCTCGGCGTCCGTGACCGCCGCCGCGATGGTCGCATCGGACTCGAGCCCGTGGTGGTCGACGCCGCGCACGTTGACGAGCACCTGCGGGTAGACGGTCATCACCGATGCCAGCTCGCGCGAGAGTCTTGCCGTTGCGCTTCATCTCCGCCGCGAGCTGGAGCCCGGTCAGGATGCCGTCGCCGGTCGTCGCGTGGGTCGTGAAGATGATGTGGCCGGACTGCTCGCCGCCGAGGCTCAGGCCGCCCTCGTTGAGCGCCTCGAGCACGTACCGGTCGCCGACGCGGGTCTCGATCATGGTGATGCCCTGCTCCGCCATCGCGACGCGCAGGCCCAGGTTGCTCATGACGGTCGCGACGAGCGTGTCGTCCTTCAGCATCCCGCGATCGCGCAGCGAGATCGCCAGAATCGCCATCATGCGGTCGCCGTCGACGACCTCGCCGGAGGCATCGATGGCGAGGCAGCGGTCGGCGTCGCCGTCGTGCGCGATGCCGAGGTCGGCGCCGTGCTCGAGCACCGCGGCGCGCAGCGGCCCGAGGTGGGTCGATCCGAC
The DNA here is from genome assembly GCA_963730045.1 of uncultured Actinomycetota bacterium. GTDB lineage: Bacteria > Actinomycetota > Actinomycetes > Actinomycetales > Microbacteriaceae > JBDSKH01. Next base: position 51,590 of record CAVSPQ010000001.1, on the reverse strand, counting down.
GCCGTCGTTGATGTTCAGGCCGTCTGGCTCGTTGCCGATGACGGTGACCTTGGCGCCGGCATCGGTGAACGCCTGCGGGGAGACCGCGGCTGCGGCTCCGTGGGCGGCGTCGATGACGACGTGCAATCCCTCGAGACTGAGATCGAGCGAGCCCAGCAGGTGGAGGATGTAGCGGTCCTCGGCGTCGGAGAAGCGCTGGATGCGACCCACGTCGCCGCCGGTCGGCGTCAGCTTCGGCTCGGCCATCGCCTCTTCGATGCGGTCCTCGACCTCATCGGGGAGCTTGGTGCCGCCGATGGCGAAGAACTTGATGCCGTTATCGGGCGCGGGATTGTGGGACGCGGAGACCATGACGCCGAAGTCGGCACCGACGGCGCCGACCAGGTAGGCGGCGGCCGGCGTCGGGATCACGCCGGCGTCGAGCACGTCGATCCCCGAGCTCGCCAGTCCGGCGGCGACGGCGGCGGAGATGAACTCGCCCGAGATGCGCGGATCGCGGGCGAGCACCGCTGTCGGTCGCTTGCCCGCCGCTCGCAGCTCCTCCGCATGGCGACCGCTCGTGAGCACCCGTGCAGCGCCCTGGGCGAGTCGCAGCGCCAGGTCCACCGTGATGACCTCGCCGTTGGCGAGGCCGCGGACGCCGTCCGTTCCGAAGAGTCGAGGCATGGTGGCTCGCGAGCGAGCTCGGATCAGCGCTTCGAGAACTGGGAGGCCTTGCGGGCCTTCTTGAGTCCGGCCTTCTTGCGCTCGATGACGCGGGCGTCACGAGTCAGGAATCCGGCCTTCTTGAGCGCCGCGCGGTTGTTCTCGCGGTCGATCTCGTTCAGCGAACGGGCAATCGCGAGACGCAGGGCGCCCGCCTGACCGGAGGGGCCGCCACCGGTGATCTTTGCGATCACGTCGTAGCTGCCGAGGAGGTCGAGCACCTTGAACGGATCGTTGATCAGCTGCTGGTGCAGCTTGTTCGGGAAGTACTCCTCGAGCGTGCGGCCGTTCACCGAGAAGGTGCCGGGGCCGGGGGTGATGCGCACGCGTGCGATCGCCTCCTTGCGGCGACCGACGGCTGCACCGGGGACGCTGAGCACCGGGCGCGGAGCGCGGGGCGCCTCTTCGACGGGGGTCTCGGTGGAGTACTCGGTGTCGGCGACGGGGGCGACGGCGGCAGGCGCTTCGGCGGCAGGCGCTTCAGCGGCAGGCGCCTCAGCGGCAGGCGCTTCAGGCGCAGCCTCCTCGACTACCTCGGGTGCCGTCTCTTCTGCCGCCGCGGCCTCAGGAGCCGCCTCCTCGACGGCCGGCGCCTCGGGTGCCGTCTCCTCGACGACCTCGGGAGCGGTCTGGTCGGCGACGGGCGCCTCTGCTGCGGCCTCGTCGGGAGCGAGCTCCTCGGGGCTGGTGTCTTCGATCTTCGCCATGTGTCTAGTCCTTAGAAGTCTGAGCGGGCGCTACTGCGCGACCTGGGTGAGGGTGTAGGTCTTGGGCTGCTGAGCCTGGTGCGGGTGCTCGGCACCCGCGTAGACCTTCAGCTTCTTGATCTGGGCACGACCCAGCGAGTTCTTCGGCAGCATGCCGCGGATGGCCTTCTCGACCGCGCGGGTCGGGTGCTTCTCGAGCATCTCGACGTAGGTCTGCGCCGACAGGCCGCCCGGGTAGCCCGAGTGGCGGTAGGCCAGCTTCTTCTCGAGCTTCTGGCCGGTGAGCGCGATCTTCTCCGCGTTGACGACGATGACGAAGTCACCCATGTCCATGTGCGGGGCGAAGGTCGGCTTGTGCTTGCCGCGCAGGAGCGCGGCGGCGTGGCTGGCAAGGCGGCCCAGCACGATGTCGGTGGCGTCGATGACGACCCACTCGCGCTGGATGTCGCCCGGCTTGGGGCTGAACGTACGCGTCATGAAAGGACTGCTTTCGATCGAGGTGTTCGTGAATCCCGCTCCGGTGAACGTTCCGGGCCGATGGCCCGGAACCCTGCAGTGGAGGGCTCGGATGCTGTCACACCGCTGTGCCTGTTGAACAGCACGAGGACAACTTGCCTAGATTAGTCGATCCCCTGTGTCTCTGGCAAACCGCGCCGAGCACGCGTGAGCTCGGCACGCGTCGCGAGTTCGGCATCCGGCGGATACCCGACCTCCGTCATCGTCAGCCCCTTCGCGGGCATCACGATGAATTCCGAGCTGCGCGTCGCCTCCTCGCGCAGCTCGACGGCGCGTTCGGCGTTCAGCTTGCCGAGCCCGACCGCCACGCACGCCCCGACGAGAGCGCGCACCATGCTGCGGCAGAACGCGTCCGCCTGCAGGCGGGCGACCAGCACGCCGTCGGAGTCGCGCTCCCACGAGAACGCCTGCAGCTCGCGGATCGTGGTCGCACCCGCGCGCGGCTTGCAGAACGCGGCGAAGTCGTGCAGGCCGAGGAGGGCCTGCGCCGCGTCGTGCATGACCGCGACGTCCAGGGCCGCCGGGTACCAGAGGGTGTGCAGCCGCCGGCGCGGATCCTGGGCGGCCTCGGCGTCCGCGATCCGATACTCGTACCGGCGCCAGACCGCCGAGAAGCGCGCGTCGAAGCCGTCGGCGGCGAACTCGGACGACGCGACCCTGACATCCGATTCGAGTCCCGCGATGCCGTTCAGCCGGCGCGCGAGGGCGCTCGGCCCGGCCGGGCCGGGGCGGCCACCACGATCGCGGCGGTTCAGGATGCGAAGCTGCGCGTCGGTCAGATCGACGTGCGCGACCTGGCCCGTGGCGTGCACCCCGACGTCGGTGCGACCCGCGACGGTCAGGTGCGGGGGCTCGCCGGCCCGGCGGAGGACGGTGGCGAGGGCCGCCTCAAGCTCCCCCTGCACGGTCCGGAGCCCCGGCTGTCGCGCCCACCCGGAGAACGCGGTGCCGTCGTAGGAGATGTCGAGCCGGATGCGTCTGGACGGCGTCCCGGCGTGGGCCTCTGTCTGGGGCTCGCCGCTGTCCACGCGCCGAGTCTAGGCTGGACCGCGGAGTCCGCCGAAATGTCATCGATCACCCGAGAAGCAGCCGCCGACGCCTCGACGACGACGTCCGAGGCCGCGTCGCGCGGACCCGAGGTGAGCGCGAAGAGCGCGAAGAAGACGGGCAAGAAGAACGGCAAGATGAAGCGCCTCCCGGCGTACCGGGTGATCGGGCTGGACGGTGTCCGCGCGATCGCGGTGCTGCTGGTGATCCTGTATCACCTGAGTCCGGGCGCCGTCATCGGCGGGTACATCGGCGTCGACCTGTTCTTCGTGGTCAGCGGGTTCCTGATCACGACGCTGCTGCTGCGGGAGCGCGAGGCGACCGGTCGCATCTCTCTGCCGGGGTTCTGGCGCCGCCGCGCTCGACGCCTGCTCCCGGCGCTCGGCGTGCTCGTCCTGGTGTGCTGCACGGCGGCGTACGCGGTCGGCCGGGATGTCCTGCTCGGCCTGGGCGCGCAGGTGCTGGGGGCGCTGACCTTCAGCAGCAACTGGCTCTTCCTGGCGGCCCAGGCGGACTACTTCGACTCCACGGCGCCCGAGCTCTTCCGCAACCTCTGGTCTCTCGCGGTCGAGGAGCAGTTCTACCTGCTGTGGCCGCTGCTGCTCGTGCTCGTGCTGGTGCGGACCCCCCGTTGGCTCCGGATCACCCTCATCGCCCTGATCGCGGTCGCCTCGGCGGTCGCCATGGCGATGCTCTGGGCTCCCGAGAGCGCGACCCGTGTCTACTACGGCACCGACACCCACGCGTTCGGCCTGGCGATCGGGGCCGTGTTGGCCGTCGTCGCCCTGCACTGGCCGGCTCGGCCGCTCGAGTGGGTGCGGTGGCGTCGCACAGCGCTCGGCATCGCGGGCACGGTCGCGCTCGCCGGCATCCTGGCGATCGGCATGATCATGCCAGAGGACGCGCAGATCGTGTTCCAGGGCGGGCTGGTCGTCGTCGCCGTGCTGAGCGCGATCGTCATCGCGGCGCTGCTCGTCCCCGGTTCGCTGCTCGGCCGCATCCTGGAGACTCCCGCCCTGCGCTGGGTCGGCCAACGCAGCTACGGGTTGTACCTCTGGCACTGGCCGGTGTTCATCCTGGTGGCCGCCGCTTTGCCGGGCTGGTCTCGGGGCGGGGCATCGGGATGGGCGCTGGGTGGCGTCGCGCTCGCCATCACGGTCGGCGCCGCGGCCCTGTCCTACCAATTCGTCGAGCAGCCGATCCGGCGGAACGGGTTCCGTGCGACGCTCGCGCAGTTCGGCGCCTCGTTCCGCAGCTCGCGGCACGCCTTCGTCGCATCGGTCTGGGTGGTCGTCCTAGCGCTGTCGACCGTGATCGGAACGGTCGGCGCGGTTGCCAACGACCCCGGCACCGGGGAGACCGAGCTGCTCGTACAGGCCGGGCAGGAGGCGCTCGACGCCGCCAACGCGAGCGCGTCGGCAGCGCCCCCACAGCCCTCGGCGACTCCCGGCGCACCCGCGGCGACGGACCCGGCGGCCCCGCCCCAGCCGGTGGGCGGCGAGCAGATCTCGGCGATCGGCGACTCGGTGATGCTGGCCGCCGCGCCGACGCTGCAGGAGAAGTTCCCCGGCATCTCCATCGATGCGGCGGTGTCGCGGTCGATCTACGTGGCGCCGGAGATGCTGCGCGCCCTGATCGCCCAGGGGCAGCTTCGCGACGTGCTGGTGCTGGCCCTCGGCACCAACGGTCCGATCGACCGCGAAGTGCTCGATGAGATCCGCGAGATCATCGGCCCGAAGCGCGAGATGGTCGTCGTCAATGTGCAGGCTCCGCGCAATTGGACGCCGGGCGTCAACTCGACCCTGTCGTCGTTCGCGCTCTACTATCGCGACGTCGAACTGGCCAACTGGCATGACGCCATCCAGCCCTCGCTGAATCTGCTCGCGGGGGATCAGATCCATTTCGGCTCCGCCGGAGCGACGATCTTCAGCGCCTCGATCCGCGACGCCCTGCAACGGCTGGCCGAGCTGCCTCCGCTCCGGGACGATCGCGCGAACCAGTCATTGCCTCAACCGGTGTAGCTCGCGCTTCCTTTTTCCCGATCGCGGTTCCGCAGATCGGAGGGCGCGGCTACCGTGACAGGGTGACCGCGCCCTTCGATCCCATTCCGGAACCCATGCTGGCCAAGCCCGTCGCGACGGTGCCAGAGCAGGACGCCGTCGAGGGCGGCCTGTCGTTCGAGCCCAAGTGGGACGGGTTCCGCGCGATCATCGCGGTGTCGCCAGCCGGCGACGTCGAGATCGGCAGCCGCGGGTCGAAGCCGCTCACGCGGTACTTCCCCGAGCTCGTCGCAGAGTTCTCCGCGCAACTGCCGAAGGGTACCGTCGTCGACGGCGAGATCATCGTCCGTCAGGGCGAGGCCGGCGCCGAACGTCTGAACTGGGAGGCGCTGTCGCAGCGCATCCATCCCGCAGACAGCAGGGTCCAGAAGCTGGCAGCCGAGACGCCTGCATCGTTCGTCGGATTCGATCTGCTCGCTGAGAGGGGCACGTCGCTGATGGACGCCGCGTTCTCCGAGCGACGTGCCGCTCTCGAACGCGTACTCGGTTCGGTGGATCCACCCCTGCATCTCTCGCAGACGACGCAGGATGCCGAGGTCGCCCGCCGCTGGCTCGTCGAGTTCGAGGGCGCGGGCCTCGACGGCATCATCGCGAAGCCCCTTGCGTCGGCGTACGCGCCGGGCAAGCGCACCTTCCTGAAGATCAAGCACTCGCGCACGGCCGACGTCGTGCTGATCGCGTACCGGGTTCACAAGTCCGGGCAGGGCATCGGGTCGCTGCTGCTGGGGCTGTACACCGAATCCGGAGATCTGGTGCCGGTGGGCGGGGCATCGGCGTTCTCGAACGCGAAGCGCCTCGAACTGATCGACGAGCTCGCGCCCCTGGTGGTGCGCGACGAGGCGGGAGACGTCGTCACGGGCGAGGGTGAGCGCAGCCGGTTCTCGGCGTCGAAAGACGTCTCTTACGTGAAACTTCGCCCCGAGCGCGTCATGGAGGTCAAGTACGACCAGATGGAGGGATGGCGCTTCCGCCACGCCGTGCAGTTCCTGCGCTGGCGCGACGACCGCGATCCGACATCGTGCACGTACGACCAGCTCGAGGCGCCGGCTGCCTACGACCTCAGCGAGGTGCTGGCCTAGGACACCGGTCTACTCGTCGACCGGCTTCTTCGCGCGGCTCGGCTGCACGCGCGTCGGTTCCCCCGGCATCTTCGGATGCTCCGGCGGATACGGCAGTTCGCCCTGGCCGTTCTCGACGTCGCGATCCCACCACGTCAGGAGCGTGTCGATCGTGCCGCGTCTCTCCGCGAAGCCTGCCCACGGGTCGCCGGCCGAGGCCAGGCGGTCCGGCACCGTGCGAACCGTGAACGAGGTGCTGTCGAGGCCTGGCACCAGCTCGTCCCAGTCGAGCGGGGTCGAGACCGTCGCATCCGCCCGCGCACGCGCGCTGTAGGCCGCGGCGATCGTGCGATCGCGAGCGGCCTGGTTGAAGTCGATGAAGACCTTCTCACCGCGCTCTTCCTTCCACCACGCGGTGGTGACCGCGTCTGGCATCCGGCGCTCGAGCTCTCGGGCGGCCGAGATCACCGCATGGCGGACGCCGATGAAGTCGCCTGACGGCTCGATGGGCGCGTAGATGTGCAGCCCTCGGTTGCCAGACGTCTTCACGAAGGCGGTCAAGCCCGCCTCCTCGAGCACCGTGCGGAGTTCGAGCGCGGCGGGGATCGCGTCCGCGAAGTCCTTGCCGGGCTGCGGATCGAGGTCGAGTCGAAGCTGGTCGGGGTGGTCGATGTCGCCGGCGAGCGACGGCCACGGATGGAACACGATGGTGTTCATCTGTGCCATCCAGACCGCGGCGGCGGGCTCGTCGATGACCAGCATCGGGTGCACGCGCCCACTGGGGAAGGTCACGTCGGTGGTGCGGATCCAGTCCGGCGCTCCCTTGGGCGGGTTCTTCGAGAAGTACTGCTCGCCGTCGACGCCGTCGGGATAGCGCTGCAGCGCCACCGGCCGGTCGCCGTTCGCGGCGACGAATGCATCGCCGACGGTCACCAGGTACTGCGCGTACTCGAGCTTCGTGATGCCGAGCTCTGGCCAGAGCACGCGCGACGGACTCGAGACGCGCATCTCGCGGACGCCGTTCGGACCGGGTACCTCGAGCGTGGTCGCCTCTGATGCCATGGGTTCGAGTCAATCAGTCGGCTCGGACATCGGAAAGGCCCCGCATACGAACGGAACTACGGCACACGTGTACGTTCGCGCCGCATGCCGCCGCGACCGTACACCTGGGCCGTATTTGGGTGCGGAACGCGCACACGCACGAAGACCCGGCACCGCGAAGCGCGGGCCGGGCCTTTCGAGCAGTGCTGGTGTTACTTGGACCCGTCGGCGGCGGGCGTCTCCTTGACGTCCTCCGCTGCGGCGTCAGCGGCCTCAGCCTGCGTGGCCTCCGGCTCGAGCTCGGCGGTCTCCTCGACGGGGGTTTCCGTGACCTCGGGGGTCTCGGTCACATCCGAGATCTCGACCTCGACACTCTCGACGGCCTCGTCGGCCTCGATGTTCTCGTCTTTCGCCGGCTTCGCGGCAGGCTTGGCTGCGGGCTTCGTCTCGGCGCGGGCCGCGGACTTCTTCGAGCTGGCCGGCTTCTTGCTGACCGGGTCGAGCACCAGCTCGATGACGGCCATGGGGGCGTTGTCGCCCTTGCGGTAGCCGGTCTTCACGATGCGGGTGTAGCCGCCCTCGCGGTCGCGGACCAGCGGCTCGATCTCGGTGAAGAGCTCGTGCACGACGCCCTTGTCCGAGATGATGCCGAGGACGCGACGGCGCGAGTGCAGATCGCCGCGCTTGGCGAAGGTGATGAGGCGCTCGGCCAGGGGGCGAAGGCGCTTGGCCTTGGTCTCCGTGGTCTGGATGCTCTTGTGCGTGAACAGCGCCGCGGCGAGATTCGCGAGCAGCAGACGCTCGTGTGCCGGACCGCCGCCGAGGCGGGGACCCTTGGTGGGCTTGGGCATGGCTAGTTGTTCCCCTCTTCGTCGTCGTAGCCGCCGTAGAAGTGCGCTCCATCGAATCCGGGAACGCTGTCCTTGAGCGACAGGCCCATCTCGACGAGCTTGTCCTTGACCTCGTCGACCGACTTCTGTCCGAAGTTGCGGATGTTCATGAGCTGCGTCTCCGACAGGGCGACCAGCTCGCTGACCGTGTTGATGCCCTCGCGCTTGAGGCAGTTGTAGCTGCGCACCGACAGGTCGAGGTCCTCGATCGGCATGCTCAGCTCGCTCGACAGCACCGCGTCGACCGGCGCGGGGCCGATCTCGATGCCCTCGGCGGCCGAGTTCAGCTCGCGGGCGAGGCCGAACAGCTCGACCAGCGTGCGGCCGGCGGATGCGATGGCATCGCGCGGCGTGATGGCCGGCTTCGACTCGACGTCGACCACGAGGCGGTCGAAGTCGGTGCGCTCCCCGGCACGGGTGGCCTCGACGCGGTAGGTGACCTTGAGCACGGGCGAGTAGATCGAGTCGATCGGGATCTGACCGGCTTCGCTGAACTCGCTGCGGTTCTGGCTGGCCGAGACGTAGCCGCGGCCGCGCTCGATGGTCAGCTCGAGCTCGAACTTGGCCTTGTCGTTGAGGGTCGCGATCACCAGGTCGGGGTTGTGGATCTCGACACCGGCCGGGGCGGAGATGTCGGCGGCCGTGACCTGACCGGCACCCTGCTTGCGCAGGTAGGCCGTGATCGGCTCATCGTGCTCGCTCGAGACGACCAGGTTCTTGATGTTGAGGACGATCTCGACGACGTCCTCCTTCACCCCGGGGATGGTCGCGAACTCGTGCTGGATGTTGTCGATCCGGATGCTGGTGACAGCGGCGCCGGGGATCGAGGAGAGAAGGGTGCGGCGGAGGGAGTTTCCGAGGGTGTATCCGAAGCCGGGCTCGAGCGGCTCGATGACGAACCGTGAGCGGAATTCGGAGAGGGACTCTTCGGACAGAGTGGGTCGCTGTGCAATAAGCACGGGTTGTTTCCTTTCGGCGAGAGCGTCCGCCATATGACGCTCACGGGGAGTTCAGCGGGTGGCTGGGCCGCTGTGTGTGTTGAGTTGTCTGTCTTGCTGGCGATGCCCTGAAGCGGTTCAGGGCATCGCGTCGGATGCGCCCGCGCGAGGGCCGCATCCTCCTGAAAAGCCTCTAGACCCGACGGCGCTTCGGGGGACGAACCCCGTTGTGCGCCTGGGGCGTGACGTCGTTGATCGAACCGACCTCGAGTCCTGCCGACTGCAGCGAGCGGATCGCCGTCTCGCGTCCCGAGCCGGGGCCCTTGACGAAGACATCGACCTTCTTCATGCCGTTCTCCTGCGCCTTGCGGGCAGCCGACTCGGCCGCGAGGCCTGCCGCGAACGGGGTCGACTTGCGCGAGCCCTTGTAGCCGACGTCTCCACCCGACGCCCAGGCGATGACAGCACCGCTCGGGTCGGTGATCGAGACGATCGTGTTGTTGAACGTCGACTTGATGTGAGCCTGGCCCACGGCGATGTTCTTCTTCTCTTTGCGACGCGGCTTGCGGCCAGCGGCGGCTGCCTTCGGTGCGGCCATTACTTCTTGCCTGCCTTCTTCTTGCCGGCGACGGTGCGCTTCGGACCCTTGCGGGTGCGGGCGTTGGTCTTGGTGCGCTGACCGCGCACGGGCAGGCCGCGACGGTGGCGGATGCCCTCGTACGAGCCGATCTCGACCTTGCGGCGGATGTCGGCCTGCACCTCACGGCGCAGGTCACCCTCCACCTTGTAGGTGCCTTCGATGAAGTCGCGGAGCGCGATGAGCTGGTCGTCGGTCAGATCCTTGACCCGGATGTCACCGGAGATCCCGGTTTCCTTCAGCGTGGCGAGGGCGCGAGTGCGGCCCACACCGTAGATGTACGTCAGTGCGACCTCTACGCGCTTGTCGCGCGGGATGTCGACGCCGGCGAGACGTGCCATGGTGGCTTCTCCTGGGAGTGTTGTGGAGGTGTGGTGCGTCGCCGGTGCCCGGGCCTCCAACCCGAGGTGTCACCGGCCGGAGCCGGATCGTGGCGATGCTCTGTGCGTATTGAGTTGTGCGCTGCGGTGGTCTAGCCCTGGCGCTGCTTGTGGCGCGGGTTCGACTTGCAGATGACCATGACGCGCCGTTGCGGCGGATCACCTTGCAGTGATCGCAGATCGGCTTGACGCTGGGGTTGACCTTCATGTTGCTTCTTCTTCTCGCTGTCATCGTGCGCCCGGGCTCGAGACGCGGCGGCCGTTACTTTCCAGCAGACCCTGTGCTTTCTGGATGCCTACTTGTAGCGGTAGACGATGCGGCCACGGGTCAGGTCATAGGGGCTCAGCTCCACGATCACGCGGTCCTCGGGGAGGATGCGGATGTAGTGCTGGCGCATCTTGCCCGAGATGTGCGCGAGAACCTTGTGTCCGTTGGTCAGCTCAACGCGGAACATCGCGTTGGGCAGAGCTTCGAGCACCGATCCTTCGATCTCGATGACGCCGTCTTTTTTGGCCATACCTTCTGTAATCGCTCAGGTGTGTACTGCTGGTCGTGCGGGGATGTGGTTTCGGTGCTTCTGAAGAACAGAGTCACGCCGCGAGGCGGCGCAGAGCACCAAGGGTCGAGCTTACGCCATTCCCCGGGCGTTTGCACACAGAAGCCGGCGTGACGAGGCGGGCGGCTAGGCGGCTTCGCCGAAGCCGCGCTCGGCCAGCGCCGTGAAGATCCGCTCGGTCACGTCGTCCACCGCGCCCAGCCCGTCGACCTCGACGAGCAGCTCGCGGTCGCGGAACATCTCCAGCAGCGGCGCGGTCTCGCGCTGGTAGACCTCCTGGCGGTGGCGGATCGCCTCTTCCGAGTCGTCCACGCGGCCCTGCTCGATCGCGCGCTGACGGAGCCGCCGCACGATCTCGTCCTCGTCTGCGACCAGGCGCACGACGGCATCCAGGGCGTGCCCGTGCGAGGCGAGCAGCTCGTCGAGATAGCGCACCTGGTCGGTCGTGCGCGGGTAGCCGTCGAGCAGGAAGCCCCCGGCCGCGTCGGCCTCGTTGAGGCGATCGGTCACGAGGGCGTTGGTCAGCTCGTCGGGGACGTAGTCGCCCGCGTCGACGATCGCCTTGACCTGCGCGCCCAGCTCGGTCTCGTTCGCGATGTTGTAGCGGAAGATGTCGCCGGTCGAGATCGTCGGGATCCTGAAGCGCTCCGCGATGCGCGCCGCCTGGGTCCCCTTGCCGGCGCCCGGCGGACCCACGATCAGCAGCCGCGTCAACGCAGAAGGCCTTCGTAGTGGCGTTGCTGCAGCTGGGAGTCGATCTGCTTGACCGTCTCGAGGCCGACACCGACCATGATCAGGAGGCTGGTGCCGCCGAACGGGAAGTTCTGGTTCGCGTTGATGAGGACGAGCGCGACCAGCGGGATCAGGGCGACGAACCCGAGGTAGATCGAACCGGGAAGCGTCACGCGGGTGAGCACGTAGTCCAGGTACTCGGCGGTCGGTCGGCCGGCTCGGATGCCGGGGATGAAGCCGCCGTACTTCTTCATGTTGTCGGCCACCTCATCCGGGTTGAAGGTGATGGCCACGTAGAAGTAGGTGAACCCGACGATCAGCAGGAAGTACAGCGCCATGTACAGCGGGTGGTCGCCACGCGTCAGGTAGGTGTTGATGAAGTCCACCCAGGGCGCCGGCGTCTCGGTGCTGCCGACCGCGGGCTGGTTGAACTGCGCGATGAGCGACGGCAGGTACAGCAGCGACGAGGCGAAGATGACCGGCACGACACCCGCCATGTTGACCTTGATCGGGATGTAGGTGTTGTTGCCGCCGTAGGTGCGACGCCCGACCATGCGCTTGGCGTACTGCACCGGGATGCGGCGCTGCGACTGCTCGACGAAGATGACGAGCCCCACGATGACGATGCCGACGCCGATGACGCCGACGAAGACCTCGGGTCCGCGCTCGGTGAGGATCTTGCCGAGCGAGTTGGGGAACTGGGCCGCGATCGAGGTGAAGATCAGGATCGACATGCCGTTGCCGACGCCGCGCTCGGTGATGAGCTCGCCGAGCCACATGATGACGCCGGTACCGGCGGTCATCGTGATGACCATGAGCAGGATCGCGTACCAGGCGTCGTTCGCGATCAGCTCGCCGCACGCGCCCTGGTTGGTGCCGAAGAGCTGGCCGCTGCGGGCGACGGTGATGAGCGTCGTGGACTGCAGGACCGCGAGCGCGATCGTGAGGTAGCGGGTGTACTGGGTCAGCTGCGACTGGCCGGACTGGCCCTCTCGGTAGAGCGCCTCGAAGCGGGGGATGACCACGCGCAGCAGCTGCACGATGATCGACGCCGTGATGTACGGCATGATGCCGAGCGCGAAGACCGACAGCTGCAGCAGAGCACCGCCGCTGAACAGGTTGACGAGGTCGTAGAGACCGCCGGCGTTGCTGTTGTCGGCCAGGCACTGCTGGACGTTGCCGAACGCGACGAACGGTGCGGGGATGAACGACCCCAGCCGGAAGATCGCGATGATGCCGAGCGTGAACCCGATCTTCTTGCGAAGGTCGGGCGTGCGGAAGATCCGCGCGACGGCACTGAACACGGGGGCCTCCCAGGATGGATCGGTTGCGCAACGGTCCGAGCGGACCGCCGGGTGAGGTGGCCCCGGATGGGGCCACCAGCCCGATGGCTACTTGATGGAGCCGCCGGCGGCCACGATCTTCTGCTCCGCAGAGCTCGAGACCTTATCGACCGCAACGTTCAGCTTAACCGCAATGTCGCCGCCTCCGAGAACCTTGACCTGCTCGTTCTTGCGAACGGCGCCCTTGGCGACCAGATCACCGATGGTGACGTCGCCCCCCTTGGGGTAGAGCTCGGCCAGCTTCTCGAGGTTCACGACCTGGTACTCGACGCGGAACGGGTTCTTGAACCCGCGCAGCTTCGGCGCACGCATGATCGAGTTGAGGTTTCCGCCCTCGAGGCCGACGCGCACCTGGTATCGGGCCTTCGTGCCCTTGGTTCCACGTCCGGCGGTCTTTCCCTTGGAGCCCTCACCGCGTCCGACGCGCGTCTTCGCCTTCTTGGCGCCGACGGCGGGACGGAGGTGGTGCGCCTTCAGAATCTGCGGGCGATTCTCGACCGGCTTGGCCGGCTTCTTCGCGGCCGGCTTCTTGGCTCCGGATGCGGTGGCCGGCTTGGTCGCGGCGGGCGCCTTGGCGCTCGACTCGCCCTTCGATCCGGACTTCGCGGGAGCCTTCTCGGCCGAAGCCTTGGGGGCGGCGGCTGCCGCCTTGGGCTTCTCGGCAGCCTTCGGCGCGGTCGCCTTCGTGGCCGCTGCCTTGGGGGCAGCAGCCTTGGCGGCCGTGGGCTTCTTCTCTGCAGCAGCCTTCGGCGCCGCAGCCTTGGCGGCGGGCTTCTTCGCGGGCGCCTTGGCGGCGTCCTTCTTCTCTTCAGCCATTAGTCAATCTCCTCGACTTTCACGAGGTGCGCGACGGTGTTCACGTAGCCGCGGTTCTGCTTGTTGTCCTCACGCACGACGACATCGCCGATGCGCTTCAGTCCGAGGCTGCGCAGCGTGTCACGCTGGTTCTGCTTCTCGCTGATCTTGGACTTGATCTGTGTCACCTTGAGTCGCGCGGCCATCAGGCACCTGCCTTCGCGGTAGCCGCTGCGCCGGTCGTCGGCCTCGGCGCGGACGAGGCGCTCCGGTGCGACGTCCTCGAACTCGAGGCCGCGACGCGCGGCCACAGCCCTGGGCTCTTCGAGCTGCTTGAGCGCTGCCACCGTCGCGTGGACGATGTTGATCGTGTTCGACGAGCCGAGCGACTTGCTCAGGACGTCGTGGATGCCGGCGCACTCGAGCACGGCGCGGACCGGGCCACCGGCGATGACGCCGGTACCGGCAGCGGCCGGACGCAGCAGCACGACGCCGGCAGCGGCCTCGCCCTGCACCGGGTGCGGGATCGTCTTGGCGGAGCGCGGGACGCGGAAGAAGTTCTTCTTCGCCTCTTCGACCCCCTTCGAGATCGCCAGCGGCACCTCGCGCGCCTTGCCGTAGCCGACGCCGACCATGCCGTTGCCGTCACCGACGACGACGAGCGCCGTGAAGCTGAAGCGACGGCCGCCCTTGACGACCTTGGACACGCGGTTGATGGTCACGACGCGCTCGAGGAACTGGCTGTCCTCGCGGCCGCCACGGCCGGAGCCGCGGTCGTTGCGAGGCTGACGCTCGCGGCTGCCACGACGGGCCTCGCGAGGCTCGTTCGCGTTCTGGGCGGTGCCGGCCGCGGTCTCGACGACGGTGCCCTCGGGAACTTCGGGCACCTCGGCGACCTCGGGCGTCACGGTCTCCGCCGCGGTGGTCTCTTCGGACGTCACGTCCTGCTCCTTGTTGGTGTCTTCGGCGCCTTCGGGCGCGTTGGAGTTCTCAGCGTCGCTCACAGGTCCAGTCCTCCCTCGCGGGCACCCTCGGCGATCGCGGCGACGCGACCGGCGAAGCGGTTCCCTCCGCGGTCGAACACGACTGCCGCGACGCCCGCCTTCTTGGCGCGCTCCGCGACCAGCTCGCCGACCTTCTTGGCCTTGGCGGTCTTGTCACCCTTGAGGGTGCGCAGATCGGCCTCGAGCGTCGACGCCGAGGCCACGGTGTGGCCCTTGCTGTCGTCGACGACCTGCACGAAGACGTGACGCGCAGACCGGGTGACGACCAGGCGCGGACGCTCCGACGTTCCGGCGATGCGCTTGCGAAGCCGGGCGTGCCGGCGATCGCGCTGTGCGGACTTGCTGATGGCAGCCATCACTTACCACTCTTTCCGGCCTTGCGGCGAACGACCTCGCCCGCGTACCGCACGCCCTTGCCCTTGTAGGGCTCTGGCTTGCGGAGCTTGCGGATGTTCGCTGCGACCTCGCCGACGGCCTGCTTGTCGATGCCCTTGACGGTCAGCTTGTTGTTGCCCTCGACCTCGAATGAGATGCCGGCGGGCGGGTCGACGGTGATCGAGTGCGAGAAGCCGAGCGCGAACTCGACGCCCTGGCCCTTCGACTGCACCCGGTAACCGGTTCCGACGACCTCGAGGCTCTTCTCATAGCCCTCGGTGACGCCGATGATCAGGTTCGCGATCAGGGTACGGCTGAGGCCGTGCAGCGATCGCGATGAGCGCTCGTCGTCGGGCCGGGTCACGACGACCTGGCCGTCCTCGAGCTTGGCCTCGATGGGGCTCTTCACGACGAGCGACAGCTCGCCCTTCGGGCCCTTGACGGCGACATTCTGGCCCTCGATGGTGACGGTGACTCCGCCGGGGACATCGATGGGCATGCGTCCGATTCGTGACATCTCAGCTCACCACACGTAGGCGAGGACTTCCCCGCCGACGCCCTTCTTGGTCGCCTCGCGGTCGGTCAGCAGACCGGAGGAGGTGGACAGGATGGCCACGCCGAGGCCGCCCAGCACGTGGGGGATCTCGGTCGACTTCGCGTAGACGCGCAGACCGGGCTTCGAGACGCGCTTGATGCCGGCGATCGACCGCTCGCGGTTCGGGCCGTACTTGAGGTCGATCGTGAGCGTCTTGCCGACGCGCGCGTCCTCGACCTTCCAGCCGGCGATGTAGCCCTCCTTCTGGAGGATCTCGGCGATGTGGGTCTTGAGCTTGCTGTTCGGCATCGACACCGTGTCGTGGAAGGCACGGTTCGAGTTGCGCAGACGGGTCAGCATGTCGGCGACCGGGTCTGTCATGGTCATGTGATTGGTTTCCTTTTCTCAACCGGTTTCGGCTCGGAGTTCAGTTCGGCCGACCTGGATGGGTGGGTTACTGCTGGGTCTCGGTGGCCCGGAAGGGGAATCCGAGCTCGCGCAGCAGGGCGCGACCTTCGTCATCGTTCTTCGCAGTGGTCACGACGGTGATGTCGAATCCGCGGACGCGGTCGATCTGGTCCTGGTCGATCTCGTGGAACACGCTCTGCTCCGAGAGACCGAACGTGTAGTTGCCGTTGCCGTCGAACTGCCTGGGGCTCAATCCGCGGAAGTCGCGGATGCGCGGAAGCGCGAGCGACAGAAGACGGTCGAGGAACTCCCAGGCGCGGTCGCCGCGCAGCGTCACGTGCGCACCGATCGGCATGCCCTCACGCAGCTTGTACTGCGCGATCGACTTGCGGGCCTTGTTCACCTGCGGCTTCTGCCCGGTGATCAGGGTGAGGTCCTTGATGGCACCGTCGATGACCTTCGAGTCGCGTGCGGCCTCGCCGACACCGGTGTTCACGACGATCTTCACGAGACCGGGAACCTGGTGCGGGTTGGTGTACGAGAACTGCTCGGTGAGATTCTTGGTGATCTCCGAGCGGTACTTCTGCTTCAGGCGCGGCAGGTTTTTGCCTGCCTGCGCAGCAGTTGCTGTAGCCATTAGAACTTCTCTCCGGACTTCTTCGCGTAACGCACGCGCACGGTCTTCTTGACGCCGTTCTTCTCGACGACCTCTTCCTTGAATCCGACGCGGGTCGGCTTCTTGGTCTTCGGGTCGACGAGCTGGACGTTCGAGATGTGGATGGGCGCCTCGTGCTGCTCGACACCACCGGTCTTCGTGCCGCGCTGGGTCTGTCCGACCTTGATGTGCTTGGTCACGTAGTTGATGCCCTCGACGAGGATCTTGTTCTTCTCGCCCAGGATCTCGAGCACCTTGCCCTGCTTGCCGCGATCTCCGCCGCGGGCCTGCGTGGGGCCGGTGATGACCTGGACGATGTCGCCCTTCTTGATGTTCGCCATGACTAGATGACCTCCGGGGCCAGCGAGATGATCTTCATGAACTTCTTGTCGCGAAGCTCACGGCCGACCGGTCCGAAGATGCGGGTCCCGCGGGGGTCCCCGTCCGGCTTCAGGATGACGGCGGCGTTCTCGTCGAACTTGATGTAGGAGCCGTCTGCACGACGGGTCTCCTTCTTGGTGCGGACGATGACGGCCTTGACCACATCGCCCTTCTTGACGTTTCCGCCGGGGATCGCGTCCTTCACGGTCGCGACGATGACATCACCGAGTCCGGCATACCGGCGGCCTGAGCCTCCGAGCACGCGGATGGTGAGGAGCTCTTTCGCGCCCGTGTTGTCCGCGACCTTGACGCGGGATTCCTGCTGCAGCATGGGTTACTTCGCCTTCTCAACGATCTCGACGAGACGCCAGCGCTTCGTCGCCGACAGCGGACGCGTCTCGTTGATGAGCACGAGGTCGCCGATGCCGGCGCTGTTCTGCTCGTCGTGGGCCTTCACCTTGGAGGTGCGGCGGATGACCTTGCCGTACAGCGGGTGCTTCACGCGGTCCTCGACCTCGACGACGATGGTCTTGTCCATCTTGTCGCTGGTCACGTATCCGCGGCGCACCTTGCGGTAGCCACGTGCGGACTCGTCGCGAACGTCGTGGGCGGCCGACTCATGGCCCGAAGGGCCAGTAGCCTGCACAGCGCCGCCTGCCTTTTTCTCTGCCATTACTTGGTCGCCTCCTCGGCGCTGTCAGCCTCGACCTCGGCGGCGGGCGCCTCGGTCTCGGACTTCTTGGTGGTCTTGGTGGCCGCCTTGGCCTTGGCGGCCTTGACGGGCGCCTCGACCTTGGCGGGCGTGGCACGGATGCCCAGCTCGCGCTCGCGGATCACCGTGTAGATGCGGGCGATGTCGCGCTTGACGGCGCGCAGGCGGCCGTGGCTCTCGAGCTGACCGGTGGCCGACTGGAAGCGCAGGTTGAACAGCTCTTCCTTGGCCTTCTTCAGCTCGTCGACCAGTCGGTCGTCTTCGAAGGTGTCGAGCTCGATCGGTGCGAGCTCCTTGGATCCGACGGCCATTATGCGTCGCCCTCCTCGCGCTTGATGATGCGTGCCTTGAGCGGCAGCTTGTGGATTGCACGGAGCAGCGCCTCGCGGGCGAGCGCCTCGTCGACGCCGGCGACCTCGAAGAGGACGCGGCCCGGCTTGACGTTCGCGACCCACCACTCCGGCGAGCCCTTTCCGGAACCCATGCGGGTCTCGGCGGGCTTCTTGGTGAGCGGGCGGTCGGGGTAGATGTTGATCCACACCTTGCCGCCGCGCTTGATGTGGCGGGTCATGGCGATACGCGCGGACTCGATCTGGCGGTTTGTGACATACGCAGGCGTCAGAGCCTGGATGCCGAAGTCGCCGAACGACACCTTCGTGCCACCGGTCGCCGCGCCACTCCGTCCGGGGTGGTGCTGCTTGCGGTGCTTGACCTTACGGGGAATCAACATGTCTAGCTCTCAGCTCCTGCGGCGACGGGCGCGCCGTCACGGGGTCCACGGCCACGGGGGCCACGGTCGTCACGACGCTCGGGGCGGGTCGACTTCTGCGAAGCCTGCTCGCGCGCCAGCTCTTTGTTGGTGATGTCGCCCTTGTAGATCCAGACCTTCACGCCGATGCGACCGAAGGTGGTGCGCGCCTCGTAGAAGCCGTAGTCGATGTTCGCGCGGAGCGTGTGCAGCGGCACCCGACCCTCGCGGTAGAACTCGGAGCGGCTCATCTCCGCGCCGCCAAGGCGGCCGGACACCTGGATGCGGACGCCCTTGGCACCCGCACGCTGTGCCCCTTGCAGACCTTTGCGCATCGCGCGCCGGAAGGCGACGCGTGCACTCAGCTGCTCTGCGATGCCCTGGGCGACCAGCTGAGCCTCGGCCTCGGGGTTCTTCACCTCGAGGATGTTCAGCTGGATCTGCTTGCCGGTGAGCTTCTCGAGGTCGGTGCGGATGCGCTCGGCCTCTGCTCCACGACGGCCGATGACGATGCCGGGACGCGCGGTGTGGATGTCCACGCGCACGCGGTCACGGGTCCGCTCGATCTCGATGCGGGCGACGCCGGCACGGTCGAGGCTGGTCTTCAGCAGATTGCGGATCTTGACGTCTTCCGTCACGTAATCCGAGTAGCGCTGACCGGGCTTCGTCGAGTCGGAGAACCAGCGCGACACGTGGTCGGTGGTGATCCCGAGGCGGAAGCCGTAGGGGTTGACCTTCTGGCCCATTAGTTCTTACCTGCCTTCTTGGTGCGGGCTGAGCCCGCTGAAGCGTCGACCATCTCGTCGGGCGTCGCGAGGACGACCGTGATGTGGCTGGTGCGCTTGAGGATCTTGAAGGCGCGGCCCTGGGCGCGCGGCCGGAACCGCTTCAGGGTCGTTCCCTCGTCGACGAAGGCCTTGGCGATGACCAGGTCCTGCTCGTCGAGGAAGCTGTTGGATGCGTCGGCCTTGACCCGGGCGTTCGCCATCGCCGAAGCGACGAGCTTGGCCACCGGCTCGCTCGCGCTCTGCGGCGCGAACTTCAGGATGGCGAGCGCCTCGACGGCCTGCTTGCCGCGGATCAGATCCACGACCCGGCGGGCCTTCATGGGCGTGACGCGGATGTGGCGCACACGTGCGATCGACTCAACCATCAGTGGCGCCGTCCTTTCCTGTCGTCCTTCTCGTGCCCACGGAAGGTGCGCGTCGGCGCGAACTCGCCGAGCTTGTGACCGACCATCGTCTCGGTCACGAAGACCGGGATGTGCTTGCGACCGTCGTGCACCGCGATCGTGTGCCCGAGCATGTCGGGGACGATCATCGAGCGACGCGACCAGGTCTTGATCACGTTCTTGGTGTTGGCCTGGTTCTGGGCGGCCACCTTGCGGAACAGGTGGTCGTCCACGAAGGGACCCTTTTTGAGACTGCGCGGCATCTTGGCTTATCCCTACTTGCGCTTCTTGCCGACCGTGCGGCGACGGACGATGAGCTTGTCGGACTCTTTGTTGGGCCGACGAGTGCGGCCTTCCTTCTGACCCCACGGGCTGACCGGGTGGCGACCACCGGAGGTCTTGCCCTCACCACCACCGTGCGGGTGGTCGACCGGGTTCATGGCGACACCGCGGACTGTCGGGCGGACGCCCTTCCAGCGCATGCGGCCGGCCTTGCCCCAGTTGATGTTGGACTGCTCGGCGTTGCCCACCTCGCCGATCGTCGCGCGGCAGCGCAGGTCGACGTTGCGGATCTCGCCCGACGGCAGGCGGAGCTGCGCATAGGGGCCGTCCTTGGCGACGAGTCGAACAGAGGCACCGGCCGAGCGGGCCATCTTCGCGCCGCCACCGGGCTTCAGCTCGATGGCGTGGATGACGGTACCGACGGGGATGTTCTTGAGCGGCAGGTTGTTGCCGGGCTTGATGTCGGCCGAGGGACCGGACTCGACGGTGTCGCCCTGCGAGAGCTTCATCGGCGCGATGATGTAGCGCTTCGTGCCGTCGACGTAGTGCAGGAGCGCGATGCGAGCCGTGCGGTTCGGGTCGTACTCGATGTGGGCGACCTTGGCGTCCACCCCGTCCTTGTCGTTGCGACGGAAGTCGATGACGCGATACTGGCGCTTGTGACCGCCGCCGATGTGGCGGGTGGTGATGCGACCGGTGTTGTTGCGTCCACCCGACTTGGGCAGCGGCTTGAGCAGCGACTTCTCGGGCGTGGAGCGCGTGATCTCGACGAAGTCGGCGACCGACGAACCACGGCGACCGGGGGTCGTGGGCTTGTACTTGCGAATAGGCATGTCTGTTCTCCCTGGTCCTAGCCGACAGCCGTGAAGATGTCGATGGAACCGGACTTCAGCGTGACGATGGCCCGCTTGGTGTCTTTGCGCTTGCCGGTGCCGAAGCGCGTGCGACGGGTCTTGCCCGTGCGGTTCAGCGTGTTCACCGAGGCGACCTTGACGTCGAAGATCTTCTCGATCGCGAGCCTGATCTCGGTCTTGTTGGACCTCGGGTCGACCTCGAACGTGTACTTGCCGTCATCGATGAGCCCGTAGCTCTTCTCGCTGACGACCGGCTTGAGGATGATGTCGCGCGGGTCCTTGTTGTAGCCGCTCATTTGGCAGCCTCCTCGGTCTTGGTCGTCGCGGCCTTGGCGGCGGGCGCCTTGGCAGCAGGAGCCTTCTCGGCCTTCTCGGCAGCCGGCTTCTCGGCCTTCTCGGCAGCCGGCTTCTCAGCGGCCGGCTTCTCCTCCGGCTTCGCCGCGACGGCTGTGCCCTTCTCGTTCGTCGCGCGAGACGCCACGAACGAGTCGAACGCACCCTTCGTGAAGACGATGTCGTCGCTGACGACCGCGTCGTACGCGTTCAGCTGGTCGGCGAACAACACGTGCACGTTGCGCAGGTTGCGGACGCTCTTGAAGCTGACCTCGTCATCGCGCTCCAGCACGACCAGGACGTTCTTGCTGGTCGCCACGGCATCCAGAAGCTCGATCGCGGTCTTGGTGCTGGGGGCCGAGTCGAGGCCGAAGCTCTCGACGACGTGAAGGCGCTCGCCGCGGGCGCGGTCCGAGAGGATGCCGAGCAGTGCCGCTGCGATCATCTTCTTGGGGGTGCGCTGCGAGTAGTCGCGCGGAGTCGGACCGTGGACGATGCCACCGCCGCGGTGCTGCGGCATGCGGATCGAGCCCTGACGGGCGCGGCCGGTGCCCTTCTGCTTGAAGGGCTTCGTTCCCGAACCGGAGACCTCGCCGCGACCCTTGGTCGAGTGCGTGCCCTGGCGGGCGGCCGCGAGCTGCGCGGTCACGACCTGGTGGATGAGCGGGACGTTGGTCTGCTGATCGAAGATCGCGGCGGGCAATTCGACGCTGCCGGAGCGGCCGCCCTTGGGCGAGACCACAGACAGGGTGCCCGTCTTCTCAGTGGATGCAGTCGCCATGGTCACTTGGCTCCCTTCACCGCGTTGCGGACGAAGACGATGCGGCCGCGAGCGCCGGGGACGGCGCCCTTGACCAGGATGAGGTTGTTCTCGAGATCGACCGAGTGCACCTTGAGGCCCTGGACCGTGACGCGGTCGCCGCCCATGCGGCCGGCCATGCGCATCCCCTTGAAGACGCGGCTGGGCGTCGAGGAGGCGCCGATGGAGCCCGGCTTGCGGTGGTTGCGGTGCGAACCGTGGCTCGCGCTCACGCCCTTGAAGTTGTGGCGCTTCATGACACCGGCGAAGCCCTTGCCCTTGGAGGTGCCGACGACATCCACGTACTGGCCTGCCTCGAAGATGTCGACCGCGAGCTCTTGACCCGGGGTGTACTCGGCGGCGTCGGACGTGCGCACCTCGGTGAGGTGACGGCGCGGCGTGACACCGGCCTTGTCGAAGTGGCCGGCCGCGGGCTTGTTGACCTTGCGGGGATCGATGGCGCCGTAGGCGATCTGCACGGCGGTGTAGCCGTCGACCTCCTGCGAGCGCACCTGGGTCACGACGTTGGGGGTGATCTGGACGACAGTCACCGGGATGAGCTTGTTGTTCTCGTCCCAGACCTGCGTCATGCCGAGCTTCGTGCCCAGCAGACCCCTGGTCGTCTTCACTGCAGACATGTCTTTACCTTTTTTCGGGCGTGGGCTAGAGCTTGATCTCGATGTTGACGTCGGCGGGCAGGTCGAGTCGCATGAGCGAGTCGACGGCCTTCGGCGTCGGATCGATGATGTCGATGAGTCGTTTGTGGGTGCGCTTCTCGAAGTGCTCGCGGCTGTCCTTGTACTTGTGAGGACTGCGGATCACGACGACCACGTTCTTCTCCGTGGGCAGCGGGACCGGGCCGACGACCGTCGCGCCCGCACGGGTCACGGTGTCGACGATCTTGCGCGCCGAGGCGTCGAGACCGGCGTGGTCGTACGACTTGAGCCGGATGCGGATCTTCTGTCCCGCCATGTGTGTGTCTCTCTTTCGTCTCGTGCCGGAGCCTTGGCCCTGACACACGCGCAACACTGCTGTTCGCGCACCGCTGTTCTTCTGTCAATCCCGCCTGAGTCCCCGGCCGGCCCGGAGGCACGGCACAGGAATCCACGCAAGTGGATTCGGGTGGGATTCGAGTGAAACCGTGTTCTGCTGCCTGCGGCCCAGCCTCATCCCGCGTTTCCGCGGGGGGCTGTGCACTGCGAGTGCAGTGACCCGGGCACGCGAGTGCACGGGATGTTGAACTAGACGAGTTTGCCACATGGCTGCATTTGCTGCAACCCGGGCGTGTCGCGCTGCGGCGTGTCGGATCGCGCAGGCGGCGTTTGACGCGGAAACAGTCCGATTGTCGCGGAATCTAACTCGATTTGAAGCCGATTCCGCGTCAGACGCTCGGGATGCCAGCTTCGGCCAGCAATCTGCGGAGCGGGAAGACCGCCCAGGCGTCGGTCCAAGACCAGCGGACGACGGATCGGACCCTCCGGCGAATGTCGTCCTCGCGCCGTTTCTCGTGCCAGAGGTCCGCGGCTGCGAGGTACTTCGAGCGGCCGTCGGCCTCGCCCACGACCCCAAGATCGGGCCAGAAGAAGTCGACTCGATATCGCCGCGATCCCACGTCGAGCTCATGCTGCTGAACTGGCGTCGGTACGCCGATCTCGACGAAGCGCGCGAGGCTGAGCGATTCGAGCGGCGACTCGGAAAGCCCACTCGCGATGCCGAGCGCCCGGCGGAGTCTCGCGATCCCGTGGAGCGCCGGCTGCCTCGCCATCCACTCGTCAATGTCGTCGCGTCGGGTCCCACGTGCGAGGACGAAGTCGAGTGCAGCAACGCCCTGAGCAAGCGGCCGGTTGCGAGCGAGGTCGACGGCAGTGCGCCGCTGCGAGGTCACGCGAATGCCTCCGACCATATCGACATCATCGAGATCCCAGTGCGCGCGAGACCACGTGAGTCCGGCGCGAGATGACATGCCGTTGTGCCCGTCGAAGCTTGCATGCACCCCGCTGGGCCATGAAGCGAGGATCGGAATCCCGTGGACGGCCGCAGCGGACTCGTGCGAGAACACCGCGCGCGCCGTCAAGGACCGGGCGGCAGCGCGAACCTTGATGAGATGGCGCTCTTGTGAGGGCGCTTCTTTCCATCGGTCCGCGTCGACGTATGCGCCGGGGCGGATCCGTTCGAGCGGGTTGCCCCGAGCTGCCTGACGTCTGACGAGATCCATTTCGTCCAGGGTGCATCGGACGCGCGATGAGCGACAGGACGCTCCCTCATGTTGTGGACGAGGACGAAGCGATCACCCGGTGCACGAGGGGTACCCCGGGGCGGTACGCGAGGTGCACGTAGGTGGGGGCGTCGAGCACCACGAGGTCGGCCCGTGCGCCAACCCGCACGTGCCCGATGTCGTCCCGGCGGAGGGCGGCGGCGCCGCCGAGAGTGGCCGCGCGCAGGGCCTCCGCGGGGGTCATCCCCATGTCGCGCACCGCGATCGCGATGCAGAAGGCCATCGACGTCGTGTAGCTCGAGCCTGGGTTGCAATCGCACGCGATCGCGACGGTGACTCCGGCATCCAGAAGCCTGCGAGCGTCGGGATACGGGTGCCGGGTCGAGAAGTCGACGCCCGGCAGGAGGGTGGCGACGGTCGGCGAGCCCGCGAGCGCCTCGACGTCGGCGTCCGTCAGATAGGTGCAGTGATCGATCGAGGCCGCCCCGAGCTCGACGCCCAGGGCGATGGCGTCGGGGGCGGGGCCGAGCTGGGCGGCGTGCATGCGCAGGCCGAGGCCGGCGGCCGCACCGGCATCCAGGATGCGGCGGGACTCGTCGACCGTGAACGCGCCGGTCTCGCAGAACACGTCGATCCATCGCGCGTGGGGAGCGCACGCCTCGAGCATCGGGCCGCAGACGAGGTCGATGTACGCGTCGCGATCGATGCCGTCGGGCACGACGTGGGCTCCGAGGAAGGTGGTCTCGGGGCTGAGCGTCGCCGCGAGGCGCAGCGCCCGTGACTCGTCGTCGACCGACAGCCCGTACCCCGACTTGATCTCGATCGTCGTGGTCCCCTGCGCGCGAGCCTCGGCGACCAGGCGGCGCGCATTGGCGAGCAGCTCGTCGTCGGTGGCCCCGCGGGTCAGGCGCACGGTGCGCCGGATCCCGCCTGCCTCGTAGGCCTGCCCCGCCATCCTGGCCTCGAACTCGTCGGCACGGTCGCCCGCGAACATGAGGTGCCCGTGGCTGTCGACGAAGCCGGGGATCACGCAACGGGCCTCGGCGTCGATCCGCTCGTCGGCGTCCGGCGCGTCGGCACTGTCGCCGACCCAGGCGATGCGCCCATCATCGATCACGAGGGCGGCGTCGGTGCGCTCGGGCCGCTCGTCGTCGTGCGTGACGAGCAGGCCGATGCCCGACACGACGGTGGATGTCACGCGCGGTCCTCGATGAGCTGGATGCGGGCGCGGACCGCCTCGAGGACGCAGAGTGCCGTGAGGCGCACCGTCCGACCGTCGGCGGAGTCGGCCGCAGCATCCACCTCGGTCAGGTCGATCGAGATGACGTCGGGATGCAGGCCGGCCACGCGTGCCGCGGTGCGCAGCTCGAGGGCCGACAAGCCGCCGGGCACCGACGCCGGGCATCCGGGCGCGACCGATCTGTCGCAGGCGTCGACGTCGAGGTCGACGTGCACCGAGCGGCCGCCGCTGCCGGCGCGCTCGAGGGCTTCCGCCATGACATCGTCCATGGGCCGGCGGCGCAGCTCATCGCGCAGCACGACCGTGATGCCGAGGTCCGCGGCCCGCTTCGCGTAGTCGCGGGAGTTCGCGAGCGGCTCGATGCCGATCTGGACGATCGCGGTGCCCGCGATGCCCGCTTCGACCAGCTGCCGCACCGGCGAGCCGTTCGAGACGCCGTCGCGCAGGTCGTGGTGGGCGTCGACCGTCACCAGCCCGCGGGCGCCGCGTCCCAGGGCGACCGGCACGGTTGCCGAGTTGTCGCCGCCGATCGCGATGAGCAGCTCCGCCTCCACAGCCGCGACCCAGGCGGTCGCGTCCACCGAGTCAGGATCCTGAGCATCCCCGGCGTCGACGATCCGCAACCCTGAGGTGTGCAACGAGTACCGCCGCAGAGCCTCGCGAACCGCCGCGGGCGTCAGGTGCGCCTGTGTGGCAGACAGCGATCGAGTGTGGGTCGGGATGCCGGCGATGGCGACGTCTGCACGCTCGCCCGCGACCGCGGCGGGCCAGTCACCGGCGCGCGGCCAGAGCGCATCGTGCGGCAGAGACGAGCTCACGCCCTAACCCTCGCGCATGGGGACGCGCACGTCGAGGCGATCGGCGACTTCGATCGCCTCGTCGTAGCCGGCGTCGACGTGACGGATCACACCCATCCCGGGGTCGTTGCGCAGCACGCGGGCGATCTTCTCCCCGGCAAGCGGGGTGCCATCGGCGACCGTGACCTGTCCGGCGTGGATCGAGCGGCCGATGCCGACGCCGCCGCCGTGGTGGATGCTCACCCACGACGCACCGGATGCCGTGTTGACGAGCGCGTTCAGCAGCGGCCAGTCGGCGATGGCATCCGATCCGTCCTTCATCGCCTCCGTCTCGCGGTACGGGGAGGCGACCGAGCCGGAGTCGAGGTGGTCGCGGCCGATGACGAGCGGGGCGCTGACCTCGCCCGAGGCGACCATGTCGTTGAAGCGCAGCCCCGCCACATCGCGCTCGCCGTAGCCGAGCCAGCAGATGCGCGCCGGCAGGCCCTGGAAGTGCACGCGCTCACCGGCCATCGTGATCCAGCGGGCGAGGGACTCGTTCTCGGGAAAGAGGTCGAGCACGGCGCGGTCGGTGGCCGCGATGTCCTTGGGGTCGCCGCTCAGCGCCGCCCAGCGGAACGGTCCTTTTCCCTCGCTGAAGAGGGGGCGGATGTACGCGGGCACGAATCCGGGGAAGGCGAACGCGTCCGCGTAGCCGGCCGCGAGGGCCTCCGTGCGGATGTTGTTGCCGTAGTCGAAGACCTCGGATCCCTTCGCCTGGAATCCGACCATCGCCTCGACGTGCCTCGCCATCGAGTGGCGGGCGGCATCCGCGAAACCCGTCGGGTCGGCCTTGCGCGCCGCGTCCCACTCGTCGATCGAGAACTCGAGCGGCAGGTAGGCGAGCGGGTCGTGGGCGCTGGTCTGGTCCGTGACGATGTCGATCTCGGCGCCCATCTCGAGCAGGCGGGGGAAGACCGCTGCGGCGTTGCCGAGCAGCCCGATCGAGAGCGGGGTCTTCGAATCGCGGGCCGCATATGCACGCGACAGCGCATCTTCGAGCGACGAGGCCTCGACATCCAGGTAGCCGTGCTCGATGCGGCGAGAGATGCGCGATGGATCGACGTCGACGCAGATCGCGACCCCGTCGTTCATCGTGACCGCGAGCGGCTGAGCGCCGCCCATTCCGCCCAGCCCGGCGGTGAGCGTGATGGTGCCGGCCAGGGTGCCGCTGAAGCGGGCCGCGGCGACGGCGGAGAAGGTCTCGTAGGTGCCCTGCAGGATTCCCTGGGTGCCGATGTAGATCCACGAGCCGGCGGTCATCTGCCCGTACATCGTGAGGCCGAGTTTCTCGAGCCGGCGGAACTCGTCCCAGTTCGCCCAGTCCCCCACCAGATTCGAGTTGGCGATGAGCACCCGCGGCGCCCATTCGTGCGTCTGCATCACCCCGACCGGGCGTCCGGACTGCACGAGCATCGTCTCGTCGCCCTTGAGGGTCTCGAGAGTGCGCACGAGCGCGTCGAACGACGCCCAGTCGCGAGCCGCCTTGCCGGTGCCGCCGTAGACGACGAGCTCGTCGGGGTGCTCGGCGACCTCGGGGTCGAGGTTGTTCTGCAGCATGCGCAGGGCGGCCTCCTGTGGCCAGCCGAGGGTGTTCAGCGTCGTTCCGCGGTGGGCGCGCACCGGACGGGGTCCGGGCTCGGAGGGCGCGTTCATGAGGTCTCCTTCGGGACGTACTTGAGCAGGGCGCCTGACACGACGAGCGCGACGGCGGATGCGATCTCGGGTGCGAGATACCGGTCGGGGCCGGGACCCGGGATGGTCTCGCGCATGGCCGCGATGACCTGGCCGGTGACGGGCGCGGGCGTCTCGCCGCGCAGCTCGATGCCGCGGGCGGCGGTCAGCAGCTCGATCGCGAGCACGCGCTGCAGTCCGTCGATCGAACGGCGCAGCTTGCGCGCGGCCGACCAGCCCATCGAGACATGGTCCTCTTGCATGGCGCTGGTGGGGATCGAATCGACCGACGCCGGCACGGCCAGGCGCTTGAGCTCGCTCACGATCCCCGCCTGGGTGTACTGGGCGATCATGTGCCCGGAATCGACGCCTGGATCGTCGGCGAGAAACGGGGTGAGCCCGCCGTTGCGGGTCTTGTCGAGGAACCGGTCGGTGCGTCGCTCGCTCATGCTCGCGACGTCGGCCGCGGCGATGGCGAGGAAGTCGAGGACGTACCCGACGGGAGCTCCGTGGAAGTTCCCGTTCGACTCGAGCCGTCCGTCAAGGGTGACGACCGGGTTGTCGATCGCGCTGGCGAGCTCTCGCTCGGCGACGACCGCGGCGTGGTCGACGGTGTCGCGGGCGGCGCCGTGAACCTGCGGTGCGCACCTGAGCGAGTACGCATCCTGCACCCTGGTGAATCCCGCCGTCGCGTGCGCCTCGATCGTGGCCGAACCGGCGAGAACGGCACGCATCGTGGCGGCAGACCGCGCCTGACCCGGATGCGGTCGCAGAGCCTGCAGATCGGCCGCGAACACGCGATCGGTGCCCGCGAGCCCCTCGACGCTCATGGCGGCTGCCAGGTCGGCCGTCGTGAGCAGCTCGCGGAGATCGGTGATCGCGAGCGCCAGCATCGCCAGCATCCCGTCGGTGCCGTTGATGAGGGCGAGGCCCTCCTTCTCCTGCAGGACGATCGGTTCGAGTCCGGCCGCGGCGAGCGCGGCTGCGCCGTCCATGAGCGTTCCCGCGGCATCGCGTACCTCGCCCTCGCCCATCGCGGCCAGGGCGCAGTGCGCCAGTGGCGCGAGATCACCCGAGCAGCCGAGGCTGCCGTACTCGCCGATGACCGGCGTGATGCCCGCGTTGAGCAGGGCGACGTACTGCTCGGCGACCACCGGACGGATGCCCGTGCGGCCGGTGGCGAGCGTCGAGAGCCGCAGCAGCATCGTGCCGCGCACCACCTCACGCTCGACCTCGGCGCCCGAGCTCGCAGCGTGACTTCGCACCAGCGAGCGCTGCAGTTGCTGACGGCGCTCCCGCGGAATGTGGGCGGTCGCGAGCGCACCGAAACCCGTCGAGACCCCGTAGTGCGGCTTGGGATCGCCGGCGAGTTCGTCGATCAGGGCGCGGGAGGCGGCGATTGCCGCGAGCGCCTCGTCGCTCAGCGCGACATCCTCGCCATCGCGTGCGACGGCGACGACCTGCTCGATTGTCACGGCTCCGATGCCGATGGTGACGGTCATGGTGCCAGTGAACGCCCGTGGCGCCCGCCGCGCACCGGCCTCCGGCGATATCCTGTCTGAAATCTCAGACAGGGCGAACGAGAGGGCAGGCGTGCCGGGAATTCCCGCGGCAAGGAGCACCCTCGGAGTGCTGCGCTACCTGGCCGCCCGCAACGGGCCGGTGCGCGCGGCCACGCTCGCGCGCGACCTCGCGATCCCGCGCTCCTCCGCGTACCAGCTCATCGCCGTGATGATGGACGAGGGCTTCCTCGTCCACTATCCAGAGGACCGCACCTACGGGCTCAGCTCGTTCGTCGCCGAGATCGGCACGGCCGCACTCCGCAGCGAGCGGCTCGGGATGCTGGCCCGCCCCCTCCTGGAGCGCCTCGTCGCCGAGGTCGCGGCGTCCGATCGCGTCCCCACCGTCGCACACCTCGCCGTGCTCGGAGGAGCCGACGTCATCTACGCCGCACGGGTGCAGGGCTTCCGAGCCCCGACGACGGTCTCGAGCGTCGGCGTGCGCCTCCCCGCACACCTCACCGCGACCGGCCGCGCGATGCTCGCCGGCCTGAACCCGGCGCAGGTCCGCGCGATCTACCCCAGCCGCGACCGGCTCACGCGGCGCAACGACGCCGGCCCCTCCACGCTCGGCGAGCTCGACAGGCTGCTCGCCGCGACTCGCGAACGCGGCTACGCGACCGAGGACGGCGACGTGACACCCGAGTACGCATCCGTCGGTGCATCGGCGACCGATCGCCACGACTATCCGGTCGCCGCGATCGGGCTGACGTTCCGCCGCGATGCGATCGGCGACGCGTGGGAGACGCTGGGGAGCGCGACCGCTCGATCGGCGGCCGCGCTCACCGCGCGTCTGGCCGGGCGGGTCGAACCGCCCAGGTCCTAGACCCCCGAGCCGCCCTTCTCCGCAGCCGCCTTCTTCTCGGCAGCCGCACGGGCCTCGTCGTCGCCGATCTTCTCGTCGACGCCCTCGCGGATATCGCCGATCTTGTCGTCGAACCTGTCGCGGGTCACGAAGTTCGCCGCGTTCTCGACGCCGTCGAGCACTGTGTCGCTGACCTTCTCGGCGCGCTCGCTGTGCACGGCGCCGTCAGCGGCATCCCGCACGTCGCCCGCCTTGTCCTTGACCGCGTCCCTGACGTCGCCGGCCTTGTCCTTCACGGTGTCCGCCGCGTCTCCGGCAACGTCCTTCACCTTGTCCGCTGCGTCTCCCGCTGCGTCCTTGGCCTTGTCGACGATGTCGTCGAGTCCCATGGTGTCCTCCCGCGGCACGGGTCCATCCCGGCCGACCTGCCCATTCTGGCCCTGCGCGAGAGGGTTGTGAACCGCTACCTGGCGAGCAGTGCCCGCAATTCGCTCTCGACCGAGGCGGTGCGCGCCGGGTCGATGGTCACGCCACCCTCGTATTCGTCGAGCAGGCGCGGATCGACATAGCTTCCACGCGCGATGGCCGGCGTGTTGTTGAGCTCGTCTGCGGCCGCGCGCACCGCGTCGGCGATGGCGCGCTTGCGGGCCGCGACCGTGTCCCGCGGGCCCGTGCGAGCGAGCGAGATCGCGGCAGCCGACGTGCCGTGCAGCGTCCTGAAGTCCTTCGCCGTGAAGTCGCCCCCCGTCCGGCGGCGCACATCCTCGTTGATCTCCTCGGCGTCGAGCGGATGCCAGCCCCGGTCGTCCTTCCAGGCCAGCAGGCGATGCTGCCCGCCGCGCCGCTTCAGGCGCCGCACGAGCGCTGCGAGGTCGGGGTCCGCGATGTCGCTCTCCCACTCCTGCCCGCTCTTGGCCGGGAACCTGAGCTCCACCCGGTCGTCGCTCGTCACCGTCGCATGGGCGCACAGCAGCGTCGACAACCCGAAGCTGCCGTGCTCGGCCGCATACCGCTCGGAGCCGACGCGCAGGCTGCCCGTATCCAGCATCCTGAATGCGCCCGCCAGCACACGTTCGCGCGACAGGTCGTCCCGCCGCAGGTCGACAGTCACGCCGCGCCTCGCGGCTGGGAGCGTCGCCGCGAGATCGAGAGCGCGCTCGTACTTCACACCGTCTTTCTGCTCACGCCACGCGGGGTGGTACATGTACTGGCGCCGCCCTGCGTCGTCGACGCCTGTCGCCTGGATGTGGCCGTTGGCGTGCGGAGCGATCCAGACGTCGGTCCAGGCCGGCGGGATGACGAGTGCAGCGGCGCGTTCACGAGTTGCGTCGTCGACGGGGTCGCCATCGTGGGTCGTGTAGCGGAACCCCCGGCCGGAACGCACCCGCCTGAATCCGGGCCCGCTCGTGTCGGAACGGCGGAGGCGGGGCACCCGTCAAGACTAGGTCGGCGAGATCGCCGTCGCGCGGGGGTTGCGCGTCAGCCTGTGACGGTGTTCAGAAAGCGCAGGGTCTGACGCAGCGCGTCCTGCGCGTCGTCGCCGTCGAGGTGGAACTGGTACTCGTGCGGAAGCGCCGGTTCGTGGTCGGTGGCGTAGAACACGCGCGTGACGTCGACGCCCAGCTCCTCGAGCGCGGTCGGCCATCGGCACGGACTGGACCCAGGTCAGGGCATCGGCGTTGCCGCCGGAGATGTACGTGGCGGGGAAGTCCGCGGTCGCGAACTCCATCGACGACATCAGCGCGCCCGCCGGCGCCTGCGACCAGTCCTTCGTACCGGTGTACGCCCAGAGTGCGATCTTGAAGCCCCAGGCGCCGATCCCGTCAGCTTCGCCATGCCGTCGAGCTCGTACACGCCGCAGTTCAGGACGACCCCGCGCACCTGGGCAGCCGTCAGCGACGAGTCGATGCCGCTGAGAGCTCGAACTCGGGATTGGTCGCCAGGACTGCGAGCTCGCTCGCGAGCTGCGCCCCGGCCGAGTCGCCCGCAAGCACGATCCGGCTGGGATCGATGCCGAACTCGTCCGCGTGGTCGAGCAGGTAGCCGATCGTCTCGTTGAGCTGGTCGACGGCGGTCGGATACACCGCCTCTGGGCCCGGCGTGTAGCCGAGCCCCACGGTCGTGTAACCCTCGGCCGCGAGGATGCGCAGATATGGCGCCACATTTGCCTTGTCGCCGGAGATCCAGGCTCCGCCGTGAATCCAGATCACGGTCGGCAGAGCTTCGTCCTCGCCCTCCGGGCGGAACACATCGAACGGCAGGAGACCATCCGCCTGCACATCGAGCCGCGCGTCGAGCGGAGCGTCGGGCAGGTGGCGCTCCAGCTCGGCCACGGTCTGGGCACTGCCCTGCGCGAAGACCGCACGGATCACCATCGCCGATGGCCATGGTGTCACGTTCGTCCAGATGAGCAGCGCAACGACGATCGCGATGATGACCGTCAGCACGGCTCGCGAGCGACGCGCGAACCAGTGACGCATGGCTCCCCCGAGCTTCTTCACGCTTCGATCGTAGGGGCAGGCGCGACGAGCCGGTGCACGATGGGCACGACGATCGCAGCCGCGATCAGCACCGCGATGCCCGCCTCGATCGCGAAGAGGACCAGCAACGGCGCCCACCCGCCCTGGATGAAGCCGACGATGGTCACGACGATCAGATTCACGATCGTGCCGACCAGCGCCCAGACCCACGTGAGACCGGCGCCCGGCCCGCCACCGCGAGTTCGTCCGCGGACCGCCGAGATGATGAGCAGGATCAGCCAGATGGCGAGCCCGACATCCATGAAGTTGAACAGGACGCGCACCCCCTCTGCAGGCGCCTCGGCGAACGATCCCCCGAGGAACCACTGCCCGAGGATCAGGAACACCAGAGACAAGGCGATGGTCAGCACGACATCCAGGATGAGGCGGAGCACGACGCGCGACATGGGCCCAGAGTACGACGAAGGGGCCGGACCTTTCGGCCCGACCCCTTGGTCTCGAGACGCGGCTATCGCCGCTACTCGACCACCGAAGTGGTTACTTGAGGATCTTCGTGACCTTGCCGGCGCCGACGGTGCGGCCACCCTCACGGATGGCGAAGCCGAGGCCCTCCTCCATGGCGATCGGCTGGATCAGCTCAACCGTCATGTCGGTGGTGTCGCCGGGCATGACCATCTCGGTGCCCTCGGGCAGCGTGATGACGCCGGTGACGTCGGTGGTGCGGAAGTAGAACTGCGGACGGTAGTTCGCGTAGAACGGGTTGTGACGCCCACCCTCATCCTTGGACAGGATGTACGCGGTGCCCTCGAAGTTGGTGTGCGGCGTGACCGAACCCGGCTTGACGACGACCTGGCCGCGCTCGACATCCTCGCGCTTGGTGCCGCGGAGGAGCAGACCACAGTTCTCGCCGGCCCAGGCCTCGTCGAGCTGCTTGTGGAACATCTCGATACCCGTGACCGTGGTCTTCTGCGTCGGGCGGATGCCGACGATCTCGACCTCGGAGTTGATCGCCGAGGGTGCCACGCTCGGCGCGGCCCGTGACGACGGTTCCACGACCGGTGATCGTGAAGACGTCCTCGATCGGCATCAGGAACGGCTTGTCCTTGTCGCGCACCGGGTCGGGCACGTTGTCGTCGACGGCCTCCATGAGGTCGAGAACCGACTGGGTCCACTTCTCGTCGCCCTCGAGCGCCTTGAGGCCGAGACGCGCACGACCGGAGCGTTGTCGCCGTCGAAGCCCTGGCTGCTGAAGCAGCTCGCGGACCTCGAGCTCGACGAGCTCCAGGATCTCCTCGTCGTCGACCATGTCGGACTTGTTCAGCGCGACCAGCAGGTACGGCACGCCGACCTGCTTGGCGAGCAGCACGTGCTCACGCGTCTGGGCCATCGGGCCGTCGGTCGCGGCGACCACCAGGATCGCGCCGTCCATCTGGGCGGCACCGGTGATCATGTTCTTGATGTAGTCGGCGTGGCCGGGGGCGTCGACGTGCGCGTAGTGGCGCTTCGGCGTCTCGTACTCGACGTGCGAGATGTTGATCGTGATGCCGCGCTGACGCTCCTCGGGAGCGGAGTCGATCGACGCGAAGTCGCGCAGGACGTTGACCGCCGACGGGTACTTGTCGGCGAGCACCTTCGAGATCGCCGCGGTGAGCGTGGTCTTGCCGTGGTCGACGTGACCGATCGTTCCGATGTTGACGTGCGGCTTGGTCCGCTCGAACTTGGCCTTAGCCACTTTGGTCCTCCTCAGGACTTGAATTTTGCCTTGATTACTTTACGGGGTTGTGGTCTCGACACGCGGCTGACGCCGCTACTCGACCGGCGAGCGAGGCTAGTCGCCCTTGCTCTTCTGGACGATCTCCTCGGCGACTGCCTTGGGAACCTCCGAGTAGCTGTCGAACGTCATCGAGTACACGGCGCGTCCGGAGGTCTTCGACCGGAGGTCTCCGACGTACCCGAACATCTCCGACAGCGGGACCTTGGCGGTGACGACCTTGACGCCGGTCGCATCGTCCATCGACTGGATCTGACCGCGACGCGAGTTCAGGTCGCCGATGACGTCGCCCATGTACTCCTCGGGCGTACGCACCTCGACCGCCATCAGCGGCTCGAGCAGAACGGGGTCGGCACGACGTGCGGCCTCCTTGTAGGCCATCGAGCCGGCGATCTTGAACGCCATCTCCGACGAGTCGACGTCGTGCGCTGCGCCGTCGACGAGGGTCGCCTTGACGCCCACCGTCGGGTAGCCGGCGAGCACGCCGACCTGCATCGCATCCTGGATGCCGTGGTCGACCGAGCCGATGTACTCGCGCGGCACGCGACCACCGGTGACCGCGTTCACGAACTCGTAGGTCGTCTCGGGGGTGACCTCGAGCGGCTCGATCGTGATCTGCACCTTCGCGAACTGACCCGATCCACCGGTCTGCTTCTTGTGGGTGTAGTCGTACTTCTCGACGGCGCGGCGGATCGTCTCGCGGTAGGCGACCTGGGGCTTGCCGACGTTGGCCTCGACGTTGAACTCGCGCTTCATGCGGTCGACCAGGATGTCGAGGTGCAGCTCGCCCATGCCCTTGATGATGGTCTGGCCGGTCTCCGGGTTCTGCTCGGTGCGGAACGTCGGGTCCTCTTCGGCGAGCTTCTGGATCGCGGTGCCCAGCTTCTCCTGGTCGGCCTTCGTCTTCGGCTCGATCGCGACCTCGATGACCGGGGCCGGGAACGTCATCGACTCGAGGACGACCTGGTTGTTCGCGTCGGACAGGGTGTCACCGGTGGTGGTGTCCTTCAGGCCGATGACCGCGTAGATGTGGCCGGCGGTGACCGAGTCGACCGGGTTCTCCTTGTTGGCGTGCATCTGGAAGATCTTGCCGATGCGCTCCTTCTTGCCCTTGGTCGAGTTGATGACCTGGCCGCCGGACTCGAGCTTGCCCGAGTAGACGCGGATGTAGGTGAGACGACCGAAGAACGGGTGCGTCATGATCTTGAACGCGAGCGCCGAGAACGGCTCGGTCGAGTCGGCGTGCCGCTCGATGATCTTCTCTTCGTCGCGCACGTCGTGGCCCTCGATCGCCGGCATGTCGAGCGGCGACGGGCAGGTAGTCGACGACCGCGTCGAGCATCGGCTGCACGCCGCGGTTCTTGAACGCGGAGCCGCAGAACACCGGGTAGATCTCGCTGGCGATCGTCAGCTTGCGGATGGCGGCCTTGATCTCGGCGACCGAGAAGTCGATGTCGCCGTCGAGGTAGCGCTCGCAGCAGCGCGTCGTCGGTCTCGGCGACGGTCTCGATCAGGGCGTGACGGTACTCGTTCGCCTTCTCGACCAGGTCGGCCGGGATCTCTTCGATCGCGTACTTGGCGCCCAGCTCGACGTCACCCTTGGAGTCGCCGCGCCAGGTCTTGGCGTGCATCTCGACCAGGTCGACGACGCCCTCGAAGGCGCTCTCGGAACCGATCGGCAGCTGCATGACCAGCGGCTTGGCGCCGAGGCGCTTGATGATCGTCTCGACCGTGAAGTAGAAGTCGGCGCCGAGCTTGTCCATCTTGTTGACGAAGCAGATGCGCGGCACGTCGTACTTGTCGGCCTGACGCCACACCGTCTCGGACTGGGGCTCGACGCCCTCCTTGCCGTCGAACACCGCGACCGCGCCGTCGAGCACGCGGAGGTTGCGCTCCACCTCGACCGTGAAGTCGACGTGCCCGGGGGTGTCGATGATGTTCAGCTGGGTGTTGTTCCAGAAGCAGGTCGTCGCGGCCGACGTGATCGTGATGCCGCGCTCCTGCTCCTGCGCCATCCAGTCCATCGTCGGCGGCGCCGTCGTGCACCTCGCCGATCTTGTGGGTGATGCCCGTGTAGAACAGGATGCGCTCGGTCGTCGTGGTCTTGCCGGCATCGATGTGCGCCATGATGCCGAAGTTGCGGACCTTCGTGAGGTCGGTGAGCACGTCCTGTGCCACGGGGTGTTCCTTACTTTCGGGATGAGTAGCGGGCTGCGTCGAACGGGGCCGGTCTCGACGGCCCCGCTCGACGCGAAGCTGCTTACCAGCGGTAGTGCGCGAAGGCCTTGTTCGACTCGGCCATCTTGTGGGTGTCTTCGCGGCGCTTGACCGCGGCACCCAGGCCGTTCGAGGCGTCGAGGATCTCGTTGGTCAGACGCTCGGTCATGGTCTTCTCGCGACGCGACTTGGCGTAGCTGGTCAGCCAGCGCAGCGCGAGCGTGTTCGCGCGGTGCGGCTTGACCTCGACCGGGACCTGGTAGGTCGAGCCACCGACGCGGCGGCTCTTGACCTCGAGGGTCGGGCGCACGTTGTCGAGCGCCTTCTTGAGAACCTGCACGGCATCCGTGACCGGACTTGGTGGCGACGCCTTCGAGCGCGCCGTAGACGATGCGCTCGGCGAGGCCCTTCTTGCCGTCGACGAGGATCTTGTTGACGAGCTGGCTCACGATGGGCGCTGCGTACACCGGATCGGCGACGACGGGGCGCTTGGGAGCGGGTCCTTTACGAGGCATTACTTCTTGTCCGTCTTCGCGCCGTAGCGGCTGCGAGCCTGCTTGCGGTTCTTGACCGCCTGGGTGTCGAGGGCGCCGCGCACGATCTTGTAGCGCACGCCGGGGAGGTCCTTCACACGGCCGCCGCGCACGAGCACCATCGAGTGCTCCTGCAGGTTGTGGCCCTCGCCGGGGATGTAGGCGGTGACCTCGGTGCCGTTGCTGAGCTTGACGCGGGCGACCTTGCGGAGAGCCGAGTTCGGCTTCTTCGGGGTGGTCGTGTAGACGCGGGTGCAGACGCCGCGCTGCTGCGGGTTGGCCTTCAGGGCGGGCGCCTTGGTCTTGACGACCTTCGGCGTGCGGCCCTTGCGGACCAGCTGCTGGATTGTAGGCAAAGTGTCTTGCTTCCTTGTTTTTCACTGCACGGTGACAGTGGATTGATGGTCTTCCATCGCAATCCGCTCCCCGGCCTGGATTCAGTCCGGGACTTCGAGTGGATATGCCGTGGGGGCCGAGTGGCCCTTCGTGTCATGAGACACAGTCCGCGCGCGAAAGACCGAAGTCGATTCAGGCAGGGGAATGAGTGTGCGATCGAGCACACACCCGGTCGAGTGTACACGAATGGGGCGTTCTCGCGTCGGGCCGGGACAGGACTCCGCCCCGGCGCGCGGTGGGCTGCGCCGGGGCGGAGAGTCGTGCACGGTCGCCCTAGGGCGCCGGGGTCTCCGTCGGGTCGGGGTCTGGCCTCGCCGTCGGTCTCGACGACAGGCGGTGCGGCAGCCGTCGAGCTGCTTCACCACCGTGCTGATCGGCCGCGGCTTGCCCTCGACCCCGGTCGGGATGACGTAGATGTAGCCGCCGATCTGAGCCGTCAGCAGAGTGTCGACTCCCCTCGACCGCCTCGGTCGCGAGATCGGTGACGAGGAACAGCCGAGGGCTGGTCTGGAGCCCGTCGACGAACTCCAAGACGGGCGCCCACTCTCCACTGAGTTCGATGGTCACCGGGATGGCCACGAAGTTCGCGGAGTTGATCAGCGGGCTGGTGACGATCGACGGGTCCACTGCGGGCGCGACAGGCGCGTCCTCGGCCGTGCCTTCGGCGTCGCCGTCCGGCTCCGCTTCAGCATCCGCAACGGGAGCGTTCGGGTCGACCGGTGGGACTGCGGGCGTGTAGACCAGTGGCTGATCGACCGTCAATCCCGTGATGACGACACCGCTCACCTGGGCCAGCGCGTCGAGGCCATCGATGTATCCATCGCTGTCGACCTCGGCCGGAATCGAGGTCCGCAGCGTGTTGAGGTCGTCGTTCAGCTCAGGCAGCTTGGCGCTGTCCTCCTTGAGCTTCTGGACGATCGCCGAGCTGACCGCGATCTGCGTCTCGGTTTCCGTGCGGTTCTGGTCGGCAAGTGCTGCAGCGTCGAGCTGCGGCTGCGCGATCAGGAACCACCCGATGACCGGGATGATGATCATCACGAGGATGGACAAGAGGCTGAGGATCCGGTGCTGCTGCATGTCAGTCCTCCCCTTCGGTCTCGGCGGACCCGTCGGCGGCGCCGCCGGCGCTCGTCTCGGGAGCCGCAACCATTGACTTGGGCAATGCAGAAGCGTGAGCGGCCTGAGCCGCCTTCTCGGCTTCGACTTCGGCGATGTGCTCCGGGTCGAACCGCATCGAGAACGCCTCGGCATTGATGTGCATCAGCACCTCGGCCGTGTAGATCCCGTTCTCCTGCTGCACCGACCCCGGAGTGGCGTCGACGAACCCCGGCAGCTCCGCCATGGAGCGCAGCCAGTCCGGGATGGTCGGCAGGGTGGCACTCGTCGCGGTGAAGGTCACGGCCGCGACGCGGGCGCCCTGAAGAGGCCCGTCCGACTGGCCGAACGCCGCCATCGGCGTGCCCGACTGGATCGAGACGTTCTTGAGCAGCACGCCTGCCGGGAGCGTTCCCTGCAGTCGCGTCAGATAGTCCTGCCAGGCGATCTCCGTCGACGAGCCGACGAGCTGCCCCGCCGTGATCGTGGCGATGGTGTCCTGCACGTCGCGCACGTCTTGGTACTGGCCCTGCTCTGTCACCAGACGGGTCTGCGTGTCCACCGCGGCGGAGTACTGCACCTGAGCGACCGAGGCGACGCCGAACGTGGCGGCGCAGGCTGCGGCGGTGCCGATGGCGACCAGGACGACGCCGACGCGCAGGGCGCGACGGGTCTTGAGCTGCTTGCGCTTGAGGATGATCTCCGGCGGGAGCAGGTTGGCTCGAGGCTGCCCGCCGACGACGAGGGGCGCGCTGCTGAAGGTCCGACTACGGCCGACCCTCGGAGCGGGTCCGCGACGCGTGCGGCGGTCATCCTGCGGCGCCTGCTCGGGCGCCCTCGTGGGGATGTCGACGGTCATGCTGTACTCCCAACGGCGAGGCCGACTGCCACGGAGAGCGACTCAGGCCACGGGTCGCCGCGATGTGCCTTGGCGATCGTGACCCGGGCTCCCGGATCGGCAGTGTTGACGGGAAGGCGGGTCAGCTCGGCGAAGGCCTCGCGGATGCCGGGCATATCGCCGCCGCCTCCGCTCAGCACCACGCGTTGGACCGGCGTGTTCGGCCGAGCCGTCACGAAGTAGCTGATCGTGTTGCGCACGCTCATGAGCAGCTCGTGGGTCGCCGAACCGATGGTCGCCGCCAGGGGCTGCGCCTCCGGGGTGAGCGGACGGGTCTGGATGCCGATGGCGCGCTTGATGCGCTCCGCCTCGCCGAATGGCACATCATGCGCCGCGACGATGGCATCCGTGATGTCGCGCCCGCCCGACGGGATGACGCGCATGAAATGCGGAACCCCGTTGGCGGCGAGGACGACGTAGGTCGTCGACGCGCCGATGTCGACGAGCGCCGTCATGCCCGACTGCGAGCCCAGCAGGAGCCGGGTGAGCGCGAACGGGATGAGGTCGACCTCAGCGACATGCAGGCCGGCGGCCTCAGCGGCCTCGACGTTGCCGAGCACGGCGTCGCGGATCGCTGCGACCAGCAGGCCGTGGACCATCGGGCCCTGCTCGGTCTGCTCGGTCGAGACCGGGTAGAAGTCGAGCAGCGCGTCGTTGACCGGTACCGGCAGCAGATCCTGCACCTGGAAGGGCAGTTGCTCGCGGATGCGGTCGATCGGCTGTGCGCGCACGACATGGTCACGCGCCAGGATGCGGTGATTGCCCATGCCGAGGACGACGTCCTTGGTATGGAACTTCCCCTGCGTCCACAGCTGTCGGATCCCGGCGACGACCGCCTCGCGGTCGATCACCTCACCCTTGCTGACGGCCCCGTGCGGAATCGGCACTTCGTGGTATTTCACCACGGTCGGCCGGGAACGCGCGGGGTCCTTAACCTCGGCCGCGCGCAATACGCCGTCGCCGATGTCGAGTCCCACCACTCGAGTCATGACATTTCTCCTTACCTAAACGACGCCCACCGCGCCGAAGTATGCGTCGGCGAGGAACCCGCCGGCGAAGACGCCCAGCCAGGCGCCCAGAATCATCCACGGGCCGAACGGGATGGCGCTCTTGCGCCCCGCTCGCCGGATCAGCATGAGGGCGAGGCCGAAGACCCCGCCGAAGACGAATGCGGCGAAGGCGCCGACGAGCAGATTGCCCCAGCCGAGGAACCCGAGGTACAGACCGAGCACGGCTGCGAGCTTCACGTCGCCCATGCCCATGCCGCCGCGCGAGACGAGCGCGAGCACGAGGTACAGGGCGAAGAGGCCCGCGCCGCCGAGCAGCGCCCCCGCGAGAGCCGTCAGATCACCGCGCACCAGGGCGGCCCCGCCGAGGAGTACGACTCCGGCCAGCAGCGACGGGACGACGATCACGTTCGGAAGCCGCTTGGTGTCGAGGTCGATGAGGGCGAGGGCGATCGACACCGCCGTCAGCGTCAGGAATGCGACCAGTTCGATCGCACCGGCCGCAGCATCCTGTGCGGTACGCGCCTCGAGCACAGCGGACCCGAAGCGGGCCGTCACCAGCACGAATGCGGCCGCGGTGCCGGCCTCGACGAGCGGGTAGCGCGCCGAGATGGGCTGCGAGCAGCCCCGGCACTTTCCGCGGAGCATCAGCCACGAGACGACTGGGATGTTGTCGCGCTTGCGGATCGCGGTGCCGCATTTCGGGCACGCCGAATCCGGGGTCAGCGAGCGGCCCGCCGGGACGCGGTACACGACCA
The DNA here is from genome assembly GCA_963730045.1 of uncultured Actinomycetota bacterium. GTDB lineage: Bacteria > Actinomycetota > Actinomycetes > Actinomycetales > Microbacteriaceae > JBDSKH01. Next base: position 10,443 of record CAVSPQ010000001.1, on the reverse strand, counting down.
CGTTCAGGAAGGATCCGATCGCGAGCCCCAGGAGGCCGGCGAACACGAGCAGCATCACGAGTCCGGCGTTCATGGCACGACCGTCGACCCGTCCGGATTGAAAGCGGCGGGCACGCTCGCGTACTGGGTGACCCCGTAGGTCGTCGAGGTCGGGGTGAGGAACTTCGGCGGCGCGGTGAAGCGGTAGCGCGAGTCGTACTCGTACGCCTTGGTGTAGCCCATGCCTGCCGCCGTGCCGACTGTTCCGCGGAACTTCTGCGCGATGGCCCCGAAGATCGTGAGCGTCCCGCGATCGACGCGCTCGTAGTTCTGCACCTGGAAGGTGTGACCCACCGACAGGATCGCGGCGTCGATCTCACGGTCGGCGTCCGCCAGGAGCGCGGAGTAGCTTGAGCCCGAGTAGCGCACGGGGTTCCACGCGAACACGGCATTCTGGCCGACGAGGCCGAGGATGTCGACGGCGGTGTCGCGGTAGGTCAGGTCGCCCGTCACGTAGATGTAGTTGTCCGCCGCGAGAGTGATCTGGCCGCCGAGCTTGCCGTCGACGTACAGGTCGCCCGCCTTGCACCCGTAGTGCGTGAGTCCCGCCGAACCGCCGCCCGACGGGGTGACCTCGTTGTTCCCGCCGATCGTGGCGGGGAACTTCTCGATGACGGTCGTGCCGCTCATGTACCGCCAGCCGGCCGGGATCTGGCTGCTGCCAGAGCCGCTCGCGCTGGTGCAGGTGAAGTTCGGCGGCGTGAAGCCTGAGGCCGGCGAGTTCGGGTCCGCTCCTGCTGCAGCGGGCACGGCCTGGACGTAGACCAGGTTGCGCTCGAGCACGTCGATGACCGCCCCCGTGGGGCTGCCCAGTCCGTTGGTGACGTTGCCGGGCGCACCGCAAATCGCAGGCGCCGTGCCCGTGTTGGCGGCAGTGACGTTCGTCTTCTTGGTCCACGGCGAGAGCACTCGCATCTTCGGCGCTCCGCTGATGATCTCGAACGAGATCGTGGTGGGACCGGTGTACAGGCATCCGGGGCGAGGCACGTCGCCAGGCAGGTCGCTGCGCGTCTCGCGCTTCAGCTCGGTATTGGTCGGCGGCATGTCGATCGGAGCGGAGTACTGCGCCGTGCCCGCTTCGAAAACGGGTGCCGTGCAGCCGCTCGCGGTCTTGAAGATCGGGTTGGTGGTGCTCGACGACAGCACGGCCTTCTCGAACTTGGACTGGCAGATGACCATGCGGTCGTTGCTGCGCACCGGGCCGGAGAAGACGTCGTTCTTGCCGAACTGGATCTCGGAGCAGGTGGACGAGCTCCGGGCGGGCGACCCGTAGGCGTACCGCTCGCAGACGCTCTTGCCCGCGGAATCCACCGCGGTGATGCCGGCGTACGCCGGGTCGAGCGTCTCGTAGTTCGTGAAGTAGAGGTAGTCGATGAAGCCGGTCTGCTTGAGGTCGGCGATGATGCTCCGGGTCGCGTTGCCAACCCGGCCGGTCGCGCGGAGGTGGAGCACGCCCTTGTCCTGGTAGTCGCTGTTGTCGACCTCGTATCGGAAACTCGCGCCCGTGATGACGTCGTCTCCGGCCGGCGTCGTGCCGCCGTTCACCAGCGCCCAGGTCCCTCCGGCGCCGATGCCGAAGGCGGGGTTGGCGTTCGCGCCGATGGGAAGAGAGACGGTGCTGCCGCTGCCGGTCGTGAACGGGGCGGAGGGATCTCCGTACTTCTGGTAGGTCGAGTCGTTGGCGAGACGGCTCTGGTACTCCTCGATGCCTGCGTACGCGGCGGCGAGCGCTCCGTTCCAGTCCTCATCGGTATCCGACTTCTTGACATTGCTCATCGTCGCCGACATGGCGCCCGACACCAGAGCGAGCATGACCAGTCCGAGGCCGATGACCATGGGCATGGCGATACCGCGCTCATCGGAGCGCAACCGACGCGCGAGACGGAGGAGGGAGGTCATGGGGATGCTTCCAATCCGAGGTTGCGGAGGACGACCGTGTTGCTGAGGATCACGGGCGGCGTCTTGGAGGTCACGTCCGCCTGCACTTTGACCGTGACGATGATCGAGGACACATCGTCGAGCTGCGCCGGCAGGAGGCCACCGGTCCCGATGAGGATCGGGTTCCCCGAGCCGTCGCGGTACGTGAAGAGCTGATCCGCGACACCCGTCGCCGCGACCACGCCGCTCCCGAGGACGCGGGTCGACGTCGCACTGCAGGTGGACGGGTTCCAGAATCCGGCCGACTTGACGAGCGTGCAACGTGTCTCGCTGACCGTGCCGGAGCTGAGGGTGAATGTCACCATCACAGGTGCGGGGTCGCTGGCCGACGTGCTCGAGTACGAGTTCAGCGAGTACGAGTAGATCGTCAGCGTGCTCCGCGTCCCCGAGACGATCGCGGGGTAGGGGATCTCGGAGCCCGACTTGGCCAGGGTGGTCGCGACGCGCAGCACCGCGGTGACTTCGTTCGCGATGTTGGCGGCCGCGCCGTTGGAGTTGCGCGTCTGCGTGCCGGCGGTCGTGAGCTTGGCCGTCTGGATGAAGAAGTTGCCGACCATGATCAGCATCACCGAGGTCAGCAGCGCGGCGACGAGCAGCTCGGCCAACGACAGGCCGGACTGGTCGACGCGAAGCCGCCGGATCCCGGCGCGGAAAGCGCGCATCACGAGGCCGTCCGCGGGTCGAGGATGACGACGTTCGTGGAGGGGTTGAGTGCGCTCATGCCGATCACGTCTGTGAGCAGCCCCGTCGCCGTCTGGGTGACGACCGAGCCGGTCACCACGATGTTGGTGGCGCCCACGATCTGGTTGGTCTGAGCTCCCGAGGAGTTGCCCGTGTAGAGCTTCCAGGATCCGAACGGCAGCGCGATCGTCTGAGTGGTGTTCTTGGTGAACCGCGGGAACGTGTAGACCTTCGTCGTCACACATCCGGGGTCCCCAGAACCGCTTGTCGTCTGCTGCACCGCAGTGATCCAGCGCTTGTTGTTGTCGTCCGGCACCTTGACCTGCAGGACGCCCATCGGGATCGGCAGGAGTCCGGAATCGCCCGGGAGCGTGCCCACCGGGTCAGCGCGGGTGCCGGCCAGATAGCCCCCTGCCGCCGTCCAGTTCGCCGGATCGACATTTTTGCAGTCGGTCGGCACTCCGGCGATGGCCTGGTAGCCGGCGACCATCGGGTAGAGCTTCTGCGGGCTGCCGGGCACCGTCTTGATGATGTCGGCCAGCCCGCCCGTCATCACCACATCGAGGTTTGTCGGGATCGTGGCCGTTGCGGTCGAGTTTGCGGCGTAGTCGAGCGTGAAGGAGCTCGCCGCGTCGTACGTGAAGGCCGCGGTCGCAGTCGCTCCGGCGACCACCTGCAGATCGTCCTTGAACGGCGTCGCCGACTGCTGGTCGACCTTGCTCAGGTACCCGGTCTTGCTGACCGTCACCTTGTAGGTGCCGGGGACGACCTTGAGCGCGAAGGCGCAGCCGTCGATGTCCGTCGCCTCGATCGGGTCCCCGAGGGCCTCGCCGTCGATGACGGGGGTGGCGGTCACGGTCACGCCCGAACGGCCGGTGCCGTCCTCGCCGGTGACTGCCACCAGGATCGTGCCGGTGCTCGGGTCATTGATGCGAGCGTCGGGCGCGAGCGCGGAGTCGGCGCGGACGGGACGGGACAGGTACTGGCCTTCCCAGGTGACCTCGACGTTGACCCGCTTGTACTGGAGGTTTCCGCCACCCGACCCGCAGGATCCGCTGGATCCGGTGGTGGACACCCAGCCGAGGACGGTCTTCACCGTGTACTCGACGCCGTCGATGGTCTGCTCCGTCGTGCGGGAGTACACCTTGAAGGCGTCGGACTGGGCCTGCACCCAGTCGATCTCGGCGGCGGCCAGGTTGGCTGCGGTCTCACGGGCGACAGATTCACCGGTGAGCCGGGTGATCGAGAGCATTGAGTAGGCCATGCCGATCGCGATGATCGAGAAGATCATGAGCGCGACCATGACCTCAACGAGGCCGATGCCGTCGTCGGCGCGCAGGCGGGCCCGCAGCGCAGCGAGGACCGGACGCTTGGTGCTCACGATGAGAGGCCTTTCAGGGCAGGTCCGACTGGGGATGAGACCGGGGAGATGAGAACGGGAATGGGGGTTCCGTGTGACGGAACCCCCACCCCGTGGTGTTGCTTAGGACGAGGCGCAGGTCGCGTTGTTGACGACTCCACCGTTGGAGCTGATGGAGAAGTTGTGCGTGGTGATTCCCACCGCGGCGATGCAGAACGAGCTCGAGGTCGGCGTGCCGGAGAAGGCGATCGACGTCGTGTTCGGCGACTTCGTGTAGCCCTCGTTGGTCAGGTTCGCCAGCACCGGGGTGCCGGTCGGGTTCTGCGTGTAGAAGGCGACAACAGCCAGCTTGGCGTTGGTGAGGTCGGTCTTGACGGCCGAGTCCTTGGCGTTCTCCTGGACACCGATGTAGATCGGGATCGCGATCGCGGCAAGGATGCCGATGATGATGACGACGACGAGGAGCTCGATGAGGGAGAAGCCCTCTTCGCGCTTGCCCTCGGCCAAACGACGCTCGAGCGCCGACTTGATGCGGGTCATGATGGTTTCCGTTCGTTAAGTGATTGAGTGGAATCGGACGCCGCCCCCCAAAGGCCGTCGACCCGACACCCTGAACCTAGGGTCGTCGTGAGTCGCGCAGAATACCCCGCATGGGGGGTTTTTCCCCTGATCGTGGCCCCATTTCGCGGGGAGACGACCCTCGCCCCGGCAGGGCGCTGACGCACCGAAAGAGCGGTCCCCCGTGCCGGGTCCGCTCTCTCGGGCGTATGGCGCCGCCGGCTATTTGACCGCCGTGGCGATGTTGAAGATCGGAAGGTAGAGGGCGACGATCATGCCACCCACGACGACGCCGAGGAAGGCGATGAGAAGAGGCTCGATGAGGGACGTCAGGGCCGCCGTGGAGCGCTCCACCTCATCGTCGTAGAAGTCGGCGATCTTCATCAGCATGGTGTCGAGCGAACCCGAGTCCTCACCGACCGCCATCATCTGCACGACCATCGGCGGGAACACCGGCTCCTCCGACAGCGGCCTGGTGATCGACTGACCGGTGCGGACCGACTCGGCGATACGCTGCGTGGCCTGCGCGATGACCCAATTGCCGGAGGTCTCGCCCACCACGCTCAGCGAGGTCAGGATCGGGACGCCGCCGGCGATCATGTTGGCGAAGTTGCGTGTGAAGCGCGCGATGGCGATCTTGCGCACCAGCTGGCCGAACACCGGCATCTTGAGCTTGAGCGGGTCGATGACCCGCCGCAGACCGTCGGTGTTCTTCTTCGCCCTCCACCAAAGCGACCCGCCGATGAGCGCGGCCACCAGCAGCGGCGTGATCCACCACATGTTCTCGGAGATCGTGACGAGCATCTGCGTCGGGATCGGCAGCGAGCTGCCCATGCCCTCGAACATGTCGCGGAACACCGGGACGATGAAAAGGAGCATCAGGATCACGGCAGCGAACGACATGACCAGCACCATGACCGGGTAGGCCATGGCGGACTTGATCGCCGAGCGGAGCTTCGACTCCTTCTCGTAATTCTCTGCCAGCGACTCGAGAGCGCCCTCCAGGAAGCCGCCGGTCTCACCCGCGCGGATCATGTTGATCATCAAGGGCGGGAAGTCGACGGGGTGTTTCGCGAACGCATCGCTCAGCGACCCGCCGTTCTCGACATCGACAGTGACCTGCTGCAGGATACCGGCGAGCTTCTTGTTGTCGGTCTGTGCGGAGAGGATCGAGAGGGCCCGCAGCAGAGACAGGCCCGCACTGATCATGGTCGCCATCTGACGCGACATGATGGCGAGCGCCTTGAGGTCGACGCTCTTCTCGAAGCCTGGGATCTTGATCTCGGTCTGGAGGCCGGTGCCGGCGCTCGACTCCGAGACGGTCACAGGCTGCAGGCCGAGGCCGCGGATCTTTGTCAGGGCCGCTGCCTCGCTGGGCGCCTCGAGCTTCCCCTTGATGATCTTGCCCGAGTCGTTGCGGCTCGTGTACGCGTAGCTCTTGACGGCGATCGACATGTCAGTGCTTCCTCAGTGGTTCGGGCATCGAGAATTCGTTGGGATTGAGGGTCAGATCCGACTGGCTCATGTCCTCGCGGCGGATGAGACGGTCGAGCGAATCAGGATCGTGCGCCTTCTCGAAGGCGGCGTCGCGGGTGATCTCTCCCTCGTTGACGAGGTCGGCCAGGTGCTGATCCATCGTGTGCATGCCGAGGGCGCGGCCCGCCTGCATGCTCGAGGTGATCTGGTGCGCCTTGCCCTCGCGGATGAGGTTGGCGATGGCAGGCGTCGTGAGAAGAACCTCGGTCGCGATCACGCGCCCGGTCCCGGATGCGCGCGGCACCAGGGTCTGCGACACGACACCCTGCAGGGTGGCCGCGAGCTGTGTGCGGATCTGGTCCTGCTGGTGCGACGGGTAGACGTCGATGATGCGGTCGATGGTCTGCGCGGCATCCTGCGTGTGCAGGGTCGCGAACACCAGGTGGCCGGTCTCAGCGGCGGTCAGCGCGACGGAGATGGTCTCCAGGTCGCGCATCTCGCCGATGAGGATGACGTCGGGGTCCTGCCGCAGCACGTGCTTGAGCGCGGCCGTGAAGCTGTGCGTATCGTTGCCGACCTCGCGCTGGTTCACCAGTGAGCGCTTGTTCGCGTGGACGTACTCGATCGGATCCTCGACGGTCACGATGTGGTCGTACCGCGTGCGGTTCACCAGGTCGATGAGCGCGGCGAGGGTGGTCGACTTGCCGGAGCCGGTCGGACCCGTCACGAGCACGAGGCCGCGGGGCAGGGTGGCGAACTGGGCCACCACATCCGGAACACCCAGCTCTTCGAGCGACCGGATGCTGGTGGAGATGATTCGGAAGGCAGCGCCTGTCGCACCGCGCTGCTGGTAGCAGTTGACGCGGAATCGGGTGCCGCCGGGCAACGCGTAGGCGAAGTCGAGCTCGTGGACCTTGTCGAAGGTCTCCTGCTGCTCCTCGCTCATCAGGCCGCGGACGGCGTCGACGACCTCCTCCGGCGCTCCAGATGCTGGACCCCGTGACCGGGCGCAGCCGGCCGTCGATGCGCAGCATCGGCATCGAGTTCGCCGTGACGTGCAGGTCGGATGCGCCGTGGAACAGCACCTGCTCGAGCGCGGCGATGACGTCGCCGTTCGCGATCGCCGCCTCGGCGCGCATGAGCTCGCCGGACGACGGGACAGCGCCCATGGCGGCGGGGCCGGTCGGACCTGCCGCGGGTGAGCCGGGAGCCGGAGGTCCGGCGAGGTCGGGTGCCGGGGCGGCCGCGAGCAGCGGGGCTGCGAGCGGAGGGGCTGCCGGGGCAGGCGGCATCGAGCCGGCCGGCGGAGCCGGCGGAGCAGCGTCGACAGGCGCCACCGGCACGGGGCCGGGTGACGGCGCCTCGGGGGCGGGCAACGACGCGAGGCTCGCGGGCGCAACCGGAGCGGCCGTGGGGACCGGAGCCCCCGGGATCGGCATCGCCATCAGGTCCTCCGGTGACATGAGCCCGGGCGTCGCGCTTGGGGCCGTCGCGGCCACCGGGGCCACCGCGGCGAACGGCTGGCCGGCAGGCGGCAGAGGAGGCAGCGGCGCGGCGACAGGCGGCGCGAACGCGGGTGCCGGGTCGGCGACAGGCGGAGCGATGACGGGCGGCGGCACGGGCGCCGACGGCGCGGCCGCGAGGGATTCGGCCGCGTCGAACGGAGCAGGGGCAGGCATCGCGGACGCGGTAGGCGCGGCCGGAGGTGTGTACGGCGCGAAGGACGCGGGTTCGTCGACCACTGGGATCTCCCAGGCCGGCTTCTGCTTTTCGTCACTCATGTTGAATGTCCCCCTTATGCGACGACGCGCAAGACTTCCTCGATCGAGGTCAGCCCCATACCGACCTTCGCCCAGCCGTCCTGGCGGAGCGTGAGCATTCCCTCGGCGATCGCGACGCGGCCGATCTCGGCACTGGATGCGTGAGCGACGGCGAGTCGTTCGATCTCCTCAGAGACGGCCATGACCTCGTGGAGCGCGATGCGCCCGCGATAGCCGGTGCCGCTGCAGTTGGTGCAACCGACGGGCCGGTGAAGCACCGAGCCGAAGGTCTCGACAGGGAAAGCGAGTTTCGCGAGCTGCGCCGGATCGACCTCGTACGGCTCGCGGCAGCGGTCGCAGAGGCGGCGCGCGAGGCGCTGGGCGACGACGGACTCGAGAGCGGATCCCACGAGGAACGGCTCGATGCCCATCTCGGTGAGTCGGGTGACGGCGCTCGGGGCGTCGTTGGTGTGGAGGGTCGAGAGCACGAGGTGGCCGGTCAGCGACGCCTCGATGGCGATCTGCGCGGTCTCGCGGTCGCGGATCTCACCGAGCAGCACCACATCCGGGTCGGACCGCAGGATGCTGCGCAGCGCGCTGGCGAACGTGAGGCCCGCCTTCGGGTTGACCTGCACCTGGTTGATGCCGGCCATGCGGTATTCGACCGGGTCTTCGACGGTGATGACGTTGATCTCGGGCTTCGCGACGGCGTGCAGCGTCGTGTAGAGGGTCGTCGACTTTCCGGAACCCGTGGGGCCGGTGACGAGGATCATGCCGTGCGGCTTGCCGTACGAGTGCGAGTAGACCTGCAGGTTGCGCTCGAGCATGTGCAGGTCTTCGATCGACCGCGTCGTGGCGGAGCTGTCGAGGATACGCATGACGACCTTCTCGCCGTGCACCGTCGGAAGCGTCGCCACGCGCAGATCGATGCGCTTGCCGCCGTGCACGACCGACATGCGGCCGTCCTGCGGGCGGCGGCGCTCGGCGATGTCGATCTCGGCCATGATCTTGAGGCGCGAGATGACGCCGTTCTGGATGCTCTTGGGTGCGTTCTGCATCTCGTGCAGCACGCCGTCGATGCGGTATCGCACCGCAAGCTGCCGCTCACCGGGCTCGATGTGGATGTCGGACGCGGCATCCTGGATCGCCTGCGAGATCAGCAGGTTCACGAAGCGAACGATCGGGGCGTCGTCCTCGGGATCTGCGGCGCCACCGTAGGGTGCGAGATCGGTGCCAGTGGTCTCGGTCTCCTCCTCGAAGACCTGGGTGAGGCTGGACATCTCGCCGTCGGCGCGGTGGTACCTGTCGATGGCCGCGGCGAGGTCGGACTTCTCTGCGACGACGACCGAGACGCGCAGGCCGGTCGTGGCACGCACATCATCGAGCGCGAAGACGTTGTTCGGGTCGACCATCGCGAGCGTCAGCTGGTCGCCGAGCATGTAGACGGGAAGCACCTCGTGGCGGCGGCACATGGCGGCCGGGACGAGTGCGACGGCGTTGATGTCGACCGGGTACTCGAGCAGCTCGATGTACGGGAGCTTCGCGTAGACCGCTCGCGCCTGGGCGACCTGACCGGGGCTGACCTGCTCGTTCTCGATGAGCTCGTTGATCCACTGCTCGTCGCGAGAGGGATCGCCGGTCATCCGGTCGAGTGCCTCGATGGGCACGGCTCCGCGCAGGATCAGGATCTCGGCGAGCGACGTCACGAAGATCTCCTCCAATTCATGAGCACGGTATTCATGAGCACGGTCGCGCAGGGGCGCACGATGAGAAACGGCACGGTGACCGATGTGCCCCCCAGCACTTTGCTCACAGTAACCCGCGGGTTAAGGCCCGCGTAGTCCCGCAATAGGGGGTATACGGCGAACGCCACCCTCACGCGGGGGACGTGCCCCGGCCCACCGCCGAGCGAGCACGTTCGTGCCCGATCGTGCACGTTGCACCATGGTCAGTCGTCGCGAACGTGCACGGTCGGCGACTCAGCGCCGCGGGCGCACGCGCCGCCAGCGCAGCGACCGGATGGCGGCCCAGGTCGCGACGACGGCTCCCGCCGCGAGCAGGGTGGCCGCGAGGACGAACGGACTCAGCGCCTGCTCCGAGACGAGCGGCAGGCCCCACCCGATGGCCGCGACGGCCAGGAACGCGAAGTACACGCCTGCCGCGGCACCGACCGCACCGAACACCGGATGCCTGCTGCGCGATGTGCCGCTCAGCAGCATCCAGAGCACGAAGCCCGCGATGACGAACGCGATGATCGCGTAGTACGGACCGACGTCGGCCGGGACGGGGTCGCGGTCGAGCAGCACGGCGAGCAGGCCGTACACGGCGAAGACGACTGCCGCCCAGAAGACAGTGACGAAGAGGGCGACGAGCCGCTCAGGTCGTGGTCGCTCGCTCATACTGCGCGCGGGTGTCGGCGTGCTCGCGTTCCCACTCGTCGACGATCTCGTGGTTGCGTGCCTTCACCCGGCGACCGCGGGCCGAGATCGCCAAGCCGATCCAGATGGAGACCTCGCGGGCGACGAGCGCGGCGATGATGATGATCGGGTTGGTCGCCAGGGCGCCGAAGCTGCCGAGGGCCTCGCCGTCGCCGGCGCCGATCACGACGCCCAGGAGCAGCAGGATGCCGAT